>JACNKX010000061.1 GCA_014381825.1 Planctomycetota bacterium
ACTTCGGGCGACGTGTTCACCGCCGACCTGATTGGCGCAGATAGCAAAACATTCACGATGTCCAACGAACGGTTAGGCAAGTTCACCATCGCACGGCCCGCAATCTATTCATTGATCCGCCGCAACAATCCAAACATGATCTTTGATGGCTCGCAGTTCGACGATTGGGAAATCAAAAAGACTGATCTTTGGCAACGCGAGCCGGCAGGTCATGCGATCACCCAAAAAACTGGCTCAACCCTCTTTCACAAAGCCAATTTGCCAAAGCAATTCGAACTCGAGCTGGAACTTGTGGCGTCCGCAGCACCGAAGTTTGTGCTGGCGTTCGCCAAGGACAAGACTGCGGCAGCCGACCCTGGTACACTTCGCCTGGAAACATGGGACGATCAGGTCGTCCTTCTTCAGGACGACCTGTTCGAGCCCATCATCACCATCGGCAAGGGCCAGCGAGATGTGCGACTGCGTCTTGCCTACGACGGTGAGACGGGCGAGCTACAAGTTTCCGACGCCAGTGGACGTCTGCTGGCAACTGCAAAGAATGCTCATGCGGCAACTGGTGACTCGGGCATCATCGTTCGCAACCGCGGCAACGACCTTACGATCCAAAGACTGGTCATCAGTCGCCAAGCCAAGAGTCATGCACAGAAGCCAGTCGATGACAAAAAACCACGAGTCTACCTGCTCGATGGCAGCTTCTTGTACGGTGTACTTTCAGCAAATGAAGGTGATGCGGTTCTTCTGAATGGCGGCCAACAACAAGCAATCGACCTGAAACAGATCGACCGCATCGAAACTCCAGGCGTCCAACTCGCGGTAACAAGCGATGCGTCTGAGATGCGTTACGCTGACGGGGCGGTCCTGCGTGGACAAGTCCAGCAGACCAGCCCGAGCCACGTGACACTGCGGACTGCCTTCTCGGATGTTCCTGTGCCCTGCGCTGTCACCAACGCGTCGTCACTGCGATTCCCTTCAACGAACAACGTCGCAAGTCCTGACGGACTGCCCGACCAAAACCTTGACAGCATGAAATTTGATTCGGGCAGCCTACGTGGACTGCTTCAGTTTGACTCGGCCAACTCACCGTTGCGTTGGAAACTGGCCGGAATGGACCGTCCATTGCGGCTCTCGGCAGGCGGCAGAGCAATCATCGAACGGAGTGCTCGGAACGCAAACAAAGAAGGACTCTCCTTTGACCCAGAGACGTTTTCTCATGTATTGCATCTCCGCAATGGAGAAGTCATACCCTGCGAAGTGCTGTCCTGTGACAAGGAGTCACTTGAGTTCAAATCGCCGTTTCTGCAGACGAGAACCATGAAGTCCTTTCATCTGAAAGCGATCGATCTCAACATCGAAACTCTCATCACGAGAGCAAGTAAACTCACGATCGATCAGAAAAAACTGGAACGGGCCTTAACGGTCCCGAGATTCAACCGTGAAAGTCCCCCCAGTCACATTCTCGTCGCCAACAACGGTGACTTGAAACGGGGCCATCTATCGGTCATCAACGGACAAACGGTTCAGTTTGAATCCAAACTTCGAAAGTCTTCTGTGCCGATCGAACGAATCGCGCGAATCGTCAACGTCGAAAAAGAAACGAGCGAATCTCAATCTTCCTATGCCTCCCATATCCGCTTCAGATTGGCCGATGGCTCAATCCTGAGATTCGAATCGTTGAAAGCGATGGACGGACAATTGCACGGCCGCTCAACCATTTACGGCGGCGTTTCGATCCCCATTGTGAACATTGTGGAATTGCAGATCGGCGATTTCGAGCACGACGGATTCACATCGCTTTTCTCCGATTGGGTCGTTCGTCCAGCTAAAGAACCCCAGTTCGGAAAGACACCCTGATCCAGACCACACTGTGATGTGGGTAGGCGATTTATTTGCACAGCTTGTCGTGTTACTTAATGCAATTGTTCATCTCGCAGCACTGAATCGCAGGACCATGGAATATTCCGGGCCATCGGCATCGCCGCCCCGCACAATGAGCAGGTGATCGTCGACCTCAGCTTTGCGAAACTCGGCCCGCAGTTTCGAAACAACCTTCCGGATACGCTGACCGGCCTTTCTGTACTCCTCGCCGGTATCGTCCATATCTTGGGTAGTTTCCATGTCCTCGACTGCGCGCTGGACCTCTCCCAATGAACAGGCTCGTCCGACCGGCGATGCCAATAGCCAGAACAGCCGGCTGGCCTGCGTGTCGTTTCCCAGATAGATCCGTTTGCCCATGCACCAGGCGATCGACGGGTCATGCTCGTCACGAAAAATGCCGGCTTCTTCGGCTGACCTAAACGCCGGGAGTGTATCTTCTTTGCTCGTCTGTTGCCCGGGCAATTCTCCGCGGTCCATTTTTCGGCGCAACAGTTCCCGTTTGGCCCAGGCGATGGCCCAGCGGTAGATCTCGTCCAAAGTCATCGGGCCGGGATCTTGCTCGACGATCCGCGCCAGCTCCTCCCATGATTCGAGATGGTTGGCAGGCGGCTCAAACCCGTGTAACGCCAATTCATCGTTGACATCGTCGAATGAGGTTTTGGCCTCACGCTCTAGCTCGGCGAATAGCCGCTGCTGTTCGGCTCGCAAGCCGGAAATGCCTTCCTGGATGAGCCGTTGCTGTTCCGCCAGCGCGCCTTTCTCAGCCTCGTCGACCGTGGTCAGTACTTGGTGGATCGCCTGCATTGCGACGCGATGCGACGTGCCGGCTGCCCTGGCGCACTCCGCAAATGCCCGAAGTTTCAGCAATGCCGTTGCGAGCGATTGCCTTGCCTTAGGATCGGCTTCGATTGCAGCCATGAAAGCCCTGCCGGCGCGGATCTCCTGTTTTTCTCCGTTCTCGCTCACTGCTTCTCTTCACCTCTCCGAGTCCTGCGAAAGGATCATTTTATCCGGCTGCCGACTGCCTCGACACGTGGCACCACAAATGTTCGCGCGAAAAGGTCACGTTGTTCCCCGCTCAGGGTCACAGAGTTCCCCTCTTAAAGGAATAGAGGGGCGGTTGACGGATGCGTGGCATTCGCGGCGTGCCCGAGTGTGACCTATCGCGAGGAATAGCTTCATGACTCAGCCTGAATCGCTGCTGACCGTCGGCGAAATCGCTCGCCGGCTTGACCAGGAAGTTCACCGCGTCGAATACGTGATCCGCTCTCGAAACATCCGGCCCGTCAGTTGGGCGGGTCATGCAAGGGTGTTTCGCGACTCCGACCTGGAGCGTATCGGCTCCGAACTAAGGCGGATTGCCGAGGACCGGGGCGAAATCGTTGCAGCAACGGCAGGGGAGCAGCATTCTCATGGCGAATGACGGCCAGACACAGGTCGACGGAGCGACGCGTATGGCCGCCGAGCTGTATGCCAAGCGTGACTGGTCGGTGATTCCGATCCCACATCGCAGCAAAAATCCCGGATTCAAGGGTTGGGAGCGGATGCGGTTAACGGCGGAGTCGCTTGGTGACCACTTCAACGGCAGGCCTCAAAACATCGGCATCTTGTTAGGTGAACCGTCGGGCTGGTTGCTCGACGTCGATCTCGATCATCCTCGCGCTGTCGAACTTGCCCCGCAATTCCTGCCATCGACCCCGGCGGTATTTGGTCGTGCGGGCAACCCGCGTTCGCACTGGCTGTACCGTGTGACCGGCCCCCTGGCGACCAAGAAGTTCCGCAGCAAGTCCGCTGGCATGATCGTCGAAGTGCGCTCGACCGGGATGCAGACCGTCTTCCCTCCCAGCACGCACGAGTCGGGCGAAGCGATCCGCTGGGAACAGGAGGGGCAACCCGCCGAACTCGAACCCGATGTGTTGGTCGACTGCGTAAAGCGGCTGGCGGACGCCGTCCGCGTCGAACTCGGCGAGAAACCAGCCCCGAAAGAAAAGGCAAAACGCCCCGAGTCGCCACCACCGCCAAAACGGGAGTCCAAGCCGATCGCGATGGACGAGCGATCCGCCCGCTGCCTGGCCGCTATGCTACGGATCAAGATAGTAGACAAGAGTGATGGCTCACACCGATTGTTCGTTGCGGCATGCCGCGCAGTGGAGCACGATCTCGACGACCGCACCGCTCTGGCCACTATACGCCAATACTGTCAGAAGAAGCCCCTTCCGCGCCGCTGGAGCGACGACCAAATACTGAAACGGCTGCGCGACGCCGAGAATCATTGTCAGCGTGGCGAGGCGCTGAGGGTTGCCGCCGATGGATGCATCGCACTCGGCAGACGGGAACCGGTTAGCGGCAGATTAGTGCTCTCGCCCAGCCGGACCTTGCCGACTGCCGAGGCCTTCGTCAACGAGTTTCACTTGCATCCCGCTAGCCGCACGCTGCATTGCTATGCCGGTCTGCTCAACGCCTGGCAAGACAATCGTTATTGCGAGCTTGAGGACAACGCCGTCAAGCAGCAGCTTCAGGCGTGGCTGCACGACGCGCTGCGCTATCACTACAACCAGCGAACGAAAGCGCTCGAGCTGGTCGACTTTCATTCCAATCCGTCGACGGTCAAGGCGGCGCTGGACTCGATCAAGGCCTTCGTTCATCTGCCCGCATCGACGCCTTGTCCATCTTGGCTCGATGCTACTCCGGATGCACCGCATCCCAAAGAGATCGTGGCCTGTCGATCCGTGCTGCTGCACTTGCCGACGATGCGGCGTCTGCCGCCGACTCCACGATTCTTCACAACGTGCTCGCTGGACTTCGACCCCGATCCGAGTGCCGAAGCGCCGATGGCCTGGTACGAGTTCTTGCACCAGCTGTTCGACGGAGATCTGGAATCGCTGGACCTGCTCCAGGAGTGGTTCGGGTATTGCCTTACCGGAGACACCTCCCAGCAGAAGATGCTTCTGATTGTCGGGCCCAAGCGGAGCGGCAAGGGCACGCTGGCTCGCGTGCTCGCCAAACTGATCGGCGCCGGCAATGTCTGTGGGCCCACGACTTCGAGCCTTGCCGGGCCGTTTGGCCTTCAGCCGCTGATCGGCAAGAGTCTGGCTATCGTCAGCGACGCGCGATTTCACGGCGAGAACATCGCCACGGTCGTCGAACGTCTCCTGTGCATCAGCGGCGAGGACACGCTGACCGTCGACCGCAAGAACATCACCAGCGTTACGCTCAAGCTGCCGACGCGATTCATGTTCCTGACCAACGAGTTCCCACGCTTGAGCGATTCAAGCGGCGCCCTCGCAGGCCGTTTCATCATCCTGCGGCTCACGGAGAGCTTCTACGGCCGCGAGGACACTGGATTGACCGAACGGCTGCTCGGCGAGTTGCCAGGCATTCTCAACTGGGCCGTCGAGGGCTGGCAACGCCTGAATGAACGTGGGCGGTTCGTGGTGCCTTCCAGCGTGCGGGATGTCGTGGAAGAGATTGAAGACCTTTCGTCGCCGGTGGCGGCGTTTGTCCGCGACGAGTGTGTCGTCGGCCCGGTACACCGCATCTGGGTCGCCAACCTATACGAGGCCTGGAAGGACTGGTGCGAACGCGAGGGTCGCACGCTGGTCAGCACCAAGCAATCGTTTGGTCGAGATCTTGCTGCGGCCGTATCGGGCGTTTCTCGCCGTCGTGGCACGGGAGACTTACCGTTTTATGAGGGCATCGATCTCAAAGGGAACAAGTAATGAACGCCGCTACCGTAACATACCGTCGCACAACCGTCGCGAGGCAATTCGCTTCTGCGACGGTAACCGACCTTTACGCCACAACGACTTACGAGCTTACCGTCGCGCACCGTCACGACATCCCCCACTCCTTACGCATGTGCGCACGCGCGCGCGGAAAGGATCTGCGCGCAATGGGAACTGTCGCGACGGTGCGCGACGGTAGCCGGTCCGAATCCGAAATCGAATAGGTACTTCCCGGCGGATCTTTTTTCGAGACGTCCGTGGAAAGCGACGCAGACTTAGACAGAGTTTTATTGTTGTACATGACAGATTCACAGCCTGATCACGTCGTCCAGATTACGCACCTCCGCGACACGCTTGGGATCGCCTGCCAGAAGGTCGCCAACACGGAGGAGCCGATCGTCGTGCAGCGCTACAGCCGGCAGGACGTCGTGATCGTGCCCCTGTGGGAATGGCGCTTATTGAAACGGATCGAGGCTGCAATCCGCGACGGCCGCCTGCCGTGGGCGGAGGCGCTAGCGGAAATCATGGAGGAGGGCGAGCAATAGAAGGCAACAGCGACGGGGCCGTGTGTCGCAACGTGTCGCGCCAGAACACGAGCTTGGCGGAGATGGATCGACAACGAGAGAACAACGCGTCACGTGGCCAATGAGGGGCCTCACATAGCGAGATCGGGAGCATGCGACGGTCGCCAAAAATGCAAGTGTTTATGGATTCCAACAAAATCTCGGAATCCTCGCCGAGGGCCTTGAGTTCCCGCCCTAAACGAGGCTCAGTGTCCACTCGGGTTAACGATTCCGAGGCTTTCGAGACAAGGAGAAACGCATGCCATTGAACATTGGAAAAGAGGTCGCCGCGCTGGAGCGGATGACCATCAGCGAACTACGCGAACGGTACGCGGAGCTGTTCGCCGAAACCACTCAGGCCCGCAACCGCACCTGGCTGATACGCCGCATCGTCTGGCGGATGCAGTCGCTGGAACAGGGCGGACTATCCGAACGTGCCGTCCGTCAAGCCAAGGAACTGGCCAATGGAGCCGACCTGCGGGTTACGGCGCCGCGCGAGTCAAAGCTGTCGCCGGATGCGGCAGAGCGTACCAAGACAGTGGACTGTCGCATTGAGGGCAGCTCGCGCGTGCCGCTTCCAGGCACGGTGATCACTCGCCGTTACAAAGGCCGATTGATTCAGGTCAAGGTCGTGACTGACGGCTTCGAATTCGAGGGCGAGCTCTTCAAGTCGCTCAGCGCCGTGGCGAAAAAGATCACTGGCTCACACTGGAATGGATACAAGTTTTTCAATCTGAACAACGAAGGAGAGAGCCGATGACGCGCCGCAACAAACAAACCGAAGTGCCGAAGGTGCGATGTGCAATCTACACTCGCAAGTCGACAGAGGAGGGTCTGGAGCAGGAGTTCAATTCCCTGGACGCCCAACGCGATTCAGGTGAGGCTTACATCGCATCGCAGAAGCACGAGGGATGGCAGTGCCTGCCCGCGCATTACAACGATGGCGGATTTACTGGCGGTAACATGGACCGGCCAGCGCTTCGGCGGCTGATGACTGACATTGAAGCCGGTAAGATCGATTGCGTCGTGGTCTACAAAGTCGATCGCCTCAGCCGGTCGCTGCTGGACTTTGCCAAACTGATGGAGGTGTTTGACACGACGGGAACGTCATTCTGCAGCGTGACCCAGCAGTTCAACACTGCGACTTCCATGGGACGCCTCGTCCTTAATGTGCTCCTCTCCTTCGCCCAGTTCGAACGCGAGATGATCAGCGAACGGGTGCGGGACAAGATCGCCGCGTCGCGTCGCAAAGGAAAATGGTCCGGAGGAATGCCGATTCTCGGATACACCGTAAAGGACACGAAGCTCGTCGTGGACAAGGTGGAATCTCAGCGCGTGCGGCAGATCTACGAACTCTACCTTGAATACCAATCGCTGCTGGCCACGGTCACAGAGCTG
Organism: Planctomycetota bacterium; assembly: GCA_014381825.1. Lineage (GTDB taxonomy): Bacteria > Planctomycetota > Planctomycetia > Pirellulales > Pirellulaceae. The sequence continues at coordinate 7,562 of JACNKX010000061.1, forward strand.
AACCGCCGGGGGTGGACCACGAAGCGCTGGACGACCAAAAAGGGAACCCAGCGCGGTGGCAAGCTATTCACCAAGAACAGCCTGTACTCGCTGCTAACCAACGTCACCTACGTCGGCAAGATCAAGTACAAGGACGAGGTCCACAACGGCGAGCACGAAGCCATCGTGGCCGACGAGCTGTTCCAGCGGGCCCAAACGCTGCTGCAGCGTAACGGCCATACGGGAGGCCGGGCCGTTCGCAACAAGCATGGTGCCTTGTTACGCGGCCTGCTCCGTTGCGGTCCCTGCGGTTGTGCGATGTCCCACACCTATACGTCGAAGGGTAATCGGCGGTATCGCTACTACGTATGCGGCACGGCCCAACAGCGCGGCTGGTCTGAATGCCCCTCGCCGTCCGTCCCTGCCGGTGAGATCGAACGGTTCGTCGTCGAGCAGATCAAATGCATTGGCCAGGATCCCGCTGTGATCGACGAAACCGTCCGGCAGGCCCAGCGGCAGACCGAAGAAGGAATCGAACGATTGACCCACGAGCGTGTCGCCTTGCAGGAGCAACTTCGCGATGACAACGCCAAGTTGCAGGTTGCCGCCGCCACGACGAACAACGTCGAACGCGTATCCAGCCTGGCAGACGTTCACGAACGCATCCGCAGTGCCGAACGCCGGTTAACGGAAATCGACAATGAGTTGATCTCCCTCAATAGCGAACTCGTCGACGACACAGAGGTCGGCAATGCTCTGGCAAACTTCGATCAGTTATGGGAAGCCCTTGCGCCGCGGGAACAAACCCGCGTACTGGAATTGCTGGTCGAGCGAGTCGAGTACGACGGGGAGCGCGGCAACGTTTCACTCACCTTTCATCCCTGCGGCATCAAGTCGCTAACCCAGGAACTTGCTAACCAAAAAGAGGACGCCGCATGAACGAACCACTCAAGGTCACTCGCAAGTTTCACATCGCTCGCCGGCACCACGGTCGCAAGCAGCTCCGTAACGGCAGCGCGCCGGACGTGCCGGTGGGTCGCGTTCCGCGCATCGCCCAACTGATGGCCCTGGCAATCCGCTGTGATAAGTTGATCCGCGACGGCGTCATCGCCAACCAGTCCGAACTCGCCGAGTTCGGCCACATCACGACTGCCCGGATGACGCAGATCATGACCCTGCTGAATCTCGCTCCAGACATTCAAGAGCAGCTTCTGTTCCTCCCTCGCCGGCAGCGCGGCCGCGACATGATTATCGAGAACGATGTACGCCCGATCGTTCAGACCTTCGATTGGAAAAAACAACGGAGGTTGTGGTCGAAATTGCAGCGAAGCGTCGAGCAAGCCGAAGTGAGTTCGCGGTAGGTTGCGTTCGCCCCTCGAAGCCAACCAGGTTGCTAACTTACAGCGGTTTCTAAACCGAGAGCGCGAGAGTTCGCGGGCGATTTCTCGGAAAGACGGAAGCAACCCTCCCATTTCGCGCTCCACGACAAAAACCCGAGAGCGCCATTCCAAATCGGGCGTCGTCGCAAAGTGTTGCGGACACTGCGGATAAGCGGCAACATCTGCCGCACCGCGAAATCGCCCTCAGAGCTAACTCGCGTGTCACTCCAATTTCGCAACAGTAAAAGAGCACGCCTGAGAGGATTCGAACCTCCGACCTACGGATTAGGAATCCGTTGCTCTATCCCCTGAGCTACAGGCGCACGGCAAGTTAGCAGAATGACAAACGCTCATCGTAGCAAACGCCCTTCAGCACCACCATCCAATAGCAATTAGATTCGCAACAAGAGGCCTATCGAATTGCGATCGGTGCCTCCTAGACTGAACTCAGTTTGCAAAGCATTATGCCCGCGATAGTGACTGCTGCGTTGTCGGCGAACGCCGTGCGAAACCGATAGTTGACGACATCGCGAATAAACTGGCTACTGCCGCGTCAGTGATTGCTAGAACGATTCGATACCGGTTCGCAACGCTCCTCGCGATCTACTCGCGAATCAATTTCAGCAACTGGTCCGCTGAAAGCTTACCGCTCATCTCGGAGCCTTCGAGCAGGCTGTCGGCGAGGTCGCGTTTGGTGCGATGCAGGTCGACGATTTGCTCTTCGATCGTTCCTTTGGTGACGAAACGATAGATCGTCACTGGGCGAGTTTGCCCTAGACGATGAGCGCGGTCGGAGGCTTGGTCTTCAACGGCCGGATTCCACCAGGGGTCCATGTGCATTACATAGTCGGCTGCCGTCAGATTCAAGCCGAGCCCGCCGGCTTTCAGACTGATCAGGAAGACATCGCCTTCGCCAGCTTGGAACGCTTCGACGCCTTGCTTGCGTTTCTTTGCCGGAGTACTGCCATCGAGATATTGATATGAAACGCCTTTTCGATCCAACGCCTCGCGCAGGATTGTAAGGTGATCTACGAACTGACTGAAGACGAGTACCTTGTGGCGATTATCTAGTAGCTCGTCGAGCGTCTCTAAGAACAGAGCCAACTTAGAACTCGCAATTACGCTTCCTTCCGAAGCCAGTTTCGGATGGCAGCAGGCACGGCGCAGTCGCATGATCTCGGCCAGGATCTTCAAGTGCGAAGAACTATTGTTATCTTCTGGATCTGACTTGGAGAGCTTCTCGACGGCCAGCTTTCGCAACGCTTCGTAGAAGGCAGCTTCCTCGTTGCTCAACTCGACTTGCAGAGTAATCTCGGTTCGCGAAGGCAGTTCATCGAGAACTTGCGTCTTGTTGCGTCGTAAAATGAACGGCTGAATTAGCTTCTTCAGATGCCAACGCGCCCCGCGATCTTGATCACGTTCGATCGGACCGGCGAATCGCTCTTGAAAAGATTTGTACGATCCGAGCAATCCTGGATTGATGAACTGGAACAGATTCCAAAGCTCGCCGAGGTGATTCTCGAGCGGTGTGCCAGTCAAGATTACGCGAAGGTCGGCTTCGAGTCCCATCGCGGCTTGCGAGCGCTTGGTCGCCATGTTTTTGATCGCTTGGGCTTCGTCGAGAATCGCCGTGTGCCACGATTGAGCCTGAAATCGTTCTGCTTCGTTGTACAACAAGCCATAACTGGTAATGACAACATCGCGCGAACCGAGTCCCTCAAGGAATGCTTTGCGGTCACCGCCGCCAAAGATACGAGCGTTCAATGTCGGCGCGAAACGCTGGATTTCGTTCAACCAGTTAAACGCCACGGACGTTGGCGCAACGATCAACGCGGGTCCATCCGCCGCGCGATGCAGCAATAGCGCCATCGCTTGAATCGTCTTGCCTAAACCCATGTCGTCGGCCAAACACGCTCCAACTCCCCAGTGAGCCAAGCGGCACAACCATTGAAAGCCTTCGATTTGATAATCTCGGAGATCGCCTTGGAAAGTGGATGGCACGTCGACGACGAGCGAGTTGGATTCGTGCAGCCGGCTGACGTGACTCTTCCATTGCTTGTCAGTTGTTAGCTCGAATCCATCGGCGGCCTCTTCCAACGCGGCGGCTCGAACGCGCGCGAAACGCAAGTCGTTCTTTCGTCTCTCGCCAAACGCGTTTAACTCGGCTATCTGCCGACGAAACTCGTCTGTTAACGCAAGGTACTGGCCATCGTCGAGTTCGACGAACCGCGAGTTGCTGAGCTGCGTCAGTTCAAGCAGCTTCATCATGTCGATCGTTAGCTCTTCGTCGACTTGCAACTTGCCTGATGCGGCGAACCAATCCTTTTCTCGGCGAATTCGCATTTGGAATTGCGTGCTATCGGCTTCTTTGATGACGTTGAACTTCTTTCCTTTTGGCCAGTGAAGAACGATCTGTTCTGACTCCACGAGTGGGCGAAGCTGCAAGGCAAGTTCGAGTGCTTCGATCGGGGTGGGAAAGATGAACTCGGCGGCTGGTTCGTCTTGCTGACGCTGCTCGCGTAACGCGAGGCAAGTCTCAATCACGTGGGCCGCGAGGGATCTTTCCTTGACCATATCGCGTCGCGTGGTCATCTTCTCGCCAGAAACTTCGGCGAACACGTTTTCGCCACCTTGCCCTGGTCGATAGAACGGGCCATCACCGCCAAATGAACGCACGTAAAACTCGGCTCGCAGTCCCTTTTGATATGGCACCAGATGAAGGTGAGGACGTGGATCTGACTCGACTGTCGCGCCGGACTCGATCGCTCCACCACCGATCTCCGAATGAACGGTTACTAGCGACGCGATGCTTTGCAGTGTTGCGAGGATTTGTTGTCTGCCGCTGGCCGGAATCGTGAGCCCTTTCTCGCCGAGAATTCCGTAAACGTCGCGATGCTTGTGCGAAAAGCAAACGAAGTTGACACGTCGAGGGCCATCCTCGACGACGATCAGATCTTCGTCGCGGGGAGCCGGTTCCAGTTTGATCTTGAACGCATTCTTGCCTTGCTTGGTAACGATTAGCTGGGGGTCTTGTTGTGTGATCTCAAGCGGTTCGGTTCGGTTGCCAGCGCGAAACACCAGCGGATGCCCGGCCAATGATCGTGCGACTCGTCCCAAGTTGAAGGAGTAGTCCCTCTCGCGGTATCGACCGTAGTAGGCGTACGTCACGTCCTCCTCGATGCAGCGACAGATCGCTCGATCCTGGTCGGTCAGGTAGCCAAACGTGTCGCGATCGTCGTGCCCGCCGTGCAGACGCTCGACCGAGACTTTGCGACCGTCAGTCCAACCACCTCGCTTCTTTTGCTTCTGCACATAGGGGCGGAGTACAAAGTCATCGGAGTTGTTGCGGAAATCCAACTCCCAGATGATTCGTTCGTCGGCCCCGGTAGCGGTAGCCTCTGTCGTGCCGCCACCGTCGGCGATCTGTTTGAGTGCTGTCAGCGAACGTTCCCACGCGGACTCGGGCGCAATGAGGTCGAACGCAGTGACCGTCTTCAGCTCGCGGTGATCAGCGGTAGCTTGCTCGGTGAAAGACTTCGCATTCTTGATCGACATGTGGCCGAGCAAACCTGAAAGTTCAGCGGCGAGCCACCGATAGCCGAGCGAAGCGTAGTTGTTCTTCCCTTCGTCGATGGCCGCAGCGGTGACCGGCGAGTCGGACTCCGGCTTCAGCCATCGCCAGCCGTAACCAGCGATGAGATTGCAAAGTGGAGGTGTGTGCGCAAACCAATGTCCGTAGAACAGTTCGTTGCCGGCCATCGGACTGGCCTGAAACGCCAGCGCGTAGGTCATCGTCCAACCCAACGACCGATAGCTTTGCGGCCAGTCGTTCTCGATCTTCCGCAACATCGCTTCGGCTTGCTTGCGCGCGGTCGGCGAGTTCTTTCGCAACAATAGGCAAAGGTGAAAGATCGCCGGAAGAAACTCAATTGCGACGTTGCGCTTTCGAGTTTTGCGGCGGACTTGTTTCACCGCGTCCTCGAACTTCGCTTCCGCTTCGTCCCACTTGCCACAGAGAAACGCGGCACAGCCATCGATCTCGGGATACTCACCTCCCGTTTGCTCCGCCAGAGCCTTCAGGCCGGCCAAGTCACCACTGGCAGCGGCCACGTCGATGATTCGTGCCAATAGTTTTGGATCGAGCTTCGATTGGTTAGCACGAAACTGCTCGAGCCCGACATGAATCGCGGGTGAACAGTCGCCGGTCAGTAATGCAACCTGAAGAGCTTCGACGAGATACTGCTCCTGAAGGACGGGATCGAGGTGTGTAAAGATCTCGATGTCGAATGGTGTCAGCACACCCAACGAGTCTTCGTCGCCAATAAAGGTGACGTTCATTCTTGCTGTCAAGGACTTTAGCTCGACGACATCGCTGCGATAAAAGGCAATCCGCAGGTCCCGTTGAAAGCGATCTTCGGATCCGCCGTAGTAATGGCGGTAGTATTGGCCGCGCGGTCTCTTCTGCTGAATCCTTGTGGCGAACAAGTCGAAATTGCCCGAGCGAATTACGTCTTGAACGGCGACGTCAACGAGCGGTTGATAGACGGATAAGCTGCTGCCGCCTCCACGAACGAACAAGCCGTCGTCAACCATCGCCTGGATCTGCTTGCGCACTTTCTTATACTCAAGCGTTCGGTCGTCTGAGTCCCGCCAATCGACATATTGCGATAGCTCGACTAAGTCCGTGCGATTGATGCCGCCATAATTTACGGCACAGAGCTGAACTAGATGCTTCGCTTCGGGGCCGAGCGTTTGATATTTGACGATCTGTACTTGATGGCTGTTGCCACTCATCCTTCGCGCTCCGTGACTCTTCCTTTTGTCTGGCGAGTGAAGGGGCCGTCTCCGCGACCTGTTACAAACTTACTACGATGACGATTGCCCTTAGATTACGCAAGTATCCCATCGATCGGTTGGCCGCCGATATTTGTCAGCCTGCGTCGAATGCCGTTGTGGTAATACGTCAGCCGCTGGTGGTCGATGCCCAGCAGCCGAAGAATCGTCGCGTGAAAATCGTTCCAATGAACCCGGTCTTCCACCGCCTTCATTCCGACTTCATCGGTTGCTCCCAAGGCGAATCCGTGTTTCAACCCGCCGCCCGCGAGCCACGAGGAGAATCCATACTGATTGTGGTCCCTTCCTTCGCCCAAGACATCGCCGGCGGATTGTGTAAACGGCGTGCGGCCAAACTCGCTTGTAAAGACAACGAGCGTGTCATCGAGCATCCCACGTTGCCGTAAATCGCTGATTAGACCGGCCAGCGGCTTGTCGATTCGCTTTGCTTCACGACCGTGATTTTGGACCATGTTCTCATGTCCGTCCCAGTTGATCCGTGGCGAGCCGAAAGCTCCGCCCGAATACAACTGGACGAAACGAACACCGCGTTCGAGCAACCGCCGAGCAAGCAGGCAACCTCGGCCGAAGTCGTCGGTATCCGCTTGATCGAGTCCGTACTGTTCGCGCGTCGTTGCCGTTTCACCTTCGAGGTTCGTTACTTCGGGCACTGCCAACTGCATCCGTGCAGCCAATTCATAGCTGCGAATGCGCGCCAACAGAACATCATCACCGCGTTCTCGGTGATGCTCCTCGTTTAGTTTTGCAAGCAGAGTACGGCTCGCGACCTCAGTATCTTGCGAAATCTCACGATCGGGAAATAGATCGTTGATCGCTTGCCCTTTGCTTCGAATGATCACGCCTTGGTGGCGGGCCGATAGAAAACCGTTCGTCCAGTTGATCGTACCCCCCGCTGGGAACCCGCGCGTATCGGGAATCACGACATAAGCGGGAAGGTCTTCCGTCTCGCTGCCCAGCCCATACGAAAGCCACGCACCGAGAACAGGGAACCCGTTTAAACGAAAGCCCGACACCTCCTGGAACGTGGCGGGCGTATGATTCGACGTCTCGGCAAACATCGAGCGAACGATCGTCAACTCGTCGGCCTTGTTGGTGAGATGCGGAAATAACTCGGAAATCCAAAGCCCACTTTCGCCCCGTTGTTTGAACTCCCAATCACTTTTCCGGAGCAAACCGACTTTTCCAAAGAAAACATCTGGGCGTTCGTTGCCACCAAGCGGCTTGCCGTGATGCTTCTCTAAGGCCGGCTTGTAGTCGAACGAATCGACTTGACTGACTCCACCGCAAGCCGTGATTTGAATGACGCGTTTGGCCTTCACCGGGAGATGCGGTGGCGGATCATCGGCTTCGCTTCGCACCGATGCAGCCGACATACGATTATCCTGCATCAACAGAGAAGCCAACGCAGCACCACCGATGCCGCATTTGGCGAAGTCGAACAGCTGGCGACGATCAAGTTGCATGTGACTCATGGCAATGCTTCAGTCGACGTAAAGAAACTCGTTGCAATTGAAAATCACGCGGCAGAACGCAGCTAGGCCATTTTGTTGGACAAACGCTTCCGTCGCGTGCAATTCGTTTTCACTAGGCATTCTCCCGAACGCCAAGCGGTAGGCTTCACGAGATTCGGAGCTTTCGTTCGCTTCCGTCGTGTCTTCGATACGGGCAGCAAATCGATCTGCCATCCGCAGAACGAACGAGTTGTTTAACATCGACAACGCTTGAAGTGGCGTCGTCGTAACGGCTCGATTGGGAGCCTTTGCGGATGGGTCCGGGCAATCGAACACATCGAGAAACTGGTTTCGCCCCGAGCGGACCCATGTGCGATAGAGGCTCCGTCGATTGAAGGTCGGCCCGACAGGATCGATCATTTCGTAGAACTGGGAATTGAAAACGAACGTTCGGAAATCATGATAACCCGGGCCGTACATCGTTGGATTGATTTCGCCGGAGATCGCGAGTACGGCGTCGCGAATGGTTTCGGCTTCGAGTCGCCGCGGCGTCTTTCTCCATAAGAAGCGATTGTCCGCGTCGACTTTCGCTCGCGCGATGTCGTAGCCAGAGGACTGACGGTAGACGGCTGATGTTACTATCTGGCGATGTAGAGTTTTTAGACTCCACCCGCTCTGAACTAATTGACTCGCCATATAGTCAAGCAACTCGGGATGCGTTGGGCGGCCGCCGTTAAAGCCGAGGTCGTTCGGCGTGTCGACCAATCCGATACCGAAGTGGTAATGCCACAAGCGATTCACCATCACGCGGGCAAAGAGCGGATTCTTCGGATTCGCGATCCACGCGGCGAGCTTCGTTCGTCGTTCCGCGTCTGGTGCATCCGCCGCCAAATAGAAGTCGGCGTTAACGCCAACGATCGAAGCGACGCCACCGGCTGCTACCACCTCTCCCTTCAGCGTCGTGTTGCCGCGCAACAGGAGATGTGACCGTTCGGGCGGTCGAGGCTGCACCGCATAAACGGTCGATTCGTTGTAGCGACCCTGCTGCGATTTCAGTTGCTCGTGCTCGAATTGGAGTTGCGAGCGATCCAGCTGCTGTTCGCTTGATAACGCCGCAATAATCTCCGATTCGGCAATGTAATCGCTAGTCGTGCCAGCCGAGGCCGCAACTTCAATCGGTGAAAGTGCTCGATCATACAATCTAGCTCGCTCGATCGTGCCAGTTAAGAATCGGTTGCCACCAGGTGGATTGTGCCTCAGTCCGAAGAGTATTTGCGACTCAGTCGCTCTGAAAGTCACAGGCCCTTTGCTTTGATAAGAGGTCCCATAGACCTGACCGTCGCGATACCCAGTGATCGTTCCGTCTCTGGCGAAGACGATTGCAATGTGTACGAACTCGCGAGCCGCCACGGTCTCTTCGTAACCTGCAAAGCTCTGCGTCCTCACGAATCCATTGCTTCCCGCCATCCAGCGACGCGGCTCGCGTTCTCCAAAGACAATCGCATCGAAGACAGCGCCGCCGGTCTGCTCGACACTGATCACTCCGCCGCCCCGTTGATCAAGATTCGGAACCAGAACCCACGCTTCCAACGTTTTTTCAGTAAGGTCTCGTTCGAAAGGTGCCGTGGCGACGAAGGACTTGCCGTCAAGAACTAGCCCACCGTTCTCGAGTCGCGCGGATCCTGATGGCTCGCCATGCAATTCGCCAACGCTGTCTTTGAAATCTGCATCGAATTCCCACGCCGCAATTGGCAGAGGTGGCTTCGTTGCTTCGATCCTCGCGGTCCGTTGCGCAAGCAGTTGCTCACGTACGGGATCTTCGATTGCTGCAAGTCGGCTTTCGACGCCGCGCAGGCGTGCGCCAATGTGCTGCATCGCGATCATCGCCGACGCTGCGATCTGATCATCGATCGCTTCGGGTTGCCCGTGACGTACTCCCGCAAGCGCAGCGGTTAATTGGTAGTACTCCTTCTGCGTTACTGGATCGAATTTGTGGTCGTGGCAACGGGCGCAATTGATCGTCAACCCTAAGAACGTTTGGCCGACGACGCTCACGACATCTTCGAGTTCGTCTTGGCGTACGACTGCTTTCATTGCCGCGCTCTGCTGACTTTGGCCGACTTCGTCGTAGGCTCCGGCCACGAGAAAGCCGGTAGCAATCCGGGCCGGTGCTTTGTCTGCATAGAGGACGTCTCCGGCGAGTTGCTGACGCGCAAACTCGTCGTACGGCAAGTCGTCGTTAAGAGCCTCGATGAGCCAATCGCGATAACGCCAAGAGTTGCTGCGCAGCTTGTCGCGTTCAAAACCTTGGCTCTCGCCAAATCGAGCGACATCTAACCAATGCCGCGTCCATCGTTCGCCATAAGCGGGCGAAACCAACAAACGATCGACCAGTCGCTCGTAGGCGTCCGGCGCGTCATCGCGGACAAAGGTGGCGACATCTTCTGGGGTTGGCGGTAAGCCGAGCAGGTCGAAGTAGACTCGGCGAATCAGCGTTCGACGATCGGCCTGCGGTGATCCGCGTAGTCCCATCTCTTTCCGCTTCGCGGCGATAAATGTATCAATCGCATTCTGATTATGCTCAGCTGAGTCTAGAACGGCTCCGCGCGGAACGGGCACTTCAGCCACTGGTTGCAAAGCCCACCAGTCGTAGCCGGCTCGATGGGTGGTGGTAAATCTAAACGGATCGATTGGGTCAGTGCCCCACGTTGCGCCACCGTCGAGCCACTCGCGGAGGAGTACCTTTTCTTTATCCGTGAGCGGATGCTTTGGCGGCATCTCGTCGGCGATGACCCGCTCGATCAGCAAGCTGCCTGTAGCGTCCCTCGGAACGAATGCAGGCCCGCTCTCTCCGCCCTTTAATGCGGAATCGCGATGGGAGAGGTCGAGTCCACCTTTTAGCTCCGGGCCGCTGTGGCACTCGAGACAATGCCGAGCCAACAGCGGCGCGATCACTCTGTCAAAATGCTCCGTCGCTTCGTCAGCAAACATCGTGCGAGCAGGTGCGAGGATGATTACTGTCGCAAACAGCGCTGTGATGATGTATTGGTTCGATAAGGTGTCTCGACGCAAAATCGATTCTCCCGTTACAAGCTCATGAGAGATTTCATGATACCTAGAGAAAGGGGACAATTGAAACGCGGCACGGAGGCGAAGTCACTCCTTCGCGAGAAATCGTACCCTCACAGCGTGATCAAATAGAGATCCTGCTTGCCCTCCCGCTCGCTGACGACAACCAATTGTTTGCCGTTCGGGTGCCACCAGGAGAAATCATCTCGCTCTGGATGGTCGGTGATGCGGCGAAGATTTGTACCGTCGATATCAACAACGTAGATGTCATAGTTGCCGTCGCGGAGGCTTGTGAAAGCGAGTCGCTTACCGTCGGGCGACCACGCGGGGCGCGTGTCATACCCTTGATGCTCCGTCAGGCGATAGAGCTGTTCGCCGGCGGAGGTCATTGTAAAGATATCGAAATTGCCATCGCGCGTTGAAGCAAATGCGATCCAGCGTCCGTCCGGCGAAAAACGCGGCGATCCATCGACGCCTCCACCTTTAGTGATCGCCATTTTCGTTTTACCATCCGCGCTGAGCGAAAAAATCTGCTGATCGCCCTCCGTCTCCGGAAACGCGTACAACAAGCGACTTCCGTCCGGTGCCATCGAGATGCATCGGACTCCCGCAAATCCGCCGCCCGGATTGTGCTCGACGGTTGAGCCGCTCTCCATGTCTTGAATGACGAGCAGGACGTGCAAATTAGCATTGTTACGAATGAAGGCTCGTGTTTTTTCGTCTCTTGAAAACGTTGCACAGAGTTCGCTGGTTGGCGCTCCGGAATTGAACGGCTCGATCGTTCGCTCGGCAACGTCGAGCCGCATAAGACTTATCTGGCTGAAAGACACTTGCGCGGCGTACACGATCTCGGCGCCGTTCGCCACGAAGACTGGGTCCATCTTCTGTTTGCCATCGGTCGTGAGACGAATTGGCGGCGCAGCGGTAAGCGAGGCAGTGAAAAGGGTCGCAAGTAGGGCCAACACAAACCGTCGTAGCCGAAGTTGTGAGACTTCTGAAATCCTGCGAGCTGAGTCCGAATTCTCATGAATTCGGCGGTGAGAGTCGCTCCCGGTCCCAGCGCAATCGGCAAAGGATCGACGGTCAAAGCAATTCATGGATAACTTCACTGTCTTGCAGTACGTTGAGCTCGGCTCGAGCGACGCTATCGATTCCCATCTGGTCCATGATCGTAGCTCCGACCGCAGAAGGCTCGATGGGGCGTGATATTGGATGTTCGGCCAGTCGATCGCTTGCACCAACGACGCGTCCGGCCTTGATGCCACCGCCAGCCCACAGCGAAAAATAACATTGTGGCCAATGATCGCGGGCCGCGCGGCGATTGATCTTCGGAGTGCGACCGAATTCGCCCATGCAAGCGACAAGCGTCGAGTCGATCAGACCTCGATCATACAGATCATCGAGAAAGGCTGAAAACGCGCGGTCGAAGATCGGACAATGTCGGTTTGGGAGTAGATCGAAGTTGTGAATGTGAGTATCCCATCCGAAGTCAGTGTTCGGAGTAAAGGCTTCGACGTACTCGCTCCAATTCACATGAATGTAGGGAACCTCCGCTTCGACCATCCGTCGCGCAAGCAGTAGGCTCTGGCCGAACGATGTCTGTCCATAGGCAGATCGAGTCTTCTCATCTTCCTGAGACAGGTCGAGCGCTTGAACGGCGTTGCGAGACGTCAACAACGAAAACGCGCGCCGCGTGTTATCGTCCCACTGGTCAAACTCGTCTTCTCTAATCCCGCGACGAACTTCGTCCAACTTTGCCGACAGCGATCTGCGATCTGCCATTCGCTCGGGCGACAATCCTTGCAACAGTTTCAATGCCGGAACATTGGTCTCGCCTAACTCGCCGCAATCGACCATGAACGGATCGTAGGCCTTCCCCCAATCTCCGCCACCGTAACCTTGCACTGGTCGAACGACGTCGCGCGGGACGCCTCGACCAAGCATCAAGTACGGAGGCAAATCGCCCTGTCCGTGATGCCGAGCGGCGATCGATCCGAAGCTCGGTTTGATTGGACCTGGACCTTCTTTGTAGCCCGTCATCCCGAGCGTACCAGCTCCGGGGTGGCCTCCATCGTGAGTGATGTTTGATCGCACCAATGAGAAGCGGTCGCTGCGTGCCGCCAACTTAGGAACCAATTCGGTGAATCGAACTCCCGGTGTCTTCGTTCCGATCGACGAAAAGGGGCCTCGATACGCAGTCGGTGCATCGGGCTTAGGATCGAACGTATCGAGGTGACTGGGGGCGCCCCAAAGCCAAACGAATACGGTTGATTTCGCTCTCGCGGTTTTTGCGTTGGCCGTCGAGCTTGTCAGTGATGCACTGACGAACGGCAACGCCGAACCAATTCGGAGAAACGCTCGGCGCGACACGCCAAGACATGATTCAGCTTGAAAACCACCTATGTCTAACATTGCGCGACGCTCCGCTGATACCTCACTCAGGTTCACCAGCGTACACCGCGATCTTGCGCACCACAACTAGAATGCTAGCAATGCTTTAACGCATTTCGCTAGCGGACTTCCCAGAGGCGGCGTTCATCTGTTAGTCTCTTGCGTGACCAAATTGATGTCGGTGGCAACAGATAAAACATTCGACAACATCCGACTTCTTCTATTCGAGTTCGCCATGTTCCTGCTTTTCACAACGGTCGTTATTGCGACCGGACTTGTTACCATCGATCTGCTGACCGAAGTTCGCGCTTAACGCTTGTAACCTGTGGCCGCGAATTCTTTTGAGTCGCCCTTGACAGTGAACGTTAGTTCACTATAATCCCGACAGTTCAAGCACGGGAGTACAGGGATGTCACGAGGCCGAAAATCAGTCGCATGTTGTTGCGGTTTTTGGGTGCCACTCGTGACGCTTCACACTCCGCCCCCTCGGGCGTGACAGTTCTTTGCATGCTGCCATCGCAGCACGTTCCCATTTCGATGCACGTAGCACTGTGCTGTGTCTTGCGCGCTCACTCATGGAGTCCCCGCCACGGCCAGCATTCATCCAAGGACAGGAGAATCGCCATGCTTACATTCACACGCAAGAACGGTCAAAGTGTCGTCATTCAAGTTGCTGGTCACCCACCGTTGACCATCACATTTTTGGGCTCCCGCCCCGGCAAGTGCCAACTTGCATTCGATGGTCCACAGGATTACCACATCCTGCGCGAAGAGATAACCTTTCGCGAGCGAGTTGACACCGGTTTGCGCTGTACGACACACCCGGAGAAAGCCGAATCCACGCCTCGCCGCGAGACAGTTTGCGCTACATAGAATCTGCTGCACTGCTCGGTGAAAAAGAAGCGGCGACACTACAAACACTCCGGTCAAGTGCTGATGCGATGGTCGGCAAGGTCGAAGAGCCAGCCGTCGAAGATTGGTGACTCATCCACCGCGCTGCCGATCGGTGGTCCGTGTTGTCGGCCACCGATCGGACCCGAGAACCAACCGCTTTCGTGACATCATGCATGCAATGATGTATCGCTCCTGGATTCAGAATCCTGATCCGTATCGGTCGGGAGACTCGGCTGGAAGCCAACTTTCTCTGCCAGCAGCAGTTCAATCAACATGCCAAGCGGACCTTGATCTACATTGGTGGAATCGCCATCGCGTGACGCTCCAGCCATGAAGAGCTGCTGTGGCACGAGCGGTTGGTGGCTGTGCGCGAGGTGTTTCGAGACGATTGAGATGGCGTACAGCCGTGGATCGCCGTACGATTCGATTTGCTTTCGTAAGACACTCGCTTGCGCTTCACCTTCGAGCGCCACTCGCCTGCTTTCGCCTTCGCCGAGCATTGCTTTTGCCTTGCCTTCAGCTTCCGCCATGAGCAAGTGTTTCCGATGGTCGGCTTCTGCATCGACAATGGTCTGTTCTGCACGCATCCGCGCTTGTTCGAGTTCTGCTTCGCCACGATTCTTGGCGATGTCGATTTCGACGCGAGACTGAGTTAACTCAGTTTGCATCTCGGCATGGGCTTGTGCCATCTTCAGCGTCTTGAGCTTTTCGGAAGCCGCACATTGCTGCTCGTACGTCAGGACTTGCTCCTGCGACAACTGTCGAAGTCGGAGTTGCTCAAGCAGCATCTCGATCTCGCCAGTGGCTTCCTGGGTCTCGGGCTTGCCAATCAAAACATCGACTAACTCAATATCGAACTCGCAGAATTTGCGTTGAAGTTCGTTGCGCGCCTCCTCTTGAATCAGGTCTCTGTCGTGAAGCAGTTCGAGCATCGTCTTCTTGTGGGCGATGTCTCGGAAGTAGGCGCTTAACAATGGGTCGAGCGTCTGTGTGATCAGTTTCTTGACGTCGCCAAATCGTTGGACCACGCTGGCGGCCTTTTGGTAATCAATGTGAACGACGACCGAGAGCGGTAACGCCGGCTCGTAGGCATCCGCTGTCACAAGATCGATTGACTTTAGACTCTCGTCGTACTTATGTGACTCCGTCCGCCCGGTGATCCAATGCAGAACAAAGTTCGTTGTTGGAACCAGATGCACGTGGCCGGCGTAGTCGTTGAACGCGTATTTGCCCGGGCTGAGTGTTTTTGCTTGGACGCCTCGCTCACCCGAAACGACGCGTTCGCCGTGTCGAAACGCGTCGCCCGATACGTCGCATCCTTCCTTACCAAAGTAGCTCACGACCACGCCGACATTGCCGATCGGAACAACCGTCTTCGGATTCAGTTCGACGGTCGCGAACCAGCGGTTAATGAAGTAAGTCCCATCGGTCAGTACGGCGAACTGTCGACCGCCACGACCACCGGCGCGAAGGAAAGCTTCGATGTCTTGGAAGTTGCTGTGGTTGTGCAAAGCGTCTGGTTCGATGCCGACGGGTGGTGCAATGATCTGCCCGGTGTCGAGTGTCGGGCCGTCGTGGACCGTCACGACTCCGATCGTATCACCAGCGTCGGTTGATCTGGAAGAGTCGCGGAAATGTGGAACGGGCGAAGCTCCGACGACAACGGGATCGAATCCATGGGCGGCTTGCAGCAACTCACGCCACTTGTCGATCATCTGCGATTCGCGCCTCGACATCATGCTAAGCCGATAGACGCAGTCTTCCGTAATCACAACGAACAGCGCCAGGTTAATCGCATAGACGCCTTCCCGCAGAATCGCTCGTTGCCGTCCACGTTGGCCGACGTACTCCTGCTCACCGGACTTACCAGATAAGAACGCGCGAGCATCTTGAAAGTCGTTGCAGGGTGCGACGCGCGCCAGGGTTTGATCTGAGTCTACCGCTCGCCCGTCGCGAGCGAAAACGTATCCGATCTTGCCTTGTGGAACAATTGTCAACGACGTCTTATGAATTCGGTACTGCCACGGCCAGTATCCAAAGTGAATTCCCCCTCGCAGCAACTGGACCTGATAGCCAGCTTCACCTCGACTCGCCATCAGCCGCCCTTCGCCGAGAGATCCTTTGTGCGACCAGAGCTTTTCGACGACGCCAACCCTGTCGTTCGGAATGTACCGAACACCGACCAGCCATGCCGCGACTGGTAATGACATGATCGCGCTGGCAAGCCCGATCCCAATCCACATCACAAAACTAAGATCCAAGTTGAAGGCCAGAAGTAGAGTTTCCATGTTCGCGCTCCTGCGACTTACATACTGCGGTATGTCCGACCGACTCATATCGGCCTGGACGTCCGTACTGACTTGGACAACTGAATTGCAAGCGGTGGGCCAAACCGTAGAGAACGCGTATAACTACTTTGTGGAACACGGCTTAACGAAAGTTCGAGGCACCGAGGAGTTGGTGTAATTCACTGGTTGGATAGTGAAATACACTAACTCTCCGCTAAATTGGGAACATGCTACGCACCGTTTTGATTCTTGTTGACGAGTCCATTGTTGCCTCCGTTTGGAAGGAAGCGTTTCGAGAAGCGGCTGGTGACGCTTGTGATGTCGAAACGGCGGATACGATCGACGACTTGATATCGTCCATCGAAACCCAGGAGGACCGGCGGCTGGTAGTCTTGCCACAACAACTTGCTGCTCAAGAGGACTTGATTTCGCGCGTGCGGCAACACGACGAAGATATCCCGATCGTCGTCGTGGCCCGGCACGGAGACGTCGACGCCGCATCCCAAGCGGTTCAGATGGGTGCAACCGATTTCCTGGTCTTGGGCGATCGACTGCCTGAACGAATCGCGACATTGATTGGCAAGCTTCGCGGATTGTTCGACGCGATCGTGAAGAATCGCTTGCTGTCTGACCGCAACGCTCAACTGCGGGACGCGATTCAAGCTCGCTTCGAGATCGTTGGCGAGTCGCCACAAGTGAGAGCCATGATCGAGCAGATTCGACTTGTGGCGGAAGTACCACGACCGTTGTTGATTCTTGGCGAGCGAGGAACGGGCAAAGAGCTTGTAGCTCGAGCGATTCATTTTATCGGCAAGTCAGCGTCGAAACCGATCGTAACCGTCAACTGCGCTGCGTTCAGTGATTCGCTTCTCGAAAGCGAACTGTTCGGTCACGAGAAAGGTGCATTCACGGGTGCTGATGTGACTCGTCATGGCAAGTTCGAGCAAGCGGATGGCGGCACGCTGTTTCTCGATGAGATCGGAAACATGTCGCTGACGTTTCAGCAAAAGATTCTCCGCGTTGTCGAGTATGGAACGTACACGCGTGTGGGTGGAATGCACGAATTGAAATCAACGGTAAGAATCGTCGCTGCGACCAACTGCGACCTGCAGGAGATGATCTACAATGGCGACTTCTTGCCTGATCTCTATGACCGCTTAGCCTTTGAGGTAATCAGCGTGCCGCCGTTACGGGAGCGGCAAGGCGACGTCGAAGTCTTGATGCACTACTTCGCAACTCAGTTTGAACGCGAGGTTCCGGCGTTCCGCGGGAAACGTTTTTCTAAAGCAGCGATTGGCGAGTTGAATCGCCATTCGTTTCCGGGCAACATACGCGAGTTGAAGAACGTCATCGAACGCGCGGTCTATCGCGATACGACCGACGAGATTACGCCGTCCGATCTTGGATTGAAATCGCCCGAGCTGCCGCATTATCAGGGCGGCACCTATCAGGAGCAGCTTGATGGATTCGCCAGAGAGCTGATCGAAGTCGCACTCCAAAACTCTGGCAACAACCAAGCAGAAGCGGCCCGACGGCTGGGCCTTACCTATCATCAGTTCCGTCATTACTATCGAAAGTACCTGTCGTGACGAGGCGGAGGGAAGATTCGCGTCACACCCCATCGCCGATCGAATCATGCAATGATTTTTCAGACAGTGATCTCGTAGCCCTTGCGTTGATCGCGAGCGATGAACGAATTGGCTTGTTTGTCGTCACCAAAAGTTTCGGTCTTCGGATCGTAGGTTACGGCCCGCCCCAATCGCAGGGCCACGTTGATGGCATGGCAAACGTTGAGCATGCGGTTATGCGACTGGACGTCCGAAGCTGGCGTCTTGCGAGTTTTGACGCATTCCATGAAGTTCTTCACGTGGAATCCATCGTCGCCGTATCCGTCGAGTGCGGGTGTCGAAGGATCGGCGTACAGCTTCGCGTAGGCGTCCTCTGGAAACGGGTTGTCCTTGAGCAGTTCAACAGGTTTGCCGACGATCTTGCCGCGATTTACTAAAAACCGCCCGGCGCTACCTTCAAACATCACGCCGTTGTCGAAACCAAGTTCGGTCGCCTCATTGCGAACGTCCATCTCGATGCCATCGGCGAAAGTACACGCCACCCACAACTTGCAGGCAGGAATTCCACGGAATGTACTACGGAAGATTGCTCACAACGGGCGTCCGCATACTCGGCAGTACACCGCATCTGACTGGTGTGCTTCGACCAGACAGTACGGACAAGTTTGCGTCAGAACTCGACGCTTCCGCCGACTATCGATGGCCTCCGCGGAGACAAAACCGGTGGGCACAATAATCAGGCTGTATCCAACGAGGATCAACAACGCAGAGAGGATTTTGCCAAGCGTCGTTTGTGGGACGATATCACCGTAGCCCACGGTGGTCATCGTCACGATCGCCCAATAGATCGACTTTGGAATTGAGGTGAACTGCGTCTCTCTCGGGTTGTAGATGCGCTCGACTTCGTACATCGCCGTCCCGGCGATCGTGACAGTGATAAACACCACGCACAAAAACACGACAATTTTTCCGCGGGCTCGCCAGACGGCTCCGGCCAGATCTTCAGATTCGCTGGTCAGATGAATCAACTTGAGAACACGAAAGACGCGCATCAATCGAAAGGATCTAATGACCGCGAACGATGCAAATCTGCCAAAGCCGAACCCACTGATGTACGTCGGCAAGAAAGAAAGTAAATCGACCACACCATAGAAGCTCGTCGCGTATCCGACGGGTCGTCGGACACAAATCAATCGCAAGACGTACTCGACCGTAAAGAGCACGGTCAACGTCCACTCGGCATAGAAGAACCAATCTCCGTAAACCTTGTTTAGATCCTCAACCGTTTCAAGGCAAACCACGGAGACACTGATCAGAATGGCAATCAGCAATCCGATATCGAACGATTGGCCGGCGCGAGTATCAGCCTCGAAGATAATCTCGTACAATTTGTCACGCCACGCGGCTCGCGGTTGATGTTCCATGTGGTCAGTTTAATACGAGCCACGCAAGTGTCGACGCGGAATGTGGGTCTCGAATGAGTCGAAGCGATTTAAGATGGGATTTCACAAGTGATTTATTTTAAGCAATGGTACACGACCTTGACGACAGCTGTCTCGTTTTCGATTCGCAGCTCTGGGTTAGTGATCGCATTACTAGTCACCGTGTGGTCGGTACGTGCGAGTGCGGACGGGAAAAACATCTCAGTGTGGCCTGATCTGGCGCCCGGTGAAACTTCCCGAGAGGTGGGAGAAGCCCAGCCGACGCGTCCAAACGAAGATCCGCCTGTCACACGGCTGATCAAAATTCGACAGCCAAGCATAGACGCATTTTTTCCCGAAGAACCAACCGGAACTGCGATACTGATTCTTCCGGGAGGTGGCTTTATGAAGGTCGTTCCCGACAAGGAAGGTTCGGAAGCCGCACCTTGGTTGAATCGTTTGGGCATCGCCGTCTTCGTCCTGCGCTATCGGACGAACGAGACAACGCCCGCCGACGAGCCCGCTTGGCGTCGGCCATTGCAAGATGCACAGCGAGCTTTACGTCTGATTCGAACAAATGCCGCGCAATGGAAAATCAAGCCAGACCATATCGGTGTGTTGGGCTTCTCGGCCGGTGGCCAAGTGGCCTCAATTCTACATACGTGCGACGACGTGGCGGCCTATGATCCCATTGACGAAACTGACACACAGTCGTGCAAGCCCGATTTCTCACTTCTGGTTTATCCGTGGAACGTGCTTGATGTCAAAAGCGGCGCACTCTTGTCAGCGATTCGTATTTCTAAGAAGTCACCGCCCGCGTTCCTCGTTCATACGCACGACGATCGGTCATCGTCGTTGGGCAGCGTACTGATTTACGCAGGATTAAAGCGATACGACGTTCCTGCCGAGTTGCACGTCTACGAGAATGGTGGCCACGGATACGGCATGCGTCGTGTAAAGAATTCGAGTATTGGGACATGGCCTGATCGAGCCACCGACTGGCTAATCCGTCGAGATCTCGCCCGTTCCAACATGCCACCTCCTGAGCAGAGCGAGCGGGAGAGCGGAACGTCGAGTACGGAGGCCGCGTTAGTTACTGAAAATCGGGCGATCAACTGACCGACGATAAGTTCTGCATCTATCTCGATGGGCATCTCGCCGAACGAGAAAAGCCCCAACTTTCGACCTAGGTGGCTTCGCTTCATCAAATGGTTGAAGCGAAGCCGTAACTACGCTACGTTGACGCCCGTCTAGTCAAAGCCAGACACGCTGTGCTCTATCAAAATTGAACCAAGACATGCCGCAACTCCAACGCATCTCAATCTCCGTCGCGTTTTTGTGCGGCGGAATCGTCGCCGCACTCGCTAACACGGATACTTTGTTGGCCCAAAGCGGGGCCGGCTCAAAAGACGTGAGAACTTTGATCGGTCCCGGAGGCATGGGGCGATACGAGCGTGGTAAATGGTCAGTTGTCGCGGTTAACGCATCGAACGGAAGCGAAGAAGAGGCCGATGGCGCCTTGTCGCTCTTTCTAGAAAAGGATTCCAGGACACAGTTCACGCGGCGATTTTGGCTGCCCCCTCATTCCAGTCGCAAGACTTGGTTACCGATTCGAACACCCAACGATTTCCCCGTTGAACAGAAGATTCTTCATGCCTCTGTTTTGCGAGTTGTCGAAACTGATGACGGCCTTGTACTGAGTCATGCCAAAGGTGAACAGCTGATCTCCGAGTCGATCTTGCCACTGGATCCAATCGAACTGCATACCGGTGCAATTTTTGGCCAAGCATTACCTGGTCATCCGTATACGACATCCCAACCAGACGACGAAGCTTATGAAACGATCGTCGCTGCACGGATGCTTTACAATGGCGAACGCAAGATTTTGAGCCTCGACGGTCAGTTTTCGCCTCCATACCCGGAGGCCTATGATGCGCTCGATCAGCTTGTGGTTTGCAGCGACAGATTTGCGACGGACTCTGGAGGTCTAGCTGCGATGCGCAGTTGGATAGCGCGCGGTGGACGGGCCTGGATCATGCTCGATCTCGTCGACATGGATGCAATTCGAGCGTTGCTCGGAAATGCGACACCCTGTGATATCGTCGATCGCGTTGAATTGACCGAGTTTACGATCGAAACTCCCAACTCGGCGACCGTCAGAGCCGAACCGTCGGAAGAGTGGAGCGCGGAGGTGCCCGTTGAGTTCGTGCGTGTGATGACCGATTCGGTGCGAGTCTACAGTTCAATTGATGGTTGGCCTGCCGCCTTTTCGATTCCCTTTGGCAACGGCGACGTTGTTATCACAACGCTTGCGGCTCGTGGATGGCGTTATCAGTTTGACGAGTTTGACGAGTCGATAGATCCAACGCGTCCAACATCAGGCCCCACCCAGGCGCTGCGAAATTTGGCGAGCGAATTCAACCAGCAGTCCGGCGCGCAGACTCCACTGAGCGACGCGCTCATCAAGGAGGTATTGTCGGAACAACTTGGCTATCGCGTCCCCTCGCGAAATGTCGCGGCGTTGATCCTTGGCCTGAATTGCATCGTGATCTTGGTTGTTGGAGTTTGGATGGCGCGGCGCGAGCAACTGGAGCGCATCATGTGGGTAGTACCGACTGCCACTCTGTCATCAGCACTAGTCCTCGTCACAATTGGCAGCGCCAACACCTCTAGTGTTCCCGCAACGTCTTCGATTTTGCGGTTGGCGAATGTTAGCTCCGAGACGAATGAAGTTCACAGCGAGGCGATCGCCGCCTTTTACAGCCCCGACACAGTTGAATTGTCACTGGAAGTCGATCCTTCGGGAGTCGTTTTGCCAGAGTTACAAGATTTGACCGGCGTTGCCAAGCGAGCGATTTGGGACGACACCGGGCACGGTCGCTGGGAGCAAGTAGACGTTGCCTCTGGAAGTGTGCGGTTTGCAACCGCCCGAGAGAACCGGAATCTCCAGCATCCACTTCGCGCGCGAGCAACGTTTGGGCCAAGTGGCCTAGAGGGCGGAATCGTTGGCGTCGGTCAGATCGGGACGCCGACCGATGCGATTGCAGCGGCACCTCCCGCGCCCCACTCGACGGTGACGATTGACGCCACGGGCGCGTTCCGAATCGGTGCAAACGATATCTTATCTCAGACCGAGTTTCTTAGTGGCGCTATATTGACAGACGAACAACAGCGTCGGCAAACGATTTATCGCCACATTCTCGCCCCGCGAGAAGGAATCGTCTATCCTCAGCGCCCGACACTGTTCGTTTGGGGCGACTCACACAGCTTTGGTTTGACGACCCCCGATTCGTTTCGTCAATCTGGGTCCACCTTGTTCGCGATTCCCTTCGACATTGGTCGCACCCTTCCAAAGCAACGATTCTTCGTTCCGTCGTCATTCATTCGGATGTCAAACGCCGCCGCGGGACACGGAGCGTCTGCGTCCTATAACCCGCGAACCGGTCGCTGGATGAAAGATGTGACGAGCCCAACGACGTCTTTCTTCCGCTTCGTTCTTCCGCGTGCCGTTACTCCCTGCAACGTTGAAAGCGTCGCGATCATATTAAAGATTCATGCGCCTTCTCGAACCGTCGAGCTGACCGGATTGAGAAACCATCAGCAAGTGACGATCGAGACGCTCGAGAGCCCGAGCGGCACGTATACATTTCCGATCAATGATTCGCAGTTACTAGAACTGAACGAGGAGGGGGCGCTACATTTTGGTATCAACGTGTCCAAAACCGAAGCACAGACCGCAGCCGCGGAGATCCGAGATGCACCCCAAGATCCCGAGACATCCACCGACGATTTTCCATTGTTTGATAGCTCGACATGGCAGATCGACTACCTGCGCCTCGAAGTGAGTGGTGAGACGATGTAAAGCACGATGGAACCTCTGAAGAGTTTGGAAGTCCTTGCATTCGAATTAGACCTAGGAAACTACACGTGACGAATTCATTGGTTGTCGAGACAAAGGCGTTGACGAAACGCTATGGCGAGTTCACGGCATTGGATTCGTTATCGATTTCCGTCGACGCAGGCCAGATCCTAGGGTTCATTGGGCCGAACGGGGCCGGCAAGACAACAACGATTCGGATACTTGTCGGGCTGTTACGTCCGACCGAAGGCTCCGCAACAATCGCCGGCGTGGATTGTGTTCGAGACGCTCGCAAGCTCAAACGGCTCGTCGGTTATATGCCAGACATATTTGGTTCGTACGATAACATGCGAGTGACCGAGTACCTAGATTTCTTTGGCGCAGCCTACGCGATTGGCCGCCGCCAGCGTGTCAAGCGAATCGCGGAGGTGTTGGAGACGACTGGCGCGACTTACATGAAGGATCTCTACGTCGAAAGTCTCAGCCACGGGATGAAGCAGCGAATTGGGATTGCTCGGACGCTGTTGCATGACCCACAGGTCTTGATTCTGGACGAACCTGCCAACGGCCTTGATCCGCAAGCTCGAATCGATATGCGAGGGCTGCTTTTGCAACTCGCCGAAATGGGAAAGACGTTGATCGTCACCAGTCACATTCTTCCCGAGTTGTCGAGAATTTGCGACACAGTGGCCATCATCACCCACGGGAAGTTGCGAGCGTTTGGTACACAAGCTGAGATTATGCGCCAGATTACTCAGCGTCGTACATTCGAGGTACAACTGGTTGAAAGTGAGCAGCTCGAAGGTGCTGAATCGCTGATCGCCGATTCCCTTGGCGCGGAGGCGGAGTCAAACGTTTCGGGCTCCACGACGGAAGGTCTCGTCCGATTCGACACCGATCTGTCCGATCGTGAGCTGGCGGGAATTCTTGCTAATCTGCTCGACAAGGGAGTTTTAGTCTCGCAGTTTCGCGAGATTCCCACGGATTTGGAAGATGCCTTCCTGTCGGTTACTGCGAATGACGGCGACGCGTCGTCGACCGGGCCGCCCGCCGAGCCGGCGTCTGCGCAGGAGTCGGCATGATCAACCCTGTAATTTATCGAGAGTTCATCGGGATCCTCCGTACTCGCAAGGCACTTGCGATGTTGATCGTGATGAGTATTGCGTTCTCGTTGATCGTGTTACTGCGATGGCCGACTGACGGTCACGTCGATTTGTCGGGCATGAGATCACAACAGGTCTTTCGTATTTTCTCTTACACGCTTCTGGCCGGCGTCTTGTTCGTCATCCCGGCGTTTCCAGCCGTTTCGTTCATCCAAGAGAAGAATAATGGAACCTTGGCGTTGTTGCTCAATTCGCCGCTGACGAGTTCTTCAATTATGGCGGGCAAATTGATCGGCAGTTTTCTATTTGCGCTGTTGTTGTTGCTAACGAGTCTTCCAGCCGCAGCAGCCTGTTATGCCATGGGCGGAATTGACCTGCATTCGCAACTCGGGCTGCTCTACCTCGTTCTTTTGATCTGTATTGTGCAATACACGACGCTCGCGCTTCTCATCAGTACCTTCGTCCAGTCGTCTGATGCCGCAGTCCGCGTGACCTATGCCGCGGTATTCGCATTCGGCATCCTTGCAACGGGGCCATATTATCTCCTCCAGGGGCAGGCTGGCTCGTTGCCCCTCCTCGCATGGTGGTTGCGAGCCGGTTCGCCGCTGACGGTCATCATGGATCTAGTCGGCCACGGCGACGTGGGGAGCTTGGCTTTGTTAACCGAGGATTCCACGCTTGCCGAGTACCTCTTGCTGTCTGCAGTCAGCTCGATCGCGTTCGTCACCCTGACGGCCTCGCGATTGAGTCATCGGCTGTTCGATCGCGCGCTTTCCAAGGGGACGGTTACCGATGACCGCCAAGTCCTGGCTCGTGGTTTCCGTCGACTATTCTTTCTTGTCGATCCGCAGCGACGAAAGGCAGGGATTCCGTTCTATGCTAATCCCGTCATGGTCAAAGAATTTCGAACGCGAAAGTTTGGGCGAATTCATTGGCTATTGCGATTGGTCGCGGGTTGTGCAGTCTTATCTTTGCTGTTGACTTTTGCAGCGACGACCGGAGTCGTTGATTGGGGGGTGAAGACGATCGGCGGTTTCATGGTGCTGCTTCAGATCGTACTGGTTGTTTTAATCACACCGAGCCTTGCATCAGGGCTCATCAGCGCAGAACGGGAAAGCGGTGGCTGGGAATTGCTACGAATGACGCCAATGTCGCCGTTCAAGATGTTGCGAGGAAAACTCTTAAGCGTGATCTGGACGGTGGGTCTCATCCTGCTCGCAACGGTCCCCGGTTACGTCGTGATGATCTATATCCAACCCGCGATGTGGCTCCAAGTTTATATGGTGATGATCTGTTTAGTGCTGGCGGCTGTTTATACGGTGTGTGTTTCTGCCGCAGTTGGAAGCCTCTTTAAGCGCACAGCGACGGCAACGACGACCTGCTATATCGTGTTGATTGTTTTGTTTCTGGGACCGCTGCTGATCTGGATGGGGCGCGACGCGCCGTTTTCGCACGACGCTGTTGAAGCAGCACTATCAATCAATCCGACAGGCGCCGCGCTCAGTATCATCGAAGCACCAGGTTTTGAAATCTATGAGCTTGCACCTGGTGCCTGGTGGATAAGCGGGATCATCTCGCTGACTGCCTTGGTGTGTTTGGGCTGTCAGGTCTGGCGCATTAGCCGTCCGATTTGAGAGTAGTTTTGAGGGAGGTCGCATGATGACAGATCCAGCGCAGCGTTTTAGAGTCGCATTGCCACGCTCAGTTCCTTGGAGCTTGGTAGCTGCAATGGTCGTCACGGCCCTTTGCGGTCGATCGATCGCGTTTGACGAACGCATTGACAATATCATGTATCACGACCCAGAGTTCCCAGAGTTCGTATCGCGAGCCGAGTTTTCTAGCGACTTGATGCCACTCTGG
The DNA here is from genome assembly GCA_014381825.1 of Planctomycetota bacterium. Lineage (GTDB taxonomy): Bacteria > Planctomycetota > Planctomycetia > Pirellulales > Pirellulaceae. The sequence goes on from JACNKX010000061.1 coordinate 33,678, forward strand.
GTCCAAGCCCTCGCGCGGCCAGAATCTGAATTGCAGCGAATGGCCGCCGACACCATTGCGATCGCGCACCGTTCTGGCATGGACGGCCTCGGCGAGACGGCAGACAAATTGATCGCGATTCTCGGGCAGGATCAACTCGAACCTTCCGTGCGCCGCGCGGTCGCGAGTTCACTAATCGCCTTAGACGCGAGGCAAGCAGCCAAAGCTCTCGCAGAGACACTTGATGGCGGATCGCTTGAGTTGGCGAGACTCATCGAACCAGCCCTGGCACGTTGGGAGTACGAACCGATCCAAGAGACTTGGCGAAAACGCTTGGCAGATCCGGAGACAGAACGTCTGAGATTGCAACTGGCGGTGCGGTGCTTAGGCATTGCCAAGGACACGAGCGCGTTCCCGGCCCTCGACGAAATTGTGAAGGATACTAACGCAGAAGTCCCGCTACGACTCGCCGCCGCTCGGGCGGCCGCCGAGATTAACCGCTCCGACGTAATTACCGCGGCAAACGAATTGGCGTCCAACGAGGGTGACCAACCAACGGCTAGCTTCTTCGCTGTCGCGCTGCTTGCGTTGCAAAGTGACTCAAAGGCAATCTCGCTTCTTGCACGATTAGCGAATCACGAATCGCAGGTGGTGAGTGGATTGGCATTGAGGCGACTGTTTGAAATCGACCCCGCTAACGTATACGCCCTCGTTGATTCCGCCTTGCGCAGCACAGACGTCAACGCTCGACGAGTTGGCTGTGAGGCGCTGGTGCATAAGGCAGACGCCGAATCTATTGAGCGTCTTTCCTCGTCGTTGGATGACACAAATCCAAGATTGCGACGCTACGTTTCCAATTCGTTAATTCGACTTGCGATGCAACCTTCATTGCGGGAGAAAGTTATTCAGACAACGTCTGACGTCGTTTCTCGCGATGCCTGGCGAGGTCTTGAGCAGGGCGTCATCATCCTCGTGATGCTCGATCACAAGCCTTCCGCATCGCGGCTGCTCGAGTTGCTTACTCATCGTCGCCCGGAAGTCGCCGTCGCGGCTTCTTGGGGTTTGCGAAAGCTGGCGGTGCCGGAGACGATACCCGCGATGTTTGCCCATGCGGAAAGTCAGACCGAACTGGTCGTCGACACGACGTACGATGGTCGCTACCTTGGCGTGATCGACGCACAGCTGAGCCAATTGTTTCAGGCGTTTGGTGAACTTGGCTATAAAAGTGCCGAATCGTTGATGCGTCAATTCATACCAAAAACACTACTCTATTCGGGCGACGCACGACCGGCAGCCGTGTGGGCCATCGGCAAACTGAACGAAGGAGTTCTCGACGAACCGTTAGCAAGCCAACTGGCAGCGAGGTTGGCCGATGTCCTCTCAATGATGCCAGAAGTTGAGCAGGTGAGACGTATGAGCGCGATCGCTATAGGCAGGATGAACGCTGAGTCTCAGATCAAAGTACTCCGAGAGTTCGTCATCGAAGCTCCTTCGCCAGCAGGTCTGGCGTGTGCTTGGTCCTTGGAACGAATGACCGGCGAAACTCGTGAATACTCGTTTGAACACGTGATATACGCGGGCGGTTGGTTCTTAGCGCCTTACGGAATCCGTCCTACTGAAACGGACTGATCAATCGACCGTCGCGTAATGCGGCAAACAGTCCTGCAGCGATCAAATCTGCGGATGTCCCAGGGTTTCGATCGTGGCCATCGCTCCGTAGCCAGAAGTCGAAATCGCTCAATGCTTGCTGATAGGGTTCACTCCCAGGTCTACCACTCGCAACCACATTGCTCGCTCGTTCCGCCGATTCTTTCGCGGCCTTCGCCCCACACTTGCGCGCTATGAGGCTATCAGGTGACTCGGACATCAGACGAATGTGCGCATGAATGATCGCTGTCGTTAATGACCAACCTTCAGCTTGTCCTTCCTCGAGCCAAGGCACGATACGCATTAAGACGTCCGCGAACGCGATCGTGTATTGACGAGCAACCAGATCGCGTTCGCTGGCGAGTTTCATCGCTTCTAGTAAGTCGCTAGGAGCAGCGTCGTGGATGTCCATGTTCGAGACTTGGCCAAGGCCACCGGGCGATGCGATTTGAATCGCCTCGTAAACCATCCGCGCGTCGTTTGCCGTTAGCGAATCGAGGACGGAACAGATTCCGCGAACGAGCGACTGCTCTTGCGAAACTGCCGCGAGCGGAGCGATCAGTAACACGCAACCAAGGTTTGTATTGGTCGGAACCAATGCACGCGTCGCGCGTATTGCTTCCAGCACTGCCGTGCCGACTCCACGTTGCTGCGATGTCTCCATCGCCGGACCGATCGCGACCGCACTCACGACGAAATCATTAAAGCACAGGTCTTCGAAGTCGGCGCTGCGGTGGACATTCCCTGGCTTGGGTGTTGTTGCTTCGAGGAGACAGGCCAAAGTCGCGCACTGAGCAATCGAGAGACGATCGTCGATTTTGGGATTCATTTCGTGATGTCTAACGCTTTCCCAGCGAACCGCCAAGGCCCAGTCGCACCTTTCCGGTGGCACGCCACGCCGGAATCATTCGGTCGAGTTCACCGGGCGAATCGCAAGTCTCTTATTGAACTGTGTGAAGAAACGCAAAGCAAAGTCGAGGATACGAAAAAAACGCCACTGGCCGCACGTCTCGAATACGAGTGTGCTACCAGCGGCGTGTTGGAAACGTTCTGAGTCGTTCGTGGAGTTATTCTGCCGGACGTTGTGGTCTTCCGCCACCTTGGCCACCACGACCGCCTTGACCAGGGCGACCACCCTGCCCGCCATCACCACCTCGACCGCGTTGACCGCCGCGACCAAATCCGCCTTGCGGCATCTCGAAGGGATCGCCTTTCATCTCGGCGAACTTATCACGTTGACTTTGCGTCAGCTTGGCCAGGACATTCGTTTCGATGCCTTTGCGAAGCGCTTCCATCTTCTCGCGAATGCCTTCTCGATTGCCACCGGCGAAGATCGCCTGCATCTCAGCACGCATCTTCTCGCCGCTTGCTTGCAGAGTCGCTTCGATGTCTGTTTTCGCTTTGTCGGACAGGCCCAGTTCTGTCGCAACAGCAGCAGTCATTAGGGCGCGGATGCCTTGGATTTGAAGCTCGATTTGGCTCAAACGATCCATTTGGTGAGGGAGTAGGATCTCTGACAGCTTGGCATCGGCTTCCTGCTGTTGAGCAAGCTGTTGTGCGCGTCGGTCTTCATCTTGCTTCGCCCGTTCTTCTTCAGACAATGCTTCCCGCTCGGCACGAAGTTTCTCGAAGGCCGCTGTGCGTTCTTCATCCGACAGATTCTGGAAGTCGGGGCGATTGCCACCTCGCTGTGATCGCTGCTCTTCACTTAACTTCTCGATGTCTGCGGTTTGCTCGTCAAGAAGCTCTAGTTCCTTCTTGACGGCATCAGCTCGAAGCAAACCAAGCTTGCCACCGCCACCGCGTCCTTGGAATCCACCTCCGCCACCAAATCCTCGAAATCCGCCTCGACCACCCTGTCCGCCGCGACCACCTTGCCCAGCGCGACCACCTTGTTGTGCGTCGACTTGCGCGGCAACAACGGCCACAAGTACGAGCGCCGTTAACAGCGTAAAGAACTTGGGACTTCGCATAATTCACTCCTTCTGGTGTGCATTGTCTGCGCCACAACGGCACAGCGATTACTTCGTGATTCGCTCGCAACTTGGAATTGCGGAAAGATCAATATTCGACGAGGACTATACTACGCTGCCCTTCTGGACATGTGTAGTCAACATTTGCTTGAGATTCAAACGCCCACGATGGATCAGCGACTTGGCGGCATCGGGACTCGTGCCAATGGCTTTCGCGACTCGTGAGTAGCTTAGACCTTCGATATCGCACAGCTTGATCGCGGCGCGCTGACGAGGGACTAAGCGATCAATGCAGCCTCGCACTAATGACACGAGTTCCTCGGTCTCCGCGCGCTGGCTGGGGGCCAAGTGCTGTTGAGTCGACGGAAATCGTTCGACAGAGGGGTGACTCGTTGTGATGTCTTGATCGAAACAAACTTCGCGACGACGAGCCAATCCTCGACGGGCGTTCGAAACGACGTTATTCACAATTGTAAACAACCAAGTCGAGAATTTTGCCCCGACAACGTAGGATCGCCTTGCTCGGAAGACCCGCAGAAAGACATCCTGTGTGAGATCGTCCGCGTAAGCAGTACCTCCCATCAGGTGGGTAATAATGCCACGTACGCGATCTTCATAGCGTCGAACTAACTCGTTGAAAGCCTCTTCCGAGCCGGCTCGCACTTGTAGCATTAGCTGAGCGTCGGGGTCGGATGCGGCGGAAGCGTTGGAAAATCGAACCATAATCCGGGGCTGCCTAAAGGAAGGGAAAGATTCGTAAGAGAGTTATAAATCACGATTTGTGTTCTTATATTGACCGGTCCGCAATTCGGCTTTCGTGGGCGACGGCTTTCGTGGGCGACGTTGTGATCAAGTCACAGCTAGAAACGGGACTGTTTCGGTTTTTCTACCGAAATGATGCAAGTTTTTTGGAAAGGATGTTGCAGAGTTTGAGCGGGCTCTATGGTTGTCCCCAGCACGAACCAAAAACTTGTAGACTGCACCGTCTCCCGTGCGTTAAAGAGAGTGGATTATTGAGATTGGGATGAGCACCAACGACGGACTCAACGAACAACTCGTCGATCGCCTCAAGCAAGGAGACGAGCATGCGCTGGCCGAACTGTACTCGCAACATCGCGATCGGCTATGGCGGATGGTCAACTTCCGGCTTGATCGGCGTTTGGGGGGGCGTGTGGACGCTGATGACATTCTCCAGGAAGCATATCTGGATGCCGCTCAGCGAGTTCACCACTATCTCGAAGATCCGTCAAAATCGTTTTTTGTGTGGCTCCGGCTGGTTGTCAGCCAGACCATGATCGACATCCACCGTCGGCACCTCGGTGCCCAAATGAGAAACGCTGATCGCGAAGTCTCGATGAATCGTCCAGCCTATACACAAGCAACGTCGATCTGCCTCGCAGCCCAACTACTCGGGGCCATGACGTCGCCGAGCCAGGCGGTGGTAAAGGCCGAGATGACCAAGCAACTGGAAGAGGCGCTCGAGACGATGGACCCGATCGACCAGGAAGTACTCGCGCTGCGTCACTTCGAGGAGTTGTCGAACAGCGAAGTTGCCGAGTCGCTCGGGATCCAACAGAAGGCAGCCAGCATACGATACGTCCGCGCCGTGGCCAGACTGAAAGATGTCCTCAGGCGAGTTCCAGGCTTCTTTGATTCATCAGGAACAAGTCATGCCTGAACCAACCGTCGATCGTGATCCAGTCGAGTTCCTCGCAGCGGAGTTTGTCGAACGACTTCGTGATGGAGAGAGACCAACCGTTGAAGAGTACGCGACAGCGCATCCTGACTGGGCCGACCAAATTCGCGACCTCTTCCCGACGATCGCGGCGATGGAAGATCTGAAGTTGGACAAAGAGACTTCGAGTGGCGGACGCGCCTCACTTGGACCAACCAAAATCGAAAGGCTTGGCGACCTTCGTATCGTCCGAGAAATCGGCCGCGGAGGAATGGGAATCGTCTACGAAGCCGAACAGGAATCTCTTGGGCGGCGTGTTGCCGTGAAAGTGCTTCCAAAGCAATCGTTGCTCGACGAAAAACATCTGCGGCGTTTTCGTCGCGAGGCGAGAACTGCGGCGAAGCTTCACCATACGAACATCGTGCCGATCCTCGGCGTCGGCGAACAGGATGGTTTTCATTATTATGTGATGCAGATCATTCGCGGAGCCGGATTCGACGAAATCATTCCCCAATTGAATAACCTCACGACCGCGACCGGCGACGAACCCGTGCCCCGTGCGAGCCGCGCCGCGAACGTCAGCAGCGTGGCGCGTGCGCTTGTGAACGGTGAACTGCGATCGTTGGCCAGGGTGGACGAGTCGCGAGGTTCTAGTAACGACTCGGCGATCAATTCGTCTTCTGGTACTGACAGCAATCGGATGGCCATCACAACGATTGACCCCGCTGATGACGATTCGGTTTTGGCCGACGATTCGTTCGTGTTAACCGGTGGTATCGAGGCTTCCGACGCAGTTACCTCCGACATTTGCAACCCGCCACCCTCCGCCGTAGCGACGCGATTCGGCCTCGCTTACTGGCAAAGCGTCGCGAGGATTGGGGTTCAAGTTGCCAATGCATTGAACTACGCACATGGCCAAGGAACACTACATCGAGACATCAAGCCCGCCAATCTTTTGATCGACGAAGGTGGCATCGTTTGGGTTGCGGACTTCGGCTTGGCCAAGGCGATGGAGCAGGACAACGTCAGCCGGACGGGTGACATTGTCGGGACTTTACGTTACATGGCTCCTGAACAGTTCCTCGGAGCGGCCGATGCACGAAGCGACATCTACAGCCTGGGCCTCACTTTGTACGAACTACTCACGCTCACGCCGGCGTTTGACGAGACGCAACGAAAACGAAGTTTCTTACACGAATCGGGACCGCTCGAGCCCGCGCGGCCTCGGCGCAACAATCCGTCGATCCCAAGAGATCTCGAAACGATCGTGCTCAAGGCAATCGCTGTCGAGCCCAACGCTCGATACCAAACATCCGCCGAGTTGTCCGAAGATCTGCAGCGGTTCCTCGAAGACCGGCCAATTCTTGCTCGTCGCGCGAGCGCCGCCGAGCGGCTTCGTCGCTGGGCACGCCGCAATCCAGCGGTTGCATCGCTATCGGGAATTGCAGCATCGCTGCTTTTGATCGTTGCAATCGTTAGCACTGCAGCTTACTTCCGGACCAAGGACGCGATGGATGCTGCTGTGATCGCCGAGTCGAGTGAACGCGTCCAGCGAGTCAAAGCAGAGGCAACATCAGAGTTGGCGTGGGATGCACTCGACAAAATCTTTGAACGATTGGCACCCCATCGCTACGTCTCGCCAGAAGATTTCGCCGTCGACAGCGAGGCGAGCGCTGACTTCGATATTAACGCTAAACCGGTTGTCTCGGACGAAGCCGCCGCGTTGCTGGACGAAATGCTTGTCTTCTATCGAAAGCTTGCCGCTCAGGGCGATGATACGGACGAGTTCCGGCAGCGAATCGCCGAAGCCAATCGTCGCGTCGGCGATATCCGGCAGCGACTTGGCCAGTACAACCAGGCAGAAAAGGCTTATCGTCAGGCGATTGCGGTCTATGCACAGTTGGAGGATGGCGGCAAGACCGAACCGAAGCAGGCAGCAGCGTTAGCGAGTGTCTATAACGAGTTGGGAGAAGTGCTTCGTCGCTCGCACCAAGGCGATCCGGCGCGCGATGCTTTTGACAGCGCCAGAGAGATCCTGGAACCTGTCGTGAAGAAGTCGTCGCTCGCAGAAGTCCGCTACGAGTTGGCACGCAGCTACTACTTGCGAACGCGTCGTGATGACGGCCCTTCGCGCGGTCCTGGATTTGGATCGCAGGGAGGTAAACGTGGTGGATCACGGCGCAATGAAAAGGGCAAGCAATCGCGGCGTTCAGGTGAGACCGGACAACGCGGTCACGATTCCGGACGCGATTCGGAAAAGATTGAACGAGCCATCTTGCTGCTAGAGGAATTGGTCGCAGAATATCAGGTGCCCGACTATCAGCAATTACTTGCGTTGTGTTACGCCGAGCGTCACGTGCATTTACGGTTCGATGATCGTGTCCAATCGGACGAAGTGTTCGCCAATGCCATTCGCCTGCAGGAAGGACTTGTCGAGAAGTATCCACAAAACCCCGATTATCGATTTACGCTTAGCAAGATCTACACGACAGGTTTGCGAGAAATTGCGCCAAGATCACCGGAAGCAGACATGCTCGAGATTGAGCAGCGCCTGGTGACTGCGCTCGACCTGCTTGAGGAGTTACATCAGGACCATTCCCGAGTCCCCGACTATCTTCTGTCGCAGCATAGAATTCGCGGCGCACTCGCGTTTCTCTGCACGCGGTCTGCTCGTTTTGAAGAGGCGCAACAGCATTTTTCGGAACTGCTCCGGGTGCAGTTGTTACTCCAAGAATCCGGGGTATTGGAGGCCGGTAGAGGTCACCGGTCGCCGTTTACACTTCTGTCTTACTCGCGCAACTTGGTCGATCAGTTTCGCAAAGCGAAGCAAGACGGGAAGACCGCCGATCCAGAACAACTAGTCGAAGTGCGCGCGCAACTACAAGGCTGGCTTGATGGCAGAGAGTCGGAAACCGAGTTGGACACTCGGCAGAAGAGTTATGTCGGCTATGTGTTCAGGAGGCTCGCCACGGTAAACACGGAACTAGGTGATGAAAGCGCAGCAGCGTTTGCGTCTGAGAACATGAAAAAGTACCTTCCCGAGAAAGAATGGGATGACTCAGAGCGGCGCGAGAGTCGGCACCCTCCGAGCGGCGGCGAACGCGGTCCCAGCAATCGACCTCCGGGGCCACCAAGGCGAGACTCGACGGCTCCCGTTCCAGGCTGATCAATGGAAGTCAGTCACTTGACAAGACTCGCACTTCCATGATGCATGCGTGATCAGTTCCGTTCGTTGCGGTGACTGTGATCCGTAACGCCTGCGTGCTCACTTCGTCGCCGAATTCGTGCCTTCGCCGACGTTGATAGTTTCCGTTGACACTGGTCATCGTTAGCCAGGAATGGCCGTCTTGGATTTCGATCGTATAGTCGCTGACGGTCTCTGGTTGCGGGCATCCCCACTTCATGCGAGCCGTATAACCATCGTGATGGCTGAGAGTTAGGTGGCGATGCAGCCCCGTGTCGAAGATCAGTTGAACCTCTTTGATCTCTTGCGGCGATTCCCAGTCGAGTTGAATCCAAGCTGGCAGCCCGCAATCCGGTTCGGACATCCATCGATGAGTACCAGGACAATTGCGGGTTGGTCGTGCACCTCGCTCGCCATGCACAGCGCGAGTCTGGCCGGTCAATATGTTGGCGGCCTCGCATCCGAGTTGCGAGCTGGACGCCGTTACTCGTGCGGATAGTGCCAGGTCCTTCGGGTCGTCATTGCATCGACCGATTAGAAATGCGTCGTCACATAATAGTTGTTGCTGAATGCCTCGCAATGCGTTTGCGTCGCGAGAGAGCCGACATGGGTCAAGTTGCCGTAGTGCCGCATATGCCGCAGCCGTTCCCACACCCTGCCCCACTACCGCGCAAGTCCCCATGACGCGTGTCGACGAGAAGGCGACATGCGTCGCAGAGATGTTTCGACCGGCGAACATCAAGTTGCTCACATCGCGAGCGACGCAGCAGCGCAATGGAATGTCGTAAAGCCACGGGACGGGATGCTGTTCACAAGGCAGCCTGTTCGCCGCATCGACTCCTTCTGGAGGATGTAAGTCGAGCGACCAGCCTCCATAAGCAATGGCGTCCTCGAACTCGCGAGAGTCCATCACGTCGCCTTCGGTCAGAACGTGTTGCCCAATGAATCGACGGCTTTCCCGCTTGCCCGGAAGGAATCCGATCCAGTCGAGCGCCCAATTCGCGGCATCGAGCGAGTTGTCAGCGCCCGTTTCGTCGCGCGGGCCGTTTTTGACGTGATCCCAGATGCCGAGCGTGATCGCAAGCAGTTCGTCGCGGATCGACTCGTTGTCCTTCACGGTATCGAGCGTACCACCCCATTCGGCCCACCAAAATCCATACTCGTGCGTTGGCTCTTCTTCACCGGGCACTGCATAGAGCCGTAATCGCATGTCGTCGCGACTGAATCGTCGTGCCCACGAGGGTGCGACGAACGGCATGGGCCGATCGTGCTTACGAGCTTGCATCAGAATCGTTGAGCCTAGCCGTAGATTGTCTGGACTTTCGGTCGCCAGCGATTCGCCGAATTGTTCCTGACTCTCACGTCCTTCCATGAATGCCGCCGCAGCTTCGACGCCAAGCCGACCATCCCCCGTGCAATCCACGAACACTTTCGCTCGAATGCGGAACTGATCTTCGGTATTCGGGCGTTCTGCGATTACCAATTCGATTCGATTGTTGCCTCTCGAAGGCTTCTCGACTGCGACGACAGTCGTGTTGAGCATCAATGTGAGGTTCGGCTCGGCGCGACACAGATCATACAAAATCAGATCGAGCATCGACGCGGAACGCTGAGCGTTCCGGACACATGCTTCCAACCGAATCTCCTCGATGATTCCGCCTTCGCGAGCTTCGGTCTCCAATGCGCGACCGCGATCAAAGCTGCCGGTCCCGTTCGCTCCGACGATGTGCATTCGCACTTCGCTCGACGCATTGCCGCCGAGGACAGGTCGGTCCTGGCATAAGATCACCTTCGCACCGGATCGGGCCGCCGCCAACGCGCAAGGAACACCCGCAGCCCCACCGCCGGCAACCAGCACGTCGCAAGCGAGTTCGTGGATTTTAACTGGCATTTTCCCGCAGATACGTCTGACGCAAACTAAATGAGATGCGACGCAATTACTTCAGCAATGACTGCAAGGCTCTCGTCAGCATGCCTTCAACCTGCGGAGCGACGCGAGACGCGCGATCGCTCGTCTCGTACCCGCCTTGGCCGTACGCAATCTCGGTGCCAATATATCCTGGTCCATAATCGCCGTACGCGGCCATGCAGACCGTATCGTCCGCGCGCATCGCCTGCGAAGCGAGTTGGTATTCGATGAACAGCTCGCCCGGCATGTGAACGATGTAGACATCGCCAAGTCGCAGGCAACTTGTATCGATGGTGAGCCCACTTTGATTGCGTTTTAGCCAGGCGAGGTGCGAGGCAGAATTGAGTCGTGTCGGGCCGGGCGTCTTTTTGTCGTCGATCAACGCGTTCAGGTTTGCCTCGTCGAGATGAGCTGCGGCCGGGAGTCGAACTGGTTCGACACGCCACTCGATGTCGCTGGCTGCGATCGGTCGCTTCGTTGTGGATTCCCACGCTTCACGCATCCCACGCTCCATCCGCGATGCAAGGATAGGGCGCAGCCCGTGTGATCCGTCGTTGTATTTACCGGCTGCGACGTTCCCACTCGCTCCATTGAAGTGAATGTGAGCGATCTCGGGTGCAGCTTTCTCGCGGGCGGCACGGGCAAGCCCTACGAATTCCGACGTTACATCGCCGTCACCGTAGTAACTTTGCGGATGCGTCGCGTAGTACGTCAGCGAAGCGATGGGAGTTTCTTCATTCCAAAAACTTATCAACCGCAAGTACGGATCGATGACACCCTCTGGCGCCGCAATCGCTTCAGGATTCGTACTCTTGCTCCAGCGAATGATCTTCACGTTACCGTCGGGACCCAAGAGACGCCGATTCGAGGCGACCTTTTCTACCTTCGCCTTTCCGACGCCGATATGAGTAAACGGTTGCGGATTTTTCAGCGATTCACCAATCGCCGCGACAACGCCGTCGATCGTCTTTTGCAAGAAACCGTTGTCGAAATGCTTTCCGCCTAAACCGCGCTGAGCAAGCAATTGCTCGGTCGTAAAGTCACAGCGAGCACCATCGTGCTGGTGGAGTGTATGGACGGCAACGTGATCGGGCGTCGTACCGGCTGCCTGGGCAAGCTTATTCCGCCACGCGTCGTAGCCTGCGTTTCCAATCCCGATCCAATCAACGGCACACAAAACGACCGGCTTGTCGGCTCCCAGCAACACGATGCCTCGCGCGCTCAATGGATCAAGGATTTCGCGCACCGGAGCATAGGCGACCGGAGTGCCAACCGCAGGCGTCGCATCGACGTTGAACGTGGCAATGCGAATTTCTTCCGCAAGTGCGATCGGTGCGGCGAGAAGCAGGACAATTGCTACGGTGAACATTGTCCCACAGCGGCGCGAAAATAGACTAGATGATGGGTGGCTGGGGTCGAGTCTTCGAGCCCCCAGGACTCGCGTCTTGCTAGGGGCTCGAAGACTCGACCCCAGCCACACTTCAATCACATTTTGCTGCTGCTTCAATCGATGGCTCATTTTTTATCGCTTTCTGGCTCCGTCGCATCAACGGATACGAACAGCGGCTTCGACGCGTAGGTGGCTTTCATGACAAAGTTCAGCGACACGTTTGCCATTACACAGATCTGCTGTCGCTGGGCGACGGGAGCGTCCTTTGCGGCAGTTAAAGTAATATGCCCTTCGATCGTCTCGCCAGTGAGCAATGTTTTGCTCTTCGGCTTCTCTAGCGTTACCCCGGGCGGAAGTGAATTACCGTAGACGCTGCTCAGGTGGTTGTAAGTGACGTCCAGCGTGACGTTCTTGTCAAAGCCCTCGGCGCGTTCGATTTTGATGTCGATTTGTTTCGACTCACCTGGTTTTAATGTGACGTCATACTCGCTCAACGTGACGGCAACGATGTCGCTTGCTCTGCCCACGGCGACGGTATGCAACTCGGCCGGCCAGTGCCCGCGTCCGCCTCCGGGCTGATAGGTTTCTTGATACGGAGTCGCGATGGCAGCAAGCGCGACTGGCGATTGCCCCTCGGCAACATGGGTCGCCTTCCCTGTAATCTGCACATTGGCCAACCTCATCTTCGTGTCTGGCGATGCGGTGAGCACGATGCATCCGTCTTGACCTTTATCGGGCAGGATGCGTCCGCAGGAAGCTTCGACGCCGTCGGGCAATCCTTCGATCCCCAATTGGATCTCGCCGGTGAAGCCATTCTTGCGTTCTGCGCGAACGAAGATCGCACCACCAGTGCCTGGAGTTAGTTGAGTCTTGTCGGTATCGACAAATAGCTCGAAGCTCGGCAGGCTGCGTGTTGCTCGAATAAAGTAGACGAAGTCCGCGCCGCCGCGGAGGTGCAAGTCACGAACCTCGATTACAAACATGCCATCCGCGGGTGCCGTCCAATTCTCTATGAACGAATCAGCAAAGTTGCGTTTGCCGATCCGCATGTCATCGCTCAACGTCAGCTGCATGCCAGTTGCGTCGAGGATTCGCAGGTGCGAATCGATCGCGGACTGTTGGCGGCGAGCCACTACCTCGAAAGAGAACTTCTCGTCCTTCATCGCCGCGAATGAATAACAGTCAATGTCACTCTCCGAATCGATGCGTCCGGTAATTCCCATGGGAAGTGACACATGCTGAGCGGCCTCGTGCGTGTTGTTGCCGGATTCGAGTTCTGTGAACACAGGGAGATCGCTGACGACAACAGGTGCCGGGTTTGTGACGGAATTTCCCATCGGCAGCTCCCACCATTGTGAACCAACCGGCCGATCGAGCGGAATGCTTACAAAGGTGTCTCGTATATCGGGGAGTCGATGGCCGACGAACTCGAACCGCGTCTGTTGCCCGCGTCCCACCGCCATGGGATGAACATTCGTGATGAACGGTCGACCATGCACTTCGATCGCGTACTCCCAATACTGGTTTCCTTGATACCGAACATCGCGGATCTCAAGGAAGTACTCGCCCGCGTGTTTGAACTCATAGTGCAAATACGGATCGGCATAGAAGTAGTTGTCGGACGCGGCAAGTGATGTTCCGTTGGCGTCGCGCACGGACAGGATCGGATCGACGTGCTGCTGCAAATCGTGAATGCGATCTTGTAACCTTTGGGAACGAACGTGGAAGCTCAACGCCCGGCCAGCTTCGACCGTGAACTTGAAATAGTCGACGTCCTCGGCCTTCTCGATCGCTCCGCAGACCGTCGCGGGAAACGCGATTGTGTTGGCCTTGTCGCGAGTATTGTTGTCACCCTCCTCTTGAATAATCGCGTCCTCGGCAATTACCAGCTGTCCCAGCGTACTGACACCATTCGGCGTTCCGATACGGAAATCTCGAACACCTGGCTGTGCATCGCTGGCGACGTTGAAGCGGATCTTGATCTCTTGCAAATTCGGCTTCTCACCCTCTTTAACTTCAGGGTGAATGATCTCTCCGGTGACGCCTTCGCCGGTCACAATGACATCGTACGTCCCGAGCATTGTGTAGCGTGATTTGAGCGTGTGCTCTGAACTGTTTCCGACGTGAGCAGCCACTGGCTTTAAGCTCATGAGCATCGGATAGGAAGTCTGAGCAACTGCTCGTTCGTTCGCAACGGAAATCGCAACGAGAACGAAGAGTATTGGGGCGCGACGTGTAAAGATATTCATTTTCATTGGACGAATAAGAATTGCTTGGAGTTCATCAACGCCCACGTCAGATCTTCGTAACACTCTTGCGGCGTCAGGTAATCCGCTAAGAAGCCGCGAGAGGCCGCAAGTTCTGGCTCGGTTGGAAAACGAGATAACGTCACTAAATACAACTGTTTGACGATTTCCGCGTGCTCCGTGTCATCGGCAATCAGCTTCATCAAGCGTCCGTTCTTGTCCGCGATCTTGTTCGCTAGCGTATCGCCGTTCAGCGTGTGCAAAGCTTGCGAGAGGCTCTCGTCGGGCGAACGTTCACATTCGCAGACGCTCGCGCGGCGAGGCTTTGCAAAGGTGTTCAGGAAATAGTTTGGATACTCGGCATCCGGTAATTCGATCGCCCGTGTCCCCAGGGGTAAGCTCTTGAATTTGGTTTGAACTGCCGTGACTTGATCGATCGCGTCGAGCAAGGCTTCGGCGGGTATTCGCTTCACCTTGAAGTGGCTGTAAAAGCGGTTATCGGCGGCGTTCTCTTGGGTTGGTTGTGAATCAAGTTGATACAAGCGTGACGAAACAATCGAGCGGATCAACTGCTTGAGATCAAAGTCATTCTCGACCAACTCCGTCGACAGCGCATCCATCAATGCGATGTTTGTTGGCGGATTCGTCGAACGCATGTCATCGACCGGATCGACGAGCCCACGTCCTAGCAAGTAATACATGTAGCGATTGACGACCGATTTCGCGAAGTATTCGTTCTCAGGTGATGCAAGCCACTCGGCTAAAGCGATGCGACGATCCAGCGGATGGTCGACTGGCTCCGCACCGAGCGGCGTGGGCGGCATGTTCTTTCCGGTCTTCGGGTGGCGCACTTCGCCTGATGCTTTGACGACCACAACTTGTTCGCGTCCAAACAGCCCGAACTCCTCGCTGTTCTTGGTCCCGACTCGAGCGAAAAACGCGGCGAAACCGTAGTAATCAGCTTGGCTGTACTTCTCGAACGGGTGATGGTGACACTTCGCACACTCAAGCCGAATGCCGAGAAATAGCTGCGACGTCGATTCCGTCAAATCTGTCGAACTGGAGTTGATACGGAAATAATTCGCGGGCCCGTTCGAGTAAATCGAACCCGTTCCGGTTACCAGTTCGCGGACAAAGCGATTGATCGGTTTGTTGGTGCGGAACGAATCTCTCACCCAATTATGCAGCGACCACATCCCCTGCTCGCCAAGTTTGTTGCTGGTATTGCGAATCAAGTCTGACCACTTCAGCGTCCAGTAGGCTGAGTATGGTTCATTGTAGATATCCTGGTTCGGATCTCCCGTCATGCCGAGCAGGCGATCGATCAGCTTATTGCGTTTGTCGGCTTCTGCTGACTCCATGAAGCTTGTTGCTTCCTCGACGGTTGGCAGTGTACCGATCACGTCCAGGTAGACACGTCGCACGAAGGTCGCATCGTCGCAAAGCGGCGAGGGCTCGATGCCCAGCTCCCGGAACTTCTTCTCCGCGAGCTCGTCAACGAAGTTGTTGTTCTTCCAATCGGCAAGTTCGACCAACTCTTTGTACGGCATCACAAAGTTCGCGATCTCTGCATGCGATTCGAACCGGACCATGATCGAAGCTTGTCCCTGTCCAATTGCTGTAACGTGACCACTCCTGGTGACCGCGAGGACTCCTTCGTCCATTGAATCAAACAAGGCCCAAGCGGTGACATCGCGTGTGGTATCGTCGCTGTACGTCGCTTCGACTCGCAACTGTTGCGTTAGCTGCTTACTGCCAATTCGTTGCGCCGGTGTGACGGTCAGTTTCGTGACTGCCGGAGCCTCACGGTTCGGCCCCGGAGCTTGGTCAGTTAACCAAGCCTTGAGGATTTGATAGTCCACCGAATCGGATTTCAGTCGCAATCCACCACCGTGGGCAACTCGCATCGTGGGCTTCTGCAAAAAGAGGCTGTCCTCGGGAGTGAGCATTTGAACTCGTCTCCCTAATCGATCGCGGACGATTGCAACATGGTCAGCGCTTGGCTCGAACCCGAACACGGAGAGCTTGAATCCACCTTTGCCATGTTGACTGGCATGGCACGCGCCCATGTTGCAACCGAGCTTCGAAAGAATCGGAGCCACTTGCCGATCGAATTCAACGCTCGGATTCTCCACGACGCCGGACACCGTGACTGGCACTTCGTGCGACGCGTTACCGACCGTCACGCGAAGGATCGCCGACCCGTCTCGACCGGCGACGAGCATTCCCGAAGAGTTGACGCTGAAGATCTGTGGGTCCGTTGACTCAATCTTCGCCTCGGCGGTCAAATCCTCGGCAAGAACAGCGGCCTCGGAATCAGCGAACTGTTCACGAATGCGCACCTGCGTACGAGCAAAGTTACCAACGAGCGAGATCTGCGATGGCTCGATCTGAAACTCGGCAGCAACGGCAGGTGTACTTGTGAGTAAGATGTACGCAATTGCAACGAATTGCCAGCAGCGAAAAACTGGCGAACGTGTCTTAGTCGGAGACACTCGCGGTCCCTCCAGGCAGGCATTTAAAGGCGGGTGGAGCCTGATGGCTCTTCGGGCAGGTGGGCCGTCGATCATTATGACGAACGAAGACATGAGATGCCATAGGAAAAGACATGCTAACTCTCGAATCAACTTTTGAAATTATCCGCCATTAATTTCACTGAGTACGACTGCGGCGTGAGCGCAGATGCTTTGGTTTTGAAGCGGAACTCGCAATTAACCATCGTGAATTGCAACCTGGCTGAGTCCACAGGATACCCAGAACCTATCATGCCGGATAACATGTCCAGCGCACGGGATTTTTAATGCACTACGCCGCGCTACGAGAGCGACCTTCGGAAATTGCAGGATGAAAGCACTAGTCAAACAACACGCGAAACCGGGCCTCTGTCTTCAGGAAGTTCCGCAGCCGAAAGTTGG
This sequence comes from Planctomycetota bacterium, assembly GCA_014381825.1. GTDB lineage: Bacteria > Planctomycetota > Planctomycetia > Pirellulales > Pirellulaceae. Next base: position 50,596 of record JACNKX010000061.1, read on the forward strand.
AATCAACGATGTCTTAATCAAAGTTGATCGCACCGGGATCTGTGGCACGGATGTTCATATTTATAAATGGGACGCGTGGGCTCAGAAAACAATTCCCGTGCCGATGGTGATTGGGCACGAGTTTGTCGGCGAGATAGCGGAAGTCGGCTCCAATGTGTCGGACTTTCATCCTGGCGAGATCGTGAGCGGCGAAGGCCATGTTGTTTGTGGACGTTGTCGCAATTGTCTGGCGGGACGACGCCACCTGTGTGCCCATACGAAGGGGATCGGCGTTAATCGACCGGGTGCTTTCGCTGAGTACCTCGTGCTGCCAATGACCAACGTTTGGCATCATCACGATGCGATTGATCGAGATGTTGCCTCGATCTTCGACCCGTTTGGAAACGCCGTTCATACGGCCTTGTCATTTCCCGTTTTGGGGGAAGACGTACTAATCACCGGTGCTGGACCAATCGGATGTATGGCGGCGGCCGTGGTGAAGCATGCCGGAGCTCGATTCGTCGTCGTCACGGATGTTAATCCCTGGCGGCTCGATCTCGCAAAGCGCATGGGCGCGACTCGTGCAGTCGACATTCGCAGCGAGAGCCTCGCGGACGTACAGCGTGACTTGGGGATGGACGAAGGATTTGACGTGGGCCTGGAGATGTCTGGCAACTCGGATGCGCTGCGTGAACTGATTGCGAACATGTGTCATGGTGGGAAGATCGCGATGCTTGGCATCCCCTCGGGCGAGATCGCGATCGACTGGACGACGGTCGTGTTCAACATGTTGACGTTGAAAGGAATCTACGGGCGCGAGATGTACGAGACGTGGTATAAGATGACTGTGATGATTCAAAGCGGGCTCGATATCACTCCTGTCATCACACACCATTTCCATTACACCGAGTTCGAACAGGGCTTTGATGTGATGGTGTCTGGCGAGTCGGGGAAAGTGATATTGAATTGGCGTGATGCCTAGGGTGGCAGCGATTGAGAGAATGGAATATGTACGGCGAATTCAGAAAGCATCTCGCAGAACAAGCCGAAGACATTCGCAAGGCAGGGCTTCATAAGCCCGAACGAGTCATCACGACTCCCCAAGCCGCGCACGTCAGCGTGCAGAGCGGTGATTCCGTACTCAATATGTGCGCCAACAATTACCTTGGCCTCGCCGACCACCCAGAAATCGTTAAAGCAGCACACGAGGGACTTGATCGCTGGGGATACGGATTGTCGTCAGTGCGGTTCATCTGTGGCACGCAAGCAATACACCGAGAATTAGAAAGCAAGATCAGCGGATTCCTGGGCACTGAAGACACCATCCTCTACACGTCTTGCTTCGACGCAAACGGTGGTTTGTTCGAAACGTTGCTAGGCGAAGAAGACGCGGTAATTTCGGATGAGCTCAACCACGCGTCGATCATCGATGGCGTTCGCCTGTGTAAGGCTCAACGGTTTCGTTACAAGAATGACGACATGCACGACCTGGAAGCCAAGCTCAAAGAATCCACGTCGACGCGTTTCCGGATGATCGCGACGGACGGCGTCTTCTCGATGGATGGACATATTGCGGATCTTCCGAGCATCTGCGAACTGGCAGACAAATACAATGCGCTCGTCATGGTTGACGACTCGCACTCGGTTGGTGTTCTAGGCCGTCAAGGTCGAGGCACTCACGAACATCATGACGTCGTCGAACGCATCGACGTGCTGACAGGAACGCTTGGGAAAGCGCTCGGCGGTGCAAGTGGCGGATACACGAGTGGTCGTAGTGAGATCGTGGCGCTGCTTCGACAAAGGTCTCGACCGTACTTGTTTTCCAACTCGGTGGCTCCACCCATCGCCGCCGCTTCGATCCGAGCGATCGATCTTTTGTGCGAATCAACGGAGTTGCGAGATCGCCTGGAAGCGAACACCCGCTTTTTTCGCGAGCAGATGACGACAGCGGGCTTCGACATCATCCCCGGCGAACATCCCATCGTTCCTGTTATGCTCGGCGATGCGGCGCTAGCAGCGCGGTTTGCGGAGCTCATGCTGAAGAAGGGCGTCTATGTTGTCGGCTTCTCGTATCCTGTTGTGCCCCACGGAACAGCTCGGATAAGAACTCAAATCTCGGCGGCACATTTGCCAGATGATCTGCGGTTTGCTGTCGAGTGCTTTGCGGCGGTTAAGAAAGACCTCGGAATTTGATTTTGTGCGGTCGATTCCAACGCGCACCGCTTCGACTACCGATCTAGCGAGACCGCTTCAGCGTAGTCGAGTTCTCCCGTGCGACCGTCGTAATATTGGAAAATGATTTGCGGGTGTGGGTAGGCGACCCAGCGCTTGTCGCCTAGTTTCTTCGGCATGTTGAAGACGTTGTTTATCTGTACTACGCAGAAGTGCGGATAGAGTCGCTCCAAACGCGGCAGATCCGGCAGGATGTAGCTACTCCAGCGGATGTCGCACTCGCGCGGGCCGAATGTCCACTTGCCGGTGGCTGGGCGGTTGCTTTCGTCTAGTTTCGGAACGTGATTCACGCTGTTGTGTGGACCGCAGCAGAACTCCCACACGTTGTCCGTGACTTTAATGGCGAAGCTGTTGTGCAGGTCGCCGGTCATCACGAAGACCTTCTTACCGAGCTTCTCCCACTCGTCGATTAACATCTCTCGCTCGTCGAAGAACCCGGTCCACGCTTCTTCCTTGTTCGTATCGTCGAACTCAAATCCACCGGCTCCGCTGTGAGGAATCATAAATGGAACGGTCGAGATGACGAAGAAGAAATCCGCGTCGCTCTCTTTCATCGATTTCAGCAACCACTCTTGCTGCGGCTTGCCGATCATCGAGACGCCTGGTTTGTCGCGCTGGCGAATGTCGTGCATGTCTCGATCACCACGCGTATCAAGCATGAAGAATTCGCAGTTCGCAACACGAAATTTGCCGTAGCTGCGACGACCAATCGAGTAACTCAGTTTCATATCGTCGACTTTGGCGGGCATGTGAAGTCGAACCGTGTGGGCATCGACGACTTTGACGATGTCATAGACGTACGAATTTTTGTTCCCTTCGTCGTTGTCATAGCGAATGTCGTTCGTGCCAGCTTCGGGCGTGCCCCAATGGACGTGCAGGTTCGACATTTCGGTCAGTGGAAGCTTTGTGAAGTCCGTGTTCGGATCAACGAGCAAGTCGCTACCAGCCTTCATGCTCCCGCGACCGTAGTGGATCGGATGGTTGTACTCCATCGGATTCGCCCATCCCAGGTAGTCGTACCAAGCGTGCGTCCCGATGTCGCGAAAGACGGTTCGTCGATGCCGCTTCCCGGCCTCGGAGGACCCCCAAATGTCGTTGACCAATTCGTGATCATCGAACGTGAAGTAACTCGGTACGTTGCGATGCCACTTTGACAGCTCGGTACCTCGGCTCAGATATAGCTTGTAGTTCTCCCAACAGCCGACAACAGTCGGCATGACTTGGACGGACATTGGGAATTCCTCGACGCCCTGGGTCAGCCGCCAAGCCTCCGGAGGATACTCGCGAAGTTCCTCGTAACTCCAATCACCATTCATGATGTGAAAGTGAACTCGGTCCGCCCAATCACGGTTCAGGTTTTCGTAGGTCGGTGTGCGATGCCCCACGCCGTGCAACGGATTTTGGTTGGCACACGATCCGATTTGAAACCGAAAGTTGAAGAGGCCATCCGGGTTGTATTCGGCGTTGCGGGTGTCTTCCGCGCTGGGCAGCGTTTGAAACGATCCGGGCAAGCCATGTGGTCGGTCGTTGACCCACACTTGGTAGTGATAGCGTGTATCCGACTTCAAATTCTTAAGCTGTGTCGTTCCGGTGTTGTCGTGAGCGATCCTAGTCGTCGCCGGCGCGCTGACCTGATCAAGTCGTTCTTCTGTCGTTCCGTAACGCACAATGAAATCGCCAGCATCAGAAGTCCTGGCCCAAACTACGACCGAATGTGCGGTTGGGTTACCCAACATCGGGCCATGCGTTAGTCGAATCGGGTCGCGCTCGGCCCTGGCGAAAGGAACTAGAAGGGCGACGAGCATCAGAGCCGACAATAAGTGCTGCGACGAGGCAGAGATCGAGCGGGAGATTCGTAACATAGCGAGACAACCTTTTCATCAGGTGCTTGGCAGTGAGTGACCCCAGTTTATGCAGAATCAGAACCTGATTGCCAGTGTGTGGTTCTCGATGGCTCACGCCAAGTCGCAAAGGCGCAAAAAATGGCAGGTGAATCTCTCTGCGGCTCTGCATCAGCGACAATATCTGTATTATGGGGCCGTCGCCTGGAGCCAGGCTTGATAAGCCACGCACAATCTTGGAGCGGCTCCTGGAGCTTGCTGCAGCAGCCCGGAAGCCGAGTCGATCGTTTGCTTCGCGCGTTCGAGGTACTGCGGCTTGTCGAGCGCCGTGCCGAGATAGACGAGATTGCTGGCGGCGACCGAATTGCCAGACGGCTCAACGCCATCGACCGGGTCGCGTCCACGAGCAAGAAGTGTTTCGTGGTCACCGGACGTGAAGTAGAACCCGCCATTCTTCTCGTCCCCGAACAATTCGATCTGTTTTAAGGTGAGTTCCTCTGCCACCTTCAACCAACGCTCGTCGTTGGTCGCTCGATGGAGGGCGATCATTCCGTCGGCCAGAAATGCGTAGTCGTCGAGATACGCGTTCAACGCCGATTTGCCTTGCCCGTACGTTCGCTGCAACCTTCCGTCTTCGTTCCGTAATTCGGTCAGCACGAACTCCGCGCCGCGCACTGCTGCCTCAATATACTCCTCGTTTTTCATTATCCTTCCCGAATCGGCGAAACCTCGGATCATCAACCCGTTCCAACTTGTCAGGATCTTCGTATCGGTCATCGGTCGCGGTCGCTTATCGCGTGCGGCGAGTAGCTTGGCGCGTAGCGGAGCCAACTGCTGTTCCAGCTCCGCATCTGAGCTGCCAGTTTGCTCGGCGAGTTCAGCTGGCGTTTTCGAGTGTTGCGGAGCGTAGTACTCATCTTCGAAGTTCGGCGCGGCGTCTAAACCATAAACCTGAGCAAACAATTTGAATTCATCAGGCGCGAGCAGCTTCTCGACTTCCGACTTCTCCCATCGATAGAACTTCCCTTCCTCGTCTTCCGATTCCGCATCGAGGGCGGATACGAACGCTCCGCGATCGTCTGTCATCTCGCGCAACACGAAGGTCAGCATCTCGTCAACGACGCGCTTGAAGTCTTCACGATCCGTCAGGGCGTATGCTTCGGCGTAGACCGACGCAAGCTGACCGTTGTCGTAAAGCATTTTCTCGAAGTGCGGAATCCGCCAGAAGCGATCAACGCTGTAGCGATGAAAGCCGCCGCCAAGGTGATCGCGAATTCCGCCCATCGCCATCCGTTCGAGTGTCCCGACGAGTTTTTCTGTCGTTTCAGTCGCTTGTGCCTCGCTCAGCTGGTCACTCTGGAGGCGATTAATCAGAAAATCGAGGTTCGGCGGCTCGGGGAATTTGGGCCGGTTCGGATTCGTGGGTGTGAAACCGAACCCGCCGTACTCCGGGTCGTACCGATCAGCCAACGATTCGAGTGCTTGGTCCAAGACCGTTGGTTCGACAACCGCTTCGTCGCTGGTTCGCGGGCGGTCGAGTTCTTGTTTGACGAGATCCGTAATCGCATCCGCGTCGCGTTCGATCGACTCGCGCTGGGTACTCCAGAACTCATGCACTCGTTGTAGCAGGGTAAAAAAACCCGTACCGGCTCCACGATCGCCATCTCTGGCCGGAAAATACGTTCCACCAAAAAACGGCTTGGCCTCGGGAGTCATAAAGACGGACATCGGCCAACCGCCGCCACCGCCATTTCCCGTGACTCGGTTATAGATCTGGACCGAGGTCATGTAGATCGAATCGACGTCAGGGCGTTCCTCGCGATCGACTTTGATGCAGACGAAGTGATTGTTCATGTACGCAGCGATTTCTTCGTCGACAAACGATTCGCGTTCCATCACATGGCACCAATGACAACTGGTATAGCCAACGGAGAGAAAGATCACCTTGCCTTCCGCTTTTGCTTTGGCGAATGCCTCTTCTCCCCACGGAAACCAGTCGACCGGGTTGTGGGCGTGGAGCAATAGATAAGGGCTGGTTTCGCGCGCAAGCCGATTGGAGTGTATCTTTTCGGTGGGTGCTGCCGGTTCGGCCTCTGTCGTCTCTTCGCTAGGTGCTTCGGTCTCGACGGGTGCGGGTGATTCAGTCGGTTCGGCCAATTCAACGGGCGCGCCGTCGGAACAGCCCAGAAAAGGAGCGATCAAGATCAACGTAAGCGCGCGAAAAAAGCGCCGAGGCTTGGCAATCAGCATGAGGGGTTCCGTTAATCCGGGTTTGAAGCCGCCGATTCAAGCGAAGAGGCGTCCAAAAGATCCGCCACGTCCGCAGTCTCTGCTTCGGGAGTCGACCGATCGGAGGCCGACGCCAGCGGTGGAAGGAGGGAATTCTCAATCGAAGTCGCATCCACTGGTACCGTTTCAGCATCCGCGAATCGTTCTCGCTCTGAATCGAGCGGCGAATCAGGCCCTGCGGAAGTAGCAGGCGCTGCGCAGCTTGTATCGTCCGCGTTGGTGCTTTGCGATTCATCTGACGAGCCAATTTCATAGACGGCTCGAAACGTAACCGTTCCCACGGTCAACAATGCGCCAGGTTCAAGAATCGTTTCAGTGATACGCTCGTCACCCACATAAGTGCCATTCAGCGAATCCAGATCCCGCACGACAAGTCGACCGCCGGACTCCGTAATCTTGCAGTGTTGCCGACTGACTAGGGAATGGGGGATCGTAACTTCAGCACTTCTACCACGACCGATTATGGTCGGCAAACGAAGATTCACTTCGGTCGCGCTGGTCGTTCCCCCAATTACGATCAGTTTCGCCTTCATGCTTCGATATCCCTATCCATGACCACGGCGGCTGTTACCCATCGACGATTCCTGCCGCAACAGTCTATCGATCGCGCGACCGTGACGCAAATCATTAACCCCTATTGCGGGTGGTTTAATCGCCGGAAAACGTGCCCTACTCGGCGGGGCATCCCGCCTTGACAACGAACCTGGAGCCGATAATCTGATGAATTCGATTTTGTACGCGCGAATCCGAGAGAGAAATACCTCGACGCATGCCCACGATTAATCAGCTGGTACGTAAGAACCGCAAGCAAAAACGCAAGTTCAACAAGGCACCCGTCCTTGATCGCTGCCCCCAAAAGCAGGGGGTTTGCTTGCAAGTTCGGACGATGACACCGAAGAAGCCGAACTCGGCCCTTCGGAAGATCACACGTGTTCGATTGTCGAACGGCAAAGAAGTCACGGTATATATCCCCGGCGAAGGCCATAATCTCCAGGAACACTCGATCGTCCTGGTTCGCGGCGGTCGAGTACGTGACTTGCCGGGTGTACGGTATCAAGTCGTTCGTGGCGCACGCGATACACTCGGCGTGACAGGCCGCAAGCAGTCACGTAGCCGCTACGGTGCGAAGAAGTCCTGAAATTTTAAACACTCAGATTTGAAGAAGCTGAAATAGTATGGGCCGAATAACTGCTAGTCGTAAACAATTGAAGCCGGATCCCAAGCATGGGTCGATCTTGGCGGCGAAGTTCGTGAATTGCCTGATGAACGACGGCAAAAAGTCGATCGCCTATGAGATCTTCTACGATGCGCTCGACATTCTCGCGAAGCGAATTACTGACCAAGAACCGATTGAAGTGTTTCATCAAGCGATCGAAAACATTAAGCCATCGATTGAAGTGCGGTCGAAGCGCGTTGGCGGTGCTGCCTATCAAGTTCCGATGCAGGTTAATCGGGCTCGTCAGCAATCGCTAGCTATTCGCTGGCTGCTACTGGCTGTTCGCGAGAAGAAGGGACGACCGACGTGCCAGAAGCTTGCCGACGAACTGACGGCCGCGTACAACCGCGAAGGCTCGGCGATGACTCGTCGCGAAAATGTCCACCGAATGGCGGATGCGAATAAGGCGTTCGCTCACTTCGCTTGGTAGTCGATTGAACTCACTAGCCGCACGGACCAATTTCCCTGCGGCTATTTTTTTGCGCGAAGGTCGTTGATTTCCAGATAGGCATTGCAACACGAAAGGCAAGCGACGTGGCGTCGCTGAAGAAATTCGATGGCTCGAAAGCTGGAAAAAATTCGCAACATTGGCATCATCGCGCACATCGATGCTGGGAAGACCACCGTCACCGAGCGGATGCTGTATATGAGCGGGGCAAAGCATCGTGCGGGCGAGGTCGACAAAGGTACGACGACAACCGACGACGACTCCGAGGAACAGGAACGCGGCATAACGATCTACTCGGCCTGCGTCACCTTCGAGTGGCGGGACGTTCATGTGAACCTGCTGGACACGCCGGGACACGTCGATTTTACTGCGGAAGTCGAGAGGTGCTTGCGTGTTCTTGACGGTGCGGTTGTTGTTTTCAGTGCCCGCGAAGGCGTGGAAGCACAAAGCGAAACGGTGTGGCGACAGGCGGATCGTTATCGTGTGCCGCGCATTGCCTTTATCAACAAGCTCGATCGCGAAGGGGCGGACTTTCAAACGGTCTTCGATGAGATTGCGACCCGCTTGCAGGCGAATCCCGTTGCGATTCAGATCCCGATCGGCGAAGGGCCGGCCCACTTCGACAATGCTTTTCGGGGCGTAGTCGATCTGGTGAGCATGAAGCTGCTCACGTTTGACGAATCGGAAGTCACCCGGGCGGACATCCCAGAAGAACTTCAAGATGAAGCCGAGATGTGGCGAGATGTAATGCTCGACAAGCTTTACTCTTACAGCGATGAGTTAATGGAACTGGCGTTGCAAGAGAGCCCGATCCCCGAGTCGCTGCTGAAACGGGTCATTCGCGAGGCAACGATTCAGATGCAAATCCAACCCGTTTTGTGTGGCTCGGCACTGCATCTGATGGGAGTTCCACCGTTGCTGGACGCGGTCGCGGATTATCTGCCAAGCCCAGCTGAAATGCCTCCGGTTGAGGGAACGGGCGTCGACAAGAAGGGTGCCAAGCAACAACTTCTGCGCAAGCCCGAGGCCGGAGAGCCGTTCTGCGGCCTTGTTTTTAAAGTGATTCCGGCAAAGACCGGCGATCTGTCGTGGGTGCGAATCTATTCCGGCGAACTGAAGGCCAATTCGCGTGCGCTGAATCCCGGAAAGGACAAGAAAGAAAACATTGCTCAGCTTTGGCAACTGCATGCGACCAAAAAGGAGCAGCAGGTGGAGGTCGCGTCCGCAGGCGATATCGTCGGCGTGATTGGCCTGCGGGGCACGATCACCGGCGATACACTTTGCGACACGCGAGCGCCGATCCTCCTTGAATCGATCGAGTTTCCCGAAACGGTCATGTCGATGGCGATCGAACCGGAATCGACGACGGAGCGAAAAAAGCTCGAAGAAACGCTCGAATTGTTGCTGAGACAGGATCCAACGCTTCGGGTCAAAACGGGTGAAACGGGCCAAACGCTGATTAGTGGCATGGGAGAACTTCATCTAGAGATCATCAAGCATCGATTGCTGCGAGATTTCAGCCTGAAGGTGAAGTTCCATAAACCTCAAGTCAGTTATCGCGAGACGGTCGATCACGCCGTAGAGGTCACGGGAGTCTGCGAAAGAATGATCAACGGCCAGCAATTGTTCGCCAAGGTCTCGCTGAAGCTCGAGCCGACGGATGTCGAAGGCACGGGAGTTCTCGTTTTGAGCCAATGCCCTCCAGAGACGTTGCCTGGCGAGATTCTCAGTCTATTGATCGACGAACTCAACGCGCACGGTGAGGGCGGAGGGTTGATTGCAGGCTATCCGTTGATGAAGCTTCGGGTGACAGTGCTGGGTGGCGATGCGGGTGAAGATGAGCCGAACGAGTTGGCGTTTAAGATGGCGGTAAGTGATGCCTTCACGAAAGGGTTGGAGCAGGGCGGTAAGGTGTTGCTCGAACCCATTATGAAGGTCGATATCGTGACGCCCGAGGATTATGTAGGCGATTTTGTCGGCGATCTTCAACAAAGGCGAGCCATCATCTCGAAGACCGAGAATCGCGGCCGACTGACCGCGATCGAAGCCCAGGTACCGCTGAGTGAGCTGTTTGGGTACTCGAGCGCCATGCGGAGCCTCAGCCAGGGCCGAGCTGGCTGTTCGATGGAGCCGCTTGAATACGCACCGGCCCCTCCCGACATAGTGCGTGCTCACGAAATCTAATTACGCAAACTCTATCAGATAGAGAACGGAGTTTTTTGTGGGGAGGAGTCTCGTCGAGGTGTTGACGATGGCTGGGTCGATCCCTAAGATCGTTGGTTTCCCATTTGGGGAAAACTGTCCAGTAAGCGGTTGGTGGCTGTCAGTCGATTGACTGCTTTGCCGGAAATTTAGGAGTTGCGTTAGTGGCCCAGGCTCATGAAGTAATCCGAATCAGGATGGAAGCTTACGATCACGCCATCCTCGATCAAAGTGCTCAGGAGATTGTGGATACCGCCAAGCGGACCCACTCGGAAGTGCATGGCCCGATTCCTCTGCCAACTCGAATTGAGAAGTATACGGTCCTCTCCGGACCGTTTGTTGATAAGAAAGCTCGGACGCAGTTCGAGATTCGTACTCACAAGCGGCTGATCGATATTGTGCAGGCGACTGCCAAGACGATCGAATCGCTCAATAAGTTGAGCTTGCCGGCTGGTGTTGATATCAAGATTAAAGCCTCGCAGCGGTAGTGAGGCTCCCTCCTTAAAGCGACATAATCTGCTTATGGATCGGAAGTTGGGCGGGTAAGTCGAGAGAACTTTACTCACTCCCGCTTAGCAAGTGATCACAAGGATAAGACCGATGACGAAGGGTTTACTCGGCCGCAAGGTCGGGATGACACAGATATACGAAGAGTCTGGTAAGGCGGTTCCGGTAACGGTAATTGCTGCTGGGCCATGTGATGTGCTTCAGATTCGGACGTCCGAGCGTGATGGATACGAGGCGGTTCAGTTGGGTTTTGAAGACAAACCTCGCCGCCTTGCTCGTCGCAGCGAACGTGGTCACGTGGCAAAGCTCAGTAGTAAGCGATCTAAAAAGCTCGCTGCTGCCGGTCAGGAGGCTTCGCCCAAGGCTGATTGCGAACCCAAGCGATACGTCCGCGAATTGCGGGGTGATGTCGCAGGCTACGAGGTCGGCCAGCAAGTTACGCTGGACGCTCTGGCTGACGTCGAGCTGATTGATGTGACGGGCACGAGTAAGGGGCGCGGTTTCGCGGGTGTTATGAAGCGGCATAACTTCGCTGGGCAGCGCGCGTCGCACGGCGTCAAGAAGGTTCATCGTCACGCAGGCGGTACGGGTAGCGGTAGTGCTGGTCCGAGTCGTTTGTTTAAGGGAATACGCATGGCGGGCCAGTATGGCAATTCACGCGTCACCGTGCGGAACTTGAGGGTTGTGCGTATCGATTCAGAGAATAACTTGCTGTTGGTGCGCGGAGCCATTCCGGGGCCGAATGGCGGGTTGGTAGTGATACGGGAAACGAATAAAGTTGGTTGAGCTGGAATGAATTGTTTCGTCCGCTCGCATTGGAAGTGACTTGAGTCATGGCAAGCTTACCGATTTACGACCGCACCGGTGCTAAAGTTGGTGATTACGATATTGAGCCGTCGGATTTAGCGGCTCGCATTAGCAAGCAGTTGCTGCATGATGCTGTCGTGATGTACCAAGCGAATCAACGTCAAGGTAGCCATAAGTCAAAGACGCGAGCCGAAGTGGCTGGCACGACAAAGAAAATGTATCGACAGAAGGGCACGGGTAATGCGCGTGCTGGTTCTCGTCGCTCGGGTATTCGGCGTGGTGGTGGTCATATTCATGCGAAGTCACCTCGCGACTACTCGTATCGATTGCCTCGCAAGGCATTGCGAGCGGCAACTCGAATGGCGCTCGCGTCTAAGTTGCGTGACGATCAAGTTGTTGTGATTGACGAGTTGGCGTTTGGTCAGCCTTGCACGAAAGACATGGTGGCGATGCTGAAAGCTCTTGGGTTGGACGGTGCATCGGCGCTGGTTGCCACGGAATCATTGGATATTAACGTTTATAAAAGTGCTCGAAATATCGAGAAGGTCAATGTGGCCCCGGTTGCTGAGTTGAATGCGTATTCGGTTTTGGCGCCTCGCAAGCTGTTAGTTACCAAGGCCGCTTTGGATGCGATCCGCGAGCGGCATAGTTCGACCGCAGTGGCTTCGTAGTCTGCTGAGTATCGGGAGTGACGTCGATGGCTAAAAAAGACAGAAGTAAACAGGCTGACGCTGATAATGGGCTGAAGCTAGAGCCACATCAGATCATCTTGAGGACGCTTGTGACGGAAAAGGGTGTGCATCGTTCGACGCGAAATAATCAATACGCGTTCGAGGTGAATGCTCGTGCTAATAAGAGTGATGTAAAACGAGCTGTTGAAGAGTTGTTTGAGGTTACGGTCGAAAAGGTTCGTACGCAGAATCGTAAAGGCAAACCTCGTCGACACAAGTTTCGCTATGGTTATACAAAGAATTGGAAGAAGGCTCTGGTGACTCTGAATTCAGAGCACCGAATCGACTTCTTCTAGTGATTGATTGGATAGTGTCTCCTGCGAAAGTTGGGGGGGAGTTAAGTCATGGGAATTCGACATTACAAGCCAACGTCCGCCGGACGGCGTAACGCGACGGTTAGCGATTTCGCTGACTTGACGCCGGGCGTGAAGCCTGAGAAGTCGTTGATGCGACCGCTGACGAAAACCGGTGGCCGAAATAATCAAGGCAAGATTACGTCGCGGCATCGCGGCGGCGGTCACAAGCGGCAGTATCGCTTGATCGATTTCGCTCGCAAGAAAGACGGCGTGCCCGCAAAGGTTGCGTCAATTGAATACGACCCAAATCGAAGTGCTCGCATTGCACTGCTGCATTATGTTGATGGCGAGAAGCGATACATTTTGGCTCCTGACGGTTTGAAGGCTGGCGATCGGGTTCAGAATGGGCCGGAGGCGCCGCCGACATTGGGAAATACTTTGCCTTTGAAGAACATCCCGCTCGGTACGACGATTCACTGTATTGAGTTGTTGCCCGGTCGCGGTGGTCGCATGTGTCGAAGTGCAGGTACAAACGCGACGTTGATGGCTCGCGAATCTAATTGGGCTCAGGTCTCGCTCCCGAGTGGTGAGATTCGCCGAGTTCCAGCCGCTTGCCGGGCGACGATCGGCAAGGTTGGTAATACAGATCACATGGCGGTTGTGTTGGGTAAGGCTGGTCGTGCACGTTGGCTCGGCCGCCGGCCGCATGTTCGTGGTACGGCGATGAATCCTGTCGATCATCCGCATGGTGGTGGTGAAGGTCGGACGAAAGGTGGTCGCCATCCGGTAAGCCCGACTGGTGTTCCAGCGAAGGGTGGTCGTACTCGCCAGCGACGCAAGGCATCGAATTCGGCGATTGTTCGTCGTCGTCGATCACGTCGTTACGGTCAGTTGCGGTTACCGAAGAGTTAATCTGCCGGAAAGGCATTTGGAGTAATTAGTTCGGCATGAGTAGATCCACTAAAAAAGGCCCGTACGTTGATTTGAAGCTGTACTCGAAGGTCCAGAAGCAGCAGGAACGTGGCAAGGCTGATCCCATCAAGACATGGGCGCGAGCGTGTACCATCGTGCCGGAGTTTGTTGGTGTGACGTTTATGGTTCATAACGGCAAGCAGCATTTGAAGGTGTTCGTTACAGAGGACATGGTCGGTCACAAGCTTGGTGAGTTTTCTCCCACGCGAACCTTCCGCGGTCACGGTGGTAAGGGTAAGCGTTAGTCCGGTTGCTGATTTCGCTGGTCGTGATGCGATCGAATGAGTGAGCAAACGACAAGGGCCGGTTTAGGAAAGATAAGGTTTAGAGGGTTAAGACAATGCCGTTTCGTGCCATGCATCGCAACGCTCGGATCAGTCCCCGCAAGGTGCGACACTTGGCGGATATGATTCGCGGGCGTTTCGCTGACGAAGCATTAGATTTGCTGAAATTTCAGCCACATCGCGGTGCTCGGATGCTTGAGAAGGTACTGCGAAGCGCGTTGGGAAATGCTCAAGATCCTGATCAGAACCCAGGTAAGACGATTCGAGTTGAACGGCTGGTTGTGGTGGATGCTCGTGTTGATGGCGGTCCGATGTTCAAGCGGATGCGGCCTCGTGCACGCGGCATGGCCTTTTTGATCAAAAAACGGATGTCGCACATTCACGTCACACTGGAAGACATTAACGAGATTTAGATATGGGACAAAAAGTTAACCCTATCGGTTTCCGAACCGGTGTGATGATCGGGTGGAAGAGCCGTTGGTTCGCATCCAAGCAGGAGTTTGCCAATCTGCTGGTTGAGGATTTCAAGGTTCGGAATTTCATTAAGAAGCATCCGAAGAAGCAGCAATATCGCAACGCTGGTATTGACCGAATAGAAATCGAGCGAACGCGTGATGAAGTCAAAGTGGTGCTGCATGTCGCCCGACCGGGGTTGATCATTGGCAAGAAGGGTCAGGAAGTGGAGTTGTTGCAAGAGGAACTCCAAAGCCTGATCGGTCGTCGTGTGAACTTGAAGGTTGAAGAAGTTGGCCGACCCGAGCTGATGGCTCAGTTGGTTGCTGAGGATATTGGACAGCAGTTGTCAAAGCGAGCGAGCTTTCGCCGAACCATTAAGCGTTCGATGGAGCAGACGATGGACGCTGGTGCCAAAGGTATTAAGATTCGCCTAGCGGGCCGACTCGGCGGCGCCGAGATGGCGCGTATTGAAAAACAGATTTCCGGATCGATTCCGTTGAGTACCTTGCGAGCAAAGATCGACTACGGCTTCCACGAAGCCAAGACGGCTCAAGGTCACATCGGTATTCAGGTTTGGGTTAACCAAGGTATGTACGAAGGAGTCTCCGATGGCCCTGATGCCCAAGAGAGTCAAGCACCGAAAAAGCCAAAGAGGACGTATAAAAGGTAACGCGACTCGTGGCAACAAAGTTGTTTTCGGTGACTTTGGCCTGCAATCACTAGAAGGTGGTTGGATCAAGGCGCAGACCATCGAAGCGGGTCGTATTGCTGCCCAGCAATATATCCGTGGCGAAGGCCGCTTGTACGTTCGACTGTTTCCGCATCGTTCGATTACTTCGACGCCGTTGGAAACGCGAATGGGAAAAGGTAAGGGAGAACCGGAAGCCTGGGTGGCGACGGTTCGGCCTGGAACAGTTTTGTATGAACTCGGTGGTGTAACTGAAGATCAGGCTAAGGTGTGCTTCGCTCGATTGGCTCACAAGATGCCTGTGCGAGTGCGACTTGTGCGACGCCGTCCTGCTTAACACCACTTAACGATAGAAAAAGGTTGGGTCGATGAAGGCCGCAGAACTTCGAGAAATGAGCGACGAGCAACTTGAGCTGGCGCTCAAGGAAACATGCGATCGTCTGTTTCGGCTGCGACTGCAATCGCAGACCGAACGATTGGACGCACCAAGCGAACTGCGAAAATGCCGACGACTTGTTGCTCGTATTAAAACATTGTTGCACCAAAGACAGGCACAGGCGGCTTCCGCCTAGGCGAATCTAAAGGGTATTGAAAGAGTAGATAAGACATGCCAAAGAAAGTTGCTACCGGCGTTGTTACGAGCGACAAATGCGACAAGACACGCCGCGTTGAAATCGCTCGACAAGTCCAGCACCCGAAATACGGCAAATTCGTCCGCCAACGAACCGTTTGCTACGTCCATGACGAGGGCAACGAGTCTGGTCAGGGTGACATGGTAGAGATCGTCGAGTCGAGACCTTTGTCGAAGACGAAGCGATGGGAGTTAGTTCGTGTTGTTGAGAAGAGTCGCGCTGTTGATGTGGCAGCGCTGAAGGCTGCTCGCGAGCAAGCGGTCGACGATTCGGAGTAAGGATGTAGTACGATGATTCAGCAAGAATCGCGGCTTTCAGTCGCAGACAATACGGGTGCTAAAGAAATCCAGTGCATCAAGGTTCTGGGTGGATCGCGACGTCGATTTGCGGGCCTTGGCGATGTGATTATTTGCAGTGTTAAAAGCGTGATACCTGGTAGCGAAGTTAAGAAGAAGACAATTGTGCGTGCGGTCATTGTTCGCGTGAAGAAGTCTACGCGACGTCCCGACGGCAGCTACATTCGGTTCGACAGCAACGCCGCTGTGATCGTGGACAACGATGGCAACCCTCGAGGGACTCGCATCTTTGGTGCCGTCGCTCGCGAGTTGCGGGATTGCAATTTCATGAAGATCGTGAGCCTCGCGAACGAGGTGGTCTAATGCATATTAAAACTGATGATACCGTACAAGTAATCGCTGGTAACGATCGAGGTAAGCAGGGCCGAGTGCTCAGCATCGACCGTCCGAGCGGGAAGCTTGTCGTCGAAGGTTGCAATCGTGTTTACAAGCACGTGCGACGAAGCCAGAAGAATCCGCAAGGTGGTCGGCTCTCCAAAGAGATGCCCCTTCAGATATCAAACGTATTGTTATTCTGCACTCAGTGTGCCCAGGGTGTTCGCACCGGCGCACGAATCGCGGAAGACGGCAGTAAGGAACGCTTTTGCCGAAAGTGCAGTACCGCACTCGGTCAGATCGCACCCGCAAAGGACAAACAGGCCTCCACATAAAACAGGCATACGAGACATTGGGGCGGTGATACGCCGACCACGCTAAGGCAACGAAACTATGGTCCCTCGACTACAAGAAAAATATCAAGACGAGATCCTTCCGGCTTTGAAGGAAAAGCTTCAGCGAGATAATCGCATGGCGCTGCCTCGTTTGCAAAAGATCGTCGTGAATATGGGAGTCGGTGAGGCGACTCAAGATAAGAAGCATCTCGAGACGGCTGTCGATGCACTCACGCAGATAACAGGCCAGAAACCAATCATCACCAAAGCTCGAAGATCGATCGCTGGCTTTAAGCTGCGAGAAGGTCAAAGCATTGGTGCGAAGGTGACGTTGAGACGTCAGCGGATGTACGAGTTTCTCGATCGATTGATTGCGATTGCGTTGCCACGTGTTCGTGACTTTCGTGGAGTTAGCGAAACAGCCTTTGACGGCAATGGAAACTACAGTCTTGGATTGACGGAACAGCTGGTTTTTCCGGAGTTGAATCCGGACAAGTTTCCAAATATCCAGGGAATGAATATTACGTTTGTTACTTCGACGGCCAGCAACGACGAGGCTCGCGAATTGTTGCGACTCTTTGGGATGCCGTTCCGTCAGGCGGAGACGCCCGCAGGTGCGGCATAGGCTCCGTCCGTTTTATCGATCAACAGGAATACGTTGTGGCGAGCAAATCGAAAATCGCAAAGGCTAGCAGGACGCCGAAGTTTTCAACTCGGCAAGAGCGGCGATGTAATCTATGCGGGCGACCGCGCGCCGTTTATCGCAAATTCGGCGTATGCCGCATTTGTTTCCGTAAGTTCGCGGAACAGGGATTGATTCCTGGCGTCCGAAAGTCCAGTTGGTAAGCAGAGGACCTAAGTCACATGATGACCGACCCGATTGCCGATATGTTGACGCGGATACGAAATGCCGTTCGTGTCGAACGTCCGAATGTGGATATGCCGCTCTCGAAAGTCAAGCAAGGCTTAGCCGAAGTGCTAAAGCGTGAAGGCTATATCTGGGACTGGCAAGAAGTAGAAGAACAGCCCGTTAACCAGTTGCGGCTCGATTTGAAATATGGCCCGAATGGCGAGCGCGTCATCCAGCGGATTCGGCGCGTCAGCAAACCTGGCTGTCGGGTGTATCGCAAGGCACGTGACCTGAAGCCTGTGTTGAACGGGCTCGGTATCACGATCCTCAGCACGAGTCGTGGGTTAGTAAGTGATCGCGAGGCGCGACAGCGCAAGCTGGGCGGCGAAGTCTTGTGCGAAGTGTGGTAGTGGCGAATTACGTCGCTGCAATAGCGTAGTTTGATAACAACAAACCTGAGCGAATAGTCGTAACGATGTCACGTATTGGTAAAAAACCTGTATCGATCGTGGATGGCGTAAAAGTCGCTATTCAAGACCGCGTTGTCACCGTCGAAGGGCCACTCGGTAAGTTGCAATACGAGCATCGACCCGAAATAGCGATTGCCGTCGACGAAGGCGCAAAAGAACTCTCTGTCAGCCGCGAGTCTGATGATCGTGAAGTTCGTGCTTATCATGGACTGACGCGTTCTTTGATCAATAACATGATCATCGGTGTGAAGGACGGCTACGAAAAGCGTCTTGAGATCGTCGGTGTCGGTTACGTTGGGTCACTTCAGGGTGATACGTTGAGCCTGCGGGTTGGATTTGCGAACGAGATCAAGAAGAAAGTACCCAGTGGTCTGGATGTCAGTTGCCCCGATCAGACGCATGTCGTGGTCAAGGGTTGCGACAAGCAGATGGTTGGCCAGTTCGCCGCGGAAGTCCGAGCTTGCCGAAAGCCGGAGCCTTACAAGGGCAAGGGAATTCGTTATCAAGGTGAGCACGTGAAGATCAAGCCGGGTAAGTCGGCTACGTAATACAAAGAAGGCAACAGTCGTGGATAAAAACAAATTCATCCAGAAGCAACGTGAGCGGCGTCAGTTTCGCGTCAGAAAGAAACTGCGTGGCGACGGTGACCGACCTCGTATGTGTATCTATCGCAGCAACAAGCATATTGGTTGCCAGTTGATTGATGATGTATCAAAAAGGACTTTGGTTTCAGTCAGCACGCGAGATAAGGACTTGCGAGAGTCCGTTTCGACTGGTGGAAACAAAGACGCGGCTCAGGCGATCGGTAAAGCGATTGCGGAGCGTGCGTTGGCGGCTGGGATTAAAGCCGTGCGACTGGATCGCGGAGCCTCGAAGTATCACGGACGCATCGCCGCACTGGCCGACGCCGCTCGTGAAGCCGGGCTGACCCTGTAACTAAAGACAAGAATCAATCGGAGCGAACAGATCGTGCCTACAGACACATCGCAATCCCAAGATCTCGAACGGACGATCAAGATTCGCCGCTGTGCTGCCGTAGTTAAAGGTGGCCGTCGATTTAGCTTCGCGGCAATGGTGGTTGTCGGTAACGGCAATGGCAGGGTTGGCTGGGGCTATGGCAAGGCGAACGAAGTTCCGCCGAGTGTCGAGAAGGCCACGAAACAAGCGTCGCGAGAGCAGGTAGACATTCCGATCGCGGAAGGTACAGTACCCCACGTAGTCAAAGGGCATTTCGGTGCGGGTTCGGTCATCCTCGTCCCGGCTGGTCCTGGTACTGGTATCATTGCCGGCGCTGCCGTTCGCGCAGTATGCGAAGCGGCTGGCATTCAAAACATTTTGACGAAGAGCATCGGGACGAATAACCCAATTACTTTGGTCAAGGCGACTTTCGACGCCCTGAGCAAACTCAGAACTCAACAAGATATCGAACGACTGCGGGGAGTTTCGCTGTCATGAATTTGAATGACGTACATCGTGGCATCAATAAGTTCAAAAAACGCCGCCGAATCGGACGTGGTCCGGGTTCTGGACATGGCAAAACTGCGGGTCGTGGCCACAAAGGCCAGAAATCCAACCGTGGTTACTCGGCGCTTGCGATTTTTGAAGGAGGGCGCACTCCGCTCGTCCGTCGAATTCCGAAACGTGGGTTTAATAACAAATTCGCCGTAACCGTAGCCGTTGTGAACGTAGGCGACCTAGACAGTGCTTTCAATGCTGGCGACGAAGTCACGCTTGAGCTGTTGCGAGAAAAAGATCTTGCCAAGAGTCGCTACGATATCTTAAAAATCCTAGGCGATGGCGAGCTCACGAAGAAGCTCAAAGTGAGCGGCCACCGATTCAGCACTTCCGCTCGCGAGAAGATCGAAAAAGCTGGCGGCGAGGTGGTCGTCGTTCCCGGCAAGACCACCGTGGAAGAAAAGAAGAAGCTGGCGAAGTCGAAGTCCTAGACTGGGAAGCTCGCTTCCCTGTGCGTGAGTCCTCCTCGGGCCGCGCGAACTTGAACTAGCCCTCTAATGACTAGGGACGGATCGATATCATGTGGGAGAAGCTTCGCGTTGTCTTTACGATTCCCGAATTGCGACAGAAGATCTTTCTGACGTTGATCTTTCTCGGAATCTATCGAGTCGGCTTTCAGATTACATTGCCGATTATCGATCAAGCTGCGATGGCGGCGAACACCACGCAAGGCAGTTTCGGGGACTTCGTCGATAAGGTCGCGGTCTTTGCTGCCAGCGATCTGCAAAAGGCGACCATCTTTGGATTGGGCATTATGCCCTACATCTCCGCTTCGATTATCTTTCAGCTGTTGGGGAGTGTCTGGAAGCCGCTTGAAGAACTCAAAAAGGAGGGCGAGACCGGTCGGAAGAAGATTAACGAGTACACTCGGTATGTGACCGTATTGCTTTGTTTCGTTCAGAGTTGGTTCTATCTGTTGGCAATCATGCAGCCGAGAGACGGTGTCGGGATGATTGCCGCCCAGTTCTTGTCCGATCCGGGAGATCCAACGAGCTTATCGTTTGGCTGGCAATTAACCTCCGTCCTCACCATGACGTGCGGCACTATCTTTTTGATGTGGCTGGGCGAACAGATAGATGAGTTCGGAATCGGCAACGGCATCAGCTTGCTGATTATGGCCGGTATCCTGGCGCGAATGCCAGGAGCGATGATCAACCTGATCAAAAATGCCGAGTTTGAGTTGCTTGGATTCGGATCTTCGCGAACTGGCATAGAGACATTGATTGTTCTGTGCTTCCTCTTTGTGGCTGTTGTTTTTGGAGTTGTCTTCATCACGTTGGGGCAACGACGAATTCCGACGCAAAGTGCCAAGCACGTTCGTGGTCGGCGCGTCTACGGTGGAACTCGTCAACACCTTCCGCTTCGAATCAATCAAGCTGGCGTGATGCCAATCATTTTCGCAAGCAGCCTCCTGATGCTGCCGACGATGGTATTCGGGGCGATCGCGAATGTTACAGAAGGTACGATGCAAGATGTCTTTGGTCAGTTGGGACAGATGCTTGGCGGTGGCTTATCCTTTACGTACAACTTGCTGTACGTTGTCTTGATTTATTTCTTCTGCTACTTCTGGACGGCGATTACGTTCAATCCGAAGGAGATGGCGGAGAATCTAAAGGACTATGGCACGTTCATTCCCGGCTATCGTCCCGGTAAACGAACCGCTGATTATCTTGAGAAGGTGATGGTGCGGATTACGTATGTGGGCGCCGGGTTCCTCGCGCTTGTCGCGATCGTACCGACCATGATTTCCGGTTCGCTGGGTGTCGATTTCCAGATTGCAAGCTTTTACGGCGGTACTGGTTTGCTGATCGCTGTGAGCGTTGCCTTCGACCTCGTTCAGAAGATCGACAGTCACTTAGTGATGCGAAACTATCGTGGCCTCTTGGAAGGTTAATCGGTAGCATTCTGGATCGCCGGGTGATTTGGACCGAAGTCGACAGAGTCGCGGGTAGCGAGATAACGAGAAACGCCAGCTGAGGCGGAGTTTATGGGAAATTGTCCCCCCGACAGCACCGATTTCCGAAAGTTTGCCCGGGTGGGCCTTGAAGTCTAGGCAAAAAAGATCATATACTGACACGCTTTACTTGAGTGGATTGGGGACGAGTTATGAAGGTACGTGCCAGCGTCAAGCGTGTGTGCGAGAACTGCAAAGTCGTACGTCGCAAGGGTCGCGTTTATATCGTTTGCAGTAGCAATCCACGTCATAAGCAACGTCAAGGCTAGTAGCCAGCGTCCCGTGTTGGGTGACTCGGTACTTGTGAGGAGCGACAAATAGATGCCTCGTTTGCTCGGTGTTGATATTCCAAATGACAAAACAGCGGTCATTTCGTTGACCTATCTGTACGGAGTCGGTCCGAAGACCGCTCGAGATTTGTGCCATAAGGCTGGCGTCGAGCCGACTTTAAAGGCTCGCGAATTGGCGGATGACGAACTCGGTCGATTGGCTGCGTTGCTAGAACGTGATTACGTTGTCGAAGGCCCGCTTCGTCGCCAACTCCAACAAGCGATCACGCGACTTCGCGATGTGAAGTGTTATCGTGGTGTTCGACATCGAGTCGGATTGCCTGTACGTGGCCAACGCACTCGTACTAACGCTCGCACTCGCAAAGGCCCCAAGAAAACAGTCGCCGGTAAAAAGGGCGTGAAGGACCTGAGGTAAAGCCTCGGTTGACCGCGCGTCCAAGGAATTCATAGGAGTTGTCCCTCGTGGCGAAGACCAAGAAACGAAGAGTTCGGCGTAACGTGACCGTTGGAGTTGCCCACATTAAGGCGACTTTCAACAACACGACCGTCACAATCACCGATACCAAGGGTGACACATTATGCTGGGCAAGTGCTGGTACTTCCGGATTTAAGGGAAGTCGAAAAAGCACGCCGTTCGCTGGCCAATGCGCCGCTCAACAGGCGGCCGAAAAGGCAACGAAGTTCGGCATGAAGGAAGTCGAGGTTCGAGTCAAAGGGCCCGGTTCCGGACGAGAGAGCGCGATCACGTCGCTGCAAGCTGCGGGCTTGAATGTGAAGTTGATCGAAGACTGTACTCCGATTCCGCACAACGGGTGCCGTCCTCGTAAGAAGCGACGAGTCTAAAACAATCGCTGGCACGGAATTTCTCATGATCGCTGCCTGTTCAGCGACATCGTTCTAGGGAGACGACTGATGCATATTCGATGGCGTGGTTTGGAATTGCCGAGCGTAGTGGACTGTGACAAGGATTCCTTGTCCGCAACGTACGGAAAGTTCGTTGCAGAGCCGTTTGAGCGAGGATTTGGTGTGACAATTGGCAACAGCCTTCGACGTATCTTGCTTTCCAGCTTGGAAGGTAGCGCCGTAACTCAAATCAAAATCCGCGGTGCCCAGCACGAGTTCTCGACGATTCCGGGAATTCTCGAAGATGTCACGGACATCGTGTTGAACGTCAAGGCACTCGTTGTCAAGAATCACAGCGATTCGACTCGGGTTATCACCGTCGAGAAGAGTGAAGCTGGTGTGATCACCGGTGCCGATGTTCAGGTTGATGCGGATGTCGAGATTATCAACAAGGACCATGTAATTGCGACGGTGACCGACGACGTTCCATTTATGATGGAAATGGTAGTCGAGAACGGTCGCGGCTATGTTCCTGCAACGGAGCACAGTTCGGGCGAACATGAGATTGGGATCATCCCCATCGACGCGGTCTACAGTCCTGTCACTCGAGTTCGTTATGAGATCGAAGAGACTCGGGTTGGACAGAAGACGAACTACGACAAGTTGAATCTCGACATTTGGACGAACGGTTCGGTTCATCCAGAGATGGCGTTAGTCGAAGCGGCTAAGATCCTCCGCAAGCACCTCAACCCATTCGTTCAGTATGTCGAACTAGGTCCCAAAGTGTATTCCGCTCCTCGTGCATCGAGCGGCGGAGCCGATGCAGCGATGGAGTCGAAGCTGAACCTCAGCTTGGCAGAACTCAAGCTCTCCGTCCGCGCGATGAACTGTCTTGAATCAGAGAATATCAATACGGTTCGTGACTTAGTAACACGAACCGAAGATCAGCTCCTTGAAGTCCGCAACTTCGGCGACACGACGATGACCGAAGTTCGTGAAAAGCTGACCGAACTGGGGATGCATCTAGGCATGCGAGTACCTGCTGCACAGCCAGCACGTTTCTAACAATATATCAGAGTAACTACTGGACGCAGTGTAGCCATGCGACACCGAAGACGAGGCCGAATTTTAGGACGTTCCCCAAGCCATCGCCGTGCGATGTTGCGCAATCTGGCGAGCAGCTTGATCCTGACCGAACGAGATGCGGAGTTCGACGAAAACGAGCCGAAGGTCAAAGGTCGCGTTACGACGACTTTACATAAGGCCAAGGAAGTTCGTCCGCTGGTAGAGAAATGCGTGACGATCGCGCGTCATTCGCTCAAGCATCAAGAGAACGCCGAACAGTTCGCCACAGATGCCGAACGCGGTAGCTCCGAATGGAAGCAGTGGCGTTCTAGTGATCAATGGCAGAAGTGGGTTGCGGCCATCGCGCCTACGGTTGCGGCGCGGCGCCGGGCGTTGCAGCTGCTCGGCGATAAGCAAGCCGTCAAGATTCTCTTCGACGATATCGCTCCTCGGTTCGCGGACCGTAACGGTGGTTACACTCGTGTGCTACGCCTGGCGCAGCCCCGCCTGGGGGACGCCGGGATTCAAGCGATTATCGAATTCGTCGGTGTCCACGACCGAGAGACCGTTCGCAGCGAGAAACCTTCCTTCGGTGGTGAAGAAGCTGTCGATGAAGGCGATTCCGACGCATCGGCCGAGCCTGAAGCGTCTGAAGAGGCAGCTGCAACTGACGCTGATGCTTCCGATGCAACTGACGAATCGGAAGATGCGAAGTCCGAGTAATTGTCCCTGACGGAATTCACCGCAGGCATGATCACTTCGCGTTAACGCGCGAGTACATCTCCGGTCGCCGATCATCAAACCGGTCGATGATGTGTTTTTCCGGTACTCGGACGATACGCTTTGTTCTCGCGCGCTGAACATCGATATCCGCGTATAGAATCGCCTCATCAGTGTGTGCTGCTCCAGCTATCACCCGTCCGCTCGGATCGCAGACCTTGCTCTGCCCGATAAACGGGAAACCGCGTTCGACGCCGACCCTATTAACACACGCGTAGTACACGTTGTTCTCCATCGCTCGCGTATTCGCCACGTGAGCCGCCATGCATTCGGCACCCGGAGGGAAGTTAGTTGGAAGGGCAATCAAATCCGCACCGTCCAGCGCCATTACGCGAGCTGATTCGGGAAACGCGCTGTCATAGCAGATATTCATTCCGACTCGCAACTCCCCCGCCGAGTGAACTACGAAGGGTCGATCGCCGGGATCAGTGAACCGATCGATTCCAAGAAACGGCAAGTGAATCTTACGATAACTCCCAGCGACGCCCTGCGGCCCGATGAGAACGCAAGCATTAAAGAGTTGGTCGTCAGCCGTTTCGAGCATTCCCATAATCGCAAACACGTCAAGTCGAGAGCAAGCGTCAGCCAGTCGCTCGCAGCTTGGGCCAGGAATCGATTCAGCATACGGCATCGCTTCCTCACGACTGTCGAAGCAGTATCCGGATAACGAACACTCCGGAAAAATGGTTAGTTGTGCGCCATTCGTAGCGGTCGCCTCAAGAGTTTTAATCATCGCGTCTAGGTTGGCTTTGGGCTCGCCAAGTCGAATGTCCATCTGAGCGGCAGCGATTCGGTGCGAATGGGGCACAGCGATTGTTCCTGGTTGATATGCGATCAGTGTTAGTGGAGAGGAAGTCCTAACGTAGGAATCGAATTGCCGCTAAAGTCGGGTCAGCTGAATATCGCGCACCGCTGACTTCGTATACCAACTAGCGATCCCAAATGGGCGAACTGGTTCCTGCTCCCACCAGATCGATAGCTTACGCTTTGCATGTTCGACGTCAACGATCTGTTCTTTGTCGATCCACACTTCGACCTTCTCGCTCGTGACTCGAAGCCGAACGCGATACCAACGGTTCTGTTCGAACTCCGTATATCCCGTTGTCTCATTCTCGATGGCCGACATGTTGTCTAGATTCGAAAGTCCAGTCGTACCACCGCCCCATCCGCCAAGCACCAATGACAAGTAGTCGTCGCCTACCGGAAACGTGATGCCACAGAAGAAATCGGATCCGTCGATCCGTTTCGCTTCGAGAGTAACTTCGTAATCTGAGCGAGGGAATTCGCCATCGACTCGAATGCCGGATGCTGGAGTTCCCGCTCCGAGAATGATGGCGTTGTCGACGACCGCGATCTCACCATGCGCCGCGAAGTCGTACTTCTCGATCACGGCCCATCCGGAAAGATCTTTCCCATTGAATAGCGATCGAGCCGCATGTTCCGCGTCCGCCTGCCGCGTCCTTTCGTCCTCGGGCGCAGTATGAACTGAGTCGTAGCCGAGCCGCAGGCAACGTCTTCGGCGGAGGATTGGTTGGGCACCGACCGTGTCACTAACGACCGCTATTAGAACCAGTATCGCCAACAAACGTTTCATCATTGTTCTCGCAATTTATTAGTCAGCAGAATCTCCGCAGATCTAGTGATCGCCATAATCGCTCACATGCCTCTCCATTGCAACAAATGGCCAGCGAAGTGACTGCCATCGGCAGGACGGACCGGTACAATAGCGGTATGCCGCTCGACATGTTTCACCCTCTGGTCCGGGAATGGTTTTCGACTCGCTTTGGTGAGCCGACGGAACCGCAACTGAAGGGTTGGCCTCAGATTGCCGCGAGACGAAACACGCTGATCGCAGCACCGACCGGATCTGGAAAGACGCTTGCCGCATTCCTCGTTTGTCTGAATCGCTTGTGGGAAGACTGGCTCGACGGCAAGTTGGAAGACGGTGTTCGCGTTGTCTATGTATCACCGCTGAAGGCGCTTAGTAACGACGTCGAGCGAAATCTGCAACAGCCGCTCGCCGAGTTACGCGAGTTGGCACTGCAACGCGACTTCGGTACTCCTCCGATCCGGACAGCCGTTCGCACGGGCGATACGCCGAGTTCAGCTCGCCAGAAAATGCTTCGTGTGCCTCCGCACATATTGGTCACAACGCCAGAGTCACTTTACTTAATGCTGACGGCCGAGAAGAGCCGCGTCGTTCTCAAATCCGTCGACACAGTCATCGTCGACGAAATCCATGCGTTAGCGCGCGACAAGCGAGGATCGCATCTCGCCTTGACCTTGGAACGATTGGCCGATCTCTGCGATGCGCCCCCCGTTCGGATCGGGCTGTCGGCGACACAACGTCCAATCGACGATATCGCAAAGTTTCTCGTCGGTTCGCGCGCCGAGCGACTTACGCATATCGAATCTCCCACCGTCGAACCGAGTGTAAACAACGTACGCAGCGACGAAGTATTCATTGTTGATGGCGGGCACTCCAGGGACTTAGACCTCGCGGTCGATGTTCCACCTAACGAACTCGCGGCAGTCTGTTCCAACGAACAGTGGGGAGAAGTCTACGAGCACTTAGTCGAGCTAATTCGATCGCATCGCAGCACACTCATCTTCGTCAACACGCGACGCTTGGCAGAGCGAATCTCGCATCATCTACGTGAAGTCCTTGGTGAAGATGCCGTAGCTGGTCACCATGGAAGTCTGGCGAAGGACCTCCGCCATTCTGCCGAACAACGGCTGAAGAATGGTGAGTTGAAAGCGATCGTCGCCACGGCATCGCTCGAAATGGGAATCGACGTTGGTTACATCGACTTGGTCTGCCAAGTCGGATCGCCTCGAGCGATTGCTACGTTTCTGCAACGAGTCGGACGGTCTGGCCACTCGTTGGGGCTAACACCCAAGGGTCGACTCTTTCCACTGACACGAGACGAATTGCTCGAGTGCATGGCGCTCGTCCGAGCCGTCAAACGTGGCGACCTGGATCGAATCGAGATCCCACAGGCTCCACTCGATATTCTCGCGCAACAGATCGTCGCGACAGTTGCCTGCGAAGATTGGGACGAGGATCAGTTGTTCGAGCTCTGTCGACGCGCATGGCCATATCGAGATTTAGGCCGCGAGCGATTCGACGAGGTCGTCGAGATGCTCGCAAGTGGTCTCACGGCTGGCACGAAGCGAGGCCTTCATCTGCATCGCGATCGAATCAACGGGCGTGTTCGTGCACGACGCGGCGCAAGACTTGCGGCCATAACCTCGGGCGGCGCAATCCCCGATACAGCCGAGTATCGCGTCGTGACCGATCCGGACAAAACGTTCGTCGGTACGTTGGACGAAGATTTCGCGATCGAGAGCATGGCTGGCGACGTGTTTTTGCTTGGAAACACCTCCTGGCGCGTGCAACAAGTTCGTTCTGGAGAAGTCATCGTGCAAGATGCGGAAGGTGCGCCGCCAAGCGTTCCATTCTGGTTCGGTGAAGGCCCAGGCCGGACGATCGAATTGTCGGCGGAAGTCTCTCGATTACGGCAGGATATTGCCGAGCAGCTATCGTCGTTAAACGATGAATGTGGTGTGAGCGGCTGGGCGTTTGAGCAAGCGACAAACTACATCGAATCACAAGTGGCTGCCATCGGACTCGTTCCGACAACCGAGCAAGTCGTCTTCGAACGTTTCTTCGATGAGTCGGGCGGCATGCAGTTAGTAATTCATTCGCCCTTTGGCGCGAGGATCAATCGAGCTTGGGGGCTCGCCCTGCGAAAGCGATTTTGCCGAAGTTTCGACTTCGAACTGCAAGCTGCTGCGACCGACAACGGGATTGTGCTTTCGCTCTCGCCGCAGCATAGCTTTCCGATTGATTCTCTATTCAAGATGCTCGGACCCCACAACGCAAAGTACTTGTTGGAGCAAGCCGTCCTCGCGGCACCCATGTTTCAGGTGCGTTGGCGTTGGAACGTAACCCGAGCATTAGCCGTGCTCCGCCGACAAGGAGGAAAGAAAGTCCCACCGCATCTGCTTCGTTTCCGTTGCGACGATCTGCTGGCTTCCGCGTTTCCCGAGACCGTTGGATGTTTAGAGAATCATCATGGCGATGTCGAAGTTCCAGATCATCCTCTGGTTCAACAGACGATGCACGATTGTTTGACCGAAGCAATGGACGTCGAACGATGGGTCGGTGTGTTACAGGACGTCAAGGACAACCAGATCGAACTCGTGGCGCGCGATACGCGCGAGCCGTCACCGTTCAGTCACGAACTGTTGAACGCAAATCCATACGCGTTTCTGGATGGCGCTCCGCTGGAAGAACGGAGGACTCGGGCGGTCGCGACGCGGCGCTCCTTCTCAGCAGAAGATGTTCGCGACTTGGCTCGATTAGATCCGGCAGCAATCGCCCAAGTGCGTGCCGATGCATGGCCGCTCGTGCGCGATGCCGAGGAGCTTCACGAAGCACTTCTTACGCTCGTTGTCATCCCGATACATGAAGCTTCCAGATGGCAAACGTATTTCGATCAGCTTCTCTCGCTGGGGCGTGCCACATCGATCGAGTGTGGCCAACAGTCGTTCTGGATCGTTTCCGAATCGTGGCCTCTCGCGAGCGCCGTGTACGATGGTGTGATCGCAACGCCAAAGGTGAAACTCCCTGCCGCTCTGGAGAAGACCGTTGAGCGGTCAGACGGATGGATCGAACTTGTTCGAGGACGAATGCAGATCTGCGGTCCGGCCACAGCATCAGAACTCGCCGCTGAACTTGGCCTCGACGAGAGCAATGTTGAGGCCGCTCTGGAAGCTTTGGAAGGCCAAGGTGTTGTTCTGCGAGGCGAGTTCACGAATCGTGCCGGAACGCCAGAGTCATCCGGCGCTGTTGAATGGTGCGATCGGCGATTGCTAACGCGAGTTCATCGATTGACACTCGACGGATTGCGGCAAAAGATCAAGCCGGTCGCTCCGGATGACTTTATGCGATTTCTTCTCCGGCGGCATCGCTTAACCGACGAAAGTAAATGGGGAGGAGCTGTCGGCGTTCGCGAAGCGATTTCTCATCTACAGGGCTTTGAGATGCCCGCCGGTGCGTGGGAAACGAAGATCCTGGCAGCACGTTGTCAGGACTACGACGAACAATGGCTTGATCATTTGTTCATGGCGGGGGAAGTGGCGTGGGGGCGACTGCGGTCGCCGAAGCGAGACGAAACGAGCAAACGCTCTGCGGCCGCGATGACGCGATCCATGCCGATCTCGTTAGTGCTTCGTCCCGACCTGCCGTGGTTGCTGACCGGTGAGCGAGAAGCGGCGTCGATGAATATCAGTACCTACGGGAATGAGGTACTGACCGCTCTGTCGCAACGAGGAGCATTGTTCTTCCAGGAACTAAAAGCGACGATAAACCTTTTGCCTGGGCATGTCGAAGACGCATTGCGGGAGTTGTCGACACTTGGCTTAGTAACTTGCGATATGTTTGCGGCGGTGCGAACGATCGCTCGTAAAAACTCGGGGCGTCGAGGTACTCGACGGCGGCTCGCGAACGCAACAGTTGCTTCGCCTGCAGGGCGTTGGTCGCGGTTTCCTGGTTTCATTGAAACCGTCACGCCTGAGGTCCGTCTCAAGCGATGGTGTCATCTGCTGCTGCGCCGTTACGGAGTTGTATTTCGAGACCTTTTGACGCGAGAGACGGTTGCTCCGCCGTGGTCTGAACTAGTTCGCATGTTTCGTCGTTTGGAATTGCAGGGCGAAGTTCGCGGGGGCCGATTCATCCAGGGAGTGGCCGGTGAACAGTTCGCCGAGGAGGCGGCCATTGGCGAACTTCGTGCAGTTCGAGAGCAGGGTCCTGATGGCTCGTGGCTCGTGTTGTCTGCCGTTGATCCTCTAAACCTTGCTGGAATCGTTTCTCCCGGAGCGCGTGTCATTGCGAACTCGAATAACACGCTGATATTTAAAGATGGCACGTGCGCCGCAGCCAAACAATCCGATCGAATTGAGTTCTTTGAGGCTTTTTCGGTTGACGTTGAATCAGAGATGCGACGCGCGCTCCAAATCGGAAAACGCGAATCAGAGTCGCACATTCGATCGTCATGGCTCGATACCGATCGTAAACCGAGGAAACCCCGTGAGCTGTCGAGCCAAGCGCCTTCTCGCTCGTTGAGGCAATCATGACGCTCGAGCGATGGACCAACGTGCAGGATTTCGACGAGCGAGATCTCGCCTCGATTGAACATCGTACTCAAGAGCTGGGACGCTATCTGTTCGATCATCTCGACGAACAAAAGCCGAGCATGCTGCAACGTCGATGGTGGGATGAACGACTGATGGACTGGGCGATGCGCGATGAGGGATTGAAAGTTCAATTGTTCCGCTTCGTTGACGTGCTGCCGATGCTTCGCACGAATGAGGCGGTCGTTGATCATCTGAACGAATATCTCGGCGAAGTTCGTTCGCACCTACCGGCAGCCGTTCGTACGGCTCTGGGGATTGGCCGGCGGTCCTCATTAACTAGAACGGCGATCGCCCGACTCGCGCGTTTGAGCGCGATGGATCTTGCCCGCCGTTTCATTGCGGGGACCAACGTCAACGAAGTTGTTGAAGCAGCGCAGCGCGAACGCCGAGAGCGGCGCGGCTTCACTCTGGACATCTTGGGCGAAGCGGTAACAAGTGACTCGGAGGCAGAGCGATTCTTCAACGCCTACGTGAACCTTATCGAAAGTGTTGCGCCCGAAGTAAATCGCTGGCCCATTGAACCCAATATCGACCGAAGCGTGCTCGGCGAAGTGCCACGGATGAACCTATCGATTAAGCTGTCAGCGCTCGATTCGCAGTTCGATGCGATCGATCCCGAGGGAGCCTTTTCACGGGCTGGCGAGCGGCTACGCGAGTTATTGCGAGCGGCAAAGGATCACAATGCATTTATCAACGTCGACATGGAGTCCTATGAGAAGAAAGACCTGACTTTGCGGATTTTCAAAGAAGTCCTGCTAGAAGAGGAATTTCGCGATATCGGCGACGTTGGAATTGTTATTCAATGTTACTTGCAAGATGCGGCACCGGACTTGCGAGACTTAGTCGAATGGGCGAAGCATCGCGGGCGACCAGTTTGGGTCCGACTAGTAAAAGGAGCCTATTGGGATTACGAAACAGTTCACGCCAGGGCGGACGGTTGGCCAATTCCCGTTTATCAACAGAAGTGGCAATCCGATGCCAGTTTCGAACGCGCTACGCGTTTCGTGATGCAAAACCACGAGCATCTTCGGCCCGCGCTCGGTACGCACAACATTCGCTCGATAGCTCATGGCTTGGCGACGGCCGAGCATCTTGGGATCGCAAAGAATGCATTCGAAGTCCAGATGCTATACGGCATGGCCGATGGCGAGAAGCACGCGCTGGTTGGGCTGGGAAACCGGCTGCGAATCTATATGCCTTACGGTGAGCTGATCCCTGGTATGGCCTATTTAGTGAGAAGGTTGCTGGAGAACACTTCGAACGACTCCTTTTTGCGTGCAGGCTTTGTCGAACAGGTCGCTCGTGCTGAGTTGCTCCGCGATCCGCTCGAATCTAACTACGATCGACCATCCGAGAAACGAGAGGAAACGATGACTGGCTCTGACTCTTACTCCGTCGACCATCGACATTTCGACGCCACTTTCGACAATCATCCACCGATCGACTTCTCTGACGAGTCGAACCGATCCTCGATGCGGGACGCGTTGAGGCAAGTCATGACGGAGTTGGGACGCGACTTTCCTCTGGTGATCGGCGATCGAACAGTGGCGACCGACGCACGACTCGACTCCGTTGACCCTTCGTTCAAGGATCGCATCGTCGGCTCTGTTTCGCTGGCCGATAAGGCCCACGTTGACGAAGCCGTACGCGCAGCCAAAGAGGCGCTCACTTCGTGGCGAAACACGTCGGTTGAGTCACGCGCCGAGATAATTCGCCGTACCGCTCAGTTGATGCGGAATGAATTCTTCGAACTCGCCGCGTTAGAAGTTTACGAATGTGGAAAGGGATGGCGAGACGCAACAAACGATGTTTGCGAGGCGATCGACTTCTGTGAGTACTATGCGAGCTGCGCGATCGCACTCGCGCAACCCGATGGCGCGGATGTCCCTGGCGAAGAAAACCGTTTCGAGTACACCGCGCGCGGCGTGACAGCCGTTATCGCTCCGTGGAACTTCCCGTTGGCGATTCTAACAGGCATGACAACGGCAGCTCTGGCTACCGGAAACACCGTGCTCATGAAGCCTGCTGAACAGTCACCCATCATCGCTGCTCGTTTCATGGAGATGCTGCAAGAAGCCGGACTACCGTCGGGGGTTGCGAACTTTCTGCCAGGCGACGGTCAAGTTGCAGGGGCGGCTTTGGTCGAGCATCCCGACGTCGCTTTGATTGTCTTCACCGGCTCACGTGAAGTTGGCCTTGGAATCAACCGTCGCGCCGCAGAGATCTCAGCAGAAGGCATCGGTCACGTAAAGCGAGTCATTGCGGAAATGGGCGGAAAGAATGCGATCATCGTCGATTCCGATGCCGATCTCGACGAGGCCGTACTCGGGACCGTGAAAAGTGCCTTTGGGTTCCAGGGACAAAAGTGTTCCGCCTGTAGTCGCGTCATCGTACGCAGCGACGTCCACGATGCGTTTGTGGGACGACTGGTGGAAGCAACTCGCAGCTTGGAAGTCGGCGCTGCTGAATATCCATCGACATCCGTAGGCCCAGTGATCGATGACGCTGCTCTGACCAAGGTGCATGAGTACATCGCAATCGCCCAACAGGAGGGTCGAAAAGAGCTTGCCGTCGACGTCGCGGATCTGGCTCGGCAAGGCTTCTTTGTCGGGCCACATATTTTCGCTGACGTCTCGCCTGATTCGCGAATCGCACACGAAGAGGTGTTCGGCCCAGTGCTGGCAGTCATTCGAGCCGACAACCTAGACGAAGCATTTCGAATCGCCAACGGCACTGACTATGCGTTAACAGGCGGTTTCTACTCGCGAAGCCCCGCGAACTTGGAGCGAGCAAGACGGGAGATGATCGTTGGCAATCTCTATTTGAATCGAACGATCACGGGTGCGGTGGTCGGACGTCAGCCGTTCGGTGGCTTCAAAATGTCAGGCATCGGTAGCAAAGCCGGTGGCCCTGACTACCTCCTCCAATTCGTTGTGCCACGCACGATTTCCGAGAACACAATGCGTCGTGGTTTTGCACCGGAGGCCTAGCCGCTGAAGCAGCTTTAGTTGTCGCCAATGCAATACAGAGTTTCTTGACGTCGACCGCCTAAATCTGATGCGACTCGCATATAGATTCGGTTGTCGCAGATTGTCGGTGTGGCGAAGGATTCTTGACCAAGTTGATTGCGAGCGACGAGGGCGAATCGACTCGGCTGCGCTTTGAAGACGTACATCGTTCCCCGTTCGTTCGCCAGGTAGATATTCCCGTTGGCGAGGATGGGCGAAGAACTGACGGCTCCGCCTTCGAGACGTGACGACCACATCTCTTGACCATCGGTGCCTCTCCAACAATACGCGATCCCACGATCGGTCACTGCGTAAACGTAGCCATCGACCGCCAGCATCGATTGTTCGTAGCACTTCTGATCATTGCGCCATACCAGCCGACCATTGTCCGCTCGCAGGCAGACTGTTTCCGACTTCGGATAGCCACCGCTGGCGAACACCAAATCGCCGTCCCAGACCATCGTCCCGCAAGTGGCCATAGTCGTTGCGGGTGTGGCCCAAAGCTGTTGGCCATTGTTTGGATCGTAGCTGGCGACCTGCTCGGTTCCGCTAAGCAATAGCCGGTCACGGCCTCCGACTTTCGCGACGACCGGTGATGAAAAACTGAGCTTTCGCGAACGAGCGACTTGCCACCTCGTCGTACCGGACTGGGCGTCGAGCGCGGCCAGCCAACCTCCCCCCTCATAATCCGCCGCAATTAGCACAAGGGATTTGTAGAGCATAGGGGAGGGTGCGTATCCGTACTTGTACTGTCGCGGATCGTACTTGCCGATGGTCTTCTGCCAAAGCCCTTTGCCATCCAAAGACAGTGCTGACACTTGAATGCTGCTGTGATGATGAAACGAAACAAACAATCGTTCGCCATCGGATGCTACTGTCGGTGTAGCATGCGTGTTCTTGCGATGCGTTTCCGGAAATCCGCCCTTACTGATCGGGGTCGTCCAGAGTTGCTTACCAGTTGCACGATCAAATGCGATGACGCCTTGAGTTTGGGATTGCTCGTCGGCCGTTGTCAAGAAGATTCGATTACCGATGATCGTTGGCGACGAGTGGCCTCGACCTGGAACTGGAGATTGCCAAACCACGTTCTGGCTTTTACTCCAAGTGGTTGGCGGAGTTTGCTCCGCGGCGGCGATTCCGTTCAGATTCGGTCCGCGCCATGTCGCCCAATCACTAGCGATAGCCGGCTTCATCGCCATAGAAAGAATTAAGATGCAGCTCGCATATGACAGAGCTAAGGAAGTACGTCGTGGCATCGTCGTGGCTCTCCAGCAGCATTTTTCAAGAAAGGTCCTTCATAACATCGATCACGGTATGCTACTTGAAAGCAGCTGCCGATGCCACGAACGGCTCGACTAAGGACTAAGCGATCGCATGACGTTTGTTTGCATTGCTACGAAGATTGGGGGCGATGACGCGTTTGGTGAGTGAAGCTCTTGTTCTTGGGCGGCCAGCGTTGCTTGCCCAATCTATGAGCCTTTGTGAGTTTCATCGGGCGGCCAGCGGCGCGACAAGACGCAGCCTCCATTGCCAACATTTGACGACGGTTTGCAATTGCGACAGACACGGCGGGATTCGGAGACGCTGGCATCTGGACGATCGCGCCGGGGACACTACGACCATTTTCTTTGGCCGCGATCCCGCCGTGCTTAGCTGAGTATCCTCCAAGCGCGCAGGCCAAAAGAGCCTGCCGCCAGATGCGAGCGTGGTCAACAACAAGAGTCCGTTGCTAAGAGTCTTCATTGAATTCAATCCGTTCTGGGGGCGTGTGAGGTCGACAATTCGTTAGGCGTTTAGCTTAGAAGTGGCAGCTCCAGCTCGATTCTTTCAGGAAAGAAATAAGTGCGTTTCGTCTCGATGTGTTCTCATTTTGTGCAAGCGTTTCGGCGACAAACGTAGATGAATAAAGGAGTTGTGACTAAAAGCACTGGAACCCGAGATTGGGGCTTGACAGCCGGGCGCATCTTACTGATACTGAGTCTCACTTGCAGCAAGCCAGCGGTTTGCCAGCCACTGCCTACCATCACTCCCACCCTGATTGAGGAAGCTGGCACATGTCTTACGCAGATTCACGCCAACACCGCAAAGCGTTTACGTTGGTCGAATTGCTCGTGGTCATAGCGATCATTGGCATTCTCGTTGCTCTATTGCTGCCTGCCGTGCAAGCCGCTCGCGAGGCTGCTAGGCGGATGTCTTGCGGAAACAACTTGAAACAGATCGGGCTCGCACTTCACAATTATCACGACACGTACAAGGCGTTTCCACCGTCTGCACTTTTGCCAAATGGAGTGGTCGCTGATAGCTTCTCTCCCCAAGCACGCTTACTGGCATTTCTCGAACAAGAGAATCTCCAGGACTTGATCGATTGGAACGTCAGCTATGCATCGCAACCAGTCGTGACCCAGCAGCGCGTCGCCACCTACATTTGTCCTAGCGACATTGGTGATCGAGAGCGACCTGATGGTGCTCTAACGCATTATCCACTCACTTATGGAATTAACTTCGGAACATGGTTTGTCTATGACCCGACGACGCGACAGGGTGGAAACGGTATTGCCTATCCGAACGGTCGTGTGAACTTCGCATCCGTGACCGACGGCACGAGCAACACCCTGGCGTTTGGCGAGGTCAAAGCTTGGACTCCGTATCTGCGTGATGGTGCTAACCCGAATGGACTTGGAATCACAATTCCAGCGACTCCTGGCGACGTCGTCGCTTTTGGTGGCAACTTCAAGACGAACTCTGGTCATACTGAATGGGTTGACGGTCGAGCGCATCAAACTGGATTCACAGGGACGTTTCCTCCGAATACTGAATTCCTTTACACGAGCGGTGGACAAGACTACGACGTCGATTTCAATTCCTCCCGGGAAGGGAAGACGACAAATCAAACGACGTACGCAGTCGTTACGTCGCGAAGCTACCATCCTGGCGGAGCCCAAGTCGGTTTGGTCGATGGCTCGGTGCGATTTGCTTCGGAAACCGTTGATCTATCGGTTTGGCGAGGCTATGCAACTCGTGATCGCGGAGAAGCTCTAGGCGATCTGTAAGACGAGAGTCGAGTTATCGCCATGAACGGACAATCTGCGAACAGCAGCGACAGTCAATCCAGCGATGAGTACGCGAACGAGGCTCCTCCCGAGTGGACTTCAAGCCAGATACTTGATGGACATTCTGAGGCGATCATCGTCCACGCTGGAGAAGTCTATCGGCTGCGATGTACTCGGAACAACAAGCTGATCTTAACCAAGTAGCATCAGGCTCAGACGTGAAAAACCTTGCGTTGCTCTTCAATGTTTTCGATCTGATGCAGCTTTCCCTTACCACTGCCAGGGCAGATGTCGCAAGTCTCGGCCCACGCCTGGGGTGACTTAAGATTCGAATCCCAGAACGGCCAAGTTCGACACTGCCGCGGACGAGCGTTGTAGACGGTGCATTTACGCGTTTCATTGTCGAAGAACACACAATCGCCGTTTGGAAACTCGCGGAGACTTCGACGAATGCCGACCTTTCGAACATATTCGGCTTCAAACGCCGCGACGTTAGTTTCATTCATCTCGGCGGCAATTCCTTCGACCTCGGCCTGATTCACCCAAACATATCCCGGAGCGCCCGTGCAGCAGTTACCGCACTCCGAGCATTTGAACCGCAATCCGTCTTGGTACCAGGGCTCGTCCGCCATCGAATTCTCTCCTTACGTCTTCGTTAGATAGCAGATGCTGCGATTTCGCTCACCGCTTGAATCGCTCTGTCGACATGTTCGTGTGTGGTAAAAGCGCCGACGCTGAATCGCACCGTACCACCGCAATCACGCGTGGATAACTTCTCATGCATTAACGGTGCACAGTGAAAGCCGCTCCTCACTTGAATTGAGTAGGCGGTGTCGAGCATTGTCGCAACTTCTTGCGGATCGTAACCCTCGATGTTGATGCTGACTACCCCCACTCGCTGCTTGGCATCGTGCGGGCCGTAGATCGTGACGTTGTCGAGCGAAAGGAAGCCATTTAGCAGTCGCGAGGTTAGCTCTTGTTCATGTAGTGCGATGTGTTTCACTCCGCGCTCGGTGAGATAGGTTAATGCGGCTCCCAATCCAACGATACCGGGAACGTTGTGGTTGCCGGATTCGTACTTGTCCGGCATTGTCATCGGCTGATAGTCGGTCTCGCTCAATGTCCCTGTCCCGCCTTGCCGAGTCGCGTGTAGATACGCTTCGACTCCGGGCGCGACGTAGAGGACGCCCGTTCCTAAAGGGCCGAGCAACCCTTTATGTCCCGGTGCTGCGATCAGGTGAGCGCGCAGTTCGATTGCGTTCAGCGGCACATGACCCAGCGATTGGGCTGCGTCAATCAAAAACCGAATGCCACGCGAATTGGCAATTCTTCCGATGGTCTCCGCCGGTTGGATCGCACCCGTCACGTTGGAAGCTTGTGTAAGAACAAACAGTTTTGTGTTGCTGTTGACGGCAGCCTCGAAAGCCGTCGCGTCGACGATCCCGCTCGCGCCGCATTCGACTCGAGTCACTGTGACATCACGATTCTTCTCAAGCTGCCGGAGCGGTCGTAATACCGAATTATGTTCGCACACCGTCGTGACAACATGATCGCCCGCGCGCAACAAGCCGTGCAGCGCCAAATTCAAGGAGTCCGTTCCGTTCGATGTAAAGATAATACGCTTTGAGTCTGAAACGCCGATGAGATCTGCGATTTGCTTGCGAGATTCGCTCACTAGTCGCTCGACTTCAATCGCCTCGCCGTAAGTGCCACGGCCGGCCGGTGCCCCGTTCTTCCGCATATAGCGGTCTACCGCATCATAAACCGCCGCAGGCTTCGGCCAACTGGTCGCGGCATTGTCCAAATAGATGCGGTTGGTCGGCGGCATAACAATACGATCAGGCAGGGGAACTTACGGTCGCTAGCCGCCGATTTGGTACATCGCTCGGTCGGGCCTTACGAAGTTCGGCGAATCGATGCCATGGCCAGGTTTCTTTGCGCGGATGCAGTCACGAAGCAATTCGACGAGTTGTTCGTCGCTGCCACCTCCGCGCATGATCTCCCTTGCATCCCATTCGGCGATCGAGAACAGACAGTTCCGCATCTTCCCTTCAGCCGTGATGCGAAGTCGGTTGCAAGCGTTGCAGAACGGTTGCGTCACGGGGTTAATGAAGCCGATGACACCGATACCGTCCGCGAAACGGAAGTCGCTGGCTGGCTGACTTGGATCCTTTCGTTCGATTGCTACCAGCGGGCAGAATGCTTCTTCAAGAGCTTCGCGAATCTCGCTTCCCGAAAGAACTTGATCGTCGCACCAGTTATTCTCTGCGTCGAGTGGCATGAACTCAATGAAGCGGAGTTCTAATTCGTGTTGTCTCGCGAACTCACCAAGCGGAACGATCTCTTCCTCGGTGATTCCTCGGATGGCTACGGCGTTCAGGCGGATCTTTTCGAAGCCGATTCGCTGTGCCGCGAATATGCCCTCGAGAACGCGGTCGAGTCCCTGACGTCGTGAGATTCGTTCGAACGTTTCTTCTCGAAGTCCGTCGAGACTGATATTCAATCGCTGCAAGCCAGCTTCCTTCAAGGCGACTACATGATCGGCGAGCAATACACCATTTGTCGTCATGGCAATATCGCGGATGCCGGGGACGGAAGCGAGTTCCCGAATCAGATTGGGCAGTTCCGCTCGAACCAAGGGCTCCCCACCGGTGATCCGCAGTTTATCGACGCCGAGTGATGCAGCAACGCGCGTGAAACGAACAATTTCCTCGAACGTTAGGATCTCGACACGAGGTTTAAACTGAACGTTTTCATTCGGCATACAGTAAAAACAGCGAATGTTGCACCGATCAGTAACGCTGATTCGTAAGTTATTGTGGACGCGTCCAAGTGTATCGACGAGTATTCTTGAATCAGTCATTCGGCTTTATCGATCGGTTGCTTTGGCGGAGACGGTCGAATCTGTGTTGTCTCAATCATGGGATGGACCCATTCAGTTGTTCCATCGGCCCAATTCTCTTGCTTCCAGATTGGCACAACCTCCTTGAGCGTGTCAATAAGCCACTTGCCAGCTTCGAACGCATCTTCGCGATGTGCGGAGCTAACTCCAATGGCAACACTTGCCTCTCCAAGCTGCAACTGTCCGATTCGATGCACAATAGCTGTTGCGACGAGGGGCCAGCGCTCGTGAGCCTCGGCATCAAGTTCCGTAAGTTGTTTTTTGGCCATATTGGCATAGCATTCATAATTTAACGAAAGCGTCTGGCGCCCATCGGTAAACTCGCGTGTTGTGCCAAGGAACAGAACGACGGCACCGGCTTGCGTCGAACTGACTTGCCGAAGCACTTCTTGTGTGTCGATCGGTTTTTCAGTGAGCTTGATCATGTTGTGGTCCAAGTCGCTGAGCGAAAAACGACTAGCCGCCGGAGACCGGCGGAATGAGGGCGATCTCGGAATCTACAGGGACAGCCGCGTCGTTACGAACATACTCCGTATCGATCGCAATCATCGCTCGCTGGATGACGTCACGCAACTGAACGTGTTGGTCGCTGATCGCATCTCGGAGGACGAGAACGGTCGCATCATCGGGCAGCTCAACCGAGACCGTTTCCGAACCGGCGAGTTGTTTCGCGACGGCAAACAATTTAACTTTGACTTTCACGTTACGATCAACTCCTCACCGCGCGTCGTAAGTAATCGACCAAGTTCCGGCATCAACCCATAGGATAGCGCTAGCAGCTTTAGCGGGTGAATCGTCGGCTTCGTCGTGCCCTGTTCCATTTGAATCTTACACGCACTGCATTCGGTCGTTCCGACTTGGATCACCGGGTCGCGGAGAGCCGAAATAACACCCCATCCCGCGCGTAAACTGCTGCGATAGTTGTCGCGTTTCAATCCGAAGGTGCCCGCCATTCCCGAACAGCCTTTGTCGATTCGTTTCAGTGAAATTCCTGGAATAAGCCGCAGGAGGTTCTCCCCCGGAGAGCCAACATCCAACGCTCGCATGTGGCACGGCAAGTGATAGCCAACAGTCGCGTTGACTGGGCTCAAGTCGAGCTCCAAGTGGCCTGTCTGGTGCATCTTCCACAAGTAATCGCAAGCGTCAGAAATGTTCTTTGCGACAAGCCGCACGTCATCGTCGTCTACGATATTCGGATACTCGTGGTTCAGGCACAGCGTTGCAGAAGGCTCGGTCGTAACGATGTGATATCCCTGGCGAACGGCTTCGGCTAGCAGCGGTACGTTGCGGGCCGCGTATTTCCGTGCGGTGTCGACTGCGCCCACGGAAACCGCGGACATACCTGATGGAACTTGTTTCGGCGGGACATAGACCGCGACGCCATTGTGGCGCATGATATTAACAAATGCGTTGGCCAACTCGACGTCAAACCAATTTGCATAGACGTCGACGAAGTACAAAACCTTGCGCCCTTCGAAGCGGCCTTGTCGCGTAAGTCGCTGTCGCTGGGCGTCTCGCATGAATGTTCTTGTCGCAAATTTCGGCAGCTTTCGCCCTTGCGCAATTCCGACTGTCTTTTCCATCAGCCAACGCATGGCTCGATTGCCAAACGCCCAATTCGTCAGCGTGGCAAAACTACTGCCGATCTGACACATCCTATCGAGACGGGTAAACAGCGACTCGGTAGGCCGCAAGCCGTTCGTAGCGACGTATTGTGCTTTCGCTTCCAAGACGAGCTTTGGAATATCGACATTGGCGGGGCATTCCAGGCGACACTGATGACAATTCACACAGAGATCCGCGACGGCCTTGAGATGTTCCTTGGATAGCTCCTCCGAATTGAGTCGGCCGGTCAGGACCGCACGAATTAAATTCGCCTTTGCCCGCGGGGAAGCCTCTTCGCGTGGGGCAAAACGAAAGATCGGACACATCCGTTCTTCGGGCGACTCGGTTCGGCAACGCCCACAGCCGTTGCATATGCGAGCTGCGAGAGCAACGTCGTCCTCTTCCCAAATGATTTGAAGCTTAACCGGTTGGAACTCTGGGAGATCCTCTGGTCCGACTGTTTCGGTTTCGGCGGCAAAGGATTCCGCAGTTGCAGCGACAACTGGCCGTAAGTTCTTGCTGGGCGGCTGCGGCGCGTCGGCAACGACCTTGCCGGGATTGAAGATGTTCTGCGGGTCGAAGATCCGCTTGACCGAACGAAAGACTTCGTACAGTTCACCGTGTTGCTTTTGAGCAAACCAAGTTCGGCTTAGGCCATCGCCATGCTCACCGCTGATTGTCCCTCCGACTTTGAGCACTTCTTCGTAGAGGTCTTGTGCAAGACCTTGCATCTTTCGAATGTCGTCCGGATTCGCAAGATCGAGGAACGGTCGAATATGCAACTGACCATGTACGGCGTGTGCAAATAAAGTAGCAGTGACTTGATGCGCCTTCTGAACATTCTGGATCGTGACCAAGAAGTCGGGGAGCACATGCGGAGGGATCGCGATGTCTTCGACGAGCGGGATCGGACGGGTCGAGCCGCGTAGGCGATGCAGACGCGGAACAACTCGCCGCGCTAAATGCCAGTAGAGGTCGCGTTCTTCTTTATCCATCGTCATGCGCGAATCGAAGGCGAGCCGCTTGCGACGCTGGACACGGTTGATCACTTGCTTCAATCGTTCTCGTAACTCGTTCGCATCGTCCCCACACTGCTCGACTAATAACATCGCTTCCGCATCGCGTGGAATGATTAAATCAAAGCGGACATCGACTTCGCGTGAAATCGTCAGCAACCGCCGATCCATCAAATCACAAGCACTCACGCCCATCGTCGAAAGCAGCAGTGCCGCTTGCGCCGCGTTCTCCAAACGGTCAAAGAACAGCAAGACGACACCGCGGTGCTTGGGCCTCGGATCGATGCGAACGGTGGCCTCAGTAATTAAGCCGAGCGTCCCTTCGGAACCAACGATCAAGTCGGCGAGACGGAGTTGATCGTCTTGTAAGACGTCGTAGACGTGGTAGCCCGAGCGATTCACAAAGGACTTAGGCTGTCCCCGCGTAATCTCGTCTTGATGACGCTGAAACAAATCGACGAGTCGCCGGACGATTTCACCGCGTCGCGAGTCTGCATCCGGTTTGTTGATCGGAATGTTCTCGGCTTCAATCACAGAACCATCGGCGAGGACCACCTGCATACGCTCGACGCGTCCGCGAGCCGATCCGTACTGCGGCCAATGGCTCCCGCTACCATCGAGCGCTAAGACGCTTCCCATCGTTGTCACACTTCTTGTGGCAGGATCGGGGCCGAATAGCCGTCCATACGGATAAAGCGCTCGGTTGAGTTGGGCATGAACGATACCCGGTTGGATGCGAATGCGGTCGTCACTGACTTCAAGAACTCGCCGCATGTAGTACGAGAAATCGAGTACCAATCCGGTGCCGAGCGACTCGCCGGCAACACCCGTTCCCGCGCCGCGGGCATGAATGGGCAGTTCGTTCTCGGCGGCGTATTGAACGCACGCGACGACGTCCGACAACCCACGAGGACGCACAACGCCCAGCGGGCG
This sequence comes from Planctomycetota bacterium, assembly GCA_014381825.1. GTDB lineage: Bacteria > Planctomycetota > Planctomycetia > Pirellulales > Pirellulaceae. Next base: position 93,664 of record JACNKX010000061.1, read on the forward strand.
GATCTCGTAGATGCTTGCGTCGCTCGCATACATCTGGACGAAGACATCGTCACAGCGGACGTCGCCATCGATCAAGCCACGAAGATCAGCCTGAATGCGTTCGCGTTCCTTGTCCATGAGCGCCCTAAACTACCCCTTTGAGTGGACCGCTTGGCTCTCGGCAAGACGAATCGCTTGCTGGCGATACTTCTCATGCGTTTCAAGGCTAAACGCTGCGTGATCGTCCAAATGCGGAAGACCGCGATATTCGGTGCTGCATCGATAGCATTGCAGCAAGTTGCCGACTGTGAAATACAAGTATAAGTCTAGCAGTGCAGCAGCGAATAGAATTCCGTACGCCGTGTACCACATGTAATACGCCCAAGCGATTGCGCTCGCGGTAGCTGCGACGACGACTACGAACACGCCAATCCGCTGTGAGAAGTTCTTCCGAATGAACAACTCTTTACAGCCGCAGACCAAACACTCGTCCAAGGCGTCCTCTCGTGGAGCCTCAGCCGAAGTCGTTTGCTTCCAATCGCATTCGGGACACGTGACAGCAGTTTCCAGCGCGAGCGGGATACGGCTCGTGTGATCACACTCGGGACACGCAAAAGTAATGTTCATCGATCGTTTTACTGCACCGTGCAACCTACTCGGAAACCCAACTTCCATCATAAGGGATAGAGGTAGTCGACCGACAGTAGCAGCGAGGTTAGTTCGCCCAGGAATGCAAGAATAACGCCTGCGTAAAGGATGCCGGTGGCGCTCTGTGTGTTGGGGACCTTTAACGTGTACCAAGTCATCAGCGAGAGCGTGAACGTGCCCAGCAGTCCCGACAGCCAGCGGAAGGTCACAAAGATCCAAAACACCGTATCGAGAGGCTGTGCCGATGTCGCTTGCATTGCCAGCCCTGTACCGCTGACAAAAGTTCGAGCCACGATTGCACACGCCATGAGGATCACAAGCCGCTTTAACGGCAGTAACTCCATTGTCGGTGTATTCAGGTACCAGTGTCCAAGAAACATCGCGGACAACGTGACACCCATCAGCAAGCCGCTCGAGCCAAGATCCAGCATCGCGAGGGTGATACCGAGCGATGTCTTCGTGCCAGCCCAGGGCGTTGCAAACGCGGCGGCTATAAGTGCGCCCGTCGCAACGAGGACAATTACCGCAGTTCCCAAATCTGTCTTCTCATAGAGCCAGATTACCGATCCAACGTAGCAGAGGACTCCCAGAGCAATGGCCAGTCCAAGCGGTATTCGCCAGTTCGTGAGTACACCGGCGAGAGCTTCCGTCTGTGAATAGACAGCGAGCGCCGCGAATGTATTGAGCCCCATTAAGACCCAAAGATGGACGCGATAGAAGCCGCTCGATACGTGCTTGGGCGGCGTGATCGCCATGGCGAGGGCAACGCCGAACGTCAGTCGAAAGACGAATTGTATCAGCAGTTGCGAGAATCCCACGCGTGCCTACCGCCTGTTGCCGTAAATGAGTTGCATGACTTCGGCACGCGACGACGAGTTCGTGCGGAACAGCCCTTTCATCGCCGACGTCACGCACAAGCTGCCCGGTTTTCTTACGCCGCGCATCGTCATGCATGAGTGAGTCGCTTCCACAACAACGCCGACTCCTTTCGCGTCAAGTTCGCTTTCCATCAAGCTTGCGATCTCTTCTGTCATACGTTCTTGCACTTGCGGGCGATGCGAAACGCTTTCGACAACACGAGCCAACTTGCTCAGACCGAGAACTCTGCCGTTCGGGATGTAGCCGATATGAGCTTTGCCCATGAAGGGCAAGAGGTGGTGTTCGCACATGCTGTTGAAGCTGATGTCACGTACCACAACGACCTCGTCGTACTTCTCGGTGAACACCTTCTTTAAGTGAACGCGCGGGTCGTCATGCAAGCCGCTGAACAGTTCGGCGTACATCCTCGCCACGCGAGCCGGTGTCTCAAGCAGGCCTTCTCGATCTGGATCCTCGCCTACCGCGAACAAGATCTCGCGGACGGCATTTTGCAGTCGCTGCATATCGACCGGTGAAGTTGGTGCACTACTGGGACAGCCAGGTTGGTCGTCGCTCTCTCCATCGATAGTGCCTATTTCCGCCTTCGTCATTTCGCTGTCTGGCATCGATCGCCTTCGTCTTAAATGTGAGTGGTAGTCAGCAGTTGCGCTGGTTGACGCCGGGGATACTGGAAGCACTGCGGCAAACTGCAAAGTTCATCGTAGAAGGGCGATTTCAACCGGTCAAGGACGCCAAGCATGACTCGTCGTCAGTCGCCTGGCGAGTTCGCATTACGAATATCGCTCGAAGAAATATCGTGGCGAAACACTTCCTCGCTCACCTCGCAACAAATCATTCGTAGCGGCCCAGGGAGATCTAGGTGACTGAGTGTTTGAAAACCGTCACTCGTCGTCCGACCGAACACGAGGAACTGCGCACCGGCATCGGCGATTGTCTCCAGTGCCCGATCGCGTCGTGACACCTCGTCACGGTAGTAACTCACTTCTGCGATTCGTAAGATAGTATCCACGCCAACGACGAATCGCACGCCACCGAATAGCTCCACTTTCTGAACAAAGGTCGCTGTGCGAGTGATCCAGACATTGCGGCAATTCTCAAATTGCGAAAGCCTTCGTTCAATCGACGCGAAGTCTAACGAAGCTTTGTCGACGTTCTGAACAGAAAGCTCGAAGTCGACCGGAGTACCATAGACTTCTTCGGCCAGCTTCGCGATCTGGTGATGGCCGTCATGGAGCGGATTGAAGGCTCCTGGGAAGAGCAACGACGTAGCGGGTCTATCCTGAAAACTCGCAGTACCGCGAACCAGTACCGCCCCACGTTCGCCTTGATGCAATCGCTCGATGGCCGCTTGGAGATCAAGTCTTGATTCACCCGAACTCTCTCTAGTCGTCATGGTCGCCCGCTACTTTGATTGCGTCATTCAGCTGTTGCAGAACAAGCGAAGTCGCTTCTCGTTGTCGCTGCGACCTCGTCGTACTAGTAAGCACATGTCGATACGTCATCACGTCAGTCGACGACTTCTCCGTCCGCGCCGCAGCGCAGCGAGCAATTCCGATATACACCAGTCCATCAAGCCGTTTCGGTGCGTTCGGGCCCAGATGGCCAGTGACGGACGCTGACCAATCCGCCTCGGGTGTCATCGCCAATATCCCCGCAGCCATCTCGCGAGCGACGATCGCGCTGACCGGGCCAGGCCGCACTAAGTTTGCGCTCGAAACGTCAAGCCACTGATGCTTGGTGTCGTTTCGATAGGTAACCGCCGAACCGCAGAGATAGTCCGAAATGCCTGGCACTTTAGCCAACGAAGCGGCGACCAATCCAGCAGTGCAACTCTCGGCGAAGACGACTCTTAATTCTGCCCGGTTCAGCGTCCTTGCAAGTCGTCGCGCGTCACTCGATAGATTGGCCATCATTCTTCCGCGTTACAGTCGCCTGGGTCACTAACGTCATAAGCGTCGCGTTCAAACGGATTGTCGCGATACGCATCTCGGCCCGCAAGCCACAACCAGAGGGACGCGAGCAAGTAAGCGGGCAGGAAGAGCGGTCCCCAGCGTTCATACTGTCGGACATGAACCATCTCATGATCTCGCGTGATATCCAAAGCGGCATCGGTCTTGCCGAGAATCGTATGCCCCAAGGTCATCGCCAACACAAACTGACCATTCGGCATACATTCGAGAACCCAGCGAGCGAAGCCGCCGTGAAATTCAAGCACATGGCCTCGCCTCTGCGCGGCTCCGCCCATTAGTAGTCCAATGCATCCAGCAGACAATCCGAGTAACGTAGCTGGCGAGGCCCACATCCATAAGATAGCTGTCCAGGCTCCGCGGGCAAACGATTTCATACTTCCCGGCGCTCCTTCAACTTCCGTACCATTCACTCATGCCACGTACCGAAGCGAAAACGTGTTTGTAACTTTCGCCGCTGTAACCGCCACTCAATAGCATTGCCACGGGGATATCACGCTGACGAAGCTGATCGACGACGAACAAATCTCGTTCTAGGATGTGTTCGGCTTTCACGTTTAAACCGCCCAACGCATCTCCTTCATACACGTCTGTGCCGGCGTTGTAGATCGCTAGTTCAACGGGTTGCGTTCTAGTCACAGAATCCAGGAATCCGGGCAAGCCCTCTCTCAATGCTGTCATATACTCGCCGCTAGTGTGGCTAGAATTGACCCGGACGTGGCAATCCACGCGATCTTGGGCCACGTAGTCGTAGCAGGGGTAACAGGTGTGATTGTATATGTCGAATATGAAAACACGTCGATCATCAATTAACGTGTGGCAGACTCCGTTCCCTTGATGCGCATCCGTGTCGATGTATGCCACGCGGGCGTCCTGGCTGATCAATCCCTCTCGTCGAGCCGCATCCACCGCCAACGCGATGTCAGCGTAAATGCAGAAGCCTTCGCCTTGATCGGCCTTCGCGTGGTGGTAGCCTCCGGATAAATTGACAGCTACGCCATTCTTTATCGCTTCTCGCACGGCAAGAATTGAACCCTTCGTTCCCCATCGCATCGGTCGCAAAATGCAACGATTGATCACAAAGTTTGGTAACTTCGCAACGATAGGCAACTCCAGCGCTGCGGCGACGCAATTCGGTTGGCGCAATTGCTCCAAGTACTTCGCCGAGTGAACACGCAGCAGCTCGTCCCGTGAAACCGGCTGTTCCGGTTTCACGTGCAAATCGCGCAGCCGCGAGCCAAGCTCCCGCTTCAAGCAACGCCACGCACGGCTGTACTTCCGCGAATCGAACGGATGTAGTCGTTCGAGGCCGAAGAATCCAATGTCGTATTGCGGACTGTAAACGATTTTCATAATCACACATGACGAATCTGGCCCGTCATGTGTTCGCGAGTGGAGTTCGTTTCTCGATCGAATTCTCTAAGACGTCGATTTATCGAGCGACGATTGAGTCAGGCAAGCGAGGCGTGGCACCCGCCTGAGAGCAGACATACGTGGCAACTTGCGAGGCCCGTTCGTTAACGCGATCGAGATCCATCCCGGCTAGCAATCCAACGGTCATGGCGGCGGTGAACGCATCACCCGCGCCAACCGTGTCTACGACCTGTGTTGCCACCCCCGCGTGGTCACTCACCTCGAAGCCGCGAATGAGCAAAGCTCCGTGTGCACCGCGTGTTAACGCAACGAGTTGCAAGTCGAATCGTTGCGACAGCGACTGCATGACTTCTCGATCGTTCCCAGAGAGCTCGCAAAGGTTCGCGAGGATTGGCAACTCTTCGTCATTCAATTTTAAGACATTGGCAATCTTTAGCGACTCAAAAATCGCGTCGTCAGAGTAATACGGCGGGCGAAGGTTGACGTCAAAGATCCGGAGACAAGAGGCAGGCGTTGCACTTACGAAACGGCGAATCGTCTGTTGTGACTGCGGACTTCGTTGACCGAGAGTTCCGAAGCAGACGGCGTCGGTCTTGGCAGATAACTGCTCAAGTTCCGCGGTCCATTCCAAGTGATCCCAAGCAGTATTGTCGAGGAAGTCGTAACTCGCCTTGCCCTCGGCATCGAGTTCAATGTGGACGGCTCCCGTCGGAAAATCGCCTTGCTGAACTGCGGACGTATCGACCCCGAGTTCACGAAGAGATTTCAACGCGCGCGCTCCCAACTCGTCGCGACCGACTGAGCTAATCATACGCGAATTGGCCCCGAGACTCGCCGCATGACTTGCGTAGTTCGCGGGTGCCCCGCCGAATCGTGGGCCACTAGGGAAGACGTCCCACAACACTTCTCCTAATCCAACGACAACGGGCTTACGTGCGTTCAATTGTCGTCACCGCTGGCATTTGATTGCAAATTGGGCGGGAAGCGGTGAGTTCCGTCTGGTCCCAGTGGCAGTTCTGCGACTGACGTCACTGCGTCCAACGCCATGTCGCTGTAAAGGTGTGGAAAGAGTTGGCCGCCGCGAGAGAGTTCCCAATGCAATCCATTGCCCAGGCGTGCCGCGTCTACTTCGACCAACAGAAGGTCATCTTTGTCAGCGAAGTGCTTGGCGACTGTCTCGACAACTTGACTGGCTGTGGAGAAGTGGATGAAGCCGTCTTTCAGATCGATTGGTGCGCCGCGCAAGACGCCGGCCTTCTCTGAATCGGACCACAGCTGCCTTGAAAGGACTTTGTAAATTCGGTCTTCCATTTACATGACGATCAGAACGGGATGTCTTCTTCGTCGTAGGCGGCTTCCGAAAGTCCAGCGTTTGGATCACCTTCGTCGACGGGCGCAGCACTAGATGCAGAAGATGGCTTACCGCCGAGTACCTTGAAGCCGGTCGCTTCCGCGTTCAGGAAGAATTTAACTTCGCTGTTCGCATCCCTCTGCCACTTGCGACCAGCCAAGCGATACGAAATCTCGGCTTCGTCGCCGACATTGAGTTCGTCAGCCGAATCGCAGGCATCTTGGATGAACTCGAACGGAATATAGTTCGTGAATCGATCGTTATCCTGCTCCAGGACAACAAGTCGCTTACGAAACCCCTTCTGCCCATAAGTCTTCGTTTCTTCGATCAAGTGGACAACACCACGCACTTTCGCATCGCTCATCTCTGCTTCTTTCCGTTTGATTTGTTTGGATCTTGCAACTGTACTTCAGTCGTCCGCCATCGTAACGCGAAACGGCGGGGAGATAAATAAGATGCCTCGGACAAAAGTGGCTATCACTCTCCGAGTGATGAGCGCTCGTCACTCGGAGAGCGACGGCCACTTTAGCTCAATTGGCCTCCGCAGCAATTCGCTGCCGATAATACTTCAGCCCCGGGAAGAAGAAGCATGCGGCGGAAACCGCCCCAAAGATCAAGTGTCCGAATTCTGGGAACCAGGCCATTACCGGTGACATCACAAAGAGGGCTGTGGCCTGCAAGTAGAAGGTTCCACTCAGGATTCCGGCTTTGATCACGAATACCATCCCGGCGATCAGCGGCAACACTGGCGAGAGCGTAAGTGCAGGCAGTCCGAGCCACATCTCGACGAAGAATAACCCGGCAATCGCGACCATACTGGACGCCCAAACGTGGGCGATTTGTCGTTCGACAAAGGTCACTGGCCCCATCCTCCTTCGTAGCCACCAGAATACGCCGGCCCAGATCCAAATCCCCATCGTCCACAACGCCATGTAGATCCAACGGTCTACTTCCATCCACTGCAGGACATTCGTTAACGCACTGGCGCTGAACAATGCCAAACTGTGCCACATCCAGAGCAACCCCCAATTCTCCAAGATTACCGAGTGGTGGGTCTCGCGAAACATCTGCGACATAACTTGTCCGAAGCGTCCGCTACTAGCCGAGATTGCCTCGTCATTGAGATACGCATTCAGATCATCCGCCAAGCCGCCGGCGCTCTCGTAACGAAGGTCGATTGGCTTTTGGAGACAACGCAGCGCTATCATCTCCAGATCACGATCGACTCGCGGATTCACGATGCGCGGGGAGACGACATCTTGCTCGAGTAACATCAGAATCGTGTCGACTGGCGAGGCTGCTTGGAACGGCGGCTTGCCCGTGAGCATTTGGTAGAGGATCGTCCCTAAACTGAAAACGTCGCTCGCCGGGCCGACTTCGCCTCGCGCTCCGGCCGCTTGTTCAGGTGCCATATAAGCGGGCGTTCCTAGAATTGCGCCCGTCCGAGTCAGGCTCTCGGCTTCTTGCACTCGCTTGGCCAAGCCGAAGTCTGTCACATGAGGTTGCCCGTCGGTATCGATCAGGATATTCGACGGCTTTAAGTCGCGATGCAACACGCCTCGCTGATGCGCATAGTGGATCGCGCGCGCGACACGAGCGAGGATCTTGGCCCCTTCCTTCGGCGAGACTAGTCCGTCGGTGAGCCGCCGTGTCAGCGTTTCGCCGCGAACGTACTTCATGCTGAAATACGGCTGTCCATCGATTTCGCCAACTTCATAAACAGGCACGATGCCCGGATGATCGAGTCTTCCCGCCGACTCCGCTTCGGCTTGAAATCTTTCGCGATCGGCGACCGAAGCGAGCTGCCCCAGCAGAATCATCTTCAAGGCAACTTCGCGGTTCAAACTGATTTGCGTAGCGCGATAGACGATGCCCATACCTCCGCGACCGAGCTCTTCGAGCAGTTCATAGTCACCGAATCGACAAGGCAAGTCGAACGACCGCGCCGGTGCGTCTCGCGAAGATCCCGAAGATAACGTCGCTTGTAGCTCGCTGCTCCCCGCCGCATCAGCGATCATTACGGCGCCCCAAAGTTCACGCAGTTCATCCGCAAACTCGGGATGTTGTTCGCAAACCGTGTTGATGTCGACGTGCTGCCCGTCGTTGGCGAGATCAGTTAGATCAGCCAGAAGCAAAGCGAGTTGTTCGTCGCGTTCGACGTTTGGTTCGATCGTCATGGTGGTGGAAAATTGCCTCACGCCAAGGCGCGAATCATTCTGTGTCTTCCTCGTTTCCCGTTAGCATCTTGCGCAATCTCCTCACCGCACGAAGATATCTCATGCTCGCTGCGGGTTCACTAAGGTCGAGTGCTTGAGCGACCTCTTGGTTCGAGAGCTGTTCGTAGTGGCGCATGATGATAATCTCGCCGTCCTGCTCGCCGAGTTCCGTGATCGCTGCTTCGACGCGTTTGGCCATCTCGCGTTGTGTCGCTGCGGCGGCTGGCGTTAGTTCACCGTCGCATAAATGTGCAGCGAGATCCATCGTGGAATGATCGTCGGCTCCCGGAACGGCCAGCCCTTGTTCGCGATCAACCGATCGCTTTTGCGAGCCACGATGGCGTCGGTGCGCATCGATGATGCGATCCTTTGCGATGTGCCGGAGCCAAAGATGAAATGGCATAACCGGGTTCGCGATGTAATCCTGCAGCCGGCGACTCGCATCGATCATGACATCTTGGACAACGTCACTGACAGCCACACGACCACGAATCTTCTGATCCAGGCGCATCTGAACCATCCGCAGAACCGCATCGCGATGCCGCTCGATCAGGCGATTTATAGCGTCGTCGTTGCCCTCTTTTGCGCCGAGGAGCAGTTCTTCCGTCTTGTCGTCAGTAGGCCACATGGTTTGGCAGAGGTCAGAACTCAGAAGTCAGAGACCAGACTGAAAAATCTGGCTTCTGACTTCCGACCGCTGACTTCTACAACGCCTCCAAAAAGTTGGATTCCGCTCGGCGAATTCAATCCGCAGCTAAAAACTTGCCACTTATTATCCTCTAGCGACTAACAAATCGACAAGATCTGCGTCATTAGGGTAGACGCGTTCCCCATTTCTAACTGATTTGCCGGCCCTAAGTGCTGAATACGATGGAGTTTTCTGCTAAAAACTCCTGGAAGGTGAATCCGCCAGGCTCGCCGTCTCGTCTAATTTAGCGAAGAGGCGTTCGTGTGACCGAAGTAGCTCGCCAGCCAAAGGCTCAAAGAGATACCGATTGCGGTAAGCTCGAAAATGCTTTTGCGCAATACCAGGGCGAGTTGCTTGGGACACTGTATTATCTGGTCGGCAACATCGAGGACGCTCGCGACGCCCTGCAGGAGACGTTTGTCAAATGCTGGCGCCACAAGGACCAAGTCGCCGGGGTCGAGAACCTCAAGGCTTGGATTTTCCGCATCGCTCTGAATACGGGGCGAGATTTGCGGCAAACTGCGTGGCGTCGCAAACGAACGGGCCTGCCAGAAGACGAGAGTATTGTGGAGAGTACGGCTGCAGGCCCCATGGCTATCGCAACTCGCAATGAGCAGCTTGAACGGCTGAGCAACGCGATTCGCGGTCTGCGCGGCGAGGAGCAAGAAGTGTTCCTCTTGCGTCAGAACGGTCAATTGAAGTACGAGGAGATCGCCGAAGCAGCGGGCATTCCGCTCGGCACGGTGAAGACTCGAATGCGGCTTGCACTGACGAAGTTAAGAGAAGTACTGGCGGAAGAGGAGTGAACAGTAAGTAGTAGTTAGTCGTCAGTAGGTAGTTGCTCGATTTGCTACCTACTACTTACTACCTACTACCGACTCGGCTCAAATGAACCAAGAACTACAACAACAGCTGATGGAGTTCGTCTACGGTCTCTTGGACGAGGGCGAGGCGAACGCGCTCTGCGAACGGATCACGTCCGAGCCAGACGTCGCCCGCGCCTATTCCAAGGTCAAGTTGCAGTGCGATCGTGTCGGGCGAGCCGCGCGGATCGACACAGCGACTGTCGCGTGGATCCGTCCCGGAGAAGGCGGGTTGCCAGGTGCCGGTCCGCAAGCAGCGTCGACCGATCGGTCTGCGAACTCCTATCGTCAAATTGCTAACTGGTGTATCGGTGTCGCGGCGAGCGGGTTGATTGGTTTGGTCGGTTCGGCTTACTGGATGTCCTCACCTCGCAGTCTGACTGAATCAACTCCAGTCGCGATCGCGACGCCAACACAGCTTCAACTAGTGCTGACCGGCCCATCAAAGTTGCATTCCGAGGCAAGCAATCCGTTCACGGTCCAGGTCGAGAACCAAGCGGGAACGCCCGTGTCGACGATGGTCAACTATCGTGTCTATGACGAAGCGGGTGTTGTTAGCTGGCACGAGTCGACTGCTACTGACGAGTCCGGTAATGCTCGATTTTCCCTTGACGGAGAAGTCGCGCGTACGGCATCGCGTTTGGAAATCGCGCCCGAGACTGACTCATCCGCGCCTGTCCTTCGACAATTGGAAGCAACCCCTGGGCGGTTCGTCACTCATTTGCAAATGGACCGCCCGCTTTACGAGCCGGGCGAACGAGTCTTCTATCGATCGGTCACGCTTTCGCAGTACGGATTGCGAGCTGACCAAGAAGTGACGACTTCGTTCGACGTCGTCGATTCGAACGACAAGCAAATCGAAGGCTCGGCCCACGCTGTCGAGACCGAACGAGGTGTTGGTAGCGGCGCGTTTGCATTGCCGGACGATTTGCCAGACGGAGAATACACGCTGATCGCGCGAAGTCCAGATAATCTCTTCCGCGAAGAGTGGCGAGACTTTCACGTTCGTCGCTACGAAGCTCCGAAATTCAACAAGAAACTGGAACTCGCAAAAGACAGCTACACGTTCGGGGATCAAGTCGATGTCGATTTCTCCGCCACACGTGTGGCAGGCGAGCCACTAGCTGAAGTGCCGTTGAAAGTTCAAGCAACACTCGACGGAGTCGCGCTCGACGCGCCGGAAGTGAAAACTGATGTCGACGGCAAATCACGATTCGCGTTAAAGCTTCCCGAATCGATGGAGCGAGGCAAAGCGAGTGTTAGTGTGACCGTGAAGGACGGGGAGAATCTCGGGGAAACGATTACGAAAGAGATTCCCATCAATCTAGGTAGGGTCAACGTCGACTTTTATCCGGAAGGTGGTGACTTCGTCGCAGGGCTGCCAAGCCGTGTCTACTTCTATGGTCGTGACCCACTTGGCCAGCCAACACACATTGAAGGTAGCATCGTCGATTCGGAAGGAAGTGAGATCACAGAAGTCACCACTGGCCACGAAGGACGCGGGCGGTTTTCGATTACGCCTACTGCAAACGAACAATACCGATTGGAAATCAAGAAGCCCGTTGGTGTTACGAAAGAGGTGCCGCTCCCAATTGCGTCCATCGATCGTTTCGCGACGATCATGACTGGCGACGGTGTCTTTGATGCGACAACACCGATCGATATCACGCTGAACCAGCGAACGCCAGCGAAGCCATTGATAGTCGCCGCCTATTGCCGCGGAGCGATGGTGGGCCAGCAAACGGTCGAGCCTGACGCCAACGCCGATGCGAACGCACCGTTTGCAACATTTCGTGGCGAGATTCCATTGTCCGACGACGCGCAAGGTGTCATCCGTCTGACGGTGTTCGATCCAGCTCCCTCTCCGCCCGAACCGATTGCAGAACGACTGGTCTACCGTCGCGTCAATAAAAAGCTCGACGTGCAACTGACGCCTGATGCTGAAGTCTTCGCACCTGGACAGTCTGCGCAGCTTGACTTGTCCATCAGCGACGAAAACGATGTGCCTGTCGCAGCCGCACTCGGTATCGCGATCGTTGACGATTCGATACTGACTCTCGCCGACGACAAATCCGTTCGCATGCCGACTTACTTTCATCTGCTGACGGAAATTGATTCATCCGAGCAACTCGAAGACGCAAACTTCTACTTGAAGGACGAACCGGAAAGTGCCACCGCGCTCGACTCGTTACTCGGGACACAAGGTTGGCGCCGCTTTCGTGAAGTTCCTGGGATGCAACTTGCTCAACGATTCGGTGGTGAATCTGGAGGCGGTGGCTTCGGTGGCGGTGGTGGTGCCAACGATTTGTTCGACCAGAGAACATCACTTGGACGTTCTCACTCGGCGGCTTGGGGAGTCGAAGCAGTGGTTCCAGTCGCGACAGCGAATACGATTGACGTCCAGAAGGCTTCCGTTCCAAGGTCGAGCCGATCCGAAAGACGAACTTCGTTAGATCGCGGAGATTTCGCTTCGTCGATCGTCGTCGTCAGTCTCATTCTCTTGGGGCTCGTGGGCGCGGCGAGTTTGCACCAGGTGCAGAGTAATCGCTCCCTACGAGTGCTCGCTGGCATCGTTGCCGTTGCGTCGTTATTCGCAGGTTCTTTGAGCCTGCCGACGAATCCAACACAAATTGCGAGCAAGTTCGAAGATAGCGAGACAGCCTTTAGTGGGGACGTGGCTTTAAGGGATCAACCCGAGTCAGCGATCACTGATGGCGATTTGCCGGCGTTTGCCGGAGAGCAGGCAGCTGGCGAAGCCGAGGAGTATATGTACGAGGCAGATATGGTAGACGCGTTGGCTGGCGCTGCGACTGCCGCACCGGTGGCCTCAGAGCCCTCCACGCAGCGACTGGGCACTGTGGCCGCTAAGGATCGCAATGCGGAAGAGGAGAAGGAACTTGGTCCCTCGCCGATTTCGAAAGGTGGCGAGAAAAAAGCTGACTCAAGGATGGCTAGGGGCAAAACTGCGCCCAGACCCGCGGCTGAAACACCGCCACAGCCCGAAGCGCCTACGCAACCGAACGCGCCTGAGGCGGATCCAGAACCGCGTTCCGCGCGGAGCCTGATGTTAACGCGAGAACGCGAAACGATGGCGGGAAAAAACACGAATCGCGAGTTGCGGCGAGAGTATGCTGATTGGTTCTTCAGCACTCGCTCGAACCTCCCGCAAGACGAACAGCCCTCAAGTACGATCTTCTGGCATCCGCTCTTTATTGCGGATGACACGGGCAAAGCGACCGTGTACTTCAAACTGCCGGAACGCGCGTCAAGCTTCCGGGCAATCGTCGAGGCTCACGGATCGGCTCGGCTCGGGGCGGGCGAGTTGTTGATCAATTCGCGCGAGCGTTAAGACGTAGGGTTGGCACAGACCGCCCGACGAGATGCATCGGTAGCGACTCCCGCCTATAATGCAGCTCACCCTCGATTCCTTCAACCGGAGACGTCGTATCATGCCGCGATCGCTTGCTATCACCGTTCTGCTTATTGCCAATGGATTCACGACGTTTGTGATCAGCGATCGCTGTCAGGCGGGCGAACTCCGTTGGTACAAAGGCAACCTGCACACACATTCCTTGTGGAGCGACGGAAATGATTATCCTGAGATGATCGTCGACTGGTATGTTCAGCAAGGTTACGACTTCTTGAGTCTTTCCGATCACAACATTCTGAGTCGCAGCGAAAAGTGGGTTGGTGAAGAGCTTGGCCCGAAACGGGGAGCCATCGAGGGATTGAAACGCTATCGCGCGAGGTTTGGCGACGATTGGGTCGAGATGCGTGAGAAGAATGGTAAGACGGAGATCCGTCTAAAGGCGTTCGACGAGTTCGCGCCGATGTTTGATAAGCCTGGCAAGTTCCTAATGATTCAAGCCGAGGAGATTACCGATCGTCACGGAGCATTGCCGATTCATATCAACGCCAACAACATCGCCGAGTTGATCCGTCCGCAAGGCGGCGAGAGCGTTCGCCAGACGATTGCGAACAATTTGATCGCAGTTCAGCAACAAAGTAAGCGCGCCGGACAGCCAATTATCGCCCATCTGAATCATCCGAACTTCGGCTACGCGGTTACCGCGGAGGATATGGCCGCCGTTATTCAGGAGGAGTTCTTTGAAGTCTATAACGGACATCCCGGCGTGAATCATCTTGGCGATGAGACGCATGCGGGTCTGGAACGAATGTGGGACATTGCCAACACGATTCGTATCGGTGACATGAAGCATCGCCCTTTGTACGGAATGGCGACCGACGACTCGCACAACTACTTTGGAAATCGCGGATCGTCACCCGGACGGGGTTGGGTAATGGTGCATGTAAAGGAGTTATCGCCTGAATCGATCATTCACTCACTCGAAGACGGCGACTTCTATTCTTCAAGCGGCGTTACGTTGGAAGCGATTTCCTTTGATAGCAAGAAGCGTACCCTAGCGGTTTCAGTCGCGGCGGCAGACGGTGTCGAATATGTCACCGAGTTCATCGGGACGCCGGTCGATTACGACAAGACGAGCGAAGCGGTCGTCGACAAGGATGGCAAGGAAATCACAGCGACTAGAACTTACTCGGCCGACGTTGGCAAAGTCCTGTCACGCGTGGAAGGAACTTCGGCATCCTATCAGCTTACGGGCAAAGAGCTGTACGTCCGCGCGGTGGTTACTTCGACAAAGAAACATTGGAATCCGTCGTTCGACAACCAGACCGAGCAAGCTTGGACGCAGCCGGTCGGTTGGGAGAAGCACGTTCAGGAGTGACTTTCGTCGCGTGCGGCGCCAGTCTTCGGCTTCTTCGCAATGAACACGAGCAGTTGCAGTAGCAGAAAAGCCGCCAGTGGATAAACAGGCCACAGCCGAAGCAGCACGTGCATCCGCGACACTTCCTCGCCGCTCTCTTGTACTGCGCCAGCATCGATCATCGGCATGCGAAATCCTTCGACGATCGCAAATGCCATCAATAAGAGCAAGGCAAGCATCAAGACGACACAGCCGCCCGCGGACATAATTCCCTTGAAAGCGCCTTCTTCGTTTTGTGCATCTCGACGAAATTCAATCGTTCGCTTTCGTCGTAGGCTTCTTTCGATTTGTTCCATCGCATCAAGATCATGGCAAACCGCTTCCCAGTCTGGTGGGAGCGCCGACTCTGCGATTACTTGCTCAAGCTGGTCGATACAACGACTCGCGTCGTCGTGTGAATCGAACTCATGCTCAATTGACCCAACACAAAGTGTCCAGTTGCGATCTGCGGCATAAGCCGTGACAACTGCCGTGCCGCGAGTCCCGACCAGGGTAATAGTCGCCTCGCGATCGTCCGTAACGGGACCAACCGACCAGCGTCCGATCACGGCAGTCGTTCCGGTTACGTGCACGGCGAGATTGGCGAGCGACGTATCACCCGGCTCTGCACCAACGGCACCGATGCTGCTAATCTGGCCTGCCAACTGACGCTGGAGCGTGATGTCTTGCGCGAGAACGTGTAAGACGCTGGAGCGATCTCGCATTGACATGTGCCGTTCAATCACAAGCTGCTCAACCGCACCGATGTCGGACGATTCGCCTTGTTCGATTAACTGAGCGAGTTGAGCAAATGCTGGATGTCCGAATCCGGGAGAGTACGCGAAAATCGCCCCGCGAGCTTCTTCCCGCATCATCTCGAGTTCATAAGCAAATAACGAATCGCCAATCGGATGCGAGATGATGATCGGGACGCCGGCTTGGACAAGCTTGCGGCACTGATCTTCAAACACGATGGCGTCCGAATGCGGACTTACCAGAACCGCATCGACTTCGCCCGAAACGAGCAGGGACTCCCAATGCTCAGACGAAATGGCCGAGGGAGCAAGATGGGTCAGTTGCTCTCGATACTCGTCAGCGTTGTGGATCGAGGCGATCGCATGCAGCTTCGAATCGGCGATCGCGCGAACCATGCGGAGCGAGTCGTCGTTACATCCAATTAGTGCAAATCGCATCGGTTCGTCGAGTTAGGGAAGGTTCAGTTAGTTAATTCGTTTGACCGTTCGATCCTAGCGACCAAACGCCCAACTTGTCGATGGGCTGCGGCGTTTCGCTCTAGGAAAAGCAATCCCAGGAACCAATCCAGCCGGTTCGTTACAAACGCTTTACACCTCAAAACTACATCTGGCACTAGAATAGAAAGGGACTTCGTAAGGCCTCGTTCACGCGCATCGGGGCGGCTCATTTCGGCAAGGGTTACAATAATGATACGAGCTTCCCAGCCAACGAAAGTGCATAGTCCGATGTCGCAACTCCGACAAGTTCTCACCATCGAAGACGATTCTGCGATCCGTCGCGGGATCGTTGATGCATTGGAGTTTGCGGGCTACGGCGTGATTGAAGCGGCTGACGGCGAAGCGGGCCTCGATCATGCGGTTCGCAGTGAATACGACTTACTGCTGCTGGATCTCGTTCTGCCACATCGCGGCGGTCTGGAGATTCTTCGCGAACTGCGAGTCGCCAGACCGACGAAGCCTGTGATCATCTTGTCGGCTCGTGGCGAGGAACAGGATCGTGTTCGCGGACTGCAAATGGGAGCCGACGATTACGTCGTGAAACCGTTTAGCGTCAAAGAGTTGCTTGCTCGTGTCGAAGCCGTTTTGCGTCGTTCGCCCGAACGTCCTAGCGATCTGGAGCGAGCAGCGTTCCCCGGCGGACACGCCGACTTTGCACGACGTGAACTGTGTTATGACGATGGCGGTCGAAGCGACCTATCCGAGCGAGAAGTTGAGCTGCTTCGTTACCTGGTGATCAATGCGGGCCGAGCGATCGATCGCGATGAGTTGCTATCTAACGTTTGGCGAATCAGTCCTCGTGGCGCGGCCACACGCACGATTGACATGCACATTGCGCGGCTACGCGAAAAACTACGCGACGATTCTTCGCAACCGCAGATCGTATTGACCGTGCGAGGTAAGGGGTACATGTTCAAACACGCGGCAGGTGATGCATCGTGAGAAAGCCTGCACATTATTGGATCTGCTACTTCGCGGCTTGCACAGTGGTGCTGATGGCGATGGGCTGGTTGACGATAAAGGCGATCGAACTGGATCGCGCCGAAGCCCTCGCTCGTCGACAAGCCGATTTAGAAGAGGCGGTCGGGCGAGCATTATGGCGCATGGACGTCAAGCTGATGCCACACTTGGCACGCGAAGCGGCGCGCCCCTATGCTGTCTACCGGTCACTATTAAACACAACGGATGCAAAGGGAAACGCAGGAGAATCGCCGCAACTTTCGCCATTGCTGACGGATCGTTCTGAGTTTGTCGTGGTCAATTATCAAGTCGAACCGGGTGACCTGTGGTCGTCGCCCCAGGCTCCCGCCGAAGCAATGTATCGTTTGGCATGCGATAACGGGGCGTCGGCACTAGAGATGGCGGCCTGCACAAGCGCTCTTGGAAATCTCCAAGCCCTGATTTCCTACGACGAGCTTGCAGAATCGCTTCCCACCGAATCGTCGCCGGCTCGCGACGCCTTCGGGAATGCCAGGTTACTCCGCAATTCGATGATCGACATCGAGGACATCGCTCAAGCGGAGAACGCTGATCAAAACCAACAGTTGCAGCAACGAATTACTAGCTCCCCAGATCGCGGGAACGGTCGTAGCAGTCGAAGCAACGACTACATCAATCGCGACGCGGCAATGAACTCATACGCTCAGGAGGCTGTATCGCAGCAACTCCCGATGCTTCAGGCGTTCAATGCGTCGAATAGGGAGTCCGTTATCGAAGGCGTCAGCCAGCCGCTATGGATCGGTGAACAGCTAGTATTAGCACGCCGGGTTGATGTCGGAGAGAAGGTTGTCATCCAAGGATGTTGGCTCGATTGGCCTAAACTCCAAGCGAACCTCGTCGATGAGGTTCGCGACGTGTTGCCCGACGCAACCCTGGAGCCCGTACTGGACTCGTCACGCGCGCAGATCGGGAGGATGCTCGCAACACTGCCCGTACAACTCGTTGCCACACTTCCCACTTCGACGACAGCAAGTTGGTCCGCGATGCAGGTATCGCTGGCCATTGCTTGGACGTGCGTCCTGATCGCGGCGTTTGCTGCTGGCGTGTTGTTGCATGGAGTGTTGAGCCTAAGCGAGCGGCGCGGTGCATTTGTTTCGGCGGTGACGCACGAATTGCGAACGCCGTTGACGACATTTCGGATGTACTCGGAAATGCTCGCCAAGGACATGGTCCCAGATAAAGCGAAGCGCCAATCCTATCTTGATACTTTGCGAGTCGAGGCGGATCGGCTTTCCCATCTCGTCGAGAATGTCTTGTCTTACGCCAAGCTGGAGCGAGGTCCACAACGTCCCAGCCGCGAAGAGCTATCGGTCGCCGACATTCTAGATCGAACGGGCGAGCGACTCGCCGATCGGGCTCGGCAAGCAGAGATGCAACTGGTCATCGACGCAACCGACGATGCTCGCGAGTCGACGATAAAGACGGATCCTGCCGCCGTCGAGCAAATTTTGTTTAACCTTGTTGATAATGCATGCAAATACGCGGCCCGAGCGAAAGACCGACGTGTCCACCTCGCGGTCAGCAACGACGCGAAAAAACTGCGGTTTCAAGTTCGGGATCATGGGCCCGGCATTTCGCCTCGAGAAGCGAAAGCGTTGTTCCGGCCTTTCTCTAAATCCGTCGATGAAGCGGCCCATTCGGCACCTGGCGTAGGATTGGGGCTTGCTCTTTGTCAACGCTTGGCGCCCGACTTGGGTGGTCGCCTGGAGTGGATTCCGACCGATGAAGCTGGCGCGATGTTTCAGTTGACGCTACCTAAGTGATTGCGTCAAAAGGGCTTCTGCAAAATGCAATCCTACAACGGTCCGAACGCTCGACACCCCAAACGCGGCGTGGTTGCGGTGATTCCCCGTGGCGAGAGGCTCTTGGTAATTCGTCGTTCACAATCGGTCGTTGCTCCTGGAGCCAATTGCTTTCCCGGCGGAGGCATTCGTGATGGCGAGACGGAAGCAGCCGCGCTAGTACGAGAAATGGGCGAAGAGCTTAACGTCGAAGCGATCCCGCGTCTTTGTCTTTGGCGAAGCGTGACGCCGTGGAGTGTCGAACTGGCGTGGTGGTTGACCGAATTGCCGGAAGAAGCAGTCCTACATCCTAATGAAGAGGAAGTCGAGGAGATTCTTTGGCTCAAGCCCAACGAAATTCGGACTCTCGTCGACCTACTCGAGAGTAACCACCACTTTCTCGACGCTTGGCAACGAGACGAATTCTCGCTCTCGCTTGGCGAAGAAGGGAACAATCTTGAACCGTCGAATTGAGGTTCTTGTCTCGATACGGACTTCCGATTGGACGGAGCGTCACGTTGGTCTAGCTATTCCATCGCGAATCCAATACGAGCCTTAAGATTGCTAAACAGTTAGGTTCGAGTTTAGCGCCCGCCACGCGCGGACGGACCGCCCCGAGACGCCCCTGCTCGATTGGCAGTTGCATTGCTCCGGTTCGCGCCGCCGGTCGGTGAACTCCTGCGACTCGCTCCATCCGATGATTGTGAGGTGCGACTGCGCGCCGTCAGATTCGTCCTCGATCGATTTGAACGGGAAGTTTGCGGTGACGGTCTCGATCCTTGTGGTTGCCTTGAACCGCTATTCGCTCGCGGCTGTTGTCCGCCGAGGCGTGAAGACCGATTGAAGCTCATGTCGGCCGGTCTCGTCCCCTGATCTGCGGCTTGCGGTTGATTTCCGCTTCGACGCCTCGCGTCTT
Source organism: Planctomycetota bacterium (assembly GCA_014381825.1). GTDB lineage: Bacteria > Planctomycetota > Planctomycetia > Pirellulales > Pirellulaceae. The sequence continues at coordinate 113,341 of JACNKX010000061.1, forward strand.
GGCTCTGCGCACCATTAAGCGAGGATGGCGAATCGGTCGTTCGTCGCTTCAGTCGAATTGCGTTTTGACTGTCGGTCGGCTGGCGTCGTTGTTGAGCTTGAATCGCGGCGGCGCGTTCACGTGGGCCGAGTTGTCCGTCACTATTCCGATCAAAGTGATTGAGAGCTCGATCCGATGTCGACGGTCCATCGTTCGGTTGACCGCCATTCTGGTTAGATCGCCGCAGCTTAATCGCTTTGCGCGCCGCGTCTCTCTCGTGCGGACCTAAGTGGCCGTCGTCGTTTCGATCAAAGTGATCTCTTGCCCGGTCATTCACTCGTGGATGATCGCCAGCGTTCTGATTGGCATGATCGCTCTGTCGCTGTCGGAACGCTTGCTGAGCCAGTTCTAACTCCTTTGGTCCGAGCGCGCCGTCGCCGTTCTTATCGAAACGCTGTTTCATCTTCTCCTGTATTTGCTGAAACTGCTCAGGATTCTGTTGTTGCATCTTCTTAGCCAGTGCGCGTATGCGGCGACCGTTCTCTCCCGATAGCATTTTCTTGAGCTGGTCCTTGTTGGGAAGCTTTGACGAATCGATCCCCAACTTTTCCATTTGCTGAATTGCTTGGTCCAGCTGCTCGGATGTCGGATTCAGACCATCCTCGGCTGCGACGGGAAGAGTGAGAACGGAGAACAACGCAAACATCACAGCGAGTTTCTTCATCGTTAACCTCGTAAGTACAGTAACGTCGTGAACACGACAGCCGCCGTGGATACACGCCTCGGAAACTCTGAACACGAGCTAACAGACGCCGGAATCGATGAGAGCGAAAAGATGAGACGCCCTATCGTGAAACATAGCTCACGAAGCCAGCTGACGTCGGATGAAGACGATCATCTGGCGGTGGCTTTTTGGCAACATCTGTCGGCTGGCAACCACGCAATGCGAGTGTTGCACGCAGCTTGTTACGCGGGCAGAAGTATTAGTTACTCGCCGCTCACTCTTTCGATCGCTTGTTTCGCCAACTGACGCATGCCTTCGTCCGGGCTTTGTAACAGCTTACGGAGTGCTGGAAGTCCATTCTTCGCGGACGGCCCAATGCCAGCAAGCGACATGGTCGCAAAGTACTGGGTCTCGCCGGTGGTCGTTTCTACTAGCTTGCTGAGTTGAGCAACCGCCGGTTCACCAATTGCGCCGAGCCGTTCGAATGCCATCGCGGCTTCCCAAGGCGAATCGCGACTTCGCAATACGTCAAGAAGAATCGGCAAGCTCTCAGTATGTTCTCCGGTGATCTGCCATGCCGCAGCGGCTGCCTCGGCTCGGATTGAACGAGTTGTATCTCGCATTGCATCTTTGATCGCTGGAGCACTCACGGAGGATAGCTTTCCCAGTCGCCCGAGCGCGATCACGCCGGCTCGTCGGACGACATAGTTGCGATCCTCCAACATCATTGTCAAAGGACCAATCGCACGCGAGCCGACCGTCACCCCGATCGTGCCGATTGCGTCGGCGGCGTTAGATCGAACCGAAGCAACGCCAGTACCGGTCAATTCCAGCAACTTTGGCACAGCGTCCAAAGCCTCGGGCGCGCCAATGGCACCGATCGTGCGGCACGCCCAATATTTCGTATGGAAATCATCGCCATTTAACATCGAACGGAGCGACGTCATCGCAGGCGCTGCTTGCTTCGGATCGAGCGCGATGATCGCGTACATCGCCGCGATTCGCGTCTCCGGTTCGTTTTGAATCAACAACGTCATGAGCGCAGGAACTGCTTGCCTTGGTGGTGGCTTGATATCATGCAATGTGACCGCCGCTGCTCGACGCCCGGTTCGGTTGTCGGCTGCCAGCTTCTCGATTAAACGTGGTACGCTTTTGGGGCCGAGTTTTCCCAAGGCTTGCGCGGCGAAAGCCCACACCGGTGTGTCGTCGGACCGGAGTTCCTTGTCTTCGAGTCGAACGAGCAACGCCGCGATGGCCGCATCGTCATCGAGTCCGATGTGTCCCAGCGCGATCGCGGCTGCTGCGCGGGCATCGGGACTGGGGTCGTCTAGTGTCTTGACCAATTCCGGAACGGCCTGACTTGCGTCTTTGCCAAGCTCTGCAATCTTGGCAGCCGCGTCGACTCGTGTGGTCTCCGAAGACGCCTGCAATGCCGCGAGTAAATCGTCGAACGTCTGAGTCGACTTTTGCGCAAGGCAAAACGGGGCGACAAGGCATATCATGCAACACATGAATGCCGCAGAGAACACGAATTGTTGTAGCCAACCATGCATAGCGGGCTCCTTCCGATTGGTGAGACGATCCTTAATGAATCATGCATTAGCTTATTGCCCGCCGATCGTCGTTGAAAGCTTTGGTGTCAAACGGCGACGACTCGGAAAATAGTCGCGCCCCCAGGTTGCGTATCACGACATCTCGGATCAGAATATGTGGTTTGCTATTACCTGCCGCCCCGTCTCAGGGTACACCACCGGCCTGAGACTACTACGAAATCGCCGCTCGATTCTTTGAGTTCGGCCTACTTAGAGCAACCACGATGTCTGACAAAGCACCTTGGATTACGTACCGTCCCGAATTGAAAGTCCTCGACTGCACGGTCCGAGACGGCGGTTTGATCAACAACCATCAATTCACCGACGAGTTGGTCCGAGCGGTCTACGACACCTGCGTCGAAGCTGGCACGGACTATATGGAGATCGGTTACAAAAACTCGTCGAGCCAATTCCCAAAATCGGAATTCGGCGCGTGGCGTCACTGCGATGAAGAGGATCTAAATCGCGTTGTCGGCGATCACGATGACGAGAAGACCGGGATGAAGCTTGTTGCGATGGCCGATGCCGGAAAGAGCGACTGGAAAGAAAAGATCGTTCCTTGCGATGAGAGCGTGCTGGGAATGATTCGGGTTGCATTCTATGCCAACCAAGTCTCCGAAGCCGTCGAGATGATTCAGCATTGTCACGAACTGGGATACGAAACGTCGGCCAATTTGATGGCCGTTTCGAATATCACCGAGTCCGAAATCGACACGGTTCTCGAAGCCGTTCGTCCGACGCCAGCGGGTATCATGTGTATTGTCGACAGCTTCGGACATCTCTATCGCGAGCAGATCGACATGCTCTACACGAAGTATGCTTCCGCGCTGGAGGGGACAGGCAAAGAGATCGGCATTCACGCACATAACAACATGCAACTGGCATTCGCCAACACGCTCGAGGCGATCATTTTGGGAGCCAATCGCGCGGACGCGACAATGGCCGGATTGGGACGCGGCGCGGGCAACTGTCCCATGGAGATATTACTTGGATTCCTGCGAAACCCGAAATTCAAACTGCGTCCGATTATCAAGCTGCTTCAGGACCACATCACGCCGCTGCGCGAAACGGTTGAGTGGGGGCCGCTGCTCGCCTTCAATCTGACCGGCCAGATGAATCTACACCCGCGAGCCGCGATCAAATTCCGCACGACCGAAGACAAAGACGACTATGTCAAGTTCTATGACGAGTTGATCGCGGACATCTAAACCGTTGTGGTCAATCCGCTGGTGCGTCATTAGGCAGGATGGCGTTCAGGCGTTTGACTCGATGTTGCGAAGCCTCGATGCAAGTAATCGGATCAGCCTTATCGGGTGCATCTGCATAGTTCGACAACAAATCGAGGAAGTGATCGCGGGCGGTTTGCGGCTTACCTTCGACAAGCATCATCGCGTCGACGTAGGCTTGTTGAACTTCGGTCAACCTTTCCCGTTTTGCACGGATGCGAAGCCGGTTGAAGAGAAACCGGCTCTGAAGGTCGAGTAGCCAATCGTTCACTTCGTGACACCGGGGATCGTCGGCATGCGAGGCAAGAAATTGTTCGATCTTTGGCTTTACGTCAAGCAGGTCGCCGTCCCGGGCGGTCGTTGCGATCTTCTCATACAACGAATCTGCAGTTGGAGGCGCGAGCCCCCAAGCGATCAGTCCCAACATTCCCACCAACACAAGGACAAGTCCAGCGATCTTGGCGAGATCGACGAGTTTCATCGTGGACGGTCGTTCTCGCTGCCGCCTTTGTTCGTCGAGCGTCGTGAATCGATTCTGGCCAGATGATGGATCGGCAACCGTTTCGCCACTGGAGCGCACATCCGCCGCCTTCGAGGAACGGGAGTCGGAGGTCACGACCGTCGCATCATTCCATGAGTAAGCGTCTGCTGGCACGCAATCGGTGTTCGGCTCAATCGACGTCGGTGACACTTCGGTTACCGGAGTACTATGATAGTTGGATTCGCGCGTGACCTGATCATTCGGAGAACTCGGAGCCGGTTGATCTTTGGTCGTTGGTCGTTCGACGACAGTTTTCGAAGAAAGGCCGTGTTCCATGGCTTTTAGGCGATTCGCCAATACCATCGCAGTTGGAATCCGATCCATGGAGTCCTTCTTTAATAGTTGATCGATAATCTCTTCCAATTCGAGCGGCACGGACGGCGCATAGCGCCGAACGAGAGGAGCGTCGTCGTAACGTAGACGATGCAGCACTTCGGGGATCGATCCGCCGGCGAAGGGTGGCCGCCGAGTCAGAAGCGTGAACATCACAGCTCCCAAACTGAACAGATCAGTCCGATTGCTTACTGGCCGTCCTTCGGCTTGCTCGCAGGCCATGTAATCCGCCGTTCCAACGACGCTGCCATCCGCGGTCAGGTGAGTCGCCCCGAACAGTTTGGCGATACCAAAGTCCGTAAGTTTGATCTGTTGCTCTTTCGTCCGCATCAGATTCGCAGGTTTGAGATCGCGATGGATGATGCCATGATCGTGAGCGTGCTTCAATGCCTGGCAGATCTCAATCCCAATCCGTAAAACTTCGGGCCACGCGAACTCATGCTTGGCCTGAAGTTCCTCCTGTAACGTCTGGCCTTCAACCAATTCCATGGCATAGAACAGCAGCCCGTCCTGCTCGCCATCCCCAAACAACTCCACAATGTTTGGATGTTTCAGCTGCTTCAGCGTTTCGATCTCGCCGATAAATCGCTCTCGAAAGTTACCGTCGTCCGCCAAGCCTGCGGGCAAAGCCTTAATCGCCGCCCGCTGGCCGGTCTCTTCGTGAATGCCTTCGTAAACCGTCCCCATGCCGCCTCGGCCTATCACGCGGATGATTCGATAGGGACCTAGTTGTTTGATCATGATAAAGACGCCGTCGTACTGTTAGGTATCGAGACTGCGCATTGTAACAGCCGAACAGTTTTTTAGGCCGACCCGCCGTTCAGCGAATCAATTCACAGGCGTTGCCCGTGATTTGAGATACTCGAGCAAGTCGGCCATCTGCTGGACGGTGACATCCTTTTCGACGCCTTCTGGCATCAGCGATTTTCCGCTGGCACGTAGTTCATCAATTTCGCTGCGTGCGATGACCTGTTGCTTGCCCTCTGCTTGGCGAAGCACGATCGCTTCGGCCGTTTCTGAGACCATTAATCCGTTGAAGACTCGCCCATCGACGGTGACGACCGCATAGTCAGTGAAGCGCGGCTCAAGCTTTCGATTAGGGTCGAGAATATCATAAAGCAGCGCCTCGCGAGAGCGATTCCGTACGTCACTGATGTCTGGTCCGACTTCGTGCCCCCGTCCGTCGATGCGGTGGCATTTGGCGCAGATCTTATCGAATATCTTCAGGCCGTCCGCAGCGGATGACTTTGTCGTCAGTGCGGCATGATACTGTTCGGCAACTTCGCGGCGATTCGACGAGACGGCACCGCCAAGTAACTTTGTCGCAAGCGCCTTGATCGCCGGATCGCCATGTCGGAGCAGACGGACTCGCCCATCAATGTCGATTACGGCCGGGTTAATCTGCCCTGTCGCCATGGCCTCCAACGCGAGCCGCGTTGTCCCTGTCCGACTGAGCAGCAATCCTAATGCAGGTGTTCGTACCTGGGGGCCGAGTGTGAGCCAGTGCTTCAGCACAATTGCCGCTGCGCCATCGTTGCCGCTTCTTCGCATCGCTTCGACACAAGCCAATTGCAACTCAACCGGCTGATCCGCAGCGAGCAACGATTCGTAAGCTGGCGAAGCTTTGTCAAAGGGCTGAAAGCCGAGCAACTCGACGGCGGCGATTCGATTACTAATGTTTTGCTCGCCAGCGAGTGCGACGCCTTGCGTTTGCTGGAGCAACTCGTGAATGGGCGCGACCGACTGGGCAAGACTCTCCGGCGGATCGGCTAACAGCTTTGGCAAGTTAGTTCGCCCGAGCGGGCCGTTGTGTCGCGGAAGCCCCGTCGCCAAACCGCTCAATGCCGCCGTTTGCCACCACACACCAGTTTGCTCTGCTGACGCAACCGTCTTCAATAGCTCTGATAACTCGGATGCGTCACCGCGAACTCCAACAACGGTCGCGAGTTCTCGGACGAGTCGACTATGTGAAGATTCCGGTTGGTGACCGGAGTTTGCCGACACGAGCCCCGCCACAATCGCGCCACTGCGCTGTGAAGCAGCAGTGAGAACGGCGTTTACGAACCAAGGGTCGCCCCCATCGCGGCGCGCAAGCTTCGTCAGCAACTCGGTAGCCCGAACATCATCTGTTTCACCTAGCGCCAAAGCGACTTGGAAGCGCACGCGAATGTCCTCGTCATCCGCAAGTTTCGCCAGTTGCTGGAAAAGTTGCGGATGATCCTTCAAGAAGCGAGTGCTCAGCGATACGGCATCCTTGCGGATGTTGGGATTCGCATCGCCAAAGGCAACTGTAAGATGCGACGGCGTCAAAACACCGAGCCCCTCGGTTGTCCAAAGTGCGTGCAGCCGTGCGAGATCCGATTTACCAACGCCCAATAGTGCGCTGAGCGATAACTCGGCGTTTTTCGATTGTTGCTCCACGAGTAGGCGTTGCGCCAGTCGCCTTCGCCAACCATTCGCGTCGCTCAGCATGTTAACGAGATCAGCTGTTGTTTCGGGTGGCGCGAAGCGATGCGGTTCTGTGTCTTCGGGAACGATGCGCCAGATACGGCCGCGATCTTCGCCCGCTCGCCAGTCGATTCGCTTGGCGATCTCCTCGGGCAAGAACTTCGGGTGCTCGACCCACAGCCGATACATGTCGGCCAGATAAAGTGCTCCATCCGGTCCTGTCGCAAGACTGGCCGGCCGAAACCAAGTGTCGCTGGAAGCTAGAAAGTCCGCTTTTGCGCGAGCTCGATCCGCGGTTAAGGTAGCTCCGTCCGACCTGATGATCGATCGCGTCACCAAGTGTCCGATCGGCTCGCAGACAAAGACGCTGTCATTAAACGCCGGGCCCAACAGATCGCCATGATAGGCAGTCGTTCCGCAGGCCGACGTGTGAGTGCCCGCATGTGAAAGGTAATTGCTTTTCATTTCGACGAGCGGATAAACACGCGTGTCGCCGCCCGACGCGCCAACATCGTAGTACGATTTTGGTATGACCGCGAACGGATTTCGCCGTGACTGCTCATAGGACATCGCAATCGTCATGATTGGATTGCGATTCGTACAGAAAAAACGGTTGCCCCAGTTATCAATCGTGTTGCCAAATTGACCAAGTCCGCTGGCCGGACCACACTCCATCGACAGCGGGTGAAAACGGAACTCGCTGCGCGGCATCGCGAACGGTTGCGCCGTCTTGCCCATCGAAGTGATCTTGCCGGGCCCGTAATTCAAATAGATCCAGTTATCCAATCCCCAACGCGGATTGCCAATCTGCATCTGCGGATGTGCTGGCGTAAAGCCGCTGAAGAGGACTTCACGAACGTCCGCCTTGTGATCACCATCAGTGTCTTTCAGGAAGAGGATCTCGGTCTGTGCGCCGACGATAAGGCCTTCCTTATACGGCATCAGGCTGTGAGCGAAAGTAAGCCTATCAGCGAATACATGCCGTCGGTCCATCCGTCCGTCGTCGTCGGTATCTTCAAGCAACACGACTCGCGACAGCGGCGGAGCACCCTCTTTCTCGGGCCCCGTCGGATAATCACCATATTCGACGACGAACATCATGCCGCGTTGATCAAACGCAATCGCAACCGGATCCATCACTAACGGCTCGGCCGCGACCAACTCGATCTGCAGACCAGGCTCGATTTGAAAGCACGCTCGCGAGGCTTCCGGTAGTTTAGGAGGATCGGTCTTCGCGTCGATCCAATGCCTTCCGCCGCGCGTACGCTCGATCGACTGTAACGCGTCTTGTTTGTTTTCGTCTTGCTGAGCGAAGGCGGTGTTCGCTATGACCAGAAAGATCAACGAGACGCATCGGAATTTAGATTTCATGAGCCAACAGACTTTCAGCAGCAATGGTTGTAGGTTCATTGTTTAGCGGTCGTCGTCCGCTGGCGAAGCTTCTCGTTCACACTCCCATGGGAACGCCCCAGTGGCCTTCACGGTACTCGCGTCGCAAAAGGGAGTTGGCATCCGCATCACCGAGGGCTCGTTCGTTTGCCGGATCGAACTCGAAGCCCCGCCCTACGCGCGCCGCGATGTTTCCGAGATGACACAACGTTGCCGACAGATGCCCGACGTTGATCTCAGCTCGCAACTCATCTTCACCACGGACTGCATCGACAAAGTTTTGAAAATGTCCAGTCACGCGAGGCCGCTCGCTGGTGATGGGCTTGGAATGGTCGCGATCGTCGAAGACTTTTAGTATTCCACGTTTGCTAAGTAGCATCCAACCGTCAGTGCCGTAGAAGGCGTTGCCGTTGTCGACACCTTCCAACCCGTATCGCGACCAGAGCCGCATTTCAAAGACAAGCTGGCGGCGATTGCCGACGGCGCCGTCGCCGGGGTAGTCAAAGCAGGCGTATTGCGTGTCGGGAAACTGTTGGTCGTCGTCGAAAGCGAACTTGCCGCCGATTGCAGAGACTTGCGATGGATGCGTTTTCACGCCCAGGCCCCATCTGGCGATATCCAACTCGTGAACTCCGTCATTCCCCATGTCTCCCGTTCCGAAATTGTGCCACCAGTGCCAAGTGTAGTGGTGTCGGTTCGATTGAAACGGAACCATCGGCGCGGGACCAACCCACTTGTCGTAATCAAAACCGGCTGGCGGATCGGTTGGTTTGGCACGACCAATCTCGCCGCGACGCTGAACATTCCATGCCTTGGCCATCAAGACATCGCCGATCGCTCCGTCGCGTAACAATTGAATTGCTTGCAGGATCAGGTCGTGCGAGCGGCTTTGTGTTCCGTGTTGAATGTGGGCGTCGTTACGACGCGCGGCTTCAACCAGCAATCGGCCTTCGCGGACGTTGTGCGAACAAGGTTTCTCGACATAGACATGCTTGCCCGCATCGGCCGCGAGAATCGAAGCCGGCGTATGCCAGTGGTCTGGCGTAGCCACAATCACGGCGTCGACCGTCTTGTCATCCAAGGCTACTCTGAAGTCGCTGACCGGTTTCGGTTGGTTCGAAAGCTTACGAACTGCGTCGGCTGCTCGCGAAGAATCGGGATCGCACACATAGGCGAACTCGACACCAGCAAGTGTCGCAAATTCGCGAGCGACGCTGCTGCCGCGGCCGCCACACCCGATCAAGGCAATCCGAACTTTCTGGTTCGCCCCAGCCGCTCGTTGCGCCGTGATAGCACTAACTGCTGTTGCGGTCGCCACGCCTAAGGCCGTTGTTTTTAAGAATCCTCGTCGATGATCGTCAGCCATCTTTTCCTCACTTCGTTTCGTTCCAATAGATTTTGACATTATGCGTCTGACGGCCGACGGCCACGATATCCACCCGACCATCGCCGTTCAGATCACCAGCGGCAAGATCTTCAATCGCGACGCTGCCAGGATCGACGATAGTGCGATTCCACTTCGCGCCGGTTGCATCTTCGGGGTCGTAGATTCTCAACCCGCGACGATGCTCGTCATCCACGTCGTCGCGGACGCCGATGATCAACTCCTGTGCTTCGTCATCATCCAGGTTAGCACAGAAGACTGCGTGTCCCCACTTTAGTTGGTCGTCGAGTACGTGTCGGTTCCACAACCACTCGCCGCCTCCGTCGTACTTGGCATCAGGCTTGGTGTAGACGACAACCTTGTTGCCATGCCATGGCTCGATCGTGGCGATGTAGGGCTGATCCGCTCCCAACTCTCCAGAACGAATCTCGCTCGCCCCTCGATTCGGCGACGACTCTTGGTCACCGATGCCAAGATGGACTCGGCCCCAACCACCGTCGTCGCGTCGATACAACGCGTTGACACCTTCGAAACTCGCGGTCAGCAAACGCGTCTTGCCTGCGACTCGGACGGGCCAGAAGTTATGCATGACGCGCAATTCGTCGGTGATGACTTCCGGCTTCCACTCGCCGTTTACCAGGTCTTTCGGAACTTCATACGATAAGAGTCGCACTCCGTTTTCGGCGAAGTTGGGCCCAGTCGTTTCACGCCCCTTCAGCGGCGCGACGATCAATTCGTCTTTGCCGTCCGCATCGATATCGGCAAACCGCATGCGGTGCGTTGTCGGTTCTTCGCCGATCGCGTGATAAGTCCAAAGGTCGTTGACGGTCTTGCCTGGCGAGATCCAACCGATCGTTCCGCCCGACGCCGTGTTGCCGAACTGCCAGTCAGACCCGATGGCGAAATCGAGCCGTCCGTCGCCATCGATATCGTTGGGTGCGAAGCAGACGTTGTCGTGCTTCTGCGACGGCGTGTCCAACATGATGTGTTCATTCCAATTCGGATTCTCCAACCACAAGAACCGCTTGCTATCGACGATCACGATGTCCAAGCGATCGTCGTCGTTCATGTCGATCAAACGAACCGCGTAACCCACCGTCAGACGCGTTGGCAACTCTTGGTCGCGAAATTCCAGTTCGCTAGCAGCGCCCAAGGTTGACGCGACGGCGATAATAAGTAAACCGAGGCACGATCGCGACATCTCGTTCATAACGGTGACTCCAAAATAGGGCAGGCTGAGCCCACCATTGTGTGGGTGGGCACTGCCCTCCCGACAATCTATTAACATCTAAGATGGAACCAGTAGACACCAAGCGATTTTACGAAGCAACTCCGCGCCTTCAACGCGACCCATCGACCGGCTGGTTGCGTAGTTTTCCTGGCTTGAGTACGGTGAGCAGTCCCACCCCACGCATGGAGCAACGATGAAGACCTCCCCCCGCCCAATCAACTGTCTCGTATCCGGAACTTTACCAGTCCTTTTCGCAATCCCTATTTTGACGGCAACTTCCTTGCTTGCTCAAGATGTCGAGAGACAAGGTACCAGCAAACATCCACTTGATCCGGCGCTCGAACGAGCCAAGGAAGGGCTAAAGCTGCTCGAGGAGACGATCGGCGATTATACAGCCACGATTATTAAACGTGAACGCATCAACGGCAAGTTAAAGGACCATGAGTTCATTGCGGCGAAGATTCGCAACCGTAAGGTCGAAGATGGCAAAGTCATCGTCCCGTTTGCGGTTTATTTGAAGTTCCTCAAGCCCAAGTCAGTCACCGGACGCGAAGTCATTTGGGAAGAGGGCGCGAACGAAAATAAAGTTATTGCTCACGAGACAGGGTTATTGGGGTTCAAGCGGTTTTATCTTCCGCCGGACGGCTTACTGGCGATGATGGGACAACGCTATCCGATCACTAACATTGGCGTTCAGAACTTGATCGAGGAATTGTTGATCCGTGGCGAGAATGATCTCAAATACGGCGAATGCGACGTCAAGTTTTACAAAGGTGCGAAGGTCGACAAATACACCTGCACGCGGATCGAAGTAATCCATCCTGTCAAGCGAGATCACTTCACATTCCATATCGCTCGCATCTACATCGACGAAACGCTCGGTGTCCCCGTTCGATACGCCGCCTGGAGTTGGCCGACCGAACCGGGCGGCGAGGCGGTTCTCGAGGAAGAGTACACGTATCGCAACATCAAGCTGAATGTTGGCTTAACGGCGGCTGACTTTGATCCGGATAATGAAGCGTACGATTATCCGTAGCAACGGGGGAGAGCGGCATTTATTAAGATGCGCTTTCAATGCACCTTGTGCGTTTCCCGTTCGAGCCTACCGCTTGTAGATCCAGGATGCTCTGGGTTGACGTGCTTTATTCTCGCGCGCCGTGCGTCGGTCGCCTCAATGCTTTATAGTTCAACAAAGAACGACCGTGGGTTGTCGGCGAGACTATTTCGATCTGTTCTAAATAGTCGCAAGCGACACGCTTCTTAGGAAGGCACGATGACATGCGAACTATTGCCGCGACGATGCTACTTTCAGTCTGGCTTTTCGATGACCCGACCGCGCGAGCTGCCGATCAAACGTTTGAAATCGTTCGAGGCAGCAAGCCCACGGCCTCCATTGTCATTCCCTTGGATGCTAATCGGTGGACCAAGCAAGCTTCAGGATGGCTGGTTGAATACGTCCACAAATCGACCCGTGCCACACTGCCTGTTTTTAGCGACGACAATCTACCGGCGGGAAATCTAATTTCCGTCGGCCCTACAAGTATTGCGGCGAAGGCAGAGATAGACCTGAATGATTTTAGATGGGACGACTGCCGTGTGACGGTAAAAGGAAACACCCTATTCCTGATTGGCCGCGATGATCCCGGCACTAGCACTCATGATTGGGTAGGCCCTCGCGGGACATGTCGAGCCGTACTCAAGTTCCTTGAACATGCGGTCAACGCACGCTGGTTCCTACCCGGGCCAAATGGTGCGTTCGTTGACAGCCAAGATTCTGTTTCAGTTGCCGCCGATTTGGATCTAATATCCAGGCCGGCGTTTGCTTACTCTGACGGGCGCAGTGTTTACGACGAGAACGTGCTAAATGAGCCCGGCAAGTCGATTTCAGCGTTGGCCAACAATTACCGCAAGTCGGTGAAGGCGGCACCCGGCGGGCATTCGTACTATCACGCTGTCTCAGCAGAAAAGTACTTCGCGACTCATCCAGAGTACTTCGCGGTCATCGATGGGAAACGCACCGGCAAGGGAAATCATCTTTGCACTTCACACCCGCGTGTGAAGGAAATGCTCGTCGAGTATATGGGGATGCGCTACGAGCAAGGGCTTGATTGGGTTTCGCTTGGGCAGGAAGACGGCTTTTTGCGCTGCCAGTGCGATGAGTGCGAGTCGAAAGACAATTACCGTTTTTTAGATTGGGTTCGCACAAAGGGTGGCAAGTGGGAGACGTTCCAGAACAGTGAATTACGCAACACGCCACCTGAGCGCCTGCTGCAACTGCATAAGGACGTCATTGATGAAACGACGCGCAAATATCCGGGGCGCACTGTGATGCTAATGTGCTACGCGCCGACAGCATGGCCATCGAAGAAAATCGAGCACTACGGAGAGAACGTCGTCGCAGAACTAATGAATCTCAACGGAGACTACATTGATGCCTGGAAGGATAAAGTTGGCGGAATGACCGGCTTCACCTACTGGTTCAATACGCAGACACCGATGGGAGTAAATCTCCACATGACGCCGCGTGAGGCAGCGGATCGCATCAAGTATCTGCACGGACGAGGCTTTGTTGCTTTAAGCGTCGATCCAGGTGGTACGTGGGGACTGGAAGGGCCTGTCTATTACATGATGGGGCAGCTACTGGGCGACCCATCGCTCGACCCTGATTCGCTCGTTTCCGAATACTGTAACCGAGTGTACGGCAAAGCCTCACCTCCCATGCAACGATTCTTCAGCGTACTGCACAAGCGGCTCCCTGCTGTGCTGCCGCTCGATGCTAAAGATATCTCGGCAGATGCGCGTAACACAAAAGTGCCACGCGACCTAGATACCGTCGCCATTTACCTGGAGATGTATCCACCAGATGTCTTGGAGCAACTTGGGGCATGCATCGAGGAAGCGGAGAAGCTAGCAGAAACTGAACAGCACGTAGGTTGGGTCCGTCTTTCACGCGATTACTTTGACTTTGTCAATCTGTTGACGCGGATGCTAATCGCCCACCAAACATGGAAGGAAGATCCTTCCGCACTGAACAAGGATGCCTTGCGCCGGAGCGTTGATCTTTTTGAAGACTATCGTGCGCAGATTGTTAACTATAGCAAAGAGTACACGGAACAGTGGTTCCCGGGCCACGCGGAGTTTGCGAAGTGGCTCGTGGCGAATCTGGAGGATACATCGACTGCCTACTATACGCCCTGGGAAGCTCGCAAGGCCATCGTACTTGAAAAGGGAATTCGCGGCATGCCGATGGGTTACGGCACGTCGTACTACTACAGCTTTATCCGCGAGCCGCTGACGCTTGATCTCAATAAGTGAATCGAATAGCGGCTGAGGCCTAGCACGCAAGCATCCCTCTTGGCCAGTACTAATCGTTCATCGGCCACACGCTCACTCCAGGGGTACTCGTCCGAATGCTCCACAATTTGTGTCCAGCCGTGATGTAGAGCGTCTTGCGATCAGTGTCGCCGAACGTGCAATTCGTGATCATGTCGGCTGGTACGGGAATAAATTGGAGCAATCCGCCCTTGGGTGCGATGACATAGATTCCGGCCTTATGCTTGTTAGCGGTTTCGATTGGCGGCTTCGGAAAGTTGAACCCAGCCGCAGCGTATAATCTCCCTTCGACATCCATCGCCATACCGTCCGGCCCGCGATCAGTTCCCCAATCGAACAACAACTTTCGGCTTGCCGGTTCGATTGTGCCGTCGGCGTTGAGGTCGAATTGCCACAATTTTCTGTTGCCGCCCAGGGCGTTCGGTCCGTCGTTGACGTTGTCGGCGACGTATAAATACTTGTCGTTCGGCGAGACAAGAATTCCGTTGGGACGATCGACTTCATGAGTGATGATCCGCGCGACTTTACCAACCTCGTCGATCCGGTAAACTCCTTCGATCGAGCGATCGTCGGTGTCACGCTGCTGCATGTCCGAGCGATCGCCGTAACGCGGGTCAGTGAAGTAAATTCGCCCCTTCGAATCGATCGCGAGATCGTTAGGCGAGTTGAACTTGCCACCTCGATGTCGATCGGCCAGGACCGTGATCGTGCCGTTCAACTCGGTTCGTGTGATCCTGCGATTGCTGTCCAGGCCACCACCCTCGCAGCAGAGCAGTCGCCCCTGACGATCGAAGACAATGCCGTTCGTTCGTCCTGATGGCGTGCGAAAGACATGGATCTCGCCGTTGACGTCGCGACGCATGATACGGTTGTTGGCGATATCGCTGAAGTACACGTTGCCGTCCGGGTGCCAAGCTGGTCCCTCGGTAAAGGCAACTCGCCCTTCCAGCTGTAATTGCGATTCGAATGGAATCGGGTCAGCCGCGAATCCGGATAACGGCAATGTGACAAGCAGGATCAATATGAACGATCGATTCATCGGTGCAAACTCCACGATGTTGCTAGGTCATCTTGCTTCAACACAGTACAAGTGTGTGATAGTTCGCAGATAGAGCGAATTGTCTGCGACTGCTGGTGATGCCTGAAAGCCGTTGACCAATTTGTTTTCGCCAAGCAGTTTGTACTTGTCGGTGGCTTCGACCACTGGCGTGTTACCGTCTTGGCTGAAGAAGTAGATTCGACCGTTCGCCAGAATCGGTGAAGCGCGGTATTTGCCGCCGACCCGTTTCTGCCAGATCACCTTCGCCGTCTTGGCATCAATGCAAGACGCGACACCGTCGTCGTTGATCATGAACATTAAGTCGCCGACGATGATTTGTGACGGTCGCCTCGGTGGACTCTTGTTGAAGCCCCATTCGATGTGCGTATCGGTCACGTCGCCGGAGCCGTCCGGATTGACCGCGATCATTGAATAAGGACCCGAGCCGGCTGAGATGTAGACCAAACCGTGAGCATAAAGGGGCTTCGCGGCTGCGTTCATGCCGTCATGCCTCACACGCCAAAGGACCTCGCCGGTATCGGGCTCGTACGCGATCGACTCGGTAGCGCTGGGGCTGATGATTTGCGTCCGTCCGTTGTGGTTGAACGCGGTCGCTGTCGAATACGCCTTTTTGCGATCACCATTATCGGTGCCGTAATCGATCTCGCGATCTCGCCTCCAAGCCGTCTTGCCGTTGCTCTTGTCGAACGCAACGACGAATTGGTAATCGTATCCGTCGTAGGCCACGATCAATTTGTCGCCATGAACGATGGGTGAGGAGCCTGGCCCACGCCAATGATTGCACTCGAGATCGCGGCGTTCCCAGAGTTTCTTGCCCGTCGCGGTATCGAGACAAGCCGTGCCATAGCTGCCGAAGTGAACGTAGATGCGACCTTCTTCAATGACCGGTGTACACGAAGCATAGCTGTTCGTCGGATGACAGAATCGCGGTTCTTCGTTCTCGAATACGGCGATGTCTTTCAGCACTTTTCCCGAATGACGATCGACACATAAGGCCGACATTTGTTTGCCGTCTTCGGTGGCAGTCGTGACCCAAAGTTGATCGTCCCAAATCACGGGCGACGACCAACCCTTTCCATGGATCGGAATCTTCCATTTCACATTCTCAGTTTCGCTCCAAGTCAACGGCAGAGTCGCGTCTGTCGAACCGTCGCCATCGGGGCCACGGAATTGAGGCCAATTCTCGGCAGCAGTCGCTTGGCAAGCAGTGAGTAAAACCAGCAAGAGCGGTCGGTAACGCATCGGACATCCTTCATCAAAGGTGTAGTTGAAGTTGGAGTTATGATAACTTGATCATCTTGAGTTCGCGAGTAGCAACCACCGAGCGGGATGAGCCTGCTGACAACTTGGAGCCTAATAAATGTCGCCGCCATCCTGGACGTTTTTGCACGTCAACGACAGCCATATGGGGACGGCGCGATCATATCGATTTCGCCCAGCGGTCAACAAACGTTGGGCTGCGATCAAAGCCCAGATGGAGTCGATCGACGCTGATCTCTTGCTACACGGAGGCGATCTAACGCGAGATGGCGAGACTCATGAGTTCGAGTATCTTCAGGCTCGCGAAGATTTGGATACGCTCACGTTTCCAAGCTTCGTCATTCCCGGAAATATGGATGTTGGGAACAAGCACGCAACACGGAACGGACGGAAACGGAAATGGGATGAGAAGGGGTTGGGATGGAACGACCCTGATCTGAATATGACCGAGGAGCGACTGCGGTTGTTCGCAACTTACTTTGGTCCAATTCATTGGACGTTCTCGCACCGCGACGTTCGCTTCACCGGCTTTTATGCAGCCGTCGCAGGGACGGGATTGCCGCAGGAAGACCGACTGTGGCGAATGCTCGAACGGCTGCCGAAACTCACTCGAGAAAGTCACCATGTTGTGGTAATGCATTACTGGCCCTTCATGGAGCAACCCGACGAGCCAGCTTGGGATCTGACGAATGCCGACGAGTATGACAACTGGTATTTCTCGATCGACCCGCCGCATCGGCAACGAATTTGGAAGCTGCTTCAAGCTGCCGGCGTCGAAATTCTGTTCTGTGGTCATGTCCACACGGGTCGACCGATGCAGTTGGTCGATGGCATTCGGGTTTATCGAACGCCGGCAGCAGGCAACACGGGACAACTTGCCGAACGATGGCCTGAAGCCGATACCCGTTTTGGCTTTCACCGCTGTGATGTGAACGCAGTCGGCATTCAAGTCGAATTTGTGCCTGGCGACGACCAGTGCGAAGAGTTTGGCACTTTCGGCCCCCTCGGACATCCACCTGTGGAAGAACGCGACTACTCGGTCGCCCGGGAGCAACCGCCGCTTAAACCCGACTGATAAGCGGGGGAGCAACCACGTCCTATGAACAAAGTGGACCCGCGGTATCACTCAATTCTATGACGAGTCTTTCAATTTCTTGATAAACTCGCGCAGTAGCGCCGTGTTGTCGTGCCAGACACGAGACGTGACGATGTTTCCGTCGACGACAACTTCTTTATCGACATAGGTCGCACCACCTTGTTCGGCGTCCATGGCGCACTTGGCGACCGTGGTGACTGTCTTGCCGCCGATAATACCGGCAGCTGTCAGGATTTCGATCCCGTGGCAAAGACAAGCGATCGGCTTGTCGGCTTCGTGAATCTCGCGTGTGACTCGCAACAGATCTTGGTCATAGCGAAGGTACTCGGGAGCACGACCGCCGGAGACGAACAGACCTGCGTAATCCTCCGCATTGACATCTTTGAAGGCAACCGTCGCGCGAATGAAGTACGAAGGACGTTCCTGCGTGATGTCCCACGGAACGCTCGAATCGGGTGGAATCTCGTGCAGCACAGAATGGTACAGCCGAGCTTCGGGTCCAGCCACCACTACCTCAAATCCATCTTCCGGTAGGCGAAAGTAAGGATAGAAGGTGTCGAGGGTTTCTGTCGCATCGCCGATTGGCATCAAGATCTTAGGCATGTCTGTCACTTCTCGGAAGAGTTGTTGATCGTAGGCTTATTCCGTTTGATCCGATTCACCGCTGCACGAGTTCTCTAACGCGGAGAGCCTGGATTCAAGTTGTTCGAGTTTGTCCAGTATCAATGCGTGGACATAGACGGCATCCATTCCCACAGGACTGTTCTCGCTCGCAATCTTATCAATAATCGGCTGCAGTTCAGCTTTCGTTTTCATGGTTAATCCTCTGCAGATAGCGAGACATGCTCCAACTGATGAATGTGGCCATCACTCTCCGAGTGATGAGTGCTCGTCACTTGGAAAGTGACGGCTACTTTACGCTTCGTCTAACAATTCGACGGCAGCAAACTCTTGGCCTTCTAACATCGCCAAGCTCGCGCCGCCACCGGTACTAACGTGGCTGACTTTATCTGCAAAGCCTAATTGTTGAATCGCGGCCGCGCTATCGCCGCCTCCGATAATGCTAATGGCGTCGCTGTCGGCAATCGCTTGGGCGACTGCCTTCGTACCCGCATCAAACGGAGGCATCTCGAAGACGCCCATGGGACCGTTCCACACCACGGTCTTTGCGTCTTTGACCGCAGCTGCATACAACTTCGCGGTTTCAGGGCCGATATCCAGCCCTTCGAAGCCATCCGCGATCTGGCCCGCTGCCACAACTTGCTTGTTACAATCGCCGTTGAAGTCATCGCCGCAGTGTGTGTCGACCGGCAGCATTAACTTGCCGCCGCCCTTCGCCAATAATTCTTTGGCAAGATCAACCTTGTCCTGCTCAACAAGGCTCCCGCCAACGCTTCCGCCCTGAGCCAGCGAAAAGGTATATGCCATCGCACCGCCAATCAGAATCTTGTCGCAGATCCCGAGCAAGTTATCGATGACCTTGATCTTATCAGAGACCTTCGCCCCACCAAGGATCGCGACGAATGGTCGACCCGGGTTGGCGATCGCTTCGCTGAGATACTGAACCTCTCTTGCAACTAGAAAGCCGACGACTTTAGGCTTGGCGCCCATCGCTTGCGGGACGGCGACCATTGATGCGTGTTTACGATGGCACGTGCCGAACGCGTCGTTACAGTAAACGTCTGCCATTCCGGCGAGTACGTTCGCAAACGCCGCGTCGCCTTTCTTCTCGGCTTTGCTGAAGCGAAGATTCTCTAGAACCAAGACTCCGCCATCGATCAGCGAGGCGGCCTTTGCCTCGGCGTCGTCGCCAATGGTATCACTGGCAAACAAGACCTCTTGTCCCAACAGTTCGCCGAGTCGGGTGGCCGCGGACTTAAGGCTGTACTTCGAATCATCGGGATTGCCTTCGCCAGCGGGCCGCCCCAAGTGGCTCATCAAGATCACACGACCGCCTCGATCCAAGACCGATTTGATGGACGGCAGTGCTGCACTGATGCGTCGGTCGTCGGTGATTTGCTGCTGGTCATCGAGCGGAACATTGAAGTCAACTCGAATCAAAACGGACTTTCCAGCTACATCAACGTCAGCAATTGTTTTCTTTGCCATTTCGAGCGAGTTTCCCGTCCGTTACTGTGTTATCAAATTCTCCACGCGCTAAGCCTTCGTTTATACCGGTGACATCGCGGGATGACCAGTGCCGTGACTTGACGCCGCCGCACCTGAAACGAACAATCACGAGCCATGTTTGAAACATTTGAACACACCGCTGACTTGGGGCTCCGCGTTCGAGCGATGAGCCTCGAGAACTTGCTCGAAGAAGCGGGTCGCGGACTTTTTTCAATGATGGTCACGAACCTTCAAGAGATCCGCGGTCTCCAGGAAAGGACGTATCGCGTTGACGGTACAGCCGTCGATTACTTGTTGTTCGACTGGCTTAACGAATTGCTTTACACGTTCGAGAGCGAGCATTTACTGCTGGCGGACTTTAAGGTCGAGTTGGATTCGGAAGGATTGCAAGCAACCGCTCGTGGCGAGTCCATGAATCTTGACCGACACCTGATGGAGCATGAGGTGAAAGCGATCACCTACCATGGGCTGCGAGTCGAGGAGCATACGGACGGATGGTTCGCTGAACTGATCGTTGATATCTAACGCAGAGACAAATCTTCGTTTAACGGCAAGGCGACTGCGTTGCCGGCGGACACAGTCGCCTTCGGCTTGCCGTTAAACAAGTTAACCTATTTGCACGAGGACAAAGCAATGCCGAAGGGTGCTTTTAGCGGTCCCTTGGAGCGTGTGAACGATTGCTGTTGGCGAATTCCCAAGAGTTACAAAGAGGGAATGCGCGTCGATGGCTTGATCTATGCCGATGACCGATTGATCGAGCAGATCCGTGGCGACCAAGCGGCGGAGCAGGTCGCGAATGTTGCGTTCTTGCCCGGAATTCAGCACGCTAGTCTCGCAATGCCCGACATTCACTGGGGCTACGGATTCTGCATCGGTGGTGTTTGCGCGACCGATCCGAAAGAAGATGGCGTCATCTCGCCAGGTGGCGTTGGTTATGACATCAATTGCGGCGTGAGATTGGTTCGATCAAATCTGTTCTATCAAGAAGTGAAGCCACATCTAGCGACGCTCGTCGACGAGTTGTTTCGCAACGTGCCGGCCGGCGTTGGTCGCGGCGGTAAGTATCACTTCAACAAGAAAGAATTGCGACGTCTGCTCGGTGAAGGACCGGCGTATCTCCGTGATCGTGAGCTAGCAACGGACGGTGATCTTGACCACACCGAAGCTCATGGCTGCCTGCCCAATGCGGTTCCCGAGAATGTTAGCGACCGAGCTTTGGAGCGAGGCAGCAAGCAGTGCGGGACGCTTGGATCGGGCAACCACTTCATGGAGGTGCAAGTTGTCGATGCGATATTTGACGACGAAGCGGCGCGAACGATGGGGCTGGCGAAGGACATGGTCTGTGTGATGATTCATTCAGGCTCGCGGGGGCTTGGGTATCAGGTCTGCGACGACGCGTTGAAAAAGTTTCGCAACGTGCCAGAGAAATACGGAATCGAACTGCCCGATCGACAGTTGGCTTGTGCGCCGATCAACAGCGACGAAGGGCAAGGCTATATCGGTGCCATGTGCGCGGCAGCGAATTACGCGTGGTCTAATCGACAGCTGCTGATGCACCAAGCGCGCGAGTCGTTTCAGACCGTCTTTGGTCGAACCTGGCAGCAGTTACAGATGAGTCTCGTTTATGACGTTGCGCACAACATCGCCAAGCTAGAAGAACACACCACCGGCGGTACTGCTCGCAAGGTGTGGGTGCATCGCAAGGGAGCAACGCGCGCCTTTCCGCCCAATCACGACGAAGTGCCTTCGATTTATCGTGGGATCGGCCAACCGGTGATCATCCCGGGCGATATGGGACGGGCCAGCTGGGTACTCGTTGGTCAAAGCGGCAGCATGGACCAGACGTTCGGATCGGCTTGTCACGGAGCGGGTCGAGCAATGAGTCGAACGGCTGCCGTTAAACATGCAAAAGGTCGACGCATCGACCAGGAGTTGGCTGCAAAAGGCATCATCGCCAAGGCACAAAGCTGGCGGGGGCTCGCCGAGGAACAGCCGGACGCCTACAAGGACGTGAACTTAGTTGTCGACGTCGTTCACAAGGCGAACTTGGCGACCAAGGTTGCGCGCATGCGACCGATTGGCGTCGTGAAGGGGTAAGAACTATGTCGTTGATCGTTCCGCGATCAAAACGTTCGGTTTGCCGAGCGAGTTGCGACACTTACTCGCTCGAAGACTCACCGACTTCGTCTTTCCCGAAAAACATCATGTGCTGCCACGGGAGCTTGTCGAACTCTTTTACGAGCTTGAAGCCGTTGGCCGTCAGTTCTTTGTTGACTTGTGCCTTGCTCATCTTATGGAGTGCTTTGATTGGAACTTTCGGGTCCTCTTCGCGAAACTCGAGCAACACGACAACTCCATTTGGCGAAAGTGATGCTCGCATCGCGGCGAGCATTTGCTCGGGATGCGAGAATTCGTGGTAGACATCCGCGCAAAGAATGATATCGACCGTGCCTTTCGGTAGCTTCGGATCGGCGAGCGTTCCGAGAATCGGCTTGACGTTGTTGATCTTGGCGTCTGCCGCTCGCTCGTTCAGAAACTCCAGCATCTTCGGCTGAATATCGACGCCCAACACCGATCCGCCTTCGCCCACCATCTTCGCCATCTGTAGCGCATAGAACCCGTTGCCGCATCCCATGTCGCATACTGTCATACCAGGCTTCACACCCAGGTTCGCCAGCATCAACGAACAGCGCTCCTGATTCTCGCGATTGTCTCGAATCAACCACGGTGCCCCGAGGTAGTGCATCGTTTGTGCGATCCGCCGCCCCATGTAAACTTCTAACGGTGGCGGGAGCTCTGAATCGGACGGCGTATCCTGAGCGAACGATGCTGTGGTAACCAACAGCGACAGGAGCGTGGTGGCTACGGCGCGATGAATGTGATTCATGCGAATGACTTTCGGAAAGGAGCCAGCGAATTTCTCCACTTATTATCCGCAGAACACGGAGCGAAGCAATCGCTTCCAATCGGTTATCTCGTGTATCTCAGGGATATACTAACAATCGGACGTGAATCCACAATGAATTCCGACACCAGCGAGTTCGACTCAAAGGCAGAAGCTGTATCTCGCGCGACCTTACGTCGAATACTCTGAGTTGAATTTCACGTAGTCTACCGTCAAATCGCTCCCCCAAAATCGAACAGACTCGTCGCCTTCGCCAAACGCGAGAGATAATCGAACTTCGTGGCTGTCCCGCATGGATTCAGAGACTTGCTTCTCGTCATATACCGCGGGCATTCCGGCTTCGTAAATTAACGCGTCGTTGATTCGCAATGTCACCTTCGACGGATCGAATTCCACACTCGCATATCCAGCGGCCGAAACGATCCGTCCCCAATTCGGATCGTTTCCTGTGATTGCAGTTCGGACCAAGGCACTTTCGGCCACGGTCTTTGCAATTCGGCGAGCGTCGTCGCGCGAGGAACATCCGGTAACGTCGATGGTGACGAGGTGCGTTGCTCCCTCTCCATCGGACGGGATCATTCGCGCGACTTCAACGCAAACGTCGTCGATGGCTTGTTGAAGAGTTGCTCGGTCGCTATCGCTACTGGGGCCGACTCCCGCCGCTCCGCTGGCCAGAAGTAACACCATGTCGCTCGTGCTGGTATGTCCTTCGACGCTGATGCAGTTAAAGCTCCTGTCGACCGCGTGAGTTAGTATTTGCTGCGCATCACCGGAGGTTAGTGCTGCATCGGTCATCACCGCGCACAGCATTGTTGCCATGTTCGGGCCAATCATACCCGCGCCTTTAGCCATCGCTGTAATCTGGACTGGTTGCCCTCCGATGTCGATCGAGCGACTTGAAGTCTTCAGAAACTTGTCGGTCGTCGTGATTCCGCGAACCGCTGAAGCGAACGCCGTGTCGTCACTTCCAAGCAGCGCTGCAGCGCCGGTAATGCCTGTTGCAACCTTTTCCATCGGCAGAAAGTGCCCGATGATTCCTGTCGACATGACGAGCGATTGTGCTTCGCTCGCACCAACCGCTTCACCTGCAAGGCGACTCATTTCGCGACAATCCTGCTCACCACGTTCGCCCGTGCAAGCATTCGCGTTTCCCGAGTTGACGACTAGCACGCGAATATTCTCGCACGGCGTCTTCGCTCGGTTTTGAGTCACAGACGGTGCGACCACAAGATTCTGGGTATAGACGCCAGCTGCTACGCATTCCTGGTCGGTTGCGATCAGGGTGAGGTCTTCTTTCGTAGCGTCCGACTTGATGCCGCAGTGAACGCCAGCTAGGCGAAAGCCTTTCGGGACAGGATGACTCATCGTGATTGTGCCTTTGTAAATTGGCAACTAGTTGGGTCGTGTGTTGGCGAGAAGCCGTTTTAATCGCGGAGCGAACAACGACATTACAGCAACGCGGTCGTTTCATCGAACTCGTGCATCAGATTGAAATTCTGGACGGCGACTCCCGACGCTCCCTTGATCAAGTTGTCGGTGCAAGAGAGAACGATCACGCGCCCTTTCACTAAACGCACCGTCATGTCACAGAAGTTCGTGCCGCTCACATCTTTCGTGGCGGGAAGATGATCGACGACGCGAACAAACGGCTTGTCCGCGTAGAACGATCGCATCGCGTCAAGCAGTTGATCTTCTGTGGCTTCGGTCGTTGGCGTCGCGTAGATGGTACACAGAATCCCGCGGTCCATCGGCACGAGATGCGGTGTGAAGATGACCTCTACGTCTTGGCCGCTGGAAATCGCGAGAATTTGTTCGATCTCGGGCGTGTGGCGGTGACGTCCGACCGCGTAGGCCGACAGGCTTTCGTTGCACTCCGGATATAAGGTCGTGAGTTTCGGGGATCGTCCCGCCCCGGAGATACCGCTCTTGGCATCAATGATAATGCCCTTCGACTCAATCAAGCCGCCAGACAAGAGTGGTGCTAGAGCGAGGATCGACGTGCTTGTGTAACAGCCTGGGTTTGCGATCAATTGTGCGTCGGGGATCTTGCTTCCAAATAATTCAGGCAGTCCGTATACGGTGTTGCCGAGTCGATCGGGATCCGGGTGTTTGTGTCCGTACCACTTGGCGTAAGTGTCCGCGTCGAGCAATCGATAGTCGGCACTAAAATCAACGACTCGCACATCGGTCTCCAGCATCTTCATGACCATTGCGGCAGATGTCGCGTGCGGCAAACAGCTGAAGGCACATTCGGTGCGAGCGGCAACCGTTTCGGGTGCCAGATCTTCGAGGTTAACGTCGAGCCGGCCCATCAACTGAGGATGAATTGCCGTAACATGCGGGTTGCCTTCTTGGCGACTAGTGAGCGTTGTGATTTCTACGCCGGGATGTCGGAGCAGGATCTTGATCAACTCTAACGCCGTGTAACCTGTCGCTCCTAAGATTCCAACTCGAACCATTGCATATCCTCGCGAGCATTAACGGATTGAATCGTGTATGGCAGTTAAACAAGATGACGCAATCATTACTCACAATATAACTGTCACCCAAACGTCGCCAAGCGGCCGCGTCTATCGAGCGAGTTCGCTGACGAGTTGTAAGAACTCGAGAAGAATCACGCTTGTCGCACCCCATATCTTGTAGTCGTCATACGCAATGTGCGGTGTCTGGAACCGGATGCCGCGACGATCGATCAGGTGCGAGCCTCGCGAAACTGGATTCAGGAGGTCGACAATGGACGGTTCGAGCAGGTTCGCGACCTCGTCCGAATTTGGCTCGAAGTGAGGACGTGTTGGCGACCAAGCGACGCAAGGAGTCACTTGGAAATTGCTGGCAAACACGTACAAGGGTGACAGGCTGCCTAGGAGTTGAACTTCCGAACCTGCTTCCCCTAGTTCTTCACAGCACTCACGCAATGCAGCCTGCTCGAATGTTTCGCCAAGTTCAATTTCGCCGCCGGGAAAGCTGACTTGCCCGCCATGCGAACTCATCGCGGTTGGCCGAACCGTTAGCGGAAGGTGCCAGGAGTTCCGTCCCGGATATAGCAGTAAGAGGACTGCCGCTTGACGTGCGTCATGGGCCGGCGGACCGTGATGCCGGCCGTAACTCAACTCGGGAGAGAAGCTGGTGCAAGCGGCGATACCGGGCAACGGTTGTGCCAACCGACGGCGAAGCAATTCAGGGAGGTTTTCGTTTGGAGTAGTCGTCACCATCTCACTTGCTCACTGCTGGCAGACGATACACTTCGAAGCATGAGCGGCCTTGCCAGCGCTCCGGATAAACACGTACGAAGGACAGAGGTGTTCGGTTTTGTGTGCGATCAATGACAACATGCCGGAATCCATACTTCTCGGCCAATCGTCGCAGTTCGTGCTCGCCGTGAGCGGCTAAATCGTGTCCGCCGATTCGACTTGGAAAGACTTCATCCATTCTTCGCTTCCATTCCAGGACTCCCGCCGCGTCTTGCGGAATATCTTTCCAAGCAACGACTTCACCACGCTGCGCGTACCATTTAAAGGTCTGTTGGCTGCGTGGCGTCAGGATTATTTCATCCTTCGGTGTGTGAGTCGCGATCCAATCACAAGTTGCCAGCCAATCTTGATAGCAGCGATCGGATTGATCCCGTTTGATCTCGCGAGGCTGAGCTTGGATGATGGAAGTCGGCTTGGGATCAAACCGTCGTCGGGCGAAGATATCGGTCGCGTTCAGGGTAACCAATGCGATGCACCCAGCCAGTGCCCATTGCGCTGCCGCGGGGCGAGAGAGTTTTAACTTTTGAATCGCCTGCGCCAATAACAGCGCAACGCCAATTGGAACCATCGCGTCAGACAACCGGAACCAATAGTATCGCATCAGTTTTGCAGACAAAGCTTCGTCGTACATCGTGGCTTGATCGATCAGGATGCCGATCCCGGCAATTGTCATCGCGGCAGCGACGAAGTAGTACAGTCGATTCGAGCTGTCACGAGGACACACGAGTTTCCACAACGCGACTCCGACCGCGATGATGGCGAGATGCCGTAGCAAGAAGAGGTGCGAGTAAGGTAACGTGATTGGTGCAACGTCGAGATAGGCAAAGTCCAGCGTGATCTGTTGCGATAGGATCCGATGGAACAACAGATGGTGGGCGAGTCGTTCATGCACATAGATTTCGTTAGCTTCCGCCACGGTGTCGGCATCGATACCCGATGTCAGCATCAACCCAGGCAACAAACCCACGAGCGCAATCCCTCCGCCAACAACGAGCGCCGGGAGCATCTTTCCGAAGGCAGGTCGCTCCTCCTTGGTAACGAGCCAAGCCATCATGCCGGCGACGACGGACCAACCACCGACGAGTACGTGAAACGCAGCGGCGGTGCCGAACGGTATCCAGACTCTCGACCAGCGATTCTTCACCAACGCCTCAAGCCCAAGAAACACGAATACAAACGCGAAGCCTTTCGCCTCGACGCCGCCGATCACCCACTCGCCCGCCATGTGACTGCAACGAAGTAGCATCGCAAAGAGAGCCGCCGTCAGCAGCGACCACAGCCGATCCGGGATGACGGCCACGCTCAATCGTCTCCATGACCAAGCGAGCGACAACCAGGTGACGCATCGTCCGATCCAAGCGACAGTTCCGAGCGACAGAAATCGAGTCAGCCAACCGATCGTCCAGTAGAAGGCAAGATGTGCGTCGGCGGATTCCAGAAACAGATCGCCACGACACCAGTCTGGATTCCAGTAGTGTTTCGCCTTACTTAAGTAGTGAGCTTCATTGACATCGGGCGCCGCCCCGCCTGCGAGGACGAAAAAGAACACGAAGATGAGCAGCACTTCGGCAACTGCAAGTGACCTCGCAAAACGACCTGTCGCGGTAGTTGCGGGCTGCTTGAGGTGGGACATGGGCGGCGTATCACGGACGGTCGGCGGAGTTTACTCCATCCTAGCACAGAAGTCGTGCCTGTCGCTTGGTATGCTGCGCGATGATGAGCGCTAGCGTTGTAACTGGTCGTCTTTCAGTCGAGCGACTTTGGCGGAGAACTCTTCCGCCTCGTCGCTGCGACCACGAACGCGATGCATCTCTGCTAGATTGGCGTACGGGACGATCAGAGTTTGCTGATCGAGGAGTCCCGCCTTCGTTGCACGCTCCATTAAGTCGAGGCCGCGCTCAGTGAGCTTTAACGCTTCGTCCCCGGCGTCAGCTTTCCAATAGGATACGCCCATACTGACGAATCGCTCGCCATGAATTCCAGTGTCGTACAGATCAGTCTTCGGTAAGACCCCATCGAAATGTGGCAAGGCACGCTCGTACCAGCGAACAGCTTCGGGGTGATCTTTGTGATTGATCGCATAGATGGAGCCCACATAAAAGTACAGACGACCGATCATGTAACGAGTTTGCAGATTTGCTGTACGGTCGTTCGACAGTTCTTCGACCAAACGAACTGCCTCGCCGGCGTACTTCAATGCAGGCGAATAACGACCGCGAGTCTGTTCGACTCGCAACGCGGCAAAATTCGCTTGCAGTAACTCCCATCGAACGTGTTGTTTATAGATCGGATCGTCCGACTCTTCGATCAGCGCATTACCTGTCTGCTGAGCGGCTTCGACGACGACTGGCACATCAACCACTTCGACGTCCATCGCGGCATACGCTTCCAGTGTTCGCCGCCAGACGAGCAGCGGCATGATCGGATCGGCACTGTCGTTTTGTACGAAGCCCGTGGCGAGTTCCTCCGCACTGCGAAGCCACTTTGGTACCACTTCGGATTTGCGATCCCAATTTCCGTGAGCAATGTCGTTCGCCGCACCCAGATACGCATCGACGAGGACGCGTTCGGCGGCATGACGCGTCAGCGCGTCTGGATCGCTAACCAAGGGCGTTGCGGCCTTCACCGCTGCAAGATGATGTTCGACAGCCGCTTTGTAATCGCGATTCAGGCCAGTTGTCATCAAGTTCCCGAGTTCGAGTTCCGCGGCGGCTCGGATGGACGCCGTGATATTAGATCGCTCGAGCAGACGCTCCACGGCGACGACCGCACCCTTGTGGTCGCCTGCCCTCGCCGTGAACTTTGCCTGCGTCAATTGATACTGATCGTTGTCTGGAGACAGTCGCACCGCCTGCTTCACTAGCTTCAGTGCGTCGTTTTGTTTGCCCGTGATTGCAAGAAGCTTGGCTCCGCGCCAAAGTGCTTCGGAGTTCTTGGGATCAAAGTCGAGTACTCGCTCGAGATCCGCGAGTTGCTGCGAGAATTGATTGGCGGGACTCGCCTCGACTCGTAGTAGAAACATCTCCGCAGACAAAGGTTCAATTAGAATTTGAGCGACGCGAGGGCGTGGCGAGTCGGCTGCATAGGTGAACAGTACGCCTCGTTCTGGATACGCGAGACCTAATGCTTCGTCAGCGTTTCTTATTTCCACCGGCTTGAACGAGTCCCATCCAAGTTCCTTGGCGAGGTCTGACGGAACGCGATTTTCGTTGAGTTGAGCGAGAACCGAAACGACGACATCGTCCAAGAGAAATATCTCGACCTTGGGGAATGGTCCAACTTGGTATTCCAGCACGGCGCTCGTGCTGCTCACCTGCTCGCTGCGTGGATCGCCTAGCTTCTCTTTCACGTCGGCCAGAGTTGTCTTGCCAGGCGTCACTCCCAAGAATCGCGCCGTCCGCATCAGAACCGTCTCAGTCGCATCCTCTCCCTCCGTCTCGCCTGGGGCAGCATTGCTCGTGTCGGACGATGTTTGGGCCGGCGATTCGTCGTTGCTTGTCTGTTGCGCAAATGTCGCAACGCTCAAGCAGCATATTAATGCGGATGCTAACAACGATTGAATCAGGAAGCGAGACACGGAGTCACGCATGCTAAAGTGCTCCTCGATAGAATGGCGAGTGTTCCCAGAGAAACTGGGGTCGGGAGTTTAGCGATTTGTGTCGC
This sequence comes from Planctomycetota bacterium, assembly GCA_014381825.1. Lineage (GTDB taxonomy): Bacteria > Planctomycetota > Planctomycetia > Pirellulales > Pirellulaceae. Next base: position 142,886 of record JACNKX010000061.1, read on the forward strand.
TTCGTCCAGATCGATTGGAACTAAGCTGGTGATAGCAGAACATGCTAGCGGAGCCAGACTATCAATCTCGGCTTGCTTGAACGTGCTGTGTTCGTTAATTCTCATCGGCCAAGTCGCAATCCGAGCGCGCATCCCCGGAGACCAAGTTGAAAAAGACCGTTATCACGCTGCTAAAGATCCTGTTGCCGCTAGCGATCATCGTGTGGTTGTTGGCTTCGATCGCTCCTGGCGATCTTCAAGGCCTTCGCGACCGACCGAAGGATTGGGGGACGCTTGGGCTCGCATTTGTGGTCGCCACGCTGGCAGTGAGCATAACGTTTGTTCGCTGGTACGTGTTGGTCCGAACATTGCAGATCCCGTTCCGGTTGCGAGACGCATTTCGGCTCGGGTTCCTTGGGTTCTTGCTGAACTTTGTGGGAGTTGGCAGCGTGGGCGGCGATCTCTTCAAAGCTGTCTTCATCGCTCGTGAACAGTCGAGTCGCCGTGCCGAGGCAGTCGCTACGGTCGTCGTTGATCGAATGATCGGGCTGTACGCGTTGTTGCTCGTGACGAGTGCGGCCATCTTGTTCGGCAGCGTATCAAAGTCAACTGCCGCATTAACCGCGATATGTAATGCAACGCTGTTCGCCACGGCGGTGGGTGCCGTCGGCATCATGCTGGTTCTCGTTCCGGGATTCACGCGCGGTAGTTTGTCCGAATTCCTGACCGGCCTTCCCAAAGTTGGCCCTACGATCGGACGCCTCATCGAATCGGTGCGCATGTTCCGAAACCGCTATGACGTGATGGCAGTGATTTTGCTAATGAGTATGGGAGTTCATGCGCTGCTCGCGTTTTCGATATTCCTGATCGCTCGCGGGCTGTTCGGCCAGACGCCGACCCTTGGCGAACACTTGATTATCGTCCCGCTCAGCAACGTCGCCGGCGCGATTCCCTTCATGCCGGGCGGTCTTGGAACGTTCGAGTTTGCGATGGAGAAACTGTACGAGTATGTACCGACAGCCGGCCCAGGAGAAGTGATCGGCGTTCTCGTCGCGCTATCCTACAGAATCGTAACGATCGCCATCGCGGCGATCGGCGTCGTGTTCTATTGGACGTCGCGCCGCGAGGTTCAGGCAGTGATCAGCGCTGCGGAATTGGCAAAGGATGATCAGCCGCAATCGTGAGCTTGCTCAGCGCGCAACTTCAACTGGCGAAAAATCGAATCCCCAATAACCAATCGGTCTACCGCCAAAGTCGCGGATGATTCCTGCTTCATCGATATTCCATTGACCGTGCGTCGCAAGTTTGAATTGTGATCGCGGCGATTGGCGTAATTGCGGCTTCTCGGCTGGTTCCATCGATTCGAGCAAGCTGGCCCCGATCCTGGAACTTCGCTGTGCATGCTTGAGTTGCTGAACTTGTGATTCTAGCTCGTCGATTCGAGCTTCGAGTCGTTCGACGAGTATTTTCAGCGATGCCTCCGTCTCGGACTCCAACGCACCTATTGGTTGATCGGCGTGACTGAAAGAACAGGTTGCAAGCGTTACTGCAAGAATCAGTGATGCTGTACGCATCTCACTTCCTCCGTGTGTAAATGACTAAGATCCGGGCGCGTCGTCCGCAGTAACGGACACCAATCCACCGTCTCGAACGACTGCTGGGGCATTTTCCGCTTCGACAAGATCGCTGTTGAGAATCTCCGTCCGCGAGAAGCCCTCTGTGCGGACTTGGGCGACGCCGTTGTTGCCGACTAGGCAGGCGATGATCTTCACCCGCGATGCACCGCCAACTGAAATGCCGCTGCGACCGTTGCCTCGACAAGTCAATCCGACCAACGTTGCATCAAAGACGCTATCGTGCGCGTTCAGCCCGTCAAGCTGAAATCCTTGGATGACGAGATCAGTGATGACAATATTTCGCGCTTCGTACAGCGTGATTCCAACAGGCAAAGCCGTATGTGACAAATCGTAGTGCCCTGGCAATTTGTCTTTCTCGACGCAGAAATAGACGTCCCGGTCAAACAAACACCACTCCAGCGGTTGTAGCTTCGGAAATCCAAGCTCCCGCTGCACGAAACGTCTTACGAGCGGTTTGCCATCGATGAACAGGATCTGAAAGCTGGTGCGAGACGGACGAAATCGAAAAGTATTCCCGTCAACATGCTTCCAGGCGTCTTGAGGAACCGGTGCCGATCCATCAAGAGTCGCCCCATTGCCGACGATCGTAAATGGTCGCGTTGGCACACCGGTATGTTTCCCGGCCTGCAAGGTTACGCTCTCGCGATACGGTTCGCCTGTGTCTTGCAGGACGACACGATCCGATCCAGAAGCCAATGCGAGCGCTCGTCGCAGCGACCGAACAGGTCCGCCAGCTCGGCCACTAACTCGCTCCGTCGATCCGTCCCGTCGATCATCTCCGGCGATATTGTCGACAAAGATGTCTCTCGCGCTGCTAGCCGTCGACAGGAGCATACAAACGAAGATCGCTGAACAGCAGGCTCTCGACATGGCAATTTAGTGAAAAAAGGTGGATTGCGCAAAATGCAAGTGACAGGCTTCGGATTGTCCACGAGTCGAGTTGCCAAGTCAAGGAGAACTTGTTCAAAAGATGTTGTCGTGAAATCGAGTTGGCAGCAGATTAGTGAGTAGCTCATGACCAACAAGCTCGTCGTTAACGGTCAAGCAATCGAGTTGGTCCAAGGCGACGTGACCAACCAAAGTGTCGATGCGATTGTCAATGCTGCGAATAGTCGTCTTGCGGGTGGAGCGGGGGTGGACGGAGCAATCCACGATCGCGGCGGGCCTACGATTATGGCTGAAACACGGCGACGATACCCCGACGGTTGCCCCACAGGATCTGCAGTCATTTCCGGCGCGGGCGAGTTGCCAGCCAGCTATGTCATCCACGCAGTGGGGCCAATCTGGCACGGAGGCGAGTCCGGCGAAGCTGCGCAGTTAACGAGCGCTCATCGGCGTTGTCTCGAACTCGCGGTCGAAAACGATTGTGCCAGCATCGCCTTTCCCGCAATTAGCACAGGAGTGTACGAATATCCAGTAAACGAAGCGGCTGTTGTCGCCCTGGGAACGAGCTACGAGTTCCTTCATGAGTTTGGCAAACCAAGCCTAATTCGTTTCGTACTCTTTAGTCGAGAAGCACTAGAATCGTTCGCAGCGGCGTTCCATTCCATCGACCGTTCCTAGTTCCGATAATCGCAAATCGTGAGCAATTTCGGTGTGCCACAAAAAAACTTGTTAGGCGCTTGACATTCTCTGGCGAGTGGACACAATGAGTGAGTTAAGTACTTAACACGTCTCCATTTCATGCCAAGTTACTGCCCCACTTGGCGGAGACACCCCTTCTAGGCCTCTTCAGGTTTCTGCCCCACCTGGAGAGGCCTTTTTCGTTTCTTGTCCGCGAAGTGGCGGCAGAATTTGATTGACCGGATCGCGATGCGCGATAGAACTACGACGTTACTTCGTAGTTGTTATCTCGGCGGGCAGCTGACGATCATGCCGGTTCACCAGAATCATCTTGGGCAGTTGTTGTTTGAAGCAGGTTGGTTGCCGACACCTGCACAAATCGCTTCACCGACAAGTCATGATTTGCTCCCGATCATTCAGGCCGTTTGGAAATCGTGCGCCCGCAAATCGCTTGCGGCAAACAAACGCCGCCAAGCCGAGCGGATGCGAGATTGGATCGATCAGCAAGTGGCGAACGGTGCGCAGCTCGCCGATCTTGATGCGGATGGTTCGCAAACAAGGCATTGGCTCGGTGAGCGGCTTGCTTGGTGGCCGCGGGGGAGACCCGAAGGATCGCGGATCGGTATCGCCAGTTCTCGGCTTGGCCGACGAGTCGACACGCAAGCCGATTGGTTCACCGTCTTTCGCGCAGCCTGTTCACAGATCAATCGCGGCCAGGACGTACTGTTGACGGCCATCGACACGACGCCCGATCGGTACGTTCAACGAGCGGCAGAGCTTTTTGACGTCCGCGTTGTCTCCGTGAGCTGTCCCCGCGAGTCGATGTCAGTTAGGTCTTGGCTCCAAAGCATCCGACAGCGCGACTCAAATCCGACTGAAGCGATCTATCGCGTCTATGTCTCGCCCGAAACGCACTGCTCGTTGGTCGATCGCGAGAAGCCGTTGACGCTGCAGAACGTCCCTGTTCGTGACCGAGTCGTCGTATCGATGGCGGACCGAGTTCTCGTATTTCAGCTTCGTCGTGGTGGTCAACTTGAGAAGCTTGTTCGCGCTAGAATCGAAGATTCCGTCTGGCAATCAGCCAGCGTTTTCATCGCGATTGGTCAAGACCTCGTCGAACGAGAGTTAGCACACGACCTGCTCGATCGAGGAGCTGTTGGTTGGGTCGTCCTGAATACCCTTTATCACGAAGAGCTTCCCCGATCTGAAAGCCCCTTATACACGAGAGCGCCGATTATCGAATTGCCGTCGTGCGACAATTGGAAGTGGTTGACTCACTGCACTCGCGCCCAACCGGACGGCTGGCCAGATCAACCTCAATCGGATTACTTCGGAGAACTCTTGCTGAGTCGCCCGGCAACGGATCACTCGGCGTTTGCAGCCGTCCAACGAATCGCTGCCATACAACGGCTCGTCGCAACATCGCGGATGATCCGTGGCGAAGTCGATGCCGTCTGCTTCACCGCCGTTCCATTAAATGATTTGCCCCAGCTGCGATCGTTTCGTTCGCATTTGGGGCGCTGGGACTTCGAGCCGTATGGGATCTGTATTCGACGAGATTGGTTACAGCAACAGCGATGTTCGCCGGTACGCTACGGTGACGATTCGCTTTGGGAATCGCTGGCTGAGGAAGAGCGCCCATTCTTTCAAGTGAGCGCAAGCCATTCACATCAGCGTGGTCGCGCGATCGACTGGACCGTTGAAGACGAGTGGCGTCACGTAGGCGATTTAGATCTTCGGAAACTGCCTCGTGAAGCGGGCATCGTGTTCGTTCCGACGCGAGAGGAAGCGGAACGACTCGCCGCGATCAGCCGTTGGCCCGTCACGATCCTTGCGTCGTGATGCGGCCCCACGAGGTTTCTGACGAAAAAAAGAGCGAGATTCCGGTCAAGCTGCGAACTCGATCAGGGATCTCGCCCTTTCCGAAAACATCGAAAGAGCAATAACGGTTGCTAAGCTTCGGTTGAACTATCAGCGTTCTGCTCAGTTGGAGCTGCTGCGCGACGACGGCGCGTGCGTTTGACTGGCTTGGCTGACGCCCAGTCTTTTGTGAGTGACTCGAACACGTCGGGCGATTCGTAGCGCACGATGCCTTTGCCATCGGGCATCGGTCCGATCAATCCGCGGAAAACTGGTTGCCCGCGCAGCGATAGATCGGTGCTACTGTCTTCGATGCCAATCTGGCTATGCATCTTCAGCAACGGCTCAGATTTGTCATAGTCGCGAATCCTGATAGAACCGTCTTTACCTCGCGTCACCACTCGATAATTCTTCGTCATGTCTCACCTCAACACAAAGTTAGTCAGCTCAGGGATACTTCATCGCACCACAAGCAACCTATCGTCCGAGGGGCCGGCGTGTTCACAGATAAAGTCTCGGCGCAACTACATGACGGTCAGCCGCACGAACCGGCAAATCGAGCGCGACGGCGCTGCGCCCTACGAACATCACGAGATAGACAGGCGTACGGTCTGCCTGAAACAGTTCTGCGGGCGGCAGGTAGCTCGCTGCTCGGCATTCGCCGACTGTCCTACTCGTGCCGGATGGTCTGGCTTTATCGGCGATGCACTGCGAACCCAATGCTCCTGTTGGTGGTCCGTTAGCAGTTGTAACGACATCTTGCCCGAAACGGGTCCGGCGAGTAAATATAGGAGGAGCCGGAGGGTATGCGAATGGCTAGCAACCGCATTCGAAATGCGGCGCCCCGCAAGGGGTTGAGGGTTCGAGTCCCTTGCCCTCCGCTTCGACTTGAAGCCATCTTCTTAACTAGTTGATGGCTTTTGCTTTGCGCTCTCATCATTTTAATCCTCCTCGGGATTGTGCTGAGTTTGTGTTGAATTCAAATCCGGATTATCCGTCGGCTGTGAAAGCATCGATGCCTTCGAAATTCGGTGCATTGCCTCCTTGGACTCGCGGTCCGCTAAGTGATAATACCAGTCTAAAATTTCACAGTCGGCGTGACCGATCCACTGACGAAGAAGCCGTTCGGGTACGCCCGTGTTAGCGGCGAAGCTGATAAAGGCGTGACGAAAGGCGTGAAGGTGTCTGACCACCCCTCAGACTTTGTTCCAGCAGGAGTGAGAGAATCGGGGTTAAGTAATTCGACTGTGTTCCGGAGGCTGAGGCGCAGCCGAAGCCGGAGGACCACAGTCGGACGCGTAGGCGGCAGGAGTTTGATAGTCCAATGCACCGTGGATGCAGCGATGGTTGTAACCCAACTGCCAGCGGTCAAGCACCCAGCGTGCTTCTTCCATGCTCAAGAACAATTCTCGGTTCAAGAACTCGTCACGTAGCTTGCCATTAAATGACTCGACTAAATGACTCGACGTAGCCGTTCTCCCAAGGGCTTCCTTTGGCAATGAGCAGCGGCTCGACTTCAGAACGTCGCAGCCAATCGCGAATGACCGTTGCGACGAACTCAGGGCC
>JACNKX010000149.1 GCA_014381825.1 Planctomycetota bacterium
GGGCGGCGGGCCGGGGTCGGCGTGGCGTCTTTCCCGGTCCGCCAAGTCGTCCGGTGGGCGTGCGAATCCGGGGGGACGACGGCCGTCATGAGGGCGTTGGCGGTTTTTCCGTCGATGCACGCGTCCGATCAGTACTTTGGCAGGACGCCACCGGCTCGACGCGCCTACGAAGACGACAAAGAGGGAACGCTCGCGGATGCCGGAATCGTCGCGCCGGAGGGTTCGGTCGAGCGTGAGCAATTTGAGGACCGGCTCTATAGCACGGAGCCAATTGCAACATTTACACTGGCGAACTCGTTGGCCGGTTTTCTCGCACCCTGGCTGCTTTGCATTGTCGGCATCGCAGTATTGAATTGGTCGAACCAAGAGCTGCGTCGTCGGTTAACACTATCAGCAGTTGCGAGCATACTGTTGGTCGCGGGATGTTTTGTACTGACAAAGAGTCGAAGTGCGACGATCGCGGTTATTGCTGGTGTGGGCTTCCTAGCTGTTTACGGACGTCGATGCGGTTGGCGACCGGGTTGGAAGTCGTTGGTCGTTGGCGTCGGTTCACTCGCGGTAATATTCAGTCTGGCCGTCTCGGTCGGTGGTTTCGACTTGTTGGTGTTAACCGAGTCTTCGAAGTCACTGCTTTACCGAGTGCAGTACTGGCAGGCATCATTGGCGATGATCGCTGACGCCCCGTGGTTTGGCTGCGGCCCGGGTAACTTTCAGCAATCGTACACGGCTTACAAACTACCAGCAGCGAGTGAGACGATTGCTGACCCGCACAACTTTCTTCTCGAGGTGTGGTCGACTTCGGGTAGTTTGTCGATGTTGGCTTTCCTCGGCGTTTTCGTTTGCTTTGCTGTGCAATTACGCAACGGCCTCGCCGCGCTGCGATCTGATTCGGCGCAACGCAACACGGAGGAAGTCGGATGTGTCAGGGCGGTCTATTGGGGAGCCTTAGCAGGCGTGCCGCTTGGGTTTATCGCTGGTTTGACGGTCAGCTACCTTCCTGATACTGCATTGTTCATGGTTGGTTTGCCAGTCGCGGCTGGCATTGTTTTCAGTTGGCATTCGTGGGTGCTTCATGGGCGTTTGCCGATTGTTGTGTTGCTCGCTTCGGCGGGTGTCCTATTGATCAATCTGTCCGCAGCAGGTGGGATTAGTTTCGCCGGTGTTGCGCTGAGTCTATGGCTGTTGTTGGCCACGGCGCTGAATTTTGCAGAATGGCCGCGCTCGACACTTGTTTGGTCCGGTCGAACTGCTTGTGCGGCAGCGACGGCCGCCGTGGTGATCGCCGTTTCGTTTTGGTACTCGACTTTCGCACCGGTCTTAAACGTGAAGACTCACCTTGCGAGAGCTAACGGTTGGCAGGAGCAAGGACGATTTCTCGAGGCAGAAGACGCACTGCTTGCCGCGACCTCAGTTGATAGTTTCAGCGTCGAGCCGTGGCAAGCACTGGCCCGTTTGCGGTTGAGTAGGTGGCTCGATCATGGCGACTCCTCGCGAGAGAAAGCCTTTGTCGCAGCAGCGCGCGAGACGCTTCGGCGCGATCGCCGGTCAAGTGCGGCCCACCAAGCTTATGGCGACTGGTACCTCGCCGCATATCGGGCTAGGGACGACCAACCGCTATTAGAGGAAGCGATTTTTGGATACCGGCGTGCAGTCGAGCTGTATCCAAATTACAATTTTGGTCATGCTCAACTGGCGTGGGCTCTGCATCTGGCTGGACAGTCGGAGGAATCGGGACTTGTCGTTGCCGAAGCATTGCGTCTGAACCGTTTGAATCCTCATCAGGAGCAAAACCTTGCTAGGCGTAAGGTTTTCGACCCACCCCGCCGAGTCCAATCGCAAGAGCCGAATCCGACTTGCGACAACACAGAACAATTGATGGAGTCACTGCGTAGCAGCCCTGATAGCGGACTTTCCCGTTGAACGAGCTTAAGTGCTGTGTTTTTAGGAGTATTACAGGATGCGTCTGCCGGTCATTGTGGTCCTTTTAGTCTTCCTTGGGGTGGCTTTTGGAATTGCTCGCAGTTGGAGCGAATTGATTGGTGTCGAAGAAAAACTTGAGTTACCGCAGTCGGTTCGAGTTGGTGACGCGGGAACGGCCGCTGAGTCGGAAGTTGGCGACGAAACCGGCACATCGCTGGCGGTCGTTGTCGGTGAGGCGATGTATGACGTCGGAGTGATGAAGAGGGACGAATCAAGATCCCATACTTTCGTCGTACGCAACGACGGCAGTGTCGATTTGTTGATCGAAAAGCAAGATGTCAGTTGTGGATTGTGCGTAAAGACGCAATTCGAGAGAGCCGTTGTGAAACCCGGTGAAGTGGTTGAGATATTTGTTACCCTAATCGCGCGGAAGCCAGGCCCTGAATTGAGCGAAGGCTTGGAAGTGCGGACAAACGACAAAACACATGAGGTCATTCGGTTAGAACTAACGACTTATGTTACCGAGTCCGCAGGTGCTTCGGTCAACGAGTTAGCACTAGGAACTTTCTCGACGTCTGAAGGAGCGTCCGCGACTTTTAATGTTTACGGATTCGCGGGCGATCAACTTGATATTGTCCAATGCGAATCTGAAGATCAAGCGACTAAGCGATTCTTTGAGCTGGAAGTCAATGATTTGTCGCAAGATGCGGCTAAGGCTGGCCAGAAGTATGCGAAGTTCGGTAAGGAGATCAAGGTAACGATCAAGCCAGGCTTCCCGGTTGGCCCTTTGTATCAGGGCATCACGATTGTCGCTGACACTGGCGAAAAGGTAATTATCCAAATCCCACTCTCTGGTCGAGTGACTGGCGACCTCTCATTGATTGGCGGTTTAAAGTACTCGCCTGCCAGAAGTCGATTGGCGTTGGGCCGGCAGCTTGCGGGTGAGGGGGCTTCTGCAACATTACACCTGATGGTCAAGGGCGAACATCGAGACGATGTGCAATTGACCGTAGGCGAATGCGATCCTGCCGATTACCTTACAGTCACCATTGGAGAGCGAAAGACTTTTAATGACGGTAACGCGTATTTGATTCCACTTACAGTCGAAGTTAGCAAAGATACTCCCGTAATGAATCGCCTCGGAGGAGTTCAGACACCGACCGGAAGGATAGTGTTGAAAACAACTCACCCGACAGCAACCGAAGTCGTGCTTTACGTGCGATTTGCTGTTGAGTGAGAGTGGTTAGCTGAATACCCTCGTTTTTACAGGCGGATGCAGGGAGCCTCTGCGGGAGGCGATTGGAATGCGAGCGACCACTCACGGAAGGACTAACTAATGCGATCCTCAAGAGCGAGATGGAGGATTTGCCTCCTCGGATTGCTGCCTTTGTTGTCGGCTTGCGACTCAAGAACCACCTCGCCATCCGGGGCTGCAGCAACGGGAGATAGCTCGGACTCGATTGAGTCGGCGGCCGCCCCGGGCAACTCCGCCGCCGATGCAACTGAAACAACTGGCCTGCCGTCCAGGATGGACGAGCCGCGGGAACGCGATGCGGAGTTGTCGAGTGAACCGCTTGTCGATGAACTTAAACTGTTTGATGGATGGGGCACGCCGGAAGTGGTTCTCTTTGTCACCGGCCAGCAAAAGGGGTACATCGAGCCTTGTGGCTGTGCTGGTCTGGCGAATCAGAAGGGAGGTTTGGCGCGTCGTCACACGCTTGTCCGTGAACTGAAGTCGCGAGGTTGGCCGTTGCTTGCTTTTGATGTCGGAAACCAAGTTCGCCGATTCGGGCGTCAGGCTGAGCTGAAGTTTCAGATTACGGTCGAGGGGTTGAAAACGATCGGTTACGACGCGATCGCATTTGGCGAGAACGACCTCGGGCTATCAGTTGGTGAAGTTGCTGCCGCGACGATGGCAATTGATGACGAAGTCAGCCCGTTCGTGGGTGCGAACGCAGCCGTGTGGGATCGCAGTTTTACGCCTCAATTTCACATCTTGGAGGCAGGCGGCAAGAAGATCGGCGTCACTTCCGTGCTTGGCGCTGCCGAACGAAAGAAAGTCAGTAGCAGTGAAGTTGTCTTGCAGGCCGCAGCACAATCGCTCAGGGAAGTCTTGCCGCAACTGAAAGAGGCCAAGTGCGACCTGTTCGTACTCTTGGCTCACGCGTCGCTTGACGAGTCGCGACTGCTGGCTCAGCAATTCGAAGAATTCGATATCGTCGTCACGAGTGGAGGATTGGGTGACCCCACCTACACACCGGAAGCGATCGAAGGGAGCAAGGCGATTCTCGTTCAAGTCGGCGTGAAGGGGATGTTCGCGGGAGTCATCGGAGTTTTTGCCGACTCGGATGAGCCTCTGCGCTATCAAAGGGTGCCTCTTGACGCCTCCTACACCGATTCTTCAGAGATGCTTCAGTTACTCAAGTCGTACCAAGACCAATTGAAGACTACAGGATTGGACGGATTAGGCGTAAGGCCCTTGCCTCACGAAAGCGGAAATCAATTTGTTGGTTCCCGAGCGTGTGCCGAGTGCCACTCGACGGCGTTCGCTGTTTGGGAGAAAACGCCGCATGCTCATGCAACCGACACGTTGGTTCATCCGGGCGAGCGCTCACAGATCGAGCGACACTTCGATCCGGAATGTCTTAGCTGTCACGTGACCGGATGGAACGCGCAGAAATTCTTTCCCTATGGATCGGGCTACTTGGGGCTCGAGCAGACTCCTGCGCTGGTCGGCAATGGCTGCGAAAATTGTCATGGGCCGGGCTCCGCTCATGTCGCCGCGGAGTCGGGAGACATCGATGCGTCGGACGAGATGCGCGAGACGCTTCGAGTTGCGATGCGACTGCCTTTCGAAAAGGCGGAGGACAAATGCCGCGAATGTCATGACCTCGACAACGATCCCGACTTCCAAAAGGAAGGAGCCTTCGACAAGTATTGGCCGAAGGTGGAGCACATGGGGCTAGATTAACCGCTCTAGCGATCGCCCGACTTCCGTTGGGAACTCGTAACCTGCGAGTTGTGAAACTGCGAGTTAGCAACTGTCGAAGCTCACGGGCGATGTCGGGGACACACAAACGCATCTTGTGTTAGAACAGTGAAACTACCCAGGTCCGTGGCCGTAGATGTGCTGGATCGGTGTTTCGTGGCCCCAGGCGATGTCTTCTTTGGGGACGTCGATTGCTGCTGAGATCTTTTCTCGTTCGCTGGGCGATGGTGTCCAGCGGTTCATGAAGATGGCGCGCAGCTTGGGCAGGTCGAGCCCACTTCGGTCTGCGATTTCCAGAATCGAAATTGATTTCTCTTTGCAAAGGTCTTGAATGTTGGTGGGCATGACTCTCTCTCCCGCTAGGGGACTAACTACATAACTCGGTCTTCGGCCCAGGGATGGCGTTTGCCCGTCTTGAACTCTTTGTACTCGCCAGCGAACTCGTTGTGAATCGATTCCGGCTTGTACGACGTGTGAACTGCGTCCAGGATCGGTTTGATCTCATCATCGCTGTATCCGATCCCGGTTACCTCGAAACAATCGCCGTTCACGTCGAAAACTCGAAAGTGATCTAACCACACACGAGCTTTACGCAATGTCCGAAGTTCATTGCGCGTCCGTTTTAGAAACTCTAAAACGTCGGCAAGGTTAGCGACCTCGTAGTGAAATGTGGCAAGCGGTTCTTGCTGCATGACAGACTACTGCAATGTAACAATCCCTACGGAAATCGCTTCTCGAAGAACATCTTTCGAGACGGCGATTTCGCTGTTGTCATCAAGGTCCAAGACCACAGGTTCGACAGAACGAAGCACGCCGGACACCCATCCGCTACCGCCATCGTACTTGATCTTCGTACCGGCTGAGAATCCGCTGGGGAGGCCGTTCCCGCTGGCCCTAGCGGGTTTTGGTGCCGCCGCTTTCTTGGGGGCAGACTTTCCGGCATTCTTATCGAACAAACCTGCCAGCTCTTGGAGTTGCTTCCAGTTCTCCAGGCGTTCCTGCTTGGCCTTCAGCAGCAACTCACTAGGATTCCCTTCCTTGTCGAAGTGTTTGCCAAATCGGCCTTCACTACGGCAGAAGTCGACGAAGTCAACTTGCTCGCCGGACTTGGGATTCTTCCACCAGTCGTCGTTGACGGCTGGGTTACCTTGCAGCGAGAGACGCTCGCGAATCGTGTCGCCCTTGCGGGGATCGTAGACCATCAGCGGGAACGCCCGCGTATCGACCGCCAATTGCGCTTGATCAGTCGCCATGTTGTCCGCGACTCCATGTTCAGGCTGGCAAGTCGTGTAACAGCACACGATCGCTGGACCATCGAACTCCATCGCATCAATACAGGCACGATAGAAGTGATTCACATGGGCACAGGTCGTTTGGGCCACAAATGTCCGGGGATGCATCATCGCGATTTGCGCGATCTCCTTGCGGCGTTCCGTTTTGCCTTGGATGGCTTTGCCGTGAACGCTCATCTTCGCGTTCTGTCCCATGTAGGTACTGGTCGAGGCTTGTCCACCCGTGTTTGAGTAAACTTGTGTATCGAGAACCAACACCTTGATGTTCATGCCACTGGCCAGCATCCGGGACAGCGATTGGAAGCCGATGTCGAACATTGCGCCGTCGCCACCGATGCACCAGATTGGCTTGTCCTGCCAACCCTTCTGATCCCACCGCACTCGCAATCCCATGGCGTAGGCAGGAGCGTTCTCGAACAGCGAGTTGCTCCACGGAACGAGATAAGGATTGTACGGGTACGTCGAGGTATAAACCGTATTGCAGCCAGTCGCTGCGATAATTCCCCAATCGTTTCCGTACTTGGCGCCCGTCGCCGAACACATCATTCGCAAGGCACTTCCTTCGCCGCAACCCGCACAGCTGCCGGCACCGCCGACGTAGATGTGCGTTTCCTCTTTGAGCATCATGTCGATCAGCAGTTTGTCGCTGATGAAGCGATCGTCGGACGGACCGAACTCCTTGAACATGCGATGCACTTTGGAGATGTCGGTCATCATGTCGTCTGTCTTTTGGACCATCTTCAGAGCGTCGTCGTCGCAAACGGTAACGCACTCCGCGCAGCCCTTGCACTTACTCGGATCGATGATGATCGAAAACTTGCCGCCCTCTCCCGTCTTTTTCTTGGGGCCAGCGTAGTATTTGGTCGGCTCGGACCAAGCCAACTTCTTGAACAGTTCGCGATCCGCTTCGTTCTCGATCTTTGCCAGTCTGGTATCAAATTCCTCTTCACCGACGACCTTGCCGAGGATGGCGGTGTCTGGGCAAAGCGTCACACAATCCATGCAGCCCGTGCATTTGTCGTTAATGTATTCGGGAATCTCTGGCGCCACGTAGCTGAAGTCACGCAGCGTGGCCGTTCCGGCTGGAATGAGTGATCGTGAGACGGACAAATCGGCCGGTAGATCTTTTTCGGCCGTTCCGTCTTCGTAAGCACGGATGATTCGCTCGTTGAAATCGTCGACATCCAGAACCGGCAGGCGGATCTTCTTGTAGCCATCGTCGACCAGTGTTCCGTACGAGTTGTTATTGAATGGATCGCGATCATTCGCATCATTCATCGATTTGTCTTCTGAAGCCGTGGCCATATTATGCGTCCTCGATATTGAGGTGATGTATCGGTAACTGAATTCGTCGTGGGCTGTCTTAGCCCGAAACGTATGCGAGGATCAGGTGCGTCCTCAATAAGGCTTCGGGTCATCGAAGCTAAGGCGATGCTTCGATCATTTCTCGCGGCACTTCTTGTGATTCGCTGTAGCCGCGGTTGATACAAGTCATGTTATCTTGCACGACACGTTCCCCGCGTTTTCCAAAGTACTTGCGTATCGCTTTCTCGACCCCTGCCATGACTTGCTCGTCCGAGATGCCGCTGTTCTTGGCATAAGGTGTGAGTTTCAGAAACGCGCCAAGTGTGACGACTCCCTGCATTCGCATCTGCAAGTCGGCGACCGATGCGACCTCGCGAGCAATTTTGACGGTGTCGCAAAAGTAGAGGTGAATGTTCTTTTCGCGAATATATTGTTTGTGACGTTCGGGAATTCGTTGCCAGACATCTTCCGGATTGTCGTAAGCCGACTGCATAAAGATTGCACCGCCATCGACCATTCCTTTGAGCGGATTCGCGAGGATGGCGTTGACGTCGTTCAAGATGATCAAGTCGACGAACTCAAGTTCGCTATGAGTCTTGATGTGTGCGTCGCCGATCGTGAGATAGTACGTCGTCGGCAGGCCCTTCTTTTCCGAACCGTACTTGGGATATGCCTGCACGTCCTTGCCGAAAACCTCTCCCGCGATGGTCGCAATGACTTTGTTGGTGGTCACCGAACCGAAGCCACCAACGGAGTGGCCTCGCATCGAGAATCCGCCATCAGGTCGCAGGTCAGGATCTTCCGTGCGAATCAGCGACAACGGATGATCGATCCCGACGCAGAAATAATCCTGACCATCGTTCTCCATATTGTCAAAGGCGGCGATGATGTCAGCCGGTCGTACGTCGCGGCTTCCGAGACCTGCCGCGCCGTGATAGATCTTAGGTATTCGATCTATCGGCTCGTGTCCCATCTGTCCGCTCACAGCGTCGCAGAAGGCTGCTTTGATCTCACGAGTCAGGTGGTTGCCCGTCGTCGACAGCGGATCGTCCATTCGCTCGAAAATGGTGATGGCTTTTGCGTTCTTCAACGCATTTACGATCTGGTGCATGGGGAACGGGCGGAAGCAATAGATCGTGACGCACCCGGCCTTGATTCCCTTTTCGCGAAGGTAGTCGACGGTGACTTCTGTCGTTTCCATGTAACCACCGAGTCCGACGAGGATGTACTCCGCGTCCTCACAACGATGCGGCATGATGAAGTCGTACTTCCGCCCCGTCTTCTTCGTGAAGAGATCGAAGGCTTCCTCAAGTGCTGGCGCAACTCGATCGTAGTACCAACGCTGGGCGATCTTGCCCTTCATGTATGAGTCTTGATTCTGAACGACGCCCGACATCATCGGATTCTCGGGGTCCATCAGATTAACGAGTTTCTCGTTGGGGTTGCCAACGTACTCCTTCATGAACTCGAGCTCCGGCAACCGAGCAGTCTCAACAGTATGCGTCGTCAGAAAGCCGTCTTGGACGTTGAAGAAGGGTGTTTGAGTTGCCTCCGCAGCTCGTCGCGAGATCATGCAGAGATCCGCGGCTTCCTGGGCGTTCCGTCCGAATAACATTCCCCAGCCGACGTCTGCGCAGCTCATCACATCATCGTGACCAGCGTGGACGTTCAGCGAGTGACTGGTCAACGCGCGAGAGCCAATATTGAAAACAACGGGCAGTCGCTTACCAGAGATCGTGTAAAGAACCTCTTTCATCAGGACCAATCCCTGACCGGACGTGAAGTTGGTTACTCGACCACCAGCCAACGCAAAACCTTCACAAAACGAGGCTGACGAGTGTTCGCTTTCCGGTTCCATGAAGACGAGCAGATCGCCCCATAGATTTGCATTTCCATTGTGGACTGCCGCGTTGAACCCCGAACCCATCGTCGTCGAACTGGTAATGGGATACGCGCCGCTGCCGTGACAGACCGCCGTTTCGACATGAACGACCGCCGCTGCTCCGTCGCAAGTGGTTGGGATGCCGGGATACTCGTATTTAGATTCGCCTTCCTGTTCCTCAGGAATACGTGTGAAATCTTTGTCTTGAGAGTCTTTGGCCTTTGGATCAACAATAGTACTCATATAGGCTCTCTTTCGGTCTGGAATTTGCTAGCTATTTGCTCGTATACGTTCTGCCGATGTGGTGGAGATAGAGTTCTTTCGGTTGTTGGGGCGTCGCAGTTGAGTGAGAAGTTGCCTCACGCCAGCCGCTGAAGCGTCGAAGAACGTCAGCTCCAATCTCGATCGGCGTACCGTGCGTTACTCATGCGATGCGAGATCCGCCAGCTCTCGCTGAAGGTATAGCACCGATAGGGTAACTGTTTCGCCCGCGACCTGCAAACGCGGATTGCTAGTTCCGCCGCTCATTGTAGGGGTGGTTAGGGGCAGCCGAGAGCGAATAAATGCAAGAGTCGTCGATCAACTTGCCTAGTTTACCTACGCCAGGATAGGCGCGACGACCTCGCCGTGAACATCCGTCAGGCGGAAGTTTCGGCCTTGAAATTTGAAGGTCAACCGTTCGTGGTCGATTCCAAGGCAGTGCATCATGGTGGCATGGAAGTCATGAACATGAACGGGGTCGGCGACAATGTTGTAACTGTAGTCGTCTGTTTGGCCGTGTGAGATTCCTGGTTTGATTCCACCGCCGGCCATCCAGGCAGTGAAGCAACGCGGGTGATGATCGCGCCCATAGTCTTCGGCAGTTAACTTGCCTTGGCAGTAGGCTGTCCGACCGAATTCGCCGCCCCAGACCACCAGTGTGTCTTTCAGCAGATCTCGCTGCTTTAGATCCTGGATCAACGCCGAGGAGGCTTGATCGGTGTCCTCGCATTGGATTTTAATCGCGGACGGGAGATTCGCGTGTTGATCCCAGCCGCGATGGAACAGCTGGACGAATCGAGTGCCTCGTTCGATCAGTCGGCGCGATAGCAGACAGTTATACGCGTAAGTCCCTGGCTGTCTAGCTTCCGCTCCGTACAGCTCGAATGTGTGTGCGGGCTCGTCGGAGATGTCAGTCAGCTCCGGAACCGAAGATTGCATGCGATAAGCTAATTCGTATTGCGCGATCCGAGTCGCGATCTCCGGATCGCCGAACTCTTCCAGATTTCGCTGGTTTAGCAGAGCCAAGTCATCAAGCATGCGGCGCCGCGTTCGTTGGTTGAGCCCCGGTGGATCGGAGAGATACAGCACAGGATCTCCGACGGAACGAAACTTGACGCCTTGGTACTTAGTCGGCAAAAAACCGCTTCCCCACAGCCGATCGTACAGCGGCTGCCCCGGCTTGCCTTTGCCAACCGAGACCATCGAGACGAAAGCTGGCAGGTCTTGATTCATCGAGCCCAGACCATATGCCAACCACGCTCCCATACTGGGCCGCCCCGCCAATTGTGCACCAGTTTGAAAGAACGTGATAGCTGGATCGTGATTGATGGCTTGTGTGTGAAGTGACTTCACGAAGCAAAGATCATCTGCCACCTTTGCCGTATGCGGAAGTAACTCGCTCACCCACGCTCCGCTCTCGCCGCGCTGCTTGAACTGGAATTTGGTCGGCGCGACAGGAAAGCTATCTTGGGTCGCCGTCATTCCGGTCAGTCGCTGCCCCTGACGAATAGAATCGGGCAACTCTTCGCCTCGCTGATTCGATAGGCCGGGTTTGTAGTCGAACAGGTCCATCTGTGACGGCGCGCCGGACTGGAAGAGGTAGATGACCCGTTTGGCCTTCGGCGCAAAGTGAGGTAAATCTGGAAGGCCACCAACTTGGGTTGGCGTTTCCGCCGACTGCGATTCGGCGTTCAGCATCGTCGCAAGCGCCGCACTTCCGACGCCGAGTTGCCGGAAGAATTGGCGACGAGTAGACGTTAATTGAGATTCCAGGAGTGGGTGCATCGCGAACCTCGTACATCAGCGGGGTGAGTGACGGCTTGTTATTCTAGGTCCGCGCAAACCGGACTGCCAGCTGATGTCTCATTAATCCCAAATCCTTCGTCCGTTCGGCTACAATATGGGCACGTTGGCGATCCCTTACGTCGAGTGGAGTTGAAAATGCTGCGAAAACTGTTTTTGTTAAGTTGCGTTTTGTTGTTCGCGAGTCGCTCGGCGAATGCCCAGCACTTCAAGCTGGATCTTTCGACACCAATGTCGCCGCCGACATGGGCGCTGCTCGAACGAGAGTTGCTCCGCGCCAACACTGCGGCATGCGAGGAGTTCCATGCAAAATACTTCGACGAGCGAGGGTTCCTGCTGTGCGTCGAACGATGGGGCGGCGATGATGGTCCCGACGACGCCATCGAGAACTGTAACGATTGGCCGATCTTGCACTCGCTCGGTGCGCCGGATGTCGTCTTGCAAATGTATAAGAAAGCTTGGGAGGGGCACCTGCGGCAGTATACGCTGGCGAAGACGACGCACGTTCCCTTCGCAAAGGATGGGATGTATTACAAAGAGTTCCCTGTCTCATTTGATTGGTTGCACAACGGCGAGGGGCTGACCGTCTTCAACTTGCAGGGTCTTTCCGATCCTTACGACGACGGTTTTCAACAGAGAACTCGACGCTTCGCCGGCTTCTATATGAACGAAGATCCGGGTGCGCCGAACTATGATCCAAAGCACAAGATCATTCGCAGCATGTTCAACGGCAGCCGAGGGCCGTTACTGCGAAAGGCCACGGCGGTTGACTGGGCTGGCGATCCGATTGAAGTCAAGAACCGCTTTCGCCCTGGTCACGGCGAGGAAAGCTACGAGCAGATGCTGGCTCACTTCGAGGACTACAACGACATTATCGGCGACTTGCCGCAGAATCTGTTGACGACCTCGTTGGCGCTGAACGGTTACATGATGAGCGGCGAGGAGAAATATAAGGCGTGGTTGTTGGAATACGTTGACGCGTGGGTTGATCGCATGAAACAGAACGGATACATCATCCCGTCGAATATCGGATTGGACGGAAAAATCGGAGGCGCGACCAACGGCAAGTGGTACGGAGGTTGCTACGGCTGGGCCTTTACGGTAGTCGTTCCGCAGGATGGCAGCCTGGCTCATCGCAATACTCACAACAAAGGCTTCACCGGATTCATGAATGCCTTCATGTTGACCGGTGATGACCGATATCTCGATCCTTGGCGTCGCCAAATCGACAAGATCAACGCACAAGTGAAGATCGTCGACGGTCGTGCGCTGTACCCCAAAATGTACGGCGACGACGGTTGGTATCACTACACGGCTGAGAAGTATAACTACGCGGCGCTCGAATTGTATTACCTGTCGATGCGCGACGAGGACATGGCCGAGGTCCTGCCTCGCGAGTTCGTTTCCAAAAGCAAGGCGGGCTACCGAAACAACGAGCAATTCACGCGAGATCAAGGTTGGTTGCTTTATCTTCTCGGCAAAAATGCAGACTATCCCGAACAGGCTTTGCGAGCCGATCTGGCTCGCGTGCGTGAGCGAGTCGTCGGGATGCGCTCCGATGAAACGACCCCTGACACGCGGCTTGCCGACGATCCGATGCACTTGAATCCAGCGAGCGTCGCATCGCTGATCCAGTTAACGCTCGGCGGGTTGCACCCTGGTCATCAAGGCAACGTGTTGCAGGCTCGTCTTCGTTACTTCGATCCAATTTCGCGGCGAGCGGGAATCCCCAGCGACATGGGGGCACTTGTTGACCGCCTGACCAATGACGAAGTCGCGGTTACGATCGTGAACACGAATCAGCTTGAATCGCGCGAGATCGTTATCCAAGCCGGAGGATACGCGGAGCACGAGTTTGTAAGCGTGTCGCAAGGCGCGGGACAGCCACAAGCTCTCCATACGAATCAGCTTGCGGTCAAACTTGCACCTGGTGCGGGTAGCCGTCTCGTGTTCAAGATGAAACGCTACGCCAACCAGCCCACGATGACGTTTCCTTGGGATCGATAGGCGCTATTGGTTGAACTGGTTACTGAACGATGATTGAAACCACTCGATACCGCGACGAAGCACACCCACTTCGTTGCCCATCGTAGGCATGCGGCAGCCGTTCTCGACCGCGCGATCACAGAACTTCGGATCAGGAACGACAGCACCCCAACCAATCCCGTGGTTCTTACAGGCGGTAGCAACTTTGCCGATCGCTTCCCACAACCTGTCGTCGTGGAACTGACCAGGAATGCCGAGCGCCAGTGACAAGTCGGCCGGACCGATAAACAGCAAGTCGACTCCGTCAATCGCGGCGATCGCGTCCGCTTCTTCGAGCGATCCCAGTGTCTCAATCTGAATCGCGACGAAATGCTCTCGGTTCGCGTCGTCGATGAATTGCGTCGGCGTCTTGTGTGTGTAACTGGCATCGCAACCGCTGAGGTTTAACCCGCGAGTACCTCGAGGCGCGAACTTCGTCCACTTCACGAACTCTTCGGCTTGTGCGGAAGAGTGAATCTGGGCAGCCATCACGCCGCCGACACCCGCTTCCAGACATTGAGTAACCGGTGAGTAACCCGTCGGTGCGAGTCGGACGAAGCAGTCGAAGTTGTTCGCCTTGGCGGCCAGCGCCGCCATTACCAACTGCTCCGATGAGATGAAGGCGTGTTCCTGGTCAAGCCAGAACCCATGAAAGCCTCCAGCGAGTCCGTACATCTCTATCACAATCGGATGCACGACTCTTCCGATGGCAAACGTGCGAATCAATTCGTCGGTCGCCAGTAGCTCTTTGAACGATGTTCTCATGCCAGTCCTCAATAGTTGCTGGTGGGGGGAACCAGCAGTTTGTCAGTAGCGCGTTGGAGGGTCAAGCTATTCAGGGTTGCGGCAGACGCGACATGATAATCGGACAGAAGTGGATTCCCAGTGTTTCAATCGGTTTTCGTCTCCTGGTATGCTTTGACGATTCGAGAATCGGACATGACGCCAAACGGAGGTATTAAGGCCATGAATATGACTCGGTTTATGAAGACGTTCGGAATTGCTGGCGTCGTCTCGCTCTTAGGTCCGTGTTTGGAAACTGCAAGGGCGGCGGAATTGCCTGAGAAGCCGAACATCATCTACGTCATGTGCGACGATCTTGGGTATGGCGACCTTGGGTGTTTTGGCCAAAAGACGATTAAGACACCGAACATCGACCAACTGGCGAGCGAGGGTATGCGGCTGACGAGCTACTATGCAGGATGCACGGTTTGTCGGCCGTCCAGGCTGGTCCTCTGGACCGGAATGCATACGGGGCACACAGCGATCAGCTCGAACGCGAAGTACACGTTTCGGCCAAGTGACGTGACCGTCGCCGAATTGTTGCAAGGTGCCGGCTACGTCACGGGGGGCGTTGGTAAATGGGCGATGGGGGGCGTTGGGACGACAGGTCATCCGAATCTGAATGGATTTGATTTCTGGATGGGCTATCTCGATCAGAGTGAGGCTCATAATTACTATCCGTCGCATCTGTGGAGGAACGACCAAAGGGTGGCATTGGAAGGGAACATCCTGAGCGATCATCCCAACGCGCGCGGCCGGGTCGCGGTCAAACGGACGACCTATTCGCACGATCTGATTACTGAAGCGGCGCTCGATTTCGTTCGACGGAATCACGAGCAGCCCTTCTTGTTGAATGTTCACTGGACGATCCCGCATGCAAACAACGAAGGTGGGCGGGTCACCGGCGATGGAATGGAAGTGCCGGACTATGGGATCTACGCAGGTCGGGATTGGCCCACGATGGCGAAGGGCCAAGCCGCAATGATCACCCGAATGGACGGTGATGTTGGGAGGCTCGTCAACCTCGTGCGGGAGCTGAAGATTGATCGCAAGACACTCTTTATCTTCACCTCGGACAACGGCCCCCATTCCGAGGGTGGTCATAAGCATGAGTACTTTGACGCGAATGGCCCACTCCGCGGCTTCAAACGCGACCTTTATGAGGGTGGAATCCGCGAGCCTACGATCGCTTGGTGGCCGGAAACGATTGAGGCGGGGAGCGAAAGTGACGAGCCGCTTGCATTTTGGGATTTCATGCCGACAGCTTGCGAATTGGCAGGTTTAGAGTCTCCAACAAACTCCGATGGAATTTCGTTCCTGCCAACATTGCGCGGAACACTCCAGGCTTCGCACGACTATCTGTACTGGAAGTATGACGCAAAAGAAGCGATCCGGATGGATAATTGGAAAGGTGTTCGCTTGGCACTTCGTAAACCTATAGAGTTGTACGACTTAGACGCAGACATCGGCGAGTCGAAAGACATTTCTGCCGACCATCCCGAGATTGTTTCTCGAATTATCGAGTTAATGGACGAGGCAAAACGTCCACGCGGCTAGACGCAGGTTGGCTCAATTGAAGCTGGCTCGGTGGAGGGGGATAAGCGTTTCAGGTGAATCCCAAAGGAACGCGCAGGGGTTTTGCTGCGTCAAATGCCACAGATTGGGTCTGGTTTCTCGGCTGTCTGATGCTGAAAACTCTCTGAGTTTGCTCAGTTGTTATAGCTCGTTGTGGTGGCTTGTCGGCCTAGTTGTTGGAGTCGAGTCCGAGAACCCTGATATCGAGGTGAGTGGTCGAAGACTAGCCTCGTAAAGGGGTTAACTCGCTTTTTAATTGCATTAGTTTCGGCAGCAATTACAATCCAAAAAGCGGCGAAATGCTGCGCAGATTGTTTTCCAAAACTCGTATTTTAACTAGATTTACATCCTGCTGTCTGGCATATCGCCGATTGTTCCAGCGCTGCTCAGCCCTCTGAGTGGCCCTGTATTCTTGGTGGTTACGTGTCGTCGTAACCATCAGTCAGCGAATGCCTTGCAGATGATCTAGGGGTTGGTTTATGCCTAATCGGCGTCCACTTCGATCGCATTGGAAGTTCTTTAACAGCCGCAAGCGAAGGGCCGAGCGTCTCGATCGACGTATTAGTCGTCGTTCGCTCCTGGAGCCCCTGGAGCAACGGCAATTGCTTGCGGTCGGCCCGCAACTGGCGGGCATTCAGCTCAATGATGGCGATTTGCTGCGCGATGGCAGCGTGCGCCAGATATCCCCAAGTGAGTTGGTCTTTAGTTTCAACGACGGGGCGGCCATTGATCCGGACACGTTGAGCGGGATTCGCCTGACGCGAAGTGGCGGCGACGGCTTGTTTTCCACGGCCACCGCGACGAGTGACTTTAATACTGCAGGTCAGGTCGTTATCGACTTTACGGCCGCCAATTCTGGTGAATCTGGCAATGACATCTCGATCAGCGTGATCAAGAACGCAGTTCCAAGTTCTCCGTTGGTCAGCGTGCTGGGGAATAACATCTCGGTCGAACTGAATTCGACGACGGGCACTACCGCCGCGGAGTTGGTTGACGCGATCAACAATGATCTGGATGCGAGCCGGTTGCTTGTCGCCAACATCCGACGCGGATCTGGATCGACGAATCTCGCGACGCCCGCGATCAACTACTCTCCGATCGTGACGGGCGGAGCGAATGCCGCGTCGATCACCCATAACCTGAACCTCGGGACGTCTGTTGAGGTAAAGCTGACAGCGAATCAAGCGGGACCGGCTGGAGCGGGCATCGAGGTGGCGATCGCTCGCGTCGACTTTGGTGGTGTGGCACCTCCGCGCGTTACCGTGACGGATCGGCTAGTTACCGTCGAGTTAAACTCGAACTCGGCGTCTCCGACGACCTTGGGCGAGTTTGTTGGTGCGATCAACGGGGACGCGGCGGCTAGCAACTTGATCACAGCAACGTTGGAGGTTGGTGATCCAAACTTCGTGATCGGCAATCGTGTTGGTGCATTACGACTGCCGCTTGCCAATATTTCGGATATTCCAATTGTCGCGGGATTCGTGGGGCTAGGCGATTCCCCGCGTCAGGTCGTCATGCGGTTCAGCGAACCACTTCCCGACGACTTGTATCACGTTGAAATCATCGGTTCCGGTCCGTTCGCTCTTCGGAATGTGAACGGTGGGGCGTTCCGCGATGCCACGGACGATCTGGTTGACGATGGGGCGGACTTTGGTTTGAGTTTCGAGTTAGATCTCGGAGCCCAGATTCTTTCGGTCGTGCCGCAACCGGTACTTGTGAATAGCATTTCCAATGTTCGCTCTCAATTTCGTGACCGAATTAATGTCTACTTCAATGACGACGATCTACATCCTACTGAGACCTTCACGGGGCTGGAGGCGACAGATCCGACTGTAGTCGATCCTGCCTTCTATCAACTAATCTTCACGAACGACACGGTTCAAAATACAGACGATGTTGTCTATTTTCCGACGTTGGTACAGTACAACCCTGCGTCCGACTTAGCCGTTCTGGTTTTTGATGAACCGATCGATCAGTTGGGAAGTGGGCCAGGTACGTTTCGCTTACGGATTGGTACGGATGAAGTGCTGCCGCTTCCACCGTTGAGTAGCGCTGCCGGTTTCGCGACGACATCGACCGACTTTGGAACGCAAGGCGCTGAGTCGATCACGATTACTGCGAGTCAGGACTTTGCAACTCGTGTAAGTGTTGAGTTTACGAAGCGTGACTTTGGTGCCGCTGGGACGCCTGTTGTGTCGGTTGTGGGGCAAGAGATTTCTGTTGAGTTAAACACAAATGCGGGAAATGAATCGACTGCACAGCAAGTGGTTTCTGCGATAAACAGCAATGCTCAAGCATCGCAATTAGTGACTGCCTCGCTCGCAATAGGAACCGGTACCACGGACATTGCGACGACCGCGCTTGCGACCACGCTGACGCTAACTGGAGTTGGTTCGAGCTTTGAAACGGCGTCGAAGCTCGGAACTCTAGCTGGGCAAAGTCAGAGCCTTGTTGTTTCAGCTGCGATTGACCCACAGGCGTTCGCATTGGACTTCCCAGGGGACGAAGACGAGCCAGGACATCGCGACCTTCGCCCCGAGCTTCAACGTCACTTCTTGACGGACTTTAACGCCGACAATCTCGATGGAATCACGACGGCGTTTTATAACTTCGAGAATCAAATCGGGTTCGATCCACAAGGAAACGCAATCCTTAACGCGATTACGGAAGCACAGAAAGAACGAACCCGCGAAATCTATTCGCTTTACTCAGCGGAAATTGGGATCAATTTCATTGAGACCGCCAATCTTGGCATGACGGTCGCGACGGGCGATTTGCGAGCGATCGATTCCACGGTGAAAAACGGTCCCGGAGGCACGATCGGATTGGCTTGTCCCAATCCGCCGATTCCTGATGGTTTAGGCACCTACGCCTGTTTCGTTGGTAACAACGGTTTGCTGGACGGTCTTGCGATCATGGACCTGCAAGACTTCAGTGATCCGGGTGCCGACGCGTTTGGCGGGTCATGGTTCTTGACAGCGATGCATGAGATCGGCCACATGCTCGGCTTAGGGCACACCGATGAACTTCCCGAACTCACGATATTGAATGGCGGAGGCTCCGCGAATCCGCTGGCCTTCCCGGAGAATACGGTCGAGCCGATTTTTCCAGGCGATCACGATATCGTTCATGGCCAGAACCTGTATCGACCAGACAGCAAGGATATTGATCTGTTCCAATTTCAGCTGCCGGAAAATGGTCGATTGTCGATCGAGACGTTCGCCGAGAGATTACAGGACACGAGCCGACTTGACACCGTCGCCTCGTTGTTCCGACAGACCGCCGATGGCAGTCGCGAGTTGATCGCTCGTAATGATGACTACTACAGCAACGATTCCTATATTGAGCTTGATTTGCCGGCGGGAACGTATTGGGTCGGAGTCAGCGCGAGCGGCAATGACGAATACGATCCGGCGATTGACGACAGTGGATTAGGCGGAACGACAGACGGGCCGTATGATTTGCGATTAAACTTCCGGCCAGACGCCGATCGCACGATCGTCGACGCCACGGGCGTTCGTTTGGACGGAGACGTCGACGGAGTTCCAGGCGGCGTCTACGACACTTGGTTCCGTGCGACGGAAGTTTCGAAGAACATCTTCGTGGACAAGTCGGCACCATCCGCAGGTAACGGGACATTAGGAACTCCGTTTCAATTGATCTCCAACGCGCTAGCGTCGGCGCAGTCAGGTGACGTCGTTCGGATCTTAGCAAACGGAGGTGCTGACCGAAATCTCGCGACGCCGGAAGATAATCGAGCGTACGAGATTGGTTTCAATCGGCTGGGTGCCCCGTTGGCGGATGGCACCACCTTGGAAGTCCCGCAGGGCGTGACCGTTGTTGTCGATGCTGGGGCCGTTATCAAGTTGCGCCGGGCACGGATTGGAGTTGGCAGTTCGTCCGTGAACGTCGATCGAAGTGCCGGTGCGTTGCAGATTCTCGGTACGCCCGTCTTGCTGGACGCGTTCAATCAAGTCGCTCGCGATCCCCTGGGCGAGCCGATTCCAGGCAGCGTGTTTCTGACGTCGATTCATGATAGTGAGATTGGATTCGACACCAATCCGGACAGCTTTCCGCCGGATGCTGTCGCTGGTGATTGGGGTGGGATCGTATTTCGCAACGACATTGATCAACAGGATGCGAATCGATTCAACTATGAACGCCAAGGCATCTTCTTGAACGTCGTGAGCAACGCGGCGTTGAGTTACGGTGGCGGCACGGTTTTGATTAACGGCGCTTCGCAGGTCGTGACTCCGATCCACATCACCGACTCGCGACCGACGATCGCGTTCAACGATATTTCGTTCAGCGCGGACGCAGCCATGTCGGCGAGTCCCAATTCGTTTGAAGAGACGAATTTCGAGTCACCTCCGTTCCAATTCACTCCGTTCACGTCAGACTATGATCGAGTTGGTCCCAATTTGTTTGGCAACACGGCCATCGGAAATTCGATTAATGGTTTGTTTGTCCGTGTGACGACGCCGGCTGGTAATGCTCTGCAACCGTTGACAGTTCCCGCCCGCTTGGATGATACCGATTTGCCGTACGTATTGGCCGATCAATTGGTGATACAAGGTACACCCGGCGGTCACGAATTGGAAATCGACACGCCGACGGTGCAACTCGTCACGTCTACTCCGGTTGCCGGCGGGTCATTGGCAGCTGGCACGTATAACTATCGGGTTGTTTTTGTCGACGCGGATGGCAATGAAGGCGCGCCTTCCTCACCCACTGGTTCCGCCACAATTGATGCCAACTCCAACCTACAGTCAATTCGACTTGACAATCTCCCCGTCGCGACCGCAGGATTCATCTCGCGCCGCATTTACCGCAGCCAGCCAACCGGTAACGCTAACGGAGCGTTTGTGTTGGTTGGCGAAATCAACATAAACTCGACAAGCTTTACCGATACTGGCGGCTCGTTGGGTCGGCAGTTGACCGGCAGTTCCTTCGGAACGCTGCGGGCCCGGCTCGACGCTCGCTTGGCAATTGATCCCGGCGTTGTCGTTAAACTGAACGGCGGTGGGATCGAATCAACCCTCGGCGGCGATTTCTATGCCGAAGGCGTTGACGGTCGCGAGATCGTTTTCACTTCAATCTACGACGATCGATACGGCGGAGGTGGGTCGTTTGATACGACAAGCGACCTCGATCAAGTCGTGGCGGCTCCTGGCGACTGGGGTGGGTTGACCGGCGGACACTTGACGAATTTCAGCTTAGACAACGTACTCGTTGCATTCGGCGGCGGGATTATCGATATCGAAGGATCGTTTGCGGGATTCAATCCGATCGAGCTTCAACAGTCCACGGCTCGGATCACTCACAGCACTTTTGAAGACAACGGTTCGGGCACAGGCGGCCAAGCGGGCTTCGATCGAGCTGGTCGCGGTTTCAATCGCCCAGGCACCATCTTCGTTCGAGGTGCGCAGCCGACTATCGTCGACAATGATATTTTTGGCAGCCTTGGACCGGCTATCAATATTGACGTCAACTCTTTGAATCGAGAAGCGGTTCGTGATCGCGGGCGGAGCAGCTTCAATGCGAATGCCGACAGTTTGATCGAGTTAGTAGACGTTGCGCTTGATAATCAAGGTCCGCTGGTTCGCTTGAATCGCCTGAGCAACAATAGTACTAACGGTATGCAAGTCCGCGGTGGGACGCTCACCACGGAAGGCGTTTGGGACGACACCGATATCGTTCACGTTGTCGTCAACGAGAGTATTAACGTTTCCGAGTTTCATACGTTCGGCGGCTTGCGCCTTGAAAGCAGCGCGACGGAGAGTTTGGTTGTCAAATTAAGTGGCTCGAATGCCGATTTCACAGCCACTGGACTCCCGCTGGATATTGACGATCGAATCGGTGGCGCGCTGCAGATCATCGGTCAACCCGGCCACCCCGTTGTATTGACATCGCTCGCCGATGACACAGTCGGAGCAGGCTTCCAGCCGGATGGTCTCCCGCAACTCGACACCAACAACGACGGCATCGCTGATCTTTCTGCCGTCACTCCTACTGCGGCTGATATTCTCACAGTGACTTCGACGTCGATCGACGGTAACGCCTTGCGGGACGCCTTGCTAGGCCCCGGTGTGACGGCGATCGGCAACGCTACGCTGATTGGCGGTCCGACATCCGCCGGGTTCTTTAGCGGTGGCTCGACGGGTATTGGAATTGAGAGTGGCATCATTCTGTCGAATGGTAATGCACCATTTGCTAGTGGTCCCAATATCTCGGACTTCTCGACTGGAATTGCGTCACTTCAGCCGGATGCAGATCTTGATGCCGCCTTCAATGTCGCGACCACAGACACCACTTACCTGCAATTCGATTTCAGCTCCGATTCAAGTGAGCTGTTTTTCAACTACGTGTTTGCTTCTGAAGAATACAATGAGTTTGCGAATTCTGCATTCAACGACGTGTTCGGATTCTTTTTGGATGGGCAGAATATTGCTCTGCTGCCCGGCACCACGACACAGGTATCGATCAATACCGTCAATGGCGGCGGTCCGATTTTTGGCCTGAATCCTCAGAATCCTCAATTCTACGTCAACAACGATCCCTCCAACGCCGGGCTCTTTCTTAATGAAGTCGGATATGATGGCTTCACGGTTCGGCTAACCGCTCAAGTGACGAACCTGGCACCGGGTCCACATACGATTAAGTTAGCGGTCAGCGATGTAGTCGACACGGCTCTCGACTCAGGCATCTTTCTTGAGACGGGCAGCTTCTCGAACGAGGTAATCTCGCGCGGTGGACCCGGCGACTGGGGTAGCATCGCCCTCGAGCAATACAGTCACGACCGAAACGTCGAAAGTATCGTCGAAGCGGAACCTGCCGAGTCGGCGGCACCCGGCGTTAATGGCACACCACAACTAGCACAGGTACTGGGCCTGCTTGCTCCGAACGAGAAGGCTGGCGACGAAAACCTTCGTTTAGGCTTTGAGCTTCAAGGCAGTCTGACTGCTCCGGATGACATTGACGTCTATAGCTTTAGCGGACAGCCGGGAACAGAAGTTTGGCTTGACATTGATGCAACCAGAAACTCGCTCGACACGGTCGTCGAATTAGTGGACGCGAGTGGGACCGTCCTCGCACGTTCTGACAACTCGCTGGACGAAGCGATTGATCCGGGATTGTTAGTCAAGTCCGCGTCGATGGGAGCGACCGGCGTCAACCCGCTGCGGAAGAGCAGTTACGATCCACTCAACCCCACCGTACCGTCAGCACTAGAAATCCCAGATCGTTATTCGACTAATCCACGTGATGCTGGTATGCGAGTCGTTCTGCCTGGCCAACCAGGTGTTTCGAATATTTACCATGTTCGCGTGCGAAGCAGCAGCGACAACCTAGCTGATATCACTGCTGGAAAGACGTTCGGAAATTATCAGCTGCAGGTTCGCCTTCGCGAGCTAGACGAGGTGCCTGGGTCGACCGTGAGGTATTCGGACATTCGTTTTGCGACAACGGGCGTAGAATTATTCGGGCTGCCGGCTCACTCGCCAATCACCGGCGAGGCTGGTGAAATCGAAACGTTCGATCAATTCACCGGTACGTTTACGAATCCGAACGATTCGCTTGGCACAGCTCAGGATGTCGGAAACGTCGCTCAGTCTGATCGTGGGGTGATCGGCGTCTCAGGCGAATTGTCAGAAGAAGATGACGTCGACTTCTATCGTTTGATTGTCGAATATGATCGAGTCCAGCCTTCTCCGCCGAACGATCACCTCGCGGCGATCTTTGACATTGATTACGCGGACGGTCTGGGACGACCGAGTACGGTGTTATCGGTATTTGATTCCGATGGTGTTCTGATTCTCAGAAGCAAGGGCTCGAATGTCGCCGACGACCGATCGCCACCACTATCTGGTTCCGGTATTACTGAATTGAGCGCTGGAAGCGTCGGTACGGACGACCCATACATTGGTCCGGTCGAGTTGCCGGCTGGTCCAGAACTGGTTCCAGATGGATTGAACGACGCGTCCGATCGAGAGGTCTACTACGTTGCCGTTTCATCGAACACTCAGCTGCCCACGGAGTTACAGCAGTATCTCGACCCGAATCCAGCGAATCCTCTTATTCGCATGGAACCGGTCAATTCTATTCGGAGAATTGCGGAAGATCGTATCAGTTTTGGATTCGGCCAGACCGTTGCCGAGCCGCCAGAAATCACGGTCTTGCTCGATCCAACCACCAGCGTTGTGCCGTTCACGCTTGGCGACGTTACGCTATTCGTCAGTCAAGATATCGGGCTGGTAGCTAACACAACATCGACGCTCCACTACGTTGACCCATTCACGGGGGACGTTGAAGCGACGGCCGGTTCCTTCCCCGAACCGATCGCTGATATTGCAATACGAGGCGATGGAAATCTATTCGCCTTCGCGACCGGTCCAGATAACAACCGGGGACTCTTTAATGACGGCACCATTGGTAGCTATACTCAGATCAACACAGGTGATGCTACAACCACGAACTTTAGCGACGATAGCATCACGACCAATGTCCAAACCGTTACTTTGGCGTTAGGTGTTGAGCGCGCCCCACTGGGGAATAATAACGCCGGTGTTGGCATCGAATGGGATGCGATAACGTATCAATCCGATGTGGATGTTCAATTTGGAAACGGCTTTGTAGTTGGGAGTACCGGTGACGCGAGAGACAACGATCCAGATCAAGTTGGGCTCGCTGGAACGGACTATTTAGAGAACGTCTTATTCCACTTCGATACCAGGAACGGTGTCGTTGCGAATCAGGCGCCGAGTTCGCCGAACCGCATGGGGACTGCGCTGTTAAATGGCGTGGGAACGGACAAGAGAGAGTATGGCGAGATACTCACGTTTACTCGCATTGTGCCACTAAGTGCGGATATCGGAGACACGTTTGTACTGACGATCGCTGGAGAAAGCATCAGCTATACAGTCGTGGGCGTTCCGATCGACCTCGGGAATCCTTTTGGCGTTGTTCTCCAGGGCAGAGATCAGGAGGTCGTTGCTGGACTTGCGAACGCATGGCAGGCAAAGGCGCTCACGAGCCCGGCATTTGCGGCGTTTGAAGTGCTGAATAGCGGCCAACTCAACTCCTTTATTCAGAACTCGGTCTTTGGTCTCGCCACTGAACTTCGCGTTCGATTGGTCGATCCGGCATTCGCCGATGTCGAAATCGAATGGTCGGTAATCGAAGGATCCGTAAGTCCAAACTTTATTGGATTCAACTCGTTCGCGACTCCTACAGTCTTCATTGAGGGCAACGGACCGGGCGGACGCGTGACCGGTATCGACTTTGTGGGGAACGATATGTACGCGGTCACGGATCGCGGCGGACTCTACCAAGTCGACCTCTTTGGTGGCTTCGGCACGTTCATTTTTACTGGAACTAGCTTCTTTAGCAGCAACAATCTTGCGACCTATGTAAGTTCTTCTGCGATCGATCTGATGACCGGGGATAATGGTCAGCCGATTGAGTTCTCCGGATTGACCGCTGGGCCAGAGAACGTCGCAAATGGTCAGTACGCTGATACGCTGTTCGGGATCACCGACGGCGGCGAACTCTACGCTTTCAACACGCGAGGCGAGTTACAGCCGATCTTTGTGAATGACCAAACGAGCGTTGATACGGGCTTGTTTGCCGTTAACGGGTTGGCATTCTCCAACCTCGACCGCAACTTGTGGGAAGTGACCGGTAATCGCGGCAACAATCCGGGACATGGGTTGAACGGTGGCCCGAACGCAGACTACGAAACATTCGATCACAGCCAGCAGGACCTGCCAACGGGCGGTTCGAGTTTCTTCTTTGGAAACGATCGTGATAGTAACGTAGGTGGCAACCAAAGGTTTCTCGGGGGTCCGTTTACCCGAGATTACAACTTCGCCGGTGGTGCCCACGGTACGGTCATCACGAATCCCTTTAGCCTTGAAGGATACGCGCCAGCGGACCTGCCAGTTCTGTACTTCAATTACTTCCTCGATACGGAAGGAACCGATTACGATCCAGCACCGAATCCAGACATACTGACGCGTGATTCGTTCCGTGTTTTCGTCAGTGACGATGACGGTGAGTGGACTCTGCTGGCGACAAACAACGTCTTCCAAGACGCGGTGCTAACCGACGAGTTTGATTTCGGCGAAGGTTATGATCCCAGCGTCTTCGATTTTGACGCATTGTGTCAGTACCCGTCGGCAGACGGAGAGCCCTGCGTTCAACCGTTGTTCGATAACACTGGCGGTTGGCGACAGGCTCGGATTTCGCTGGGCCGTTTTGCAGGGAGCGAAAACCTCCGCTTGCGTTTCGACTTTTCTACCGCGGGCGAAATGGATCTCGGACCGGCGGGAATTGATACCGTTGGCAGTGTTGGTAGCGAATTGCGAGCGGTCAGCGGGGCGATTCTCCGTGACGGCCAGAACTTCACACTCGATTTCTCGAATCGCCTCGAGTTTGACTTCGGATACACGCTCGACGCGCCGAACGGCTCACAAATTCAGGATGGTGATTCCTTTACCATCAGCCCTTCTAGCGGGCGAACGATCACGTTCGAGTTTGATAACGATAGCGGCTTTGCCCATGACATCGCCGTTCAAAATGGTATCGACTATCGCGACGGTCAGACCTTCACTGTCACCAGTGGCAATGTGACCGAAACGTTTGAGTTTGACAGCGGCGCAAGCCTGCTAGTACCGTTGGCCGGAGCGAATGCTCTGAGCGATGGTCAGACGTTTGAGGTCAACGGAGTCACGTTTGAGTTCGACGATGACGGTGTGTTTGCTGGTGGCAATAACATCGTGGAGTTAATCGTCGATCAAGGGATCAGAATTCCAGCAGTGGGAGGCGGGACAGGTGGCTTAAGTGACGGCGAACTGTTCACAATCAACGACGGCGCGGGTGGCGCCGATATTAGTTTCGAGTTCGACGACGACGGTCTCGTGAATCCGGGATCACGTGCGGTCGACACGACCAACATTGAGTTGCAGGTTCCAATCGCAGGTTTCGGTTTCGGCGGAATCCAAGATGGCGACACCTTCTCAGTCGACAATGGCAGTGGAAACCAGCCAACGGTCTTCGAATTCGACAAGGACAACAGTGTCGGGATTGGCAATCGTGTCATTTCAGTGACGGATTCGAGCAGTCAGAGTGCAGTTGTCGGTGCGATTATCAATGCTTTAAACATCGCCAACCTAGGGCTGAATCCCGCAAGCCAAGGTGGCGGTGTGATTCGCATGGGAGTATTCCGACATACCGTCGATACTTCGGACACGGCGACGTTATCGGATAGGACAATTGCGGCGACGGCCAACGAGATCGCCGATCGTATGGTTGATCTAATTCTGAATTCTGGGTTGCGACTGACGCCGACCAATCTTGGCAACGGCCCGATTCAGCCCAACCCTGACAACGGATTGATTCAGTTGGGAAGTACGGTCCATGTGGTCACTACAACATCGGCCCCTAGCCTTACCGTTCAACTCGTGAGGGGCAATCAAGATGAAATCTCTGACTTAATGATCGCCGCCATCGTGAACGCGGCTGTGAATATCACGCCTGTCAATCTTGGTGGTGGAGAAGTCTTTCTCGGTGCGACGACCTCAGTTGACGTCACCGGCGCACCCGCCCTTAACATTAGCGGTACACCTGGCTTAAATGATGCGTCTGCCAACGCGGTTGTCTTCACTCCGACACAAAGCTCTGACGTAATTGCAAACTCGATTACTGTGGCGATTAACACCGTGTTTGGGATCAACGCTGTGACCAACGGTAGTGTTGTTGCCTTGCCACCGGGTGTATCGTTCTCTGCGGGCGGTTCGGCGGTGAACCCGGCCGATGTGATATCCGTTACGTTTGACGCCGATACCAATCCAGAGGGAATCGCTCGAAATATCGAAGATGCCATTCAAGGTGCCTTCACACCTGCCGTCTCGACAGTCGACCTCACGATTGAATCAAACGATCGATTTGCAACCGCTACGGACACGGGAATCACCGGCGGTCCAACGCTGTTCCGTAGCAGTGGAGTAATCGGTGATAACCCAGCGTTTCCATTTAAAGCTGGTTTGGATGTGGACTTCGTTCGGATGGACTTGGCGACTGGAGATGAAGTCTCGATTACTGCCGTCTCCTCCACGTTCACGCTGCAGCCGGCGATTCAGCTGTTTGACCAGCAAGGTCGCCTGATTCGTACATCGTCGGCTGGCTTCAACTTCCTAACCGGCTCCGCCACGCAAGCAAATATTGACTTTACTGCGGTCACGCCAGGAACTTATTTCGTCGGCGTTAGTAG
The DNA here is from genome assembly GCA_014381825.1 of Planctomycetota bacterium. Taxonomy (GTDB): domain Bacteria; phylum Planctomycetota; class Planctomycetia; order Pirellulales; family Pirellulaceae. The sequence goes on from JACNKX010000149.1 coordinate 28,104, forward strand.
CACCGGTAACCTTGACTACAACCCAGATTTCGCCGGCAGCGCTGATGTCACATTGCGAATTCCATTTCAAGGGAGCGCGATTGGTGGCTTGACGGACGGCGAAAGCATCTCAATATCGCAGGGACTTGGTGGTACTCCCGTCGTGTTCGAATTTGATCGTAACAACGTTGTTGCGGCAAATGCGATATCAATCAGTCTTGATGACATTGTTCTCCAGGTGCCAGCTGCTGGTGTCGGACCCGGTGGCATCCAGGACGGAGACACTTTTACCATCAATGACAATGCGGGAAGCGGCGACGTCGTCTTCGAGTTCGACACGGACGGCATCGTTAATACCGGCGCAACGAGTATCTTTGTCTCTCAAGGGCTGACGCCCCAAACGATCGCTTCCCAGATCGGTTTTGCGATATCGTCGAACCCTAGCGTGGGACTTTCTCCAACTTTTACCGGTACTAACACCGTTGAACTAAATACGACGATTCACTCCGTTGATATCAGCGGTACGCCGAATTTAGTTCAATTGACGACTCCTCGGACACAAGCGGAGTTGCTTACGCTACTTCGCGATGCGATTCGGACTGCGGGTCTTGGGCTCGCTCCTCAATTGGCGTCGACAACGTTTACATTCGGAACTTTTACGAGTACTTTCTTCACGGGCGGCCTAACACTTGATATCACAGACCAAGTCGTTGATGCGTCGCTCGCTCCGAACGTCACCGAAGTGATCCCAACGGCGACCGGAGGCTACGATCTGTCGATCGATATCGTTGAGTCATTCGACGTTTTCCGAATTGATAATCGTGTTAATCTACCAAGTGCTCAAACGATCGTACAAAGTGGTTTACCAAGTTCGTTCATTTCCGGTCGTCCGGGCGTCACCGCAGGACGGACGGCTGTGAATGTAAATTCAGGAATGTCCAGCACGGACGTTGCACAAGTTACCGCGACGGCAATCGGTCAATCGATCGCGGGTTACACCGACCAGATCGTGGCAGTGAGCGGTGCCGACATCGCGGATGGCGAAATTTTCGCTATCAGTGACGGAAACACAACGGTCAACTTCGAGTTCGAAAGCGGCTACTCAATTCAAATTCCCGATCCGGCTACCGATCCGAACGCTCTACTTGATGGCGAGTCCTTTACGATCAGTCGACCAGGTTCGTCGATCGACTTCGAGTTTGACAATAACGGAATCGTCTCTCCCGGTAATCTTGGTCTGCGGGTCAATGATCTGATCATCGAGATTCCGGCTGGTGGCGTGACCGAAGATCTTGATGGCGACGGTCGGCTAGACTTTTTCAACGAAGACGTGAACTTCAACGGGATTCTCGACCTAGGCGAAGATATTGACCTCGACGGTAACTTGGATCTCGGCAATGAAGATCGCAACTTCAACTTCGTCCTTGATGGCGGAATTGAAGACGGTGACACATTCACCATCGATCGCGGGCCTGGGACACCGACGATCACTTTCGAATATGATACGGACGCCGTGACCACGTTTGGTAATGAAGTGATCAGCGTGACGCCGGTCTCGGACGAGACTCAAGTCTCCAATGCAACGGTTGCTGTGTTGAATAATGCTGGATTGGGTTTAGACGCCAGAATCATTGGCGTAGGGGGGGGTGGTAATCCCTTTTCCTTCTTCTTCGGCAGCTCTTCCTTGCTGATCCAACTTGGCATCACCGACCACAACGTCGATATGACGTTGACGCCGACCGTTAGCACGAGCACAACTCCGCGAACTCAAGATGAACTCGCCGAACTTATCGTCGATGTTGTCGGAGGATCGGGGCTCGGAATTCTGCCGACCTATCTAGGGAATGGGGCGATACATCTTGGCGGGACGGCCTCTCACAACCTGGACCTGTCGAACGTCGCCACCATCACCTCCACCGGCCTGCCTGGTGCATCGGATCCGAACGCCATTGTTATCCCAGTGTTTCCATCCAGCACGGTTTCGGCGGCCGATGTATCACAGTTGATCCTGTCAGCAATAAACACCGCCCGGGTCAATCGCAACTTGTCAGTCGTCGCCGTGGCGGACGGGGCTCGTCGGGTCAATCTTCTTGGAGCGACGGTCCTGACGGACTTTACTCAAGCGCCCTCGATACCGGTGCATCGGTCTGGTGCCACGGTCACGTCCTATCAAAATATTGTCAACGTCGTCGACCATACAGTGACGAATCCTGGTCCGTTGGGATTGGAAGAGGCTTTGGCCGGCGACGAGTTCGGAGCCTTCGAAGCGAGTGGTATACCTCCGGCAAATCCCTACCCTGGAGCATTACGTGGATTGGACAACGCCCGCGAAGGCGTTTACGTGGATGATATCATTATTGGATTCGCGGAACGCGGCGAAGTAGTTATCGGTGCGACCGCGGATGCAACCTTTGTGCGAAATCCAGAGTTGTTTAACATCGAACTGCCGGTTGAATTTTTGCCGGCTAACGATATCCGTGAAGGTTCGTACGAACTTGAAATTCGACGAGCTGAAGAGTTTGGCAGAACAGTTGGCGATCTAGGCACCGAAATTTTTCTCCAGCGTTCGTTCGATACGAACGATCGAATCACTGATGCGGTGTCGTTTGTTGCTCCAGCAGGGCATGAGATTGTCGAAGGGCTAACGTTCACGCTGAGCGATGGTTCAGATACGGTGACGTTTGAGTTCGACGATCTGGCGATTAACGATGGTGTTGCGCTTACAACGGTTCGCATCCCATACAACGTTCGTGACACGGAATCAGTAATCGCACGTCGCATTCGCGATGCTATTAATTTGCCGATCTCCCAGTCCATCCTCGATATAACTGCCGCGATGGCGGATGGCGTCGTCACCGGGGCGCAGGCGTCGCCTACGAGTCCACTCAGCAGTAGCAGCGTTGTAAACCTATTCGGCAATTCGCCGCTGTTGACGTTCCAGGCAACTTCGGGCAGTCGAAACGTGACTGCAGCGGAACCAAACGACGTTACGATTTCAGCCATTGATACGGGGATTGGCACCAGCGGAGTGTCAGACTTCACCGGTACGGGAACCATCGGCGATAACGCGAATATCGCGTTGTCGTCTGCGGATGTCGATCTCTTCGGAATGGAACTGATCGCCGGGCAGACGATTACGATCGACGTTGACACACAACAAGGCACTGGGGCGCTTAGTCCCATCTTGTTGGTCTTTGACGCTCAGTTCCAAGGCTTCGTCTCGGGCATTATTGGCTCGTCGTTCCAGTTCACGGCCTTTTCGACTGGTGTGCATTACATCGGGCTGAGCGGCGCGTTCAACTTTAACTACAGCCCATTCATCGAAGGAAGTGGCGCTCAGTTTGCTGGTCAGTTTGGCAGTACGTTCTCAACCGGCGACTATGTGATCAACATCAGCACCGACGAGAGCAGTGGATTTGGTGTTACGGAGTTCACGGATACCGGCGATCGCAATGTTGTTCGCGAGCAGGGTCAGGTCCTGATCCACTCGAATAGCATTACCAATTCGCTCAACTTTGGTGTGGCTTCAGCGGCAGGCGCGCGCGACGGTTCGGGCGGAACCCCTCACGTCGGTCCACCTCGCACCACGCGAGAAGTGAATGCCGTAGGATTGACGACCGGAGTCGTTATTGCCAACAACGTGATCGCGGGCAACGGACGTGGGGGAATTAGCTTTACTGGAGATGTGAATCCAATCGGTCTACAAACCGCTGCAACTCCGTTCGGTCGAATCGTTAATAACACGATTGTTGGCGATGGTAGCGGGACGGGTATTCTGGTCGCTGATAATGCGAGCCCGACTCTGTTAAATAACATCGTCGCTGATCTGGATATAGGCATCTCCGTCGATCCGACATCTGTTTCGACAATCATTGGCGGAACGCTGTATCGCGGCAATGCGACGAATGCGTCAGGTACCAGTTTGGGTGCGTCGGCGATCCAGCTGACGGACCCGCTCGATCCTCTGTTTGTCGACGAGTCCACTGGGAATTACTATCTTGCCCCGGGCGCACGCGCCATCGACAGCTCGATCGACTCGCTACAAGATCGTCCGGAAATCGTTGCCGTTCGTGCTCCGTTAGGTTATCCCACATCTCCGATCTTGGCACCGGATATGGACGCGCTCGGGCAGCGCCGAGTTGATGATCCGTCGGTTTCATCGGGATCGGGACAAGGCTCGAATGTGTTCAAGGATCGTGGTGCTCTCGACCGGGCCGACTTTGCCGGTCCGACGGCGACACTCATCTCGCCTCGTGACAACGATGCACTCGGCTTTGACAGCGATGGACGTACGACGTTCGTAAACCTCACGAATCAGATCGTTCAGAACTTCTCGATCCAGTTACTCGACGGTATCGAACCGAATGACCCACAAGACGGTACGGGAGCGAGCGACGCGTCGGTTCGAGCTGATCGTGTTACGGTATTCCGCGATGACGAGAAACTGATCGAAGGCGTAGATTATAAGTTCAGTTATGACGCGACGAATAATATTATTCGTTTGACGCCGCTCGCTGGCATCTGGGAAATTGACCGCAAATACGACATTGAACTGTCGAACTCACGTGGTTTGCTGATAACCGCACCCAATGGGACGGAAGTCGTTGATGGCGACTCGTTCGGATTGACGGACGACTTTGGTAATGCCGTGAATTTCGAGTTTGACAGCGGATACGTTTTGGAAGTGCCGCAGACCCTAGCGTTGCAGGTTCCAGCGACCGGTGGCATGACGATCAACGATCGAGATACCATCACCGTGACAAACGCGGCAACATCCGTTACGGAAATCTTCGAGTTTGATCTGGATGGATTCACTACGGGAAGCAATATTCCGATTTCATTCACTCGATTCGATTCGGCAAACACGTTGGCTAATTCCATCGTGGATGCCATTCAGTTGGCTGACACGGATCTCGAGCTAAGCCCTGTTAATGTGCTGAACTTTAACGGTCGAGCTGTTCACCTGGGAACGAAGAGTACGCATCTTGTCGACCTTACCAACACGTCTTTGTTAGCAACGGGACAATTGGACGGTATCGATGATGGCCAAACATTCAGCATCGACAACGGCGAGCGCCGCGTGATCTTCGAATTTAGCTCGTCAGGCGGTCTTACCGATGGTGATCGCGCGATTCCGTTCTCCTTCAGCGAAACGCATGAACAGATTGCCGAGTCAATCGTTTCCGCGATCACGCTGGAAGGCTTGGACCTTAATCCGAGCTACGTCGCACTTAGTAGCGGTTTGATTAACGTCGGTGGAGAGTTCAAGCATTTGATTGACGTCACCAACAGTACGCTCATCTCGACAGGTACGCCGGGCGCGACACTAGAGTTTGGTATTCGAGTGCCGACGGTTGCTGGTGAGCTGGATCTCGAAACGATCATGGACAGCGAAGAGTTCACGATCAGCGACGGGACGGACTTCTTGACGATCGAGCTAGACAATGATGGCATCGTCGCACCGGATGACCCAGATTCGCATCCGCGTGTTGTCGTCACTTTCAACGATTCAACAACCACTGGCCAACTCGTGAACGCCATTGCCATCGCGATCCGAAACGGTGGAGTGGGGCTGTCCCCGAGCAACGCTGGCAACGGTGTTGTTCGTTTGGGAGGCACTTTGTTGCACACGTTGGACGTCACCAATAGCAGCTTCACTCAGCTGGGTTCCCCCGGCATCGCCGCTTCGATCGCTGTGCCGTTCAAAGCCGGCAATTCGTTCACCGCAGGCGTTCCGTCGCGGACACCAATCTTCAGTGCGGATGAGATGGCACAATCAATTGCTGGTGCGGTCGATGTGGCCGGGGCGAGCAATCGTTTGCGGGATGCGATTGCGACCGTTCAGGGACCGGATATCAACATCGAAGGCATTTCTAATGTAACCGGCTTAGCGACATTCCTGCGATCGGACATCGTTGATATTGCAGGAAATCCGCTGAAGCCGAATCGCGAAGACGGTACTACGAGGTTCACAGTAGCCGTTGGCAGCGGTGTTGACTATGGTGATGCTCCTGCTCCCTATCCGACTCAGTTGGCAGATGATGGGGCTCGTCATGAAGTGGTTGGTGACTTCTTCTTAGGGAGTGGCGTCGACGTCGACTTTGACGGACAGCCGACCGATTTAGCCGATGGTGATAACAACGATGGCTCGGACGACGAGAACGGTGTCGTATTCAACACCGTATTGACCGGCGGCTTCGGTGGAACGATCACCGTGATGGCGTCGGCGAGTGGCCAGCTTGATGCTTGGATTGACTTTAACCAAGATGGCGACTGGAATGACGCTGGCGAGCAAATCTTTGCTTCGCAATTGTTGAGTGCCGCAGACACGGTCTTGACCGTGAATGTGCCGGGCAACGCATTGCCGGGTGACACGTTTGCGAGATTCCGCCTCAGTGGATCTGGCAATCTTCGTCCGAACGGTCCGGCCGCGGACGGTGAAGTGGAAGATTACCAAGTTTCGATTGTTGGGAACCCTTGGCATAATCCAGAGAATCCATTGGACGTGGATCGAAGTAATTTCGTCGTTCCATTGGATGCGTTGATTGTCATCAATTATATCAATGCCAATGGCACTGGGCCGCTGCCTGCACTGCCCGGTCTAGACGATCACCGCGTCGACACGAATGGAGATGGTTCAGCGACCCCGATTGATGTCTTACGGATTGTCAACGCATTGAACGACCCATCGTTCCAGCCAGAAGGTGAGGCGAGCATTGACGTTCTGCCCATCGCGCAAAGTGACACTTCCGACGACCTTGCCGAGTCGTTCGCAACAGATGTCGTGATCGATCAGCGTATCGAAGTCTATGACCAGCAAGAAACGCAGCCGCAAGTTCGGCAAGCGATTCGCGAGGCGAAGTTTGTCAGTGCCAGCAACGAAGTGTTTGGAAGTGTTGATGCCTTCGCGGGAGCGGTTGATGGCCAGAGCGATTCGAGTGATCGTGGGCGTGGCGATGCTGACGAGTTGGATGACTTGACGCCCGATTCGTCTTGGGAATCAGGTGTCGACGACATCTTTGGCGACTGGGTGTAACTCGACTGCGGGAACCGTAACGACCCGTACAATCAGCATTTACGTATTCACTTTGCGTAACACTTCTCGCCGTTTCCGGTCATTTCGTTGAGGGATTTTCCGAATCGGATTAAGATCCGGTAAGGCCTTCTTCTCTTCACGCTATCGGAACACACAGGTTACGCGACGATGCCGCGACAAACCCGATCTATTCGAAAGTCTGCACGTCGCAAGGCGCGAAACCGGTCTCGGATACACTCTAACCGGCTAAACGGCTTCGAGCCTCTTGAAGAGCGAATCACGCTGTCAGCGACGCCGTTTGGAGCCCAGCCGAACGACACGGCCGAGTTTCTTCTCGGGAGCGTCAACGTTTCTGTTGTACTCTTGGAGTCGAACAGCGTTCTGAGCGCTGACAACCCGACGGTCGGGACGCCTCAGGAAGAGAATTGGACCCAGCAGAGTATCGATTCAGTTAAGCAGAAGGTTACTGACGGATTGCAATGGTGGGTTGATACGCTTGCTGGAATCACGGACAAGCATCAGTTGACGTTTAATATCGATTTTACGCACGCCGATTCGCCAGTTTCGACTCGGTTCGAGCCCATTACACAACCTTCCACCGATTATCAGTTCTGGGTTTACGACCTTCTTAACACTGAGGTTAACACAACTGGTTCGTTCACAACCGACATAAAGACTTTCAACAATGAGGAACGCGAGGCCAACGACACGAACTGGGCCTTTACGATCTTCGTGGTGAATGACGAGAACGACGCTGACCATCGCTTCGCAACTGGTGGGCTGGATCGAGCATTCGCATTCCCAGGCGGGCTGTTTCTCGTGACGTTGGCGAGCCGCCCGGCAAGCACGATCACTCACGAGACCGGTCACATCTTTTGGGCGTTAGACGAGTATCAGGGTGGAGGCCTTGGGTATACCGACTCTCGCGGTTACTACGATACGCAAAATACCAATGCTTGGAACAACCCGACGCCAGGCTATGTTCGTAATCCCAGCATCATGGACCGAGGTTCTTGCGGCGAAGGCGGTGGTCTGTTGTGCGACGCTTACCAGCAGCACACAAGTTCTGATTCGTCGCTCGAAATGCTTGGCTGGCGCGACTCGGATGGAGACGGGATCTTCGACGTTCTAGATGTTCCGCATACGCTCGAAGGCACAGGTTCCTACGATCCCGTGACCGGGACGTATCGGTTCGTTGGCGAGTCTTCCGTTCAGACGCTTCCGAATTTGAATCCGCGTTCTTCTTCACTGCCCACTGAAAGTTTGCAGAACGATATAACGATCAACCGAATCAGCCGTGTCGAATATCAGATCGACGAGCAAGGCTGGCAGACCGCAGCAACTCCCGATACGTATGTGGCGACATTAGACGTCAATTTCGCAGTGCCTTCGACCGCGAATCAAGTTGAGATCCGAACGATCGATGCAGTGACAGGCGTAACCTCGCCGGTCTTTTTAGCAGATCTAACCCGCCCCGCTTCGGTGCCACAAACTGGTATCACCGGTTTCGTGTTTGGTGACGAAAACAGCGATGGGCAGATCGAATCAGGCGAGGGCGGTCTTGCCGGACGAACTGTGCGCTTGGTTGATGCGTCGGGCCAGGCACTCAGCCTACAAAAGGGCATCGAGCCCGATGACTACGCGGCGAATGCGGTGATCGGGAACGTGAGTCCTGATGCAACGCTGACGGCGATCGGAACAGCGACTTCCGGCGGGACGGTCTACGCCAGATCGGTCGGACAGAGTTCGACTGGAAGCCAAGCCTTCAGCGCGTGTAGTTTCACTGGTAGCGGCGGTGCATGCAGCATCTACCAAACGGAGTGGACTTCGCGTACGAGGCAACTGCGTATCGATATTGCTTCACCAGCGAGTACGGTGAGCATCGACGCCTTAAGCAACAACAACGACGACTATGGACGCCTTGCGATCTACGACGCGAACAATAACCTCCTCGCTCGTTACACGACGAATGCACTTGCGTCTGGGCAAATTGAGACCATGACGCTCAGCCGCCCAACGGCTGACATCGCATACGCAATTGCTGGTGGCCATGCCGACACAGGTGTGCGATTAGACAACCTACGGTTTGGTCCTCAGGCGAGCACGATGACGGATGAATTCGGTGCCTACTCGCTTCCGTCGTTGGACGTGGGAACCTACATGGTGCAAGTGGAATCTCTGGCTGGTTCGCAAGCGACATCTCCTACCACCCAGACCGTTGCTCTGTCAGCGAACTCTCCATCGGCGACTGCCGACTTTGGTTTCGTAGCGTTCGTTAGCCCTTGGCAAAATCAATCAAACCGGTTCGACGTGAACAACGACGGCGTCGTTTCACCGATCGATGCTCTGCAGGTCATCAACGATCTCAACGCCAGAGGCTCGAGAACTCTGACGGTGTCAGATGCGACACCGCCGTTCATTGACGTCGACGGCGATGGGCACGCTGCACCGATCGATGTACTTCAGGTAATTAACTCGATCGAAGCGTCACTTTCCGAAGGGGAAGCGATGGGCGGGGGTGAGTCCGCTGTGGTTATCGTCGGTTCGCCCGAAGCAGCCGCTGAGGGTGAGTTTGTTTCGCCCATCGGCCAAAGCGAGAATAGCGCCGTTGGCCATCGCCCGATTCAGTTGGCGGACATCCACTCCTTGGACGGACCGACGGTCCTCAAGTCCTTCTTTTCGGAAGCGGTACTCACTGAACTGACCGATATCAGCCGAGAGCCTTCAACGGTCGAGACCGCGAGCCAAGAAGAATTGCTGGCAGGGTCGCCGTTGGACGATGCGATCGACGCGTTTGCCGACGAAGTCGCGGCAATTTGGGGCACTTAGGAATCGTTGGGTTAGCGCATCGCTAACGGACTTGCCTCCCTCTCTCCACGCGCTCTTTCTGGATTCTTATTTCGAATCAGATTTTCTGGCTCCAATTCGTGGCATCGGATTTTGATCTTGCATAAAATAGCTTCGACGCGGGCCAGGCTTGGCGTTCGTACTGAATGCTTGTCCACGCAACGCCAATGCAACTAGGAACATCGTAACGGCCACTACCCTGTCGGGTGTGGTTCCAGGAGGAGAGCGCCCTGTTATGAGCAAGCCCAAGCCGAATCGGCGACACAGCCGACCAATCTCTCGGTACGCGCGGCCCCGAGTATTTTCCAGACGTCGCGCGTTACAGATGGAATCACTCCAGGAACGAGCCATGTTGGCGAGCGACTTGGCAATATTTGACTTCGCGGAAGGTGAAGGCGAAGACTCGTTGCTCGCGGTAACGTTGGATGCTGTGAATCCTGAGACGTTTCAGCCGCTGTCCGAACTCCATCAAGGCGAAGAGTTCGTCCTGCTCGCGTCCGTCGAAGATCTGCGCCCGAACGGTTCCGGAGTTTTCGGGGCTTATCTTGACTTGTTGTATCCGTCGAGTTTTTTTACTGCGGCGGGAAACACACCGCTCGTTTACGGAAGCGGATTTGGCAATGGACGCTCTGGTGAAGTGTTGAATGGAGTGGTCGATGAATTGGGCACTTTCGCCGCGAGTACGAATCCACCCGGGCCAAGCACGCAGCCATTGGCGGGTATCCGGCTCGTCGCGACACAAGTGGGCGAAGTTCAGTTTTCGTCGAACGCTGCGGACGAATCACCAGCGCACGACATTCTGCTCTTCGACCGTGATGATCCGGTTTCAACGGATCTTGTTAGGTACGGAGGTCTATCGCTCCAGATATTGGCTCCCTTGCCTGAAGCGACGGTTGACGCCATCGCCGATACACAAGCTGTGAATGAGAATAGCACGGAGAATCTCTTCGCGGTCTTGGAAAACGATAAGAATACGACCGGCAGCCCACTGGTTATCACTGGTGTCGATGCCGCGACCGCACACGGCGACGTCACAATCGCGAATAACGGTAGTTTGCTTGTCTATACGCCGGATCGAGGCTTCGTTGGGACAGATCAATTCACCTATACGGTTGCGGCTGGTGGTGAGCAGGATTCGACGAACGTCACCGTCGAAGTCCAGCGAGTTGTCTCGCAGGAAGATCGTGTTGCTTACGACTTGGAGATCACGGACTCGGCGGGGAACCCGGTTTCGGCGGTCACAGTTGGCGACGACTTCGTTTTACACGTCTCTGCCGCAGATCTCCGCGATGTTCCAGCGGGTGTATTCGCAGCCTATTTAGATGTCATCTACACGTCCGGTGCCGCCGACGTTACCGGGCCAATAACTTACGGTTCCAGCTATGCCAACGGTCAGCGCGGCGACGTTTCCGAGCCAGGCGAGATCGACGAAGTGGGAGCGTTTGCAGGTTCCACGCCGCTCGGTGGCGGCGGATTCGAAGTGTTTCAGATCCCGTTCCAAGCTACGTCCCCGGGCCGTGTGATTTTCGAAGCTGATCCAGCCGATGATGTCCCCAATAGCGAAACGCTGTTGTACGACATCGACGCCGCCGTCGCGCTTGAAGACATTCGCTTTGGTCGAGTGGCTCTTACCGTCTTGCCGGCGGTTGTGGCTGTTGACGACACGTACGAACTGCAATTCGGTGGTTCGGCTCAGGTGTTCGCTGTTCTGGAAAACGATGTCAATTTCGGTAGCGGCACGTTAAGTGTTGTGTCAGTCGATGATTCTGGGTTGATTGGAGAAGTCGCGATCACGCCGGACGGACGGAGTGTGAGCTACACGCCGGCGGCTGGATTCGGGGGCAGCGAGCAATTCCATTACACGATCTCGGGACCCGCCGGATCAAGTACCGCAGAAGTGACAGTTCATGTGCAACCGAACACGTCCGGCGATGACGCGCTCGGCATTCGACTGGCCGCGACCGACTTGCAAGGAAACGTGATCTCGACGGTGGCCGCCGGACAAGAGTTTCTACTACAGGCATTCGTTCAGGATATTCGAGGCGAAGGCGCGAACCGTGGCGTTTATGCGACGTACTTCGACCTGCTCTATGAGCGAACTGGTGTCCATCCTGTTCAAACGCAAGTTAGCCCGGTTGGTCCCGTGATCGAGTTTGGACAGAACTATCAAAACGGTGTCCGCGGTGACGCCGCTGTTCCCGGGCTCTTTAATGAGATCGGTGCGTTTCAAACGGGTACAACACCGCTTGGAACGAGCGAATCTTTACTCTTTTCGGCCCGTTTCCAAGCCGCTCCTTCGCGAGGCGAATCCGATACGTTCGAGCTCTTCGAAGATGGTGAAGCCGCGCTGCCGGTACTCAATAACGATATTCCGAATTCTGGGATGACCACTTTCCGTTCTGATCCGGCTGACGAGTTGCCGGTGTCGGACGCGCTGTTCTATGATCCCGTGCAATCAGTTCCGTACGATGAGATTCGATATGGCAATGCGACCATCGAAATCTCGACGGGAAGCGGAGCCGCAATTTCCGCCGTCAGTTCGACCAGCGCCGGCGGCACTGTTTCGATCGACGCCAGCGGGACATCGCTTCTCTACGAACCGGCTCGAAACTTCAATGGGGTCGAGACATTTACATACACGCTCGACGGAGGATCGCCCGTTGAAGTGTCTGTCAACGTATTGCCCGTCAACGATGCGCCTGTGGCAGCAAGTGACACCTATCGAGCACGCGAGAATCGGGTCTTGACGGTGGGCGCGAATGTCGGCGTTGCAGCGAACGATACAGATGTCGATCATGATGCGCTAGAAGCCTCGCTCCTAAACGACACATCGAACGGGACGTTGCAGTTGGCTGCTGACGGCTCGTTCACCTACGCTCCCGACGAAGGTTTTCTTGGGCTTGATAGCTTCACTTACAGAGTGACGGATGGTCAACTCGAATCTCTCGCCGCGACCGTCGAGATCGAGGTTGTGCCGCGTCCAGTGAGTATCCGATTGGAGGCCGTTGGCGAAAATGGCGAGCCGATAGGCGAGGTTGTGGCCGATGAAGTGTTGATCGTTCGCACGTTGGTGCAAGATTTGAGATCCGCAAGCGACGCTCAGTTGGGGCTCGGTGCGGTGTACTTGGATATCGCCTACGATGTCGACGATATCACGCCTGCAACATCAACGGATGGCCCTCTGGGGCTCGAGATCGAATTCAGTTCAGCCTATCAAAATGGCATTGGAGGTGAATTGTTGCCGGAGGGTAAATTGAACGATATTGGCGCATTTCAAGGAGATTTCCAGGCACTCGGAGGCGACGAGTTGGAGTTGTTCACAGCCGCCTTTAATGTGAAAGGACCGCGAGCGATTGACGATTCATTCACGGTTGCGGAAGGCGCCTTGGTCAATCACTTGAACGCGTTGGATAACGAGCGTGATATTCGATGGAACGTTACGCTTGACGCCCAACATGCTTCGAACAGCCCGGTTGCCGACGTTGCGTACCTTGATCCCGCCGAAGCCGTCCCAGAAGAAGACATCCGCTACCGTGACATCACACTTGGAGTTCGCAATGGGGCTTTGACGATCCAATCCGTTGGCGAGACGGTGAGTGGTGCCGCAGTTTCGATTCAGGCGAATGGCGTTATCGACTACCAACCGGTCGCCGGATTCCTTGGGCAAGATTCATTCACTTACACCATTGCCGACAGTCTAGGTCGCACGAGTACGGCCACGATAACTGTTCAAGTAGCTGCCTCTTGGCAGAACCCAGTCCAGCCAACGGACGTTAATGGCGACGGAGACGACTCGCCACTCGATGCGCTGATCATCATCAATGTACTGAACACGTTGGGTGCTCATGAACTCGGTGACGGCGTGATCACAGCGTTTCTGGACGTCAATGGCGATGGCGTCGTTTCCCCGATCGATGCACTTTTAGTCATTAATCGGCTCATTTTGAGTGCGATCTCGGGCGAAGGCGAGCTTGGTTCGAAAGCGGTCGATGCACCGGTCCTCGCTTTCGACTCACCGGCGAGAACTCCACTTATTGCAATGGATGTGATGGCGAGCAGCGTGGTTAGCGCTCCTGATGCAATTACGGAATTGCCCGAGCAAGTCGCCGTACTCTCGAAGTTCGAGCGCGCGTATCCTGAGGCGTCCGGTTTGACAACACGTCCAAGAGCCGATCGCCCCCTTTCCGGAGACTCTGCGGAAGATGAGTTGCGTGGCTTGCTAGAGACGCTCGCGGAAGATATAGCACCCCGTTGGGATGCTTTTTCTTGACTCGCCGTACCAGCCGATATAACCGGCAGACTCGATCGAGGTGTTCTAGGGACAGCTCTTCCTAGCCGAGATCGACCCACCAATCCGCCACAATTCCGTTCGGATTCCATTGGATATTTGTGTTGGAATGGGTATGCTAGGTGGCTTGCGTCGGTGTGTTCCTGTGGCAGAGGCGACCATCACAGTCGTTTGTTAATGGGGTAAATAGGTTGTTTGAGACGGATTTGTTCCGTAAGTCGCAAATTATTTGCAAACGTCAGAATTCCTGACTACTCTGGACTTTAACTCTGCGGGAACTAGTTTTACCTCCGTCTTTGAGCCCCCTTCTCATTAAAGGTCACTACACGACTGGTAATAGTGGTTGTTTAGTGATCGAGGAGTTCGCCGGCGACGGCTGTCACGTACAGGTTTTCTGCCTCAAACCTCAAAAGCGATAGGTTTATTTGTAGGAAAAATGAGCAAACATATGAACAAGCTAAGTCGCCGATTCAGTGGTAATTGGGCCAAGATGTTACAAAACTCGCGCAAGCGTCAACAACGTCGGCGTCTAATGGCAGAGCCATTGGAAGATCGCCGGTTGTTGGCCGTCGACATCAACGCGTTCCATAACTACCAACATCCGACGGATACCAATCAGGACGAGGCAGTTTCGCCGCTCGACGCACTGGTTGTGATCAACCATATCAACGGTGCATCGGGACTCGCGGAAGGTGACGGTGCTCCCGGGAATTCGGTAATGAAGCCGGACGTCAATGGTGACGGTTTTGTCAGCCCATTAGATGTTCTGAATGTCATCAACGACCTCGCCGAGGGTGAAGCGGGTAATGTCGTCACATTCAGCCATCAAGCCACTAACGTAGCGGGCGATCCAATCACGACCGTGAGCGTCGGCCAGACGTTCGTCTTCCAGACGCTCGTCGAAGATACGCGAGCGAGCGCACAAGGTCTCTTTGCTGCCTACTTTGATTTGGATTACAACGAGAGCCTCGTTGGGGTCAATGAACGCGAGTCACAGACCGTTCAGCTCTCTGCAATTCCAAGTGCGCTTAACGCACAGAGAGGTAATCCAACGGTCTCATTCCGATTGAGTCTTAACGGTAACGCCACGGCACCCATTGAGCTTCTCAAGGAAATCAAAGTTACAGATACTTTCTTTGTCACGGATGCGAACTCTGTTGCACTGAACAATGCCGGTGCAGTGCAGAACGCATTGTTGGGCTTGCCGGGCGTTAATCCTGGCGATATCGAAGTCGTGCCATTGACCGGTGGTACTGTCAACGGTGGATTCTCGCTCAACTTTGAAGTGAAGTTTGGGGGGCAGTTTGCAGGGACGGACGTGAACAAGCTCGTTCCCTCCGAGGTTCAATTGACGAGTGCGGCGTCCGGAACGACGACACCGACAGTCACCGTTTTCAATACGAGTGACGAGTTGCTGGTGCCGACTCTCGCACAGCTGCAGGTAGATGAACCTACGACGACGCAGCAAGATCGTGACGCGCTGGTCGCTCGAAGTGAAGCAACGCGATGGTTCACGTTTGCGTTCCCGAAGTTTTCGAGTGGACATAGTGGCGGACATGGGACCCTCAGCGGCCCGAACGCGATCATTGACGAACTTGGTGCGTTCACGTCCAATCAAACTCCAGGTGACGGTACACCTGAAGTTCTCGTTGAAGTGCAGTTCACGGCACTGGCTGGCGGATCGGCGATGTTTATTGGCAATCCAGCAGACCAGGCACCAGATCATGACGTGCTCGTATTCGGACTCGACAATGCGGTCAGTACCGCTGACATTGGCTTTATGCCTTTGACCTTATCGGTTGTGAGCGATATCACAGCAGAGGCCGACTCGGGCAGCGTTAATGAAAACGCTGGGCCGATTTTCATCAACGTCTTGGCCAATGACAGTATCAGCACTGGCAGCGGACCGACGATCACGAATCCCATTCCCACCACTTCCGCAAACGGCGGCACTGTGGCACAGTCTGGCAACAATGGGTTCAATTACACCCCGGCTACCAACTTTAACGGCACGGACACCTTCAACTACACGATCACAAACGGTTCGACCACTGCCAGCGCGACTGTGACCGTGACCGTCAACCCAGTCGACGACGCCCCCGTGATCTCGGGTCCGACAGCCACTTCTACTAATGAAGATACGACACTCGCTCTTAGTGGGTTCTCGATTGTCGATTCCGACAGTAATAACATTAGCGTCACACTGACAGCAAATGGCGCGCTAAGTCAGACATCCTTCTCGGGAACGCCGAGCCAAGTCACGAACACACTTAACAGCGTGACCTACACGCCACTGTCCAATTCCACCGCATCGGACACGATCTCTATTAGCGCCAGTGACTCAAACTCGTCGGATAGCCATACGGTCAACATCACGATCAATCCGATTAATGACCCGCCAGTTAACACCTTCCCCGGACCAGCGAGTTTGTTTAATACGGAAACCCTCGCTTTTACATCGAACGAGTTTCAGGTTTCCGACGTTGACGCCAGCACGCTGGAGGTGACTCTGAGCGTTGGCCAAGGCACCGTTTCATTAGGCACGACCAGCGGTCTGCAGGTTAGCGGAAACAACTCGACGTCGCTGACTGCGACCGGCTCGATTTCCAATCTCAACACCAGTCTCAATAGCTTGCTTTACGATCCAATCGATACATTCATCGGGACGGACACACTCACAATGACGACCAGTGATCTCGGTGCGACGGGTAGCGGTGGGACGCTGACGGATACGGACACAGTGTCGCTGACCGTTGCTCCGCCACAAGTTCCGTTTGCTGCCTCGGATACATACCACGCGGATGAAGGGACCGGATCATTCGTGCTGAGTCCCAATCCGTTAAGCAACGATCTCATGGATCCAGGGGCGACATTGAACGTTAGTGGCGGGATTGTTGACGGGACGAACAATCAGGGTGGAAGTCTAAGTTTCAGCAACGGCAACTTCACTTACACACCACCGTCGAACGTCGATTTCTTTGGCACCGAGACCTTTACCTACACGATCGTCCAGGATCCAGCGCCAAGCAGCACTGGAGACACGAGCGATTCCGGCACCATCACGATTGAGATCCAGCCGATTAATGATGGACCGGTCAACTCCTTGGGCGGTTCGCCGATCAGCACCTCGCCGACCGTTACCGGTAGCGAAGACAACGTCTTGGCATTCAGCAGTTCCAATGCCTTGACCATTAGCGATATCGACGCCGGCACGGGAGACGTCACTGTCACGTTGACGGTCAACAGCGGCACGCTGAACGTGACCAATACCGGCGGAGTGCAAGGCAACAGTAGTGGCCAACTCACGATTGATGGTACGGTCTCGCAAGTCAACAACACGCTGGGTGGTCTGACTTACACGCCGCAAGACGACTTCTTTGGGGATGATTCACTGGTGATCAACACCAATGACAATGGCAATACCGGTGCGACTGCGCTCTCCGACAACGACACCGTGAACATCACGATCAGCCCCATCAACGATGCCCCCACCTTGGTCGTGCCAGGCAAGCAATCGTTCTTTACGGATTTCGATAATCGCTTCTCATCCGATCCAGCTCCGTTCTCAATTAACGATATTGATGCCGGCACCGAAGATGTTCAGGTTGATTTGACGATTGCCGATGGCACATTAACGATCGGCAGTACCTCGGGCGTGACGGTAACGCCGAATCCAGGCGGCAGCAACGGCATCCGCATTACGGGGTCGGTATCGAACATTAACAACGCGTTGGCCAGTGGTCTCGACTTCAGATCCGGCACGCCGAGTAGTAGCAATCCTCTTACGGCAGTCGTGAATGACTTGGCCAACACCGGCAGCGGCAATCAGCTGACGGCGTCGGCCACAGTGGATGTTGAAGTCCTTGACTTCGTGCCCGTCGATATCATTGGACGAGTGTTCGTCGACGACAATGCCGACGGACAGAAGGATAGCAACGAACCGGCGATTGAAGGCGTTGATGTAACACTCACCGGTACCGACTTCCAGGGTAACAACGTCAGCATAACAGTCACCACAAACGCGCTAGGCAATTACTCGTTCCTTAATCTTCGGCCCAACGCCGAGGGTCAACCATACACGATCACTCAGGAACAGCCCGTCTTCATTCAAAATGGACAGGGCGACAGCGATCAGGCGACGATCGACCTGGATGTTAACGGAAACGTCATCGTCAGAAGCGGAGCGCTCAACTTCTCTGAAGCCGGCTTTGTTCCCGAGTTCGCGGATGTATGGAGATTATTCTCCTTGTCCGAAGAGGCACCGAATAATTCGGGAATTCTATTCGGCATGCAGGGTGCTCAAGAATGGTCGATGTTCCTCGGCTCCGGTTGGGACATGACGCGTTATGGTAACGCCCGCTTCACGCCCGGACAGGACGGTAATTCCGGTGTGTTGACTGTCTTTGATAGTCAAGCTGGCGAAGACCGCACCGCGAATGTATCGACCCAGTCTGGCACGTTGAGTTACCGCGGCACCGGTTCGGATCGCGTCTATCGAATCATCGGCGGATCGTCGTTGCTGGGAACTGTCACCAATGGGGCAAATCCAGAAGGCGAGAGCGATGACGAGACCAAAGCTGATGCCACGAAAGATGGAGCCACTTACGCCTCTGGAGTTGATGCACTCTTCGCAAGTGGCGGGCTGTAGTCGCTACGTCTGAATCTTAACAACGAAAAAGAGCCAGCCCTCGCTGAGAGCTGGCTCTTTGTTTTTCCCAACGATCTAGTTGCGAGCTGCGTTGGTTCGTGGACTGGTCGGCTGCCTACTAGAAGCTAAGTAAAAGGCCGATGTCGATCGTTTGCACCCAGAAATCTGTGTCGTTGAAGGTGAACTCTGGATTCGGCCCGCCGCCCGCCAAGTACGGTCCGTCGAACAGCACGTCTCGGTTGACATTCGTATCGACCTGGTCCCCGGCCAGCGCCACGCGCGTCCAGTACAGAAGCGAGTAGCCGACCGTGACCGACAAGCAATCCGAAACACAATACGTTGCCTTGATACTGGCTTCTGGCGACCAAACGAGTAGGTCTCGCTGATAGTTTCCGATGTTAAAAGTCGGGCCGCCGTTTGCAGCTTGATCTTGAGCGAAGAGACCACCACCGGTCGGCACACCATTGACCGTGTTACTGCCGGAGATTGAAACTCGCTGGTTCATATTTCCAATGCCTACCTTGCCCATCATGTGGACGGTCAATGGCCCATTGTAGAACTCTCCCATTAAGCCGATCGTTCCGGCGTGATATTCGTTTTCAACGTCGAAGAGGTCGGTTGTGGTGAACGTCGGGTTGCCGCCGATATCGAATCGTTGTAACGCCGTATTCAATTCCAGGTCATCATCGATCCGACTCATCTGATATCCGCCAAGTAGATCGATGCGGTAGTCTGTACCTTGATCAAGCAACGTTCGACCAAAAATCTCGCCGCCGAAAATGTCGTTTGAGGCCTTTGCCCCAACACTTCCTTGAGCATCAATGCCGGGTGTCAATCCACCAGCGTACGCCAGCACCAAGGCATTGTTTAGACCGCCGAGGGCCGCACTTTGATCGACGAAGGGAACGCCGAGAATTGGGTTTCCGACGGAACTGGCACTGAATTGCGAGTGATCGCCCTCGGTGCCGTAGGCACGTACGACAAGCGCTGATGTTTCACAATCATCCAGCCAAAAGCCACCGGTCAACCGACCACCAGCCTTAAGATCCTGGCCCACATCGCCGCCACCGAAGAGTATTGGGGCACCGGGTAGAACACCAGCGGCGGCAAAAGTTGTCGCGGTTGGATTACCGCCAGTTACTAACGCTGGCAGCCTTCGCCCTTTGTTCCACCATTGAAGGTATTCGACGCCGAAGAATGATCGGTTCACCCAACTATCGTGTCGACAGCGTGGGCACTCGCAATCGCCCTTGCAACCGGCGTCGCTGCCTTTGCCCTTGCCGTCGAATTCCTCGGAGTCTTCGCCGACGTAAGTGGCGTAGCCGGTTTGGCCGGGGGCGGAGTTGTATGCCTCCGTGGCTGCTGCATCGGTATAGACCGGCACCCAGGCATATTGCCCAAACGATTGTCGCGGCGCAAGTGCGGTTGCCGCGAGGAAGAGAGTCAGAATCGCAAATGTTGATTTCATAGTTACAGCTCGCATGCGGGGAATAATCCTTCTTAGCCGTAAAGTGTGATCGACCGTCAGTTCCCGGAATTCAAGATAAATCGGTACAGGCGTTAGATCGGACGTAGATTATCCAGTTATCTTTGGTCGCCCAGTTGTTTGAATGCACCCGTGAAAGTGCGGTAGTTGCGGGTTGTGGGGATTCGTTCGGCTGCCATTCGAATAGATTGGCAGCCCACGTTGCCAGATGCATCGCATAAAGTTTTGGAGTTGGTAAGGTAGATATAGAGCGGGCTTTTTGGCTGTTATCCCGATTGCTTGCTACTGTTCCCTGCCGGTTGGCGGGGTCGAATCGTTCCCAAGTTCGCTCGTTAGAGATGGACCCTGTGCCTACGGCGCAACGGGCCAACTGGACAAGCCACTTCGTCAGACAGCAGGCACCAACAGATGACGGCAAGCAGAATTCCTAGTGGCAACGCGGCGAAGATGCTTTCATGGCTGGGCGGGCCGGTGCGACGGCGCGTGGCACGCTGGAGCGAGATGCTCGATCAAGTCAACGCGTTGGAGCCGATAGTTAAGGATGACACCGACCAGCAGCTGCGCAAGCGGAGCCTTTCGGTCCGCTATCGGCTGAAGAGTGGCGAACGCGTTGCACTGGTGATGCCCGAGGCATTCGCAATTGTGCGCGAGGCGGGGCGACGCGCATTGAATATGCGGCATTTTGACGTGCAAATCCTTGGCGGTGTCGCTCTGGTGAACGGTTCAATTGCCGAGATGCAGACCGGAGAGGGTAAGACCCTGACCGCCACGCTTCCACTTTATCTGCATGCGCTGGCCGGCAAGGGGGCACACCTCGCGACGGTGAACGATTACCTGGCGGCTCGCGATGCAGAGTGGATGCGTCCGTTGTACGAATTGCTCGGCCTATCAGTCGGAGTAATTCAAACGAAAGATACGCCCGATGAGCGCCGTGAATCTTACGCGTGCGACATCACGTACGGCACGGCGAAGGAATTCGGGTTTGATTTTCTGCGTGACCGCTTGTTGTTGCGACGGCTCGGATTCCGGCAGGAAGATTTTGTGAGCGGGATGAGCGAACATCGTCTCGAAGGCGAGGGCGATAAGCCAGTTCAACGCTCGTCGTATTTCTGTCTCGTTGACGAAGCAGATAGCATCTTGATCGACGAGGCGCGAACGCCGTTGATCATCGGTTCGCTGGGAGACAAGATTCGCGAGCAAGTCGAAGCGACGTACAAGTGGAGTGCGAAGCATGCGCCCAAGTTTGAGGAGGAAGTTACTCACGAAGTTGATGACGACACGAAGAAAGTTGAACTGACGGCTGAAGGACGCCAACTCGTTCGCTCCCTGCCCCAACCTGACATTCTGCGTTCAGTCGGATTGATTGATCTGTATCAATACATAGAGCGAGCGATCAAGGTAAATCGCGATTTCCATCTAGATCGGCAATACGTCGTCCAAGAAGGTGAAATCGTAATCGTTGACGAGTTCACAGGGCGCTTGGCGGAAGGCCGCAAGTGGCGCGACGGGATCCATCAAGCTCTCGAAGCGAAAGAGGAGATCGAGGTCACGGTTCCGACCGGACAAGCAGCGCGCATTACGGTGCAGGATCTCTTTTTGCGATACCAGAATCTTGCTGGCATGACCGGTACCGCGCGCAGTTCAGCTCGCGAAGTGTTGAAAATCTATCGGACGCGTGTTATCCCGATGCCAACGAATAAACCACCCCAACGGACCGTGCTGCCCGATCGCGTCTTCCGTGATACGGAAGAGAAATTTCGTGCCATCGTTGGAGAAGTCCAGGATGTCAACACTGCGGGCCGACCAGTGCTGATCGGCACTCGCTCGATCGACAAGTCTGAACTGCTCTCGTCGATGTTGACTGAGGCCGAACTGGTTCATCAGGTTCTCAACGCAAATGAAGTTGAGCGTGAAGCGGACATCGTGGCGCAGGCCGGACAGAATGGCAAGATCACGGTCGCTACGAACATGGCCGGACGTGGTACGGACATCAAGCTGGGCGACGGCGTTGCGGAACTGGGTGGGTTGCACGTAATTTGCACGGAGCTGCATGACTCGGCTCGCATCGATCGGCAGCTAGTTGGTCGTTGCGGTCGGCAGGGCGATCCAGGTACCGTGCGCCAGTATCTCGCGCTCGACGACGAGATTTTGCTGAGTGGTCTCGGGCCTGACCGGGCAAAGAGCATCAAGCAGCTTGGTGAGGCCGGGGGTAATCTCGATCAGTATGCCCGCCTACCGCGCCGGGCGCAGCGGAAGGTTGAGAAGAATCACTTCCGAGATCGAATGATTCTTCTTCACCACGAGAAGGAACGAAAGAAGGTGCAGCGTGAGATGGGCCAAGATCCATTTCTAGATACGCCGGACTGAGGCAGGGATAAGAGAGTTGAGCAGTCCTGACCTCCGACAGCTCTCTTCTGGCCCTCGCTCCCTACACCGATCGCCTTCGCGGCGGTTTGGGAACCAATCTTACGCGAGGAAACGTCGATGGGCCGCCGTGAAACGTGCGACCAGTTTCGAGGTAGTGGTCGTACAGAAAGACGCCCGTTTTTGAATTGCCCGCAGACTGACAACGCAGGATTGACGGTGCGCCGCATTCCGCACATGCGATTCGCAGCCCGTTCTCTTCGAGCAGTTCATGCACTCCACGCATGAAAGTCTGGTTGTTTCGAAGAGAGCCGAAACTCATCCCGACATAATTGTTCAAGGTCACTTCAAGCGACCGGCGAATTGCTTCTTTGTAACCTTCGATTTCAGCTTTCGTTGCCGCCAGATTTACCAACGCCGGCTGGAGCGGCGCTGCGCTGCCAAGGAATCTTAGCTCGACGCCTTGGCACAAATAACGCACAAGGTGGTCGAGCCACATTGCGTAACAATTGCGTTCGTCAACGGTCTTGCCTCGTCGCGGCGTGGGCCCGAGGTACAACTCGACGATTCCAAGTTGCTTCCCTCCGTCCTCGATTGGTGCGACGACGACGAACGAGTCTGTCGGATTAGCGACTCCGGAATCGGATGCCGGAGCCGAAAACGGTTTAACGACGAAGGCTTTGTTCTGCGACATCGCATAGCCGAGGAGTTCTAGATGAGCGTGCTCATGCCCGTTATTCATGCCAAGTCGCTCGAAACCAACCGACGATTTCAGTGACAGCGGTCCATCATTGGGGCCCCGAAACCAAATCGCTCCGGCCGTCGCCGCGTATAACCGGTGGCAGTGTTCCAAAAAGTCGTCCAAAAATTTCTGCAAGTCCGTCGCTGCGCCCGGCAGCTGGCGGATAGCTTCATAATCGCTCCGAAACGCTTGCCGATGAGATGGAGCGATCCGGTTGAGTAGTTCGTTGAGTATCGCGGTGTCTGCCATAGATCTCACTATAATTCGCTTCCGCTCTCTTAAAAGCTGAGAATTAGCAATCCGTTCTGAGTTGTTGCGACCCTACTCATCATCTCATCGGCGGCTTCGCACTCTGCGGCCGTCGGCGGCGTCGCGGGACGGTTTACCCGCTCGTTCGACGTTGTGTTTTCTTCGATGAAACGCAGCAACTGCTCTGTTCCGTACTGGTGTTGTTTGGCTGCCGACGAGTGTATCAAGACGGGATTGGCTGTTCCGTCAGGTAGCATCGCATCCGCTGCTCCCATCGGAAGCACGAGCAGAACCGAACTGGGCGCGGCCTTTTGCTCGAGTTGTTCGAATCCGAGCGGTCGATGGCGGTGGTTGCTCTTCATGCGGTAGCTCCTACTGCGCATTGAACCGGGATTCGAGAAATCCGTCGAGGAATTGGCGATCTGAGGACTCTTGGGGATCGTTTCCCAGCCGTGAAACAAATTCCTTGACGCAATTCATGTTTATACTTAAAGTATGAGTTAATGGTTATACGTTAAGTATGAACGGTAGCGATTGAAGTGGCAAGTCAATTCGAGGAACGGAACGTGGGTGCTCGAATAATCGACAGAAACGCTAAATTCTCAGCGATTTCGCAAGAATACTCGCAGCTATCGTCCGTAAATTGTTGTGTCATCACGCGGCACAAATACAGTGGAATCCATGAGGTGTGGGGCAAGTCTATCGCACCGCAGCAGGTCAATTTCCCTCTGTGTCACTTTTCTCTGGCAGGATCACGGTAGCTATGTCTTCTGAACAGTCGTCTGTCAATGCCGAAACGATCGAGCAGACCAAGCAGCAGATTCGCAGCTTGGTGAGTGAGATCTCGCAACTCTCAAAAAGCGATATTGGTGCCGAAGAGTACTATGCCGCCTTTCTGCAGCGAGTCGTCTCGGCACTTGCTGCCGTGGGCGGAGCCATCTGGTTGGTCGAGGAAGGGCGTCGACTCCAATTGGCCTATCAAATCAATCTCAGTCAAACGCTGCTCGATTCGTCATCGGACGATGCAAGTCGGCATCTGCGGTTACTGAACCAAGTTATCAACAGCGGTGAAGGCAACCTGTTCCCGCCGCTCTCGGGTTCTGTCGAGGAGGACGCTGGCGGCAATCCAACACGTTACTTGATTGTCCTTTCGCCTCTCCGCAACGATGGTCAAGTCGAAGGCATTATTGAGATTTTCCAGCGACCGGATTCGCCCCCTGCAACGCAACGTGGCTATCTGCGGTTCATGGAGCAGATGTCCGAGTTGGCGGGCGAATGGCTGAAAACCCAGAAGCTGCGACAGTTCAGCGACAAGACTTCACTTTGGGCTCAGGCTGATCAGTTCTCGCGACAGATTCACGAGAGCCTGGAACTTCGCGAAACGGCTTACGCCGTGGCGAACGAAGGCCGGCGTTTAATTGGGTGTGATCGAGTCAGCGTCGCTATCAATCGCGGCCGCAAGTGTTACGTCGAAGCGGTCAGTGGCCAAGACACGATGGAGAATCGATCGAACATTGTTGCGGCACTGAGCAACTTGGCAACCAAAGTTGTCGCGACCGGTGAACCACTTTGGTACGAAGGCTCGACCGAGGATTTACCACCGCAGATCGAAGACGCAATCGAGCACTACGTTGACGAGTCGTACGCCAAGTCACTGACCGTTCTGCCGTTGCGTCGGCCAGTCAGCGTTGACGCGGGACATCAGGCTTCGACCGGGCACGTCAATCGTGATACGGACAATCTAGGTGAAGTGATTGGCGCATTGATCATCGAACAAATCGAAACTGAGCTGCCTCGAAATATCGTGGCCCCGCGCATGGATTTGGTTTACGAGCACAGTGCCCTTGCGTTAACGAACTCGATGGATCACAGCAACCTATTCCTGATGCCGCTGTGGCGGACCTTAGGAAAGGCGGCTTGGGTCGTACGGGCTCGGACACTGCCAAAAACGTTGACAATCGCTGGTTTGATATTGCTCACATTTTGCATCCTTACGTTCGTGAAGAAGGACTTCTATTTGAAGGCGAAGGGGGCCTTGCAACCTTCCGTCAAGCAAGATGTGTTTGTCGCCGTTTCTGGAATCGTGACGAAGGTACATGTCAAGGATCAGGATCCAGTCGAAGCAGGCGACCCGATCGTGACGTTGCAGAATACGGACTTGGAGGTCCAACTGCAGGAAGTTCTCGGTCAAATTCAGACGACTCACGAGCAGTTGCTTTCGGCGATCGACTCGAAGTCTAGCAGAGGGAGTACGAATCTGACGGAGGACGAAAAGGTTCGTTTGGGTGGCCAGATCCGTGAATTGAAAGCTCGCATCGAAAGCCTTGAGAGGCAGCGTGGATTACTACTCAAGAAAAACGAATTGCTCAAAATCAGGGCACCGATGAGCGGTCAAGTAATGCTCTCTTGGGACATCGAAGAGTCGATGATGAATCGAACGGTCGAACCGGGCCAGGTTTTAATGACCATCGCCGATCCGTCCGGTGAATGGGAGTTGGAACTGTTCATGAAGGAAACTCGCTCCGGAAAAGTTGACGTCGCTCGCCATGACCTTAAACAAGACCTCGAAGTTAAATATGTCTTGGCCACGGATCCCGGAGTCGAGCGAGAGGGCACCGTCGCAGGCGTTGAAGACATCACACAAATGCACGACGAGGAAGGGCATACCGTCCGAATTCGTGTTGGGATCGATCAATCAGATATCACCCATCCTCGACCAGGAACGACCGTTCGAGGCAAAGTACTCTGCGGACGTGCCGCGATCGGCTACACGTGGTTCCACGAAGCCTTCGAATGGGTGCAAGCCAACATTCTCTTCTAGTTCACAAGATCTCATTGAGAATAGACAACGCCTTTAACGAGACTGACAGGAGTCGATAACCATGCGGACGAAACTTAACGTATTCATCGCCGTGCTATTGGTTGCTCAGGCAGCGGCTGCGCAAACAGGCAGCGACCGGTTGCCGGTTGCAACGAAAGGACTGACACTATCTGATTGCCTCGTTTCCGCCAAAGACCATCTTCAGATCCCAGCTCAACAGGCTGGAGTCATCCTCCGTCTGGAGACAGAAGATGGGCTGACGGTGGAAGAGGGTTTCATCGTAAGTGCCGGTCAACTGATCGGAAAGCTCGATGATGAAGATCCCGCCGCACGTCGCGATGCCGCAATTCTCGATCATCAAGTGGCGATCGCCGAACATCTCAAATCACAATCTAACGTGAAAGCGGCGATTGCGACGGAGGGTGTGGCGAAGGCCGAGTTGGAAGAATCGCTTGACATTAATTCACGCTCTGCCAATGCGATTCCCGATACGCAGGTTCGCCGACAAGAGCTGACGGTTATGCGATCCGCCATGGAGAAGGATGTTGCAGACCGAGATGTCGAAGTTGCAGGACTAACGGCTGATCGGAGTCAGGCTCAGGTGACAGTCGCCGAGATTATTCTAAAGAAACATCGAATCGTGTCGCCTCTGGATGGCATCGTGGTTCAGCTCTATCGCAAACCAGGCGAGTGGGTTAGCCCGGGCGAACCCGTGGCGCGAATCGTTCGCATGGACACGCTGCGTGTTGAAGGCTTTGTCGATGCGGACCGCTACTTGCCAGAGGACGTCGAAGGCCGCGAAGTGACGGTGATCATCCGTCGTCCGAATCGTGAGCCCGAAGAGTTCAAGAGCACGATCAGCTTTGCGAGTCCGATCATCGAAGCTAGCGGCGACTACCGAGTTTGGGCTGAAGTCGAAAACCGCGCTTCCAAAGGCAAGCATTGGGTACTCCGTCCCGGCATGTCAGCCGAGATGCGAATCGACCTCCCGTAGAGTCACGCCAATGTAGGGTGACGGCGTAAGCCGCACCACTTGCTCAATAGAAACTCAAAACTCCATCTCTAATTTTCAACTATGGCCACACTCGCGGACAGTTTGATCAGCAGCACCTCGCGTCCTTTGACGTTGCGGATGCGGCCCGACTTGACGTCGAAGCAGCAACGTTACCACGGAAGGTCGTACTGGGTGGTCAAGGAACCGGTGGGGCTGAACTACTTCCGCTTTCACGAAGAAGAGTATGCAATTCTCTGTATGCTCGATGGCCAGTCGAGCTTGGAAGACATCAAGGAACGCTTCGAGACGGAGTTCACTCCACAGAAAATCACCTTCCAAGATCTCCAACAATTCGTCGGAATGCTGCATCGTAGCGGCCTCGTCGTTTCGGAAGCGATGGGACAAGGCAAGCAGTTGAAGAAGCGACGCGACGAGAAGAAGAAGAAAGAGTTACTCGGCAAGTTTTCCAACGTCTTGGCACTCCGTTTCCGCGGTATCGACCCGGAGCGATTCCTCGCGAAAGCTTATCCTTATGTCGCTTGGTTCTTTCATCCATTTACGATGATGTTTTGTGTGATGATGGGGCTGTCGGCGTTGGGCCTCGTTGCGGTTGAGTTCGAGACGTTTCGCGCTCGGCTGCCTACGTTCCACGAATTCTTTGGGCCGCATAATTGGATCTACCTCGGCGCGACAATGGGTGCGGTCAAAGTGCTGCATGAGTTTGGTCATGCGTTCTCTTGTAAGCACTTCGGCGGTGAATGCCACGAGATCGGGGCGATGCTGTTGGTGTTTACCCCTTGCCTCTATGCGAACGTATCCGACTCGTGGATGCTTCCGAACAAGTACCACCGGGCGTTCATCGGTGCTGCGGGGATCTACGTTGAAGCGATCCTGGCTTCCATGGCGACGTTCATCTGGTGGTTTAGCGAACCGGGGCTATTGAACTACTTGGCCTTGAGCGTGATGTTCATCTGCTCGGTCAGTACTGTGCTGTTTAACGGAAATCCTCTGCTCCGTTTTGACGGCTACTACATCCTCATGGATTTGTTGGAGATTCCAAACCTTCGTCAGAAGGCGACGGAAGTGATGAAGCGATTTATGCTTCAAACTTGTTTGGGAATCGAGCAGCAAGAGAACCCGTTCTTACCGCAAGAGCGACGCTGGATGTTCGGGATGTTCACGATCGCATCTGTTTTATACCGCTGGATCGTGGTCTTCTCGATCATGTATTTCCTGAACAAGATTCTCGAGCCCTACGGCTTGAAGGTACTGGGCCAGGCGGTCGCGGTCGCTGGATTGTTCGGCTTGCTCGTGCAGCCGATGTGGAAGTTGATCAAATTCTTTATGGCACCCGGGAGTATGAGTAAGGTGAAGAAGCCTCGTCTAATCGCGACCGTCGGCGTGATCGCAACCGCGATCACCGTGGTCCTCTGTATTCCGCTTCCATATCATGTGAACTGCACGTTCGAGGTCTCGCCTATGGCGGCCGAATCGGTCTTTCCGGGCGTCCCCGGCCAATTGAGCGAGGTTGCCGTGAAGCCGGGCGATCTTGTTGCTGAAGGCCAAGTCCTGGCGCGAATGGATAATATCGACTTGCTGCTTCACGTCGAAGAATTGAACGGCGAATTGAGCCAACTTCGAGAACAGTATAAGAATCTGCATCGACAGCGTTATCTCGATGGACGCGTCGCAATGCAGATCCCCGCTGTTGCTGCCATGATCGAAACCGTCGAAAAGCAGTTGAGCGACGAAACCGAAAAGCTCGGGCGGCTGGAAATCATCGCGCCAGTAACTGGAACGGTATTTCCGCCTCCAATGAAGCCGCATCGTGACACCAATGACGGGCGATTGCCTGGATGGTCTGGGTCTCCGTTCCACGCAAAGAATCGTGGAGCGATCATGCGAGAAGCGGATCAATTCTGTCAGATCGGCGACGCCAACAAATTTGAGGCTGTCCTCGTGATCGATCAAGCGGATATCGATCTCGTCTTGCAGTACAACCAGAAACACAACGATTATCCGTCGGTCGAAATGAAACTCGACGCCTTTCGGTGGACGACCAGCGATGGGCAGATCGAAATGGTTGCCTTGACCCCGATGGAAATCACACCTGTCAGCCTGGCCAGTCAAGGTGGCGGCGAGTTGAACGCTAAGACCGACTCGAATGGCATGCTGCGTCCTATCAGCACTTCGTTTCAGGCCCGCGTTCCGCTGGAAAACAACGAAGACTTGCTTCGCGTTGGCTTGACTGGACAAGCCAGAATTTATACCGGATGGCAACCGCTTGGTCGCCGCATGTACCGCTACCTCGCTCGAACGTTCAGATTCGACTGGTAGCCCAGAATCGTTCTTGTTGAGAGGGTTGAAACAATTCTGGTCGACACCGTCATCGAGCAATCCGAGTCCGATCGTCGGCTGTCACTGGAGTTGATCACATTTTTCGTGGCGTAATCCACGTTGGATTCGCCGATTCACGACTATAGTTTTCACTGATTGGGAGTCAAAACTGATGGCAAAAGCAGCAGAAAAGGCAGCCGCCAAAGAAGCACCGAAGGCTGAAGAGCAAGCCGCAGCGCCCGCGCAGGCCGAGCAAGCTCAACAAATGGTCCAGGTTCAAGTCGAAGATGCAGGGGCGATCTCACTTTACGCGAACTTCTGCCGCGTTACCGGCTCGCCTGAAGAGCTGATTATCGATTTCGGCCTTAATCCACAACCAGTAGGAGTTCCGAAGGATCCGATTCAGGTGAAGCAGCGGATTATTGTTAACTACTATACTGCGAAGCGTCTTTTGGCCGCTTTGAACATGTCGGTTCAGCGTCATGAAGCCGTCTTTGGAGTTCTCGAGACTGACATCCAGAAGCGGCTTAAGGCTCGCCAAAGTTAATATCCTCCGTACGAGTGGTGTCGTTTCAGCACTGTTCTCCAACCGGCTGTATTCCGACTGGCGAAATTGATTCGCCACAAGGGATACAGCCGGTTTTTTGTTGTGTGAGCTGTTGAATAGAGCCTCACAAATCCCCTCCGAAGAGCTTCGTTTTAACGACAAAGAGGGGCAGTCTGCCGCGAATGCGGTCTTCTCTCATTCTGCTTTCGGGCGGTCGCCTAAGGAACTCTCTAAGCCCTGACGCGTCCAATCAGTGCTGCCTCGATCGTCCAGGGACAGGTACGTGTGTACATGTGCAATAGTTAATATAAGGTATATGTCATGTATCGATCGGGCCATCTTTAAGATGTTAATCTAGGAAGAATGTCGCCGCTTATCGTGGTGGATTCCCATTTTCTTGCAATGGGTTCAGCGCCAACTATAATCGATGAAATCTACGGAAACTGTGTACTATGACCGGATTTAGCGCAATTGAGAGGCCTGAAAGGGCCCCTTTCGGCGGCGGTATTGTCTAGTTAATGCATCTGTTTTTACTGAACTCTGCCAATCAATCGCGCTCTTAGGGCGCTCCCCTAATCTGAGGGTTTGTTCATGACGATTGGACGTTCTCAAGAAACGCAATACGGCTTGAAACGCACACGCTTGAAGCGAAGGGCGGAGCACGAGCGAATGTCGCAACGGCGGCTTCTCTTGGAGACTCTGGAGGACCGTCGCTTGCTAGCGGCCGGTCCGCGCCTTGCGGGTATTCAGCCGAACAACAGCGTTCTGTTCTCGTTCGAAGATCCAACCGCCAACGTGCGCAGTGTCGCGCCTCGAGAGCTAAATATTAGGTTCGACGAAGATCAACGGATCGACGCAACCACTCTCGACTCGATACGCATCACACGTAGCGGCCTTGATGGAATCTTTGGGAATTCAAACGACCAGTTGATCACGCCAGGGTTTATCGGTGTGACCGCCGCCCCTGACGAGAATGAAGTCGTTGTTCGATTTGCCGAGACATTGCCTGATGATGTGTACCGGGTTGAGATCTTCGGGGCAGGTTCAGCGGCACCATTAAAGAATCTTCGAAATGAAAACTTCGTTGCGACGATTAATGATAACGATGGCGACTTAACGAAGGACACCGTCGAGTTCACGCTGGACCTTGGTGCGCAAGTGGTGGCGGTCGTTCCGCAGCCCGCGACCCGCTTGAACACAGGAGCTATTTCTCAAGCTCGAAATCAGATTGAGGTTTACTTCAATGACGACGACTTGTTCGTTGAGAACGACGACCTAGGGAATCCAACGCCGCGTTCTGCCGAGAATCCCGACTTCTATCAGCTTATCTTTACCGCCGATACGGTTCGTAACACCGACGATATCATCGTCAAGCCTACAGATGTGGCTTACGACGCAGCCTCTGACCGCGTCGTTCTGACGTTTGCCCAGAACCTCGATAGGCTGGAAGATCCGAATACGGGTACTATTATCGGGTCTGGCACGTTTCGGTTGCGAATCGGAAATACCGAGGCGGCTCCGCTCGCTCCCCTGCACTTAGCACCCGTCGTTACGGTTTCGTCGGACTTCAACTCGAATAACGATGTCGTACTGCAGTTCACCGCTGTCCGGCCTGACGAGCAGGACATCGACATCTTCGTTTCGGAAACAGCACTTGGTGACCGCTTGGCAGGCGCGCCTGCATTGCGAGTGAATGTTGTCGCAAATGCGGTGTTCCTTGATTTGAACTCGCAACTCGGACAAGAGGCGACGGCCGAAGAAATCATCGATGCAGTCAATTCACATCCGATCGCAAACCAGTTGCTCGTCGCGTCGATCAATGATGGCGATCCGCTAGCGAAGCTCGGCGATCGCTCGATCAACTACTCACCTTTGCGACTGACGGGTGTTGGAAGCAGCTTTGACACGGCGACAGATCTGTCGGACGACACCGATCTGGGAGCGGCGTTGGTCGTCACCGGCAGCGGAACTGCCTTTGAAGATGGAGGCTTCTTCCATATCACGGACACTGGAGGCCAGACTCGTAAGTTTGAGTTTGACTCGAATGAACCACCGGTCGTCAACGATTCGGCCTCAATTCGAATTCCGTTCGCGTCGTCCTTGTCGCAAGCCGAGATGGGGAACGTCATCGCAGACGCCATCAATGGTGCGAGCTTCGAGACGTCGGCCTCTGTGGCGGGGAATCAAGTACGGCTGGAGGGCGATGGCTACGTTGACCTCGGTTTAGGGGTCGCTGGGATACTGGAACGATTTCAAAACAAATTCGACAATGGCCAAGTTGTCGAAGTAGTGTTGGGCGGCAACGGATTCCGGGGTGATGTTGGCGCAGCTGATACGTTTTCGATCATCGACGGAAGTGGCACGAGTCACCTGTTTGAATTCGATTCGGGCTTCTTTCTGACGGTGCCGTCATCGGGAGCTGAGGTTGCCGACGGCGAGCAATTCAAGATTCGCTTCAATGATCCTGCGAATGGGCCTCAGGAATCGGTCTTCGAGTTCGAGGACGTGGATAATCCTGATGGTCTCGTAGGAGCTCCAGGCACTGTCCAGATCGACTTCATGGTGACGGACGATCAAGCCACGTTGACCGCCGCGATTGTTGCTGCGATTCAAGGCAAGGTCGATGACGGTTCGCTTCCGGGAATGCGACCTTTGGATGTTGGTAACGGCCAGATTCATCTGGGCGGAAGTCTTTTGCACGAAGTGCTCACGCGTTTCACTATCAGCGTGCCGAGCGATGGCGCGGCAATTTCCGATGGTGACACGTTTGAAATCCGGTTTGATAATCAAGTGGATCCGCCGACGGTTGTCGTCTTTGAGTTTGAAGACACCGCGGTCAACAATGGAGTTAGTGGAGCCAACGTCCCGATTGTCTTCGCCCAAGGCGATGATCAGATGATGCTGACGGCTGTGATTACTGCAGCGATTCAGAGCAAGATCACCGACAACACGCTTAACAATGTCACGCTGCAATCAGGAAGTGGTCGAATCGAAGTTCAAGGGACTTCGTTTCACTCAGTCATTCAGGCTGGACCGGTGGGTGTTGGGTTGACCGGCCTCCCAGGTGCGGAGATTGTGGGCGCGATTCCGATCTCGCTTGTGCCGGACGTTTCGTTCACAGCTACGAATCTGGCGCGATCGATCGCTCAGGCAGTCAATGCGAACCTCGTTGGTGTGACAGCAACCGCTCGTGGCAACCAAATCAGTTTTGCGGGCGAACGGTCGATCGAAGGTCTCGGATCGATCGCTGGTCTTCAGGAAACGATTCAGGCGAAGTTCGACGCTGGCCCTGTGTTGGTTGTTCGGACATCGGACATCAGCATGCTGCCCGACGCCTCGACGATCGCGATTCGGGATGATCGAGGAGCCACGCTCGTCTTCGAAATTGATCGCGATAATCCGGTTGACTTGGTCGATCCGACCGCCATTCGAGTTGCGCTGGACGGGTCAGAAGATGGCGAGCAGATCGCCCAGAAAATCGTGGACGCGATCAACGGTGCATCGTTCCGTGTGGAAGCCGTTGCGCTCGGAGATCGAATCTATCTAACGAACGATCGTGAAGTGCGGATCGATGTGCAGGCGACGGCTCTTGAGGCAACCTCGCAAGGCTTAATTATCTCATCAGAAATCAGCGCTCGACCCTACTTGCTGGACCTACCGGGCGGGAACGACGAGCCTGGGCATCGCGACTTCCCTGCCGAGGTTGGCCAAGGCATCGAGGAGCACATCAACACGCAATTCGGTGACAACGGACACGACGAGACGCCAGGTGTCACGACCGTGCTCTATAACTTCCAGCAATTCTATGGTGTCGACCCCCAGAACGTGCCCCTTAACAATGCGATTACCGAACAGCAGAAGATCCGGGGCCGCGAAGCGTTCCAACTCTGGGGCAACTACCTCGGCGTCCAGTTCTTAGAAACGGCGAGTGATGGCCTGACGATTGTCACTGGCGATTTGAATGTCATCGATCCCCTGCGATCCGATGTCCTCGAGTTCATAGCGAACGATTTTCGTGTCCGGATCGATCCTCTGTTCGCCAACGGCATGCTTGTCATGGACAGTGCTGTCCAGTGGAACGAGGATCTCGGCGGCGATTGGTTCCTCAATACGATGGTTAGCATTGGAAGCATGTTGGGGCTCGATTTAGCCAGCGATTTGCCGACAACTGAGTTGATGGCCCGATTTACAGCGCCGCTCGATCCGCTCACGTTGGAGAACACACCTTACTTCAACGCCCCCGACCCAGAGCCGATTTTTCCTGGCAATGCCGACATCCTCCACGGTCAGCAGTTGTATCGACCTGACGGAGTAGACGTCGATCTTTACCGATTCCAAGTCGATCTCGACCCTGGTCTTCTCGGTCTTGTCACTGCGGAGACATTCGCCGAGCGACTGCCGAACTCCAGTCTGCTGAATACCGTGATGTCGTTGTATCGCGAGAATCCAGATGGGACGCGCGAGCTGATTGCGCGGAACGACGATTACTTCAGTAGCGACTCGTATATCGAGTTGGAACTCGCCGCGGGCGTCTATTACATCGGCGTTTCGGCAAGCGGAAATTCGGATTTTGACCCAACGATCGGCGACACCGGATTTGGCGGCACTTCGCAAGGGAAATACGACTTGCGATTGAACTTCCGTTCGCAAGTCGATGCGGAAGACGCGATTCGCGATGCGGATGGCACACCGACCAAGCTCGACGGCGATGCTGACGGAGCGCCGGGTGGCGTCTATGATTTCTGGTTTCAAACACAACCGCTGAATCGCGTGTTGACCATCACGGGGACCGGTGTCGACTATGTCGATGGCCAAGTCTTGACCCTGACGAACAATCAAGGCTTAGTGCGTCGGTTCGAGTTTGATAGTTCCCCAGACAGCAGCCCGACCGTCCAACCGGGAAATGTTCGGATTAAGTTCACACCGACGACTAGCGCAGCATCGCTCGCGACACAACTCGCCACAAAGATCACCGACGCGCTCAATGGATTCGGGACGACGATGGTGGCGACGCCATCTGGAAATCAGGTCATTCTGGGCGGCGCCGATGGGCAATCAGCGAGCGAACGAGCCATCTCGCTTAGTAACGGTTTTGTTGGCATCGACGTCGCCGGTCGGACGCTATTTGTCGACAAGCTTGCAGGTCCGAATGCCGATGGTTCAATCGCACGACCGTTTAACAGTATTGCGAAAGCCAGCGTGCCGAATGCCTTCGCTTCTGCCCAGCCGAGCGACATTGTTCGGATCGTGGGAAATGGTGGAGTAGACAGCGACATCGACTCGATCGACGACAATTTTGCATATGAAATTGGTGCCGGGGCGCTTGCTGGACAATTCCTCGAAGACGGCACTGAGATGTCTGTCCCTCGCGGTGTAACGGTGATGATCGATCCTGGTTCGATCTTCAAGATGCGTCGGTCGCGGATTGGCGTCGGCAGTTCGTCGCTGACAGTTGATCGAAGTGGCGGGGCGATTCAGGTTTTAGGAACACCCGATCGAAACGTGATCTTTACGTCATGGTTCGACGAATCAATCGGTCGTGACACGCACCAGCCACAGACGACACCTGGTCGTGGTGATTGGGGAGGAATCGTACTGCGATCAGATGTCGATCGCGCCGAGTCACGCGATAATCTTGAAGATCAGGGCATCTTCTTGAACTACATCAATCATGCCGATATCCGGTACGGCGGTGGTGGTGGTGTTGTTATCGATGGCGTTCAACAAGTTGTCCAGCCGATTCAGATCATTCAAACCCGTCCGACGATTACGTACAATCTCATTACGGAAAGCACCGACTCGGCGATTTCGGCGACCCCGAACAGCTTCGAGGAAACCAATTTCCACTCTCCACAGTTTCAAACTGCGGGTGAATTCACGTCGGACTATGATCGCGTTGGACCGGAATTCTCGTTCAACAAGTTGGTGAACAACTCGACGAACGGCTTGTTCATTCAACTCGACACACCGGCTGGCAACACCTTGCGGTCGCTGATGGTTCCGGCGCGATTCGATGATACGGACATCGTGCATATTCTTTCCGAAAATCTTGTCATCGAAGGTAGTTCCGGCGATCCATTCCTTGACCTGGAGCGACCTGCGGTCGAGTTGATCACGTTCACGCCGCGAACGGGCGGATCGCTGTTGCCGTCGACCTATGACTACAAAGTGACGTTTGTTGATATTAATGGCTTCGAAGGTCGCCCCTCGCGTGCCACTTCTAGTGTTACGATAGCGGCGCCGAATACCGCTATTCAGCTGAATCAGATACCTCCGGCGACGGGCGATTTTGTCAAACGCCGTATCTATCGAACGGACAGCTCTCAGGGCGGCATCTACACGCTTGTCGCGGAGCTAAACGCATCCGACACGGTATTCGTCGACACCGGAATTTCACAATCGGCTGTCCTTCAACGCGATCCACCGGATGTTGACACCGTTCTATCGGTGCCTCAATCACGGGGCTCGTTGGCACAGGGAACGTACAACTATCGCGTCGTTTTCGTCGATGCGCAGGGCCGCGAAGGAGCAGCATCCGATCCGACGGCGGATGTTCAGATTAGCGGAACGCCAGTTCAAGGCGGAGTGGCGCTGAGCGGTTTGCCGCCGGTGAAGGGCGAGTTTGTGTCGCGAAGGCTGTACCGAAGTACGGTTGGAGGAATTAGCCCGTATACTTTGGTTGCTGCATTGGACGCATCTTCATCGACTTATACAGACGATGGTTTCGCTTTGGGCGGAACGCTTGATCCGGGTGCGATTGGAGTGATCCGTGCTCGACCACATGCACGTCTCGCGATCGATCCGGGCAGCGTCGTCAAACTCGAGGGTGCTCGCTTCGAGGCGAACTTTGGCGCCCAATTCCTCGCAGAGGGAACCGATGGACTACCGGTAATCTTTACGTCTCGGTTGGATGATACGTACGGTGCTGGCGGAACGTTTGATACCAATGACGATGATGACCAAGCGAATGGGGAATCGTCACCGGCTCCTGGTGATTGGGGCGGCATATTCCTCGGGCACCTCTCCGCAGGCAGTATCGATCATTCGGTGATTTCCTTTGGTGGCGGTATCACTCGAGTCGAAGGTACGTTCGCTGGATTCAATGTTATCGAAGTTCATCAAGCTGATTTGCGTTTGACAAACAGCATCATCGAAAACAACGCGGAAGGTATCGGAGGTCAGGGCCCGCTCGATCGGTTCGGACGCGGTTACAACCTGCCCGCCACGATCTTTGTTCGCGGCGCCCAACCGGTGATCGTCGATAACGTAATCCGCGACAATAACACGTCGTACGACGATCCGTTGAAGTCGGCCGCCAACTTCCAGATGCCGGTCATCACGATCAATGCGAATTCGCTGATCCACGATAATCTTCTCGATCGAGGGCGATCGACCGGAGAAATCGATCGGGTCACTCGCTACGGTGATAACTTTGGCCCGCTCGTCCGCGGCAACCAACTTGACAACAACGCCCTAAATAGCATGGTTGTTCGAGGCGAGATCCTGACGACACAGAGTATTTGGGACGACACGGATATCGTCCACGTCCTGACAAATCAGTTTGATCAGCAAGACATTCGTAACGGTCAACGAAAGTGGTCCTTTGACGAAGTCGTGATTCCCGAGCATCACACGTACGGTGGGCTGCGATTAAAAAGTAGCCCGACGGAAAGTCTCGTTGTGAAGTTGCTCGGCGCAGGGCAGCTCAATAATAACTTCAATCTCGTTGACGATGGCCGAATTGATAACCGCAATCGATATAACGGCGCTGGTTTTACGGCCAGCGGCAACCCGATCGGTATCGATGATCGAATTGGCGGATCTTTGCATATTATCGGTCAGCCAGGTTTCCCTGTCGTCATTACATCTCTGCATGACGATTCCGTTGGCGCAGGTGTTCAACCCGATGACACGCCTCAAACGGATACGAACAATAACGGGATCAATTCCATTCCTCGTCCGAACGATTGGCGCAGCGTGTTGTTAGACCAACACAGCAATGATCGCAACGTCGAGATCATCACTGAATTTGAATCTCCCGATGCAGTTGCTCCAGGAGTAAACGCGACCACGGATACGTCACAGTTCGTGGGCGACTTGGCTCCGAACGAACAGAGTGGCGATGACAATCTTCGTATGGGCTTCGAGATTCATGGATTCTTGAACGAGCCGGGAGATATTGACACCTACGGTTTCAATGCGGCTGCCGGGACGGAACTTTGGCTGGATATCGATCGCACCGCGTTCACACTCGACTCGGTTATCGAAGTTCTCGATTCCAACGGGAATGTGTTGGCTCGGTCCAACGACACATTGACCGAGATCAACGGCGTCGATTTCATTTCGCCGCTGTTGCAACCAAATCTCGTTAGTCCGTTACAAAAATCGCCCGAGCCATATATCCCAAGACACGCCTCGGGCTTGCCAAAGGATTTCTACAGCTGGAATCCGCTTGATGCTGGCTTGCGTTTTGCCTTGCCCGGAAACGCGGGCACACGGAACACGTATCATGTGCGAATTCGCAGCAACGATGGTCTGACGAGCGGCGTCTATCAATTCCAAGTCCGGACGCAAGAGAAGGATGAGTTCCCTGGTTCGACCGTTCGATTCGCGAACATTCGCTATGCCAATAACGGAGTCGAAGTCATCGGACTTCCAGCACATTCTCCCTTGTTGGGCGAGGCAGCCGAGGATGAGGAAACTAGCGGCGTGTTGGCCAATAATAACAGCATCACGCCGCCGGGCACGATTCCCGGACAGCGTCCTCAATTCGTAGGCAACTTGCTGACCGCGGATCGCGCGACCGTCTCCATTGCCGGTTCCGTGGCAAGTGCTGCGGATGTGGATTTCTACGAGTTTGACGTCCAATACACTTCCATCGCGAACCCGCAAAATGTGGCCCATTCGGCGACAACTTTTGATATCGACTACGCCGATGCGTTGGTGCGTTTGAATTCCAGCCTGTGGGTCTTCGATGCCAACGGTGAGTTGGTACTTGCCGGCGGTGATTCCAATATCGCCGAGGATCGATCCGGTCCGTTGGCAGGGAGCGATTTGACAGATTTGACGCGCGGCAGCGTGGGCCCGAACGACCCCTTTATCGGTCCCGTCGAACTCCCCGAAGGTAAGTACTTCACAGTCGTAACGTCCAACGGTCGCATCCCCAGCGTGTTGGCACAGAACCCGGAAGCCCGCTTGGAGCCTGTCAATTCAGTTCGCCGGATCGCCGAGGACCACATTGCCGAGAGTACGTTTACGACGGCGGAGGCACCTGTCGTTGAAGTGTTATTGGACCCCACATTTGTGGGCACTGGAAATAACCTATGGCACGTCACCGAGAATCGAGCCGACGACATCACACACGGAATCAATCCGTCGTTTGACGGTAGCCGCGGTTTTCTGGCATCAGGCGCGTTCCGCGAAGTGGAGGCCAACGATACGCTGCTTACCGCGCAGAACATCGATAATGGCCCATGGAGCTTGAATTTTGATCCAGACGTCGGGTTCCTGACCACGAACAACTCCACCACCTCGCCGCACATCACAATCCAAGGGACGGGAGACGGCACGTTTGACTATTATTCGTTCACCGTTGCGAGGACAAGCGAGATTGGTGTGTTCGACATTGACTATGCCTTCACTGGCGATCCCTCCAGTCTCGATTCGGAGTTGTTTGTTTATGATCCAACGACGGGCCAGCGGGTGCCGAGCTTTTTCGAAAACCTGGATCCCTTCACCAATCTTGGCGGCGGAGGGAGTATCGACGGGCCGATTGCATCGCGGACTCCAGATGCCTATCTAGTGACGTTCTTTCCAGGCCCCGGCACTTACGTGGTCGGCGTCGGCCGCTTCGATAGCGTCGGATCACCGGGTGGTATCACCGGCAATGCGCCCTTGCTGGGCCAACGATATACGCTCAATATTTCGCTAGAGGATCACGCAGTCGGAGGCGGCGGTATCACGGGCAACGGTGACCGCAGCTTCTACTTTGGCGAGGATGCAGCAGCCACTGTGCCGCAAGGTGCCATGGGCCAACTGGTCTCCAATCCGTTCAGCTTGGCCGGCTACTCCGCACAAGATTTACCGAACCTGTATTTTAATTATTACTTAAACAACAGCGCATCCAGTGACGCTTTCCGGGTCTATGTGGACGATGGCTCGGCGACACCGACGCTGATTGCGTCCAGCAACTCGACCGAGGTGTCAGGGCAGAACCTCATTAACATTCCCCAGACTAGTAACGATGTCTGGCGGCAGATGCGTTTGGATCTGGGAGCCTTCGCGGAAAAGGAAAACCTGCAACTGCGTTTCGAGTACGAAGACGGCAGCGCCGCGCTGAGCGAAGGCGTTTATATTGATGACCTCATCATCGGTTTTGCCGAACGTGGCGAAATGGTGACGTTCCCGCCGCCCTCGGCGCGGCAATTCCCCGCCAACATATCGACGTTCACGCAAGTCAATACTCCGCCAGGCGAAGTTCTGGTTGGTGATTATCAATTGGAGATTCGACCGACTTCACCATTCGGCCGGACGATTACGAATTCCAACGTGAGCCTCATCCTGTCTTCAACCTTGGACACCAATGATCGACTGGCGGAACAGACCACGTTGGTTGCACTCGATGGGTCGCTGGTCGTTGATGGCCAGACATTCGCGATTAACGATGGCGTGAACGAAGTTGTCTTTGAGTATGAAGATCCAGAATTGGGCAACGGCGTCGCAGCGGGTAACGTCGAAATTCGATTCAAGTCGTTCGATTCGACGCTCGGAATGTTTTTACCAGATCTCGATCATGTTATTGCTCGTCGAATTCGTGATGCCGTCAACAGTCCTCAAGTGCAATCGCGCCTAGACATCACGGCGGCATCCTCAGACGGAGAAGAGAGCGGGACGGTCAGTACGTCCAGCCGCATCGATCTCTTTGGTGGCGCGATCGTCGCCCAGCCAGATCCGTTCTCCATCACGGACGTCACGAACGACGCGAATCTGCTCCGCGATGTCATCGCTGGCAATGGGATCGCACTGGAAGGTACTCCGAAGTTTACCGGCGGCGCGACATCGGCTGGCTTGTTTACTGGCGGTTTGCCGATCTTCGAAATGGAACGCGGTATCATTCTCTCGACGGGAGATGCACGATCCGCCGATGGACCGAACGCCACTGATACTCTCGTTGGCCGCGCCTCGCTTGCCGGAGACCAAGACCTGGACGCCGAATTCGGACTCGATCCCATGACCGGTCCGGTGACGGAAGACACAACGTCGTTGGAGTTCGACTTCCGCATGGTCGATGGCATCGGTCTCGATGTTAACGGCACATTGAATCTCAACTTCGTTTTTGCATCCGAGGAATACAACGAGCAGGTTGGCACGGACTTCACAGATGTCCTCGCGATCTTTGTCGATGGCCAGAACATCGCTCTCGTACCTGGTACGACTGATCCCGTATCCGTAGCAACCGTGAATTCCGGCAACCCCTTCGATTCGTCGGGTGCGACGGGACAGAATCCGACTTTCTACGTCAATAACGATCCTCAAGAAAATGGAGAATTCCTGAGCGAGCTAGGATATGACGGGCTCACTCGCAAGATGACAGCGTCGCTGCCGCTTCTCGCAGGCGTTCATTCCATTAAGATCGTAGTTTCGGATGTTGGCGATACGGCTGGCGATAGCGCGGTCTTCATCGAGGCGAACAGTCTTGCGGATACGCAGTTCGTCTTGCCGCCAACCGGCATTCAGAACATTCGTCACACAGGCTTTGGCGATATGAATTTGGCCCGACCGCAGGGGCAGGTAAAGATTCATTCGAACACTATCACGCAACCGAAGACGGCTGGTATCGTCGCCGACGCGGGGCTACGAGGCTGGGATGGTCAAGTTTCGACCGAGCGCGACGCGGTCGCGTTCATCGGATTCGACGGTATCCCCTCGCCGATCCGATTGCAGCAACCGTCTCCCGGTCCGGCTCGCAATCTAGTTGCACAGAACAACACCCCTAGTCTCGGCGGCTTCACTCCGGGTGTGTCGATTGTCAACAACACGATTGATACTCCAGGTTTGCTGGGAATTCATGTGAGCGGCGACACCGTTCCCTGGGAATTGACGACCCTGGACGGCGACTCAATTATCGATGCAACGACGTTCACGGTTACCGCATTCGGACAGTCGGTGACGTTCGAATGGGAAGACATCAACGGGATTCCCGATCCGCTTGGTGGAGTTGTGAATGGTGGCGAAGGTTGGCGGGACGGTAATATTCCCGTGTTTTATATGAGAGGGGACTCGTCACCCCATGCTTTTTGCCATCCGATCATCAATCCATCCTGTGTTCCGCGAAGCACAGCGTATACGCCCCAGGAAGTTGCAATTGCTGTAAAGGACGCGATTGATAATAGTATCCTCGTCTCCAACGATAGTACTCTGGTCGCGCAAGCGATCGTTGGTGTGAGCCGAATATCTTCCTCGTCGGGCATCCTATTTTCCGGCGATGATCCAGCTGTTTATGTAGAACATGCTTCGAGTATTG
Organism: Planctomycetota bacterium; assembly: GCA_014381825.1. Taxonomy (GTDB): domain Bacteria; phylum Planctomycetota; class Planctomycetia; order Pirellulales; family Pirellulaceae. The sequence continues at coordinate 70,965 of JACNKX010000149.1, forward strand.
GAGGTCGCGGTTTCGCGAGCATCCGGCCAAGCGCTCTAGGTCGCGCTCCCCAGCCGTTCTCGAAGGTCGTTAACAACACGATCTTCGGTAACAACGGTACGGCCTCGTCGTTCCCAGAAGCGAATGTCGAACCGAACGATACGCTCTTTAACGCGATCGATACACGACAGGGAACGCAGCGCACGCCAGAGAGCTATATCGCCTCCGGCCGCATTGATGATTCTGTTAACTTTCGTGAAAACTCAGAGCAAGACGTCGACTTCTATCAGTTCGAGTTGCATATCGGCGACCGTGTCACGATCGATGTGGATGCAAACACGATCGGCAGCGGTGTGGACGCGATCCTCCGCCTCTTTGATTCAGTGGGCGAGGAACTTGCCGTTAACTTCAACGCAGCCGCACCAGGGGAGGCGGGAGTTGGAAATGATCCGTTCCTCGACTTCACGGCTACGGAAAACGGCACGTACTACGCCGCGGTTAGTAGCTTTGGAAATGATCAATACAGCCCGTTAAGTCTGGCAGATCGTGTCGCTGGCGGTTCAACGGGAATTTATGATATCGAGATTAACGTACGAACGCCGCGGACGTTTATCGTCGAGTTACAACACACGGGCAGTCCGGGGGTCAGCACGGCATCTGGCACATTGACGATCGAGGATGTTGCGGGCAACGTCGCAACCGTTCAGGTTGGTACTGCCGCGCGTCATCCGGAGGTGGCGGTCAATCTCGCTGCCTCGATAAACGGCGCCGGCAGCCTTAGTAATCGACAGGATCTTCCAAATGGGGCCTTTGGCGTTGCCAATCCGCTGCAACGCGTGACCGCCGAAGCGTTTGGTTCGATCTCACAGGATCGATTTGGGACGGATCGTGACACAGGAGCCCCGCGAACGAATGCGGAACGCTATGTGGTCATTCGTAACGCGGTCGACGTTGCCGAAACGGGCTCTGGGTTCCGTGTAATTGGCTCCGCGTCCGGCACGCCGTTCAATAATATTGACGATTTGTTAGTGGAACGCGGCATTCTCGTGTCTGAACAAGCGACTCCAACTCTCCTAAATAACATCGTCGCAAACACACAGGTCGGAATTCAACAGGCGCAATTCATCGCAGACAGTCGCGGACCGGCCGACGATGTCGGAGCCATCGGTGGTCTGGTAGTTGGTGGAACGCTCTATCAAAACAATGAGACACAAGATTCGAATCTACCTCTGACGGTGCAGGACTTTAATGAATCCTTGGCCGGTAGCGAACCGCTATTCGTTAACGCTGCTGCTGGCGATTTCCTGCCGGCCCCTTTTTCTTTTGCCATCGATAGTGCGATCGATTCTCTCATCGAGCGCAACGAATTCGAGTCAATTAAGGACGCCGTGGGACTAGCCCTATCCCCGGTCTTGGCTCCTGATATCGACGGGACGGGACAGCTGCGTGTTGATGACCCAGAGCAGTCGACTCCGCAAGGATTCGGTGGTCAGGTGTTCAAAGATCGTGGTGCCCTTGATCGAGCGGACTTCGTCGGACCCTCCGTGACGCTTGTGAATCCGCAAGACAACGATTCGCAGGGCATCGACATCGATCCATCTTTGTCGATTGTTCAACTGGACTCGGGAGTCTACTCCAACTTTTCATTGCAAATTGTAGACGGCTTTGAAGCGGCTGACCCGTTTCCTGGTATTGGGGTAAATGACGAGACGCTGGAGGGTCGCATCGTTCCGATCGGCGAAGAAGGACTGCAACTCGACGTCACAGGGCCAGCGATAACTCTGTTCCAAAACGGTGTCTTCCTCCGCGAAGGGATCGATTACACCTACCGCTTCAACACGACAAGTAACACCATTGTCTTGACGCCGCTCTCCGGTATCTGGCCCAATGACAAAGTTTACGAAATCAGCGTTAATAATCGCGATCGTTTTGTCATCGACGCTGCGGGTGGCCGTGATCTCGATGATACATCGGCGTTTAAGATTACCAACGACTTGGGCGACACCGCTACTTTTGAATTTGACAAGGGCTTCAGTCTGACAGTCGCCAAGACACTCGGCTTGCAGGTTCCGGCGAGTGGCGCGAGCGCCAACGGAATCGTCGATGGTCAGCAGTTTACGATCAACGACGGTTCGCTGGGCATCAACACGCCAGTGATTTTTGAGTTCGATCAGAATAATAATTGGTCCGGGAATGCTCGCCGTATCGCGTTCCCAGCGGGTGGTACTGCCGACGAAATCGCCGATGCGATCGTGAGTGCTCTCGCGAACGCACATTTGCCGGCGTTGGATGCTCAAGGCCAACCGCTCGCCATCCAACCAGAAGTTCTATCAATTCCGCTTTTGCCACGAAATTTAGGCAGCGGACTGGTCCACGTCGGAGCAACCGACGCTCACCGTGTGGACGTCGGCTCTTCCGCGCTGACATCGACCGTTGCGAAGACCGTCTTGCGAGTCCCCCAAGGCCCGCAGCTGGGAACACCCGCGGTCCAAGATGGCGAAACATTCTTCGTTGATCATGCTGGTCAACTTTCCGTTTTCGAATACGAACAAGCCTCTCGCACTGCCGGGTTCATTGCTTCGACCGATACCATGATCACAGTCGTCGACCAATCCGCTTTCCCGGCAAATGCTCCGTTCGATATTCGAATTGAAGGCGAGCAGCTACGAGTCACTCAAATCTTCCCATCTGGTGGTAACGCCGCAAGCTTTACTGTGCAACGTGGTGTGAACGGAACGACAGCCGCCGCACATCTAGATCAGGTACTCGTAACTAATGCGGTACTTCCAGCGAATGCGATTTTGTTTGCAAATTCTGATTCGCGAGAGACAATCGCTACGGCTACGGCGAATGCGTTGTCGCTCCCACTGTCGAATGGATTTCAGCTCGGTTTGAATGCGTTCCACGTGGGCAGCGGGATTATTGAATTGAGTGGAATCACGGATCACATCTTCAATGTGGCGAGTTCAGGGCTTGTTGCTACGATCGGGCAAGTACCAGTTGGGATCACTGTTCCAGAAGCCGGCGCCGCCGCGATCATGGACAATGAGACGTTCACGGTCAGCAATGGGGCACAGACCTTTATCTTTGAGCTAAGTAATGATGGTCTGGCGTCGACGGTCGCCGGAAGCGTCGTGATTCCGTTCGGGCCGCTCGATTCTGCCGACGCGATCGCCAACACCATCGCCGGCTTCCTGAACACAACTGCCGATCCAAACGGTGATACTTTGGCGATGGCCGCCATTCCCGTCGGAAATGGTGTAATCCGGCTCGACGCTCAACCAAATCACACAATCGATGTCAGCGGCACAATCTTGACGCGGCAGGTCGTGAGCGGCGGCGTTCGCGATGGCGAGGTCATCACGTTGCGAGAGAATGCGACGGCAACGACGATCGAATTCAATGTCCTTGGCGATACAAATTTCAGTACGACGTCTCGCAACTTTGTCGTCGAATTCTCGGCCAGTGACACGCATCTCGATTTGGCACAAAGGATAACCGACAAGATCGTCGAAGTAGATATCGGGTTGGCTCCGAAGAATGCGGGTGCAGGAGAGATAAATCTGGGAGGCGTTCCGGGTATTCACCAGTTGCGGGTCTCGCAGCCATCCAGCTTTACGGTCGAGGGTGAGCCTGGGGTCAGTCCTTCGACGACGTTGATTCTCCCTTCTCAGCCTGGAATTCAAGTCCGTCCGGAAGGCGCCCTTGCCTTTGCTGATCGCGACACGTTCACGATCTCAAACGGATTCGTCACTGCCGTATTTGAGATCGACAAAGATGGTGTATTCGACGACCTCAATGGCGACATGTTGCCAGATAATTTCGTTGTCGCACTTAATCCTGGCGATACGCAGCAGAATGCCGTCGACGCAATTTTGGTCGCATTAAGCGCCGCGAATATTCGCTTCAATCTCGGACTCGCGCCTGTCGATCGGGGGAGTGGAGTGATTGCACTCAACGCACCGGTCGATGTGGTGTTGTTTACGAATGGTCTGACGGCACAGAATCTACTGACAAGCTTAGTCGACGGCGATTCGTTTACGATCAACGACGGTACTAGAACGGTCACATTTGAGTTTGAAGACCTTAGCCCCGTCAGCGGGACGCCGAATGGTATCGCCGGCTCGAATGTGGCGATTACCTTTGTCGATGGTTCGTTTGTTGAAACTGTGTCTAATGCGATGCAAGCCGCCATCGCTGGGGCGAACATTGGCGTCAATCCGACGCTCCCCAACCCCGGCAGCGGTCGCGTCGAGCTTGGCGACTCGACCCGTCATCTCACAGACGTTTCAAATAGCAGCCTGACGATTGATGGTTTCGCTGGCGGTGCAATTGGAATCGAAGTTAGAACAACGTTCACCGAAGCCGAAGTGGCTGCCGCGATAATCGCAGGGGTCAACGGAGCGTCGAGTCGGGTGGAAGGTGTCGATGCAAGCTTGCGCGGCGGTTCTACCGTGTTCGTGGATATCTCGGACGTAAACGGCCAACCTGCCAATTTTGTTAGTGGTTTTGCTGCGATCAACGGGATTGATAATTTCTTCCTCAGCGCGGTAAAGGATTTGGCTGGTAACTCGTTGAAAGGAAATCAGTCGACAGACGAGACGGTCTTTACCATCCTGTTGCCTGGTGTCGGGCTTGACTTTGGAGACGCCCCCGATCCATTTGCTGGTTCGGGTAACTATCCAACGTTGTTCGATAGCAACGGCGCTCGCCATGTGATCGGGGAAAACTCGTTGCAGCTTGGCAGCGGTATCGACGCCGAACTGGATGGTCAGCAGACGCTTGCCGCTGACGGCGATGAGTCGGACCATTCGATTCAGCTGTTGGATTCAAACATCAGTTTGCTTGGGCTTCCGCCGTTTTCCGTGCAGGTTCCAGCGGCAGGTGGTGCGGCACTCACGCCCGGCGAGTCGTTCACGATCGGGCGTCGTGGTCGATCGTTCGTCACGTTCACGTTTGTACTGGGTACTGCTGCCAATTCGAGCCAAATAGGCTATGGCATTACAGATACGGCGGATGAGATCGCAGATAAGATCGTTACTGCAGTCGAAGGACAGCAGTCGTCTTTGGCGCTGCGGCCTTCAAGCCTTGGTAACGGTTTGGTCGCCCTGGGCGGGACTTCTGGTTTGAATATTGGAGTGGCAAACAGCAGCTTCACGCTTACCGGCGAACCGTTGCGACAATTGATTCTGCCTCTGCGGCTGGTCGTTAGCGATGCCGCCTCAATTTCAGACGGTGACCAGTTTGTTGTGTCAGACGGTGTTGGGCTGAACAGAATCTATGAGTTTGACAAGAATGCGAGCGGCGTTCCATCGGGAGTCGTTCCAATCAATTTGACTGGGTCCGAAGATGCCGATGCCGTCGCAGCGGTCGTCATCGCAGCCGTTACCGAATTGTCGGGTGTCGCCAATGCCGGGATCGTTACTTTCTCGGGTCTTGGAGAGGGGCACACGATTGATGTCTCGGGTGCCGCGACACTGGCCGTTGATCGATCGCTGGCTTCCGGCGAGTCGTTCATTATCGACGACGGACTTAACCCCGCGGTCGTCTTCGAGGTGAGTGTCGATGGTGCGGCGGTTACCGCTGGCAATGTGTCGATCAGTATCTCGAGTAGCTCGACAGACGCCGAGGTAATCGAGGCAATTCGCTCGATCGTCGAAAGCCAGCAATCGCAATTGACCGGTTTGACACCGCTAGCCCCGAACGATCACACGGTCACTCTGGCTCACCATCGAAGCGATTCGCTCGATCTGTCCACGAGTTCACTCGCACATGCGAATCTGGCACCCGTGTCTTTACAGACGACTGGAGCTGGCTTGGCAATCGAGATTCCTTCCGTCGCACGGCTACAGATGCCCGCGAATGGTGGAGTCGGGATCACGGATAGCCAGTTCTTCACCATCAACGATGGAATTAACCCGGTTTCGCGGTTCGAGTTTGCAGATGATGGAGCGTTCAGCGGCATCTTACTGAGTTTCAATGCTTCGTTGTCGACGCAAAATTTGGTTGACCTCGTGCTGACGTCTCTCCAAACGGAGATCGCGGCAGGGCGTTTGACTGGGATTACACCGGTCGATCTTGGAAATGGAACCATTGATCTACAGCCGGTCTCGCGCGTCCGGGTTGATGCAACGGGAACGAATGGAAGTATTCAGCAAACGACGGCGGTGAGCGATGGAGATGCGTTTACGTTTGACGATCGAGTACATTCGCCAGTGGTCTTTGAATTTGATCTGGGAGGCAATGGTGTTTCAGTTGGCGCTCGAGCGGTGGACGTCGCACTGGGTGACAGTGCGGACGATATCGCCGCGAAGCTTGAGGCCGCGATTAAAAATGCGACACTTGCTCCCAACGTTCTTGGTACCCCAGATAAGCCGGTTGTGCCAGTTAGTATTGGAAACGGTGTTGTGGATCTATCCACAGGCGATGACGCAATCTTAACGCCGAGTATTATCCCGCGTACACCTGCCGACGTGCCACACTTCGAGTTGACCGGAACTGCAGGCGGGATCGCCGATGGTCAACAATTCATGATGAGTGACGGGAACCGAAGTTGGACCTTCGAGTTTAATCGCAATGGCCGATTCGTCGAAGGCCGAATACAAATCCCATTCGCGTCGGGCGACGATGCCAATTCAGTCGGTGCCGCACTTAGCGGAGCGATCGACAGTTCCGTCCCGACACTTGCTGCGTCAGATCTCGGCAACGGAGTCGTTCTGCTGCAAGTCGCAGACGAAGATGGGGTGAGATTCGACGGTATTTTGGTCCCAGGCCAGTCGACTCCGATTACGGTCACGTCGAACGGAAACGGTTTCCTCGATGCGTGGTTTGACTTTAATCATGACGGGGATTGGAACGATCCTGGTGAGCAAGTCATTCAGAACGCCATCGTCCAAGCCGGCGAGAACTCGCTGTCGGTGACCGTTCCTCAAGTATTGCCGAGTAACTCGCCGCTGGGAGACACCTACGCTCGTTTCCGGCTGAGTAGCGCCGGCAGCTTGCTGCCGACCGGTCTGGCAGTTGATGGCGAAGTTGAAGATTACAAAGTGCGAGTCCTTAACAACTCGGCACCAGTCGCGAATCAAACTGTTCTTGTGGACTTTACAGCTGTCGAAGACGGAGCTGATACAGTTGCTGATCTCCTCAACCCGCCAGCATTCGACGATATTAATTTGAACGACGGGAACGGAGACTTCTTGACGTTCGCCGTCGGCACACGGGTGCTGTCGGTCGAGCAGGACGGGATGTCCATGCGCGATGGGGACACCATCACGATTTTCGCCGCGGATGGAGTGGATTCTCGAACCTTCGAGTTCGATAACGACGGAATCGTCACTAGCGGCAACGTTTCTGTTCCGTTCACGCTCGCCTCGACGGCTGCCGAAATTGGCGTTTCACTTGCGAGCCAGATCGAATCACAAGACTACGGGCTGACTGTCAGCACCGGAGGAGCCAGCATTCTTCTAACCGGCGAAGGCTCAGTCATTCTCGGTCCAGTCTTTACAGGGGTTACGGTTAGTACCGGCCTTTCTTTAGAGGTTCTGCAGGACGGTGGCACTCTCGAAGATGGCGGGACGGTCACGGTGGTTGCCGCAAACAATCTCGAGTCGCGGACGTTTGAGTTTGATAACGACGGTTTTGCAGCCGCCGGGAATGTTGCCGTCCCGTTTGACGTTTCTTCCACGCGAGCCGATCTGGCAGGCTCGCTGATCGCCGAGATCAATCGAATTGCAGATCAACCGCTTGAGAATTATGGCATCGGTGCAGTCGTGGGAAGCACCAACGACGCCGTTGTCCGGTTTGGTGGCGAAGGGTCGATCTCTTTCGGATCGGTCTTCGATGGTGTTGTTGAAACGACTGATGCGACTTTGCGAGTCGTTCAGGACGGCCTCAACTTTACCGAGGCAGGGACCGTGACGATCACGCCAACATTCGGCGTGCCAACGACATTCGAGTTCACTTCAGACGGTATCTTCACGTTTGGAAATACCCAAGTAGTTTTCGATACGACGCGAACGCCAGAGCAAATCGCCGGGATTCTTGCTCAGGCTATAACGCTGGCCTCGTTTGGTGTCGTTGCAACGGTTGATCCGTTGGAGCCAACACTTGTTCGACTGAGCGGAAGCAGCAACATTGCGCTAGGAGCTGGTTTCGCCGACCTTACGATTGGAACTGCGAACGGACTCCAACTTCGAAAAGATGGTACCGCGTTGCCGGATGACGCGACGATCACGATTGCGACTGCCGATGGTCTGTCATCGCGAACTTTCGAGTTGGACTCGAACGGATCTGTCGCTCCTGGAAACTTGCCCGTGGTGTTCGACAGCAGTTCAACAACCACCGAAATCATGGATCGCTTTGCGGCTCAAATCGCGACGGCTAATTTTGGCGTCATTGCGACAAGTGATGCGCTGGACGGAGCGATCTTGCGATTAAGCGGTTCAGGTGTCGTGTCATTTGACTTTGACTTTCAAGATCTACGATTGGTCAGTGACGAGCCAATTCTGATTCCATCAATCGACATCGACGGCCAGACGCTCCGATTGGAGTACCAGCCCGATCAGAACGGCACGGTCAATCTAACCGTACGAGCCACTGATCAGGGTGGTCTGTTCGCGGAGCGAACGATTCAAGTGGTCGTCGCGCCCGGGAACGATGTTCCGATCGCGACAGGAGTTGCCGACGCTACGTTGGTGACGCCGAACGCCACATGTGTGGTATCGATTAGCGACATGACACCGCTGGATGGATTCAACGAAACGATCAGCCTGTGCGAGGATCAAGCGATCGTCGTTACGCTGCGAGGTGACGATGGTGATCCACTGCCGCTGGAGAAGCAGCGCCTGACATTCGAGAACTTTGACCAAAGCAATGCGAACGGAGCGATCACCGGTATCACTTCGAATACCGGTGACCTTGGAACTGGACAATTCATCTATACACCGAACGTGAACTTTGCCGGATTCGGGGAAATTGTCTTCACGGTTCGCGACGACGGTTCGGCCGGTGCTCCATTCCAGCAAGCGAGTACGCCATTCACGTTGACGTTGGATGTTGCCTCCGTAAATGATCCGCCGACAGGTACGAATCAGATCGGCGTCGATGCCCTCGCGACCACAGAAGACACTTCGGTCATGATTACGCTTGCCGGCGACGATGACGGCAACATACTGACGACCGAGATGCAGGCATTGGTCTTCACGATCGCCGAGTTCCCAGCACACGGTACATTCCTCAGTGGTGTTGATGTCGATGGTTCGGTGACGGGCGTTGTGGGGCGAGTCACTTCGGTGAATCGCGTCGTGGAGTACCAACCGGAACTAAACTTCAACAATGATGCGAATTCGCCAATTGGACCGGATAGCTTTACTTTCAACGTAACCGATGACGGCACGCCGGCCGAAACGAGCGTTGCACCGGCGACCGTCGAGATTAATGTCTCGGAAGTTAACGACGCTCCGGTGCCGGAAGTTATCCTTGCATCCACGACAACGTCTACGATTTGCCAACCGTTCCCGGGCACGCTCATGCTGGGTGCCGACCTTACACAAGGCGTAAGCACCTGTGAAGATCATGTGACGACCTTGACGCTTGGAGGAAGCACCGGAGACAACGAAGCAGCACAGACACTGACGTTCACTCTGATAAGCGGCCCGAGTGAAGGATCGTTGGGTTCAATCACACCGACCTCGGGAACGGAAGCTACGGTGGTCTATTCACCGGATGCTGGCTTTAATGGCTCGACAACGATTGTTGTGCGAGCGACGGATGACGGAGAGACGAACGGCGTTGGTGATCCATTATCTGAAGATCTAACGATCACGATTACTGTTGAACCGATTAACGCGCCACCGGTGGCTCTCGATAAAACGGTCACGACTCCGGAAGACAGTGCAACGGCGATTGCATTGACCGCTGATGACGGCGATCCGGGCGTCGAGCAGGCTCTTCGATTCTTTGTGGAGTTGGGGCCAGCAAATAACTTCACGCGTACCGCGAACGGAACGCTCAGCGGGGTTAATGCATCGACTGGCGAAGTTATTGGGCAGTTGATCTACACGCCCGACTTGAACTTCAACGGCGCGGATGCGTTCACGTTTGTGGTTCAAGACGATGCGTTAGCTGGTAATCCAGCGGGCCGATTCAGCGTTCCTGCGACCGTTGATATCGACGTTTCGGCTGTCAATGACCGGCCTATCGCAAATCCGCAAACGGTCATCACCAATGAAGATCTAGCGGTTGTCGTTGCGCTGACTGGCGATGACGGTGACCCGAACGAGACTCAATCGCTGTCGTACGAAATTGCAATGACACCTGCCAACGGCACGCTTAACACGGCGGATATCGCGAACGGGAATGTTAGCTATACGCCTTCCGCTAATTTCAACGGGACGGACTCGTTCACGTTCCGAGTTAGCGACGACGGAACGAATCCAGACAACCTGCTCAGTACGGAAGCGACGGTGATGGTAACGGTCAATCCGCTGAACGATGAACCAGAGTTCACGATTGGGCAGCCCATCACCGTGTTGGAAGATAGCGGTTCACAAACGATCATTGCTTGGACCAGCGGAATTCGTCCTGGGCCTACAACGGCTCTTGACGAGGCGGGACAAATCGTTTCGTTCATGACGTCGAACAATAATACGTCCCTCTTCTTGGCATCGGGCCAACCGACCGTTTCCAGTAGTGGCACATTGACGTACACGCCAGCTCCCAATGCGGTAGGGCAAGCCGTGCTAACAATCGTTGCTACGGATTCGGGGAATGGTGTCTCGCCAAACGACAATACTTCAGCAGCCCAGACCGTGATATTGATGGTCAGTCCTGTCAACGATGCGCCTCAGTTCATTAAAGGTCCTAACCAATCGACAAATGAAGACAGCGGATTACAGACAGTTCCGATTTGGGCTTCGAACATTGCACCTGGACCAGTTCAGGCCAGCGACGAGTCGACTCAAATGCTTGACTTTGTTGTGAACGTCGTCACGACAGGCAATTTATCCTTTGACATTCCCCCAACGATAAGCACCGCGCCCAGCACTTTAGGCCAATTGACCTATCTAGCGACACCGGACACGAACGGTACCGCAACCGTTACCGTGACGCTTCGCGACGGAGGGCCTGGCTCGCCACCAGATGTTAATATTTCACCGACTGAGACGTTCTCGATTACGGTCAACCCAATCAACGACGCGCCTGAATTCACTCCAGGTTCAGATGTTGTGGTGGACGAGGATGCGGGACTAGTCCGCATCACGGATTGGGCGACTGGTATTCGACCTGGGCCAGCCATTGCAACCGACGAGAACTCGCAAGCTTTGTCGTTTATTGCGAATCCAATCGGGTTTACTGGCGGACTAACGTTTACGACGGCACCGCTTGTCGATCCGTTGACGGGCGATCTCCTCTTCCAGACGTCGCCGAATAAATGGGGAACTGCCACGGTGACGGTTCGTTTGCGGGATACCGGTGCGGGAACGTCTCCCCACGACAACGAGTCAGCGATACACACCTTGAACATTTCGGTGAATTCCGTCAATGATCCCCCTGAGTTTACTCTTGGTGCGAACCGGCAAATCACCGAGGATGCGAGCAATCAGACCGTGTTTGGTTTTGTGTCGAGCATCCGTCCTGGTCCGGCAAGTGCCAACGATGAAGCTGGACAGTCCATCAGCTTCAATACGACGAATGACAACAACAGCCTCTTCGCAGTACAGCCAACCGTTGCCGCGAATGGAACGCTTTCGTATTCGCCAGCGAGCAATCGGAACGGCGTAGCGATTGTGAATGTCGAGGCGGAGGACACTGGCGCGAACGTGGCACCGAGCGATAACACATCTTCGCAGCAGTTCACGATCACCATTAACGCCGTGAATGACGCGCCATCGCTGATCGTACCGGGGGCTCAGTCCGTTGCTGAGGATACCTTGAAGGCGATCGGTGGGATCTCTGCAGCGGATATCGACGCCGCCGAAGGGACTGGTGAAGTGCAACTCGAGTTCCGCGCGACCAGCGGTACGCTGAACTTGAATACCAACATTCCTGGCGGCGTTCTCGCCAGCCAAGTGACCGACAACGGTTCGAGCACCGTAAGCGTTTTGGCACCGTTGGCGCAGATCAATACGACGTTGGCTCATGCAAACGCGCAGTCGCAACCAGACGGTCTGTCGTACGAGGGGAATGCCAACTTCCACGGTCAAGATCAGATCGTGATCACCGTTGACGATCTCGGAAATACGGGTTCGCCTGGCGTCCGAACGATCTCTCGAACTGTGCCGATTACGGTCACGCCCGTCAACGATCCTCCGGTGCTGGCGAACCCAGTCGATGACATCACTGTCGACGAAGACGCTCCGGTGACGCTCGTCGAGTTGTTTCCGCAAGTCTTCAGCGATCCGGATGTACTTTCCAGCAACGATCAGCTAACGATCCGGGTAGTCGGCAACTCGAATCAATTGGTCGCTTCAACCGTGATCAATGGTACGGCTTTGGAACTCACGCCGCTTGAGGACGCGTTCGGAGAGGCCAGGATTACGATCGAGGCTGCGGATACGAGTGGCGAGTTTGCCCAAGACACGTTTACTTTCTTCGTCCTACCTGTCAATGACGCCCCGACGGTTGTTAACGACAGCTATACCGTGCCGGGATCGAGTCCGGCAGTACTCACGGTGTTGAGTAACGACTCAGACAAAGACAGTGTTATCAACCCAGCGACGGTCGCGATTGGCTCGGCGGCGTCGGGCGGTGGAGTTGCCGTGAATGGAAACGGAACGATCACGTTCACTCCGAACATTGGCTTCCATGGACAGACTTCTTTCACCTATTTGGTTAGCGACTCAGAAGGTGCAACTTCACAGCCTGCGACCGTCACCGTCACTGTCAACGAACCGCCAGTTGCGAATGCTGATGCGACGACGACGAATCAAGGTGTTGCAGTCGCAATTCCAGTACTCGAAAATGATACCGATTCCGACGGCTCGGTCGTAACCACGAGTGTTGCAATCTCCCAGCAACCGGCCAATGGCTCGGTGTTGGTGAATCCAACGGGCGTGGTTACCTACACTCCCAATTCTGCCTTCTCGGGAACGGACACATTCCAGTACACGGTCAGTGATGACATTGGCGGTGTCTCCGCGCCGGGGACCGTTTCTGTGACGGTTGTTCCTTTCCGCCCATGGCAGAATCCGGCTGATCAAGTAGCAAACGGCGCCGATGGTGCTCTTGATGTGAGTGATGATGGTTTCGTGTCGGCGATTGACGCGTTGCTTGTCATCAACCAGATCAACACACAAGGCACTGGTCCACTGGCCGATCCGACTCCGGGCAATGAACCGCCACCCGCAGGAGATAAACCATTCGTTGACGTCAACGGTGACGGTCAGCTCTCGCCGATTGACTCGCTGCTTGTCATCAACTTTTTGAACAGCGCGGGAAGCAACCAAGGCGAGGGCGAAGCGGTCAGTTTGCACACTGACGTTCTGGCAACTACGGACGATGCCGGAGCGGCCGCGGTACTCGTTTCTGAGTTCGCGCCAGGATATCGGCAGTCGCGATACGCTGCGTCGAGCGAGATGCCCCCTGCCCTGCACGACGAGGTCGTTGCACCCTGGTCGGTCGCAAATCGATTGGCCGCAGATTCGCTTGTAGAAAGTAAGTCAGATCGGTACCGTGATGAGATTCGCTCGTCGCGAGAAGAGGCCTATCTAGTGGGTGCGGAGTTGGATGACGTACTCACCGATCTCGCATGGGATCATGCGAGCGACGACGAACTGCCCGGTCATGAACAGACGTCCGACGCAGCACTGACGGATTTGTTGGAACAAGATCTACTGAGTGACGACAGCTAGTCGCTTAGTGTTTTATCTACATTCATTGAATACAGGGATTGTCCTATGACGCTCCGACGACCAAGGTCGATCGTCAAGAGTCTCACCAAGCATCACAAGCAGCGACAGCGCGAACATCGGCGTCTTTTCTCGCGAACGCTCCTTACGGAGCAACTCGAGGATCGCCGTTTGCTAGCCGGTCCCGAACTGATCGCGATACGTCCGGACGAGGCAGCGCTGCTGCAGGAAGGCGACACGTTGGACACCGCGCCTCGCGAGTTCAACTTGCTGTTCAAGGGCGGTGCGGATTTGAAGGAGTCGACGATCGCGAACAGCGTTCGTCTTGTTCGTAGCGGTGGTGACGGATCGTTTACCAATGGCAATGAAGTGACCGTCTCGCTTGGCTTTCTCGGGCTGAACGATCCTGGCGATACGGATAATTCGAATCTTCAAAGCATTGTGATGTGTCCGGCCAGTTCAGCTTCACATAACGTGACCGATCCTTCGTCCGCTTTTCCCGATGATACCTATCAGATCGAGATCGATGGGCTTGGATTCTCGCCGCTGACAAATCGAGCCGATGAGGACTTTTCGATCGCGGGTACTCCGGCTAACTTCTCGCAAACGTTTCGCCTTGCGCGCGGAGCGCAGGTCGTCGCTGTCGTTCCGCAGCCAGTCAGCCGCAATTCCCACAGCGTTACCTTCAACGGGACGGTAACGGGTGGCAAGTTCACCTTGAGTTTGCAAGGTAAATCAACTTTGCCAATCATTGCGACCGGCGGCGATGTGCGCAAAGACATCGAAGATCGGCTAAACGAGCTGCCAAGCGTTCAGCCTGGGGACATCGTGGTCACGGGTCCGGCAGCGGGCGGACCCTGGTTAATCGAATTGCAAGGTCAGTACGCAGGTGAAGAGCCGGTTATGGATGCGGACGATTCCGGCTTGACCGGCATCAATACGAGCATCAGCGTCGTTCGCGAAGACGACCTGAGACAAGCCGACAATCAGATTATTGTCTACTTCAGCGATGATGAACTTGATCCAGTAGACGCCATTGATCCAAAGTTTTACCGATTGATTGATACGTCGGTGACCGAGGATGGGATAGATGACGTTCTCTCACTTCCGACGAATGTCACATACGACCCTGTCGACAATACGGCAGCGCTGACCTTTGCCGCGATTCCCGACGGCACTTATCGACTGGACGTTGGTGAAAGTGACGAGACGAACAACCTGACTGACGATGCGATTAATGTTGGGACGTTGTTTGATTCGACGAATTTCTCCTATGTCGGCTATGTTGGGGATGGGGATGGGACCAGCAGTGATGGCGCGGACGCCGACCAGTATCAAGTGCGACTGGTCAATGGCACCTCGCTCGTCGTTACGGCAACTCCTCATGACCCAAGTCTGAATTTGGTTGTTCGACTGCTCGACAAGGATGGTGCGGAAGTTGCGAACGCGTCGAGCATGGTAGCTGGCCAAATTGAATCGTTTACGACGGGTCCGATTACGGTCGCGACGCCGGATGACGAGGTGCACTTCATCGAAGTGACGAGCGATTCTGGTCTGACGGTCGGCTCTTATTTATTGGAAGCATCGGTTGCCAACACGATTGACGCCAGTGATACAAACACGACGTTTGCCGATTCCACGGTTTTGGGAACTCTTGGTGCCGGTGGTGTCATGCATTCATCGGAAATCGACGAACAGACGCACGTCATGATGCCTCTGTTCCCAGGTGGTGAAGATGAACCGGGACATCGTTTGATTCAAGCAGAACAACATCTTCCAAGTTACGGATTGGGACCTGTCGCACCTGATCCAATCCTTCTGCGGTCGTACAGTTTCCCGGCGACCGTTTCCAGTTCTGCGGGCACGTTTCAGAATTTCATTTCCGAAACGGAAAAGCAAGTCGTCCGTGAAATCTTTGAGATTTATGGAACGCAAGCTGGCGTACAATTTCGGGAAGTGACCGCCGGCGGAACTCGGATCATGAAGGGGGATCTGAAAGCCTCCACGCCGACCGATACGAGTGAGCCCGGTGGAGTCGCGGGACGCGGTGGCTCGGGCTTGGTCGTTCTCGATTTTACAGATTTCCCAGGCTCGACGAACACGTTCGGGAGTGGCTTCTTTACGACGATGTTCCACGAAATCGGGCACTCACTCGGGTTAGGCCATTCGTACGATGTTCCCTCGGTCCAAGGCAATGGTGTACCCAACGAAGTCTACCCGGGCGATCACGACATCGTTCACCTACAGCGAGTGTTGCGACCCGACAGTACCGACATTGATCTCTACCAGTTTTCGATCGTTGCACCCGGATACTTCACGGCGGAAACGGTTGCTGAACGAATGGGCGTCAACCCTGCCGATGCTCGGCCTACTAGCAACCTGGATAGCGCTTTGACTCTGTATCGAGAGAATGCCGATGGTTCTCGCGATGTTGTTGCTCGTAACGACAACTACTTCAGCAATGATTCGTTCATCGGACTAGATCTGCCTACCGGAACCTACTACATCGGCGTCAGTAGCACGGGGAACGTCGATTATGATCCGAGCATCGTCGATAGTGGATTCGGCGGTCGGTCGCAGGGACTCTACGATTTGCTACTGAACGTCACGCCCGCACCGAATTCGACGCTCGCAGATTTAGATGCGACGGCCTTTGACGGTGACGCGGACGGCGCGCCGGGTGGCGGCTTTAGTTTTTGGTTTGAGAGCAGTCAGCACACCATCTTCGTCGACAAAGCCAACGATCAACGTGCGTTCACCGTTGATGGCGATGGGGAACTAACGGGAACGACCGGCGTTCCCACGACAGGGCCTTACGATACGATCTCGTTTGCGATGCAGCAGGCCGCAAGTCGGATCATTGTGCCAACGGATCGCGCTGGAAACGTGACGATCGCAGATGGCGATACGTTTACGATCGACGATGGCTTCTTGCCGCCGGTGACCTTCGAATTTGACCAGGTCGCGCGTCTCAGTGCGTTCATCAATCCTCTGGCGACGACCTTAACCGTCTCGAGTCTAGCTCCGTTCCCAACCACGACGCCCTTTGATATTCAAATCGACAGTGAAGAACTTACTGTCACGGCAGTCAATACTGGCACAAACACGTTTACAGTGACGCGGGGCGTGAATGCGACAATACAAGCCAGTCATGCCGGAAACGTCACCGTTCGAAACGTGCCAGTCGTCGCCAATCCGATCGATGTGTTTCCTGGCGACGATCCGACCGCATACGGAGTGGCAATTGAGGCCGCTGTCAACGCAATTTTTGGTGCCGGACCGGCAACTGCCACTGTTGACGTAGTGACGTTCAGCGGCATTGTGAATCTTGACGTGAGTGGCTCGAACGCCTTGCTTCACGTGCCTAATCTTGTACGCGTGGTAGGCAATTCCGGTCAGGATGGAGACATCAGAACTCTTGCCGACGCACAGCCCTATCTAATCGGATTGAGCAATTCTGGATTCCCGCTGGACGACGGCGAAACGATCGAAGTGCCGCAGGGCGTTACGGCCATGTTCGATGCCGGAACTTTGCTGAAACTTCGAAAGGGAAGTATCGACGCCGGAACTTCATCGGTACTGGTCGATCGCCAGGGAGCAGCGATCCAGATCCTTGGTACCCCAGAGAACAAGGTCTTTTTCCGGTCGTTCAGGAATGACTCGGTGGGTGGCAACAGCGATGGTGTCGGGCCGTCAGCACAGCCTGGGGATTTTGGCGGTGTTGTCTTCCGCGATGACTCGGATCTTGAGCAGAGTGGGGTGTTCTTGAACTATGTAAACCACGCCGACATCAACAACGGTGGCGGTAAAGTCTTCGTAGGCTCCGTGGAACAGGTGTTTACGCCGATTCACATGATCGTTGCGCGGCCAACGGTGTCGTTCAATACGATTACCAACAGTGCCGACGCATCAATGTCGGCGAACCCAAACAGCTTCGACGATGACGGCGGTCGCCTTGGTCCGGACATTTACGGAAACTATCTGGCCAACAATAGCGTAAACGGGCTGTTCGTTCGTATTGAGACGCAGCTGGGGACACCGGTCGAGAAACTTGACGTTACGGCGCGATTCGATGACGACGATATCACACATGTTATCACGGAGAACCTGCAGATAACCGGAAGCGCTGGCGGTCCGTTGAACACGACGGCCAGGCTGAGCGGTCGATTGCATGTCGATCCAGGCGTGGTCGTCAAATTAGGCAATTCTCGAATTGAACTTGAACGTGGTGCGTCCAATCTCATTGCCGAAGGTACCGATCAGCGGGAAGTGATCATTACGTCGATCGCTGATGACCGATTCGGTGGCAGCGGAACGTTCGATACGAATAATGATGGCATTAGCAGCGGTTCTCCTGGGGACTGGGGCGGCTTGATGTTTAATCATGTTTCGAGCGGTAGCATCGACAACGCGCTGATTGCGTTTGGCGGCGGACAGGTCCCGATCGAAGGTGGTTTCGATCAATTCAACACCATCGAAGTGCATCAAGCTCGTCTTCGACTGACCAACAGTGTTCTTGAGGAGAATGCGAGCGGCGCTGCGACATCGGGTGGCGACACGGCGCGCAACGGTCGCGGCGGCAATTCGAATTCAACAATTCATGTGAGCGGCTCTCAGCCGATCATCGTGAACAACATCATTCGCGACAACGCGGGCGGCGTCATCAGTATCAACGCGAATGCGTTACAGTCCCGCAACGTACAAGACTACGGTCGCTCGACCGGCGAACTCGACGCGTTCGCTGCATTGGGCGACAACAGCGGACCGTTAGTTCGCCTGAATCGTCTCGAAAACAATACACCTAATGCGATGACCGTGCGTGGTTCGGAACTGACCACCGATACGGTTTGGGACGACACGGATATCGTGCACGTTCTTCGAGGCGAAGTAATTGCGGAAAACCTCCACACCTTTGGAGGCATACGGTTGCAAAGCAGTAATTCCGAGAGCCTTGTCGTAAAGTTGCAGGATCAGATCGTGGCGGATACGAGCATCGGAGGCACGATCCAGTTCAGCGATAATGGTGCCCTGCCGGATACGATCACCGACCCGTTGAATCGATTGGGTGTCTTTTCCGCTGGCGGATTCGTTGTTGTGAATGGTTCGTTGTTGAACAATGGTATCTACAAGATCGCTAGCGTAACTCCGGGCACGATAACCTTAGAGATTTCGCAATCGCTTGTTACCGAGGCCCTGACCGGTGGCGGAACATTGGGTCTTTCGGCTGGATTCACTGCGACCGGAACTCCCTTGGATATCGATGACCGCATTGGCGGGACGGTCCAAGTCGTTGGAGCCATTGGACACCCTGTGGTTCTAACATCGGTGTTTGACGATTCGGTGGGTGCTGGATTTACGCCAAGCGGTGCCGTCTTGCTAGATACGAATAATGATGGCCTTGACGTCGACGCGAATGGCACGGACGACATTACAGGTGCCACCGTAGCTGGCGTGCCGGGCGCTGGTGATTGGCGTGGCTTGTTCTTGGACAAGTACAGCAATGACCGCAATGTCCGAGTTGCCGACGAAGATGAAAGTGCTTTCACAGATGGCGTCGATGCGAATCCAACCCCAATCGTTGCCCAGTCGCTAGGCACGTTAGCCCCGAACGAGAAGAGTGGCGACGAGAACAGTTCCTTAGGATTTGAGGTGTATGGCTTCATCAGCCTCGACGATACGAAAGACATTGACGTCTACAGCTTCACGGGCACGCCGGGCACTGAAATTTGGTTAGACATTGACAACACATCACCTGGCTTGGACGCCGTCGTCGAACTCGTCAATATCTCTGGGACGGTTCTAGCGCGATCAATCACGAACAGCGACTTTTCAGGGACGATCGCCCAGCACGCGCATGAAGACGCCTTGTTGGTTGGCGACTTCTATACGACGAATTATCGCGACCCAAGTGTGCGATTGGTTCTGCCGGGGACGGGAACAACTGGTACTTATTTTGTGCGCGTACGTAGTAACCCGGAGCCGGATAATTTGATCACTGCCCTCGATGGTGGACTGACGAGCGGGGCGTATCAGTTACAGATCCGATTGAAGCAAGTTGACGAGGTACCGGGTTCCACGGTGCGTTACGCAGATATCCGGTATGCCACGACAGGGATCGATGTTCGCGGCTTGCCCGCCCACTCTTTAATCGTTGGCGAGACGAGCGAAGTTAGTGGCAGCGACGCCGGTTCGCCTCAGAGCCTCGGAAATCTTCTCGAATCCGATCGTGCATCGATCACCGTGGCCGGTGCGTTGGAAGTGCGAGACGCACAGGGGAACGTAGTCCCGTCCGCCAGCGAAACACAAC
Organism: Planctomycetota bacterium; assembly: GCA_014381825.1. GTDB lineage: Bacteria > Planctomycetota > Planctomycetia > Pirellulales > Pirellulaceae. Next base: position 91,098 of record JACNKX010000149.1, read on the forward strand.
AGGACTTCTATCAGTTCTCGGTGGAACATGCACCAGGTTCAATCCAGTCGATCGGAAGCATCAATGCGGGCGGCAAGACAGTCGCCGCAGTATTCGATTTGGACTACTCCGACGGAACAGTACGTGGTGATAACAACTTGTATGTCTTCGATCCACAGGGCAATTTGCTATTGATCGGACGCGAGTCGAATGTCGAAGACGATCAACCTCGTCCGGGCGTCTCTTCCGATACGACGGAATTGAGCCGAGCTTCGTTTGACCACGGCGATCCGTTCATCGGGCCGGTTCACCTGCCCGAAGGTGCGGGCACCGACTATCGCATCGCGGTATCTTCCAATCTGACACTCCCTGATCCGTTGGATCAGTATCTCAACTTCACACCGTTTGACTCGGGCTTGCGCTTGGAGCCAGTGAACTCGATCACCCGCATCGTCGAAGACCATATCGGCTTCCAGGGCTATCATTCAAATACGATTGGTAACGTCCTGCCCGAGCTTGCTACTGGCTTGTTCGAGGACATCGAAGATCCAGTCGCGTTGGAAGCTCACATCCGCAAGTACGATCTGTCCGACGTTGTGCTCTTTGTAACGACGGATTCCGGCGATGATTTATATACGGTGAATGCTTTCCAGGGAGGAACGGTCACGCGTGTTGATAACGATTTGACGAATGACGCCTCGAATACGCAGACAGTCAAAGATATCGTCATTCGGTCCGATGGTGCCTTTCTCGGTTATCAGAGACGCGATGCAATCAACCCAGGGACGCAGACAAACAACAATGTGGCCAACACGGCCGGTCGACTTGTTATCGTTGATGGCGGTAACGGAAACTTGACCACCGTCGGCGAAGATAACATCCCCAGCGGCACGCCAACTCCCCAAGTGACGGCAAACACGCCGGTTCCATCGATCGACGAGTTGACGTTTAGCGACGATGTGGATGCGTTAACATTCGACCGCACCGGCAGCACCAATACAAATCCAAATTACGACGTGCTGTATTCAGTGCGAGAAGCCGGCAAAGCGAATGGCAACATTGATACGATCAACTCGAAACTTTATCGAGGCCAGGAAGGTAATGGCTCCGCAGCTCGAACCAGCCGATTCGGCTTTGAGGGAAATATCCAGCTTGCCGGAGTTACGTTTGGTTCAGATTTTCAGGCCTTCGCGGATGCAAACAGTAGCGGAACCGTTTCGATCCAGGCGCGAGCTCCGGGTATCGCGGGCAACGGTATCACTGTTGTCATCACACGTGCGGCCGGTGCCAACGCCGTCACTAGCGTTACGGCAACCGGCGTAATCAGCGTGCGAATGAACAGCACCAACAACGCCGTCCAATCACTTCAAACGCTCGTCGACACCATCAACGCCCACCCAACGGCCAGCCAGTGGGTAACGGCGGCGGTGACTAGCGGGAACGCCGGAACGACGATACTCAGCGGTAGGACATTGAGGACTGCAGGTGGCAGCGACGGAACCGACGATGGATTTGCTCGTAATTTGTTAACCGGATTCGTCACGGGCTTGGCCTACTCAGGCAGTCAGCTTTACGGGGTAACAAGCGACGGCGACTTCCTCCAGATTAACGAAAGTACTGGTACCGCAACAAGGAGCAACGTACTCACGGGCGTTAACTTTCAGGGATTGCATATTGGGCCACAGAATGTTGCCGAGTTCGATCAATTCGGGAACGAAATTCCCGGGCGGTACAAAGATCTGTTGTTCGCCGTCTCAACCGAAGGAAATTTATACGCGTTCGATACGACAGCCGGAAATATTGGGCAACTGGTTCCTGTGTTTGATAGCGATAGTGATGGCTTTGCTGATGCGACGGTTCTCGATCTGTTTCCAGGCGGTGGGCCCACCAATGTGACCGGCCTCGCGTTCTCGACCATTGATGTGAACCTGTGGCATCCTACGTTGCGACGCGGTCAGTCGGATACCGCGCACGGCGTCAAGTTCTTATATGACATCAGCCGAAACCCGTCTAGTGAGAGTGTTCCAATCGAAGGACGCAATTCGAACGAGCAAGAGGGCGGAGCAAGCTTCTATTTTGGTCTCGAAAATTTCGACATCAGCGACAACGATGGGTACACGTATCTTGATCTTGGAACGGGTAACCATCAGTACGGCTTTCAGAGCGATGTTGCGCACAGCGATTTGGCCAACGGTCCCAACATTGGCAACAACTACAACATCCCTGGTGGTGCCGCGGGAAGTCTCGTCACGAATTCGTTCAGCCTCGAAGAGTACGGATTCGACGACAAACCAACGCTTTATTTCAATTACTGGTTGCAAACGGAGAACCACGGTGGCTCGACATCCGGTTCGGATGGATCTAATCCGTTCCGAGACAGTGCCCGCGTTTTCGTCTCACGTGATCCAGCAGGCACGCTCGACAACGCCCGGACGTGGGAATTGCTTGCCTCCAACAACTCGCAACGGAGCACGGGAGTCGCAGGAGACCATGACGCCGAGTTGCCCGTGATATGGACCGATTCAGCCGACGAAGGAACGCGGTTCGGTGGTACGGTCGCCGAGCAACAAGTGCAGGAACTGTTTGACAGCGCCAATTGGCGGCAAGCTCGCGTCGATTTGTCGGGCTATTCGGGCCAGGACAACTTGACGTTCCGTTTCGATTTCAGCACGTCCGGTGCGATGAACGATGGGACGCTCGGTGCGATCGACAGCAACTTCGGCGAGTACTTCAGCGGCACGCGTTCGATCAAAGGCCAGAACAACAACTTCGAAGGCTTCTACATTGATGACATTATCGTCGGCTTCTCTGAGCGTGGAGAGGTCTCGCACGGTACGCGTGCGGGGGGCACTGACTTCTTTACCGTGCCTCAGCCGGCGACCATGGTTCCGGGGCGTACGTCGCCCCCCGATACAGAGGTGTTGCTCGGCCCTTATCAAGTTGAAGTGCGTCGTGCGGACGAGTTCGCTTGTTTGCCGGACGTGAATGGCGGTACGCTGTCACTTTCGGAGGGATCGTGCGTTGGGACGCCGGACGTTCGTTTCTTTACCACGATTTTGGAGACTTTTGACACAAACGATCGCATCGATCACGGCTATACGCTGATTGCACCGGTTGGAGCTTCGCTGACAGATGCCGCGACGTTTACGATCGTCGGTCACACCACACAAGTCTTCGAGTTCGACAGCAACAATGTTGTGACAACCGGGAACATTCGCGTGCCGTTTACGCTCGCGATGACTGAGGACCAAGTCGCGATCAGCATGCGAAATGCGATCAACGCGGTACCCAACTGGACACGAGATTTCGGGGTCCTGGCAATCGTTCACACGCCGACGAGCAATCGGGTCGATCTGGTGGATGCCAAGAGCGTGTCTCTTGGGGCGTCTTCGCCAAACATTACCGTGAATATTGCAGATGCGAACATCTTGGAGGCTGATGCAGCCAACGCGTTGAACCCGGCGACAACCGTGAACGTCCTGCTTGAGCAGCCAGCTCCGGCAGGCGGACTGGATGTGACGCTGACAATCACGGACCAAGGAATCGCCGACAGCCGTCCGAACGTGACGTTCGGCCATGTCATCAACGAGCAAGAGCCGAACGACATCTTCTTCTTGTCCGACAATTTCGACTTGCTCGGTTGGAGTCTGCAGCCGAACGCAAGCGTCAATGACGGCACGGGCGCGAATATCGCGGATACTGTTCCGCATATCACGATTCAGGGTACAGGCGACGGGACATTCGACTATTACAACTTTAATGCCGGTGTCGGGGATATAGTTGTCATCGATACCGATGCGACTAACTTCGACACCAAAATATTCTTGTTTGACGTGAATGGCGTAGTTCTAGACGAGAGCGAAGACGATGTTCCACTCGGCGATCCAGGTTCAACACGAGCCGACGAGTCGTTCATCGAATACACGATTCAGCCCGGTGATCTTGGACCATTCACCATCGGAGTAGCAACTGGCGGCGCAACGGCTGGTGCGGTAGGTGCGATCATTGGGACGGAACTGGTCGCAGGAGATGTTTACGACTTGAACGTCGCCGTCACCAATCACGCTGTCACCGAGAGTGTGACAACCCTCTCGGTGACGGTTCCTGCCGGTCTTACGACATTGCCGATTCCAATCAATCTGAATGCGATCGATAACGATGTCGATGAATACGACGATACGATCATCGTTGTGCCGACGGCGTTGGGATATCAAGGTGTAAGCGACACAGCAAACGTGCTGAATGATGACACGCGCATTCTGAGTGTGGAATTGTCTTCGACGACGCTTTCCGAACCTACCGTCGGGACGGCGGTCGAATTCGTGACGTCCGGAGATGGCGGGTTAGACCTTCCGTACAACTTGGCGCTAGGTAACGACGGTAACATATTGGTCAGCAGCAGTTTTACGGATGAAATCTTACGGTATGACGGTACAACCGGAGCGTTCATCGATGCGTTTGTAACGGCTGGCGACGGCGGGCTGAATTTCCCCACTGATTTGCAGCTGGGCCCTGACGCTACTGGCGACTTCATGCCTGATCTTTATGTACTCAGTAACAGCGGCCAGCCAGGTGCGGCCAGGGTGTTGGTCTACGATGGTGACACCGGCGCGTTCGATAGCGTGCTCTTTAGCGACACTGACATCACACAAATATTTGAAATTGGCAATTTTGAAATTCACACAGACGGATTCACGTATGTGTCGGACGGCGGCGCGTTTAGTCAGATCGTTCGATTTGTCACTGCCACTGGAGCGTTCGACAGTGTCTTCGTTCCTAGTTTCACCACGCCATTGAGGCAAGCCAACGATTTAACATTTGGCCCAGACGGGCATCTGTATGTTTCTGATATCACCGACAGTGTTCATCGATTCGATGGAACCACGGGCGCGTTCGACACCACTTTTATTGCTGCAGGGTCTGGCGGGTTGAATTCGCCACAGGCGCTGGTATTTGGGCCAGATCAGAATCTCTACATCACTAGCACAGGCTCGAACCAAGTCCTTCGCTATAATGGCACGACCGGCGCGTTTATCGATGTCGTAATCCCAAATGGGTTATTAGACGGTCCAAGTGGATTGACATTCATCGGAGGCGATCTGTATGTCACTAACTGGTTCGACGACAACGTAGTTCGTTCCGCAGTCACGGCTCCGACTACCGGTACAGCGACGGTAACTCGTCTTAATGCAGTACTAGACGATCCGCTGACCGTAACCTTGATCAGTCTTGACCCCAGTGAACTGCGTTTGGGTGACGGAGCGGTCGACGAAGTCGAGCCAAATGATTCGCTCGGTGAGGTGCAAGATCTCGAAACGGCTGACTGGACGCTCGCACCGAATGCTGGCATTACAGATTCGACGGCGCTTCCACACGTCAGCGTTGTGGGCACGGGCAACTTTACACACGATTACTATTCCTTTGTTGCACAAGACAACGACCGTATTATCGCGCGTGTCACGAACACTGCGATGCGGTTGTGGCTCTTTGACTCGACTGGCAGCCTGATCGCAGGTGGCGCAAATGGGTCAACGAACATTGACCAGCGATTTCCGCTAACCGGAACCGGGACGTACACCGTCGGCGTTGGCAGAGCCGGCGCAAACGGCCTTCCAGGTGGAATTATTGGAGCCGTACCACAGGCCGGTGATAACTACACCTTGCACGTTTCCGTAACTGAGCACGCCTTGGGAGATGATTCGTACGTCTTCCAGATTCCCGCGGGTCAGATGTCCGCAACCGTTGATCTGCTGGCAGTTCAAGACTTCATCGTCGACGGGGATCAGAGCAACATTACGATTGTCGCTGCCGCGGCCGACTTTGTAAGCGACAAAGATAACAGTCTCGATTTGATTGCGAATACGGTAACGATAACCGACTCGACAACAGTTCCGGTTATGAACCTCGCCGTAGCGTCAACATCGTTCTCAGAGGGCGGAGCGGGGACGACCGCGACGATTACACTAGATCAACTTGTTCCGTATGACTTGGACGTCACGGTGGTAAGCAGCGATCCGAGCGAAACACAGCCACTTGACGCCACGCTAGGCACGACTGCTCCCTCGGTCGTCGTCACGATTCCCGCCGGACAGACAACGGGTTTCGTTACCCTGCGCGCGATTGACGACCCGGTTCAGGATGGCCCCCAGACACCGACCATAACGGCGTCTGCGGTCGACTTCCGTGGTGCTTCGCAAACGGTGACGGTCACTGACGCTGGTGACGCCCCAATTGGAGGATTCGCGGTCGGAACCAATTTCCTCGTTCCAGGAAATGCCGTGACCGCCGAAGACCAAGCCGATATCGCAGGTGCGGTCGGACCAAACGAAGTCGTGGTCATGATCAACGGTCGTTATGAGATGTTCGATAAAGCTGGAGGGTCCTTGCAAACAAACACATTGGATGCGTTTTGGACGACGGTAGCTGGTCGAACGGTCAACGGGACGACAATCTCGCCTCGTATTATCTACGATCATGACAGCGGACGTTGGTATGCGACCGCCATTGATGATGTTGGCGCGGCGAACAATGAGGTCTTTGTGGCCTATTCGAACACCAACAATCCTACCGGGACCTGGGTTGGTGCAACGTACGATACGGATCCAACGAACGATAGCCACTTTGCACTGGCGACAACGATGGGAGTTGACGAGGACGGGCTGTACATCGGTTTGAATATGCGCCAGGTTGGAATATTCACGGGTACGACCCGAGCGTTGTTGGCGATTCCGAAGAATGCAAGTGGAACGTTACAGACCGGCAACCAGACTCTTTTTGAAGATGAAGGAACTCTCGGTTTATTCCCCCAGCCTGCAATCGACTTTGGGGCGTCCGATCTACAAGCTGCAGTGATTTCGAGAACTAGCGCAACACAGCTGCGGCGTCATGATGTTGCCTTTAGCCTGTTCGGTGACACCTTAACGGCGGGCCCGACCATTGCCATCACGACAACTTCCACGGCTCCGGACGCTGACCAACCTGGCGGCACCATTTCGCATACGAAAAATGCGATCGCTGGAAGTGTCGTGGAAGAGGGCGACAGTATTTGGGCCGTCCAGACGATTCGTGATACACATACGATCAATTCCATTACTAACAACAACTCCGCGATTCGTTGGTATGAGATCGACGAGACGACGAATACGGTTCTTCGGACCGGTGTGATCTCCGATCCGCTTCTCGACTTCTACAGCCCGTCGATAAGCGTCAATGCTGCGGGTGACATCACGATTGGTATGACTGGATCCAGTGGTGCGGTCAGCAACACGAGCTTCGCCGTCTACGGGAACACCGTCGATGGCGTGACGCGATTCTCTGTACCGCAGGCCCTAGACGCCGGTGCGGCAACGGGGAACTTCCCTGGCGCTGCCGGTCAATACAGTTCGACAGTTCGAGATCCAAGCAGCACAACGAGGTTCTGGACGTTCCAGCAAGAGGCAACCGGGACGGGGTTCTGGGAAGTTCGAGTTACGGAACTGAACGTTTCGGCTCAACCCGAGGAATTGGACGTCTCGGTCGTACTTGCGGATTCGGCGATCAGTGAAGATGGTGCATCCGGATTGATGACAACGACAACGGCAGAAGTTGTTCTGAGCGGACCTTTACCGCAATTCGATGTCGATGTGACGATCACGTTTGATTCGACGCAGGTCAGCATCCGCAATGAGCTAACCGGCATTACGGATTTCTCCAGCCCGATTACCATCCGAATTCCGGCGGGTCAGAGCGAACTACGCACAGGGCTAACGGATCTGACGGTCACGGGAATCGCGGACAACGCGACCGATGGTAATGTCACCATAACGCTGACGCCATCCGCGACAGGGTATGATGGCATATCGGGCTCGCTGGATGTTGTCGAAGCGCTCGCTGACGTTGATCCGCAGATTACGACAGTGGCCAATTCTGATAGCGTTATCGAAGGCGGAGGCAGTTCAAGCGTATCGACCAGCCGCTCGGATACGATTAACTTCATTACTGCGAATGTGTTGAGCAGTGACACGGGCGAGGCGAGCAGTCCCGGCAATCGGTCGATATTCAATGGCAACACCAATGCGTCGAACGACTTTACTTTCCCCCAGCAAGATACCGAACTTGATGGCACGCAGTTCGCGATCCTAACACCAACCGTCGCGGGCGCACGATCTTACTCGCCAATCAGCGACGTGATCGATGTACTCGATGACGAAACGCGCACGCTGACCGTTACTCTTGCCGCGACGGCGATCTCGGAGGCGGATGGCATGTCCGCGACGAGCGGTACTGTGAATATTGACGGTACGCTTACGGAAGATCTCGTCGTGACGCTGCACAGCAGCGATTCGAGTGAATTGCTGCTTCGCGATCCGATCACGACCGACAGCGGTCGAACGATCGACGTGACGATCCTGGCGGGCGACACCAGCGCGATGTTCTACGTTGATGCGATTAACGAGTTGATTGATGACGGCACGCGGTTGGTCAATATCACGGCGCTCGCTCCCAGTTTTCTGAGTGGAGTGAATACGGTCACCGTCAATGCGGACGGAACTGCGAATGCCATCGAAGCTTATTCTCGTCTCGGCGATTCGAATCGTTTCCGCGACCAGGGGCTGTTGTTGATCGAAAACAACACGATCAGCAACGCGGCAGCTTGGGGAATTGATGTCCAACCTGGGTCTCGCGAAGTGGGCAACCTTCGGACCTTCCCAGGGGCACCGATTAACTTCGTTCAACTCAATAACGATGAGTTCGCTCCTGGAGCGGTGATTCAGAACAACATCGTCGTCGCCAGCGAGACCGGAAGCGGCGTCCGGGTATCTGGTGAACAAGCGAGCAACGTATGTGCGGACAGCACAAACGACGGTAATCCGGATGGATGTGTGGTGACGTTCGCCCGAATCGTAAACAACACGATCTTCGGCGGTACGCCTTCTATGACCGTAAGCCAAGACGCCGATGTCATCTTTTTGCAAGATACGACCGGCAGTATGGGTCTCATCATTCAGGATATCGTCGATCGCATTTCGCTGATGGACGATGCGTTGGTGGCCGCTGGCATTACTGCGAAATATGGCGCGGTTCGAATGCCCGAAAGTTCAAGTTTCTTTGGCGGTTCGGATGAGCCTGTGCTAATCCAGGACATCGTCGACTTCGCGACTTTTAATGCAGCCGGCGCGCCGTATCCGAGTTTGGTAAACGACATTGGCGGAGCGCGGGAAGCAGGCAGTGAGGCCGTCCTAGAGGCATTGAACGCGTTCGATCCGCAGACCGGGGCGACTACGTTCAACTACACTCCAGGCTCACGCACGGTCGTTGTCCTGATACAGGAAGAGAATGACGACAGTCCGGATGATCAACCGGCGGCGCTCGCCGAGTTGATTGCCGCGAATGCAATTTTCTTCGGCATCATCGAGCCGGACGATGTAACCGAGCCGCAAAACAATCCCAATAACGCGGTGCAAGATTACCAACAGTTCGCCGATGCCACGGGAGGTCAGCTCCTCGATATTAACAATTTCCGAACTAATCCGGATGCGTTTTTTGATGCCTTCGTTCAGTCTTTGATCGGTGCAATCGGCGGCAGCCAAGCCGTCACGGGAATTCAAGTTCAAAACAACGCCGCTCCAACGATTCTAAACAACGTCGTCGCTGGCTTTGCCGATGGCATTATCATAGATGCTTCGTCTTCGCCGACAGTACTTGGCTCGAATGCCTATCAGAATAATGGGAACAACACGAGCGGTGCTGGTGTATCTGGGCTTGGTTCAATTCCGTTGGACGTTTCATCTTCGACGCAGCTGTTCGCTAACCCCAACCGTGGCAACTTCTATCCTGCGAACGGTGCCCCGATCGTCGACAGTTCTCTCGCCACCCTCCAAGATCGAGCCAACTACTCGAATTTCAAAAACGAACTGGGATTGCCGCAATCTCCTATCTTCGCTCCCGACCGCGACGTGTACGGTCAATTGCGAGTCAACTCGGTCGAAGACCCGCTCGGTGCAGGGGCGTCGGTATTTAAGGATCGTGGAGCAGTCGATAAGGCAGACGACGAGCGACCTTATGCGGAACTGTTGATCCCCGTTGACAACGATGCAGAAGGATTTGATCTCGATCCGAATGAGACCGTCGTCTATCGAAATGATATTTTCCTGGAAGAGTTTTCAATCTTGCTCGGTGATGGTGCTGGGCCGGACGCACCGTTCCAAGGTACCGGGATTAATTCGCGAACTGTCGACATCTTAACGGAGGCTAGTGATCCCGCCGATCCGGAGGGCTCGATTTCGCAACGAGCCGTTCGCATTACGCGCAACGGTGAATCCCTGACCGAAGACACCGACTACACGCTCGGCTACAACGCCAGCACAGGCGTACTGTTGCTAACCCCGCTCTCATCACTTTGGGAGCCGGACAGCGTTTATGTTATCACGATGGATAACACGCTGATTCAAGATAACGCTGGCAATTTCTTGCGCGACAACCAGCCTGACGGAACGACGACATTCACGATTATTTTGGGTGAATTCGAGTTCGATTACGGAGATACTCCTGACACCAGTTATGGGACGATCGAGATCAGTAATGGCGCTCGTCACGTCTTGATTCCAGATAACCCGAATACAGCGGGTGACGAGTCAGTTCGCTTTGGCGATCGCGTCGATGGCGAAGTGGATGGGCAACCTAATGTCGCGGCCAGTGGCGACGATCGAGATCAGTCGATCGACGTTACGTCGACGTCTGGACTCTCGACGAGCTCCCTAGCACCATTCACTCTCTCGCTCCCAGCGCCTCCGAGCGTGCTGAGCGGAAGTTCGATCACGTTGGACGATGGCAGCAATTCACAGACCTATCTGCTTTCCAATTCGGGAAGGTTGTTCGCAGTCGTCGATGGAACTCCGCCTCGAATCGTAGAGTTGGACGAGGTCACGGGTGCCGAGCGCGCGACGACCATCACATCACCTCAGGCGATTACGTCCGGCGGTGACGTTGGTTTGGCGTTTGACGGCGTAAATCTATGGTTTGTGCAAGATCATCTGACCGAACCAGCCGTTCTTTTTCAGATTGATCCTGACGCCCCGGTCGGAACACAGATTATCGATAGCTTTCCGCTCACTGCAGGTTTGCAATCGTACGCAGGTCTGACGGCTTTGGCGGGCGACATCTATGTGGTGGATCAGGATGGGAGCGATATCTTTAAGTTGGACAAAGCGAACCGCACGCTCATCGGGTTAACGGATATCGATGGAAACAATCCGGCAATCATCATTTCTCCTGGAGACCGACTCGATGGTGGGCTAGGAGCTATCGTCGATCCGATTAACGGTGACCGTTTGGTCGCTACTTCGCTGAATCGCATGGTGTATTTCATCGACCCAGCGAATGGCCAGATCACCAGTTCGTTCGATGCCACGGGTGCCGGCACCATTACGAATACGACGGTTCTCGACGGCACAGCCGTACTCGATGGTCAGATTTACCTCGGTACTACAGCTGGGATTAATGTCTTTGAGTTCGACGGTACGTGGGTCAGGACGATCAACAACGGAAACGAGTATTTCGCCTTGGGCAGTGACGGCGGTATCGACCCAAGCTCCACAGCGACGCTGATCGATCTAACGAGCTTCGTGGGAACGACTCCCAATGATCTTGCCGAACGCTTGCGAGCCGAGATTCAAGCCGATCTTGATGCTGGGGAATTGGCCGGGTTCACACCTCGAAATCTGGGTGGCGGTCAGTTGTATCTTGGCGGTTCGCCGATTCTGAGCGTTACAACTCCTGCCGGCAGTGGTTTGGAAGAGTCACCGCACTCCGCTGGAAATGCCGTTCAGTATCGACTGGCGCTGACGCCTAGGTTCGAGCTTGAGGTGCAGGACAACGGATCGGGTTTCGCCGATGTCGCGACGGGCGAATCGTTTATTTTCAATGATGGCAGTAATCCTGCGGTTACCATCACGTTTGAGCGAGCTGCGTTACTTAGCGGAGCCGTTGCCGCACTTGATGTCACGATTCCGGTTGCCGATGCAACTGGCTACCCCGGTGGATCATTCAACATCCGAATTGGGGACGAAGAGTTGACGGTTACCGCTGTCACTTTGGTTGCGCCAGGGAATCCCGCAGCCGGCGCGACCTTGAATGTGGACCGCGGAGTTAACGGAACGTCGGCGGCGAGCCATGCAAGCGGCGACTTGGTTCGCACTTCGGATCTTCTTGAGGATGTGGTTCTCTTTACGGCGTCCGACACTCCCGGCGATGTCGGCGATTCGATCGTCACCGCGATCCAACGTGTATTGCCAGAAACGTCCGTTCAGAACACGGCGTCCACTGAAGTGGTCGTGATCGAGGGTACATTAACCAGCGCCACGATGAATGCTTCCTCTAGCAACTTGATCCAACGCGGTCCCGCCGCAAATGGTGTGGACTTCATCGCTGACGGGTCGACTTTCACAATCGACGACGGACTTAACCTTGCCGTGACTTTCGAGTTCGACGTGGCAGGATCGGCGCCAGTCACGGTTGGCAATATCGCGATTCCGCTGGTTCCAACTGGAAACATCGACGAAATTGGCGCCGCGATGGTGGCTGCGATCAATCCAGAGATCCTGACCGCGGACCTCTCTGCTCTTGATCCGGAATATCTTCTCCGCGGTGAACCAGTTGGGGCGTCTTATCTTGGTAGCGGCTTGGTGCAAATCGCTAATCGCCCAGAGCATTCCGTTTCCGTAGCCGGCGGTACGATTGGGCTGGGCTTGGCTCCGCAGTTGCCGGTTCGCGTTCAGACGGTAGGTGCGGGGCTTGCAGTGCAAGTGCCACAAACCCAGGCCGTCGCCCTGCCAACGATTGGCGGTGCTGGAATTAGCGATGGTGCGAGTTTCACGATCGATGACAGTGTCAATTTCCCTGTGACTTTTGAATTCAATACGGTTCCGCTCGGTAGCGTCACGTTTGGCAATCGCGCAATCAATGCGTCGGACAATCCGAGTTTGGCGGTCTTGAACGCGCGAGTCCTCGCCGCGATCAACGCCGAAATCGCCACGGGTAACTTGCTGTCGACGATTCTTCCTCAGATTACGACGAGTGACCAGATTCAAATTCAAGGCGCGGATACAAGTTTGGTGGTGGCCGGTGCCGGAGTAGCTGGAAGAGGTCCGGTCAACGAACGCGAGCAATTTACGGTTGCCGATGGACAGGGTGGCAGCGTTACTTTTGAGTTTGACAACGGCGGTGCCGCACCACTCGCGCCCCTTGTTGCGGTTGATTTTGTTGAAGGCGATACTCCCAATCAGATCGCCGCGAAGATCCACGCCACGATTTCGGGAGAGGTCGGCACGACTCTTGCCATCGGTACTATCGATCCTGATCCCGCGAACACGTTATTCGCCGAGGCTGTGATTGAATTGGGCGAGTCGCTCGATACGGTTACGTTTATCAATGGCGGTGGCGCTCAAATTGCGGCCATGTTGGCGATCACCAGTCCAGGTGCATCCGGTGGTGTTAAGGACGGCGAGACATTTACGATCCAGCGCGGCACGGAGATTCTGACGTTCGAGTTTGATCGAAATAATTCGCTTGACGATCCGAACCATATTCGCGTTGATATTGGCGATCTGACCGGCGTGGTAGTCCCCTCAGACATCACCTCGATTGCAACGACAGATTTCGATATTGCGACGGCGATCGAAACGGCTGTTAACAGTGTTGTCGCGACGGTTTCAGCGCGAGCGTTCGTGGATGCATCCGGGGTCGCCGTCGTTGATTTGCAAGGTGATGATGAAGATGGCATCACGATCGGCAAAATCTTCCTGCCAACCGAGGCGGACGCCAGTTACACAATTCCGCTAGAAATCCTTGCTTCCTCTAGCGGCTTTGTCGATGCATGGATTGACTTCAATCGGAACGGGTTGTTCTCCGACGAGGAAAAACTTGTCGGTAACGCCGTATCACTGCCCGATAGTTCCGTGTTGGCGGCGGACACCCTGACACCGACGGCGTTAACCGCAGACCTTCTAGCACCCGGAATTACGGCGTTGACTGCTTTTATTGGCAGCGCGGCCACGACTGTTCCGGTAGTCGACGCTTCCCAGTTCGCAGCGCAGACGTTGCCGTTTGATATTCTTGTTGACACCGAGCAGATGCAAGTCACTGCGATCAACGGAAACGATCTAACCGTGATGCGCGCCGTCAATGGAACGAATGCACGCTTCCACTTTGGTAACGCTCAAGTGCGTACGCTGGCTATCACTTCGATACCAGTTGCGGACGGTTCTCAATTTGCCGCCTACCCAGTTCCGTTTGATATTCTTATTGACGCTGAACAGATGCAAGTCACTGCAGTCACCGGAAACGTTTTGACGGTGACACGCGCGGTTAATGGCACGACGGAAGCCGGCCACCTTACTGATGCCGTCGTGCAATTCGCGAACGATATGCTCCTGATTGCGGATGGGTCTCAATTCGCCATGTATCCGCTGCCGTTTGATATTCTCGTCGATGCCGAACAGATGCAGGTCAATTCAGTCAGCGGAAACATTCTGACGGTGACACGTGGAGTTAACGGCACGTCGGAAGCCAACCACTTGACCAGTGCCGTCGTGCAGCCGCTGGCAAATGGTTCGATTCCTGTCACGGCTGGCTTGAACCAGTTCAGCATCGATCCCGATGCGTACACTTCGACTGTCGCTTTTATTCCCGGTGAGACGTATGCGCGCTTCCGCATCAGCTCGATTGGTGGCCTCTTCCCGACTGGGCTTGGCATTGGAGGCGAGGTCGAAGATTATGCAGTCCGGATCTTACCAAACACCGCACCCATCGTAGCGAACGATCTGGGTACGATCGCGTTGCCCGAAGACACAAACATCGACGCTCGTCCGGGCGTCGACTTCTTCATCAATCTGAATGACGTTGACGACGACCCCGCGGTCGATTTCGGATTCGATGGCAATTTTATAGATCCGCTGTTTGATGACTTGGATATCAACAACGGTCGAGAGGATCGCCTCAATTATCTAGTTCTCAGCAACAGCAACCCGACATTGCTCACCGTCAACCTGATCGGAACTCAGCTGTTGTTCGACATTCACGAACACCAAAACAATAACCTCGGTGGCGAAGCTGCGATCGTTGTTGAAGCGACCGATCACGCAGGGCTTACAACGACTGCAACATTGACCTTGTCGTTAACGCCGATCAATGACGTTCCGTTGACGACGTCGACGAACAGCACGTTCTCGCTTGATGAAGGTGCCAATGATGGTTCCGGTGATTTAGCCGAAGTGATGCTGGCGATCAGGACGACAACCAAGAGTGCGGTGAGCGTATCTGATACGAGTGTGACGGTCGACAGCACTGCCAGCTTCCCCGAGACCGTTCCTTTCTACATCGGAATTGGTACCGAACAGATACGTGTTACGAAGGTCGACGGAAACGCTTTGACGGTTCAGCGCGGTGTGAATGGGACGACGGCAGCATTTCACGGCTTTGGTGTCACAGTCGTGACGTCGCCGGTCGCAGTATCTGACGTTGATGAAGACGAACTCGTAAACACGACGCTCGCACTTTCGATCAACGCGACCCAGACTACATTACAAATCACGGATGTGTCTTCCTTCCCGCCAGCGACTCCGTTTGATATCCGGATCGGCTCGGAAGATCTGCGAGTGGTCGCACGTATCGGCAATAATGTGACTGTAGCGACTCGCACTAACGGCGTCGCTCACAGTGCCGGTGAGTTTGTCGGTCTGTTGACAACTGGCATTGCGTTACAGACGCCACTCGATCCTGTATCGACCTTTACGCTTGCCGACGCCTCCAAGTTCCCCTCGCTTGTCCCGTTTGATATTGAGATCAACGGCGAGCAAATGACGGTTACGGCGATCACGCCGGGTAGCCTTGGGGCAGCAGATTTTGACGTCACTCGAAGTATCAATGCCGTTTCTGGCGCTCATTCGGTGGGCGCTGTTGTAACCAACCTTCCCGGTGTCGGCAGCCTTGTCGGAGCAATTGGTGATACGTCCGTAAACCCCGACACTACGGTCGTCGTGGATGACGCACAACGGTTCCCATCTTCGACACCATTCTTTATTCGGATCGATAGCGAAGAGATGCGGGTTGACAGTATTGCTGGCTCGACGTTTACTGTAGCTCGCGCTCAAAACGCGACCGTGGCTGCGGCTCATACGGATGCCTCGCTTGTCGAGAATCTACCCGGTGGTGCGACGCTTAGCACCGTTCTCGGTGATACGATTGAAACGGTCGCGTTCTCCGACATCTCGGCGTTGCCTAATCTGTCTACGTTTAGAGTTCGCATCGGGGATGAGGAGTTGTTCGTGTTGTTCGTAACTCCTCTAACTGCGCCCGCTGGTGAGTTGACTCTCGTTCGCGCTGCGAACGGCACGGCGGGGCCGATGCAGCCGGCGGGAACGCTGATGGAGCTTCCTGGTTTCACGGAAGTGCAAGTAACGGTTACTGTACCAAGCGGCGATGGTGCCGTTCGCTTGACGCCGTCGGGCAATGCCGCGGTGATTGAAAACGAGACGGGCCTCGTCACGCTGCAGGGAACGGAAGTTGACGTCAATGCAACACTTGCAACGCTAACTTACATCGTTCCGCACGCCGAGTTCAATTCGGTTAACAACGGCGGCGACGTGATCATCGACATCGAGGCGAACGATCTCGGTAACACAGGAGTTGGCGGCCCGTTGTTGAGTTCGGATCAGCTGACCGTCGCCGTCAATCCCGTAAACGACCGGCCCGAGTTTACCGCCGGAGCCGATCAGACAGTTCTCGAAGATGCTGGTGCCCAAACAGTCACCGGTTGGGCGACGAATATCGCTCCCGGCCCGGCACTTGCGACCGACGAAGTCGGTCAGACGCTGACGTTCAGCACGACGATCACGATGCTGACTGGTGGTTTGACCTTTACCGCAGCTCCTGTAATCGATGAGGTATCCGGCAACCTTACATATACGGCAGCGGCTAATGCCAATGGTGCCGCGGAAGTCGTCGTTCAATTGATGGACGACGCTCTCGGATTAGACAAGTCGTTGCCGTTACATACGTTGACGATCACCGTCACCGCTGTGAACGACGCGCCGAGTGGTGCGAATAAGACGATCACGATGTTGGAAGATGGCACGCATGCATTCGCGGCCAGCGATTTTGGCTTTACGGATACCGTCGATAGTCCAACGCCAAACGCTTTGGCCTTCGTGCGAATTTCGACGCTTCCCGCGGACGGCGTGCTGGCGTTCAATAGCACGGCGGTTTCGGTGGGCGACGAGATAGCCGCCGCAAGCTTAGACGAACTGACGTTTGAGCCTGCATTGAATGAGTACGGTACGGGCTATGCGAACTTTAACTTCCAAGTGAGAGACGACGGAGGCACTGCAAACAGCGGTATCGATTTGGATCCGACCGCCAACACGATCACATTTAACGTGACCCTCGTGAACGACGCCCCAGCCGGTACGGATAAAACGATTGGGATGCTGGAAGACGGCACGCACACATTTGGTGTAGCCGATTTCGGCTTCACCGATGTGGCGGATAACCCAGCGGCAAACAGCTTGGCTTCAGTCGTTATTTCGTCGCTCCCCGCAGACGGCGTGTTGGCGTTCGATGGTACGGCGGTTTCGGTCGGCGACGAGATAGCCGCTACGAGCTTAAGCCAACTAACGTTTAAGCCTGCGTTGAATGAGTATGGAACGGGCTATACCAGTTTCGACTTCCAAGTGCGTGACGATGGCGGTACGGCGAACAGCGGAATCAATCTCGATCCGAATGCAGACACGATTACTTTCGATGTAACGCTCGTCAACGACCCACCGGATGGTGCGGACAAGACGATTACGATGTTGGAAGATGATACGTATACATTCGCGGCAAGTGACTTTGGCTTCAGCGACGCGGCAGACGATCCTGCTCCCAATGACTTTGCTTCCGTGGTGATTTCGACCCTTCCGTCAGCTGGGACGCTATTGCTTGGCGCGACTCCTGTTGTGGCTTCGGATGAGATACTCGTCACGAACGTGACTCAACTGACGTTCCAGCCTGCCCTGAACGCGTATGGGTCGTCCTATGCGAGCTTCGACTTCCAGTTGCGTGACGATGGCGGTACCTTGAACAGCGGTATCGATCTGGACCCGAATGCCGATACGATCACTTTTGATGTGACGCCCGTGAACGACGCGCCAGACGGCTCAGATTTAACAATCACGATATCGGAAGATGGCGCGCACGTATTCTCGATCAGCAACTTCGGTTTCAGCGATACGGCCGATGCTCCAATACCGAACAGTCTCGCTTCGGTTGTTATCTCGTCAGTTCCTGGGGCGGGCACTCTGGCCTTCAATGGCAGTCCCGTGTCAGCCGGGGATGAAATCGCGGTTGCGACCTTCAATCAACTTTCATTCCAGCCCGCACTGAATGAGTACGGGACAGGCTATGCGAGCTTTGATTTCCAGGTGCGCGACGATGGTGGTACGGCGAACAACGGTATTAATCTCGATCCGAACGCCAACACGATCACGTTCGACGTTACGCTCGTCAACGATGCTCCGGATGGCGCGGACTTGACGATCGGCATGTTGGAAGACGGTGTTCGTGCCTTCGCCTCAGCCGATTTTGGCTTCAGCGATACGGCGGACAACCCAGTTCCGAATATGCTCGCTTCGGTTGTCATCTCGTCACTGCCTGCCGCCGGCACTTTGACGTTTAACAGCACTCCGGTTGTGGTTGGAGATGAGATAACCGTTGCGACATTGAACCAACTGACGTTCCAGCCAGCGTTGAACGAATACGGGACAGGCTATGCGAGCTTCGACTTCCAGGTGCGCGACGATGGTGGTACGGCGGATAATGGAATCGACTTGGATCCGAACCCCAATACGATCACGTTTGACGTAACGTTAGTCAACGACGCGCCAGCCGGTTCGGACTTGACGATTCCAATGCTCGAAGATGGTATGTATACCTTTGCAGTGGGCGATTTTGGGTATAGCGATTCCGCGGATGATCCTCTGCCAAACAGTTTCGTTTCGGTTGTTATTTCGACACTGCCTGCAGCAGGCACACTGTTGCTCGGTGTTACTCCAGTTGTGGCCTTGGATGAGATCGCTGTTGCGAACTTGACCCAACTGACGTTCCAGCCAACGTTAAACGAATATGGCGCGGATTATGCGAGCTTCGATTTCCAAGTGCGCGACGATGGCGGTACGCTGAACAATGGCATCAATCTGGATCCCAATCCAGATACGATCACCTTTGACGTAACGCTTGTGAATGACGCTCCGGCTGGGACGGATGCGACGATCACAATCTTGGAAGATGCAACGCATACATTTGCAGCAGGCGATTTTGGTTTCGGCGACACAGACGATGATCCTGCTCCTAATAGTTTTGCCTCGGTAGTGATCTCGTCGCTCCCGTCAGAAGGCACGTTCGAGTTTGCCGGCAACCCTGTTGTGGTTGGTGATGAGATTACCGTCGCGAACTTGAATCAACTGACGTTCCAACCTGCGTTGAACGAGCATGGTCTAAGTTATGCGAGCTTTGACTTCCAGGTGCGCGATGATGGTGGTACGGCAAACAACGGTGTTGATTTGGATCCGACCGCCAACGTGCTCACTTTCGATGTAACATCCTTAAACGATATTCCGCTGGTGAATGTGACGAACTCACAGTTCACCTTCTTCGAGGGGGCGGTTGATGGAGCTGGAGACGTCTTGCCGCAGGCGTTGGGCGGCGTTTCGGTATCCGATGTGGATGAAGACGAACTGGGCGGTACTGGCGAGTTGCTAGTAACGGTGACCATTCTGCCTGATCCGGATTCGGAAATTGATAATGGTACGGTGGCTGCGACGGCTGCCGGTACCGCGGTTGTGACGCAGCCAATGGCGACCCCCAATCTGTTGACGATTCAAGGCACCGAGGCCGACGTCAACGCGACTCTGGCGACATTGGCCTACGTGGCACCTTCCACAGGATTCAATAGCGCGATCAACAGCGAGGTGGGGAACCTCAGCGGAGACGTTTTTGTCGAAGTTCTCGTGGACGATCTTGGCAACACGGGTACCGACGGCGCGAAGATGTCGGATAGCACGCTTACTTTGACCGTCGTTCCCGTGAACGACCCACCCGAGTTCGGGCTTCTGATCGCGTCCGTGACGGTCGACGAGGGTGACTATGAAGCAGCTGGTTCGGTATTCCCGAATGCCGTTGTGGCAGGGGTTCTGCCAGGTCCTCTAGCGGCAACCGATGAAGCTGGTCAAATGGTCAACTTCATCCTTACACCAACGAATGTGTTGGGTAACTTGGCCTTCACATCGGGTCCTTCGTTTAACTTCAACTCGGGCTCTGGCGACTATGAGCTGACCTTCCAGACCGCTCCCGATACGAACGGTTCGGCTGTCATCGAAGTTGTTCTGATGGACGATGGTGGCACAGCCAATGGTGGGATGGATAAGTCAACGGTCCAGCGTTTCACGCTAACGGTCGATCCGATCAACGACGCACCTTTTGTTGTTGTTGATCCCTCGTTGCAGGACCCAACTCGCAATGAAGACAGCGGGCTCGTCGTGATTAGCGATTGGGCATCGACCGTGCTGCCAGGGCCAGCGACTGCGACGGATGAATTGACGCAAGGGTTGACGGCGGTTGTTAATATCTCCGGAACGACGGACAGTTTGGTGACGAACGCACCAACAATTTCATTTGATCCGGCGACAGGTGATTTGACGTTTGAGGCGGATCCAAATACTTACGGTACAGCGACGTTCTCGGTTACCGTCACCGATGACGCTCTGAACGACAATCAGTCGACGATCGTGGGGCCGTTTGTCTTGACGATCTCCCCGGTCAACGATGCACCAGTTCCAACTTCGGCTCACTCTTACACGGCAATCGAAGACAACGGTGCGACGGATTCTACGGTTGGAACAGCCGACGGTGATCGACTGGTTATCAACACGTCCGACCTGCGCGGTCCTGGAGTTGGTGCCGACAGCCCAGGTCCATTCGAGAGTAGCCAAATACTAACGGTTGTTGGGCTGGATGCCGCAGGTTCGTTGACCAGTTCGAGCGAGCATGGCGGAGATGTTGAGTTAAGCGTGGATGGCCTGACGATTCTTTACCGCCCGGCATTGAACTTTAACGGAACGGATACATTTACTTATACGATTCAGGACGATGGTGTCGCTCCAAATCCAAACGACCCGACCGATCCGAATCGAAATACCGCGCTCGGGACGATCACCGTTGAAGTCACTCCGGTCAATGATGCTCCGATCGCGGTCGATGATCCGCAAGCAGGACTCGAAGACGCCTATACGACAGACGAGAACAGCTTCCTCGTCGTCGCGGGCGTTGGAACGATCTTCAACGATATCGACGTTGATACCACCGATCTAGCAATCCAAGGAACTGCCGAGACGACAGGAACTCTAGGAACTGTGGCGTTCTTAGAAGTAGGAATGTCAGCCGTGAAGAATGGTGACTTTACGTTTGATCCTGGAACCGCATTCGAGCAGTTGGCTGTGTTCGATCCGATGAATCCCGTGGAAGGCTTCAACTTCGCATTCGACGAATTCCGCTACTTGATAACGGATGGAGTGCTAGATTCGAATGCTGCCACGGTCACGGTGACTGTTACGGGGCTGAACGACGCTCCGACAGCTGGGCCGATTCTTAGTGCCACGACGACAATCACCGAGAATCAATCGCTTACTGCGATTCCGTTTGTTGGTGACGATATTGATGTCGACGATGGCCCGATCGATCTGATTTATAGTATCGTCAGCCCAACCAGCCTGGGATCGTTGCGCCAAGGCAACGCTAACTTCGGCGAAGATCCGCAAACCTTCTACTTCGATCCGGGAGCTGATTTCGATGATTTGCAAGCCGGTGATCCAGCTCGTGTCGTGAAGTTCACGTATACCGCGACAGACAGTCACGGTGCTCTAAGTAATCTTGCGACGGTGACAATCACTGTCAACGGCGAGAACGATGCACCAATCGTCAACGACGTGACCGTTGCGACTTCTGCGGATGTATCGACGGTCTCCCCCTTCGATGCGGATGATGTAGATGCCGATGACGATTCGAGTACCTTGGCCTACACGGTCGACGTCAGTGGTTTTGGACCTGGTACCAAGTCGGTGACGCTGGGGGATGCTGCCGTTACTACGCCCGATAACGGATTCTTCGAGTTCGATCCGGGGACCGACTTTCGGACGCTTCCCGTAGGCGAGACGGCGACCGTGGAATTTCCTTACACGGCAACCGATTCGCACAGCGCGAGCGGTTCCGCAGTGGTAACTGTCGTTGTGACGGGCGTTAACGAAGCGCCAACGGCATTGCCGGTTTCGATTCCTGCTGACGAAGATGGTGTTGCTGTCACAGGTATTTTCCTCGGTGACGATGAGGACACTGATGACACGCCGACCTCGCTGACATACTCGCTGATCGGTCAATTGCCGGCCAACAACGGCACGCTCGTGAATAACGGGAACGGAACGTTCACGTTTGCTCCCGGTACCGACTTCCAAGAGCTTGGCAAAGATGACGAGCGGATTCTTACGTTCCGGTATCGTGCCGAAGACAAGCATGGAGCGATAAGCCCGACTGAAACTGGCACGATCACCGTGACCGGCAAGAACGATATTCCGATCGTCGCAGCACTGGAATTGACCACTGGTGAGAACCAATCTCTGACGACGAACTTCTCCGGCAGTGATGTCGATCTAGAACCTGGACAGTCGTTGACGTATACGGAGGACACGCTGGAAGGTGGCGGAACTTTGGTGAATCACGACGATGGCATGTTCACGTTTGACCCTGGTACGTCCTTCGATGATCTACCGTCCGGCGAGACCGCGACCGTTACTTTCACTTACATTGCAACGGATGATGAAAACGCGGATAGCGGACCGGCGACTGCCACGATTACGGTGACCGGCGCGAATGATGCCCCAACGGTACAGCATGTGAATATTGCTGTGGTCGAAGATGGATCCGCGGTAGTCGGACAGTTGATCGGAGACGATTCAGACAACGACGACGATCCGGATTCGCTGGCCTACACGATTACTTCGTTCCCTGGGGCCGGCAGCGTTGTTCATAGCGGAGGTCGTGCGTTCTCGTTCGATCCAGGTCCAGACTTCCAAGACTTGGATCAGGGCGACACCTTGGAACTGACGTTCAGCTATGAAGCTCACGACCGATTTGGTGAAGCCAGCGTTCCGGCTGGCATCGTGACGGTGACCGTCACCGGTCGCAATGACGTTCCTGTTGCCAACGATGTCGGTGTGCTTGTGGCGGTTGAGGACGGGGCTGCGATTCCCGGGACTTTCGTTGCACAGGACGTTGATGGTGACGAACTTGATAGTGACGAACCAGGTACTCAACTCTCCTTTACGGTCGTTACTCCGCCTTCGGAGGGCACCGTCACTCCAATCACGACAGCGCCCGGCACGACGACATTCTCGTTCGATCCGGGGTTGGAGTTCCAAGACTTGTCGGATGGAGAAAGTCGTGAAGTAACGTTTACCTATCGCGCGGCTGATACGAACGCGGGCGCCAGCGACTTGGCAACGGTAACGATCCGAGTGGACGGAGTAAACGACGTGCCGGTGGCTCAAGATATTCCCGATGCGGCGGCCACGGAAGATGGCAGTCCGGTGAATATCACGCTGCAGGCCAGCGACGTTGATAATGATGAGACGGGAGCAACGCTGTCCTACGCCGTCAAGGTTGGGCCGCCGGTGGGAAGCGGCAGCGTCTCGATCAACAACGTACTCGGCAATGCCGTTGCTGTCTTTGATCCAGGTAATGACTTCCAAGAGTTGTTTGTTGGTCAAACTCTCGATGTATCTTTCACCTACGTGGTTACTGACGAACACGGCGGAGAGAGTGGAACAGCGACCGTGACCGTCGAAGTGACTGGCGTCAATGATGTACCTGTTCCCGAGGATCGAATGCTCACGGGTGTGAGCGAAGATGGTCCGGCCATGAGTGGTCAGTTTCTCGCAAATGATGTAGACAGCGACGAAACTGGGACCGGCTTCGCATATTCCATTGTGACGCCTCCCCCTCAAGGTATGGTGACCGTTCCTGGAACGGCAGGAGATGCGAGCTTTAGCTTTGATCCAGACGGCGATTTCGATGATCTGAGTGTCACGAGCAGCCGTGACGTGACCTTCACTTATCAAGTCGAGGATACGCATGGTGGTATCTCCACAGCCACCGTTACCGTTACCGTGGATGGCGCGAACGATCAGCCAACTGCCAATATCGTGAACGTTCCTGCCGCCGAAGATGGTGGTGCCGTGACGCGGTCTTTTGCGGGCACTGACGTCGATGATGATGATTCACAGCAAACTCTGACGTATCAATTCAAGAGTTTTCCTTTACCAACAGAAGGCACGATTGTTAAGGATAATTCACTTCAGTTCACCTATGATCCTGGAGCGAACTTCCAAGGACTAGCTCTCGATGAAACGGGCTCGGTCCAGGTTGAATACACGGCCACCGATTCGAATATGTCGGAAAGTACCAATGGGACGATCGACATAGCAATCGTCGGTGCGAACGATGCCCCGACCGCAGCTGCTTTGGACTACAGTGTCGCCGAAGATAGCTCGCTGGTAGAGTCGTTTGGCGGTGCAGATGTTGATAGCGACGACTCGCCCGCGACGTTGCAATTCACGATCGTTTCACAGCCGGCTGCAAACACAGGTTCGGTCGCGAACAACGGCAATGGGACATTTACATTTATTCCCGGAAGTGCCTTTGATTCGTTGTCATTTGGAACCGATGGGATGACGACGTTTAGCTACTTGGCGCGCGATCGACATGGTGTCGCCAGTAGTGTCGCTACGGTCGCGATTACCGTCAACGGTGTGAACGACAAACCGGTTGTTCAAGGTTTGGGTATCAGTGCCATTGAAGATGGTGCTCCGGTTTCCGGAACGTTCATCGGCGACGACATCGATTCGGACGATACGCCTTCCACAATTGTGTTTAGCGTATCGCAGCCAGCCGAAGGCAAGGTGATCAATTTGTCGGGCAGCTCGTTCTCCTTTGACCCCGAAGACAAGTTTCAGGATCTGGGAGTGAATGAGTCGCGGACTGTCTTCTTTACGTACACGGCCGTCGATGGGCACGCTGCCATTAGCGACCCTGCGATTGTGACAGTGACTGTTGCTGGTGTGAACGACGATCCTGTCGCAAAAGACGATCAGGCCTCGACGAATGAAGGCCAAGTGCAAACAATCAACGTTATCGTCGACAACGGGAACGGTGCGGATACCGACCCCGATGGCGACGCCCTTTCAGTCTCTGGACATGACACGATGAGTGACAAGGGAGCCGTGATCAGCTTGTCGGCCAGCGGAGTCTTAACGTACAACCCACAGCCTTCGGTCGCGTTGAACGGGCTGGCTGCGGGGGATACGGACACCGATACGTTCAGCTATACCGTAAGTGATGGCCGTGGTGGTAACTCGACCGCAGTCGTTACCGTAACGGTCACGGGCATTAATAACGCCCCAACGGCCTTGGATGACAGTTACGGCGTATTCGCAGATACCATTCTCGCGATTAGTGCGCCCGGTGTGCTCGGTGCAAATGACACCGATCCCGACCCAGGGACTACTTTGAGCGTTTCGACGATGGACGCGACAAGTCTTCGCGGTGCGACGATTACGTCTGACGGAATTGGTGGATTCACCTACGATCCGACTGGGGTTGAAGGCTTCCGGCTGTTAGCCGCCAACGAGACGCTTGTGGATACGTTTACCTATGTTGCATCGGATGACGGATTCCTACAATCGAACATCGCGACGGTCACGGTTACGGTCGACGGAGTCAACGACGCTCCCATCGTGGAAACCGAGAGCTACTCGACAGACGAAGACACTCCACTTAACGTGTCGGCCTTCGCTGGAGTGCTGGCTAACGACAGCGATATTGAGAACAATTCGCTCTCCGTTACGTTAGTGACCAGTACGGCGCGTGGAGTCCTGAATCTCTTCACCAACGGAGCGTTTACCTATACTCCCGCGGCTAATTTCAACGGCAACGACACATTTGTTTATCGGGTATCGGATGGCAATTCCACTACGGATGAGACGGCCACGATCGTCGTCGAGGCGGTTAACGATGCCCCGGTTGGCATGCCCGATGAGTACAGCGTGAACCAAGGCCAAACATTGCAAGTGTTGGCGGTGGATGGAGTGTTGAACGACGATACGGATGTCGATGAAGATCCAGCGATGCTTCAAGCGATCCTTCGCAGCTTGCCGACCAACGGCGCTGTCACGCTGTTCGCGGATGGCCGGTTTAATTACACCCCAACTCCAGACTTTGCCGGACTTGCGACATTTACCTATCAAGCGGTTGATCCCTCCAATGCTCGCTCCGATTTGACGACTGTCGAAATCACGGTAATCGGCAGTACCGCTACTTGGCACAACCAAACGAACCGGTATGACGTCAACAACGACGGTGAAATTACTCCGATCGATGCCCTTCAGGTCATTAACGACTTGAACAACGGTGGCCCGCGCCTGTTATCAGCGCTGCCCGGCGGACCTCCCTTCTTGGACGTAAATGATGATGGTTCTGTCTCGCCCTCCGACGCATTGGCTGTCATCAACGAGCTCAATCGTCTGAACGTAGGCGGTGAAGGCGAATCGGGGGCGGAGTCACTTGTTGACGTATCGTTTGCACCGGGTGCAAACTCGTTGTTGGCGATGGCAAACGCCGAGCGATTAGACGGTCGGCCAGGTGTTCAGCCTCGAACTGTGCTGAGCTCGCCGAAGTTCAAGGTTGAATCCGGTATGATAAGTCCGCTAAACCAGCCCTTGCAGACGGCTGATTTCGACGTTGTCGATGTTGAAAAGTCAGAGAACGTTGGCTCGGATCGGGAGCGATGGAACGAGATGCTCAACGATATCGCATCCGAGCAGCAACCAGGTTTGCAGACGCCCTTCGATCAAGTAGTGGCGGAGTTGGATGACGAATCGTCCACCCTTCTTGACGATCTGCTCGACGAATTGATTTAGTCTGGCATGGTGCTCACGCTCACCGGGATGACCACCTAGCGCGCACGCTGCGCAGCGCGGATCTTGCTCTAAGGCCATGGGATAAATGGCATATTATCACCAGATATCTCCCTGAGTAAGGGGGTTCTAAGGGACGTAATCTGCAATGAGCCCCCATTTTGTTGAAATGGCTTACCCTGCAACTATAATCGATGGAATCTATAGAAACAAAATGACAGCAAAGGACTTACAGCGACGGAGGAGTGGTTTTGGCGAGAATTAAATCCGCCGTAAACCCTTTCTGCGCCCTGTGTTCTGCATATCCGCTCCATTCCCTTCGAAGGGTAGTCCATGGCCATGCCAAAGCACTATTCGTGGTTTAGCGATTCGAAACGAGCTCGACGCCGTCGGCGGAGTCTTGTGAACGAGGCGAGTCGCCAGCGCACCATGCAGTTGGAACAACTTGAGCAGCGCCAGTTGCTCGCTGTTGGCCCCAATCTCGTGGCAGTTCGCCCAAACACTGGGGACTTTCTCAGTGAAGGTGACGTGTTGCAGGAAGCCCCGCGAGAGTTGATTCTTCAATTCAGTCCAGGGCAAGACATCGACGCGACTACGCTTGCGACCGGAATTCAACTGACGCGTGCCGGACTCGATGCGACATTCACACCGGCATCCATTCGCTCTGATTTTGGCACGAATGACGCAGTTGAAATTGAATTTACCGCAGCACGACTCGGCGACACGGGAAACGGAATTCAGATTGCTTTGACGGGAAGCGATCGTGGTGCGCAGGAGCCTCCTGGAGTTAGTGTCGATGGTGGCCTTATCACGATCGACCTCAACACAGAACGAGGTAGTGAAACAAGTGCGGACGATCTAGTCGCCGCAGTCAATAACAGTCTAGCGGCAACGGACTTGCTGACCGCGGCAATCGCATCTGGTGACGGGACGACCGTCATTACGCCAGCGGTGCGCGACGCAGCGGAAATCGCGGCTTTCAGTAATGAAATACAGAGGCTTTCCGCGATTGGTGCGCCGTCGACTGCCGGCGATTTTCAACTTACGTTTAATAACGGCTCAGTTGCATTGCAAACAGGGCTCATTTCGTATGATGCCGACGCTTCGCAAGTGCAGTTAGCCTTGGAAACGCTTACTTCGATTGATTCCGGAGACATTGTGGTGACGGGCGGGCCATTGCCCGTCTCTCCAGTCGACATTGAATTCACGGGCCAGTACTCGAAAACTTTGCTGCCTGAGATCAGCGTCGCTAGTAATGTGACACCCGGACGTATCATTACCGCTGAGCAGAGAGCCGTTGTCGAGATTGAGTTTACCTCTGCAATCGCAGGCGAGGCGGGTAATGGAGTTGTTGTTAATATCACAAGCAGCAATCGAGCAGGCGCAGGCCCGAGCGTTGTCGTTGTGGGGAACGTTGTTGACATCGACATCGATACGATTGGGACGCCGGCGGTTCAACTTCGCGATGCGGTTAACACGGTTGCGGGCTCCGTGGTGCAAGCGGTAATCATAAACGGTGATGACACGACGCTTGTCTCTGAGGTGGTGCCGACAACGCCACTAGTTCTTGATGGAGTCAAGAACGTCTCGCCGTTGGTTCTCCATGGTGCCAATGCTGCGACGGCGATATCGGATCTGGGTACGTCCGGTGCGATCGAAGTTCAGTACACGGCCCTATCGTCCGGAGATGCTGGGAATGGCCTGACGGTCGTGACGACAAGCGCCGATCGCGGTGCGAGCGGTGGCATTGGGATTTCCGTTGCTGGTAACGTGATTACCATTGAAGTGAACACGGACGCTGCCAATTCTGGTGCCGATAGAACAACGGCGAGACAATATGTCGACGCGATCAATGCCGACACATCTGCGAGTGCTTTGGTCATCGCGACTCTGCCAATTGGAGTTCCGGAAACCGACGTTAGCGCAACGGCGGGTGGCACGAAGGTGGAATTGGGTGGTGCGAACGATGTTACCATCACGCCGGGGTACATCAACGTCGGCGACAAACCCAATGAGGTGATCGTCCGCTTTTCGGAGACTCTTCCCGACGATGACTACCGCCTTGAACTCTTTGGCGTCTCGAGCCCCGCTTCCGTGAATAGCGACTTCGGAACGATGGCACCATTAGACGTCGATATTACGAACGACGTAGAGGTCCGTTTTATCTCGCGAAGGCCTGGAGTTTCGGGCAATAATCAAACGGTTCAAATCACGAAGGCGTCACGTGGAGTCGGTGCCGGAGTCGGACTTTCGATTGTCGGTAACGAGGTTGTGATTCAACTGAACACCACTCCCGGCAGCGAAACGACAGCACAAGACTTGCAAGATGCGATTAGTAACGATCCTGCGATCGCAGCGCTCATCACGACGGAAGTAACTGGGAACGCTAGTGCCAACATTGCGACTCCGCCTGCGCCCGTGGCGCCATTGGCATTGACGGGTGGGTTCCGGTTTCCGCTCGCCAATAACCTGGGTGAAGCGTTCGGCATGGCGTCGGACTTGCAACGAACCTTCGAGTTGAATCTCGCGCCACAGGTGGTATCAGTTGTCCCCCAACCGATCGATCGCTATTCGCAAAACATTGAAGTGACAGGTGCACCGACCGGCGGTCAGTTTGCCTTGATTTACAACGGCCAGACGACAGTTCCGATTGACATCGTAGACGGGTTGTCGCCGACTGTTGCGACTCGGGAAGCCGCGGTACGAAACGCATTAGAGGGATTAGCCGGCATTGGTGTCGGTAACGTCACGGTGACGAGTCCTGTTGCTTTGGTGTGGAACGTTACCTTTATGGGCGATCTTGTGGGGCAGCCGATCGGAATCCTGGCTGGTGACGCCACTGCGGTCGTGGGAGGAACGAGCCCGGAAGTCGCGGTACGTCGATTGCAGCAGGCCGATAATCGAATCGATGTCTATTTCAATGAAGACGAACTCGATCCCGCTTCTGCCGAGAATCGCGCGTTCTATCGAGTCACGGATACGCAGGCGACACTCGATCCGTCGGACGATGTCATGCTGTTGCCTGCTTCGGTAAGTTATGACGCAGAGAACAATGTTGCGACCCTGATGTTCGCGTCAGCGATTCCCGATGGAACGCATCGCCTGACGATCGGCACGGCGGACGAGTCGAACGACGTCCGTGACGATGCCGTGAATTTAGGGACACTGTTTGACTTCAGCTTGGTGGCGGATGACTTGAGCCGCGTCGCCTACACAGGTGACACAGCGGACGCTGCCAACGACGTCGACTTGTACCGGTTGGAGTTGAACGCCGGTGCGACGTTGACGGTCGATGCTGATCCGAGTGGCGCACACGGAACGTACGTACGAATCTTTAGAGATTCCGGTGCTGGAATATTGGTCGAAGACGCCATGGGTGTGTCCAGCATCGGTACGACCGACGCCTCGGTAACGGCTCCTACGGCTGCTGCGAAGACGACCTATTACATTGGTATCTCAAGTGCCGCGAACACAGCCTATGATCCGGTTGCAGGCGGCACGACGACCAATGCAGCGTCCCAAGGGTCGTATCTGCTGCGCGTCTCGGTGAATCGTGGAGTCACGTCGGGCGCATCGACATTGACCATGCCAATTGCCACGGTCGGTGCGACCTCGATCGCGGTGGCAGATCGCGATCTATTCCCTGAGTCGACTCCATTTACGATCGATGTGAACGGCGAGCATATGCGAGTGACGGCTGCGACAGGCGGCACGTTTACTGTCGAACGAGGCGTCCACGATACGCTGCCCCGAGTTCATAACAATGGCGACTCGGTCACGTGGTTGGCGGACGACAACTCGAGTTTCGACACGGCAGTCAGCCTTGGCGTGTTAGGAACTGCAACCAAATCGCTTTCGGCGCAGATCGAAGCGCAAGGCGCGTTCACGACGTTGCCAGAATATCCAGGTGGATTGGACGAAGTCGGACATCGTGGCATTGCCCCAGAGGTTCACATCGGACCAATTCCTCCGGCCTTCAATACGACGGATTTCGGTGGCTTTGCAGATGGATTCGATCTGGCCGAGACGACCGACGCCGCCGATATCCATGATGGATTGAATCTTGGACGCATCTCCGATACGAATCCGAGTATTGCGGTTTTGGATTACAACTTTCAAGATGTGTATGGGCGCGACCTACAAGGGAACTTACTATCAAACACGATCACCGCGAATCAGAGAACGCGAACGCGCGAGATCTTTGACCTGTTCAGCCGCTATACAGGAATCCAATTTCGTGAGACGCCATCGTCCGGCGTGACCGTCGTCACCGGCGACTTGCGAGTGATCAACGAATCGACGCCAGTGGGGCCGGGCGAGCCGTTTGGAAAGGCGGGCCGCACCAATACCGGCCTACTTGCAGCTGTCGTTGATGCGAACGAATCCGATCACGGAAGCAGCGAGTATGGCGGTAGGTGGTTCAGAACGGCGTTCCAGATGATTGGAACGGCGCTGGGGCTCGGGCGCACGTACGATCTGACCGCGATTATGGGAGATTTGCAGGCGAATACGGTGCCGGGTGGTGTTGGTCTTTCCGGCGAACCTGTCGAGCCGGTCTTCCCCGGTGATCAAGATATCGTCCACGCGCAGTTGCTCTATCGTCCAGATAGCACGGACATCGATCTGTTTCGGTTTGACGTTGAAGAGCCGGGAACGTTTTCTGCGGAGACGATCGCGGAACGTCGCGACCGGTCGAGTTTGTTGAATACGACACTCCGCTTGTACCAAGTTCGGACGGACATGACCGGCATCGTCCTTGATGGGAACGGGAACCCGGTACGAGATCTAATCTCGCAGAATGACGACTATTTCGGAAACGATTCGTTCATCGGTTTGGATCTCGAACCTGGAACGTATTACGTCGGCGTCAGCAGCACTGGAAATGCAAACTATGATCCCGCCGTCTCTGATACAGGTGGGGGTGGGGCGTCAGACGGTGAATACGATTTGATACTGCGATTCTCGCCGACTCCGAAGAGCAGTCTTCTCGATAAGGCCGCTGCGGTCGAATTCCTCTCGGGTAGTGAAGCTATCGTTCCCGGCGAATTCATCGAGCTCGAAGTTGACGGCGTGGTAAAGATTTTCGAGTTTACTACGACCGGTTCCGTTGGCGGCAATGAACCGGTTTTCCTTGCTGACACTTCGGAGCCAAGTAGTTTCGCCCAAGCGCTCGTCGACGCCATCAACGCATCCGGTCTCAATACCGTTGCAGAATCGGCGGGGCCGCGCGTGCGAATGACGGGATCACCGGCGATTTTGTCGAGCGGCGGTCTCGATTTCGCTAACGAACTGTTGGTGAGCAAGAGTCTTAGCGGTTCGCTCGGACTTCTCGAGGGCTTGCCTCTCGACGGCGATTCTGACGGAGATCCTGGTGGAAGCTTCGATTTTTGGTTCCAGTCAGGTGAGACGATCTTTGTTGACAAGTCGAATGGCGTCACATCTGCGGCTCTAGAAGGAAGCGGCACTGCCGCTGATCCTTATGACGAGATCGATCAAGCGCTACGCGATGCAAACTTCCGCATCAACTTGCCGATCGACGTACAAGATCTGATTCAAGCCGGGGAATCATTCTCTGTTGACGACGGGATACATGCGACCGTTACCTTTTCTTTCTCGGCTGGGACCGGTGTATCAGGAACAGACATCGGGATCGCTTCGGCGGCTTCGTCTGAGGACGTTGCCGATTTGATCGTTGTTGCGATCAACAATCAGCAGGCACTCGGGAACTTCGATGCGACGGCAAGTAAAGTCGTCAGCGGTACGCGTGTTCGAGTTGATCTAACGCCGATAAATCCCGATTTTGCATCGCTGAATCTTGGCGGCACGGTCGCGTTATTGGCGGCTCCCAATTTGGTTCGTATTGTCGGTAATGGGAATACAGTGGAGTTCCCAGGAGATGCCCTCCCTTATCTCGTTGGTTTTGATGATGTCGGCACTCCGCTTGAAGATGGTGCAATGTTTGATGTGCCTCGCGGTGCGACAGTGATGATCGACGAAGGTGTGCTATTCAAGTTGCAAGACACGATCATCGACGTTGGCAGCTCGACCGGCACGATCGATCGGCGTGGTGCCGCTCTTCAAGTCCTGGGTGTTCCGGATTCACCTGTCTTCTTCCGATCCTTTCATAACGATGGCATTGGGGGCGACAGCGATGCGGTTGGTCCTGCTCCCGTTCCTGGAGATTGGGGCGGGATTGTTTTGCGAGACGATTCTGATTTCGAACAGGAAGGCATCTTTCTGAACTGGGTGAATTATGCGGACTTGAACAATGGCGGCGGCAAAGTCATCGTCGGTTCGGTTGAAGAAGTCTTCACGCCAATTCATATCGAGACGGCGCGACCGACCATTTCGTTCAATCGTGTCTCAAATAGTGCCGATGCGGCAATTTCGGCGAATCCAAATAGCTTTGAGGATTCCCTCAATAGGATCGGCCCTGATATTCACGGGAACACCTTGATCAACAACTCGGTCAATGGCTTGTTTGTGCGAATCCAGACAAATGCGGGGGCTCCGGTCGAAAAACTCCAAGTATCGGCGCGGTTCGACGACGACGATATCGTCCACGTTATCACCGAGAACTTGCAGATTTCTGGGGCACCGGGCGGCGTTTCCGTTTCCGACGAAATTCAAGAAATCAGCATTGTTGGTAATCCCACGAGTGGAGATACCTTTACCTTGACTTTCGGTGGCCAGACAACTCGCCCCATCGAATTCAATGCGAATGCCAATCAAAACTCCAACGAGACGCAACGTTTGCAAATCCCCGGTTCGCCGGTTTCGGGTAGCTTTAGCCTAGCTCAGCAAAACGAAGTCCAGACATTGTCTTTGGAAGGAGTGCCCATTCAGGGCGTGTTCCGGTTAAATTTCGAAGCGCCGAACGGTCGCGTCGGGCTGTCGTCGCCAATCCGCTTTAACGCCAGCGACAACGAAGTGTTATTGGCGTTGAACGACATGTCGAATATCAATCCGGGCGATGTCATTGTTACGGGTGGCCCATTTCCGAACACAATGCGAATCGAGTTTGCCGGGCAGTACGCTGGTCTAAGTGTCCACGCAATGACCGTCGCGGAGACAACACTAAACGATGGTACGACCGTTCTCACGCCCGACATTACTGATAATGAAATTCAGGTGCTCTCGCTCAGTGGGATGCCCACTTTCGGCGAGTTCCGCTTGCAGTTCACTGCGCCGGACGGGACAGTTGGTACTTCTTCTACGCTGAGTGTCGATGCAAATGCGGCTCAGGTTCAAGCGGCGCTGGAAGGGATGCTCTCGATCAACTCCGGGGACGTCATCGTTCGGGGAGGGCCACTTCCTGGAGCCATGACGGTAGAATTCGCCGGCGGATTGGCCGGCGCGAACGTGAGCGCAATCGCTCCGGATACAACCCCCTTAAGTATTAATGTTGTTGAGGCGAATCCCAATGAAGTACAAACCATCGCCGTCGTCGGCAGCCCGTTGTCCGGCACGTTTCAATTGACGTTCCAAGCTCCGGATACGTCCATTAGCACTTCCGCGACAATTCCATTTAACGCTACTGCCGCGCAAGTTCAGACTGCGCTGGAAGGGATGGCGAACATCGGAACGGGGAACGTGGTGGTCACGGGTGGACCGCTCTCGTCTGGCAGCATCGACGTCGAGTTCGTAGGTGCTTTGGCCCTGACGAATGTCAACGCGATGACGGTGACTTCCGCCACTTTGACCGTGAACGTCACGGAAGCAGATCCTGCGAATGAACGTCAAACTGTGAGCGTCGCCAACAATCCTGGCTTTGGATTCTTCCAGCTTCGCTTCCAAGCCCCAGATAATTCGATAAGCACCTCCGCTCCACTGCACTTTGACGCAACAAACATTGAGATTCAGGCAGCGCTTGACGGAATGTCAAATGTCGGATCGGGGAATGCGATTGTTACGGGCGGCCCTCTGTCGTCAAGCAACATCACCGTTGAGTTTACAGGTGTCTTTGCGGGACTCGACGTCTCCGCCTTGATTCCGGTCGTGGTGCAAGTTGCCGTTAATGTCAGTCAACTCGACCCGTATGTACCAAGAGATGTGTCGCTGCAGAGCAATCCGCTTGGCTTTACTGCGACAACCGCGGAAGTTCGCGCCGCGCTCGAGGCCATGTTGAACATCGAGCCGGGTGACGTCGAAGTGACGGGATCGCAGCTGCCGTTGCCATTAGACATCGAATTCAAAGGACGGTTTGCCGGACTCGATATCAATCCACTCGGGGTCGTAAATAGCAGTGTCATGGACGCCAGTGGTTCGTTGTCACCCACAATTGCAGATAACCACAATCCAGTTATTTTCAGTATCCGCAGCCGGCTCGAAGAGTTGTTGAATATCAACACTCCCGAACGCGGTGAGATCACGAATGAGCATATTGCAGCTGACGTCGTTGTCACGGGTGGACCTCTGCCTGCTTCAGCGATTCGTGTTGAATTTGTTGGACAACATACGGGAGACAATGTTCCACTTCTGCATCTCGATTCCGCAGCGCCGAGTGTCACGGACGACGACGCAACTTCGTCGAAAACGCTGTCCAGTGGAGCGGTAGTGACGACGGCGGTCGTCAGCTCATCCGCGATCGATAAGCGCCAGGCGGCGCGATTAAAGGTTGATCCGGGATTGGTTCTGAAGCTCGATGGTGCACGTATTGAGGCTGAGCGTGGTGAGGCTCAGTTCATCGCCGAAGGCAGTGCCGAGCGGCCGATTATCTTCACTTCTCGGTTGGATGACGGCTACGGAGCGAGTGGAACGTTTGATTTGACCAGTGATGGTACTACCGAAGGCACGGCGGGCGATTGGGGTGGCTTGGTCTTTAATGCTGGTGCATCCGCTTCGATCGATCACGCGCTAATCACGTTTGCCGGTGGTCGGATTCCGATTGAAGGGGACTTTGACCAGTTCAACACGATTGAGATCCATCAAGCGGACTTCCGAATGACAAACTCCGTGCTGGAAAACAATGCTTCAGGCTTGGCGAGCAGCAGCCGAAATGGTCGCGGAACGAATGCCGAAGCTGTCGTGTTCGTCCGTGGTGCCCAACCGATCATCGTCGACAATATCTTCCGAGATAACCTTGTTCACGACAATACGTTGACGCCAAGTCATGTACCGATTGGCACGCACCTGATCAGCATCAACGCCAATTCGTTGACAAGTGAGATTCAGGGTGATTATGGGCGAACGACTGGCGAGTTAGATCTCGTCATGGATTTGGCCAGCAACGCTCCGGCTTTTACGAATAATCATGGTCCGCTCGTTCGCCGCAATCTGGTCGAGAATAACGGTGTCAACGGCATGGAGATTCGCGGTGAAGAATTGACGACAGAAAGCGTCTGGGATGATAGTGACATCGTTCACGTGTTGCGAGACGAAATCGTCGTAATGAACCATCACACGTTCAGCGGCTTGCGGCTACAGAGTAATCCGGGTGAAAGCTTGGTCGTCAAGTTTGGCGGCTCCACGCAAAGTCTTTCCCCCTCGACCCATAATGGTGTGACGTTTCCGTCAGGTGATGTGTCGTTCGTCGATCGTGTCGTGAGCTACGAGCCGAATTTTGGTGGCGGACCGAGCCCAACCGATCCCAGATCTACAAATCCAGCAGAAGCGCTCGGCCCTCCGAACTTTAACGGAAGCCAGTCGACTGGGTCAGTTGGGTTAGGCAACGGAGGTCGTGTTACGCTGCAGTTTACTGACAATTTGCTAACTGGCAGTGGTGACAGCCAGCCTGACCTGCACATCTTCGAGGCCGGTGTGCAACTTGAGAATACATTCGTCGAGATCAGCAGGGATGGTAATGTCTTCTTTCCCGTCGGGTTGATAAGTGGGGGTGTCAGTAACGTCGATATCGATGCCTTTGGCTTTACTCAGGCGGATTCCTTCAGCTTCGTTCGGTTGCGAGATGATCCTAGTCAGGGGCAGACCACCGGCTCGTTCGTCGGTGCAGACATCGACGCTGTTGGTGCAATTTTCTCCACTCCAAAACCGATCGGGATTACGGCAACTGGCATACCTCTCGATATTGATGATCGAATCGGCGGTACGGTCCAAGTGCTAGGCCAGCCCGACTTCCCCGTCATCTTGACTTCACTGCTGGACGATGATCAGGGCGCGAGCTTCACGGTCGATGGTTTGCCGCACACCGACACAAACAACGATGGTAACGCGACAACGCCGAGTGCCGGTGATTGGCGTGGCATTCTCTTGGAGGAGTATAGCAACGATCGAAATGTCGTGGTTGTGAATGAACTTGAAGGTCCGTTCACAAACGGGAGCGACTTGAACCTTAGTCCGACGAAGGCACAGTTCCTCGGCGAGTTGGCGGCCGACGAAAAAAGTGGCGACGAGAACCGTGCCCTCGGGTTTACCGTGAATGGATTCATTGCGGTGGATGATCCTAGCGATGTTGACGTTTTTAGTTTCAAGGCACCGATTGGAACGGAAGTGTGGCTTGATATCGATCGAACGAACAATTCATTGGATGCCGTCGTCGAGTTGATTGCGTTCAACCAGAGCTTGTTTGCGAGGTCGATTGACAACGAAACATTGGTCAAGACACCGACGGTAATCGCCCAGACGATGTTCCGTGACGATCGACTCGGAGGAGATAGCTATTCGACCAATCCAGATGATCCGGGAATGCGACTCGTATTACCAGGCAGCGGCACGGGAATCGGAACGTATTTCGTGCGCGTGCGAAGTAACACGGATGCGGCTCAGATCAACGACGTGAATGCCGGCTTAACGCGAGGCGAATACCAGCTCCAGGTGCGGCTGCGGCAACAGGATGAGAAAGGCGGATCGAACGTCCGCTTTGCGAACATTCTGTACCCTGAGACGGGTATTCACGCTGTCGGATTGCCGGCCCATTCACCGCTGTTGGGCGAGGCGACCGAGGCTGACGATGTGACGAACAATACTTTTGGTGGCGCTCAGAATCTTGGCAACTTGCTGGCGACAGATCGAAATACGATCTCCGTTGCCGGGAATCTGAGCAGCGCGACCGACGTGGATTGGTATCAGGTCGAATTGACTTACCAGGAAATCCAAGCGATCGCTGGAGTGAACGACGCCCCACGTGCGTTCGCGGCCATGTTTGACATTGACTATGCCGATCAACTCAGTCGCGCCGATTCGGTGATGAGCATCTATGACGAAGCCGGTCGACTGATCTTCGTGAGTCGCGATTCGAATGTTCTGGACGATCAGCCGCTCGAAGGGCAAGCGACCGACTTCGATGATCTATCGCGAGGCAGCCTTGGGACGCTCGATCCGTTCTTAGGACCGGTCCATCTGCCGGCTGAAGTTCCCAGCGCGCGTGAAGTGTACTCGGTGGCGATTTCTTCGAATTTTAGATTGCCCAATCCGCTGGATCAGACGTTTAACGCGGCTACGAATTCTCCGCTTGTTCGACTCGAACCGATTCCCTCGGTGCAACGAGTTGTAGAAGATCATATCGGTTTTGGTGGAACGACAGGGCTGGGCACACAGATTGGTTACACGACCGGCGACGTGCTTGTGGGTACGCAGTTGGAAGGCCAGCGAGAAATATTGCCGGATACGCCCGCGCTTTTGAATCTGTCGTTCGACCCGAGCCGCGAAACGATTCCGCTGGAGACGAACGTCATTCCTTGGGGACTAACCGATGTGCAATTGTTCCTTTCGACCGGAGGTTCAGTTGTATCGGTCGATCCGTTCGATGGGGACCGCTGGTATACGCTGCAATCGGGGTTAGGCCAAGTTCGCGACATTGATATGCGAACGGATGGGCGGTTGTTCGTCTACCGTAATTCGACGGCCGGTAACGACAATTCGACGGGCGTGATCGATGAGATTGATGTTGGCAGCGGAGATACTCTGAACTACGCCGACCAAACCGACGAGGGGCCAAGCGTCGAGGCGCTGGCATTCCGAGCTGTTAACGCCACTAACTATGATTGGTTTGGTTCCGCCACTTTAGGCGGACAATCGTTCCTTGTTGGGGACGTGGATGTTGCCACGAATCGCGCTAATGGTTACATCGCTTTGGGAAGTACGCCAATTACGGGCCCCGGCGGATTGACCACCGGCTTGGCGTTTTTCAGCGATGGTTCGGGCACGATGTATGGCGTGTCGGATACTGGCGATTTCTTCACGTTGAATACGGGCAGCGGCTTTGCAAATGTATTGACGAATTTCGGTGTCAGCTTCGCGGGACTGGCGCTGGGGCCGCAAAACGTTCAAAACGGTTTGTACAACCAGTTGTTCTTCGCGGTAACCGATTTTGGCCAGTTGCACGTTATCGATCCGCTGAACCCTACGAACAATTATCGCCCTGACTTTTTCGTGTTCGACACGGATAGTGATGGTGTTGCGGATTCTTATACGGTGGACACGGGCGTCGGTTCCACGGGCCTCGCGTTTTCGCGACTGGACTTCAATCTCTGGCATCCCACCTCGCTGCGCGGTGGCGACTTAGGACATGGGATCAATACGCCTTTCGACGATAGCCGAAACGGAGAGTCGGGTGCCTTCAGTTACTACTTCGGCTTGGAAGAGTCAACGAACGCAACCTACGTGAGGTACTCCGGCCAGGGTGGCCAAGTCGGTGTGTTGAGCGGAACGCATCAGAACCATCTGACCCGAGGGGCAAACCAGATTGGAAATAACTTCAATCTTCCCGGTGGTGCTCACGGTACATTGCAAACCGATCCCTTCAGTTTACAAGGCTACGATCGTACTGATAAACCGACACTCTATTTCGATTACTTCCTGGACACAGAAGCTCGGAACAGTCAGGTCGATATGCAAGACAGTGCCCGAGTTTTCATTTCGCGAGATGATGGCGTGTCCTGGGAGCAATTGGCAACAAATAACTCGACGCTGACGAGCATCGCGATACCGACAAATCCGAATACGGAATTGCCGACCTACGTGACGACTTCGCGGGACGCTTATCCCGCAGCACCAAACCAGGGTACTCAAGAACTGTTCGACATTGACGAGCCCAATGCACCCGACGTTTGGCGGCAAGCTCGCGTCGATTTGGCAGATTTTGCTGGGGAGTCGAATCTAAAGTTTCGTTTCGATTTCAGTACGGCTGGCGTCATCACAGACGACAATTCGATGCCAGGTGACTTTACTAACCGATTCGGTTTCCTGGATTCTGAGCGGGCTCGCAACAACAATCACGAAGGCTTTTACATCGACGACATTATCGTCGGATTTGCTGAACGCGGCGAATTGGTGACGGATGACCAAAACGGCGGCGGCGCACCCTATTCTCAATTCGGTGCATCGCAGCGCAACGACCAGAACTTCTTTACGGTCCCACAGAACCCGGTTTTTGGCGCTCCTACTCAATCGCTTGTTGGCGAGTATCAACTCGAAATCCGTCGCGGCACTGAGTTCATCGGAAACGACGTAATCAAATTTGATTTCAACGACGCGACAAATCCAGTTGGCATTGGTCAGCCGCTCTCGCCGATTGAGTCGACACTTGCGCCGGGAAGTCAAACTGGCGTTGGACGCGAAGTCAAAATCCTGACGACCTTCGATACCAACGAGCGATTTGCAGACGAGTTTACGTTGGTCATGCCGGAAGGGAACGTGCTCGTTGACGGAGACTTGTTCTCCATCAGCGATGGCGTAACTGTCACGACATTCGAGTTTGATAGCGGTGGTGGGCTGTTGGGTAGTAACACCGTTGGCATCCAGTTTTTGGCGAGCGATGACGCTCAGCTGATTGCTCAACGCGTGACCGATCGCGTCAATTCGGTCTTGAACCTGAAGGTGACTGCGTCGTGGACTCCAACGAGCGATTTAATTCAGTTGACCGGTGCCGCCGATGTTGTGCCGTTGTCTGCGGCTTCGGACCTGTCCGTGTCGATATTTGCAAATGAAATCTTGGAGTTTGACGGCTCGAACTTGGGTGTGAGTTCGGCCACGGTCAGCCGAGAAGGGTCGACCGCTGGTGA
Source organism: Planctomycetota bacterium (assembly GCA_014381825.1). Lineage (GTDB taxonomy): Bacteria > Planctomycetota > Planctomycetia > Pirellulales > Pirellulaceae. Next base: position 132,070 of record JACNKX010000149.1, read on the forward strand.
TTTGGTCGTCAGTCTGTTCTCCAGCGACTCGTCGATCGCGACGGTGCCAGCGACGGTAACGATTCTCGACGGCTCCGCCTCAGCGAACTTTCCGATCACCTCCGTCAATGACGACATTGCGTATGGCGTGCGGACCGTCGTCGTGAGTGCGGTAAGCCTTGGATTCAGAAGTGAAACCGACACGTTGGACGTGATCGATGACGATGTGGCGCAGCTCAATATCACGTTCGCCGTTACCGATCAAGAACCGAATGACTCGCTCGCCGCGGCCCAAAGTATTGAGAACGCACACTGGACGCAGACGTTTGATCCCGACCTTGGCGATGCGACGCAGAACACCTCCGTTTCGATTCCTCACGCGACGATTACAGGCAGCGGTGACGGAACATTGGACTACTACTCGTTCTTCGCTTTTGGTGGGGAACGCGGCATCTTTGATATTGACGATGCAAACTTCGATTCAGAGCTGTTTCTGTTCAACAGCAGCACTACGCAACTCTTCGCGAACGACAATGCATTGCTTACTGCTGGTGCCGCAGGCAGCAGTCTCGCGACCGATTCATTCCTAGACATCGTCTTCCCTTCCGACGACACCTACACGGTTGCGGTTGGTCGAGCTACGGGTGCTGCCCCGGCCTTGGGGGACATCTACACACTTCATGCTTCGGTGAGTGGTCATGCGTTGTCAACCGTTGGCACTGTTGCTGAGGATGCTGGGTTCGGCGCGGCTGCCGCTCGCATCACGCGAAACACGCCTGCCGACTTGGACCTGTCGGTCACGGTACTCAGCCGCGACGAAAGCGAGTTACTAGTCGGAGGAGCGCCCGGTTCCGGGGAAATCGACGAAGCTGAGCCCAACAATGCCTTCTCGGCTCCCCAAGATCTTGAAGCGGCCGATTGGACGCTGTCTGCGAACGTGAATATTGGCGACGTCGCAACGGATACCTCCACGACCTTTCCCCATGTTACGGTACTCGGAACCGGAAACGACACGTTCGATTACTATACGTTCTCTGCCGACGGAAACGCGCGGGGCATCTTTGATATTGACAATTCTACGTTTGACTCAGAACTGTTCCTGTTTGACTCGTCGGGAAATCTGGTTGGGGAAAATGACAACGCACTTTCCGCGAACAATGGCCAAGGTGGTAGTACTTCCGTCAGTGACGCATTTCTGGAAGTTACATTCCCGGCGGACGACACGTACACGCTTGCTGTTGGAGCATTCAATTCGATCGCCGGTACGGCGACCGTTGTCGGAGCCACGCCACCTTCGGGTAGCACTTATGAACTGCAGATATCCGTCGAGGACCATGAGCTCAACCTGCCCACTGCCGAGCGATCGTTGCTTATTCCGACCGGCTCGTTTTCAGCCACGATGCCGCTGAAGTCGATTGAAGATTTTCTCGCCGATGGCGATCAGACTGTGCCCGTCACGGCGTTCGCCTCCGGTTTTCTTTCCGTGTCAAGCGAGATGGTCGTGCAAGATTCTGGTGTGCTCGACAGCCTGACACTGACGGCTATTGCCACGACCATTGCAGAAGATGCGGGGCCGGCCGCGACCACGGCCACAGTGTCACGCCTCTCGGTCGGCACGCAAGACCTAACGGTCAGTCTAATCAGCCATGACGAGAGCGAACTGGCGGTTCCAACGACGGTCACCATTCCGGCCGGTCAGATGACGTCAGCGGCATTCCCAATCGATGCCGTCGATGACCTTTTGATAGACGGTTCCCAACTCGTCACGGTAACGGCCTTCGCCAGTGGTTTTCCACGGAGCGACGTGACGATTACGGTGAATGACGACGCGGTCGACACGATTCTCCCCGGTGTGATTTTGTGGACCGCAGAGGGCCCCGGGCCAGCTACGAATGGCCAAATCGAGAACGTCCGGCGTGCACCGGGCGGACCCGTTGTGAATGACGTCGTTGGGGCGCTTCAGACGGTGATCGCCCACCCGACGGATTCAGACATCTTGTATGCGGGTGGAACGAATTCCGGTGTCTGGCGAACGCTGAACGCGACGGCGCCGCTTCCGGATTGGGAGTCGTTAACGAGCCAGCAGTCCGCAAACTCGATCGGCGCCCTGGAATTCGACTTGGCCGATCCGACCAGCCAGACGATCGTCGCCGCGATTGGCCACTCGAGCAGCTTTGGTCGGCAGGGAAGTGCGTTAACCGGCTTGATGCTAACAACGGACGGAGGCGGCACCTGGACGGAGACGAGTGATCCACTTTTGGTTGGCCGAAACTTCTCCGGAGTGAGAAAGAACGGTAACTTGATTCTTGCGACCGCGAACAACTTCGGCGGAGGCGTCGGTGGTGGTGTCTACCGAAGCCTGGATAGTGGCACTACGTGGTCGTTCGTTTCCGGCACGGGCGGTCTGGCAAGTGGAGCGTCGTTCGACATCGTTCACGATCCGACCACCGCGAATCGCTACTACGTGTCAGTCCAATCGTCAGGAATCTTCCGGACCGACGATGGTGGGACAACCTGGACCAACATTTCGTCGGGCGATGCAGCTTTGAACGGCGCACTCACGAATGCTGGGAACAATAATGCTGAGATGGCGGTTGGCAGCAACGGCCGGCTCTACGTCTTGGGAGTGATCAATGGCCAAGCTGCCTATATCGGCTACACGGATAGCGCTGGAGTGACGTGGACGGCGATGGACTTGCCGTTGACTCCAGATGCGGGCGGCGGCGCGGATGAGGGGCTCAACCCGCGGGTCAAGCCTGGCGGTCAAGGCGCGATTCACTCGTCGATCGTCGTCGATCCATCGGATCAGAACATTGTGTACGTCGGCGGGGATCGGCAAGATACTCCCTTCCCGAACTTTATCGGCGCTGTCGCATTCAGCGCCCGGATGTTCCGAGGCGACACGCGACTGGCACCAAACGGAGCCTCGCCTTCTTCGCAGTGGGCGCACCTGACACACCGAAACGACATCGCAGCGATTCCCACCGGTGGTACGGCGATCAGCAGCAGTCCGCATGCTGACTCGCGCGAAATGGCGTTCGACGCAGCCGGGAACCTGATCGAAACTGACGATGGCGGTATCTATCGACGCACCAGTCCGCAGGATAATACCGGCGATTGGTTCTCGATTATGGGCAATCTTCAAGGCACCGAGATGCACGATGTGGCTTATGATCCCATCTCGAACATCATTATCAGCGGTAACCAAGACACCGGCACGACTCAACAAGTAGTAACTGGCTCGTTTGAATGGGACAGTGTCTCGCAGGCAGACGGCGGCGACGTGGCAGTCTCGGTGGATCCGTTCAATCCCACTCAATCGGTCAGGTACTCCAGCTTCCAGAATTTGGGTGAGTTTCGCCGCCGCGTGTATGATGCTGGTAACAACCTGATCAGCCAGACGTTCCCGGCGCTGACGGGTATGGGGGCCGATGTTCAATTCGTTACTCCGATGGAGATCAATGCGGTCGATCCTCGGCGCCTGATCATCGGCGGTTCAGCGAATGTTTACGAGTCGTCTGATCAAGGTGATTCGGTGACGTCAATTTCAGCCAACGGCGTCAATGCTTTCTTTGGAGATCCGATTGCTTACGGAGGCCAGCGGTTAGGAGTGCCCAACCCTGACGTGTTGTACGTTGGATCGAATTTCAACGTGCTGATCCGAACCACGGCTGGCGGCGCGTTAAACGCGTCGGCAACTTATCCGGGAGGATTTGCTCGCGATATCGTATTGGATCCCGACGACTGGCAAACGGCATTCGTCATTGATGACAGCGATGTTTTCATGACCACCAATGCCGGTGGGAGCTGGACCAGTATCACAGGCAATTTGCCGGGATTCGATACGGAACTCCATTCGATCGTCTACTTCAACCATCCAACGAACCCAACTCTCTTTGTAGGTGGCCAAACCGGCGTGTCGCAGATGTCGCTCGGTGCGCTTGGCACGTGGACCGAATACGGTGCCGGGCTCCCGACGGTTCCGGTGTGGGATCTCGATATCAGTTCCAGTCAAGGCTTTCTCGTCGCGGGCACGTTGGGGCGTGGGGCGTGGAGTGTTACGGCTAGTCCGACTTCCTCGGGGAGCAAGCTCGTGGTGGATATCGCGGCGGACTCGTTCGCGGAAGATGCCGGTGCTTCCGTGACCACGGCGACAATTACTCGTCTGCAAGCGGACGGCGTGCCGCTGTCCATCGGTGACCAGACGTTTACTATTTCTAGTAGTGACGATACTGAACTATTGCTGACGGATCCGGTTTCCGGTGCGACTGGTTCCGCGATCACGGTAACGATCCCTGACGGATTCTCCTCCGTGACGATCGAGGTCGACGCGGTTGATGACCAGGCAACGGACGGCCCACAGACGGTGATTGTGGCAGCGAGTGCCCAGGGTTTCGATTCCGTCACTGACGCTGTGGACGTCCTTGACTCCGCAGATGATATCGCCCCAGAGATCACGATAACCGTACTTGCGCCAGATATCATCAGCGAGAATCCGACCGGCGTTCTGCCGACAACGATTCTGCTTACGCGAACAGACACGTTTGGCGACAAGGACGTGTTCCTCTCGGTCAGCGATCCGACGGAAGTAATCCTCTTCGAAACGACCGTCACGATTCCGGACGGACAGAAGTCGGTGACCGTCGCGCTGAGGGGTCTTGATGACTTCTTCGCCGATGGAACTCAGACTGCGATCATCCGCGCGTCGCAACGGCCCCCGATTGAATCTGGTCCCATTGTCCTGGATGGTGGTAACCGCGACGACTTTGGGCACGGTGACTTCAATCCGACGACCGGTCAAAACGAGGATGGTTGGAAGTTCATCGAGCAGGCGGTCGAGTTCTTATACACAAACTCTCGCAACACATCGGTTGATGAAGTGTTGGTGGTCGGCACCACGGCCGGCACAAGAGCCGGCGATGCAGTTACCAGCGCGCTTAGCGTTTTGGGCCTTCCTGCTCCCTTCTTCGTCTCTGGTGCGGCGATCGCGACGGTCGATTTCACGCAATATCGAATGTTCTATGTTCCATCCGACTTGAACACGAGCGGCGGTATTACGGATGCAGACATTGCGTTGTTGGCCACACGAGTCGACGATATCCGGGACTACATCAACCTTACTGGCGGCGGTGTGTTTGCTTTGACAGAAGCATTCGCCGCAAGTCCGTATAGCTGGCTTGCCATTCCTGATCCCTTTACGATCTCAACACTATTTACGGGCCCGTCGTTCGGCATTGGCAGTCTGTTGCAAACACCGCTTCTTGCGGCTGCCGGGTTCAATATCACGGACGCTGAACTGTCCGCCGGAACGCCGGTCCACAATCACTTCACCGGTCCCGCCGGCTTCAACGGCTTGGAAGTGTGGATGACAAACACCGTTGGTGAAATCATTACGCTCGGTTTGCCACCTGGAAGTGCGGGTATTGGTAACGTTGCAGAGAGGAACTACGACCTAATTATCGACGTGATCGATGTGCTGGATGATGAGTCGCCCGTCACCATGTTGGTTCAATTGGACGATGTACAGGTCTTCGAGGACGCGGGAGCCGACGCCAGCAGCGGCACTGTTACGCTGTCCGCACCGTTAGATCATGACGTGACGGTGTTTCTAAACAGTAGCAACACCAGCGAAGCGACAGTGCCTGCGTCGATCGTAATTCCGGCTGGCTTGACGTCGGCCAGATTCAGTCTGGATACCATTGATGAGTTCGTGTCGGACGGAACGAACCCGGTCACGATCACTGCGTTTGCGGTAGGTATCCGGAGCGCATCCGACTCGCTGGATGTGATCGCGGTCGACAACATTGACAAATACAATCGGCTTGGCGATTCGAATCTGCAGCGTCAGCAGGGACAGCTGCGTATCGAAGGGAACACGATTCGCTTTCCCTCCGTCTCGGGCATCGATGTCGATCCAGGAGCCACCGATAACGGCACACAGACGCATCCGGGACCACTGCGCAACTTCCCAACGCTCAGTACGGACCAACTTGCTCCCGGTGTCTTCATCGTCAACAACATCGTTGCAGACATGTCTGTCGACGCTAACGGTATTCGAGTGGCGGGACAGCTGCCTGGCACCGGAACGACGTCCAGTTCCTTCGCTCGAATCGTCAATAACACGATTTCGGGTGGAACGCCCGCCGTCGTCGGGGCGTCATCCGATGCGGACGTGATTTTCTTACAGGATACGACGATCAGCATGCGGCAAATCATCACCGAGGTCGTGGCACGTCTCCTGACGATGGACACGGCATTACTGAACGCGGGCGTCGCCGCGTTGTACGGTGCAGTCCAGATGCCTGAATCAAACGGCGGCGAACCGATTCAGATCCAAGATCTCACTGACTTCGCCACGTTTAGCGCGCCCAACGCACCGTATCCCGACTTGGTCAACCAAATTGGTGGAGCTCGCGAGGCGGGTAGTGAAGCGGTGTTGGAGGCATTGAACCTGTTTGATCCAGCGTCAGCCCAGACGACCTTTACACACTCAGCCAACGCCCGCACCGTGGTCGTGTTGATCACGACCGAGGACGACGACAGCCAAGCTTCGCAAACGGCCGCCTTGGCGGCATTGCAGACCCCACCTGCCGGTCAGGCGGACAATCCGATTTTCTTCTGCATCTGCGATCCGACGTTCGGCACCACCGTCCAGGACTACACACCGTTCACAACTGCGTCGGGCGGACAGTTCCTCGACATTAATGTCTTTCAGAATAACCCCGACGTCTTCTTCGACACCTTCGTGCAATCGTTGATCGGTGCCATTGGCAGCGGTCCAGCGGCCTCTGGTATCAAAGTAGAAGGAAATGCCAGCGCAACGATCCTTAACAACATCATCTCAAACACACAGACCGCGATCGAGAGCACTTCTAACGCAGAAGTTGTCATCGGATCGAACTTTTTCCAAGGAAATGCCAACAACGGTCCGACCGGGACCAGTGCGATTATTGACCCGACCGATCCAGCGACGGGGGACCCACTACAGCTGTTCGTCGCCCCGCGACGTGGGAACTACTACCTCGCGCCAGGAACTCCGGCGATCGATAGTTCGCTGAATAGCATCCCCGATCGTCCCGGTTTTGTTTCGGTGAAGCAGCCGTTAGGGCTTCCCGAGTCGCCAATTGTCGCACCCGAAATCGACGCCTTTGGGCAGAAGCGACGTGACGATCCTTCGCAACCCTCTGCCTCAGGTTTAGGGACTGATATCTTCAAGGACCGTGGGGCCGTTGAGCGGGCAGATTTTGATGGTGGCTTTGCGCGATTGGACATTCCTCGCGACAATGACAGCGACAATATCGACCGCGATCCGCGAGACACGATTGTTTGGCTCGCCGATCCCGAATTCCCCGATCGGTTCGTTGTTGAGTTGGTCGACGAAGGTGTTGGAATCGACGACGAACTCGTCACCTCGTTGCAGTTTCAGCTGTACCAGGATGGAGTCTTGTTAAACGATGGAGAAGACTATTTCTTTACTTACAATTCCAACTCGAATCGTGCGATTTTTACGGCATTGACAACCTTCGAGTTGGAACACGACTACACGATTTTGGTTGATCGATCACCCGTAATTGGAATTCGCGATCTCGCGGGCAATTTGTTGCTGGCAAACCAACCGGGTGGGACAATTCGCTTCGATATAGTTTTGACTGACGAGGCGAACGACGCGCCTCGCAACGTGATTCCTGGTCCGCAAACAATTTCAGAAGGCGGAATGATTGCGTTCTCCAATGGAGGCGCTACGCTGTCATACGATATCGCAGGTGAATCGCTTCTGTTCACAGAGAAATTGGGTATAACCGAAGCGATCGTGATCGATCTGATCATTCCCGGACCCGATGCTGCGCTAGACGTAAGCGTTACGGGAATAGGCACGAAGCAAGCTACGATTCAGATCACTTTGGCGACGGGCGCGAGTGGCGTACCGATCTCGACGACCGATGAGATCGTCGAGGCGATTCATCGCAATGCTGATGCAAATTCGTTGGTACTCGTGACGGCAAGCGGGACCGAAGTGTTTGTGCCAACGCCGACACAGGCCGGTCCCCTTGAAATCGGCGGCTTGTTTGATTTTGCGGCCGGCGCGGAAACCATCACGTTTGATAAAGACATCTCCGTCCTAGATCGAGTTCAAGTCGAGCTTCTCGATCCCGGTGCTGTAAATCAAGCGTTGGCATTGTCCGTACTCGGAGCCGGATCGGGGTTGGCCACGATTCAGATCAGTCTGGCGACGGACGCGAATGGAGACCCACGTTCCACGATCAACGACATCATCGCGGCAATCCAAAACTTGCCTGCAGCGGCGGGCCTCGTGACCGCAAGTACGACGGATTCAGGTGCCGGAATCGTCGCGCCGGCCGTGGGACCACGATCAACTACCAACGTGAATCCGATTCGCGTCGGAGATTCCGATGCCTTCTTGGATCGTAATCCGACGCCAGGTGTGCTGTTCACCACCGAAGACGGAATTCTTACGGTAACCGTCGAAGCAGCGAATCTACCTGGTGCTGCCGGGACGCTCACGCTCGCAGGCACGACCGGGTTGGCGCTTGTTGGAGACGGGACTTCTGTCATTCAGATGACTGGTACCATTGCCCAAATCAACGCGGCGTTGAACGGGCTCCTGTACGTGCCGCCGATCGACCAGAACACTGACGTTTCGACCACAACAATTACGATCACCGCGGATGATGGCGGACGCTTTGGTGTGCCGCCATCCGGGATGCTGAACTTGACCGACATTGATGTTTTGGAAATCATCATTGTTCCGGTGAACGATCCTCCATCGATCGCGTCCGGTCCACCCCAGACAGGAATCGAGGGAGTCAGTACGAGCGTGACCGTTGCGATTTCACCGATTGTCGTCACGGATATCGAAGCCACCGAGATTGGTGTTGGGAATTGGACGGTATCGCTAAGCATTCCCACCGGACTCGGCAGCCTTAATGTCAACGAAACGTTGGCCTCGATTGTGGATGAGTCCGATCCAGAGAACATCATTATCCACGGCTCAATTGCAGAGTTGAACGCAATTTTAGGAACCGTCGAGTACACCGTGCCAGACGAGTTCTTTAACACCGATCTGAACGGTGGAGTCGTAACGATCACGGCGATGGTGAACGACAACGGCAACAACGGTGGCGGTTCGCTGACGGATAGCACAAGCCTTGACGTGACGATTACAGCGACCCAAGATGCTCCAATTATCGATCTAAGCGCTGGTCGGATTTCCTTTGGAAGCATCTTTGAAGATAGCGAAGATGGCGCTGGTGTCGTGATCACGGATCCAACCGGGATCGCTGTTGCGGACTTCTTGGCCTCGGCTGCTGCTCAACCAAATCCGAAGGTGTTCGATCCGGATGGTCCCGGCCCGTTGGGGCTGGCGGTCGTAAATGTAGATTCGGTAAATGGCGTTTGGGAGTATTCGACGCAAAGTGGTGGCGTCGGGACCTGGAACACCTTTACGGTTTCGGCAACCTCGGCGACGCTGTTGGGTACCGATCCGGTGAACAGGATTCGATTCACGCCGTCGGCAAACTTCAACGGCGAGGCAGAGATTGTCTTCCGCGCCTGGGATCAAAACGATATCACGACGAATGCAGATGGCAGCACGGGAGTCGATCCGAATCCGGTGGGAGGGGCGAACGCGTACAGCAGCAATGAGGGAACTGCGACGCTGACGATCGCTTCTGTGAATGACCGACCAGACTTCCAGTTGAATGACGTTGATTTGACGACGACCCCGGCCATTGACATTACGATCAACGAAGATGTTGGTGCCCAGTCGTTTGCGGGGTTTGCTTCGAGCATGACCGCCGGGCCTGCAGGAGCCCCGAACGAAGGTGTCTTGCAACAGTTTAATCTTTCCGTAAATGCATCGCCCGGCTTTGTGTTTGCAGCGAGTGGGCAGCCGCAAATCGACGTGAGTACCGGCGATCTGGCCTTCGCCGTGGAGGACGACAGCAGCGGAACTGCCGTGGTTGCCGTGACGTTAATGGACGACGGCGGTACGGCAGACGGCGGCTTGGATACTTCGCTGCCACGAACTTTCACAATCAATGTGACAGCGGCCAACGACAAGCCGGTCATCACCGTGCCGACGGCAGTTCTGGTGATGAACGAGTCAACCAATACGTCACTCGCAACGCTTCCGATCACCGGCGCGAATGCGATTGTTGTGGATGATGCCGACGCCGACGAAACGCCTGGCAATGTGGCGTCGACGAGAATGACCGTGATGTTGACGGTCGGATCTGGTGACGGAACGGACGGTACTGTAAATGTGACGCCAGATCTTCTGAATGGAGTCGTGGCGGGAGACATTCTCGTAAGCGGCAGTGGCGCGATTGTGACGCTGACCGGTTCGCTTGCCGAGCTAGCCGTGACGCTGCCGAGCGTTGTCTACACAGTTCCGACGGACTACTTCAACTTGGCGAATAACCCAGGCGATGTCCTGCTGATGGTCGATATGACCGACAGCGGGCATGATGGTCGATTCAGTCCTGCGTTGATGGCCGATCAACAGACGGTCACGATCAGCGTGAACCCCACGAATGACGTACCGGTTATCTCAATGCCGACCGCTCCAACTGGAACGGAAGGTGTCACGCCCACCTATTCGTTTGCCAGTACACCAATCACGGTTTCCGATATCGACGAAACTCACGGCGAGACATTGGCCAACGCACAATGGTCTATGACCGTTTCGATACCGCTTGACACTGGGACGCTGATTGTTGATACCGCGGCGGTGGTGAACTTTGTCCCAAGTGGCAATATCATCGGCAGCGGTACGCGAGCGATCTCGTTGCTTGGCTCGATTACCGAATTAAACAACACACTCGGCACGCTTAGGTATCAGGCACTGGATGCTGATTTTAACGAGGTAACTCATGGTGGTGCGGTCGTCTTGATGGCAACAATCGATGACCACGGAAATACACCAACTCCGGCTTTGTCGTCATTTGAGACGCTTGATATTTTTGTCGCTACGGTGAACGACGAGCCGACTTTTTCAAAGGGCTCGAATCAGGCGATTCTCGAAGACGCGGGGCAAGTCGATGTTCTCAATTGGGCTACGGCAATCATGCCGGGGCCCAATGGCGCGTTGGACGAAGCTGGTCAGCTACTGACATTTGAAGTCGCGCGTGATGTGTCGGACACGGGTGTCTTGCAATTCGCATCCTCGCTGCCGAGCGTCGATGTCGCTGGCAACCTGTCGTACGAAGTGGCCGATGATAGCAACGGCGTTGCCATTCTAAACGTGCGGCTCGTCGACGATGGTGGGACCGACCGTATGGGAGACGACACTTCGCCGTGGCAAACTTTCACGATCACCGTTACTCCCGTCAACGATGCCCCATCCTTCACGTTGCCCAATGTTGAGCACACGATCGGAGAAAACACCGCGGACAATGCCACTTCGACATCGCTGACTTCAGTAGCAGGCTTTGCCGCGAACATCCTCGAGGGCCCAACCAATGAAGCAACACAAAACTTGACCTTTGTCGTTACTCAGGACATGGCACCTTCAGGTCAGACGCTAGCTTTCGTGACGGCACCATCGATCGACGGAGTGACGGGCGAGTTAACTTTCGAAACGGTGGACGATACGAACGGCATTGCCGTCTTCTCAATCATTCTTCAAGATGATGCTGGAACCGCATTCAACGGTGAGGACACGTCCTTGCCTCCGATACAAACGTTCACGATTACAGTCACGGCTGAAAACGACGCGCCTGTTATCGGTAATTCGGTCGCCGACCGTACCGTAAACGAAGACGCTGCCGATACAATTATTGAGCTGTTCCAAGATGTGTTCGATGATGTCGATATCGCAAATGATGGCGATAGCTTGACGTTTGGATTTACGATCGACTCGGATCCCAGTTCTCTCTTCGGACAGCAGCTTTTTGACGCGGGCACGCCAATCGAATACGGCGGTGGAAACGCGACGCTCACTGGTTCGCAGCTTGTCTTAAACTATGGCGCCAATCGACACGGCATCGCACAGATTACCGTTTCGGCCACGGATACCGGCAACGACAAAATGCCGGGTACCGACGACGAGACGGTGACGGATACGTTCCTTGTGACGGTGTCCCCAGACAATGATTCCCCTGTCATCATCAGCGCGTTGCCGGATATCACGGTTGTCGAAGGTGATGCGGATGGCGACCCACCCTTCAGCCGTGACCTGACGACAGTTTTCGGTGATGTCGACATCGCCACGGATAATCCAGCCGACGTCTTGGCATTTTCGCTGGTTGACGGCGGAAACTTAGTCACCACGATTACGAACACGCTGTTCGAGGCGACTGTGGCCGCCGGTAGCGAACAGCTGAGTGTGTCGTTCTTCAGCGACCAGAATGGTAGCGCGAACCTTGTGATTCGAGCGAGCGATGGCGACGCGTCCGTCGACGAGACGATTGTTGTGACGGCTACTGCAGTCAATGACCCGCCGATTCCGAACATTGGCCCAGATCCCGACGATCTTAATACGGATGAAGACACTGCCATTGCGGTTGCAGAAGCGCTGTTACTCTCCAACGATGCTCCCGGACCAATGAACGAACTGGGTCAGACACTCACGCTCGTTTCGGTGGACGATTCGAACAGTAGTGGATCGGTCGCGAGAAACACTGGCGGATTGATTACTTACACACCCAGCTTGAACTTTAACGGTGTTGACACGTTTGTTTACACCGTCCGCGACAACGGCAAGACATTCAACACGACTTCCGGTCAGCTCGAGGACGACTTCCGGATGGTGGATGTTACAGTAACTGTCAATGTCGCTGGAGTGAATGATGCTCCGACGTTAAGCCCTAACGGAACACGGACACTCACGGGAACTAACGAAGATAACAACGCAAACCCGCCATCGACGGTGGTGCGAGACATTCTGAATGGGACGGACAATGATGTTGATGGGACCGAGAGCGGAATCGCAATCATTTCGGCGACGGCGACCGATCTCGCGAACTGGCAGTTCTCGATCAACAACGGTGTCGACTTCGCGTCCTTCTCGACGCTGAGCGCACTCGCGGAAGACGCGGCCTTGCTGTTGCGTCCTGACGATTTACTCCGCTATGTTCCCGACCAGAAGAATGGTGAGACGCCGACGCTGGAGTATCGTGCTTGGGATCAGACTGGCGCGACTGCCGGACAACATGGCATGCAAGCCGATACGACGAACAACGGAGGTGAGACACCCTTTAGCGACCAGACCGATGTCGCGACGATCACGATTCAAGCGGTGAACGATGCTCCGCAGTTAGAGGCGTTCCCCTCAGGTACGCCGGTCTTGTTGACTGGAACGAACGAAGATGCGAATAGCGCCGGCGCTCAGGTTGGCGTGTTCATGGGGACGACGACCGACGTTGATAATGGCGCGTTGCGTGGCATCGCGATCACGAATCTGGATGGAAGTGGTTGGGAGTTCTCGCTGGATGGCGGCACCAATTACCAGAAGGTCTCTGATGTCATCGCCCCGACCAGTATTTCCGCGAACGCTGCTTTGTTGCTCCGAGCCTCGGACTTCCTGCGATATGTTCCGGATCGTGAGAACGGCGAGACCGTCACGCTGACTTATCGTGCATGGGATCAGACAAGCGCAGCAGCCGCAGGTGATATCGCTAATGTCGCTGTGATAGGCCAAGGCGGGACGACGCCGTTTAGCGAGGACAATACGCCAAACCCAGGTGATGGAATTAATACCGTCTCGCTGATTGTGACGTCGGTCAACGACGCGCCTGTACTTGATATCAGCGGAACTACGACACTTCCGACTCAAACCGAAGATCAAGTGTCCCTCCTCGATAATCCTGGGACTTCCGTCGCTGCGATCCTCGCGACGGGAGCCGGCGGCGATCCCATCGAAGATGTTGACGCGATGTCTGTGGATGGCATTGCGATTATCGGAAAGACGGGTTTAAACACCGACGGCTGGCAGTACTCGTTGGACGGTGGCACGACTTACACTTCGGTCGGTGTGGTGACGAGCAACTCAGCTCGCTTGCTGCCGGCGACGGCTTGGCTTCGCTACGAACCGAACATGCTGAATGGCGAATCCGCCTCGATCTCGTACCGAGCCTGGGATAGTTCGACGGGAGTTGTCGGAGGATTGGGCTCGACGTTGATCAATGGTGGCACGACTAGCTTTAGCACGACGGTGGAAATCGCCACGATTGCGATTGCACCTGTTAATGACAGTCCCGTTGCGAATGACGACAGCTATACAGTCAACGAAGATGTTCAATTGACAGTCTCGGGACGGGGCGTCATTCAGAATGATACCGATGTCGATTTGCCAGAACAGTCGTTGAGCGTGACAGAGGTCAACGCGACGGCTCTGAGTGGAATTCCGCTTGCTACTTCCTTGAATGCGTCCGTCCTGGTTAACAGTAATGGCTCGTTTACTTACGATCCGACGACTTCCACGGAACTGCAGAAATTGCCGGCTGGGCAATCGCGACAAGACTCCTTCACGTATAAGATTCGCGACGATGGGACCGGCCCAAACAATGACTCGAACGAAGCGAATGTAACACTGACCATTAGTGGCGTTAACGATCGTCCTGTTTCCGAAGATGTCAACATCGCTGCAGTTGAAGACGGTTCGCCGATATCGGGCGATTTTGATTCGAATGACGTTGATACCGGCGAGACGGCCACTCTCATCTATACGATCCTCACTCAGCCGAGTGAAGGCACTGTCGTCTCAAGCAACGCTGCCGGAAATTCGCAGTTTACTTTTGACCCCGGTAGCGATTTCCAGAATCTAGATGCGGGTGATACTCGACAAGTCGTCTTCACTTATCGGGCACGAGACGTCCAGAACATTGACAGTAACATCGCGACGGTAACGGTAATTGTGACCGGCGTTAACGATTCGCCGGTGGCGACCGATGTCGATGTTACGACCTCCGAGGATGGACCGGTTGTGGGTGACTTGTTCGCCGTGACGGATGTCGACGACGACTCCCTCACGTATGTGATCGTGGATGATCCGGTAAAGGGCACAGCTTCTCGATCGGGAACAGGGGGATTCTCCTATAATCCCGGCCTGGAATTCCAGTCACTCGATCGTGGCGACACGGAACTGGTGACGTTCACGTACATGGCAACCGATGATAGTAGCGCCATGAGCGCCGAGGCGACGGTGTCGATCATCATTGCCGGTGTGAACGACGCTCCGCAGGCCATAGATGACACGAACCAAACCACCGAGGACACGCTACTTGCTGTCGCCAGTTCGGATACGACGGCACTACTTCGGAACGATCTAGACGTCGACGCGGATGACACAAGAACGGTGACGCGGGCTGACGCAGTTAGTGCACTCGGTGCCACCGTAAGCGTCGATGCCGCGGGCGGATACACGTATGATCCGACGACGTCGGCGACGCTTCAGTCCCGCACGCAGTCTTCACCCCCGATCATTGATACGTTTACTTACGCCGTTGCGGATTCAGTAGGCGTTACTGATACCGCGACCGTGTCGATCACCGTTAGCGGAGTCAATGATGCACCTGTTGCCGGTACTGACTTCGCCGTCACCTCGGAGAACTCGGTCTTGGATGTCCCGGCTCGCGGAGTTCTGACGAACGATACGGATCCGGATGAAGGAGAGACCGCTGGCCTACTTACCATGCCGGGGAACGTGACGAGTACTCTCGGAGCGAACGTCACGATACATCCCGGTGCTCCGGGCAGTGACGGTGGTGAAGGTGATTACACATACGATCCTAGAAATGCTCCTCAGATCCAGGCGTTGAAGCAAGGGGAAATTACGACTGACACATTTGCTTATACCGTCCGAGATGTGAACGCCAGCACTTCGGTGGGTATCGTTTCGATTACCCTCGTCGGTGCGAATGATGCTCCCATTGCCAACGACGACACAGCAGCGACGAACGAAGACTACTCACCAATCGCCAACGGTGCGGTGCCGATAATTGCGAATATTTTTGCGAACGATGTCGATCCTGACGACGCGGTCCTTGTGCTGAAGTCGTTCGACACCACCAGCCAGTTTGGCGCAACGGTGTCCATCAGCGCAGATGGTGAAGTGACTTATGATCCGCGGTTTGCTCCAACACTCCAAGCTTTATCGCAAGACCAGACGAAGACTGATACGTTCACGTATGAAGTCGTCGATGGACTCGGATTGACCGATACGGCAACCGTTACGGTCACGGTTACTGGGCGTAATGACGCACCCGTTACCGTCGACGATGGCACTGCGACGAACGAGGTTACAGCCATCTTCGTCGACTCGGCAAATGGCTTGTTGGTGAACGATACGGATGCAGAAGACGCCACTTTAAGCGTGGCCACCGTGAATGGCTTGGCGTCAAACGTCGGGTCCGCGTTCATTCTGCCGTCGGGAGCCACGTTGCTTGTCACCACTGGCGGAGCTGTCAGTTACGATCCGTCAACTTCGGCGAGTTTGAATCAATTACCAGTCGGTGCGAGCTTTATAGACACGTTTGCCTACGAAGCATTTGATGGGACATCGACTTCCGCGACACCGGGTACGATGGCAATTACGAACACCGGTGTTAACGATCGCCCCACGGCCGCAGCGGATTCGTTCGCGACGAGCGAAGACGCACAGCTCTCGATCGCAGCGGCGGGGATTTTGTTAAACGATTCCGATGTTGATGGCGACAGCCTCAGTGTAACGGCGTTCAATGGAGCCAGTTCGCGTGGTGCCGCAGTTGTCGTCAGTACGAACGGCTCGTTCAGTTACGATCCGCGTGGCATTTCTCAGCTGCAAGCATTGGCGAGCGGTCAGTCGTTAGACGACACGTTTATCTATACGATCTCCGACGGAAACGGGGGTACTTCTACATCGACCGTAACCGTCACGGTAAACGGGACGAATGATGTTCCTGTCGCCCGTGGCGACTCCTATCGCGTTGACGAAGACTCGACACTGGTCGTGTCAGGTGCGGGTGTCCTTGGTAACGACTCGGATGCGGACGTTAGCGACAATATCACCGTCGGTACGTTCGACGTGACGAGCGCGCTAGGTGCTCCGGTCAGTTTGAACGCCGACGGGACGTTCAGTTACGATCCGACGACTGTTGCGGCCCTGCAGCAGTTGGCCCCAGGGCAAAGCGTGACGGACACATTTACCTATCGCGTGAGCGATGGTACGACGCTATCGAATACAACCATCGTGACGATCACGGTTGATGGACTAAACGATGCACCAACGGTTGCCAACGATACCTATAGTGTCGACGAAGACCAGCAGTTGATTGTCTCGGCCGCGAATGGTGTGCTGGCGAACGATTCTGACTTGGAAAGCAGCCCCTTGTCCGCTAGTTTGGAGACAAGCCCGACGAATGGTCGCGTTGTTCTGAACTCGAGCGGTTTCTTCACGTACACGCCGGACGAAAACTTTAACGGCAACGATTCCTTTACCTATTCAGCCGGCGATGGTTCCGAGCGCAGCACCGCGACGGTGACCATCAACGTGCGAGGCATCAACGACGACCCAACTGCGACCGGGGACGCATATACCGTCAACGAGGGTAGCTCGCTAAGCGTTTCCGCTGCGGCTGGGGTATTGGCAAATGATGAAGATGTTGATCAAGAGGCTCTCCGAGCGGTTCTCGTTGGCGGAACTGGCCCCTCCAACGGCTCGCTGTCGCTAAGTACAGACGGATCGTTTACCTACACTCCAAATTCAGCGTTCTTTGGGGCGGACAGCTTCCAATATTTTGCACAGGACGGAGTGGGCGAACAATCTAGCCCAGTAACAGTAGACATCACCGTCGCGAACACACGCCCGCGGCGAAATCCAGTGAACCCACTCGATGTCAATGGCGACGGATTGGTATCGGCGATCGACGCATTGCTGATCATCAACGAGATCAATAAGAACGGGCCGCACGAAATTCCAAGTACGATCGCTGCGATTGCACCGTTCTGGGATGCGAACGGAGATGGCTTTGTGTCTCCGCTAGACGTTTTGCGCGTCGTAAATGCTCTGAACAGTGGGGCTTTTGGTGAAGGCGAAGGCACGCTGCCGTCGTCAGACGCCCCGTTGACGAGCGAGCCGTTGACGAGCGAGCAAGGTCTCTTCGCGAGTCAATACAGCGATGGCATTACTATTCTTCCGTATGTAGAACAGTCGTTTTGGAGCCGCCAGCGCAGTGAAGCTCGACTCCCGTTAGCAGAATCGCACGCGAGCCATCAGGCGATCGATCACTTCACTTCCCCAGTCGATGCTGCTTTCGCGTCCGAAAGCGATTCTCACTCGGAGCGATCGCCTTACGAGCCGACCGTCGCAGATTTCGAGATTGGGACGTTGGTAGATCAATTGGCGAGTGATCAGCATGAGGACGACTCGAAAGACGTGTTCGAGGCTGCTCTCAACGATTTGTTCCGCTCTGAATAGTGCCGTCACTGCAAGAGTTAGACGATCACTCGGCCTGTCTAACACCTTAAAAGCCTCCCCCGAGGGAGCGAGTGACGTGGCAGGCATTTGGAGAAATGCCTTAACAACTATAGAAGTTGCGACGGTCGTTTGAGCGTTGGGAACGGACCGACACAATTGAGAGGCCTATTTGGAGCCGTTTACCCATTTTCTTGCAATGGCTTTTGCCCCGACTATAATCGACAGAATTGCCTAAAAGTAGAGTTCACAACAGCACTTAGGGCTACGGTCGGTCGAGACGCTCCCACTTCTGGGATCGTTATCGAAGATCGTACATAGGGAATGCGCACCCTGCGTACCCTCCTAATTAAGGGTTTCTATATGGCCAAGCGACGCACGCCACGAAGACTTAGCCGTCATTCATCACGCCTGCACGAGCTGATTACGAAGCGGCAGATGCTCTTAGAGCAACTCGAAAGCCGACAGCTGCTCGCCGTGTCACCAATTGGGGGCGCTGCGCATGAACATGCTGGTCTGGTGGCCCTTCCAGCTCAGCACGAATTGATGAACTTCGGCGGGTATCTCTCCGAGCCATCGACGCAAGATCCGCTCGACATCGCCTCTGAGTTCCTTTCGGATAACGCGAGTTCGTTGGGGCTCACGTCCGAGAGCTTCGACGAGTATTTAATTAGTTCTGTGGTCGAGAGCGCTCACGTTGGGACAACCCACATTCATCTTCAGCAGACGTATAACGACTTAGAAGTTGCCAACGCGACGATCAATGTCAACGTTGCTGATGATGGTCAGGTCATCTCGGTCGGTAGCAGTTTCGTGTCAGGGCTACAGACTCTCGAACCGCCGCTAATCCCAGCACCTGTTTTGACCGCACCCGAGGCGGTCGACTCGCTGGCCGGCGAGTTTGGGTGGACGCTATCGCAACCGCCAGTGTTGATCACGTCGCAAAATGATGTTGCGCAAACTTCGCTAGTCACGTCGAGCGGTATTGCGCTGAACGACATTGCCGCTGAATTGCAATATGTACCACAGGGGAATGGTGTTGAACTGGCGTGGCGACTGAATGTGCAGACGGTTGATGGTGAACATTGGTATGACGTTAGCGTAAGCGCAGATGATGGCGACGTTCTAAATCTCATTGATTGGTCGGCGCATGCGTCGTACAACGTGCTACCGTCACCCTTGGACAGTCCGTTGGATGGTCCGCGAGCGATCGTTGTCGATCCACAAGACGTCGTTGCCTCGCCCTTTGGTTGGCATGATACGGACGGTGTCGCCGGTAACGAGTTTACGACCACTCAAGGGAACAATGTTCTCGCCATCGAGGATCGAGACAACAATTTGGCGGGACCGTCGCCTGATGGTGGCGCTACGCTAACGTTTGATTTTCCCCTGGACTTCAATCAGAACGCGAGTCAGTGGACTGAAGCGGCAACCACGAATCTGTTTTACTGGAATAATGTTCTCCACGATGTCCATTTTCAGTATGGATTTGATGAAGCCTCGGGCAACTTTCAGGAGACCAACTATGACGGGTCTGCTGGAGGGAGCGACGCCGTTCTAGCTGCTGCGCAATTCGGGGCCGACAACGGTATCGCAAACAACGCCACGATGCAGACTCCGCCGGACGGGATCTCGCCGATCATGCGGATGTTTGAGTTCAACCTTACGAACCCGACTCGCGACAGTGATCTTGAGCCCGGAATTATCGTTCACGAATTCGGCCACGGCGTCAGTAATCGTTTAACGGGTGGTCCGGCTGACTCGGGTGCGCTCAGCGCGGTCCAAAGCCGCGGAATGGGCGAAGGTTGGAGTGACTGGTGGGCGCTGGTGTTTGCCCAGACCAGCTCGGATGGTCAGTTCGATGCATATCCAATTGGGAATTGGGTTCTGGGACAGCCCGCTAGTGGCGGAGGGATTCGTTCGTTCCCCTACAGTTTCAACTTGTCCATCAATCCGCTCACTTACGATGATGGGAACTCGAGATTTCCAGTTGGTTCTCCGCACGCGGAAGGAGAAATCTGGGCTTCTGTCCTGTGGGATATGAATTGGCTGCTTATCAATAAGCACGGATATGATTCGGACCTTTACAACGGAACAGGTGGCAACAACCTCGCGATGCAGCTTGTCATGGACGGCTTGAAGTTGCAGCCCGCGAACCCATCCTTCTTGGATGCGCGAGACGCAATTCTTGCTGCTGACTTGGCGTTGACGGGCGGTGAAAATCAGGACTGTATTTGGACTGCCTTCGCCAGACGCGGGATGGGCTTCAGCGCCTCAGACGGCGGTAGCGGCAATGCGACATCGGTGATCGCGGCATTCGATTTGCCTCCGATTCCGATATCGCCTCAGCTGATTAGCATCAACCCGAACGAAGGCGAGATCTTCAACTTTGACACAGACGCGGGAGTTAATCCTGGCGTTGACAATATCTTGCAGACGTCGCCTCGCGAGTTGACGTTTCGATTTGCATCCAATCCTGGACTTGATCTGAACACGCTGGACGGGATTCGCATTACACGATCTGGGTTCGACGGAACGTTTGCCGATGGCAACGAGGTCGAGGTCGTACCTGGGTTCGAAGGCTTCGGAGCTAGTTCGTCGATTGTGATCGCTCGCTTTGCCGAGGCGCTTCCGAACGACAGCTACAAAATTGAGATCTTTGGCGAAGACAATGCAATTGCCAATGTGACAGCATTGCGCAACACCGACGGCGAACTGTACGTTGTCGCCGACGATACGACGGTGGACGGATTGAATCAAGATACCATTTACTTCGAGTTGGCGCTTGGAGCGCAAGTCGTTTCCGTCGTGCCGCAGCCAGTTAGCCGTGTCAACGAAGTGTCACTTGGTGGGACTCCTGCTGGTGGAACATTCACGTTGACCTTCGATGGCGAGATGACCGGCGACCTTGACTTTGACGCGACCGCCATCGAGGTGCAGGGCGCACTTGAGGCGTTGTCCAACGTTAACCCGGGTGATGTCGTCGTTAATGACAACGGACCGTGGAATGTTGCGTTTCACGGACAGTATGGAGGCCGCGACCTACCATTTTCGATCGACGGTTCTAATCTCGTTGGCAGTGGTTTGGCTCCAAAGGTCACAGAACGCGGCCTGTCGCAGGCTCGTAATCAGATCATCGTGCATTTCAACGAAGATGATTTGCACAGCATTGCCATCGAAACACCAGCGGATCCGAGTATGGGGCCGACGGTGGTCAATCCTTCGTTCTACAAACTGATTCAGACCAATGATACGGCGCGGAATACCGATGACAGCGTCGCGATCCAACCGACGAAGATCTATTACGACCCGGCCTCGAATAAGGCGGTACTAACATTTGCTGACGATATTGCCGAGTTAGCAGGCTCGGGTACATATCGGTTACGCATTGGAACGGATGAATTCGTTCCCAGTGTTGTCGCTCCAATAACCCCGGTGAAGCAAGTCGTCAGTGTCGATGCGGGCTCCAGTTTTGACAGTTCGAACAAAGTGCTCGGTGACTTGAGCGCGACAAGCAACACCAGCCAGATCATTGCTTCAACGATTGAACGCCAAGCGTTGCCTCTCGACTACCCGGGCGATCAGGATGAACCCGGACATCGCGACCTTGAGTTTCCATTTGATTCGCATGTGACTCAAGCGGCGGATCAAATCGATGGCATAACCGTCGTGTTCTACAATTTTCGCAACGACTACGGTGTGAGCCCCAACGGCCAACAACTCTTTAACGTGATTACCGAGGCGCAGAAGCAACGAGTGAGGGAGTTGGTCGAACTTGCCAGTCAGTACTATGGTGTTCAGTTTGTTGAGACGGCTGATCAAGGAATCACTATCGCGACGGGTGATCCCCGCGCCTTAAATCCAAACGAGACGCTGGGTGAGAATGGCGTTGGAGTTATCGCTAGCGGGAACATCGAAAATGGCCTCGTGATTCTCAATGCCGCACACAATTGGTACGACGGCTTTGGGCAAGAGGACAGCGACATCAACACGATCAGCTGGTTTCAATCTGCGGCGAACGGCATCAGCTTGATTCTTGGCGGCGGCTTCTCGAACGATCTCCCTGCCCTTCAACTCCAGCAAGACATCGAAGATTCTCCGACTAACACGTCACCGGGACTCGTCGTTCCAAACGTAACCGTTCCGGAACCTGTTTTTCCAGGTGACGCCGATATCGTCCATGGCCAGTACTTGTATCGGCCCGACAGCCGAGACATCGACATCTATGAGTTCACACTCAACGATTCCGGTTCGTTCACTGCCGAAACGATGGCCGAACGACTCAACAATTCGAGCCAGTTAGATACAGTGCTTCGGCTCTATCGCGAAGTCCAAGATGACATGGGTGTTGCGGTATTGGACGGGAATGGCAATCCCGTGCGTGTCCTTATCTCGCAGAACGACGATTACTTTAGCGAAGACTCGTTGATTCGTCTCGATTTGGATCCAGGCAAGTACTTTATCGGCGTCAGCGCGAGCGGAAATGCGAATTACGATCCCGCGATTGAGGACAGCGGTATTGGCGGTCTCACCGAGGGTGTGTACGAACTGCGACTGGAATTCCGGCCTAATGCTGACAAGAGCATCGTCGACGTTGATGGCACGCCTCTTGATGGCGATGCCGATGGTATTGCAGGAGGAGTTTACAACTTCTGGTTCCGAACGCAGGCGTTGAATCGCACGTTTGACATTGTCGTTGACGGCGATTCGTTCGGAAATGGTCGTGTCGTGACAATCACGAACGGCCAAGGTGCTCTTCGACGCTTCGAGTTCCGAACCAGTGGAGCCGCGTCTGGAGCCAATATTCAGATCGACGTATTGCCGACCGATACGAGCGACATGCTGGCTGCTAAGTTGGCGATGGCGATCACCGATGTTGGTGGCTTCGATGTGGGGGCTACTGCCGTGGGCAGCAAGGTCGTATTGACCGGCGAGCGGGATGCTCTGCTAAGCACCGATACCTTCGAGATCGAGTCGCATGGCAAGACGATTTTCGTCGACAAGACAGCCGCGACGTCCGGCTCGAATGGTTCGTTTTCCCAACCATTCAACAATATTTCGCGGGCCAACGTGGTCAATGCCTTCGACAATGCTCACGCCGGGGATGTCGTTCGCATCGTCGGGAACGGCGGAGTGGATGGCTCGTTGGATTCACTCAACGACGCGTTTGCCTATGAGATTGGACTTGGCGGTCCAGGGAATACAGTTCGTAGCGATGGCGCGACGATGGACGTGCCCAAAGGCGTGACTGTGATGATCGACGCGGGCGCGTTGTTCAAATTGCGACAAGCTAATATTGGCGTTGGAAGTTCAACTGCGTCAGTTGATCGCAGCGCGGGTGCTCTCCAGATCCTCGGAACGCCGGAGCAGAGCGTCTTTTTAACCTCGTATGATGATCGAAATACTGGGGTGAACACGAACACGGTCCTGACAACTCCTCAACAAGGCAATTGGGGAGGCATCCTACTTCGGGAGGATATCGATCGTGGCCTAGGTCGCTTCAGTTATGGACGAGAGGGGATATTCCTGAATTATGTCAATCACGCCGACATTAAGTATGGCGGTGGCAATGTGCGGATCGACGGTGTGCTTCAGATCGTCAATCCGATTCATTTGACGGATACCCGTCCGACGATTTCTCATAACAACATCACGTTGAGTGCAGATGCCGCTATTTCGGCGGACCCGAACAGCTTCGAAGAATCAAACTTCCATTCGCCACGTGCCCAGTCCTTTGGGGCATTTGTGTCCGACTACGACCGGGTTGGGCCGGACGTTCATGGCAACACGCTGTCCGCAAATTCGAACAATGCAATGTTTGTTCGAATTGCTACGCCCGCAGGTGGTGCCTTGAAACAGTTGACTGTGCCCGGTCGATTTGACGATACGGACGTCGTCCACACGATCTCGGAAAACCTCGTAATCCAAGGCACGCCAGGCGGCTCCGTACTCGAAGAGTCTCCACCTTCGTTGGCGCTATTGGCGTTTGATAAGCTTGCCGGAGGTGACTTGCCGACGGGGGCTTATGAGTATCGAATCACCTATGTCGACGCGAACGGGAGCGAGTCGCTGCCATCCATTGCGAGCGCAGAAGTAACGTTGCTTGGTGGTGCCGAACAAGGGACCGTGCGTCTGAGAAACCTGCCTCTGGCGACTTCCGGCTTTGTCGCAAGACGGCTGTATCGGAGTGCTGTCGCGGGATCGGGGACTTATGATCTTGTAGCCCAAATCGATGGGGTTTCCACGACGTTTGTGGATACGGGGGCAAGTGCCGGCGGAAGTCTGCAAGTGCCCGCCTTAAACGCCTTGACGCTCACACCGGATGTGTCAGGGACACTGCCTACGGGGACATTCAAATACAAGATTTCGTTTGTGGATTCGCTCGGTCGCGAGAGCTTACTGTCCGACCCTTCGGGTGCAGCTACCCTAAGTGGTAGCGACACCGCAATTCGGTTGGATAACATTCCGAGGCTTCAAGATCACACGCGAAGGGTCTATCGGAGCGCGGCCGACGGAAGCGGTCCGTACCTACTGATAGCAACCTTATCGGATGATACGACAGCCACCCATTTAGATTCGGGGCCAGCTAACGCGCCGACGCCCATCGTGACATTTACGTCTCTGGCTCCCGCCAGCGGTGGCGTTTTGACGAGTGGCACCTACGACTATCGACTCACGTTTGTAGATCCGACCGGCGAGGAAGGGTTGCCATCGGCTTCAACCCCTTCTACGACGATTGGAGGACTGCTGGGTTCCATCCAGGTAAGCAACTTGCAGACGTTGCCGGGCCACACGCGCCGCATTTATCGCAGCGTTCCGAATCGCCCTGGTGATTACGTGTTGATCGCGGAGCTGAACGAGTCGAGTACTTCTTATATCGATTTAGGAGGGAATAGCCGTGCTGCGATCGAACAGATGACCTTGCGCCGGGCACGCCTCGATGCGAGTCTCGTGATCGATCCAGGGCTGATCATTAAGCTCGAAGGGGCTCATGTTCGAGCCGATCTCGGGGCGCAACTTGTCGCCGAAGGGCACGAAGGACAAGAAATCATCTTCACGTCGCGTGCAGACGATCGGTATGGTGCCGGCGGCGAATTCGATACGAATAACGACAATGCGAGTCTCTCGGGAGCAAACCAACCAGCGCCGGGCGATTGGGGTGGACTCTTCTTTGGACAGACCAGCCGGGGAAGCATCGATCACGCGTTGATTTCGTTTGCAGGCGGCGTTAACCGCATCGAAGGTGATTTCGCCGGCTTCAATGCGGTGGAGATTCATCAGGCAGAGGTGCGTTTGACAAACAGTGTTATCGAGAACAACGCGTCGGGCGTTGGCGGTTCTGCATCGAGCGAGCGATTTGGTCGCGGATTTAACGCTCCTGGAGCGATCTTTATCCGGGGTGCGCAGCCCGTTATTGTTGGCAATGTGATTCGTGATAATGGAGAAGTCTTAACCGACGTTGGCACGGCGGCAATCAATATCAACGTTAACTCGGTGAATTTCCGGCTCCTCGAAGACTACGGACGCAGTACCGGCGAAGTCAACTTGATAGAGAGGTTTCTCGACAATCAAGGTCCATTGATCCGCGATAATCAAATCGGAACCAACGAGATCAACGGAATGACAGTCCGTGGTGGCATTCTGACGACGCAAGGCGTGTGGGATGACACGGATATCGTGCATGTCGTCTTTGATGAGATCATTGTCCCCGATTTCCACACCTATGGCGGATTGCGTCTTGAGAGCGGAACAGCCGAGGGCTTAGTCGTCAAGCTCTCTGGCCAGAACGCTGGGTTTACCGCGAGCGGTCGACCGTTGGATATTGACGACCGCATCGGTGGTTCCCTGCAAATTGTCGGTCGCGCCGGATTTCCCGTCGTGTTGACGTCTCTCGGCGATTCGTCAGTAGGAGCTGGGTTTCAGCCCAATGGGTTACCGCAAGTCGAGACGAATAATTTGGCAACGAGTGGGGTGCCCGGCGACTGGCGCGGTGTCTTGTTGGATCAATATGGAGCGGATCGAAACGTCGCGGTTGTGCTCGAGGACGAGGCCTCTGACGAGACGGCTCCCGGCCCGAACGCCACTCCTGATACCGCGGAGTTCATCGGTTCGCTTGCCGCTAATGAGAAATCTGGCGACGAGAATCTCAGACTGGGATTCGAGGTGCATGGATTTATTTCCGCATCCGCTGATATCGATGTGTACAGTTTCGTGGCTGATGGCGGAACGGAAGTGTGGTTAGACCTTGATCGGACTACAAGTTCGTTCGACTCCGTCATTGAACTGGTCGATTCGAGTGGCAACGTCCTTGCTCGATCAGATAACGCGTATGCTGAAGGAGTTGGTATAGGGCCGCTCGTACCGGATCCTCAGACTCTAGCCTTTGAACTAGACAAATCTCCATTCATCTCGAAAGATCGCTGGAGTACCAACGAACTGGACGCCGGCCTACGCGTCGCGTTGCCAGGAGCAATCGGGGCTCGTTCGATTTATCATGTCCGCGTTCGCAGTAGTAACCCAACCGTCGATACGGACCTTAACGGAGGACTGACGTCGGGTGTGTATCAGCTGCAGCTGCGGCTTCGTGAATTGGATGAAGTGCCGGGTTCGACGATTAGCTTTGCAGACATCCGTTATGCGCAAAATGGAATCGAGATTGTCGGCGGGCCAACGCATTCACCGCTCCTCGGCGAATTCAGGGAAGACGCATCTGATTCGAATAATGCGCGAACGAACGATTCGACCGGAAGTGCGCAACTTCTCGGTAACGTCTTGAATGCTGACCGCGGAACAGTTTCGATAGCAGGTTCGATTGATCCTGATTCCAGAACGATTCTAGTTCGCAACAATTCAAATGGCTTGCTCGTCACCGGGGAATCTGCTCAGGATGATGATTTTTATGAATTCGATTTGATTCGAGACTCTGTCGAGCATGCTTACTCGAACATGGTCAGCACAACGTTTGACATTGACTTGGCGGATGGTCTCGGCCGCGCCGACACTTCACTGTGGGTATTCGCCGAAGTCGACGTGCCCGGACAAGGCCGCGTCACGCGGTTGATTCTTAGCGGTCGCGACTCAAATATTGCGGAGGATCAAGGTGGTCCCCTGGAAGGCGCTGACCTTGACGATCTTGCGCGTCAGTCGTTTGGAACTCAGGATCCATACATCGGACCGGTCTATCTACCGGAAAACGTCAATTCACGACGCGACAATATTAACTTTAATTCATTCGGCGATCCCTATACCTACTATGTCGTCGTGACTTCGAATAGCCATTCGCCGCGAGTTCTCGATCAGTTCTACAAAGAGAACTCCAACAACCAGGACGTGCGGCTCGAACCAATCAACTCGGTTGAGCGAATCGCAGAAGATCATATCGATGGCAACTTCTTCGGTACTTCGTCGTTCTTCAGTACCAATCCAATTGGCAACGAGCAGTTGCCCGTGCTGTTCGACAGCAACAACTTTAACACAGGCACTAATACTAATAGCACCAGCGCCGTACCGTTCCACTTGGGCGATGTCAATCTCTTCGTCAGTCGCGATGTTGGCTTGTTTGGTAACACGAGTTCGACCGTCTATATGGTCGATCCGTTTACTGGGGAGCAGGAAGTCACGATCGGATCGTTCTCCGGCGACGCTGGGGATATCGCGATGCGCGAAGATGGTCGTCTGTTTGGATTCCAGACACGTGCGCAAAACGGCAATAGTGCAGATGGCGATACCCGAACCTATTTCAACGTCAACTTCAACAATGGCACGGCTGCAAGAACCGACGCAGGCAGCACCAATCTGACCACCTACGTTCTTGACGCGGCTGGCACCGGCCTCGACGTCTCTCCGTTGGGAAACAACAACGACGGTGTTGGCTTCCGAATCAACGCTATCGATTACCAAGGGACTTTTAACAGTGCGGGCTGGCTTGTTGGCAGCCGAGACGACGACCGGTTCGGGGCCGGGTTCGAGTATGGTGCGAATATTCTCTACAATTTCGATATCCGCAATGGTTCGATTCCCGGTAACGACAAGGCCAACAACGTTGGTCGGCTTTCGGGCGGCGGGATGCAAGAATTCGACCGAGGTCAAATTCTCACGTCGACAAAAGTCATACCGCTGAACGCGGCGACCGGCGATACTTTCACGTTGACGTTGGGTAACGAGAGCATCAGCTATACGGCGCAGGGCGTGGGTGGGCCATTGTTTCCTCTGGAAGGCGAAGTCGTGGCCGGTCTTCAGGCTGCATGGAATCAGGCCGCCCTCACCAAGCCCGAGTTTAACGCGTTTCAAGTAACACAAACGACCGAGTCGCAATTCTTGGTTCAAGGTCGGGTCCCGGCATTGGATATCGAGTTGATCGATCCGCTCGGCGCTAGTATCGCGCCTGGTCCTTCGGGAAGCATTTTCTCGGGCTTCGCCACCGACGGTGGTATGAGCGGTGGCCTGGGTGGTTTCTTTAGCGAAGACTTGCTGGTGGATGGCTTCGGTCCGGGCGGAACGATTACCGGTTTGGCGATTCCGGAAAATACCTTTGGTACTGCGTATGCTGTTTCTGATGAGGGCGGATTGTGGGAAGTCGACCTTTTCGGCGGCTTCGGCGGCACCGGCAATGTCGGTGACTACGTCGAGACCTCAGCGGTCGACTTGCTCGTTGGCGACTTCGGTTCGCGGGTTCAGTTTGAAGGATTGGCCTTTGGTCCCCCGGACCTCTCGAACGGGGCTTATGCAAATACGTTGTTCGCGATTGATGGCAGCGGTGACTTGTGGGCGATGAACACAGTCGGTTCTCTGCAACCGATTTTCGAGAACGGTGCCCTGTCCGTTTCGACGAACCTTTCCAGTGCAACCGGCTTGGATTTTTCGACTCTTGACGAAAACCTTTGGCACGTGACGAGCAATCGTGGCGCGGATCCGGGCCACGGTATCGAATCGACGTTGGATGGTCGCGGGTCGCTCACGGGCGGAAGTAGTTTCTACTTCGGAAACGAGGAATTTGGCGGCGGCAACAATTCAAGTGACGGCATCGCGGGCGGCAACTTTAATCAGCGGATTCGCGACTACAATTTCCCCGGCGGGGCTCACGGTACGTTGCAGAGCAATCCATTCAGCTTGGAAGGCTATGTGCCTGCGGACCAACCCGTACTGTACTTCAACTATTTCCTTGATACGGAAGATACCGAATACGACCCAGATGCGAATCCCACCAATTTCATGCGAGATGCGCTCCGCGTCTACGTTGTGAATGAAGATGGAGAGACCACGCTGGTTGCGACGAGCGATTTGTTCCAAGACGAGCGATCGGACGAGTTCGATATCGGCCAGAATGAGATATTTAATTTTGGAGGTTCCTGTAATCATCCAGACGGCGTGTTCGTCGGCCAGGAAAATCGCAATACTCCCTGCGTTCAGCCGCTGTTCGAGACGCAGACTAACGCCCAGAATGACCAACAATGGCGTCAGGCACGGATCGACTTGGACCGTTTCGCGGGACAAAAGAATCTGAAATTGCGATTCGATTTTAGCACAGCCGCATCGTTCGACTTTGGTAACATCAGCAATACAGGCGAGGAGTTGCGAGCGATCCCTGGCGCGGATGTTCGTGATGCTCAAATCGTCACCGTTCGAAATGGCAACACGTTCCAGACGACAACTCTCGAGTTCGATGCGGGGGTTACGCTAGTCGCTCCCACGGGTGCGAATATCAATCAAGGTGACGCATTTTCTCTCGACAATGGCGTCGACCCGGCAGTTACGTTTGAGTTTAACGCGGACGGATTCTTCTCTAGCAGTCTCTCCGTGCCTGCTGCCGACCTGTTTGGCGATGGCGATGTTTTCCAAGTTGCCGACGGTGTGGCAACACAGCCATTCGCTTTCGAGTTTGATAGCGGGTTCACTTTGACCGTGCCACCCGCGGGCGCTGGCGCAGCTGGAGTCGCCGATGGTGATTCCTTCACGATGACGGACGGCGTATCGAGTAGTGTTGAGTTTGAGTTCGACAGCGATGGCGTCATTGGCAGTTCGACACCCGTCAACATCGCTCCCAATCGCGTGTTAACAGTGGCTAGCGTTGGTGCTGGAGTTGCACAGGTCGATGAAGGAGATACGTTCACCGTCGACGATGGCCTGGGCGGTGTTGTCACATTCGAGTTTGACCGAGACGGTACGTTCACGGGAACTAATACGCGAATCGATATTGCGGATCAACAAATCCTATCCGTGCCGTTTGCGGCGACTGGTTTTGGTGGCGTCTCGGACGGCGACCTGTTCGCGGTCAACGAGGGGCTCGGTGGACCCGATGTTGTCTTCGAGTTTGATAACGACGGGGCATTTATCGACGGCAACGCGGACCTCGTGCCGGACAACGAGTTGATTAATATCTCGGATCACATTTTTATCGACGTCCCGTTTCCTGGGCTAGGACCGGGAGGTGTGATGGACGGTGATAATTTCGCCGTTACCGTTGGCACAACGACGACGACGTTTGAGTTCGACACGGATGGAACGGTGACCGGCAGTCGGATCCCGGTTATTCTCGACATGTCGCTAGTAGCGGTTCAACGGACCAATGTTGCTAACGCGATGGTTGCGGCGATCAACGGCGCAGCAATCGGCGTCAGCGCGCAACGGATCGGTGCTGGGACGGTGCGTCTCCGTAATCCCGATCCTTCCGTCACCGTCGATTTGACGGCGGCCGCTAGTCTGTCGGAGGCGCGAGTTGGATTGACTCAGCGGGAGCTAACCGACCTCATTACGACTGCGATAACCAACGCCGCTTCGCTGAGCGTGACCGCAGTGCGCGAAGGCTCAGGAAGAGTTGTTCTCGTCAACTCGACGGCAGGGCACGTCATCACCGTTGCAAGTCCCGCCACGCTAATTGCGTCGTCGCGGGCGCTCTCACAATCTGTTGTAACTCAACGGACGTTGAATGCGATTCAACTGAGTGGCTTTGCGATCAACGCTGGACCGTTAACAACAGGGCAAATCCGGTTCACGAACGCGAATCCATCCACGATATTTAGTATATCGGGATCGGGCGGAATAAGCAGTTTCACGATTGCACTTAGTCAAGACGAAGTCGCGGATCGTATTGTCAGCGCCGTTAACGGTACTTCGCTCGGGCTTACATCCTCCAACCTTGGTAGCGGTGACGTTCATCTCGGCGGCGATGCACACACGATTGACATCGCGAGTACTCCGACCTTGACCGTCGCTGGTGCGGCTGGCATCACGACGCTCGGAGCGACACGACTCGCCTTCGATCCGTCGGCCAACGCCAATCAGATGGCGATTTCGATTGCAAACGCAATTGCCACCGCGACCGCAACCACGGCCGCGCGATCCGGTAACTTGGTCGGGCTGGGAGCAGGTGCGACGTTCAATCCAGGAACGTCCCCGATCACTCCCGATGGAATTGTGCCTGTTTTATTTGCGGACGACCTAAGTGCGGACGAAGTCGCTCAGAACATCGAGGCGGCGATCCTGGGAGTCGGCTTGGCTGGTACTGGTGGTGGCGTGACATCTCAGTTCATCACCGAACCCAATGACTTGCCGCCGAACACGTTCGACAGCGGGATTTCTGGAACTGGTGCGTTTCGCGGGACGGGGATTATGGGCGATGGATTGACGTTCACCGGTTTTGACCAGGACGTTATCGCGGTGACGTTGAACGCTGGCGACACCATTTCGATTGACGTTGATACTTTTGGCGGGACGCTGGATGCACTCGTCGGTTTCGTAGACCCCGCGTTTACACAATTTCTACTGTTAAGCTTTGATGATCCCGCGCCCGGTGAGACACCTTCGCTCGACCCATATATCGAGACAACGGTGACGACCGGTGGCACCTACTTTGCTTTGGTGCGAGCTGAAAGTGGTAGCGGTGCTTATGATATCGAAATCTCCGTTAACGGAAGTGGGACATTCGCCTCCTCTGGTGGTGTCTTCCGTAGCGAGCATCGCGTGAATCTCCCTGGCATTGCCATTGCGAGGAGTGCCGATTTGGCGGCCTTCTTCATCGAAGGCGACCAAGGTGTGGCTTCCAATAACACGCCGATTCACATCAACTCAGCGATGTCTGATTTCCAGGTTGCTGATGCGATCGCGCGAGCAACCTCCGGGGCGCTGGCTGGCTATGAGACCACGATTTTGGCGAGAGATGGCTCTCAAATCACGGATGGCGATACTTTCACGGTATCGAATGTTCCAGATATTCAACCAAGCTCCGCGTTGCTCTTTGAGACTAATGACACGCTTGGAAACGCCGTGTTCAGCGGATTGACCGGGGGAGCTGGATTCTATTCGGCCTCTGGCCAAATTGGTGACAACTTCCAAGTGACGACGAATCCAGCGTTAGATGTCGATTTGATAAGAGTGACTCTGCTGGCCGGCGATACGATCAACGTGGACATCGATGCTGCCGAACTCGGTTCGACCTTAGATTCCACCTTAGTGTTGTTTGATTCGCTGGGGACGGTGGTCGCGATCAATGCCGATGGAGTCGCTCACGGTGAGTTAGCGACAACCGATTCCTACCTTAGCGCGACGGTCGCGAACGCCGGAACGTATTATGTCGGCGTCAGTGCAGATACAAACAATGCGTACAATCCGTTGCTGCAGGGAAGCGGTGCCACGGCGACGACGACCGGAACCTACAGTCTTGAAATCAGTCTCAATGAACACAACTCAGCCACATTCGAGTTTGATGCGGGCATCGTGCTTACGATACCCGAACCGCTGACGTTGCAAGTACCCAACAGCGGCGGGTTCGGCGGATTCGGCAGCCTTGTGTCCGACGGCGAGACTTTTTCGATTAGCGACGGCACCACTGTTGTCAATTTTGAGCTTGATCGCAATGGGTTCGTCTTCGGCTTGAACACGCCTGTCCCATTCACGTTTTTCTCTACGCAGGATGACATCGCGAAGAGCATTGCGAACGTGCTATCGAACGCGGGCCTTGGATTGAATCCAAGCAACTTGGGCAACGGACAAGTATTACTTGGCGCGCAAGCGAACCACACGCTGAATCTCTCCGGAAGCTTCAATCTGTCACAGACCGGACAGTCATCATCGCTTGCAGACGGCGAGGCATTCTTGATCAACGATGGAGTTGGTGGTGGGAATGTCGTATTCGAATTTGACACTGACCTAATGACTGCGCTCGGTTCAATTCCAGTGTCGATCGTAGATACCGGAATCACTATTCCGGCGGCTGGTGGTGCGACGCTGGCGGGTGGTGTCGCCGATGGCGAGATTTTTTCAATTGACGATGGACAAGGAGGGTTACCGGTCTCCTTCGAGTTTGATAGCGACGGTCTTCTTACGACCCTGACAAACACACCGATCCCCTTTTTCGATGACAGCATTCGGCCGCCGGCGGCAACGGTGTTGAGTGCCGGCATTAACAACACGGTGTTAACTATTCCAGTGGTCGACAGTTCCCAATTTGCCTCGCACACGCTGCCCTTTGATATCCTCGTTGACACCGAACAGATGCGTGTCACTGCCATCAACGCGAATGATCTGACCGTGATACGGCCTGTTAACTTTACGGCGGCAGCAGCCCACGGTATTAACGCCGTCGTGCGGGCAGTGTCTATTATCCCGCCATCAACGCAAGATCAGCTAGTTGATGCGATCGTCGCTGTACTGGACAACGCAGGGCTCGGCCTCAGCCCGATCAATTCCGGTTTGGGTGCCGTCCGACTTAACACGAATGGCCACGTCGCATCGGTGATTTCCGCCCCGTCCCTTGGCTTGACCGCTTTGCCGCAGACCAGGGACCAAATTACGGCTGGTGTTCTGTCTGCAATTAGTGGTGCGGGGACCGGCGTTGTCGCGACAAGTCTCGGCGGTGGACAAATTCAGCTTGCGGGAACCACGCAGTTTGTTGACTCGTCTGGTACAGCCGCGTTGACCCAAACTGGAACGATCGGAGCGTCGACCGCAGATGCGATCGTTATACCTTACACACCGACGCTCGTCTTTACGGCGAACGATGCAGCGCAGGCGATTTCCTCGGCGATACGTTCTGCCTCGTTGGACATAGCAACTGTCGTCTCTGGTCGTCGTATCGAGCTCAGTGGTCAAGACATTGCGGTGAACTTGGCCGGAACTTTCGCGCTCTCCAGCGAGTCACCCAATAACGCGATTACGACCGAGCGAGAATTAGTGCGACTGATTGGCGGACAACTGATCAGTCAAGACCTGGGGCCGTTTGGAGTTCAGCTTCTGGGGTTTGAGGATGTCCTCGCGGGCGACGAATTTGGGGCGTACTCGCTCTCACGCGTTAATTCGGCGGCCTACCCAGCTGCGCTGCGGGCGCTCGACAATGCTCACGAAGGCGTCTATATCGATGACGTAATCATCGGATTTGCCGAACGTGGTGAGATGGTACTCAATTCAGGCGACAACACGATCATTGATGAGAATTTTGAACTGATCAACGACGAGTTGGAGGGCTTTCACGACCTGACGTTGGTTGGCGACTATCAACTCGAAATACGAGCAGGCGATGACTTCGGTGAATTTGCGAGTGGCACCTTCGCGGGTACATCGGGAGTTGCCGTCCTTACGGGCCTCAACACGAATTCACGCGCCGCATCTCAGTACACACTGATCGCGAACCCCGGAGCCGTGATTGCTGACGGCGACACTTTCGAGATTACTGACGGGATCCATAGTCGAACGTTCGAGTTTGACGATCTTTCGGGAGTCGTCGGCTTGGGCGTCGTGCCGGGTCATGTTCGGATCGGTTATTTACCCGCTGATGACGCCAATGGAATCGCTGAGCGGATGCGAGATGCGATTAACGCCGAGCATCTTGCCGGTGGGTTTGCGATCTCGGCATCGCTTTCGGATGGTACTGATAGCGGGCCGGACAGCACGGGCTCGATGGTGGATCTGGTTGGCGATGTCGTCTTTTTCGGATCGCAAGGTATCAACGCACAGGTTAACGCGGGGTATGCGATTGATAACGACGAGCTGTTCCGGTTCGAGAACACTTCACAAAGCGGCGAGAAGATCGATTCAATCACGCTGTCGCTGCCTGGCGGACTAAGTTTCAATACCGTGCTTCGGTCTGGTACAGCTGGGTTCAACGTGCATCGCAGTTCGAACCAAGTCGGTGCCGAGTTCACGTCGCTCAATCCCGATGAGATCACGATTGACTTCTCGCGTTTCGGGGCTGGGCAAAAATTCGTCTTCGGTCTTGATATCTTCGATGGAAGTTTCTTCAACCGCTTTGGTGCCGCACTGGGCCGCAACTTGGTCGGCGCAACGGCGACAATACGCTTCGATAGTGGCCGAGAAGTCATTGACACATTCACCCGGTTGCCGTCTGACGGCGGCGTCGCCACCGTGCTGGGTGGAGATCATCAAATCACCGCCGTCGCGTTCTCCGGTCAAAGCGATCAGAACACGCACCGCGACCAAGGTCAAATTATTGTCCACTCAAATCAAATCTCTGATTCGCAGGAATTCGCGATCATTTCCGATGCCGGCGCTCGCACACGAAACGACCTTGCGACGCTTGCCGGCAATACGGCACATCCTGGTCCGCCAATCAACTTTGACAGTACGAACAATCAGAATCTTGCTCCGGGGCCGGTGATCGCGAACAATGTTATTTCCGGTGGTGGCCAGGGCGGCATTCTGTTTAGCGGCGATACGAATAATGGACAACAAGGAGCCGTACCTTTCGGGCGGATAGTCAATAACACGATCTACGGCGACATTGCGGCGTTCGCCGGCATTCAAGTTGAACAGTCGGCGAGCCCCACGTTGCTCAATAACATAGTCGCGGGATCATTCATCGGCGTCTCGGTGGATAATACCTCACTCTCGACCGTGATAGGGGCCACCTTATTCAAAGACAACGCCTTCAATGGAGTTATTGGCGGAACTGTTTTTGATTCGGCCACCGGAGTCGGTTCCGCTCCAATCGTACTGACTTCCACAGATCCGTTATTCGTCAACGCGGCCAGTGACAATTTCTACCCACAGGCTAATTCCCAGGCGATTGACAGTTCGCTTGACTCGTTGCAAGACCGTGACGATTTTGCCAATCGCATAAAAGCACCCCTTGGGATTGGACCGTCGCCAATTCTCGCACCCGATCGAGACGCGTTTGGTCAACTCCGCGTTGACGACCCGCTCGTTAGCACACCAGCCGCTCAGGGTTCTAACGTATTCAAAGACCGTGGTGCGCTGGATCGGGCGGATGTCACAGGACCGACTGCGATTCTGGTTAATCCGCGTGATAACGATGCGGAAGGTAACGATCTGGATCGCAGCACGACATTCGTCCGCTTGGATCGTGAGGGACTGTCTAATTTCGAAATCCTAATCGAGGATGGAGACGGGACCGGACCGGACCCTCGTAGTACCACAAGTCAGGCCTTTGTTCTCACCGAGAACGGGCGGACGTTGGTGGACGACGTTGACTACATCTTTGGATTCAACGCGACGAGCAACACCGTTCGATTCACGCCGGTGTCGGGAATCTGGCGCTCTGGCAGTGTTTACGAGATCAGCGTAAACAACCGTGATCGGATCGTTGTCAATGTGCCTAGTGCTGATACCGTCCGAGATGGTGATCGGTTTGTAGTAACCGACGCCACAGGCGTGTCTCAGCGATTCGAGTTCGAAAGTGGGTTTACGCTTGCCGTGCCAGAAACGCTTGCGATTCAGGTACCAGCAGCCGGTGCCGCTGCGATTTCAGATGGCGACACGTTCCGCGTGTCAGATGGCGTCACGACAAGCATCTTCGACTTCGACTTTGACGGAAACTCCCTGAATCTGGGCATCAGCCTTGATCCTGCAGACACAGCCAGTGATGTTGCCGACAAGATCGTCGATGCTTTGATCGCGCAAGCTGCCCTGGGATTCTCGCCGAGGGCACTTTCAGGCGGCATCGTTCACCTTGGCAGTCGACCGAACCACACTCTAGACGTGAGCGGAAGTTCACTTACGCAAAGTGGACTGCCTGCTGGCGTCCAGGATGGCGAGCTGTTGCGAGTTGGAGATGGCACAAACGAACTCGTCCTCGAATTCGATAGTAACGGTACCGCCGACCCCGCGAATACCGTGATAAGTGTCGATCCTGCCCGTACACATACCGAAGTGGCATCGGATATTGCACAAGCAATTCGAGATGCGGGGTTAGGGCTGGACGCGACGTTGCATCTGGGCGATGGGAGTGTCAATCTCGGTGGTGATATCAATCACACCGTCGATATTAGCCTCTCGACGATCCTTTTGTCGGGCCAACCAGGGGTCGCGCCGGCTATCACGGTCTTCGTTCCTGACGGTGGTTTGGCAGTTACTGATGGTGGCACGTTCACGATTGATGACGGGACGACGACGGTAACTTTTGAGTTTGACAAAGACGGCTCGACCGTACAGGGCAACGTATCGATTGCCGTTCTGGATGCTTGGACGCAGGATGAAGTTGCTGATGCTGTCGTCACGGTACTAAGTAACTCCGGGCTCGGTTTGAATCCTGTGAACATCGGCACCGGTGCGGTGACTCTTGGCGAATCTGCCCGACATTCGGTTGACGTGGGAAGCAGTGGTTTGACATCGATTGGTGTTCCTGGTGGTGCCGTTGCCGTGTTTTTCCGGCCGTCTTCGCTTGTATTCACTCAAGCTCAAATGCAGGGTGCACTGCTCAACGCCGTGCGTACGAGTACTCTTGCCAGTATCGCGGCATCACCACGCGACCGGCAAACGATCTTTCTGGATGGAGCTACCAGCGTCATCGGGCTTTCGAATTTCAATCTCGAGGGCGTCAAGGACGTTGCCGGCAACGCATTGCAACCGAATCGTCCGCCCGCTGACACTCGCTTTACCATTTTGACACCTGGCGTGGTTCTAGATTACGGCGACGCGCCCGATGGAGTAGCAGGGGCGGTCGCTTCATACGACACGTTGATCGCAAATAACGGCGCCAGACATGCCGTCGTGAGCAGCGACGGCTTGCGTCTTGGGGCATTTGTTGATGTCGAGCCGGACGGGCAGCCGACGATCAGTGCGGATGGGGACGATCTCGACAGCTCTGGGAATGACGACGACGGCGTTATCTTCGGCGGGATCTTGACGCCAAACTTTGCACCACTTCTCGAGGTGACGGCATCTGACTTTGGTTTTGTGGATGCTTGGGTCGATTTCAATCAGGACGGCGACTGGAACGACTTTGGCGAAAAGATATTGGATAGTGTACCGGTTGTTGACGGCACGAATCTTCTCAGCCCGTCGCTCGTCCCAGCGAATGCTGGATTAGGAGATACGTTTGCCAGGTTCCGGATCTCGCGCGTTGGGTCTACGTTCCCGACCGGATTGGTCGTCGACGGCGAGGTCGAAGACTACGCAGTTCGTGTTCTCCCGAACGACCCACCGTTTGTCGCGCCGCCGTTTAACACGAGTGGAGTGCCAACGCAAACTGGTATCGAAGATGGTGCAGATATAACGATCGATCTAGAGAACGTAGGCGGTCTTCCCATCTTCGCCGATAATGATATCGGCGTGACCGGCGATATGCTGATCTACACTGCGGCGTTGGATGTCGCAGCGTCCGCCAACCCAGCGGTCGTCACCGTTAGCTTGGTGGGCTCGACTATCACTTTGGATCCTCAGCCGGAGCAGAATGGTGAAGCCACTATTGTGGTGACTGCGACCGACCAAGCAGGCCGTACGGCGGAGACATCGTTTACGGTATTCATTGCCGCGGTGAACGATTCGCCAGTGCTGACGCTTCCTGTTGGCGTCCAAGCCGCATTCGAAGATATCAGCAAAGTGATTCCCGGAATCACGGTAGCTGATATCGATTTGGCTCCGACCGATTTGGTTGAGCTGACGCTGACCGCTATGAATCCCGCGTCATTTCTGACCGTCAGTACGAGCGCGATTGGCGGCGTGACATTATCGAATCTCGGGGCGAATCAGAATGGTACCAGTGCGGTAACGATCAGTGCGACACTTGCGCAAATAAACGCGACCTTCTCGTCGGGGAACGGATTGGTGTATCTCGGCGCTCAAGACTTCTTTGGGGATGACGAGATTCACGTCGAACTTTCCGACTTGGGTCAGCATGCCGACCCACCAAATTCGCAAGCCCCAATTATTGTGAGCGGGGACATTTCGGTTGCGGTGGCTGCCGTTAACGATGCTCCGATAACTGCGATTTTGGGCGATCAAGAAGTGCCCGAAGACACAAACCTTGTGCTCAATGGACTCGTGATCACCGATCCCGATGCCGGTAACGCAAACCTGGAAGTATTGATTGACGTGGTCGAGGGAATTGTCCAATTGAACAGCGGAAACGCGGTCGTTCCTGGTGATCTCGTAATCGCTGGCGCAGATAACTCGTCTTCGGTTAACATAAAGGGAACTTTGAACGAGTTGAACGCCGTCCTTAACGGGATGAAGTTTCGCGGAAATCAAGACTTCAATGGACTTGCGAGTCTGACGGTCACGGTGGACGACCTCGGTAATTCGCCAGCGCCCCCTCGACAGACGACACAGTTCATCGATATTCAAGTACTGGCCGTGAACGACGCTCCCTCGTTCACGATCTCGCAGCCGGTTCTTCCTGTGATCAACGAAGATGGAGGCTTGCAAAGCGTTCCGTTGGTTTCGCTCTTGGATGTCACGCGTGGTCCTGTCACCGCTGTCGACGAAGTGGGGCAAGCTGTGAGCTTCCAACTCACTCGCGTTGTCGGCGCTGGCGACCTTGCGTTTAGCCTTGAGCCAGTCGTTAACCCGACTACCGGCGATCTTAGCTATGCGGCTGCCCCCAACGCGAACGGACAAGCGGTCTTCGAAGTCACCTTGATGGACAACGGAGGCGTCAGCACGTTAAACCAGAACGGTCAGGTCGTCGCGACAGGCGAGGATACCTCGGCGCCAGTGAGCATCACTATCACGGTGAACGCAGTTAACGACGCGCCTCGCTTTACAAGAGGTGCGAATGAGCAAATCAATGAAGACGAACTCGATTTGAATGATGTAGGCAATCTCAACGATGATACGCGGCTGCAAACGGTCGAAGCATGGGCGACTGATCTTACTCGTGGGCCGTTGAACGCGATCGACGAGATTAACCAGACGTTGCAATTCAATGTTACTCCGATTCAGTCGACGTTTCAGATCGGAAATCTGACGTTTGCTTCGCCGCCCGCGATCGATGCCGCAACCGGCGACCTCACTTACGAAACGACTCCAGATACGAACGGTGTGCGAGTCTTTAGAGTGACGTTGCAAGACGGTGGAAGTGGTGTATTCCCGAACGCTAATGTATCGCAAACGGAAACACTGACCATCAGTGTTGCGCCAGTAAATGACCCGCCAAGCTTCACGACCGCCGGGACTAGTCAGACGATTGACGAAGATGCCGCGCCGCAGAATGTTTCTGCATTCGTAACCGATATCTCGCGTGGTCCTGCGATGCCTTCTGACGAAGATGGGCAGGTACTCACGTTTGTTGTGGAAACTGCCTTTGCCGGAACGACGACGGACGCTCGAGCGGCGTTCTCGCAGTTTCCAAGTGTTAGCGCATTGACGGGTGATCTAAACTATCAGGTCGCTCCAAACGTAAATGGTTCCTTTGTTGTTACGTTGCAACTTGATGACAGCGGAACCGGGGACGCGTTCCCGCCGAATGATGACACGTCACCTACGCAGTCGTTCACGATTACAGTCGATCCGATCAACGATGCTCCTCAGTTCCAATTAATGGATCAGAATACGTCCACGCTCGGAGTCGTCGACGTCTTGATAGACGAAGATGCTTCGCTGGTATCCATTCCGGGATTTGCGACAGGTGTTTCTAAAGGCCCAAGCGACGAGAGTAATCAAGTCTTGGCGTTCGATGTAACGGTACAGTCGACAACGCGGAGCCTCGCGTTTACCGTACCGCCTGCGGTAAACCTGAACGGTGCGGAAGGTCAATTGACATTCCAAACGGCTCCGAATACCAACGGCTCCGCGACGATCGTGGTGAGCTTGCGAGACGACGGGGACGGGACGGCACCGAATTCGAATACTTCGATACCACAGACCTTTACCGTCAACGTCAATTCAGTAAACGATCCTCCGTTTGTTGTCACAGGCAACGAGATCGCCGACTTGGACGTGAACGAAGATGCGCCGAGTACCGACATCGAATTGTTCCCCAATGTCTTCAATGACTTTGATATCAATGCCTTCGACAACGATAGCCTCACGTTAACCGTTGTTAACGAAGCGACGCTCGCGACTCAAGGTATCATTAACGCAAGCATCGTACAGACAGCTCAATCCGCCATTTTGACGATCGACTATCTGCCGAATCAAAACAGTGACGTGAACGGGATCGAAGTCATCGTCCAGGCTGAAGACAGCTCGGGAGTTCCTGGTGCTCCCGGTATTCCTGGCATTCCAGGCGCCATCGTCCAAGATACCTTCACGGTGACGGTGAATCCCGTGAATGATGCCCCGGTGATCGTCAGCACACAGCCACTGTCGGCACCTGAAGATGTCCTGGCGAATCTGGGTGGATTGTCCATTTCCGACGTGGATGTCGCCGAAACTTCAAACGGTGGAATCGAAGTTACCTTCCAAGCAACGAACGGATCGCTGACGATCAATCCATTGATCGGATTAGGGATTACCGATAACGGTACCAAGACCGTCATTGTGACGGGAACGCCGGCCTCGTTTAAGACGATGCTTGACGACCCGAACGGACTCCAATATCAAAGCGACTCGAATTACTACGGGCCTGATTCGTTGGTCATCACGGTTGATGACCAAGGCAATACCGGTCAGTCGGC
The DNA here is from genome assembly GCA_014381825.1 of Planctomycetota bacterium. GTDB lineage: Bacteria > Planctomycetota > Planctomycetia > Pirellulales > Pirellulaceae. The sequence continues at coordinate 174,268 of JACNKX010000149.1, forward strand.
GAGTACCAGCCTTACAGCAACGCTCACGGTACCGCTGACAGTGACAGCGGTTAACGATGCACCGACGGCGATAGGAGACGCCGTCGCGACTCCGGAAGACGTGCCGATCGTGATTAACGGTGCCACGCTTCGGGCGAACGACGAGCGAGGGCCGAGCAATGAGAATCAGCAGGCGCTTGTCGTATCGAGTGTTAGCGCGACGAGCACGAACGGTGGCATGGTAGAACTTGACACGATAAACAAAACCGTAACATACACACCACCAGCGGATTTTATTGGCACTGACACGTTCACGTATCAAGTGACCGACGATGGTCTCACCGACGGTGCATCCGACTCGATGACGGCGACTGGTACTGCGACCGTAACGGTCAGTGCCGTTAATGATTCACCAGTCCCGGGACCCGATGCTCAAGCGATCGACGAAGATCTTCAACTCGTGTTCGATGCGGTCTCGTTAGTTGGAAACGACCTTCCCGGCCCGGTTACCGCCACCGACGAAGTTGGTCAGATTTTGAACGTCGTCGCAGTTAGTGCGACGTCGGCGAACGGCGCTGAAGTCTCGCTAACATCGGGTGCGATTTCCTATCAACCGCCCGTCGATTTCTTTGGAACTGATACGTTTACCTACACGGTCCGAGACAACGGATCACCCGCCGCCAGCGCGACGGGGACGGTTACCGTGACCGTTCGTGAAGTAAACGACGCGCCGGTCCCAGTCGCAGATACGCGTGTTACTCCGGAGGATACGCGTCACGTCTTCAATGCCGCGGTCCTCGCGCAAAACGATGCTGCCGGTCCAAGTAACGAGAGTACGCAACTGCTGAGCGTGACGGGCGTAAGTGCCGCAAGCGCGAATCAAGGAACTGTGTCGCTAGTTTCTGGAGTGATTACGTACACACCGCCTGCTGATTTTAACGGGGAGGATGTCTTTACATACACCGTTTCCGATAGTGGCTCGCCGTCGCGGACGGCGACCGGCGTCGTGACGATGAATGTGACTGCGGTAAATGATGCACCTTCGGCCGGTCCAGATTCGCGAAATACGTCGGAAGATATCGCGTTGACGATTTCGGCGGCAGCGTTGCTCAATAACGATGTCCGCGGCCCAGCGAACGAAAGCGGTCAAACGCTGACGGTTGAGAGCGTATCTGCGACGAGCGCTCAAGGTGGCTTTGTTACGTTCAACTCAAGCACCAAACAGCTCGTCTATACACCGAAGGCTGACTTCAATGGTAACGATACTTTCACCTATACGCTTTCGGACAATGGCCTAACCAACGGTGCGCTCGACGAGAAGAACGCAACCACAACGGTTACAGTGACCGTATCGCCGGTGAATGATCCGCCGGTCGTTGTTCCAGATAATCTGGCAACCAGTGAAGACCGTACACTTGCGATTGATACGAGCATACTATTGTTGAACGATCTGCCCGGGCCATCACAGGCTGGAATCGATAACGAGTTGAATCAATCAGTTAACGTCACCAGTACCAGCCAGACGAGTACCCGTGGCGGCACGATCACCTTAGTTGGTACGACCGTCACCTATTCTCCACCCTTGGATTTTTCCGGTCTTGATACGTTTACATACACGATCCGGGACAATGGCACGACGAGTGGCTTGCCCGACGCCATGTCCGCAACGGGTGTGATTTCGATCAGCATCTCCGCCGTGAACGATCCACCCATCATGAGTTCTTCTACAACTGGTACTCAAGAAGATCAAGTCACCTCGATCGCTCCTTCGATATTGACACAAAACGATAATGGAGGTCCGGGGACTGAGAGTGCCCAACTGTTAACGGTCATTGGCGTAGTAAGCACCAGTGCCCAAGGTGGCGGACTGTCTTTGGACACTAACGGTGTCGTGACTTACACACCACCAGCGAATTTCAACGGCCTCGATACATTCACCTACACGGTTCGCGACAACGGGTTGACGAACGGCGCTTCGGATCCACAGACAGCCATCGGTACGCATTCGGTCACCATTACTCCCTCAAATGATCCACCCAATGCCGTAAACGACGCGTTCGCGACCAACGAAGACGCCGTGCTTCTCGTTCCAGGTCTGGGTGTGCTGGCAAACGACTTTGACATCGATTTGCCCGCAGATACGAAGACGGTCAGCACTCCAACCGTCACACAGAGCGTTATGGGGGCTCTTGTTACGCTCGACCCGGATGGAACGTTTACGTACGACCCCACGTCGGCCGCAATTATCCAGGCGCTTCGACCCGGAGAGTCGCTGAACGACAGCTTCCTCTATCGGGCGTTCGACGGCACAATCGTGTCCAATCAAGCGACCGTAAATATCAACGTTACCGGAGTCAACGATGCGCCAGTAGCAATGGATGATACGTTTAGTATCTCCGAAGACTCCCAGCTTATCGTTGCCCAAGTGAATAGCATTTTGGCAAACGATACGGACGCAGAACCCGGTGCCCCTCAGTCCTTGACGGTCGTTCGAATTAGCGGCCCGACGAACGGCACGTTGAATTTGGATTCTGACGGCACATTTACATACACGCCCGCACCGAACTTCAATGGCGCTGATTCGTTCGTATACCGGGCAAATGATGGCGCGACGAACTCGAATGCTGCGACCGTTGCCATCAACGTGGTGGCGACGAATGATCCACCGAACGCCGGACCCGATGCTTATTCGACAGTGAGTTCGACGCAGCTCAGCGTGAATGCTGCAAACGGAGTCTTGAGTAACGATAGCGATGGCGAGCAAACGACGCCACTGACGGCTCAACTTGCGACCGCAGCGTCAAGCGGCACGATCTTTCTGGATTCAGATGGTTCGTTCACTTACACTCCGAACGTCGGATTTGCGGGAAATGATCGGTTCACTTACCGAGCGATCGACGACGGCGGTTTGCTGTCTGCACCGGCATCCGTAAACATCACAGTGTCAAGCGGGACAGCGTTCCAGAATCCCACCAACCCTCGCGACGTGAATAATGATGGAGTAGTCTCGCCGATTGATGCATTGTTGTTGATTAATTACCTCAACGCGAATGGTTCACACCTGTTGACATCGGAATTGACTGGGATTCCATTCCCGGATACCAATGGTGACGATAACATCTCACCCGCCGACGTTCTCGTCGTGATCAATCAGTTGAACTCGCCAGGAAACGGAGAGGGCGAGGCACTTATTCAAGTCACGCACAGTGATGCGAATGAGCAGCTCTTGGTTCCCGACGCTGCCATTCAACCGGCGGAGCGGACGACGCTTGCCTCCGTCGAGCCCCTGACCGACCTGCGGCTCGCCGATGAGAACGAAGACTCTTCAGGCGAAGACTTCTTTGCTGATTTGGGGCGTCATGACTTTGCTCGTCAGCATCAAGCGATGACTCCGTCAGCTCGTGCCTCCCTTGCAGCAAAAGCGAAAGACCTCGAGAACGCTCTCAATAGTCTCGTCGGTGTGAACGACCTGAAAGACGACCTCATCGACTGAAAGGCCGATCTGGTTCCTGGATAGTGATTTCATCGTGCTTGAAATGCTGGGGCGGTAGACTTGCCTCGCTATTCGCAATCAAACAGGCGTTGCCCTCTTCTACGGGGTTTTCTACGCTGGAGCATGAGCTGTCCAAGCAGAAAGAAGGATGGCGACCAGGCGGCTGGCGGTGAAAGTGTGACAATGGAGTCTGCGTTATTGTCAGCGAAGGGATCATATGTCATCTGAAGTCGTTGTTTGTCCGCAGTGCGCGACCAATCTTCAGAACAGCGCCGACATTGCTGGGCAGATCGTTGCTTGCCCGCAGTGCCAAACGCAGCTGCAACTGCCACCGTTAACGAAACCTGCCGATGGGTCGCAACTGCCACTTCCACCAGCTTTGCCGCCCGCCATCGAACTTCCGCCCTTGGTCCAGCCTGAGGCTCCGTCGGGCTCAAATTCCGCCACTCTCGGATCGTCCTTTGAATCAAGGCAGCGGGCGGCGAGTGCTGCTGACCGCTTGCGGCGACGTTCTAACCCGTTGCTGATTGTATTTGTTGTCGCTGTGGTATTGGTCCTTATCGTCGTGGGTACGATTGGTGTGCGGTGGGACCAAGCACAGAAGGAAAAGAAACAGTTCACACAACAGATGGTGGGAAATTGGGATCTTGTGCCGGGGCAGGCCGAACTGGAACGCTGGGACTTTGCGTTCCATGACGATGGTAATCTTCAGATGGCACTTGGAAATGCGCTGAGCGAAGGACACTGGAAAGTAACTTCGGTGCGTCAACAAACGGGGCACGTCTTGATCGCCTGGCCCGACGACGCTCCAGAGACAATGCGAGTCACGTTTGAAAGTGGCACGATGCGAGTCGATCTTGATAGCGTTGGCAACTTCGTATTTCGCGCTGCAGTCCCTTAAAGCGTGATGGCTCGGCGTGTGCCAAGAAATGAAATAAAGAAAGCAGCCAGCGTGGAGCGCTGACTGCTCGCAGCGAATACGGTCGCCGAGGTGCGTCTATTTCTTCGGCACGCCCAATTCGGTCAGCTTCTTAGAGACGTCAGAACCGTGCGTCTTTGCACTTACCTTTTTGTCGATGAAGGTTAATTTCCCGTCGGTGCCCACGTAGAACGTCCATCGTTCGGGGACCTGTCGCGAGCCATGAACAACGCCATACGCTTCGGCGACTTGTTTTCCTGGATCACTAAGAATTGGATAGTCCAGTTTCAGAGATTCGGCATATCGTTTGTTGGTAGCTGAATCGTCACAGCTTGCCGTGAAATAGGCGACCTGGAATTCATCCAATCCCGATCCGGAAGAAGCCGCCACTTCGAACTTTTTATTGCCGAGCAGCGTCACGCTGAATGAATTGTCAATTTCGCTGGCACGCAGCGAGTTGCATTGGGCCGTTCAGCCACCGGTGAACGCTTTGGGGAACCAAGCGAGTACGACAGCCGTTCCCTTTAGGTCGGAAAGCTTGTAGGTCTTACCGTCACTTCCTTGAAGTTCAAAGTCTGGGGCCGGATCGCCGACTTTTAGTTCTGCTTGTGCCGAGTTGGCGAACGTACCGCTCGCCACCGCAAGGCCAGCGACCAAGCTCAAGAAGTTCTTCATGGTCAGCTCCTTCAGTATGAGAGTCAAAGTTGAAAACGACGCGTCTACAAGCTACCACACCGCCTTGCCCGAATCCAATTGAAACCCAATCTGCTTACCCCTTACTCAATTCGGCCATGACCTCGTCCGGAATATCGAAGTTTGCAGAAACGCTTTGAACGTCATCGTGGTCGTCAAGCACATCAAGCAGTTTCAAAACTTTGCGAGCGCCTGCCAAATCTAACTCGATTGTGTTGGTTGGAATGCGAGTGATATCCTTCGACTCAGGAGCTAATTCCGCGGCATCGAAGGCATCGGAAACGTCTGAAAACACATCGGGCTCGCACAGTACCTCTAGTTTGTCACCGTCGCGTTTAATATCCTCCGCGCCAGCTTCGAGTGCGATCTCCATGAGTTGCTCTTCGTTTGCCGATTCGGTGGAGAAGATGAACAAACCCTTTCGTTCGAATAGGTAGGCGACGCAGTTGGTCGCTCCGAGCTTCCCGCCGTTCACTTCGAAGGCTTTGCGAATCTCGGGGGCTGTTCGGTTGCGGTTATCGGTCAGGATGTCGCACAAGACGGCAACACCGCCGGGGCCGTAACCCTCGTAGAGAACTTCATCGACGTTCCCGCCATCGAGTTCCCCCGTCCCCTTTTTTATGGCTCGCGAAATCGTATCGTTTGGCATATTTGCAGACTTGGCATCCGCCACGGCCAGGCGAAGCCGGGGATTGGTGTCCGCGTCGCCGCCCCCGAGTTTTGCGGCGACAATGATTGCCTTGGAGCACCTGCTCCACACTTTGCCGCGCTTGTTGTCGATTACGGCCTTTTTGTGCTTGATTCCAGCCCAGTGTGAATGTCCAGCCATTCTTCCTTCTCTACCTACAGATCACTTGTGAAGATCGTGGTGATAACTGAAAACGCCATCGCGACGGATGTGATTACGGGCGGGTACGCTTCCTTGCCTGCCGAGGCCAACTGCGAAAGCGCGACGTGGGAGCGGACCGCGGCGAACGGCCAATTCTACCGAGGTTTCTTTTTTGCCAGCCGTTTGGTCGTTGACTTCTTCGCGGCTTTTTTCACCGTTGCCTTTTTCGTTTTCTTTGGCGCACGGGGCTTCGATGCTGGCTTAGCCTTGGCGGACTTTTTGGGAGCGGCTTTCTTTGCCGGCTTCTTCGGTGCCCGTTTGGGAAGTCGCTCTTTAGCCGACGGATCGATATCAAGGATGACGGCTCGATTCTTCGGAGAGAACGGTGAGGCGACGAAGTCAACTGAGAGTTGATGCAAGAGTGACCCAAACTCAACGGCCTTGCTCTTGGGAATCGTTCGCTCTAGTCCCGGGATACGGCGCTTCGCGGCTTCGGCCTCGGTGATGACGTCCAGGATGAGGAACAGTTTGAAGACCCCGGCATTCACTGGGATCGAATGGCCGGAAAGCGCGTTTTGAGTGACGTACGAAATGCCAAAAGGGGTGATTCCATTGATACTTTCGAATTCCTTAACCGCCTTTCCAAGGTTTCCCTTGCGAAGGATGTCGATATCAAAGGAGTAGTACTTCTCGAAGACGCCTTGTAAGGCCCGCTTGAGCCGACTCGCCGCTTTCGTTGGCGCGGGCAGCGGTGCCATCACCTCGGACAGTTCCGCGATGGTCGTGACACGGACTTCGTTCCAGTCGTAGTAACTCTCTTGGAGCTTGGCAAAAACATCGTCTGTCACATCGTGTTTTGCGTCCTCCAAGCAGCATGCATAGAGCAAATGTTCCAGCACCGATCGGTCGCTTGGCGGCACGGAAGGCTTGTACTGCTTTTTCAGAATCTTAGCTGTTTTAGTCAGGATGTTGGCGCGGTTCGAAGCACTCATGGTGTGTTATGTCGCTTGGGTAGAACTAAGTAACAGAATTTGTCGACGATTCGGTCGAATCGTCGTCATCGAATGCATTTTCCGGTTCGTTCGTTTGGTTGTCTGGAAAAATGGTATCGGTATTAGACTTCGCCGCGTTCGAGTCGTCACGATCGGGAAGGACGTCGTTCAATATCCTAGCTACGGCGAGCGAATGCTTAACACCTTGGTCGAGTACGAATTTCAGCTTGGGAGTATAGCGCGTGTCAATGCGATCTCCGACTTTGTTCTGAAGGAATCCACTGGCGCTTTCAAGCCCGCGCAGGCAGAGGTTCTGCTTGGTCTCGTCTCCCATTATTGATACATGCACGCGCGCGAGACGCATGTCCCCGGCAACTTCGACATAAGTCACGGTAACGTCGCTGATCCTGGGATCCGTTAAGTCGACAAGGATCGCCATGCTGACGACTTCGCGAATGGCTTCAGCGGCTTTGAGGAGTCGGCGGGAGTTCATAGGGATTTCGTTAGGCGTATGGAGGAAAGCCGATCCGGTTGGGCGGGAGATAGAAAACGACACGGCAAGACAAATTAGGATTGTGCTGCGGCGATGCTACAAGGTCCGTGCGAACTCCTCAATCTTATAGGCTTCAAGGACATCGTCCTGTTTGATGTCATTGAAGCCGGAGAGCCTCATGCCGCATTCCATCCCGCGAGGAACTTCTTTGACATCGTCTTTGATGCGTCGCAGTGAGTCGAGCGGATAGTCGCCGATCGTACGACCATCGCGATTGAGCCGAATACGACACCCACGTTCGATGGCTCCTTGGATGACGTAGCAACCGGCGATCGTCCCCGCCTTGCTCACGGCAAATACTTGCTTCACAAGAGCCCGACCCAGTTCGATGACGCGTTCTTCCGGCTTCAACTTCCCTTCCAGCATCGCCCTTAGATCTTCGGTCATCTTGTAGATGATATCGTAGCGGCGAATCTCGATCCGTCGGTCGTCTGCCAACAGTCGGGCGGCTTCGTCGGGGATGACATTAAAGCCGAGGATGACGGCGTTCGAAGCGTCGGCGAGATGAACGTCTCCAGTTGTAATGCCGCCAACCGATTGTTGGAGGATCTTGATTTGAACTTCCGGGTGTTCGAGCTTCTCGAGCTCTTTGTTGATCGCTTCGATCGAGCCTTGGACGTCGGCGCGAATAATTACATTCAATACGGCTGCTTGTTCCATTTGACCCAGCCGTCCGTCCGCGAGTAGCTCTTGGAATCGCTCGAAGGAAATCTTTGTCGTGCCCTGCCCACTCAAACCTTGCTCGTGGCTGCTGGTTGCACGAGTTTCGGCGATTTCCCGTGCCTGCGAGACGTCATCAAGTACGTGGAACATATCGCCCGCACCCGGAGCGACGTCGAGGCCTGTAATGTTGACAGGTGTTGAAGGGCCTGCTTTTTCGACAGGCAGAGTTGGATCAAGTGCGTCGTACATCGCTTTCACACGACCGTGGGACGGCCCGCAGACAACGATGTCGCCCACTCGCAACGTACCCTTTCGGACGATCACCTTGGCAACGACGCCACGTCCCTGTTCTTGTTGGGCTTCGAGGCAGACACCGAGAGCATCCCGTTCAGGGTCTGCGGCGTATTCGTTGAGTTCCGCGATTGCTAACAACGTTTCCAGTAATTCGTCGATTCCCGTACCCGCAATCGCGCTAGTTTGAACGACTTCCACGTCGCCCCCCCATTCACTAGGCAGTAGGTCTCGGGTCGACAGCTCTTGCATCACACGGTTTGCGTCTGCACCGGGGAGATCCATTTTGTTCAATGCGACAACGATTGGAACGCCGGCAGCTTTGGCATGGCTAATCGCTTCTTCTGTTTGCGGCATGACACCATCGTCTGCGGCAACGACCAAGACAGCGATGTCCGTTACGTTAGCACCGCGGGCTCGCATTTCCGTGAATGCTTCATGACCTGGCGTATCGACGAACGCCACGGGGCGACCGTTGTTGTCGACTTTGTAGGCTCGAATGTGTTGGGTGATACCACCAGCTTCCCCCGAGACGACATCGATACCCAACACTCGATCCAGCAGAGATGTCTTGCCGTGATCGACGTGTCCGAGGAATGTGACAATTGGCGGTCGCGGCTGGAGACGATCGGGGTCGTCCTCTTGGTCGCGAAGTTTCGTGATCAGTGATTCTTCGAGTGTCTCCTTGGCTTTGATCTCAACTTCGATGCCAAGTTCTTCGATCAGCAAGTCGACATACTCGTCCTCGATCTGAGCATTGATGTTGAGGCTCTGGACGCCGAACTGTCGCATCAATGTTCCAAGGACCTGAGCCGCAGAAATGCCTGCCGCTTCTGAAAATGTGCGAACGGTACAAGGCAGTTCGAGAGCTGCTTTTACTTTTCGTGGAGCGGCAGTGTTGTTGCCTTTCCGAGTGAGCGTCCGCCGCCGACGGCCTCGATACGAATCGTCGTCGCGACCGAACCCGCGGCCTCGTTGAGCAGGCCGCGACGTTCGGGCCTGTTGGCGTCCGGCGCGGGCGTTTGCCAAGCCGGACAGACCACGTTTTGCTGCTGTTCCGTCACCCTCCTCGGTCGTTTTCGCGCCTTTGCCACGTCTACCTCTCGCGGTACTCAGAGGAGCATCACCTTGGCCAGGTGTGGCAGGTGCTTTGCGGCCTAAGCCTCCTTTGCCTGACAGCGGTGATTTCGCGGGCTTCTCTGTAGCCTTGGCGGTGATCTCGTCGAGCGGTGCTGCCGTCCCCTTCTTCGCCCCGGCGATCGCGTCTTTGGGCAATCGGATCTCAGGTTGTTGAGCGACTGGTTCATTCGACGCGACTTGTGGTGTCGGCTGGGGAGCATCCGGCATTTCCGCGAGCCGAATTACAGGCTCGCGCTTCTTTTTTGGTTTCGGCTCGTCACTCCCCGGTTCCTTCTTTTTCGCTTCAGTTCCCGCAGCTCCGATGACCTTGATTTTTCCTTTGGCGACCGGTGTCATGTAGTCGTCTCGCGAATACACTTTCGGTGTCGCTGGTGCGTCGGGGGCCCCAGGCTTGGTCGAAGTCGTCCGCCGACTAGCGAGCGGGATGGATTTAGCCGATGCCGGCGCGACGGGAGCGTGCGCCGGCGGTGTGGGGGCGCTCTTCTTGTCACCACCAGCGAGATACGACTTCAGCTTATCGACTTCTGCATCTTCGAGGCTGGCCAACGCCGAGCCCTTGCCGGTAATTCCGGCCTTTGTGCAGATGTCGACCAGCTCTTTGCTGTCGAACTTTAGTTCTTTTGCTAACGCATAGATGCGAATTGGCACTCTCGGCATTCCTTTCGGGGACGTGGGACTCGCGGTTTTGGAGTCACGTTCCCAGGTTCAAATAAGTTGGATGCTACATGGTGAGCCTCTCCAAAATTCCTTGACTAGGTGGCTTTGGCATCTCCATCTTGATCACTATTCTCAACACTCTCGTCGGCCGGCGGAGGTTCTTCTATTTTTGTTTCTTCAATCGCTTCGGTGGCAACCGCCGCTTCCTCGACCGCGGGTGTCGATACTTCTTCGGTAGGAGCTTCAGGCGCCGGTGCAGACTTCAGCGCGTCGGCCTCGGCCGCTGCACGCATCTCTTCCTCGATCTTCTCCTGCTTGCGCTTGCGACGTTGTTCCGCAGCGACGACCTCAGCTTGTTTGGCGCGCTCTTCAGCTTGGTTAACGATTAGTTCCACTTGTTCTTCTGTCAAGCCGCCCATTTCCTGTAACGCATCCGGCTCGATCACTTCGAGATCGTCGTACGAGAGATAGCCTTGTTCGACCAAGCTCTGGGCCAGCTCTTCCGTCATGCCTTCTAGCTCGCAGAACCCAGTCACCGCTCGTTCGATCTGTTCTTCGAGTTCGTCGGCCGTCATGATCTCGATGTCCCAGCCGGACAGCTTGCTCGCGAGCCGAACGTTTTGTCCACGTCTACCGATCGCCAACGACAGTTGGTCTTCGCGGACCAACACGATCGCACGTCCGATCATATCGCACAACAACACTTGCTCGACTTCCGCAGGTTGTAGCGAGTTTGGAATCAAGGCTTCTGGATCGTCGCTCCACCGAACAATGTCGATTCGTTCGCCGGACAGTTCGTCGACGATGTTCTTGATGCGATTGCCGCGAACGCCGACGCAGGCACCGACGCAATCGACTCGCGTATCGGAACTGCTGACCGCCACTTTGCTGCGATAACCTGGCTCGCGGGCCATCGCGTTGACCGTAATCACGCCGTCCATGATCTCGGGAATCTCTTGTTCGAACAGTCGGGCGACCAAGCTCGGATGATTGCGACTCAGGACAACTTTGACACGATTTCCTTGCGGCTTCACTTCGTACACAATCGCTTGCACGCGTTCGTTGGCGTGATGCGATTCGCCGGGAATCTGTTCACTTCGGGGCAAAATGGCTTCGACGGCACCTAGCGAGACCGTGGTGGCACCGCCTTCCGCGCGCTGAACGACGCCGGAAACCATTTGTCCGATTTGCTCCTCGAACTCTTCCACAAGCGAATCTCGCTCGGCTTCACGTAGCTTTTGGATAATTACTTGCTTCGCGGTCTGAGCACCGATCCGACCAATCACCTCCGGATCGATCACTTCGCCATCGCAAGTCCCTTGCAACGTGCCGTCCGCGCGGTCGATCGTGATGACGATTTCCGACTCTTCGCCATATTGCTTGCGCGAGCCTGAAACAAGCGCCGACTCGATCGCCTGAAAGACGTATTCCGAATCGATGTTCTTATCGCGATGCAATGAATCGACGAGTCGTAAGACTTCACCGGGATTCCAACTCATTGGGACCCTCTTGTTGTTTTCCTGTAGTTATCGCTCGCGGCCCATCTTGAGCCGCCAAGGACTATCCTCTGTCCAATAGTAAGTTCTGTCCGCTCATCGCATTAAACAAATGCAAGTTCGCGGAGTTGAAATCCAAACGAACGCAGTCGCCTTTTTCGATGCTCGCACGCGGTTCAACTTTGCAAACCAGTTTCGAAGCTTCGCGAGGTGAACGACCGTCGTCCGAACCAGCCGAGATGTGCAGTAATTTGCAGTCACCAAGTGGCTCGACCATCGATACGTCTCCGCAATTCACGTCGCCGTCTGACTCACACTTCTCTACAACTATGTCTTCGGGCCGCACACCTAATTCGACGGATTCCGCCTCGACGGTGACAGCTCTAAGCCTCTTCTTTCTCTTCTCGCCAAACTCCAACTGCAATCCAGTGGCAACAAACGAAAGTTTGTCTTCGACCGCGACCAGGCCACCGGTCACGAAATTCATCGGTGGTGAACCAATGAACCCCGCGACAAATCGCGAGTCCGGTCGGTCGTAGATCTCCATCGGGCTTCCAATTTGTTGTATTTCGCCATCTTTCATGACGACGATGCGTTCTCCTAAGGTCATGGCCTCGGTCTGGTCATGGGTGACGTAAATCATCGTTGTCGACAGTCGCTGATGTAATTCGTTCAGCTCGCGCCGGGTTTCCAATCGAAGCTTTGCATCTAAGTTCGACAACGGCTCATCAAATAAAAAAACCGCCGGTTGGCGGACGATGGCTCTGCCTAGTGCAACGCGTTGCCGCTCTCCACCAGACAGTTGCCGAGGCATTCGGTCGAGCAAATGCTGGATCCCTAGTGCCTGCGCCGTTTGTCGAACCGTGTCACGAATTCCGTGACGTTTCGCTGCCAAATTGGCTGCCTCGGTTGGGCTCGTCAACCGTTTCCAAGTTCTATGAAGGCTATTCCCTCCGTAACGCAGTTCCAATCCAAACGCCATGTTCTTGTACACCGACATGTGTGGGTACAAGGCATAGTTTTGGAACACCATCGCGATGTCCCGGTCTTTCGGAGCCACATCATTTACGACGCGATCTCCGATTCGCATTTCACCATCTGTCGCTTCTTCGAGTCCCGCGATCATCCGGAGCGTCGTGCTTTTGCCACAGCCGCTGGGGCCGAGCAAAACCAAGAACTCTCCGTCATCCACTCGAAGGCTGATATTATCCACCGCCTTCACATCACCGGCGAAGACCTTCGAGACGCTTGCTAATGAAACGCTCGCCATGTCTTACCACCGACAAAATGTGCGCTAATCCAAAGCTGGCAAAAGCACTTTGAACCAACCCGAGTCGCTCGAAATCCGCTTAAGTACAGAACTTAGTGGAATTCTAAAGCCCGTCAACATACTGGTCGCGCGGGGAAGTGTCAAGCTGGCACGGTTGCAGCGGCGGCGAGCTGAAATGCTTTAGATAATTGCGGTTAGAGTACTTTCATGCGAACTCATTGATGTCTTCCAGAGTCAAGCTGCCGTTGTGAATCGCCGATGCAACCAACGCCACATCACAGCCAGCTTCTGCGAGTTGATACAGATCGGACTTATCCCGAACCCCTCCACCGGAGGTAATTTCAACATGCGGATATCGCGCTCGCGTTGAAGAACAAAGTTGTTGGACCGCGACACCCTCCCCCACACCGACATACGCCAGGTCCAACACGATCAGCCGTTTGAACCCGGCATCGACGACTGCATCGACGATTTCGTCCGGATGCGACTTGCGCCAGTCCGATATATCGGTCAGGGCCTTGCCGTTTCGAAGGTCCAGGCTGAATAACGCTCGTTCGACGCCGACAGCATCGAGCAGTGCTGGCAGATCTCGCTCATTTCTCAGGGATTCCAAGCCGAAGACGACACCGATGCACCAGCCGTTCACCGGCTTGTCGGCGAACCACGGAGCCTGATCAACGCGGTTCGTGCCCGCGTCGACCAAAAGGCGAAGTCCGGACGAAGCGATGGCATCGTAGGCTTCCCAGTTAGGTGGGGCTCCCGCGATCGCCGCCAAATCAGCGACATAAACGGATTGAAATCCAAATTGCCCGACGAACGCAGAAGCAACGCCCTTCGGAGTCGCGTCGCAACCCAACACGCTCTCGACAGGCCGATACAAGTCGCGCCGACCGGCCACACCGCGGACGACGGTGCAATCCTTTAAATCGATAACTGGAATAATTCGCATGGGAACAGCCTATCGGATAAATGTCTTGTCGGACAAAGGTTCAAGATTCCCCCGAATGGTCGAAGCGGGAGGATCTTCAATTCCCTCCCAACGGCTCTCTGCATTTCACTCGTCAGACTTTGGAGTTTGTCTGGCAGATTCGCGTCAATTGAGTAAGCTGACTATACATCTTGTCTCTATTTTGCTGTTGGGCGGGACTCGCTAATCTGTTCAGAGGTGTCATTGATGTTCCGACTCGCGCGACGCCGACTTCGCTTGGAACGCTTGGAAGAGCGGCTTGTGCTCTCTGGAACGATTTTTTGTAGGGCGATATTGGCTACTTTCTCCAGCCACAGCCGCCATCGCTGCACCGCTACGACGTGGTGAACGAGCTCTGGCTACCGCCGGTTTCTCTGGAAGGTGCCATCGGGAGTCCGACCGTCGCTCACGTCGATGACGATGGAATTTACGTTGGCTATGGCCAAGCGTTCAATCGCTACAATCTTGATGGGACACAGCAAACCCATTTGATTAACGCCCAAAACAACGTGATGGCCATTCATTCCGATGGTGATTTGTTACTTCTGAATCACACAAGCGGCCTCTACGCTCGCTTTCTTAGTATCGACAAGGATACTAACACGGTCATCGACACTATCGAAAGCTATGTTGACTCCGTGTACGATTCGTCGATCGCACCGGAGAAGAATCGCATATTTGGTCGGACTCAGGGCATCAGCCCTTCCGATATCACGTATATTTCGTATGACGATCAGGGCAACTTCTCCGCCAGCGTCGATAGTCCCTATCACGGAGACTACCCTAGCGTTTCAGAAACGTGGGTGTTTCCCTCCGGTTCGAAAGTCGTGGACGATTCAGGCACGATCTACTCGACGGACTCGCTGACGCGGCTCGGCAGCTTCGGCACTAGGATCGGTGACATCGGATTCTTTGCCGGTGAAATCCCAATAATTCTCTAGGGAAATACGCTAACGGCGTACTCGTCCGCCATTTTGCCGACCGGCTCCGAGACACTAGATCACACGCCATCGAATATCTTTGTTAACGACGAGCATGTCATCACTTTTATCACGGACGCCGTTAGTGGGACAGGTTTTCAGGCGACGCTCATTCCACTGGATAACCTCGAACCTCCGACGCCCGGCCAGCCGGTTGATCCACACGGCTTGCCATATACGCCGGATGCCATTGAAATTGCGTCTGATGGAACGCTTCTGTTGTTCAGCAAACCGCACGAGAGCATTTTTCGCTGGGATCCGATTACGGAAAGCTATGGGGCCACGATCCCTTTGATCGGTGCTCCCGAATTCATGGCCTATTCGGCTGAGACGGAAATAGCGTATCTCGCGTATGCCTCAGGACTAATTCGCAAGATCGAATTCGATTCCGCCGATCCCCAAGAACTACCGTTCGCTGTGTTACCGAGCAGCCCGATGGGGCTGGCCACCGCCGGCTCGTTCGTGTTTGCCGTCGACCCGTCCGGCGCTTGGGTAAGTCACTACACGTTTGCGCCCGACGGAAGCCTCGTTGAAAGCGTCGAGTGGAACTACTTTTCGAGCGAGTACATCTGGAGTGAAGTCAATCAGAAAATGTACTTCTTCCGAGACGGTACGTCTCCGAACGACCTGCTGTGGGAAGAGATCAATGCTGATGGCGTCACTTATCCTGGAGAACCGCTCGGTGGGATAGGGAAAAAGGACGATTCGCCATTGCACGGCGGCGGAGGAACTATTCATCCGATTCGCGTCTCACCCGATGGCAGTGTTGCAGTACTGGGATCGGGGCGGATTTACGATGCCCAAACTCTGGAGCCGAGCCCTTACGCCCTCGCGAATTCGATCGCTGACGCGACATGGCCCGGAGGAGAATTATTCACGGTCCGCAACATCGCGACCGTACACCAGTATCAACGCTGGTCGTCACCTACGTACGGACAGGCAAAGATCGCTCAGTTTCCAGGTGATGGCTTCGCAGTCTTGCCGATTGCCGGAAGTCGATTGCTCGGAATCTCGATCGGAGACGACGGAATTCCTGCGTTCCGGATGCTGAACTCTAATCTTGAGGAAACGCCGCTTACAGCGTTCGATTTCGGCGACGCCCCGACGAGCATCCAGAGCGGATTCGCCAGCAGTTACCCGACGCGAATCGAAGACGACGGTGCCCGCCACAAAGTGACTGGACTTTACCTCGGTTCCAGGATCGATTGGGAGGCTGATGGTCAGCCGGACGATCTGGCGGGCGCGAATGGCGGCGGCGATAACGCCGGCGTCCGCGACGACGAGGATGGAGTCCGATTGCTGGCGACCATTATGACTTCAACGGTAGACTCGCCGGCCTTCAGTCTGGACATTACGGCGTCAGCCACAGGAAAGATTGATGCTTGGGTGGACTTCAATCGCGACGGTGACTGGCTCGACCCAGGTGAGCAGATTGCTATTAGTAAAAGTGTCGAAGCGGGGATGAATATGATTGCCGCCAGCGTGCCGGCCGGGAGCTCCGCAGGGGAGACTGCGATGCGCGTCAGGCTGAGTTCCATCGGTGGACTGTCGCCCACGGGGCCTGCCGACGATGGTGAAGTCGAAGACTACATCGTGACGATTCTGGACGGCGCTGCTGCGGGAGGAGTGGCGGTTGAAATCACAGCACCAGCTCCAGGTACGCTCGACGTCGTCCAAGGCAGCGTGATCGTTCGCACTCGCGATCCCGATCGCGTGATTTTCACGGCTTCAGAAGGCAGTGTCGCTTCGATAAGTATCACCGGAACCGATGGTGACGACACGCTGAACTTGGAGAACATTCCCGGTGTCGAGGTCAGTGGCGATGCGCTCGCGGGTCATGACACGCTGGTTCTTCTTGGCAGTGACTTCTACTTCGATTTGACCGCGATCCCCGATTCAGCGATCCAAGGCATTGAAGCGATCAACATCACTGGCAGCGGCGATAACAGTTTGACGCTGGATGTCAATGAAGTGCTCAACATCTCGCCCACTTCAGACACGTTACGAGTGCAGCACGACGTTGGTGATAGCGTGAGTTACGGGGAAGGCTGGGCCGTCGGGATCCCGCAGATCGTCGACCGTCAATACCTGCATGTGCTGACACAAGTCAGTGCTACCGTCCAAGTCGTCAATACAACTCCGTTCCACAATCCGCTGCGTGCGTTGGATACGAATCGTGACGGCAGCGTCTCGCCGCTCGATGCGCTGATCATCGTGAATCGGCTGAACTCGAGCGGGCCGGGTCCACTGTCGACGCCGCTTACGGTGGATGGGCTCACCCAATTCTTTTACGTCGACACCAACGCTGATCTATCCGTCGCGCCTATCGATGTGATTCGAGTCGTCAATTTCTTGAACGGTTCGACCGGTGGTACGGAAGGCGAAGGAACGGTTTTTGGAGCAACGCAGTTTGCAATCGAAACGCCGCTACGCCGCGCCGCTTCTTCACGATTCCCAATTGCTTCGATGAATTTGTCTCCTGATCATCTAATTGACGCGAACGGTATCGCAGTTCCGCGATGGGCTTCCGCTGTTGCGCCCGCGAGAATTGCCGCGACGCGTACGGAGAGACTTGATTACGATTTCGCCACAGCGCTGGATGAATTGCTTGGACGCGATGAAGCCGGGCTGTTCGACGAGTTCTTTGAATAGCCGCGTGTTGTCATGACGCGTTCGTAGCCGTCAATCTGCGAGTGACGAGCGCGTTCTTCCGTATGGGGCTGATCACTCGGAGAGTGATGGCTACAGAGGGAAGCATTAGAAGGCATCTTCGACCGCCTCTTCGTCGTACAGCGGTTGTCCGAGTACTCTTTTGCGAGTTCGGTGGCCGGAGACGGTACGAACAGACCCGCCATGCGGGTCGCCCTTCAGTGCCACAACTTGCCAACCGGTTCCGTTGGTATCACCCGGGGCGCCGGCGTGGTACGGCCATCTGCCGCGTGGATGCTGGGCGCGATCAATGAAGTCGACTTTTAAGGAAATCGTCGCTGAGAAAACAACCTATTCGGGTGAGTGGTTAAAGTGTAGGAAATGAGTGGTATCTAGGCCATAATGGGTAGTGCGTGTCGATCACATCTCGCGTTGGCCGACCCCCCAATTCGTATTGGGTTTAAAGCACGGTACCACGAAAAGCTTTCAGAGTTTGCTATGAAATCCCGGACTTGGCTTCAACTTTTGCGCGGTGCAGTCCCGAAATTCTCCTTGTCTCACAGGGGGAGCAACCGCGTTTCGCGCGCGCGTCGCATCTTCTTCGAGCCACTTGAAGACCGCCGCTTACTTGCGAACTTTCACGTGATCGACCGTGATGATCCAGATTCGACGGTTACGGATCCGCTTGAGAGTTGTACTGCGGTGCGTTGCACCTTGCGCGACGCAATCATCGAAGCGAACTTGGAGCCAGGGGCTGACACGATCACGTTCGCCTTTACCGATCTCGATCCGCACGATCAGTTCGCCACGGTGACGCTCGATGCTGGCAAGGGGCCACTCGTCATCCAAGAGTCGCTCACAATCACGGGCTCGCAGGTCGCTGGCGTGCAGATCAGTGGTAACAACGCGACGCGAATCTTTGAGTTTTCGGTCGCGGGCAATTACGTCCTGGAAGGACTGACCCTGTCGCATGGCAATGGTGATGGCACCGACCCCAGTATCGATGGCTCCGGTGGCGCGATCAATTCGGCTCAACCCGGCACTACGCTCACCATCCGCGATAGTCTCATTCGCAAGAACAGCGGCGAGTTCGGCGGGGCAATTGGCTTCTATGCGGGAACGCTCAACATCTCTGACACCGCAATCATCAACAATGAAGCCGTTGAAGTTGGCGGCGCGATGGTGGTGGCTGGTGATATCTCGCTGACGAACGTGACGGTGAGCGGCAATCGTGTAACTGCGCCGGCGGAAGAAGAACCGGAAGCTGGCGGGATCTCCGTTCAAACTGTCTTCAACCAGCAGGGCAGCGCCGCACCTTCCAACATCGTGATCAAGCAGTCAACGATCGCGAATAACTCGGCTCCGACCGCGGCGAACTTGCTCTTAGGAGCGCAAAACGCAAACGTCACTGTTACGCTGCAGAACACGATCATTGCTGTGCCTCAAGGAGGTGGCGAGAACGTCGACATGTTCGCTACCGGACTTCCGATGTTTCCGCCTCCCGTAGTGATCACGTCGCTCGGCAACAATATTGTTGATGACGATACCGTTACGCTGACCGAAGCGAGCGACTTCCCTAACACCGATGCACACCTTGCCCCGCTCTCCGAGAACGACTGCCCGGTGTGTCCTATCTTGTCGGGCCACGATCTGCTTCACGGCAGCCCGGCGATAGACGGCGGAGCGAGCATTGGCATCACGACCGATCAACGAGGCGTCGCGAGACCACAGGGCACGGCGGTCGATATCGGAGCCTTCGAGATGGAGTTCGACTTCGGCGATGCAAAGGCCGGCTTTCCGACGCGATTGATTGTCAACGCGAATGGCGAAGTGACCGAAGACGGTGCTCGTCATGTCGCGACCGGGTTGATGCTCGGCGCGACGCGCGGCCCGGAAGGTGATGGCGTTCCGTCGGAGAACGCGGATGGCGACGGAGCTGATGAAGACGGCGTGGCCTTCGGCGTAATTGACTTCGAGGCATCTAGCACTGCGTCCGTCACCGTTGATGTGCAAGGTGGCTCCGGAAGGCTGGATGCGTGGATCGACTTCAACCAGGACGGCGATTGGGGCGACCGGGGCGAACGCATCTTCACGTCGCAGGCAGTTGGAAGCGGCGCGAATGACTTGACGTTCGTCATTCCTGGAAGCGTCATTCCTGGAAGCTTCAACAGAGTTCCCGGTAGTTCGGTTCCCGGGATAGCTCAAGCGAGGTTCCGTTTGAGTTCGAGTGGCGGACTGCCGCCGAGCGGCCCTGCGCCCGACGGCGAAGTCGAGGACTATGCCGTCACAATCCTGGACGGCATCGATTTTGGTGACGCTCCGGATACGGGGGTTGGCATTGGGGCAGGGAACTATCAAACACTCGAGGCCGATGACGGTGCGCGGCACATGCTCGGCGGGCCGCGGCTCGGTGCCGACGTAGACTCGGAGCTTGACGGGCTCCCGTCCGATCGCGCGGATGGCGACGATCTCGACAAGGACGATGATGACGACGGCGTAACCTTCGGCGAGTTTGTTGTCGGCCAACTCGAACCCCAGCAGGTAGCGATCACCGTCAACGTGCAAGGTACGGACGGCAAGCTAGACGCCTGGATCGACTTCAATCGAGACGGCGACTGGCTCGATGTGGACGAACAGATTTTCGCGGCACAATCTGTCGTCGTTGGAGACAATGAATTCACGTTCGATCTGCCGCCTGAATTGACGGCGGGCGACACCTATGCCCGCTTTCGGATTAGCACCGATGGCGGGTTGGCTCCGACGGGGCTGGCTGACAGCGGCGAGGTCGAAGACTACCTGATCGAGATTCCGCCTGGGATCGACTTCGGTGACGCACCTGATCTGGCGGGCGGCACGCAAGCGGGCGACTACGAAACGCTATTGGATGACGACGGCGCGCGGCACATCATCGGCACGTTGCGGCTCGGCGGTGCAGTCGATGTCGAAGACGATGCCTTTCAGTCCGCAATGGCGGATGGTGATGACTCGACGGACGACGATGATGAGGACGGCGTCACGTTCTGCTCGATTCTGCAAAACCAAAAAGTCGAAGGAACTGTAATTGTCGATGTGGAAGGTGCCGCAGGCAAGCTCGATGCCTGGATCGACTTCAACAATGACGGGGATTGGAGTGATCCGAGCGAGCAGGTACTCACGTCAGAAGACGTGCAGGTCGGTAGCAACAAGTTGACGTTTCAAGTGCCTGGCCTTTTGAATCCGGGTACAACCTTCGCAAGGTTTCGCTTGAGTACGGCCGGCGGCTTGACGCCAACAGGCTTGGCGGACGATGGCGAAGTCGAAGACTACCGGATTGAGATACTGCCGATCGGGAGGGACTACGGCGACGCGCCCGACGATTATCCAAACTCGGGCGCGTGGCACACGATCGGCGATCTTCGCCTCGGCTGTTCCGTCGATGCGGAATTTAGGCCCTTAACCAGCAACGACGCTTTCGGCGACGGACCAGATGACGACGGCGTGTTTGCCACCGCGAGCATCGTAGCCTTCGATGCCGGTTCGACCACTGCGAGCTTCTCGGTGACTGCCAGCAACGAGGCCGTTGCGACCGGGATCGGCAAGGTCGATGCGTGGATCGACTTCAATCAGGATCTCGATTGGGATGATCCCGGCGAACAGATTTACGATACGGAGGATGTTGGACCTGGAGTGAATGTTCTGCCGTTCACCGTGCCGGCTGGCGCGACGCCAGGAGAGACATACGCTCGCTTCCGGATCAGTAAATTGGGAGGCTTAACGCCGGAGGGAACTTCCTCTACCGGTGAGGTCGAAGATTACATCGTCACAATTCTTGACGGCGATGTCGAAGGAGGAGCCGCCGTGGAAGTCATGGCTCCCGATCCGGGGACGATCGAAATCATCGAAGGAAGCGTGATCATTCGGACTCGCAATCCAGACCGGATCATCTTCACGGCACCCGGCGGTACGGTTGCGTCGATCAACATCACCGGCACGGCGGGCGACGACACATTGAATGTGGAAGACGTACCGGGGTTGATCGTCACCGGAGACGCTGGCGTTGGTCACGATACTTTGAACCTGCTGGGCGGCAGCTTTTCACTTGATCTGACCGCGATCCCCGATTCAGCGATCCAAGGCATTGAAGCGATCAACATCACTGGCAGCGGCGATAACAGTTTGACGCTGGATGTCAATGAAGTGCTCAACATCTCGCCCACTTCAGACACGTTACGAGTGCAGCACGACGTTGGTGATAGCGTGAGTTACGGGGAAGGCTGGGCCGTCGGGATCCCGCAGATCGTCGACCGTCAATACCTGCATGTGCTGACACAAGTCAGTGCTACCGTCCAAGTCGTCAATACAACTCCGTTCCACAATCCGCTGCGTGCGTTGGATACGAATCGTGACGGCAGCGTCTCGCCGCTCGATGCGCTGATCATCGTGAATCGGCTGAACTCGAGCGGGCCGGGTCCACTGTCGACGCCGCTTACGGTGGATGGGCTCACCCAATTCTTTTACGTCGACACCAACGCTGATCTATCCGTCGCGCCTATCGATGTGATTCGAGTCGTCAATTTCTTGAACGGTTCGACCGGTGGTACGGAAGGCGAAGGAACGGTTTTTGGAGCAACGCAGTTTGCAATCGAAACGCCGCTACGCCGCGCCGCTTCTTCACGATTCCCAATTGCTTCGATGAATTTGTCTCCTGATCATCTAATTGACGCGAACGGTATCGCAGTTCCGCGATGGGCTTCCGCTGTTGCGCCCGCGAGAATTGCCGCGACGCGTACGGAGAGACTTGATTACGATTTCGCCACAGCGCTGGATGAATTGCTTGGACGCGATGAAGCCGGGCTGTTCGACGAGTTCTTTGAATAGCCGCGTGTTGTCATGACGCGTTCGTAGCCGTCAATCTGCGAGTGACGAGCGCGTTCTTCCGTATGGGGCTGATCACTCGGAGAGTGATGGCTACGGAGGGAAGCATTAGAAGGCATCTTCGACCGCCTCTTCGCCGTACAGCGGCATGTGGCGGTAGTAGACTTCGAGGATCATGGTGCAGATGGCGGTGGTATAGAGTCGACCGCCGGCCTCGCCGTGTCTGTCGGTGAAGAACCAGCTGCCTTTCGTGTGGCCGCTTGAGGACTGCCTAGCAACCAGAAAGTCTCGCATGCGGATGTTCCATCTCTCCCAATCGCTGCCGTGGTGATGGTGTAGTACTTGGGTGGCGTAGTAGTTGAAGTACATGTCTGATGTCGAAGGGCCTTGGTTGGCGAGAAAGGCATAGGCTCCTTGGAGTCGCGAATCGTAACGCTGCCAGCCCAGGTACATGCGGAGCAGCGTCGCCACGGATGTTGCACCCGAATCCTTACCGGGTTTCAAGTAGCCGTAAAACACGCCGCCGGGATCTTGAACACTGTCCAAGTAGTCCTTTGCGAGTTCGGTGGTCGGAGACGGTACGAACAGGCCCGCCATGCGGGCGCTCTTCAGTGCCATAACTTGCCACCCAGTTACGGTTGTGTCGCCCGGCGCGCCAGGGTGGTATCGCCATCCACCGCGCGGATGCTGGGCGTGGACGATAAAGTCGATGGCCTTTTGAGCGTAGGGCCTTAGGTCTTCGTCGCCGGTCATTGCAAAAGCTTCGCAGAGTGCAATCGCCGCGATTCCTTGCGAGTACATCGTGCCTTCTTGCAAGTCGCCGCCGCGCGCCGTATCGATCATGCGACCTGTCAGATAGTAAAGGGCTCGATCAACGGTCTCTTTGTGCTTGCCTTGTTGGTGCGTATAGCCCGCGCCGAGAAACGGTAGCAGCCCGAGTGCCGTCGCGCCAGTACTCGTCCCAACTTTTCCGGGGTGCGGGCAATTACAGTTGCCGACACCTTCTTGATGATTCAGCCGCCAACTGCCGTCTTGACGCTGATGAGCGACGAGCCAAGCAAGCCCCCGCTCGACGGCAGCCTCGCTGGCTTGCGTGCCACCACGAGCGGCCACCAGTCTGGCTCGCTGCTCCTGCGTTCGTCCCTCAAAGCCACCGCCGGATGGCGTGTTGGTGGCTTCGAGCAATTCAGCGACCGTCGTATCATGGAATAGCTCGGTCGGGCGCACTTCAATCACTGTCGCCGCCGGCGAAGCAAAAGGTGAATCGACATTTGGCGCGTCGGGAAGCCGGACTTCTAATGGTTTCGCTTCAATCACCTGCGGTTGCTCCGCAGCGACGCTAACATCAGGCAGCACGATTCGCGAGTCGCTGGGTTCAGGCTCGTCGGTATCGCGGATCGGCGCGACGACCAACTCCGGTCCGCGAGGTCCGATTTCATCGACAATCGCAACCAGTGCCAAGATGATCAGCACGATTGTATGCACGACCAGACTGATGAACCCGCTGATGGCGTCGCCTGCGAAACGGCTTTGAACGCTTTGCCAGAGCGGGCGCCTTTCCAGTTCTTCGTCGGAAACAACGACCGGCGGTGAGGTCGGCCGCCCGATCGGCGGTGCCACAAGATACTGAACCGGCGGCTCGGCAAGCTCTTGCATCCCGGCGTCTGACGAGTTGTGTGGTGGCGACGGATTGTGCGGCATCGCGCGATTATGTGTTAGGAGAATGAAACGGTTCGGGCGCAATGCGCCAAGGAAGTATAGGTTGCGAGTGTCTGGGCAACTCCTGCAAAAGACCCTGCGCATAAAAAAGGCGTGCCTGACGATCAGGCACGCCGCATCTTGCAGCTTGGTTGGCTTCTTACAGCGGGAAATCTTCTTCCGCGGCTTCTTTGGCATAGATCGGCATGTGGCGGTAATAAACCTCAAGGATCATCGTAGCCATCGAAGTCACGTACAAACGACCCCCCTTCTCGTTCGCGTGACCGCCGCCTGGAACATCCCAGCTGCCGGCCATGTGTCCCGTCGGTGTTTGACTATTGATCAGCTGCTCGCGCATGACGCTGTTCCACTTTGGCCAGTACTCGTCGCCATAGTGATGCATGATCTGCGTGGCGTAGTAGTTGTAGTAGAGGTCATTTTTCGAGGGACCTAACTTGCTGATGTAATCCGCGCCTCGCTGGAGCGCTGGTTCGTCCTTCTTCCAACCGAGATACATCCGGCAAAGCAGTCCGATGGCGGTTGTTGAAGGCTTTCCTCCCGGTTCGGCGTACCCGTATTTGGACCCACTGTCTGACTGAACGGTATTGAGGAACTTGATTGCACCAGCGACCGTGTTTGGTGGGACCTGTAGATACGCCATGTGCCCGCTCTTGAGCGCCATCAGCTGCCAACCTACGACCGATGTGTCACCTGGCTGTCTGGGCGTGTACCGCCAGCCTCCGCCGACGGGATCTTGTGCGTAAGAAATGAACGCGATCGAAGCTTGGGCTGGCGCCATTAGCTTCCTGTCGTGTGTCATTGCGTAAGCTTCACACAATGCGATCGAAGCTAATCCGTGTGCGTACATGTTGCCGCCACCTTGGATCAGCGATCCGTTGGGCTTCTCGGTGCGCACTAAAAACGCCAACCCGCGCCCTACCGTGTCCTTGTATTGTCCTTCCAAGTGCGTTTGACCTGATCCTAAGAAGGGCAACAATGCCATCGCGGTCGCTCCAGTAAAGCAGCCGTTCGTATGGCCCTGGTGCGTGCAGGCACACGGCATCCCCTCGAAGCTCCAGCGGCCATCTGGAAACTGGTGCGCGGCAAGCCATTTCAATGCCATCGCGACCGCTTTCTCGCTTCCTTCCGAGCCGCCGTTTTGTTTGACCATCTGGCCTCGAGCCTTCGCGCTTCGGCCTTCAAGTGCGCTACCAGTCATCGCCCCGATTTCTTTCATCAGGTCATTGCGCGGTGCGGTCTCGCTGCTGAAGTCGACGAGATCAACTTGAATGGCAGCGGCATCAACGTCCGTCGACACTTCCACTTCGACAACTTCGCTTGGAGTGTCGACCGTGCTTTGGACAACGGGTTGCTCCGCGCTGATTTCCGAGACTTCAAGAGGCTCCAGTTGGTCGAGCATCTCGAACTCTTCTACTTCCTCGACTTCGCTGGCATTTGCGACGTTCAGGATGTTCGCTGCTTTCTCCACGCTGGGGGCGAAGGTAACGAAAGCGAGAACCAGGATCGCAATGATGTGAACGATCATGCTGATCGCCCAACTCGGTACGGCGGCGAACAACAGGAAACGACGACCAACTGACTCGTACTCTTCGCCCTCTTCTTCCTCGTCATCGGTTTCCGCTTCGAGGGCCTCGGCAGACTCAGCGGCGAGCGCTTGTTCGCGAGCTACTTGATCGGGATCGTCTATCGTGGATGACATGGCAGAATGCTCCATTACAATATCGGCGCAACGAGCGAGCGCAGAATGAACGTCCTTATTCCTGTTCCAAGGGAAATTGGACTACCTCTCTCTAAGTCCTTAACCTACTTATTTTTCGGTCAATTGCAAGGACAAACGCGTCTGCCTCTCGTCGCAATGCAGGTATTTGTCCCCGCAGATTGGTGGGGCTCATGGTGCAATCAATTTACCAGGATCGCGAGGGCGACAGAAGGTCCGAACCGGTACGCCAGCTTCGAGCGTCTCGGCCTTCTGATTCGACTCTCGCAAGTTTGTGGCTTGAACCGCAGCGTCTCCGCCTCCACAATGGCTTCAACCGTGTCTAAAGCAAACACAAATATCTCTCCGCCGGAGCAACGAAATATGTTGAATCGTACCGTTACTGGTGTATTGTTCGCCCTCGCCCTCTTCACGACGGCGCAGGCCAAAGGGCCAATCTTCACCGATCCAGAAAAGGCCGATGCCGACTTCGCTTTGCAAGGCGAATATCTGGGCAAACTGTCGGGTGACGGCGATACGGTCGTCTTAGGGCTTCAAGTAATCGCTCAGGGTGGAGGCAAGTTTACTTCTGTTGCCTATGTTGGCGGCCTCCCAGGTGCTGGTTGGGATGGCGATGAGAAGTTCCACGGCTCGGGCGAACTGAAGGACGGTGTTGTCATTCTACAGGGTGACGAGGGACGCGGTGAATTGAAAGACGGCGTCGTCTCGATCACGACGGACGATGGAGCGATGACCGGCAAGCTGAAGAAGACCGCTCGCCAAAGCTCCACACTAGGCCAAGCTCCTCCCAAAGGGGCGGTCGTACTGTTCGATGGTTCGAACTCGGATGGCTGGACCGGCGGAAAGATGACGGAAGATGGCCTGTTGATGCAGGGTTGCACGAGCAAGCAAACATTCGGCAGCCATCAATTGCATCTTGAGTTTCGCTTGCCGTTCCAGCCAGAAGATCGCGGCCAAGGCCGTGGCAATAGCGGCATCTACTTCCAAGGTCGCTACGAGGTCCAAATGCTCGATTCGTTCGGACTCCAAGGCGAGCAAAACGAATGCGGGGGTATCTATTCAGTCGCAGAACCGAGCGTCAACATGTGTTTACCACCTCTGACGTGGCAGACCTACGATGCGGAGTTCACAGCCGCGAAGTATGACGACGCCGGGAAACTTGTGAAGAATCCGCGTATCACCGTGAAGCACAATGGCGTGGTGATTCATGACGATATCGAGTTGCCTGGAGATCGAAATACGACCGCAGCACCTCTCAAAGCCAGCGCGGACCCTGGCCCCGTCTATTTGCAGAATCACGGTAATCCCGTCCGCTATCGCAACATCTGGGTCGTGCCGAGAGCTTGAAATTTGACGTTCGTAGAGAACTCGTCGCCCCCGAAGTGTCGAAACCACCGTGCCAACCCTCATGAATTGCCGTAAGACGCTTCACCGGGACGGGTTACCTAGCCTGGGAGATTTGGCTACAATCGGGCGGTCAAGACCAACCAGCAAGCTAAACGGCTGATGAACTGAAGGAGCCAATTCGATGGCCGGACGAAGTAAGAAGAAGGCAGATACCGTGTTTCTCGTGTGCGAAGAGACAGGTGATTACAACTACAGCCTGCGCCGCAAGCCTGGTGGCGAAAAGCTACGCCTGAAGAAATTTAGCCCGCGACTGCAACGCCACACCTTGCACGTCGAGAAGAAGAAGTAGCGGTTACGCGCAGTCGTAGTGGTGGCTTCCAGCCGCCACGGTACTTGGAGGTGGCGGCTGGAAGCCATCACTACGGGCCTCTGGACGAACTCGCATCACGACAGGGATCGTCATGACAAAACGCTGGCGAATTCATCCGCATGATGCCGGGCGAATCGAGTCGCTTGAGAAGCAAGCCGGCATTTCCCCGATCGTCGCCCAGCTGTTGCTTTGTCGAGGTATCGGCGCGACCGAAGATGTTCAGCGATTCCTCGATCCGAAAATGAGCGAGTTGCGCGATCCCGAGCTGCTTCCCGGGATTCCCGATGCAGCCGATCGAGTCTTCGCTGCGATTCAAGCGAAACGTCGGATAGTGATCTACGGCGATTACGACGCGGACGGAATGACCGCGACGGCGATTCTGTATCGCTGTCTGCAATTGCTTGGCGCTGATGTCGGTTACTACGTCCCGAATCGGCTCGAAGAAGGTTATGGATTAAACGACGACGCGCTCCGGAAACTGTCCGAACGTGGAGCATCGCTAGTCATTTCTGTCGACTGTGGCATTGCGAGCGTCCGCGAAGCGAAAACCGCTCGCGAGATCGGTCTTGAGCTAATCATCACCGATCATCACCAGTTCGCCGACGAACTGCCCGATGCGGCCGCGATCGTACATCCGCGTTTGCCCGGCTCGAACTATCCCTTTGCTGGCTTGTGTGGAGCGGGTGTCGCATTCAAGTTGGCTTGGGCGCTCTGCTGTCGCGCGAGCGAATCGAAGCGAGTCAGTGATCGGATGCGCAACTTTTTGCTCACGGCGATCGGCATCGCTGCAATTGGCACGGTTGCCGACGTCGTTCCGTTGGTTGACGAAAACCGTGTGCTCGTCCGTTTCGGACTGAACAGTTTGCAATCACAGCCAACGATCGGTTTGAAGGCCTTGCTTCGCGTCACGAAGTTGCAAGACAAGCCCGCCTTGGGAAGCGAAGACATCGGGTTCAGCCTCGCCCCGCGGCTGAATGCAGCGGGTCGGCTTGGTCAAGCCCAACTTGGTGTCGAGTTGCTGACGACCGACTCGGTCGAGCGTGCCGATGCACTCGCCGACTACATCCACGAGTTGAACAGCAGTCGCGACAGTCTCGAACGAAGCGTCTACCTCGCTGCAAACAAACAGATCAAAGAACAGTTCGATTCAAACGATTCTGCCTTTGTGTTGGCTGGACGTGGTTGGCACGCGGGAGTGATTGGCATCGTGGCCGGGCGATTGGCTGAAAAGTTCAATCGGCCTGTCGTCTTGCTCTCGATCGACGAATTGGGAGCAAAGCCCGCGACTGGATCAGCTCGCTCGGCATCCGGCTTGAATCTTCATGAAGCGTTTGCCCAGTGTACTGAGCACCTGATTGCTCACGGCGGACATGCGGCTGCGGCAGGATTGAAGGTCGAGGAAGCAAAGATCGACGATTTTCGCATTGCGTTTCGCGAAGTCGTCGAGAGCGAGGTAGCGGTCCAAGACCGCACACCGGAAGTCCGCATCGATGCCGAAGCTTCGTTGAGTCAACTAACTCTACAAACAGTACAACAACTGGAGCGGATGGCTCCATTCGGCGACTCCAACCCTCGCCCCGTTTTGTGTGCGACCGGCGTCGAACTGGCCGAAGCTCCTCGTCACCTGGGCAGCGGTGAACGTCATATTTCCGTCAAAGTAAAGCAACACAACGTGACATTGCGCGCGGTGGGCTTTGGGAAGGGCGATTGGTACGAAGATCTGTCCAAGCTGGATGGGCTGATCGATATCGCTTATCGCCCCGTCATCAACGAGTTTCGTGGCCGTCGCAATGTCGAGATGCATCTGGTTGATTGGCGGATGAGTCAGCAACCGGCGATGGCGGCAAGCAACGGTTAAGGCGAATCAGCGTGGATTCAGAATGACTCTATCTTCGGGCGACGACAGTAAATCGAACACGCCGGATCCGTTGAAGCCGATCGAAGTTCCTGTCTTTAGTTGCATCGTTTATGTCTCGAGAACTCCAAGCGGCGGCGTCCACGTGCGCGTCGCGAATCTTGATGGACTTGAAAGCGACGCTGGCAGCGAACGCGAGGCGTTAAGCAAGATCGTTCCCGCGTTCAAGCGACACGTGGCGGAACTCACGGCGAACCAGACGCCGATCGCATGGATCGATCCTCCATCTCCGAAAGCGGACGGCGAGCAAGAGCGACTGATCCCCGTCCATCTGTAGGCATTCTGCAAGACGCGATTGCAACGCGGATTTGGTGTACGATAGCCGGAACTGACCCTAGGAACGCGCACCGGAGATTCGAACACTATGAATCTGGAAACCGTAAATTCGGAAGCCGTAAATTCGGGAACTGTGAATTCAAACACCATGAACAAGCGGCAAATAAGATCGTGGATTGCTAAACTTGCGATGCTGACGTCCCTTGGGCTGATTTGCATCAGCGGTTTCGCGGCTGATCGTCCGAACTTCATTGTCATAAACATCGATGATCTCGGTTACGGTGACATCCAACCGTTCGGCTCGAAGTTAAATCGAACGCCGAATTTGAATCGCATGGCCGAAGAAGGCAGGAAGTTGACGTGCTTTTATGCCGCACCGGTTTGTTCGCCTTCGCGGGCAGCGCTGATGACCGGCTGCTATCCGAAGCGAGCACTCCCGATCCAGCACGTGTTGTTTCCTGAATACGCGACCGGGCTTGCACCAGGTGAAATCACGATCGCCGAGTTGCTCAAAGAGCAAGGTTACGCGACCGGGATCATCGGCAAGTGGCATCTTGGGGATCAACCGGAGTTTCTGCCGACGCGTCAAGGATTCGACTATTACTACGGGCTTCCCTATTCCAACGACATGGGACCTCCGGCGGACGGAGTGAAGAGCAACCTCGGCCAACCGCTGCCGAAGCCCCGCGCCGGTCGCAAGAAGCAGCCTCCTTTGCCGCTGCTCCGAAACGAAACCGTCTTGCAGCGAGTCCTTCCGGATGACCAGCAAGCCATTGTCGAGCGTTACACGCAGGAAGCCGTTAAGTTTCTGTGGGATCATCAACAGAAGCCATTCTTCCTCTACCTGCCGCATTCCGCAGTCCACTTTCCGCTTTATCCAGGGAAAGCATTTCAGGGCAAGTCGAAGAATGGTTTGTATGGTGATTGGGTAGAGGAGGTTGATTGGAGCGTTGGGCAAGTGCTCGACACCGTCCGCCAGTTGAAGCTTGATGAGAACACGCTCGTGATCTTCACCTCCGACAACGGCGGCTCCATTCGCCACGGCGCTGTGAACACTCCGTTGCGAGGTGGCAAAGGATCTACCTTCGAAGGTGGCATGCGCGAACCGACGATCGCATGGTGGCCGAAGAAGATTCCCGCTGGTACGGAAAGCGGCGAGGTGACGACCATGATGGACCTCATGCCAACCCTCGTGAAGTTAGCGGGTGGAAGGGCTCCGAAGGATCGCAAGATTGACGGTGGCGATATCTGGCCGATTCTGTCTGGCGCCGAAGATGCCAAGTCGCCTTACGAATCGTTCCACTATTTCCGTGGCTTGAATCTGCAAGCCGTTCGCAGCGGTCCCTGGAAGCTGCACTTAGCCAAGGGCGAGCTATATCATCTCGAGCGCGACATCGCCGAAGCGAAGAACGTCGCAAAAGAGAATCCTGATGTCGTCGCTCGATTACGCAGGATCGCCGACGAAGTGGACGAAGATCTCGGCACCAAGGAACTCGGCCCAGGCTGCCGACCAATTGGCGAAGTCGAGAATCCAAAGCCTCTGATCGACCGTGAGGGCCAGATTCGCGCGGGCTTCGGACAGCTTCTCCCACGGACCGGAATGGGCATCATGGTTGGCGAGGTCACCGCGACCAGCGCGCTCGCGCAAGTACGACTCACGAAAGTAGACGCACTCGTGGATGGCGACGTCGTCGGGATGCCCGGCGCGGTTCGTTTTCAAGTCGAGCCGATTGACAAACAACTAATGAAGCCGATTCGTTCGCGAACGTTACCAGCGACGGCTGACCGCGACTTCATTGTGCGACAGCTGTTCGAGCGGTTGAAGCCCGGTGCCGAGTATCGTATCCGCGCCTGGATTGGTTCAAGTGCTAAAGATCTGCGTGACGGCCCGACCGCCACGTTCCGAACGCTTCCTGGTGCCGCATCTAGTGAAGTCGTTCGCTTTACGGTTGTGACGGGCATGAACTACGCAAAGTTCCATGGCGACAATCGCATTGATGGCAGGATTCATCGCGAGCACAACAACACCGATTTACCACCGCCGTATGCACTGCCCGATAAACATCTTGGCTACCCTGCCCTCACATCGATTCTGAAAGATCGCCCCAATTTCTTCGTGGGCACGGGCGACAATGTTTACTACGACACCCCGAAAATGCCACGTGCCGAAACAGTTCCGCAACTCAGACAGAAATGGCACGAGCAGTTCGTCCAACCAAGATATCGCGACTTGTTCGCCGCCGTTCCGACGTATTGGATGATCGACGATCACGACTATCGGATCGACGACGGCGACAATACAGGTGATCATTTACCGTCTCCGGAGACCGGTCGTCAGATGATGCTCGAGCAATTGCCCGTCGCTGCCGCCGACAACGACGATGCGAAGACATATCGCACGCATCGAGTCAATCGCGACTTGCAAATCTGGTTCCCCGAGAATCGTATGTATCGCAGTCCCAACGCGATGGAAGACGGGCCGGACAAGACGATCTGGGGAGTGGAACAGAAAGCGTGGCTCAAACGCACGTTGGCTGCAAGCGACGCGACTTTCAAGTTGCTGATCTCTCCAAACCCGATGATCGGACCCGATGATGCTCGCAAGTCAGACAACCACACGAACCCCGGCGGCTTTCGACACGAGCGCGACGAGTTCTTTGCCTGGTTGAATGAGCAGGGAATGGCAAAGAACTTCTTTTTGATCTGTGGTGATCGACACTGGCAATACCATTCGATCCACCCCACCAACATCGAGGAGTTTTCATGCGGAGCGCTCATTGACGCAAACTCTCGGCCCGGTCGGAAACCGGGCGACCCTTTGTCGACTGATCCCGAAGCCTCGATCAAGCAGGTGTATTCGCAGAAGAAACCATCAGGCGGCTTTCTGATGGTTGAGTCAACTCCCGCACGCGACAATGAAACCGCGACATTGACATTCCGCTTTAATGACGAACAGGGCGACGTTCTTTATGAACACACGAAATCGGCCACGATTCAATGACGAGCTGATGGATGCCACAAAAAACGCCAAAATGCACAAGAGTTGGATACTGCCATGTCGCGAGTAGTCTGTAGGAATTGTTCTCGTGGTTCAATGTGCTTTTTGTGGCTACTTGCCTTCGCTTGGATAGTCCCCGCGGTGCGTGGTGCGGATCATCCAAACATCGTCTTGATCCTTGCCGACGATCTCGGCTACGGTGATCTTGGTTGTTATGGCCATCCTGTTGCCAAGACTCCGAATATCGATCAATTAGCAAAGCAGGGAGTCCGATTCACTCAGCACTATTCAAACGGGCCCGAATGCAGCCCGACCCGAACTGCATTGCTCACGGGGCGCTATCAACAACGCGTTGGCGGACTGGAGTGCGCGATTGGTACGGGTAACGTTGGACGGTATGACGATGCGATTCGACTTGCTGAACAGCACGACCTAGGGCTTCCCGTCGGCCAGGCCGTGCTGCCAGGGACACTCAAGGAAGTTGGATATTCTTGTGGCGTGTTTGGAAAGTGGCATTTGGGATATGAACCAAAGTTCAATCCGATGGAGTACGGTTGGGACGAGTTTTTTGGTTACCTCGGCGGCAACGTCCATTACTTCAATCATCGAGAAACGAGCGACGTGCACGTTCTCTTCGACGGACGCCAACCGGTCACCCGCGAAGGCTACATGACTCACCTGATTACCGACGAGTCGATCGCTTTCATCAAGAAGCAGAGAGACAAGCCGTTCTTTGCATACGTCTCTCACGAGTGCCCCCACTTTCCGTTTCAGGGGCCCAAGGATGAAAGCAAAGTCGTGACGAAAGAGAATTGGATGGAATTGAACGCCAAGACGTACGTCGCGATGTTGGAAGATCTCGACTCGGAGGTCGGGCGACTCTTGACGGCGATTGATCAAGCTGGTGTCGCGAAGAATACGGTCGTTGTTTTCGTCTCTGATAACGGCGGCTTTGCCGGTGCTGGCAACATGGGCCCGTTGCGTGGAAGCAAGAGTACGACGTTTGAAGGCGGGATTCGCGTGCCGCTCATCATTCGTTGGCCCGATCGGATTGAGCCGAATCAGACGAGTGATCAAGTCTCCGCGACGTTTGATCTAACGAAGTCGTTCCTCTCATTGGCCGGTGCTGATCTGCCAGAGGATCAGTTAGATGGCTTCGACGTCATCAAGCACATTGTTCAGAAAAGCGACGACGTTTCTCGAACGCTATTTTGGCGAGGGCGCCGTGGCGACCGCGCTTGGTCAGCTGTCCGAGACGGAGACATGAAGTACGTTCACAAACGCGAGGGCGGCTCGTCCGAGGAGTGGCTGTTCGACTTGTCGAAGGATATTAGCGAGAGCAACGATTTGGCCATCAAGCGATCGCCGAAGTTGATGAGATTGGGCAAGAGTCTGGCGGATTGGGACGCGGATGTAAAGCCGTCTCGTTAGTCGCCTCGTAGGTGTCGATCGAAGAACGCAATCACCGTGGCTCTTAAATCTTCTTGCTTTGGCTGAAGATGAAAGCTGTGTGGTACGCCTTCGATGATGTGGAGGGTTGCGTCGACTTTTGTCTTGCTTAACGAATCGTATAAGATCTGCGACTGTTCCGTTGGGACGAGTGCGTCTTTGGTGCCGTGCAAGATTAACGCGGGCGGGTCGTCCGATGTGATGTAAGTGATCGGCGACGCGGCACGGCAGAGCTGACGATCAGGGACGGACATCCCTTCCAATTGGTGCTTCACCTTCGCCTGCGCGACGACGTCATGCACTCCGTACATTGGCACGGCTGCTTGGATGCGGCAAGAGAACTCGCTGTATGGGCCGTCAGGATCGAGGCCGTCTTCTCGATCTGTCACGGCAAGCATCGCCACAAGATGACCGCCTGCGGAACCGCCGATGGCACCGATTCGACTTGGGTTGATTTCGTATTCGTTGGCGTGGGCGCGCAGATATCGCACCGCCGTTTTGCAATCGTGAAGATTGCGAGGCCAGATATTATTCAAGCGCTCAGCAATACTGTCGCTCTTGGGACAGAGTTCGTAGTTGATGCTGGCACAGACATATCCGGCTGCGGCAAGTGTCTTGCCGACGTTCTGCTCGCGACCAGCTGCCTTGTCTCCACCGTGCCAGCCACCGCCGTGGATGATCACGATCGCGGGACGGCGAGCATTCGCCGACTCGGACTCTTTGCGTTGTGGCATGTACAGATCGAGCTTCTCTTGTCGGTCGCCACCCAGGTATGCAACGTCTTTGTGAACCTCGACCTCCCAACTCGCGGTGTTTCCGCGTGCATCTTCTGCCGTTGCAGTTTGCGTGTGCGCGTGAATGGCAATAGAAACGAAGATCGCGTTCAGAGTAAGAAGGCGAAGGTTGGACTTGGACGTTGACATCATGTTGAAGCTCCGGTTGTGTCGGCCAATGCGCGCGCCACGGCCCGATGGCTTGTGTGATTCAGGCAGATTAAGTCGGTTCGAGTCCATTCATGGTACCGGTCGACGAGGCGAACGATTCAGTTTCCAAGCCAAGTCGTTGTAGCATCGAGACGTAGAGGTTTGGTAGTGGGTAGTTGTTGTCTCGATCAAACGCCAAATGCTGGCCGTGTTTGAATCCACCACCCGCCAAGATGATCGGCATGTTCCTGGTATCGTGACTGCTGGCGTTGCCAAGATTCGAGCCGAACAGAACCATCGTCGAGTCGAGCAGCGAGGAACCGGCTTCGTTGCTCTCGGCGAGCTTTTTCACAAAGTTGCCGAACGCTTTGATGACTTCGGATTCAACGATCGTCAGCTGAGCGATCTTCGCCGGGTCCTTGGCATGATGCGACAGATTGTGGTAGTCGATGTCGATGCCGGGAATTGTCGGAACTTGGTTCATGCCGGTGAAGTAATAAGTGATGAATCGTGTCGAGTCGGTTTGGATCACCAGATGCATCATGTCGTACATCAGCTGCATTCGTTCGACGATCCTCGTGGAGTCCGTTTGATCCCGAGGCGGCTTGGCATCGACCACCGGTTTTGGTCGTGCTTCCCAGGCTTCCGCTTTGGCCAGCCGTTTCTCCGCTTCTCGCACGGCACCGAAGTATTGGTCTAGCTTCTCTCGGTCTCGGCCAGAAAGGCGCTGCTCCATACCTTTCGCCTTTTGCATCACAAGGTCTAAGACGCTTTGCCCATCCTGCAAGCGTCGAATCTGTGCGGCTTGCTCTTGCGGGTTCCCAGCGAGAAACAGTCGCTGAAAGACATGCGACGGTCGTGATTCAGCGGGAACCTCGACACCCGCGCGAGACCACGACAGACCCGGACCAGAACTTGTTAGAGACAGCGAACCATAGCGAGTTTCTGCTCCGAGTTGCTCGGCGGCGTATTGGTCTATGGAGATAGAGTTTTTAAAGCCAGCACTGTTGGGATGTTTTGCTGCAGTCAAATACGACTTACCTGACAAGTGACCGCCGCTGACCTCTGGATGTGATGCTCCGGAAATCACCGTGAACGAATCGCGATGGTCGCCGATGAGCTTGAGGTAGGGAGTCAGTTCGTAATCTCGTCCGGTTGTGGTTGGGATCAGATTCGGAGCGTGAAGTCCGAGCCCAACGTTTACCGCAACCATGCGACGACGGAGCGACTTCTCATCAGCCGCCGCCCTCCCCTGCACTGCTTCCAGGAAAGGCAAGCCGACGGCAATCCCCGAGGCGCGGAGAAATGTACGACGGGATAATGCGGGAGTACTCATGTTTGTTTTATCCTAGGCTGTCGTAATTCACGCGATCCTACTGGGAACGTCGAGTTGCGGAGTACAGTGTCTCTTTATTACGGCTGTTTGAATATCTCGCTCTCGACGACTTCGTGGATCAATGCACGAAAACCGTAGTTTTTCTGGCTTACGTGTTCGACGATTTGTTCGACGGCGGCTCGATCAGAGAATTGAAGTTCACGACCTGTCGCGTAGGTCAACAGTTTCTCGGTCAATCCCTTCGTGATCTGACGCGATTGCCCGGCCAGAAGTTTCTTATACGCCACAATGCTGTCGAAGGTCCCACCACTCGGAGTTGTTCCGCTGGCGTCGACCGGCAATCCAATTCGGTAGCGAATCCAAGCATAAGTGAACGGTGATTGGCTAAAGTCAGGACGCCTCCCCTCTCTCATCGTTCGGTAATTGTCTCGCCAGCCGCCAATCGGGTCGAAGTTCTCCAAAGCGAAGCCCGGCGGATCGATCTTGTCGTGGCATGACGCGCACGATTCGACATCGCGATGCTTGGTGAGTTGCTCGCGCAGCGTCGTTGCTCCGCGAATATCGGGCTCGACCGCCGAGACATTGTTGGGGGGCGGAGGTACGGTCAAGCCGAGTAGTTTCTCTCGAACCCACGCGCCTCGCAAAACTGGCGACGTGTTTGTACCGTTGGCCGTTACCTTGAGGATGCTGGCCTGAGTCAACAAGCCTCCGCGAACGCTATCCTTGGGTAGCGTTACTTTGCGATACGCCTGGCCAACGACGCCAGTAACTCCGTAGTGCTTCGCTAACCTTTCGTTCAAAACAGTGAAGTCCGAGTCTAAAAACGTCATGACATTCAGGTCTTGATCGAGTACCTCCTGAAAGAATCGAGTCGTCTCTTCAATCATCGACACTCGTAGCAATTCGTCGAACTCGGGGTACAAGTTGGCATCGGGTTCTGTGAAGTCGATATCTCTCAGATCGAGCCACTGGCCCGTGAAGTTTGTCGTGAACGCCTTGGCTCGCGAATTGCCTAACATCCGCTCCGTCTGTTGTCTTAAGACTTGAGGATCGCTCAAATCGTTTCGGGCAGCACACGCCGTAAGTTCGACGTCCGGCATGGAACTCCAGAGGAAATACGAGAGACGCGAGGCGATCGCAAATTGGCTGACGAACTGATCTTGCGTCGGCTCGTCGAGGAATAAAAACTCAGGCGAGCAAAGCACCGCCTTCAATCCGAATCGCAAAGATTCCTCGAACGAACGTCCGACGGTTAACGCCGACTCGACCAAGCCGACATAGTCCTCCGCTTCCTCGACGGTCGTTGGTCGGCGGTAAGCTTTCGGTAGAAGCTCTCGGAGGATGTTCCTCGCATCCTCTAGTGTTGCGTTAGTCGGATCAACGTCGCCAAGCAGCTTGCCACGGCTCCGAGGTGGCCACGCCTCAAGCGGTCCTTCGATGGTGATATCGCCGATCTCTATTCCCGGTTCCGGATACGTATCGGCATCCTTGCGAGTATCGCGAGTTC
Source organism: Planctomycetota bacterium (assembly GCA_014381825.1). GTDB lineage: Bacteria > Planctomycetota > Planctomycetia > Pirellulales > Pirellulaceae. The sequence continues at coordinate 212,250 of JACNKX010000149.1, forward strand.
CGTAACATTTCGGTTGAAAAGTGCCACCATCTTGGACCAATCGGTCTGTGAACTCGATCGTCGTCCATTCGTTCGGCGGAACGTCGTAGTAGCCGACGAGATGCTTCTCGCGGCGTCCGACGATTGTGTCTCCGCCGTAGATGCGAAGCGTGACGGGCGCGGCGCTCTGTATTGCTCGGACACGGATCGTCCCGCGATACGTTCCTGCTGGCGCTCGCAGCCGCGAGAAGTTCACAAGATTCGTAGGACAATAACCGGATTGAAAAATGACGAGTCCGTCGTCGGTCTTGCGAAACATTTTTCCAATTTGATCGGCGAGTTGTGGCTGGCCCAGCCAAGTCAACTGATCCAACAAATTCGTTTCATGCTTTAGGTACTTCGGTTGCTTCGGTGGCCCAAAAACGGCGTCTAAGGTCGCATCGGCGGCTCGTAGATACGCGTGCATCGCCTCGGGAGAAACTGCAAGGCCCTCGCCGACGTTGTCGAAGCCAGCTGACGGCGTGTCCTCTGGCAGTAGTTCCTTGACTCGGACGTAGACGTCAAACAAGTCGCGGACTGTGTTCTCGTACTCAACGCGATTCAGCCGTCTGAGTACAACGTCGCGACGCGAATTATCCGCTCTGGAAATCGCTCCTGCTATGTCGGCCAGGACATCCGCCTTTACCTTAACCGGCAACTGCTCAGAATCGGATGGAGGCATCTCGCCCCGTGCGATTCGATCGTGGATCAATGTCCAGCGCCGCGTTACCTCCTTGTCTGCCAAGTCATTACTCAGACTGTCGAGGTCCAGTCCAGCTTCAGCGTCTTCGCCTTGGTGGCAATCGGAGCAATGCGACTGGATCAGCGTTTTAACGGAATCGGGCCACAATCGAACTTGGGCATGTGCGGTTTGCACGAGTTGGCTGCAGACAGCAGCGGCGAGCAACGCTAAAGAGTGAGTCTTTCGCATTTCTGTAGTCTAACCGATGACGTCTCGTGGGTCTTTGTCGTAGTGGGAATCGGGAACGCAAGATACGTTACGAGGACTGCGGCAAGTTGCGATCAAGGAGCTGAAACGCAACTCGGCTCCATTTGTTGACAAGTTGCCGGATGTGAAGTCGTTCGGGCGCAGATTCTATAGATGCGAAACGGCAAATCTAAGTAGGATGGACTTCCAGTCCGTCCAGCGGATTCGGACGGACTGGAAGTCCATCCTACAAACTTCCGCCGACCGCAGTTGACCTCGCAAAGAGAGTCAGCTCGTCTTCGGGCTCGCTAATGCGATGGTCTCTTTCACTCTTCGAATCTGACTTTGTCTTCGCCAATCAATCGAACTAGATCCGGAAGGTCGTAGACCTCAAGGGCCCCGTGGACGACGCTATCGAGTTGGCCGCTGGGGACCGACTGTTCCACGAGAGATGACCAATCACGCGGCGTGTTGCGGAGCGTGACCGAGGCAAACAACTCAGGACGGAGCGCTGCGGCGTGAAGCGCGATGATACCGGCCTGTCCGGCGCCGACCAGATGAACGCGACGAGGCTTGTCTTTGGGTTTCTGATAGTACGCGACGAAGTGCCCGGCAGATAACGCGTCTTCGACTCGAAGGCCCAAGAGCGGTTTCCCTAGTAGATAGGCGAGGTAATACGTCTTCCAGTCCGTTAGCAGTTCGCTTCGATCGCCCGACGCGGTCTCGCCTTGTCCACGAAGATCCACTGATACGACGGCATAACCATCACCTACGAGTTGCTCGATTGGGCCGTCTGGCTCTGAGTCGCCAAGCTTGCCGCTGTCATGCAGGTATAAGTAGGCGTCGTCTTGTGGCGAGACAGGGTGAAAGGTTAGGCCAGGAATGGGCACGCCGGAGTCCGTCCGCAGTACAAGCTGGTCGATGTGGTATTCACCTCGTTGAACGCGACCCGCATCTTCGAATTTGGGCGGCTTAAGATCTTTGTTTTTGCGCACACTAACTTGCTCACGAATCTTGTCCGCCATCGCCTCTCGCGACTCGGTCTTCCACAACTCGAGGCGTTGCTTTTCGAGTTGTGTCTGGTGTTCCGCGTTGAGATCGAACACTGAACGCTCGCCGGTCAAATTCAACACCTGCCCGGACTCCGTACACAGCAACTCACTTGGCGAGCGTGTTGCTAGTTCGGCAATCGGCACCGCTTCATCACGGTCGAGCAACCAACGCTTCATCCAATGCGCGATGGTCGCCAAATTCTGTGGTTGAACACCGTGGTTGCCCTCGATCTCGACAAGATCGACGCGTTCGGGAAAGCCCAGCCGACCATAGATGCGTTTCGATTGTCGATAGTTGTCCCACGCTCCCTGGTAGTCAAAGTAGTCGCCGGTCGTTGAGCTAGTTAAGGTTGGGCGAGGTGCTCGCATCAGCACATAGTCGGGATGATCGAGCCCGAACGCGATTTGACCGAAGATATTCTGTTCGGCATCTTGCGGGCCGATGGTCTCGATCAAGCGACGAAAGGTTGTGAGATAACACGCTGGTGCAGCACAAGCCACCCGTTCGTCCAACGCCATCACATAACTGGTCAATGTGCCGCCGCCAGAACAACCGGTGTACCCGATGCGTGCGGGATCGATTTCAGGGCGACTGACAAGATAGTCGATCGATCGCATCCCATCCCAGACGCGATACGTTGCAGTGTTACGTCCAACCAGCGTCGAGCCCACACCCATCAAGAAGTGCTCAGTCGTCGTGCTAGAATATTTTGCGTTCCCCTTGTCATCGAGGATCTGCGACCGTTCGCCTTGGCCGATTGGATCGAAGCATAACGCCGCCATACCTTGCTTCGCCATCATGATGCCGAAGCGTTGGTTATAGTCCGCTGTCTTGCCCGTCCGGCTGTGTCCGCTAGAGACAACAACGCCCGGAAACGGGCCTTGGCCATCTGGAATATAGAAGTTCGCCGTCACATGATGCTTTGGCTGACTCTCGTAGATCACAAGTTCGATCCGATATCCGTCCGCTTGAATCGTCCGAACTGTTACGGCGTTTAATGGCGTGCGCGCAGGGAAGCCGCCGAGTTGCAGCGTGAAGAACTCCCCTAGACGCTTTTGATACGCATGGATCTGTTCGGGAGTTTTAAGCTGCTCGTAAGTCTCGCGCCGCCGATCCAAGGCCGCGTATGCCTCTTGTTGGAGGTGTGTGTAAAGTGACGCAGATGCTCGTTCATTCTCGTTCAGGCAGTTCAATTCTTCCGCATTGGCGACTGGATTGAAAAGCAAGAGGAAGGCAGAGAGCGAGAGGAGGGGGCGACTCATGGCTAATTCTCATTGGTCGGTGAGAACGGAAGTTGGTGGGGCGGCTGTATAACTCCTTTCTTCGCTTGCTAACTCCCTGTTGTCAATGGATTGATCGCAGAGAGTTCGAGCATTCCGCCAAAGCTCGTTCGCAGTCGCCAACGGAACGGACTAGAATGCGGCGGTTGAATAGGGCGGCTCGCGCCGAGTCGACGTTGCTATGCTTGGGAGAATCCACTCGTGAAGTACTTTGCCATCGTATTCTGTAGCGTGGCCGGATCCCTGTTGGCGTCTTCTTATGCTGATGCAGAAGAGGAGGCGGTTCGGCCGAACTTCGTTATCGTACTCGTCGACGATTTGCGCTGGGATGAAATCGGATGTATGGGCCATCCTTTTGTGCGAACGCCTAATATCGATCGGATTGCAACGGAGGGAGTGCGGTTTCGGAATGCCTTCTGTTCGACTCCGTTGTGCTCGCCAGTTCGGGCGTGTCTTTTGACGGGTTTGCACACGCATCATCATGGCATTCTCGATAACATCAATCGCAGCGAACAAAGTCACCGGCTGAAGACCTTTCCGCAAGTTCTTCAGCGCGCCGGATACGAGACCGGATATGTCGGCAAATGGCACATGGGAAACGACGACACGGCGAGACCTGGATTTGATCATTGGGTCAGCATGAAAGGACAAGGCACTTCATTCGATCCAACGCTCAATGTGGACGGCGATCGCAGGCAATTCAAAGGCCACACGACGGATGCCTTGAATGAGAAAGCTCTGGCATTCATCGCGAAGGAACGAGATAAGCCCTTTTGCTTGTACGTCGCTCACAAAGCCTTGCATCCCGAGTTGACGCAACGCGATGATGGAAGCATTACCGATCCCGGCGCCGCGCACTTTCTTCCCGCCGAGCGGCATCGCGAGCTATACATGGATGACGCGATTCCGAGACGCCTGAACGTAAACGACGCGGCGAGGGGGAAACTGGCGTTACTCCGAGATATCGAAGGCGTACCGCCACTCAGCCCGCGAACCGGAACTGATGATGAAACCGTTCGCGAGCGACTCCGCATGCTGGCGGGCGTTGACGAAGGTGTCGGTCAATTGCTCGCCGAGTTAGAAACTTCGGGCAAGTTGGATAACACAGTCTTTGTTTTCATGAGCGATCACGGGTACTGGTACGGCGAGCACGGGCTGAGTGTCGAGCGGCGTTTGGCTTACGAGGAGGCGATTCGGATTCCGCTGCTGGTTCGATATCCGAAGATGATCAGGGCTGGAGCGTTGATCGACGAGTTCGCGCTGAGCATTGATCTGGCACCAACGTTGCTCGAGTTGTCGGGAGCATCTGAAGAACTAGCGGTCGATGGTAGAAGTCTTGTGCCGTTATTGCGTGGCAAGCAGCCTGAGAATTGGCGCAGCTCGTTCCTGATTCAATACAACTCCGACACTGTCTTTCCTCGTGTTTATCAAATGGGATATCGAGCGATTCGGACGTCGCGTTGGAAGTTCATTCGCTACATCGAGTTGGATGGGATGGACGAGCTTTACGATTTGAAGAACGACCCATACGAGATGCGGAATCTGTTTCGCGATCCGGACTCGAAGAACGTGTTGCAGGATTTCAATTCGCAGCTGGATGAGCTGCTGAAAGATTAGCCATGACGAGAGCTTTATGGACCAGCCGAGAATTCTGGCGGAGGGCATTGATCGCGACTTGGTTTGTCGCGTTTCCGGCTTTTGCCTCGCTTGCTGGTGACGAGATCGAGGTCATCACCGAACGCGACGTCGCCGTTCCGATGCGAGATGGCGTTGTGCTGCGAGCGAACGTCTTTCGACCGGACGGCGACAACAACTTTCCGGTCCTCGTGTTACGGACGCCGTATGGCAAGCCGACCGGGGGCATGGATCGTTATGTAAAGGCGGGCTATATCGTGGTGACTCAAGACGCTCGTGGCCGATTCGCGTCGGACGGGAAATGGGAATCCTTCCTCCGATTCGAAACGCACGATGCCGAAGACGGCTTCGACACCGTGGAGTGGGCCGCCAAGCTTCCTGGCTCTAGCGGTGTCGTTGGAACATTTGGAGCATCTTACAACGCGTTCTTGCAATGGCGGCTTGCGGCGTTGCGTCCGCCGTCGTTGAAAGCGATGGCCGCGTATAGCATTCCAGCACGTTATACCGATTTGGAAGGTCCCGGCACGATTCGTCCTGGTCGTCGGTTGCATTGGTGGGTGACGAGCATGTCGCCTGATATGCGAGATCGTGGAAGGCGTCCCGGCGTTAACTCGAAAGCTGAAATTCGGAAGCTCTGGGATGCTGGCGAGTCAGAGAAATGGCTCAACTTTCTGCCGTGGAGCGAACTGCCTGCAGATGCCTGCGAGGATGAGACAGCTTATGTCCAAGCTTGGTTAAAGAACCCGCACACGGATCCGTGGAAGTTGCACGAGGAGGTGAAGAACATCGAAGTCCCGAATCTGAATCTCATCGGGTGGTGCGATCACTGCAACGGTAACATGCTTTTGGATCGAACAATAAGAAGCGAAGGAGCGACGCAGGCGGCTCGTACTGGATCGCGAACGCTGATCGGACCATGGTCTCACTCGAAACGCCGCAAGTACGGAAACATAGATTTCGGTGCGGAGGGAGAAATCGATGCGGTCGCAATGAATCTCCGTTGGTTCGACTATTGGTTGAAGGGAAAGCAAAACGGGATCGACAAATCTGCGTCGTATCGGATCTTCGTCATGGGCGAGAACCAATGGCGAGACGAAGACAGCTGGCCGTTGCGGCGAGCACTGAAGCGAACACTCTACATCGAGAGTACAGGGATCGCCAATTCGCCCGCTGGGAATGGTCGGCTCGTGCGGTGGCAGCCAGCAAGGTCGGGGAGCGATCACTTTGAATTCGATCCGCGTGACCCAGTTCCGTCGCTTCATGGTGCGCCGCTGTATGTAATCCCCACAGACCAGCGCCCGCTCGCTGAACGGGATGACATCTTGGTTTATCAGTCGGAACCTCTCTCGGAGCGAATTGAAGTCACCGGAAACTCTCGCGTCGAACTTTACGCCGCGTCGTCTGCCCGTGATACCGATTTCTTCGCCCGTCTGATTGATGTGGCACCTGACGGGATGGCTCGCGATGTCTCCCTCGGTATGGTGCGCGCCCGTTATCGGCGTGGCCTCGACAAACCGTCCCTCATCAAGCCCGGCGACATCATTCATTACACGATCGAAATGGATCCTACGTCGAACGCGTTTTTGCCTGGGCACCGCATTCGATTGGACATTACGAGTTCAGACTTTCCCAACTACGACCGAAACCATAACACCGCAGCAGACCAGAACGCTGACGCGGAACTGAAGATCGCCCAACAGACCGTTTACCGTGGCACCGGAAATGCCACGCGAATTATCTTGCCTTATATCCAAAACGAAAAGAGTGAGCGTTAAGCGTACTCGTCGTTGCCGGGACTTTGCCAAACTTGCAAAAGGAATGTTCATCATGCGGAGCAAAACTGCTGGAGTTGTATCGATCTTACTAGCGCTCTGCGCGACGGTTGACGCCGAGACCATAATTCACGCCGGTCGGTTGATCGATGGGCGAAGTGACAAAGCGCGTGAGATAGTGTCGCTGGTGATCGATCAGGGACGCATCGTCGGCATTCGAGCGGGATATGTCGAGGCGACCGAGAACGACACGCTGATCAATCTACGTGAGTGTACGGTGATGCCCGGCTGGATGGATATGCACACGCATCTAATGTCCGAACACCACAAGAAGGTTTACTCGGACAAGTTCTTTATGAACGAAGCAGACTACGTGTTGCGTTCCACGAAGTATGCTGAACGGACTCTGATGGCTGGCTTCACCACGGTCCGCGACCTGGGAGACAACGGAGTCAACTCGGTCTCTCTGCGCAAAGCCATTGACGCTGGTTGGATCGTTGGACCGCGTATCTTTACGTCAGGGAAAGCGCTTGCCACGACCGGTGGCCATGCTGATCCAACAAATGGTCTTAAAGGAGACTTTCGTCGAGATGCGGGGCCCGTCGACGGTGTTGTTAACGGCGTGGATGATGCTCGAAAGGCGGTTCGACAACGCTATAAAGACGGAGCGAATTTGATTAAGCTGACAGCGACCGGTGGCGTCCTCAGTCTGGCCGCCAGTGGCCAGAACCCGCAGTTTACCGATGAAGAACTGCGAGCGATCGTCACGACTGCGAAAGATTATGAGATGACGGTGGCCGTTCATGCTCATGGAACCGAAGGGATGAAACGAGCCGTTTTGGCCGGCGTCGATTCGATTGAGCATGGAACGTTTATGACGGATGAAGTCATGGAACTAATGAAGGAGCGCGGGACGTATCTCGTACCGACGATTTCAGCGGGGGTCTGGGTTGCGGAGATGGCCGAGGTAGACGATTACTTTCCCGAAATCGTTCGCCCCAAGGCGGCCTCGATCGGGCCAGTTGCTCGTAGAACGTTTGCGCGGGCCTATGCTTCGGGAGTCAAAATCGCATTCGGGACGGACTCGGGCGTGTCGAAGCACGGCGAGAATGCTCGCGAGTTCGAGTTGATGGTAGCTGGAGGGATGCCACCGATGACGGCAATTCAAGCCGCGACGCTGGAAGCTGCAAGGTTGTTGAAGATCGAGGACCGATTGGGAACTCTCGAAGCAAAGAAGATCGCTGATGTGGTAGCTGTTAAAGGGAATCCGCTCGAGGATATCACCGTGACTCGTGAAGTTGCCTTCGTCATGAAAGACGGCGTCGTGTACAAGGGCAAAGGACGTGTCGCGGTCCCTGAGGATTAGACAATCCTCTAATGACGCAACTGGGTTCGCGTTGTCCTGTACCGAGTCGGAGTACAACTTCGAACTGCGATAGCGCGTGCCACAGCTAAAAGGGGTTAGCGGTTTCCTAGAGCCTCACGATGTGGAAGCGAGACTCGCTGGATCTGCTCAGGTGATTCGTAGGGCACATACATGGCTCGCATCACCATCTGATATATCTCGCCTACCTCGCAGTCCGGAATGAAGTATTGGAAGTCCCACGCGGGGTTTCCTTTTCCGCCGCCCGATGGCGATTGTGTCAGCCTAATCGCATCCTGGGGGCGAAACATTTGTACGAACGCCATGCCGTTGCTGACAGCATAGTACCACGGTTCGTCATACTGATACTCCGAGTTATTGAAGGCCAACGTCAATGAGAAGTCGTCGTCGTGTTCAAAAACTCGCTGATCGTCGCGACCTGGATGGGTTGACGCAACTCCGTGTTTTGGCGTAACGCCGCGAATCCAGCGAGTTGATTCGTCCTTGCCATCGGTACGGCCTCGGAAGTGGATGTCGAGTGATTGCGGTTGGTGAATGTAGCTGGCCCAAAATAGTCCGATATAACCGTTGGTGAACGTCTTTGCGCGCGGGATGCACTCCAATGTCATTTGGATCGTACCGTCTTCGAGCATGGCGTAACGCAGCACACTTTCCAATTTCCAGTGTGGCGACGGGGCTTGATAGAGTTCGACGATGTGTTCGTTCACAACTCGCAACTCCATCGGTGCGTGACGCGGCTCGAACAAGATGTTGCGATCTGTTTGGTTGGTACCGTCGTGAATGTGTTCATAGTTCAAGCCCGCGTAAGCCGGGACAAATAGATTGTCGTTTCGCTGCGAGTGAGTTAGCGAGGCAACTCCGCTGTACTTCGCTCGGTGACCGGCGAGCACATCGTCATCGACCGCTCGGTTATCAACGATCACGGCCCGAACGTCACCTCGTTCCAGGACGTGGTAGCCGGAATCTGGGACGGTGTACTTGATTGTTGGATTGGCCAGCGTCGTCTCACCGGCAAATGTGGCGGATTGGGCATGGAAGGTCGTCGTAGTCAATATCGCGAAATACCACGCGGCAACGCCGAGTGAATTGAATTTGGACATCATTGAATTCTTAACCAAGCTGTTCGCCAGTTGAGCCGCAATGGGAGGGTGTGGAATCATGCCGTTGGCAATTCGAATGGCTTGCGATATGTGCGAGCCAGCAGCTTGCTCGCCGTTGCGTTGTCGACGAACGATTCCTCTTCGATCTTCAAGTGCTGGCCGAGAGTCAGTGGCGTTTTGCTCAGAGCAACGCCACTTTCTTCGAGATATTGTACGGTTCGAGCGACAGTGCGCGCGACATCCTGATGCAGCTCTGCCTTGTCAACGGCAGCTTTAATCTTGGCGGTGGGCATGGTCTGCCCGACTCGATACGAGATGTTTCCGACATGGCATAGAGAAGTTGATTGATGCCCTTCCGTGATGTCAGCGTTCAAGTCAGCTCGATTGCCACTACGTACGGCTTTGATAAAGTTGGCGAAATGGTTTTCGCTCGGGCCAGTGAATGCTTTGACAAGTTTGCCGTCGCGGTCAAATAGTGATTCTTCGGCGATGAAGCCTTCGGTGCCGTGGACGACCCACCCAGCTTTGAATTGCTTCGAGAACGGATCGCTCTTCAGCCCACGAACTTCTTGAACAACGGTCACCTTGCCAAAATCATGGGCGACGATTTGCGTATTAGGTGTCTCTCCCGCATCTTGGTAGCCCATTCGTCCACCGATGCTCAGCACAGATTGGCCGAGCCCTTCGAGTCCCATCAACATTCGACATGTGTCGATGATGTGGATGTTGTTGTTGCCAAGTTCACCGCAACCGGTGTCCCAATCCCAGTGCCAATCGTAATGCAGGTTAGGGCGAGTGAGTTTCGTCATCGGAGCGGGGCCAAGCCACAGGTTGTAGTCGATGTTCTTTGGCACATCGTAGACGCCTTTGGAACCGATTGAACCGCGAACGCCATAGATGATGCTGCGAGCGAAAGTCACGTCGCCGAGCTTGCCTTGCTTGATATAGTCGGCTGCGGCCTGTAACGCTCCTATCGAACGCCGTTGGGTGCCGGCCTGACAAATCCGTCGCGTTGCTGCTGCGACTTCGATCATCCGTCGGCCTTCGACGACATTATGGCTGACGGGTTTCTCGACGTAGACATCCTTGCCGGATTGCATCGCCCAGATCGCGGCCAGCGCATGCCAATGATTCGGAGCAGCAACCGAAACGGTGTCGACCGTTTTGTCATCGAAGATCTTGCGCAGATCTTGCACTGCTTGAGGGCGTTTGCCTTGCTGCTTCTCGACAGCGGCGGCTAATTCGTTTGCCAGCGTCTCATCGGGATCGCAGACATAGGCGACTTCGACACCTTCCTGCCCGGCGAACTCGCGAGCATGCACCCTGCCCCGAATGCGGCAACCGATGACTGCATGTCGAATTGTACTGTTTGCCGCCGCGCTCGCGGTGTCCTGCGCCATTATCAGTTGTGGCGTCGCGGCGGCGACAGCGGTAGCGATCATCGACTCTTCAAAGAAGCGGCGGCGGGTTACGTGTGCCATGTTGGGCTCCTGCGATTGGTAGCTATGGAGAGCAAAGTTCGAAATCAGCTTGGACGGGACGATGATCTGACGCCATCGCTTCCGCGATCACTTTCGGGTCGATCACACGAAAGTTAGCTGCTGGGCGGTAAAAGATGTAATCGATACGAGATTTCGGATTCGGTGACGGTGCGGAGGGGGAGGCCGGATCGTCGGAAGCGTTCGACCAACGTTTAAGCAAAATCTGAATCGGTTCTGCCTCCGGAGTCGCGTTCATGTCGCCTGCAAGGATCGTTGGGATGGAAGCGTCTTCGTCCGCGAACAGCGAATTGATGGCTTTCGCCTCCGCGACTCGGTCCTCGGGGACATTGTGTTGAAAGTGTGTGCTGATGAATCGTAGTGGCCTGTCATCCGGGCCGCGGACTGTCACGGCGATGGCCCCTCGCGGATAGGTGACGAGTTCGGGTGTGCTCTCCGTATAGGGAAGCGGTTGAATGAGGACATCTAGGATGGGCAGTCGTGTGAGAACGGCGTTTCCGAAGAGCCCGCCTTCGTAGTGTTGCGTCGGGCCGTAGCGAACTGCCATACCGGTCAGTTCGGCAAGTCGACGCGCTTCATGGACTCGCCCTGATCGCCGCACGCCGACGTCGACTTCTTGCAACGCGACCAGGTCCGGCTTCGAGCGGTTGATGACGACCGCAAGGCGCTCAACGTCATATTCCCCGTCCATGCCTTGGCCGTAATGAATGTTGTAGCAAAGCACTCGCAGCGTGCGTGATTCTTGTCCCTCAGTACCTGCCGTGAACGTCATTGCGAGTAATAACGCGAGCATCATCTGATGCGTCGCGGTCTTGAACGGTTGCACTGGTTGGTGTCTCATGTTTGCTTGCGTGGTTCGTTGAGAGGTTTCGTCGGGGGAGAATGGTGCGGCTTGTGCCGGCACCCTACCGTTCGCCGTGTTCGTTGCTCGCTATGCCAGATGCTTTGCAAACGTGTCGCGTGTATGCTGCCACATTGTGTCGGACAGCACGTGGCCAGTGTCTGATTCGATGAAATAAGTGAATTGGTCCGCGGCATTAGCGTTGGTGTATGCTTCCGCGATTTGTGCGACACCCGCTCGCGCCTCTTTGATCGGCGAGCCGCCATCTGTTTCGCCGAGGTTTAGATGCAGGGCGCGCGGAGCAATCAACGCGGCAATATCGGGTGTATCGCCAAATTGAAGGATGCCGGGAATGAAGTTCGGGAAACAATGGAGGAGCTTTGCGCGATGGATGGCTGAGTAGGTTGGCAGGCAACAGTTTCCGACCAAGCACTTCAGCCGCGGTTCCCAAGGGCCAACTAACCAAGTGTGTGTCGAACCCATGGAATGGCCGTAGCAGCCGAGTCGCTCAGCGTCGACTTCTTCACGGGATACAAGGTAATCGACCGCTCGCCGCATATCGAGAATGTTTTTCCATGCCATGCAGCGACCACCGACAACCTGTCGCAGAAATTCGAAACGCTCGTACGCGCTCCCTTTAAGTTTTCCTTCCGGGTCTTGTCGCTCCTCGAAGCAAAGTGCATCCGGGCACAGAACAACGTTGCCAAGTTTTGCAAGTGCGACGCCCGTATGATGCATCGGATTGCCCAAGAGTCCAGCGGGTTCACTCTTGCCAAGATGCCACTGGCCGGCGTGTTGATGCCAAATTGCGATCGCAGGAGCGGGACTCGTCGGGGTCACTCGATCCGGGACGAGAAGTATGGCCGGAACTCGATCATCCGGTTCAACCGCATAGTCCACCCACTGTAGACGATAGCCGTCCTTCTGCTCTTCGCGAATTATTTGCGGTTTTAGGTCGCAAGGCTCGGGCCAAGGTCCACCCAGACATTCAAGCAACTTACTCTTGAAGTCGTCCTGGGTGAGTGGTCCTTGTTGGTTCGTTTGAGCATGTGTCATGGGAGCTGTTCCCAGGGCCGATATTCCTGCTGCGATTGCAGATGACTTCAAGAAACCTCGTCGATCAGCTGGCATCGGTAAATACCTCTCTGTCTCGATTCGTGGCGGGCAATAAGGCAGGCGGGACAATGCATGATCATAGCTGTGGAGCTCCCCGTGAAGCAAATCGCTCGCAAGAGGAGCTCTGCGACGGATCCTGGCAACGAGATTCCGTGATCGAAACGCAGGCTCGCCGACCGCAACTCCGACACTCGCGTTATCGTTATACTGTGTCGTTAAACATCACCTTCGTGAACATCGAGAAAACCAGTGCAGAACGACATCATTCACATCCTCGTCGCAGTGATCCAAATCTATTCGTTCGTTTTGTTGGGGCGAATCATCCTATCGTGGATTCCGAACGTCGATCGTACGAATCCTATTGTCCGCCTGCTGTATCAGTTAACGGACCCAGTGCTCGAACCCGTGCGGCGCACTATCCCGCCACTCGGCATGATCGACATCTCACCGATTGTTGTCTTTATCGGGCTACGCATCCTGCAGAGTGTCTTGACAGGGATGGCGAACGATTTCTGATTCATCGTTCCGCGATGCCAATAGCCGTTCAATGACGAGAAGTTCGCGCATCTAGCAACGCGTGAGACTTGAACCGTTGGCACTAGCGGCGCGTTTTTCGCGGCTGTTGCCGGGCCCTATCTGCGGTTAGCGCCTACAGCTCTAAAGGTCATCGGAGCAACGGTCAATTGTTTTCTGGAAAGCACTTGACACTCTCGGGGAAGATGTATAGTGTACTGTAAGAAGTGGTACACTAATCGAGCGGATATGTTTGAGCTTCAAGTTACACCTGGTGGGAATCGGCCGATTTATCGGCAGATCATTGATCAAGTTCGGCAGGCTGTCGCCACGAGCGAGTTAGCCGTTGGCGACGGGTTGCCGAGCGTTCGGCAATTGGCTGAAGAGTTGGTCTTGAATCACAACACGGTTGCGAAGGCTTACGCCGAGTTAGTGCGTGAGGGAGTCTTGGAAAGCCAGCATGGACGCGGCGTGTTTGTTGCAAAGCGGCGTCGAGTGTTTTCGGCAAGTGAGCGGAAGCGGCGTCTCGATCAGGCGATGAACGTGTTTCTCTCGGAAGTCCTGACGCTGGATTATACCCCGCAGCAAATCGAAGAAGCCGTTGCCAAGCGACTCGATCAGATGACCGGCTCGAAAGCAGAAGAATCGGAGGGTGACTGATGCGTGAAGATAAGATCGCCATTCGCACGCGAGGTCTGACTCGCTACTTTGGCCAGAAGGCTGCATTGAGAAGCCTGACGTTGGACGTTCCGCGTGGTCAAGTCTCGGCGCTGGTCGGACACAACGGCGCGGGAAAGACGACGCTAATCCGGCTGTTGCTTGGGTTGTTGCCTCCCACGCGGGGCTGTGCCGAGTTACTTGGGTGTGACAGTCAATCGCTCACGCCGGAAGTTCGCACTCGCGTTGGTTATTTGGCTGAAGGACATTTCCTCTGGGGTTGGATGAAGGCCCGCGACGCGGCTCGACTGCAGCGGGAAACCTTTCCGCGTTGGGATCAGCATCTGTTTGACTCCATGCTCAAGTTCTTCGGCGTTTCCCCAGACTCGCGCGTTCGGCAAATTTCCCGTGGGCAGCGAGCTGGTGTTTCTTTGGCGATGACCTTGGCGACCGATCCAGAGTTGCTTGTGTTGGACGATCCGTCGATGGGACTTGATCCGGTGGCACGCCGAGCGCTGGTCGAAGGCTTGTTGGCGTTCGCTCGCCGAGACGACCGCACGATTCTGGTTTGTACGCATTTGCTCGATGATGTCGAACGCTTGGCAGATCGCATTGCGATTGTCAGCAGCGGAAGACTGCTCGTCGATTCGGGACTCTCAGAATTTCGCGATCGCATTGGCGGCTGGACGCTTGAGGCTGAGTTTGGCGCGCAGCAAGCCGCACAGATCCCCGGCCTGATCGATTCGCGACAGACACGCGAGCGAACTCACTTGGTGGTCGCCGATCCCGATTCGGAAACCGAAACAGCAGTCCAGCGAATCAGTGGGACAGCTCGTCGTGAAGAGCTGACTTTGGAAGATGCGGTCTTGGCATACCTGCGGCCAGCCGCGATGGTCGGGTCGATTTCCGACGCTTTGGAGAACGTGCGATGAAGACGATCTTCTGGAAGGAGTTGCGAGAGCATGCTCGATGGACGCCCATGGGCATCATTCCGATGGTCATTGTCCTCGTTCTTAAGTGGCAGAGCACCGAGTTGATCTTCGATTCGGGGCAATATGGGAACTCTTTGAGTTTGACTTCGCTTGTCGGACTGTTGGCGGCAAGTATCGCCTTGTGCTTGGGATTCGTGCAAACTTGGTCGGACCAGCGCCCCGCAGCGCGCGCCTTGCTGCTGCATCGTGGGATCACCGCAGATGCAGCGTTCTGCGGGAAGCTGCTGGCCGGCCTTTTGCTTTATACGGTTGCGGTGTTTGGCCCGTTACTGGGAATGGCGGCGTTCATCACTTCGGTAGGGATTGAATACCGAGCGGCCTCGCCTAGTGCGCTGATTCCGTCCGCGCTCATCGCCATCGCCGCGTTTAGCTGCTGGGCCGCAGGATTATTGATGGTGCAGCGGAACGCTTGGTTTTTTGGGAGTCGACTCCTACCGGGACTTACGGCAGCACTGGCAGTGTTTGCCTGTGGATCGCTGATGGATGTCGTTTTCTGGTTGGCGACAACAATCGGCATCGCGACGCTCGTCGTCTATCTCACCACGGCTCGAACGGTCTTCGTGAACAGCGGGCAAAACGCCACAGGAGTTGCACGCGCTGGTCTGACAGTTGCCCTTACTGTCGCAATACTCACAATGGTGCTGAGCGTCGCGATGATGGTTGAAACGTATCGAACGCGCGCAGCTTACGCGCGAGCCGCTGGGAATCACAATCAGTACACGGTCGAGTTTGGCCCGGACGGAGAACCTTGGCTGACTCGCTCACATTATTCTACCACGGACTACAAGTACGAGATTGATCAAGCCGCCAAGATGCTTCCCGACCGCTCGGTGCGCGATCAGCTCCAGCCGGTGCCGGCCGACTGGAAACCGCTGCATCAGTGGTCGAGCGCCGGTTACGGCTATGGCTATTCACGCAGCAGGCGTTTTATTCATCTCGGCGAGGCGTCGGTACCAAGTGGGACTGAGCATGTTCGCCGCTCGTGGGTCCTTGATCGGAAGCAAGATGCGATCTTGGTCTACGCGATTCGTCCACGAGCTTGGTATCGACTCGAGGCAACATTGCTTCCACCTGAACCGATTGGAACTTTTGGTGAAATGCGAAATCAGAGTGCCGTTGATGTCAACGGCAACTTCACCATTGTGACAACGACCGGCGTTTTTCAAGTGCCGGGGAATGGGACCGAAGTCGAGGTGATCTATGCTTTGCCCGAGCACTCGAAGGAACTCTTTTCCGAGATCCAGAGACAAACCGACCCGCAAGTGAATCAGCTTAGATTGTTGTTGCGATTCGGCGACCGGGTCGTCCTCTTGGAAACGGAACACGTTGATGATTCGCCGACGATGTCGCTCGGTCCGGTCCGCGGATTGGGAGTCGTGTATGGTTCAGTAGTTCAACTTCCGGACGCGCTCGCGACGGAGAGAACAATTAGTATTGCAAGAGATTCCGCGGAAGGCGGAGACTTTGTCGGGTTGGCACCCAACTGGTCACAACCGCAAAGACCGAGCGATTGGTTCCGGTTTGCCGCAGATGGGAAGATTATTGAAAAGAAGCAATTCACAGTCGGCTCCACCGCCGCCGTCGTCGTAGAAACCGGGAATTCTTTCGCGGCGTTCGTGCCGCCAGGTGCGTTCGCGATAGGATTTGCGATAGTGGCGATCGAAAATGGCGATAGCGGAATTGAACAGGTATGGAGTAACGCAAAGGCAAAACCGATCGAATCGGCGATACCCGTTGCGTTTGGCCTGATCCAGCCTCTGCTGGGTATTCTTGTCGCAGTTTGGGCAGCGCGCCGACGCAGGCTCGACAAGCGGGCGACAAGGCGATGGCTTTGGTGGGCCTTCTTCTATGGTCCCTGTGGAAGCTTGGCAATACTCGCGGCATATCCTCGCATCGTTCGAGAGTCGTGCGACGCTTGCCGCGAAGTGACACGAATTGACGTCGCGACTTGCGAACAGTGCGGCCACTCGCTTGACGAAGTGCCGAAGATAGGCATCGAGGTCTTCGATCAAGACCAGACCACTGCGACCGCCCCTCCGCAACCATCCGCGAGCTAGAGTCAAAGCTGTCAGACTCACGCCATCCGCACAGTTGCGAACTGGGTTCGCGTCGCACGTTACCCAGCTTGAAAGCCAAGTCCTGCCAGGATAAGCTGCGACTCTCGTCGGTATGCTACCTACTTAGTGGTCAGTGACAGGGACACTCGTCATGCGTTGGCGGTTCTATAACGCGAACGACTCGCGCGAAGTCGCCGAGCATCAGGCGACGCTCAATCGAATAGATGCCTGGTGGCGTGAATTTGCAACGAAGACCCGAGAGCTGGAGGCCCTTTTCTCTCAGGAGTGCCAGTGGGATTTGCCAGATTGGATGTTGCAGCACCTGAGCGCAATTCATCCTGATCTGATGTGGGAGTACGGACCGGCCGTTAAGTGCGAGGGGCATCGACTGGTGATCACACCAGAAAGCGCGCAGCATTTGCGCCCGTTGACAGCAACGATTATCGAGCGGGCGCCAGAAATCGCTGGTTGGGAATTCTACGCCTATCGAATGCCCGGAGATGTTAACGATGCACTAGCGACGGTCGAGGGGCGAACGGGTGGAGATTTGACCGATGTCATGGTTCGAGTGCAACGCGGCGAACACCATCGAATCGACGTCCGGTTCTACACACCGCACGCCAAGCACCACGAGGACGCGCAGGCCATGAATGACGCGTTCGTGGCAACGGAAACGCTGCTCGGCGAGGAGTGTCTCGATAAATGGATCGGAGTTATTGATATCGAGCCATCGAAAAAGAAAACCGGTTTGCTCGGGATGTTTCGCTCTAAAGAAACAAAACCGGTGGGCTTGATTCCCCTGGAACGCTTGCAAGATACGGTCACCAGTGTGATTGAAAGCATTCGGGATCAGCTCGCGTCGACGCCGCACTGTGATTGGACCAAAGACGGCAAGTGGACCATGTGGGAGCTGACGCCGCCGGAGATGGATGATTATCCAGAGCAGTCTGACTTGTTCGTTGCCAAGTCGCCGAATCCGAGTGCTTGGTCAGCCTCGCATTCTTCCGGCCTGTTCTACTCGGAACGATTCACCCGCTGCGGCGAAACGTTTTGCTATGTCAAGATCGAGGGCTCCGACGGGCTGGGTGACACCGAGTTCGCGGATAAAGCCGAGATCGAGGATGCGTTGGACGAAGTACTCGTGCCGTCCAAGCTTGGTGTCCAGATCGGTGGCGGGACGGGGCAACGCTATTCATACATCGACCTTGCACTGATCGATCTCGAGCGTGGTGTGGACACCGTTCGCGCGAGACTTCAGCAAGGCAATGCGCCCAAGCGGACTTGGATTCAGTTCTTCGACGCCGATTTAGTCGGTGAATGGATTGGTATCTACGACGACACGCCACCACCACCGATGGACTCTTTCGACGAATGACGGCTTGCGATAGGTGTGGAGCTTCCTTCTCGGTGTGTTCGTGAGACGCTACGCCCAATAGGTAGCGCGTACCAGATGAGATTGGGGTGTCCGCCCGATCGCCTGAATCGCTCCCGTATGTTCATGTTCCGTGATGAACAAGCGACATCGGCTCGTGAACTGACCAAGTTAGTTTGATCGTGTCAGCGGTTTTCAGTAGCATGGAGTCGGGCAACTTATCTTGGATAACTGGTTCGATTGATGCCGAATCGCGACTTGGAGCCTGAATTGATTCAGCGAGCGATCGCAGGAGATCGCGCGTCGCTGTCTCAATTGTTGCTCTTTCATCACGATCCCCTGCGGCGGCATATCGTTCACGAGTCGACCGGGCAGCAACTTGGCGTGATGCTGGTTGACGACATCTTGCAGCAGACTTTCGTGCGAGCGGCACAAAGTATCAAGACGTTCGAGAATCGTGAGGCGAGTTCGCTACGCGGATGGCTCAAGACGATCGCAACGAACTTGATCAAAGATGCTCGCAAGCGACGAGGACGAGAGCGCCGTGCAGCGGCGCAACACATATCACATTCGGACGACGGGTCATTTCTCCAAGCGGTCGACCGGTTGTCGGGCGACGTCACACCACCGATCAAACGTGTGCAGCGATCCGAGAGTATTCGCCGGTTGCGCGTGGCGATGGCAAGTCTCCCAACGGAGCAGCGAGACGTTGTCCAACGCTACTATCTCCAAACACAATCGCTGGAGCAGATCGCCGAGTCGACGGGCCGGACGATCAGCTCCATTCGGGGAAGTTGTTATCGAGCGAGAAAGAACCTACGCAGTTTGATGGGCGGTTCGTCGTTGTACTTCAGCAACTAGACACGAGATCCCTATGGCGGTCGGCTCTTCGAGTGAGCAACGAGCGAGAACGCGATCGCGGCAAGTGCGCGAGATCGTCCTTGACGTTTCCAACCGGCGTGCACGCGGCGAGCGAGTTTCCGACGAAGAGCTGTTGGCTGCCAATCCCGAGCTTGCTCCGGCGCTGACGCAGGAACTGGCGAAGTTGCACCGCATCAATTGCGTTCTTGAACAAGTTGACAACTCGACCTGCGCCGAAGCACTCGAACGCATCGAAGCTGACTGGGCGCTGGATCGATCGTCACGTGGCGTTGGTCCAGCCGACTCTTGGGCAAACAGTCGCTCTCGCAATGTTCTGTCTGGACCGGACGAACACGACCCGCTAACCGCATCAACTGCGGGTGACAGCGCAGAACGGTTGCGACGAGCTGATTCCACTGCGGCGACTGCACCAGATCACATCGGACGTTATCAGGTTCGTGGACTATTGGGTGAGGGCGGCTTTGGTCGTGTGTATTTGGCCTGGGACCAGGAGCTAAATAGACATGTTGCAGTGAAGGTTCCGCACGCACATCGTGTTGCCGAGCCGACTGACGTCGAGGCTTATCTCCGAGAAGCGAGGCTGATTGCGAACCTCGATCATTCGGGTATCGTGCCGGTTTACGACGTCGGCAGAACGGACAAAGGTTACTGTTATGTCGTTTCGAAGTTGATCCAAGGGGAAGACCTGGCGTCTCGGATGAAGCAGGAACGATTCGAGCCTCTGGCCGCAGCTCGAGTCGTCGCGCAAGTTGCGGAGGCATTGCAGTACGCTCACGACCAGGGTCTCGTGCATCGAGACATAAAGCCCGCCAACATCCTGCTAGATGGACGAGACCGAGCATACGTCGCCGACTTCGGGTTGGCGCTTCGAGACGACGTTCTCGTCGAAGGCCGGAGCTTCGCGGGAACTCCCGCTTATATGAGCCCCGAGCAAGCACGCGGCGAGTCGCATCGAGTCGACGGGCGTAGCGACATTTTCAGTTTGGGGGTTGTACTATACGAGTTGCTGACGCGGCGTAAACCCTTCCTCGCTGATTCGTATGACGAACTGCTGGCCTTGATTGTTGACATGGAAGTAGTGCCTCCCGGCGTGCTTGAAGAATTGCTCCCGGATGAATTGGAACGCATCTGCCTGAAGGCGCTGGCGAAACGAGCGGCGGATCGATACGCATCGGCCAACGAATTCGCCGACGATCTCTACTATCTCCTAAACGCAGCGACTGAGTCCTCGGTAGCCGCGGAGGACCCGTCGGAAGCGAAGATCGACCCTGAGCTGACACCGCGGGTAGTCCCCAAGGGATTGCGAGCGTTCGATGCGAATGACAAAGACTTCTTTCTCCATCTGCTGCCCGGTGCTCGTGATCGCAATGGGTTGCCAGAGAGCATTCGTCATTGGAAGCTGCGAATCGAGGAACGCGAGTCGGACGAAACTTTCTCGGTTGGCTTGATCTACGGGCCTTCGGGTTGTGGCAAGTCGTCGTTGGTGCGCGCCGGACTTCTCCCGGCACTGTCTCCGCGGATTCAAGCCATTTATGTGGATGCGACATCAGAAGACACGGAACAGCAACTTGTGCGAAAACTACACAAGCAGTTTCCCGATTTGTCGAAGGAACTCTCGTTGCCGGCCTGTCTAGCGACGATTCGCCGTGGCGAAGGGTTATTGAATGGTCAAAAGTTGTTGCTGGTTATTGACCAATTCGAGCAATGGTTGCATGGGCGACAAGAGGGGGATCGCAGGCAATTCGTGCAAGCCCTGCGCCATTGTGATGGCGAACACCTTCAGACGCTATTACTCGTTCGCGACGATTTTTGGCTGGCCCTGAGCCGCTTCATGCACGAATTAGAGATCGACTTGCTGCAAGGGAGAAACACGGCATTAGTCGATCTGTTCGATCCGATTCATGCTGCGAAAGTTCTGGCGTCATTCGGACGTTCGTTTGGCCGTGTTGCAAGCGAGCAAAGCGAAGCGAGTCCTTCGCAAGACGCGTTCGTCGTGCAGTCGATCGAGGCGCTCGCGGATGAAGGTAAAGTAAATCCAGTTCGTCTTGCTTTGTTTGCCGAGATGGTCAAAGGACGACCTTGGACGCCGAATACGTTGCGCGAGCTAGGGGGAGCGGACGGTGTCGGGATCGCATTCTTGGAAGAGACATTCTCCGCACGTGCGGGTAACTCACAGAGCCGTGCCCACGAGCAAGCAGCGAGAGCCGTTCTTGAAGCGCTGCTTCCTGATTCGGGCAGCGATATTAAGGGACACATTCGCTCTTATCCAGAACTGCTCGACATTTCGGGCTATGGCCATAATCCGCTCGCCTTCAAAGAGCTGATGCGCCTTCTCGACAGCGACACACGGTTGCTTACACCCGTGGATTCGGAAGTCAGCGGCGATGAATCGGCACCAGGCAGCAGGTGCTACCAATTGACTCATGATTATCTGGTCCCAGCGCTTCGCCAGTGGTTGACGAAGCGTCAGAAAGCAACTCCTGTTGGCCGAGCTGAGCTACGATTGGCGGAACGCGCGACCATGTGGAGTGCCCGTCCGGAGCGTCGGCAGCTTCCGTCGATTCTCGAGTGGTTACAGATTCGTTTGCTCACTCGTTCCTCGCAGTGGACTGCGAATCAGCGACGCATGATGCGAGCGGCGGCCAGACAGCAGGCAGTGACGGCGATCGTGGCCTGTTCACTCGCATTAATGTTCTTGCTGATGGGATCCGAGTTAACGACGCAAGCGAAAAACTTGCTAGTTCGCTTTCAGGCCAGTACCGCTTCGATATGGTTGGCTCTTGGACAGGACGACGAAATATGGGAGTTGCTGGCGCACGAAGCTGATCCAACACTGCGGACGCGTCTGATTCATCGTTTAAGTCCGCTGGTTCTCGATCCGGATGAAATTGTGTCCGCGCAGAGCAAGCAGGGAGACGTCTCGACGCGCCGAGCTATGTTGTTGCTTGCGGGCGAGTTGGTAGGTGATCCGACGGAACAGCCGAGTACTGCAATCTCACGCGCGGAAACATCCCCTAGAGTGATTCGAGATCTTTGGAAGATCTTCAACGAAGATCCGGATCGCGGAATGCACGCGGCTGCCGAATGGACATTGTTGCGTTACGGACAGGAAGCTGAATTGGCGAGGTCAACGAAAGACGCGAGTGCAGAATCGATTCGCGGAGACCGGCAGTGGTATGTCACGACGCAGGATCATGCGATGGTAATCGTGCCAGGACCAGACGATTTCATGATGGGATCGCC
Organism: Planctomycetota bacterium; assembly: GCA_014381825.1. Classification (GTDB taxonomy): domain Bacteria; phylum Planctomycetota; class Planctomycetia; order Pirellulales; family Pirellulaceae. The sequence goes on from JACNKX010000149.1 coordinate 234,592, forward strand.
CGAAAGTGATCGTTCGAGCGGAGGTGACGAAGTTGCGCACAGCCAGCAGATTCGGCGTAGTTTCTCCATCGCCAGCAAAGAGACGACAATCGCTCAGTTCGAGCAGTTTCTGATCGAGAATCCGTCGCATCGCTACAATCGAGTTCAGCAGTCGCAACGCGCTCCGGATGGCCCGCAGACGTTTGTCTCTTGGTACGATGCCGCAGCTTATTGCAACTGGCTCAGCGACAAAGCCGGCGTGCCAGAAGAGCAATGGTGTTATATCCAAAATCGCGACAAGGAATACGCGGTGGGCATGACCGTTGCGGACAACATTTTTACTCGCAACGGATATCGCCTGCCGACCGAGGCCGAATGGGAGTATGCGTGTCGCGCTGGCACGACAACGGCGCATCACTTTGGTCGAGACGAGTCACAGCTTTCCAAGTACGCAGTCTTTGACGATGGAAAGTCTAGTGAGCCGATGAGTGTTGGGATGCGGAAGCCGAATGATTATGGTCTGTTCGACATGCATGGGAATGCCGCCGAGTGGTGTCATGATCGCTATCGTCTCATGCCCACCGCGCAAATGGTAGATTCGTTCGCTTCGATCCCCGGTCGCGAGCCGCGTGTCGTGCGTGGCGGCTCGTTTCGAGACGGTGCGATGCGGATTCGCAGTGCCGCTCGCGGGAAAAGTCTGCCCGGAACGCGAAACGCGGCGATCGGTTTCCGGGTGGCACGTAGTTATCCCTGATGCGAGAACACAACAAAACGAGCCTTTCCCTTGTACGAGCAACAGATTACATGCAGCCGCCCGATCGGGAGTGGCCTTGGGGAATAAGTCGCTAGGGTTCATTCGAACCTCTATTTGTTAGCTAACGCCCAAATGCTCAGTAGCAAACCCATTCGACCGCCAGGCAAGGCACAGGTCGGAAAGTAAGTACCGTTCTGCGGAGAGTTCGTCTTGGCACTGACCCAGGCCCTGTTCAACGAGATGGTCGACGAGCATGGTGCTGCGCTGTACCGAATCGCGTATCGGATGGTCGGGGATCGACATGATGCCGAAGATCTAGTGCAAGAGGCGTTTAGGTCGGCGTGGAACAGTCGAGCGAGATTTCGAGCAGACCTGGGTGAGCGAGCTTGGTTGGTGACGATTTTGCGACGGCGAGTTGTTGACGGCTGGCGAAAGCGACGCGCACGAACGATATCCTTCGACGAAGCCTCGATGGACCTTGGCAGTCCGGGCGATGATCCCGCTGCAAATGATTTCGAGGACCACGTCCAGGCGGCGCTGCGGCAACTACCAGACCAACTTCGAGAAACGCTCTTGTTGGTTGTCGTGGGCGAGCTAACCCACCAGGAAGTCGCCGACATGTTGTCCATCCCGCTCGGAACCGTGTTGTCGCGCGTCAGCCGGGCGAGAACTAAACTGCGAAAACTGCTGGTCGAACAAGAAGTCAGGAATCAGTAACGTTAACAATCATGAGAGTGACGAGCAGACAAGATCATGTGTGACGAACGGTCTGAACAACATCTCGACGCCGAGTTGCGGAATGTTGAAGTTCCCGGGGAGCTGTTCGCGCGTGCGAAACAAGTGACTCAGCTCACGGACGCCGCGATTGATTCAGCGATTTGTTCGCTCGAGACACCGAACGGTCTTGCAACGCGAGTAAGGATCGTCGTCGCCGATGCGTCGCTCGACGAGTCAATTCGGCTGGTCGAAGTTCCAGAGGATCTGCTCGCCAGTTTGCGAATCATTCCCGAAGTTCGTCGCGATTCGACGCTTCGGCGTTTCGTGTTGGCTGCTTCTTTGTTGTTGGCGATGACAGGAAGTTTCTTCGGCGCGCTCGGAGGATTAATGGCGTCGCTTCGACCTGTGGCCGACGCGGCGACCTCGCTCTACGTCATTGACGTTGGCCCGACGCAGCTTATGGCGATGCCTTCCGATCCCGTTCGCATCTCGTCCGACAAGATGTCGAGTCCGTTCGAGGGAAGAACGGTTCCGGTGGTTTGGAAAGGTGGCCCGTTGCAGGTCGATCTAGTAAGAATTGATGCAACCATGACGCCAGGTCCCGCCGGACAGTTGATTCGCGAAGTCGAGCGAGGCTTAGAACTCGGCCGTGATGTCTTGCTGATGCGATGGGATGCGTATGCCTCGCCACAACACGCTTCGCAGCGACTTCCCGAATTGGAGCAGATTCGGCGCCCGCCCAGGGCGGGCGTTGATCTGCCAATGGTCGCAGGCTACGACCGCTCCTTCTTGCAGCGATCGTCGACGCATCCGCCAGTGTTTATTGCGGGCCAAGAAGTTTTGAAGTCGATACGCGTGCCGCTTTCGACGTCGGTTGCAAGTGTCCGTCGGACAGAGCAATTGCTGAAGCTTGATCGGGTACCCGACGCACAAGAGATTCGCACGGAGGACTTTCTCGCGGTCGTTGACTACGGCTTTGCTCCGCCCAACGGCAACGATGTCTCTGTTACGATCATGGCGGGGCCGGCGGTGTTCGGTGACCAAGATCACTCGCTCGTACAGGTCGGTGTGAAGGCGGCTCGTCGCCTGGGTGATTCGGCGACGCATCTGTCGGTGGTTGTTGATGTCTCGCAAAGCATGCGTCAGCAACGACACATCGATGTCGTTCGCGATTCGTTACGAACGATGTTTGAACATCTCGGACCGGGCGATTCAATTTCGTTAATCGCAGTGAATCACGAAGTCACGCAGCAGCTCGATTTCGCGACTTCCGAACAGCAGGATCTGGTCTCGGACTGGCTCGCTGCGCTGCGAGCAGGTGGAGGCGATAGATTGGCAGTCGGAGTTCAAGCGGGATTATCATTAGCGCTCGAGTCGCCTTTCGACGATAGTATCGCGAAAGAATTGGTCGTTGTGACGGATGGTGCGGCAAGATCTTCGCGCGGCGAGCGCGCTCAACTTAGTGAGTTGCTTCGCGTTGCAGCGGAAAGTGGCGTTCAGGCCACGGTGCTACAGTTGGGGGATGATACGACGGCGGTCGCTCCGAGTGTGGATGGGAGTCCGACTCCCGAAGGCGGCCTTCACTTGGCGACCGTGTCCTCGGATGAGTTGTCGTGGAAGTTGGTTGAGCTTGTAACGGGCGTTTCGTCGGTTGTGGCCCGTCAGGCACTTGTTCACGTCGAATTCAACCCGAAAGCGGTACGCGCCTATCGCTTGATCGGGCATGGACCGTTGGCGACAACTGGCTTGGGGGAAGAGGTCTGGGCGACCGATCTGCGATCAGCTGAAGAGGCAACCTTGCTGTTTGAGGTCTGGCTTCGCGATAGTCTCGGGGACGAAATCGCTTCGGCGACCATGCATTGGATTGCACCAGAATCTAGCGAGGCGAAGCACAGCGGAGTCGCGTCGCTCAGCCGATACGGTGTGACCACCAGGCTTTCAGAGGCGCCAGCGTCCCTTCAAGCCGCTGCCATTGCAGCTGAAATTGGCCAACGATTTCGCGGAACTGGCAGCTTCGAGTTAGGTGGTGAAGCTGGTTTCCGCGAGCGGCGGAAGTCTGCTAGTTGGGCAGGAATCATGGACGCTGCCGCCCATATTGCCCCGGAGGTTGCTGGGAGAGAGGAATTTCAACGGTTGCTAGAGTTGGCTCGAAAGATGGAAGAACAACGCCGCCATCAACGAGCGTCAACGACACTGTGAGGGAACATGTGGGTGCGAAATCAATCGACGGTGACGAGTGTCCCCGGCTCTCCGAAATCTCATTTAGCTTAACATTACTGCTGGTCGATGGTTGATAGTCAAACGGTTTGACTATATTCTGGAGTGTAACTGCCTTTTGTGTCTGTTGTTGTGTCGAATTGTCCGGAACCATTTCGATGCAATTCGACGGTCGAAGCCGCATCTCTTGTGGTGTCGTTCTAGGCTCAGACACAACGCAAACGCTCCTATCTTCACTGCGAGCGATTAAAAGGAATTAATAGATGAAGACGCTGCCTAATTCGTTGCCGATTCCTCGAAGTTGGTTCGAACTTGTTTTACTGTTGAGCCTACTTGGAGTGGGACTGGCTGGCAGTTCAAGTCGCGAACTCGTCGCTGCAGAGCCTGCAAGAGAGTTTCTCAACGGTCTGCGCGATCGTGGTTTTCATGACATTGCTTTGGACTATTTGGCGATGATGGAGACAAGTTCGCTTGCTCCTGCTGAGTTGAAGGAAATCATTCAGTATGAGAAGGCCGTCACGCTTATTCAGGGCTCTCGGGCGCAACGGGATCAGGCTATCCGCGAGAAGTTCCTGGATGATGCACAAGTACTTTTGAAACAATTCACGGAGAGCCCTCGGACGGCGCAACACGCCCTTGCCAACTCGGCGCGCAGCCAACTCGGCAACTTGATCGTTGAACGAGCGCGGATGAAGGTCGAAGCTTCTAAGAAGGGCGATAAGCCGAAGCTGCTCAAGGAAGCGAATGCGCTTTACGAGCAAGGGTACGGCGTCTTCACCGGTATGCAAGAAGCTGTTCGTGTACAGCTAGAGCGAATTCCAAAAGTGCTGGATCTGAAGGACAAGCGTCAAGCTTCCATGGCCGAGCGGCGGACGCAGCTTCGCGCGGACTATTTGCAGACACAGTTGACTGCTGCGGCGATTCGCGAAGAGATGGCTGACACCGTCCCGGAAGGTTCGGAAGAGTTTAAGAGGTTATTGACGGAAGCCGCAACGCAGTACGACGAAATCTACAAGAAGTATCGTACGCGATTAGCGGGGCTTTACGCGCGAATGTATCAAGGCCGCGCCAATCAGCGAATCGGTAAGCTCCAAGATGCGCTCGGATACTACGGCGAGTTGCTTGACCAGCCCGATGAACCCGAAGCATTTCGATTGCTGAAAACCAAGACGCTTCGATTGGCGATGGAGGGATGGTTGCATCCGTCGGAAAAGAAATACGTCGAGGCGATCAAGCGTGGTGCCGACTGGGTGAAGAAGTCTCGCCCGACTGACGATCGCAACGTGGATTGGTTGGCGATTCGATTGAGCTTGGCGAAAGCGTACAAAATGCAAGCGGACGCTGCGGATGTTGGCGAAAAACGCATCATCACTCAAGCCACTTCGGATGCGAAGAAGCAGGCGAATTTCGTTGCCAGTAAAGGCGGTGAGTTTCAGGAGGAAGCAAGGCAGTTAGTCGCGGCGTTGGGTGGGCCTGATCGCACGGGCGAGAAGCCGGACCCGCAGACGTTCGACGAAGCAAAAGCTGCTGGCAAGGAGGCGCTCGATTCGATACAGACGGCTTCGTTGGTCGTCTCGCAGGTGCCTGCCCGTATTGCCAAAGAGAAGGACGAGAAGATCAAGGCCGAACTACAGGCACAGCTCGTCGAGGCAAAAAGCACGCTGGATAACGCTCGTTACGACGCGATGATGTACTATCAACTCGCTCTGCGGCTAGTGAACGAGGAAACATCGATCGACGATATCAATGTCGTGCGTTACTTCTTGTGTTATCTCTATTATCTCGAGAAGGATTATTACAGAGCCGCGTTGATGGGCGAGTTTGTTGCCCGACGTTACCCAGATAGTGCAGGGGCACGACAATGTGCAAAGATCGCGATGGCTTGCTATATCCAGATCTATGGCGAGACCAATCAATCTGCCGGCGCGCTCTTCAAAGAACTCGACCAGGACACAGACGGTTCGATTGCTGGTGAAGAATTATCTTCGCTGCCAGATATTGCCCGCGGCGCTGACAAGAATTCCGACGAGAAAGTGACAAGCGTTGAACTCGCAGATCGGCTGGTTGAGTTTGACGTGGCCCACATCGTTTCTGTCGCGGAGTACGTCGCCGACAAATGGTCAGACCAACCGGAAGCGGAAGAAGCCTTGAATACTTTAGTGCCGTTCATGATCAATGCAGGGGAATTGGATCGCGCACAACAGTTCCTCGCGAGGATACCGGAGTCCTCTCCCAAACGTGGCGATTCTGAGCTGAAAACCGGCCAAGCAATCTGGGGTACGTATCTTCGTGAAACACAACAACTGCAAAAATGGGAAGCGGATGGAGCTCCCACGGGTGCTGACATCGGAGCAAAGCGAGAAGAGCTGAATAACCTGAAGATGAAAGCCGAGGAAATTCTCGCTGCGGGCTATGGGCGGATCCCGGCTGCGGCAAAATCAAGTCGCACGATGGTCACGGCGTTACTTTCTTTAGCGCAGGCTTATCTCGAATCTCAACAAGCAGCGAAGGCGGTTGAGGTCTTAGAGAACCCAACTTTCGGCCCGCTCGTCTTGGTCAACAAGAACGATTCTGCGGCACAAGAGTCGGCGGTTATCGAAGAGATCTACAAGACCGCGTTGCGAGCGTACATCTCATCGCTGGGCGGAGCGGACGGAGAAGGCGCCATTGAAAAAGCGAAGGGCGTGATGGACAAGATGAAGGCGACGCTTGGCGGCACGCCGGAAGGTGAGAAGCGGCTCGTCTCGGTTTACGTTAACTTAGCACGGGATTTGGAGACACAGCTTGAATCAGCGACACCCGACGTAAAGCGTTCGCTTTCACAGGGATTCGAGACGTTCCTGCTGCAGCTGAACGAAGGGGCATCGGAGTTGAGCGTCTTGAATTGGGTCGCCGAGTCGTTCTCGAAGCTCGGAAAAAGTTTGGATAATGGTCAAGCGTTGAATGAGGACGCCAAGAAGTATTACCAAGCGTCGCTTGACGCGTTTCAGAACATTATTGACAAGGTAGATCTTGCGCCAGCGATGAAGGTTCAGGTTCAGCTTCGAATCGCGAGCGTACAAGGTGAAATGCGAGACTTTGAGAAAGCGGTCGGAACTTTCGAGGAGATCCTCGCGGCGAACGCGAGCGCATTGAATGTACAGGTGGAGGCTGTCAAGTTGATTGAGCTGTGGGCCAAACAGCCTGGACAGGAAGAGAAATACAAAGAGGCGATCGTCGGCGTTCGCAAAGAGGGTAATCCCAAGCCGATAATCTGGGGTTGGGGCGGCATTTCGCAAAAGACCGCCGGGAACTCAAAGTTCAAAGAGACATTCTACGAGGCTCGCCTCCACCTCGCTCAATGCCGATACGACCACGCGATGACAAAGGACGGCGCAGCGAAAGATGAACTCTTGAAGAAAGCGAAGCAGGACGTGAAGATAACGAACCAGCTGTATCCAGAACTTGGTGGTGAACGGATGAAGCCGAACTATGACAGCCTGTTGAAGAAAATCCAGAGTGCTTTGGGTGAACAGCCGGTTGGACTCCCGGGATTGTGACCCTTTATGGCCGACTGATAAGACATTGAGAATAAATAACTCGAAGGAGTTGCTGATGAGAACCGGTAAGTGGTTATCCATATGCTGTTTAGTCGTGGCGGCGGGTGTTGCTGACGAAGCTGCCGCGCAGTTCGATCAAGTCTACGGATTGCGTGGTTCGCCAACGAACGGGATCATTGCCGCCGCGACGTCCCCTGCCGAGGTCTTGATCGAAGTGCAAGGATCACAGCGATCGATTGCTGTCAACGAGATCCGTCGTATCACCCTGGCTGACGATCCACCAGAGTTGAGGCGCGGTCGAGACAACATCCTCAGCGGGCAGCTCGAGTCGGGTTATGACGATTTAAAAAAAGTCAACGTCGCTGACATTAAGCGAGCCCTTACCAAAGCTGATTTGCAGTACTATCTCGCGTATTGCCAAGGCAAGCTCGCTCTGACCGGTGGCGGAGACAAGTCGGCTGCGGCGAGGGCGATGATTACGTTTATTCGCGCGAACGAAAATAGTCACCATTATTTCGCCGCCGCAGAGTTGTTGGGCGATTTGGCGGTCTCGCTCGAAAGCTACGACGGAGCAGCCACGTGGTATGGCAAGATTGCTGAACAAGCTCCCTGGCCTGACTACAAAATGCGAGGATCGGTTCTTAAAGCACGCGCTCTGGTGCGAAAGGGCGACTTTCCTGCAGCACTGAGCGAATTCGAAGCCGTGATCGGCTCTCGAGTCGACACGCCTGCGGCGATGCAGGAAAAGTTAATGGCCCAAGCGGGCAAAGCGAGCTGTCTGGCCGGGACCGGATCGCCAGCGGAAGGGATTACGATCGCTGAGGAGATCATTTCAAAGAACAGTCCTGAAAACAACGCAGAGCTATTCGGACGGACCTACAACGCACTCGGAGCTTGCTATTTGAAGTCTGGGAAGCCGAAAGACGCTTTGATGGCCTATCTGCACGTGGACGTTCTTTTTTACGCGAACTCGGAAGTCCACGCTGAAGCCTTGTATAACCTGAGCAAGCTCTGGTTGTCCCTCAAGAAGCAGGATCGGGCTGACAGCGCGCGGAATTTGCTAACCGACCGATATGCGGGGAGCGTCTGGGCGAAAACTCAATAGCGGGCCGGTCATTTACTGCCCTGTCTGCGTGTGATTAGAATGCGACTGAATTAAAATATTTACTTGCCGACGATCGGCGAGACCACCTTACGAAAACAGTTTTTACAGAGACTTGGATCTTGGAGGCGAAAATGCGTCAGCGTGCTTTGCTATTTGGAACGCTTGTGGCTGTGATCGGCCTGCTCTTTCTCGATGGGGCATTTCAGGCAGCTAATATTTTCAGCCAAACCGCGGTGGCTCAAGACGAGGGCGGTGGCGGAGCCGCAGCACCTGCTGCCGCGGAAGAGCCTGCGGAAGATATGAATGCCCTGGAGTGGCTATATAATTCGCTCGGCATCGGCTACTCGTTACTTTTTCTCGGCCTCTCGTTCACGCTCGTTGCGTTTTTCGTGATGAACATGCTGTCGGCTCGACGAGAGAATGTCTGTCCTGTCAGCCTGGTCGAAGGATTCGAAGCTCATTTGAATGAGAAGCAATATCAGGAAGCGTACGAATTGGCGAAGTCTGACGAATCGTTCCTGGGCCAAGTCCTCTCGGCGGGGCTGGCAAAGCTGTCTGCCGGGTACGCACAAGCGATCGAAGCCATGCAGGAAGTTGGTGAAGAAGAAAACATGAAACTGGAACATCGGCTGAGCTATATGGCGTTGATCGGAACGCTCAGCCCGATGGTCGGACTGTTCGGAACGGTTCACGGAATGATCGCCGCCTTCATGACCATCGCAACCGCTGGTGCAACGCCCAAGGCATCTGAGCTGGCGGAGGGCATTTCGACGGCGTTGCTCACGACACTGCTCGGTTTGGCGATCGCCATTCCCGCCTTGGCTGCTTTCAACATCCTCAAGAACCGTATCGCACGGCTGGTGTTGGAAGTCGGCATCTTGAGCGAAGGATTGATGAGCCGTTTCGAGAAGCCTGAACAACAAGAGTAACCCCGAACGAGAGTAACCCAATCTGCCGACTTCGAGGTTCATCATGCGAGTAGCAAAGAAAACATCGGAGGGGATTCTCGAAGGAGATCTTACTCCAATGATTGACATGACGTTTCAGTTGATTGCGTTCTTTATGGTGTTGATCAACTTTTCGCAGGCCGAGCAGAACGAGGAGATTCAGCTGCCTGACAGCCAACTCGCCAAGCCGCCAGACGGTCCACTCGAGTTTCCGATTACGATCCACCTGACAACCGAAGGCATGGCGATCATCGGCGCTCAAAAAGTGCCGATCGCTGCTCTCAGTCCTTTCTTGGTCAAGGAGAAGCAAGTGCTTGCCAGCCAAGGCAAGGGCGCCAATGAAGCAACGATCATTATCCGAGCACACAGAGACGCTCAGACAGGTCACGTTCAAGAACTGATACAGAAGTGTCAGGAGAACGACTTCGAGAAGTTTGCGCTGCGGGCCAAGGAAGATGTAGGAAACAACTAGAGAGGGATAGAATCGTTTACGAAATGATGTTTGTTCGCGGGGCGAATGACGACGATACTGCAATACTGGATTCGATAAGACTATGAAAGTACGACACAACAAGGGTGGTGGCGACGAAAAGGTCGAGCTGCAAATGACGCCGATGATTGACATCGTGTTTCAGCTGCTTGTCTTCTTCATTATGACTTTCAAAATCGTTTCGCAAGAAGGCGACTTCAACATCAAAATGCCTTTGGCGGCACCGGCTGCCGGTGCGCCTGACGACTTGCAGCTACCTCCGATGAAAGTTCGATTGCGAGCTGACGCTGATGGCATGTTGGCGGGAATGTCACTCAATGACACGGGCGTCCCAACGATGAAAGATCTCAGGATACGGATCATTGGTTTTGTCGGAGACGACCGTGGCCCTGGTAGCATTCAAGAAACTGCTGAGGTCGAATTGGATTGCGACTATGGGTTGCGCTATGAACATGTGATCCAAGCCATCACGGCTGTCTCCGGCGACATTGATGGCGCTGGCAACGTCGTGAAGCTGGTTGAAAAGATCAAGTTCGCGCCCCCGCGTCAGCCGGCTGGCGGATAGCCAACCATCGTTGTCGTCATGTGCGGCGATTGGGCTCAGGCTATCGAATCTGATTCAGTGGCGCTTGCTCGTCGGGGACAAACGAGAACTCTATCTTTTGCGTCGTCCGCTGATTCCAGTTGGCTAGGTTGGTCTCCATAGCCATACTCTCGCTGCGAACGCTGTGGGCACTCCTGCGTATTTGAATTTTAAGACATCGTGCGGGTATGATACTTGTTTCGCTTCCTGCTTTTTCGCTTACTTCGCTTTATCCCGCCTTATGCCAAACCATCGAGCCTTATCTCTCGGGCGGTCTATCGGCGCAATCGTAGTGGTTGCGGCGGTTACCGTCGCGGCTGACCAGCCTGTGACAACGGACGTGAGGCGGTTTGAGCCCGATGTATTGCCAATTCTGCGGCAGCATTGCCTGAAATGCCACAGTCAGAAAGTTCGTAAAGGCGACTTGAGTTTGCAGTCAATCAGCGGACTTGCACGTGGCGGCGAAAGCGGTGAGCCGGTCGTTGTGCCGGGCGAGCCTGCAGTAAGTCGGTTGATCAATCTGGTTAAAGCGGGCGAGATGCCGCCCGACGGTGCTCGGCTGAGTGATGATGATATTGAAGTACTTGAAGCCTGGATCAACACTGCCGCGCGAAAGGAATTCTCTACCGTCAATGAAGCACTTAGCCCCGAATTGCTCGCCGCCCGCAACGTGCATTTCTTGTTCGAAGTCAAATGCCAACCATGTCACGGGCGGAAGAAGCAGGAAGGTGAACTTGATATGCGGTCGATGGCCTCCATCTTACGGGGAGGCAAATCGGGCCCGGCGTTGGTGCGCGGCAAGGCATCAGAGAGCTTGCTTCTGCGCCGGATTCACGACGACCAGATGCCTCCACGCGACGTTCGCTACAAACTTTCAATTCGCCCTGTTACAGAAACCGAACAAGAGCTGATCCGCGATTGGATCGACGGTGGGGCGATTGATCCGCCTCCGCCTCCGGGCGTGATCGACGACGAGGGCTTGCTGGTTAGCGACGCGGATAAGCAGTGGTGGGCGTTTCAATCGCCTTCTGCGGGTGCGATCCCGAATGTCGCAGATCCCCAGCAAGAACGAACCGAGATCGATTCCTTCTTGCTAAGCAAGTTGGAATCGCAAGGGCTGAGCTTCTCCGCGAAAGCAGATCGTCGAACGTTGATTCGTCGAGCCTACATCGACTTGCTTGGGATCGTGCCTTCGCCCGAGGCGACACAAGCGTTCGTCAATGATGCCACGCCCAATGCTTTCGACCGGCTGATCGAACGATTACTAGGTTCACCCCGTTACGGCGAACGTTGGGGCCAACATTGGCTGGATGCGGCGGGCTACGCTGATTCCGAGGGTTCCGCGAGCGCGGATACGATCTATCCGCTGGTCTACCAGTATCGGGATTATGTCATTCGCGCGATGAACGCTGGCAAACCGTACGATCGTTTTCTGTTGGAGCAGTTGGCGGGAGACGAGTTGGTCGACTATCGGAATGTACCGCGGATGACGGAGCAACTGCGAGACAACTTAGTCGCGACGGGATATCTGCGGACGTGCATCGATCCGACCACGAGTCCGGAGACGAACTTCCTTTACGATCGCTATCAAGTCTTGGCGGACACGGTCGAGATCGTCAGTTCGTCTTTGATGGGTCTAACCGTGCGTTGCGCGCGCTGCCATAGCCACAAGTACGACCCGTTACCGCAACGCGATTACTACCGCTTTACCGCGATCTTCGCGGCGGCTTACACGCCGAGTGACTGGGTCAAGCCTCAACAACGAACGATGGAGCTGGCGGGCGTCGAAGATCGCCGCGAGATCGCCGAGTTCAATGCAACGATCAACAATCAGATCCATCCTATCAATCTTCAGATCGCTGCTCTGAGCGAGAAGGATGCCGAGTTCAAGAAGCAAAAGGAGAGCTTGGAAGCTGAGAAGAAGAAGCTGGAAACGCAACTTCGAAAGCCGCCACAGGTTCAAAACCTGACTGACCTGCGCCCGGACGCGGACCCGTTCTATCTGTTGCGGCGAGGCGAGTGGAACAATCGTGGTCGCCGTGTGTTGCCTAATGTTCCGACCGTACTCAAGCGATCGCCAGAGTCGTTCCAAATCGCCAGACCGTTTGACGACGCGCCGACGACTGGCAGTCGACTCGCGTTGGCAAGATGGCTGACGCAGGATGATCACCCGTTAACTGCACGAGTGATCGTCAACCGCGTGTGGCAACATCATTTCGGTCGCGGCATCGTGCCCACCGCTGAAAACTTCGGAAAAACGGGCGTCGCGCCAACGCACCCGGAACTGCTCGATTGGCTCGCCGTAGAGTTTGTGAACAACGATTGGAGCATCAAGCAGCTGCATCGGCTAATCATGACTTCCAACGCATGGCGACAACAGTCTCGTCGGCGCGATGCCGGCGCGGCCATCGATCCTGACAACCACCTGCTGTGGCGGATGCCTTTGCAACGCATGGATGCCGAAGTGATTCGTGACTCGATGCTTGCGGTCGCTGGCAGATTGGATGGAAAGATGTTCGGGTCGGCGGTTGGAGTCAAGAGTTTGCCAGATGGTCAAGTGATGACGGAGGACACCGCGGAAGGCAACCGGCGCAGTGTCTACCTCTTGCATCGCCGTTCGACTCCAGTGACCGTTTTGGAAACATTCGACGCGCCGCGGCTGACAACGAATTGCATTCAACGCCATACTTCGAATGTCGTATCGCAATCGCTGCTGATGCTCAACAGCGGTTTCGCCGACCGACAAGCCACAAGCCTCGCGAAGGTGATCAGCGTTAAAACGAGTGACCGATCGCAACAAGTTACCGCCGCCTATGAAGCGGTACTCGGGCGCGACCCTAAAGAGTCAGAGAGCGAACTGGCTATTGGCTTCCTGCGACAACAAACAGATCGATACGAAGCCAACGATAGCACAGGGACTGCGCTGGTCGATTTGTGCCTCGTGTTATTGAATTCCTCCGAATTCCTTTATGTGGACTAACTCAGTAAAAACTGACAACTTCGATGAATTACGACTTCTTCAATCGCCGTAAATTTCTTAGCACGATAGGCCGATCTCTTTCCGGAATCGCGCTCTCGGATCTGTTGTCGCGAGAATCCGGGGCTTTCGAGCGGGATGTCGCCCTGAAGCAATTCGACTTGAAGCCGAAAACTTCGCGATTCGCTCCGCGAGCCAAGTCGGTGATCCAGTTGTTCATGCATGGTGGTCCGAGCCAAGTCGATTTGCTCGATCCAAAGCCATCGCTTGACAAGTACGACGGCCAGAAATTCCCCGGCGTGATCGATGTGCAACAGCCGGAACAGGCCGGCGGAATCTTGAAGAGTCCATTCAAGTTCGCGAAGCACGGGCAATCGGGCATCGAGGTCAGCGACGTCATGCCTCATGTCGCGAAGCATGTAGACGATCTTTGCGTGATTCGGTCGATGTGGACCGAACATATCAATCACGAGCCAGCTTTGTGGATGATCCACACAGGCCGCACGATTCCTGGACGACCGAGTCTCGGCTCGTGGGTTGTCTACGGCTTGGGTTCTGAGAGCCAGGATCTGCCAGCCTACGTCGTTCTCGACGACCCAAAGGGCTTGCCAGTCGACGGCATCCGCAACTGGTCGTCTGGATGGTTGCCGCCGCAGTTTCAAGGAACACGTTTTCGCGCGACAGGCACGCCGGTTTGGAATTTGAACCCGGCCCGCGCCGTTCCCGCACCACTGCAAAAAGCTCGCCGCGAGCTGCTTGCGAAGATCGATCAAGCCCATCGCGCCGCCAGGCCCGGCGAAGCGGAACTTGACGCGCGGATCGCCAGCTATCAATTGGCCGCGAGAATGCAGGTCTCGGCAACCGCGGCACTCGACCTCTCGCAAGAGACAAAACCAACACAAGCCGCCTATGGAATTGGCAACGAGACGACGGAGTCTTATGGTCGTCGCTGTTTGCTGGCCAGACGGTTGGTCGAACGAGGTGTGCGATATGTACAGCTCTTCATTGACGGCCAGATCTGGGACAACCACACGGGACTCGAAAGCGGAATTCGAGGAGCGTGTGCTCGAACCGATCAACCAGTTGCGGCTTTACTCGCGGACTTAAAGCAGCGCGGGATGCTCGACGACACGCTCGTAATCTGGGGTGGTGAGTTCGGCCGCTTGCCGATCTCGCAGTCCAAAAACGGACGAGATCATGGCCGGCAGGGCTTTACGATGTGGATGGCAGGCGGAGGAGTCAAAGCCGGTCACGTACACGGTGCGACAGACGAATTCGGCTATGCGGCTGTTGAAGAGCGAGTCAGTGTCCCTGATTTACATGCGACGCTTCTGTACCTGCTCGGAATCGATCATAAGGAATTGACGTTTCCGCGTAACGGCCTAGAAGAACGATTGACAGGAGTTTACGAGCCGCGCGTTGTCAGCGAAATTCTGGCGTAATCCATGCAATTCGCCGACCGAACAATTGAACTCGCGATGTTGGCCGCTTATCTGGTCGTCTTGCTGTGGATTGGAATTCGTGCAGCACGGCAAGTAAAGTCATCGGGTGACTATACGCTTGCCGGACGCAGCGTTCCTTGGATCGTCGTCCTTGCGACAACAGCTGCCACCATGATCGGTGGCGGGGCGTCTGTTGGAATGGTTTCGCAAGTCAGCCAAATTGGTATCGCTGCCGCCGTCATTACCTGTGCTTGGCATCTGCAGCTCATTTTCACTGGGCTTTTCGTCGCCCCGAAACTTCGTGGTTTGAATCTGATCACGGTCGGTGATTACTTTCAACTGAAGTTTGGACCTCTGGCACGTGAGCTGGCCGTGGTTAATTGTGTTGTCTTTCTCGTGGGTGCGCTGGCTGCGCAAATGGCGGCAATCGGCATGGTGACCAACACGATTCTCGGTGTGCCCTATGGAGCCGCGTTGTTGATCGGCGCGACGGTGACGATATTCTATTCCACCGTTGGTGGAATCCGTGCGGTCGTCAGCACCGATGTTCTGCAATTCGTGATCTTGGTCATCGGGATCGGAGCTGCGTCCGCGATCCTGATGTCGCAGCACGGTGGCTTCGAGGCGATGCGAGCCGTGGCGAGCGAGGGGCAGTTTCAAATGACCAGCCACTGGTCCGCGACCAAACTATTCAGCTTGTTCTTTGCGTTCTTACTAGGCGAGACGTTTGTCCCTCCTTACGCAGTGCGATGCTTTATCGCCAAGGACAAACAACACGCGAAGTGGGGAGTCGCCGGCGGTGGCATCTTTTTGGTGCTGTTTCTGCCAATTGCCACTTTCATCCTGGGCACGGCTGCACGAACAAACCCCGAAGTCCAATCGGCGATCGAAGCCGAGAAACAGCAACTGCTCGTTGCGGCGGTCGATGCCAGAATACCGCTGACCGAAGAGGCCGCGCAGCAGCAAGCGTATCAAGTCGCGTTCCCTACTCTGGTTCGAGTAACGTTTCACCCGGTGTTTGCTGGAGTCATGATCGCGGCCATCATTGCAGCGGTGATGTCGTCGGCGGATAGCTGCCTTTCCTGTCTCGCGACGGTGGTGATGGAAGACGTTTATCGGAGGCACGTCGCCCCGGGAGCCTCAGACAAGTTTCTACTCCGAGTAGCACAGGTCAGCACGCTCATGCTGGGAGCCGCCGCGGTCGTCGGCGCATGGTTCTTCAGCAATGTCGCCGACATCCTCGTCTTCATTTATGATTTCTGGGCACCGACGATGGTCTTGCCGTTCATCATCGCTGTGTTCTGGTACCACAAGTCTCGAGTTTATGCCGTTGTTGTGTCGATGATTGTCGGTGCCGTCGCGGCGATCGTGTGGCGGTTCGGATTGGGATCGCCCAGCGATGTCGGACCTGCATTGTTCGGTTTCGCCGCTGCATTAGTTGCATTTCTCGTTACCCTGCCGTTAACCAGCCGCTTGCCGCTGGGTTGGTTGTTTCGACCGAGTGACGACATCTTCGACGAGGAGTCCGTATGATCCCGGTCTCGTTGCTAACCGTTTTGCACTTCGTCTCACTGGCATCAAGTCTGGTGATTTTGGCATTATTGGCCTGGCAGTATTTGAGAAAGGTTCGTTTGGATAAGGCGAGGAACAACTCTCGCGAGGATCTTTGATGGCGATAATTCGTGAGGGCGATTGACTACCCAGCCGATGAAATAATTAGGTCAGCTGCCGCCTTTGGCACTTAACGCGTATGGATGATAGAATTACAACACCATGAAAACGAACATGAACAAGCCTTGCCGTGGCCCCATCTCGCGACGCAGCGCGTTGCAAGTCGGTGGCGGTGCGTTAGGTGGGCTGGGACTTTCGCGATTGTTGGAAGCCCAAGCGTTGTCGGCCACGCCGGGGGACTCACTCGCCGATACGTCTATTATCTTCGTGTGGCTTCCCGGCGGCCCGCCGCACATGGAAACCTACGATATGAAGCCCGATGCGTCGGATGACTATCGTGGCGAGTTCCGACCCGTGAATACCAACGTATCCGGAATGGACGTCTGTGAACTGCTGCCGATGCACGCCCGTTGCGCGGACAAGTTCACGCTGATCCGATCATGTCATCACGAATTCGCGGGACACGACGGCGGCCACAAACGGTTTCTCACTGGACGCATCCCCGCTCAGCCGCAAGGGTTCGTGAACGACGCGCCGATGGCTGGTTCGATTGTCTCCAAGGTATTTCAACGACGCGTGAATCCAATCGGATTGAACAATTATATCGTGCTTGGCGATGGCCGCGTGAACAGCGTTGACACGTTCAGCTTCGGTTCGGCATGGCTGGGAACCGAGACACATCCCTTCCGAATTTCCACCGATCCTAATGAAGACAGTTTCAAGGTTCAAAACCTCACGTTGGCCAACGGTCTCTTCGAAAATCGGATCGATAATCGCGTCGAACTGCTCAAAGGACTCGACCAACTGCGCAGTGACGTCGATGCCAGCGATTTGATGGACTCGACGGACGAGTTCAATCGTCGCGCCCTAGCAATGATCACCTCACCGGCTGCGCGCAAAGCGTTCGATCTATCGAACGAGCCGGACACGATTCGAGAACGATACGGCCGACACGCCTGGGGACAGCGCGCGTTGTTAGCGAGGCGTCTGGTCGAGGCAGACGTGAACTGGGTAACGGTTGTGATGGAGAACCCGTTCGTTTCGGGAGTCCCCTTTCCGAAAAACGGCACGTACAACTGGGACAGCCACGCGGTGAATGCTCATATCTTTGAAGATGCCAAAGTTCGCTTGCCCGTCTATGATCGCGTGATCACGGCACTGGTCGAAGACTTGCATGCGCGAGGCTTGAATCGCAAAGTGATGCTTGTCGTGACCGGTGAGTTTGGCCGCACGCCGCGTATCAACGTTCAGCGCGGGACACAGACGGGTATCGATCAACCAGGCCGCGATCACTGGCCGAACTCGATGAGTATGCTTGTCAGCGGCGGCGGGATGCAAACGGGCCAAGTGGTCGGGGCAACCAATACGAAAGGTGAGGAGCCGATTTCTCGAGCTCTCAGCCCCAACGATCTGTGGGCCAGTGTTTACAAGCATCTTGGTATCGACACCGAGATCGCGTTCCCCAACTTCAGTGGCCGACCGATGCCGATCCTGCCCTTCGGCGCGCCGATCCCGGAGTTGAATCCGGTCGCGTAGCGCCGCTTCAGTTGACCCAGAAGGGAGTGACTGTGTTACCGAAGTCAGCGAACACGGTGATCATTGGTGGCGGAGTGCTTGGCGCGAGTGCGGCCTTTCATCTTGGCGATGCGGGACAGAGCGACGTTGTGTTGCTCGACCGGGGGCCGATCGCAAGTGGAACGACTCCACAAGCCGCTGGTCAGACCGGCTACCTGAACGTTGATAAGTTCGCGTTTGAATTTGGCAGTTATTGCATCGAGTTCTTTGAGAACTTCGAGGAGCGGACGGGACATGCCATCGATTTCCATTCGACGGGCAGTTTGCGGGTCGCGTTGACGGAGAAGTATCAAGAAGATCTCGAAGCGCGATTGAAAGCAGCTCGCGAAGTGGGACACAGCGTCGAATTCATTTCATCGGAACGTGCCAAAGAAATGGTCCCGACGTTTGATCCGCCGGCGAACAGTCGCATTTTACTAATTCCTCGTGACGGGTATGTCGAGCCGAAATCGGTCGCGGTTGCCTATTCTGCGTCCGCCAAGGATCGAGGCGTCGTGTTTAACACGCATGTGGAAGCAACGGGACTGGTCGTCGAGAACGGTCGGGTTACGGGTGTGAATACAAATGAAGGCACGATCGAAGCTGAATGGGTTGTGTTGGCGGCTGGTGCTTGGACTCGGCAGTTTGGACAACGCCTTGGATTGAACTTGCACGCTGTTCCAGTTCGTCATCAAGCGTTCGTGACGGGAATAGTTGCGGGAGTCTACGCCGATCAACCGATCGTTCGCTTTACTGAACCGCAGGTGTACGTGCGGCATGAAGCCGGCGGGTTATTGGTCGGTGGGTATGGCTATCGACCGCTGAGTTTTGATATGGACGAA
Source organism: Planctomycetota bacterium (assembly GCA_014381825.1). Classification (GTDB taxonomy): domain Bacteria; phylum Planctomycetota; class Planctomycetia; order Pirellulales; family Pirellulaceae. Next base: position 253,409 of record JACNKX010000149.1, read on the forward strand.
TTCGATCAGAAATTCGAGATTTCTTCGCTGGAAGCCGATCCTATTTACTACCAACAATTAAGAGACGCGACGAAGGCTTTCTTTCCGTCGCTCGGCGACGCCACGATCGTTCAAGAACGCCGTGGTTTGCCAACCATTTCGCCGGACGGCCGGCTAGTCCTGTCTGAGCCGTCGGGCCTGCGCGGGCTAGTTGTACTTTCCGCTTGCGGAGTCGGTGGCATCGATCGCTCGCCCGGCGCGGGTCGAATCGTCGCCGATATCGTGTGTGAACGTGAACCGTGGATTGATCCTAGCGTACTGAGCGCCGATCGCTTTGGAGATGATTACACGACCGACGCGAGTTTGCGCGCCCAATGCGAAGAGATCTACGCACACCACTACCACGAAATCTACTGAACACGGTTTGTTCCAATCACTTTGGAACGACCGCGCGTATGGCTGTTCGATTCCGTCTCTCAGGATTAGGTCAATCGCGCCCGCTAAGTGAAATCAAGATTTGCAAGATGTACCAGAACAGAAGTGCAACCGACGCGAACAACGCAAGTGACGCTGCAACGTGCTGGTTGGTTCGATAGTGGTGCAAGACGTTCGAGGTGTCGTAGAGGATATAGCCTGCCGCGAGGACCACCATCGCGCCCGAGAACCACATGCCGAGTGGCAAGCCTTGGAAAAAACATCCACAGATTATCAATCCGAGGGCTGCAATTCCTGCCAACGCGAGATATTTGCCCATCCATGAAAAATCGGCTTTCGTGGTAAGCACGACAGCCGTCAGTCCGGTGAAGACAACCGCAGTCATAATGCCGGCTGCCTGAATGGCACCTGGTGCAAACTTTTGGGCAATGTAAAGGAGCGGTACAAAGATCACGGCTTCGGCCACGATGTAAGCTCCCAATCCAAGGTACTGCATCGAAGCCGACGCGGAAGATTGCGCCCAGCTTCGAGCAACCCAGCTGACGACCATGAACGCTCCAAGTACGATCAACCAGTTCCAGCGACCTCCCATCATGGTCCGCATCATGTTGTCCAACGTCGCTTCGGGAACCATCGTGAAGATGAGTGTTTCCAGGAAGACGAACACGCCGATCGCGCCGAGTAGATGCGTATAGGTGCGGCGAATGAAGGTGGTTCTTTCCCATTCGTCGGCGAGTGCAGCTGATTGTATGTTTGCCCCGATGCCAGCTTGGTACGGATTGTTGTCTTGCATGTACTTCATCAGCGTTCCCCGAGAAAAGTGCCAAAGTGCTGAGCCAACTAATCGCTCACCCGTATTGGCAATCTAGGTACATGTAATCAGGAAGTCAAGCTCGTCGAACTCTAGCAGAATCTCTGCTGTCGCACGTATTCGACGGCAGTCCACGCTAGCCGTACAGAATCTCTCGTTTAGGGCGGACGGCATCATCGGGATTGAATCGTCGGAGATGAAGTGCCTGTAGACAGAGCATGCTTGCGTAAAGTGGATTTAGCAGCAGATACCGTTGCCAAAGACGTCGCGGCTCGGCCACCAGCCGATAGAGCCATTCGAGTCCCCAGTCTTGCATCATGTGCGGCGCTTGCGGCAGCAGGCCGGCGTGAAAGTTGAAGGCTGCGCCGACGGCGAGGAGCGGCATCGAGAGCGCTTCGCGAAACTCATAGGCCCATACTTCTTGCCGCGGGCACCCAAGTCCGACCATCGTGATTGCGGCTCCGCTGTTGCGAATCGTCTCGACGGTTTCGTCTCGCTCTTCGGGTGTCAGTTGTCGGAATTTCGACGCTTGAACGCCAGCGAACTGTAACTTGGGAAATCGCTCGGTGAGTTTCGATTGGAGCGACGTCAGTAAGTCTTCGCTGCCGCCAAACAGAAAGATGGGAAGCCCTTCGGCGGCTGCACGTTCACAGGTCTTGAGCATTAGCGTTGGACCGTACACTCGATCCGATAACTTGACACCGTGCAATCGGTTCAATGCCCAACGAACCGGTTGTCCGTCCGGCACGATCAGATCTAGTCCATTCAGCCGAAATCGGTGTTCACGATCTAACGCGCCTGTCATCACACCATGAACAGCGAGCGCTGACACCGCGAGTGGTTGGCTGGCTCTCGCCGCATCGACGATTTTCTGTATCGCTGCCTCGTAATCCACGGCGTTGACCATGATTCCAAGGACGTTATGTCTGCCTCGATCGATCATACGGCACTCGTCTGCATCCAGCGTTCCGCGTTATTGGCATGAATCTCTTGGCAGATTCGTGCAACATCGTATTGCAGCGTCCAGCCTGGAAAGTGAGACTCAAACTTGCAGACATCACTGATCCACCAAATGTGATCGCCCATGCGATTCGCTTCGCTATAGGTGTAGTTCATTGGCTGGCCGGTGATCTCTTCGCAGAGGTGAATCGCTTCCATCATCGAGCAATTACTGAACCGCGATCCGCCCATGTTGTAAACTTCACCGCAGCGTGGATCACGAAAAAAGTGGTCAAACGCACTAATCAGGTCGGCGCTGTGAATGTTGTCTCGAACCTGCTTCCCCTTGTATCCGAATACGGTATACGGCATTCCGGTCGTTGCGCACTTCACGAGGTAAGCGAGGAAGCCGTGAAGCTGAGTGCCCGAGTGGTTAGGGCCCGTTAAGCAGCCACCTCGAAAACAAGCCGTTTTCATATCGAAATAGCGTCCGTACTCCTGTACCATGACATCCGCGGCGACTTTGGAGGCTCCGAACAGGCTATGCATTGTCTGGTCGATTGACATGGCCTCGCTAATTCCTTGGGCGAACTCGTGAGTGGGGTCGATTTCCCATCGCAGTTCCTGCTCGAGCAGTGGCAGGTGATTGGGTGTGTCGCCGTAGACTTTGTTTGTAGACGTGAAGAGGAAGACTGCGTTTGGCGCGAATTGCCGAGTCGCTTCGAGCATGTTCAACGTGCCATTTGCATTCACCGTGAAATCGGTATGCGGTTCTCGCGCGGCCCAATCGTGAGAAGGTTGCGCTGCGGTATGAACGACCAGTTCGATCTCATCTCCCAACGAGCGAAATAGTGACTCGATGGCATCCGTGTCTCGTATGTCAGAGCTAATGTGGCGGTATCGTGCGCCAAGATCGTTCTCGAGTTGCATGCGTTGCCACGCTGTGGATGCCTCTTCACCGAAGAAGCGACTTCGCATGTCGTTATCGATCCCAATTACATCCAGCCCTTGATCGGCGAAGTGCCGTACTGCTTCGGAACCGATTAGTCCGGCTGCACCGGTAATGACGGCGACGCTCATGAATCTATCTCCGGGAAACAATGTTTGCTGCTTAAGAATAGGTCACAACGCGTGCCCGAGATGGAGTCAGCCCGCAGTTCACGTCGACTGCGAGCAGCGTTTTCTGCTCGGTCAGGTCTAACGTTTCAGCCGATCTCTCGCGGGCAATTGTTAGCGTCGCACTTCGTACTCGAACTTGCGAAGAGCGGCGGCGTAGATTCGATTCACGATCGCTAGTAAGTTCGGTGAGGACAGATCGTCGGCGGGCGTCTGATCCGTCGCGTTGTAACGTCTCGACGTATCGACTGAATCTGTATTTGAGAAGCGTTCGAGCGGACTTTGTCAGGCTTCGGCGGTCGATTGCTCGATGTTGGGCGATTGGCATGTCTGAGAATTGTGCGTTGACGTGGCGATGACTTCGTTATAGGCACCAATCAACAGTTCGTAATTCACCTCCGCCGTGTACAGACGCTCGAATTCGCGTCGTGCCGCGGTTCGCATCTGAAGCAATTCGTCGGGATTATCGAAGATTCTCTCGACCGCGCCGCGAAGCATTGTTGAGTCGCCGGCGTCAAACAATCGCCCAGTTACCTCATGCTTCACCAACTCTGCCATTGCGCCTTGTCGCGAAGCGATTACCGGAACTCCATGGACATATGCCTCGATGATCGCGCGACCAAATGTCTCGTAACAGATAGAAGGCATGATCAGACATGACGCTTTATGTATGAGTTGATCGACTTCTTCTTTCGAGCGCCGGCCGACCCATTCGATTCGTGGATCGTCATTCACCGCTTGTGACACACGCCCCGCCATCGGTCCGTCGCCGACAACTTTTAACCGGATCTCGCCAGGCAACTGCTCCCAAGCCGACAACAACGTGTCGATGCCCTTTTCAGCCGACAATCGACCTACGAAAATCACATAGCCGCCGCTACCATCGCCCGGTCCGGTATCCGGATGAACAAAGTTCGGCTTTATGTCCATCTTCTCTGCTGCTAATCCTCCTTGGATGAACTTGCCGCGTGCGAATTCAGTCAACACAAGGTACTTGTCGACGGCTCGCGTCCACGTTCGCATCAGGCGATGGAATGAAACCATCGCCGCGACTCCGGCGCTCGCAACACGACTGTCGCGATAGCAACCGTGAATGATGGCTGGAAGTGGAATCGACTTGCCGAGGCAGCTTTCACACGCCTTCCCTTTGCGAAGGAAAAGGGCGTTGGGACAAAGCAGTCGAAAGTTATGCAAAGATTGGACAACGGGCACGCGCTCACGTTTGGCGGCGTAATAAACCGAGGGGGACATTAATGGGAACGTATTCGTGCAATGCATCACCGCAGGACGTTCGCGTTGAATCAATTCGCGTAGTTCGCGATAAGAATCTCGATTCCAAACCAGTTTCCGTGCCAATTGCAGAGAACTCATCTGGTCGATCACGTCATTGTGAATGGTGTAACGTACGACTTCGTGGCCGTGTGACTTCAGCAGCCATTCTTCGTCGAAGAACGAACGGTCCTCGCCGCCCGGCTGCTGATAGTAGTTGTGGCACAATAGAACTTTCATCAAACCCGTCCTGGCGGAAAGTTAGCTGCCGATCGGCAGTTCAATTGGTTATGTGGGTGTCGATCGTACTTGTGACTAAATGAGAAACAATGAATCGAATTGCGGTTACGCAAATTGTTGACGTTCGCCACGAAACTCAAGAGTCGAAAGAAACTGTTCTTGGGCAAACACTCTCGGAGCAACTGACCGCAACGTCCCACGGACGTAGCCGAGCGTGCGCCACAGTTGTGATCGACGGTAGAGGACCTGGCTTGAGTCACCACACAACCAAGCGACTAGCAGCAGCGGTAGAAGCATGGCCGATCGGAAACCGCGAAGTGCCGCGATTGCTACAGTTCGGATTGAACCACTCTTTTCAACATCTTTCCTTGCCAAGCTCCAGCCTTGCCGCAGAGAGAGCCACTGGATGTACCCAGCGGACGTCCGATACGGCGGGACGAGATGCAGGACGATGGCCTTGGGGTTGTACCACGCTTCGACGCCAGCATCGTAAAGTCGGTTGAACAGCTCGGTGTCTTCGCCGCCTTCGGTCCAAGATTCTTCGTACGCTCCGTTTTCCTCGAAGACACTTCGATGCAGCATCTGGTTGCCACTGTTCAACGCGTGTTTTGGCGTAAAGAGGCATTCGCATTTGCGGCGACCTCCTGGCGCAAGCACCTGCTCCAGCATCGGTGGCAATGGTTGCGCGTCTGCTTCGGAAGAAATCAAATGGACGGCACCGCCGGAAACGCGAACTCCCTTCTCGGCGGTCGTTGCGAGCAATTCTAGCAGCCAATCCGGATCCGCCCTTTCATCATCATCAATAAAAGCCAGCCATTCGCCACTCGCCTCAGCGATGCCTCGGTTTCGTGCCGCAGACGGCCCTTGCCGCGTCTCTCGCACATATCGAACCGGGCGATCCGCAGACTCCGCGATCGCGGCAATCACTTCGGGAGTGTTGTCCGTTGAGGCATTGTCGACGACGATCACTTCATAGCTAAGGCGGTCAACGGTGCGCAGTTTCAGCAAACTTTGGATGGCGTCGCCAATCCAGTGCTCGCGGTTGTAGGTACAGAGGATTAGGCTTACGTCGTATTGTTGGCTCATGAGTGACCCTCGCACGCAAGTGGATCGGGCGAAGCGATGTTGGCGTTACTCGCGGCTGAGGCGTTCGCCGCTTGCTCAGCCATCGAGATAGCTCGACCGTAAACTCCCATCAAGCGTTCGTAGTAACTCTCTTCGCTGTGTGCGCGAATGACGCGTTCGTAGCCGGCCTGCCCAAGTCGCTGGCACAAAAGTGGGTCTTCCCACAACTGCTTCATCTTGCAGCGCAGGTCTTCTGGGTTGCCAGGATCGAACAGCAGACCACTTACTCCGTCTTCGACCAACTCCTGCTGTGCTCCCAATCGAGACGCGATTACCGGAATGCCATGGCTGAACGCTTCTAGGATCACGAGCGGACACATCTCGTAGGTGATGCTGGAGACGACAACAAAGCGAGCGTTGCGATAGAAGCTACGCATTTGTCCGCTGAGCAACTGCCCCTTAAACTCCACGTTGGAGGGCGAGGTTCGCTTCAGCTCTTCCAGCAACGGACCGCTTCCAGCGAGTTTGAGCGGGCATTCGGGGATGCCTTCGACCGCGTCGATCAGCGTATGAAGCCCCTTCTCTTGGCTCATTCTTCCAGCGAATGCGACGTACGATCCCTGCGATGCGTCAACCGGACCCGATGACGCTGCCACCATATTACGAAGAACAGCGATGCGGTCCTCGTCGAACCCTCCCGTGACCAACCGCGACTTGGCGAATTCACTCACGGCGAGAAACAGCGTGACGTTGTCGTGGAATAATTTCTGCTTGCGGGCGTATCTGCTGCGCGCGGCGTAGGCGATGCTTTCAAAGATGTTTTGGCGACAGTTACGGAGAACGCAATTGTACTCGCCGCCACCAACACACTTCTCGCAGATGTTGCCACGGTACAGATGATCAGCCCGCGGGCAGGTTAACTGCTGGTTGTGCACGCTCATAACGACAGGCACGTTCGCACGCTTGCAAGCGACCAGAACTGACGGAGAGAACAGCGGGTAGAGATTATGAACGTGGACCACGTCGGGGCGATCTTCAGCTAGAAGCTGCTCCATGCTCTGATATGCCTCGTTGCTATAGATGCCACTCCAGAAGGCTCGAGCGCGCGATGCAAACGACGGCCCAATCTCGCGACTCGACCGCATCATCAGCCGAGCCGTTCCGCCATTCTTTTCGACAAGCTCAGCCGTCAGTTCGACGACGGCTTCTTCGCCGTTGAACATGCTGCGGTACTGATTATAGATTTGTAGTAGCTTCACGACGTTACGTTCTTGGTAAGGGCCTTAATGTTCGGTCGGCCGTGACGGTACGACAAAGAGCCGAAGAAACGCTGTTGTGGAAATAGCTTGGGAGCGACCAGATCGATGCACCTTCGGAGATATCCTTCGGTACGCCACAACCGAATACGTCGCCCCAGAATGCCGCCACGATCGTTACGCAGCCAAGCACTGAGCATCAAAGGACCATGAATCAGAAGCGCCTGACCAACGCGAGCCGCGCCGCGCCCCAGCACGCCTGACAACCCATGTTCTTCAAGGTCCACTTCGCCCGCGTGTTCTGCGCCTCCGGACAAGGCATCCAGGCGAAGATGCTCCGCCGACAAGCGACTTGGGGCAACCCGATGTCGGATTACGGCGTCCGGCGTATACCACATCGCGAAGCCCGCTGTCCGAGCACGGGCGAAGAAGTCGTAGTCAGATCCGCCGTTAATGAACGACTCGCTGAAAGTGCCAATCGCGTCGAAGACGGAGCGGGCGACCAATGCGTTTCCTGTTCCAGGCAACTCGCGGCGAAGATAGGGCTGAAGCTGCGTATACAGATTTGTCTCTCGCAGCGCTTCGCGAAGGTAAGAGCCAAACTCGGTCCGTTGTGCGGCGGTGAGGTCCAGTTGTACCGCACCTCCAACGATTGAGCCGCCAGTCCTCTCAGCGGCAACGAAAAGTTCGCTCAACCAATTCTCTGGAGCGAGTTGGTCGTCGTCGAAGAATGCCAGCCAATCGCCGGATGATTGCTGCAATGCAAAGTTCCGTGTGGGTGCGTCTCCGGGTTGTGATTGAAAGCAATAGCGAATTGGGATTGCCGAAGATTCCGCCGCGGTTGCAACGACGGCTGCGGTGTCGTCTGTCGAGGCGTTGTCACAAACGACGATCTCCATCTCGAACTTGTCGTCCGTTCGCTGCCGGACCAAAGAACGTAACGCATCCGCGAGCCAGTCCGCTCGGTTGAAAGTTGGTACGACGACGCTGATTGTTGGGCGCTGCTGTGAAGGAGCAACCATCGCCTCTGCGGCGATAGGAACGCCGGGCATCCGCTTCGTCCTCGTCAGCGCGGGCTTCGGTCGACCGAGCAATCGGTCTTTAATCGCGGGAGCCCAGCCGTACCAGCCACCGAGCTTTGCAGCCAACGTGGCACCGGTGTCCCACGGGAAGACGGTGAACCGACCCCACTCGAATGGCGACTCATCCGGTTGGACCAGTGAGCTCCGAGTGGTCAACGCACAGCTTACACCGACTTCGCGAGCTGCAAGAGTTAGTGCTTCTTCGGCGAATCCAAGCCGCGGCGTACCGTACGGAAATGCGAATGCGACTTCCGTGACAGGTAACATCTCTTTCAGCGCGGTGACATTCGTTTGGAGATCCTCTCGAAAGGCGTCGGGGCGATTGCGAAAGTCTTCATGCGTGTGCGTGTGTGCCCCGAACTCGATCAGTCTGGAAGCCGCCAACTCCTGGCATTGCTCGATTGTCATCGGTCGATACACCGACGGTGGCACCGAGTTTGAGTGGCTTTGCCCCCAGTGATCGAAGGGAAATGGTTGTTTGCTGCCTAGATAGGCGGTCGCGAGGAAGACGGTTGCCGGAATCTTCAACTCACGTAGGATTGGCCACGCATTTCTGTACACGCCTTCAAAGCCGTCATCGAAGGTCAGGACGATCACATACGGAGGGATTCGTTCTCCCCTCGCGACATGTTCCAACACGCGACGCAACGACCAAAAGACAAAGCCCGCTTCGGCAAGACCGCGGATCTGGCGTTCAAACTGACGCGGTGGAACATTAATCGATGGCTTCTCGATACCGGTAATGTCGTTGGCGATTCGGTGATATAGAAGAATTCCAAACTGGCCAGCCACGCGAGGCCCGACCATGCGGCAAGCGGCAGCTCCGATTGCTGATACGCCACGAATGCCCCAATCGCTGATCGTCCGGCGAAGTGAGTCCTCCGCCGGAGCAAAGCGTGTGAGTGTTCGTTGCGTGATCGGAGAAGCCATATTCATTCGTGTCCGGTTCGACCTTGCCTTTGCTAGTTCCGGTGTTCGTTGCGAGCGCTGCCGTGTTGCAACATCACGTTGCGCTACTGAAACTGCATCCACTCGCTGATTCGATGGATTATGCGGCCTGGGATGCGTGCTGGTCCGTAAAGCGGCGAGTTGCGAACCCATTCCCGTGTCCATCGCCAACTACTACGCAAACAACGTGCCACCGGACGAAGGTCGACACTTCCGACAGCCACCTCCGTTGCTCCTGACATCACGAGCGATTTATACGCGGCAACACCTCGCCCAAGGTCGATCTTCTTGATCCCGTGTGACTCACACTCCTGTGCCACCTTCGCGAGCAGTACACGACCTGGGCCATAGTTTGCGAACGTTCGATCGTAGGCAGGGAACCACCAATGCAACACTTCGCCGGCTCGCATTCCAAAGTGCGCGGCGATGGGTCGATCTCCCGCGTATAGTACCGACAGGACACCCCGAAACGAATCGGATTGTTGTTTCCAGATCTCGCGAAGTAGGTCGGTAGTCCACGGGAACGAAAACACATCGGTGACGTCAGTTGCGTGGTACTGCTGCGACTTCCAACGCAGGAGCATATCGAATGTGGTTGTATCCTCAGAGAAAATCTCACAACGAACGGGAGCCACTTCTCGCGAGAGCTTTCGACTCAAGCGAAACGTCTGTCGCATCTCGATTCGCGCTGATTGTCGCAGTGCTGCTCGGTACGACTCGAATCCGTAGGAGAGGTCAAGGTAGGGTGATTTGTCAATGAATTGATGGTATGGCTGAAATGGCGTCTGGGTCGCAAGCATGTGATCGAAGTCGAGTACCGATAGTTCACATGCGCGAACGAGTTCCCGTGGGTCGAATGCAAGACCGGGCTGTCCGACAACTGCCTGGTAATCGGACAAACGCCCGCCAACAGGCTTTCCCGCGCGCGATCCAAGTCGCTGGAACGGCAGGAAGCCAACTGGTTGTTCGTCTTCGAGCAACACTGCCACTTCAACATCGTCCCGGACCACTGCGACGGCCTGCGAAAACTCCGGACGAAAGTACGGGCTGTCGAATTCGGGTGACTGCTCCTGAAAGCTCGCCCAAGCAGCGAACTCTTCCTGCGACAGCTGTGTTGGAGTTGTGAGTTTGACTTGCATGAATCGTCGCGATCATTCAACGAGTTTCGTAGATAGCCAGCCGTTGCCAGTCCGAGTCGATGGTTTCAAGTTTGTGCTTCAACACGAGCCAAGGAACATCTACGAGCGGATCTGGGCGACATTGCGGAAGGGCGTAGATGATCGATAGGTTGCGCGGATTTACGTCGAGCGAGTCGCGGATTCTCTCTAGCACGGTCGTAACGATCGGTTCATCGAACGGATTGAACATGAAAATGTGGGTCGTTTCCGTTGGCACTTCAAAGTGGCGTGCGTCTTGTGTCGCGATGATCACGTTGTTGCATCGAAGCTTTGAAGTGGCGCGGCGTAGGTTGTCACGGGCGATCTGGCTGAGTGAGCCCGATCGCTCGACTCCGATTACTTGTCGAAACGGGTAGGTTGCGGCGAGTACGACGGCCCGCCCCATCCCACAACCAAAATCAATGAAAACATCTTCGTTAGGCCGGATTTCAACATGTCGCATGGCTGCGTCGAACGATGCATAGGGCACTGGCTGATACCCGAAGCTTGCCGAGTCAAAATCCAGTTCGTCCCCGGAGATGCTCCCTGTTGTATGAATTCCGAGTCGACGTTCACGCAAATAACTGCTCGCCGCCCGCCCGAGACGACGAATTGTGCCGCGCACTCCTCGTTTGGCGAAGCTTTCGAGCAATCTACGTGGAACGAGACTGAAGCGTGAGTTGGTGTTTATTTCCGCTGTAGGCATCGTGTATCAACTCCCCGAATCCAGCGAATGTGTCAACATCCCGCTGGCGTAACGTAGTCGCTGGAGTAGTCGCTCGGCGGGAACTTGCAAGGGCGTGCCTCGGACCAACTTCTTCGCTCGCACCCACGAATGCCGTAAAGCACCCGCGACGATTCGGCGGTCGACAGCGCCTTCGGCCACGTGAGTTGCCCCCGAACGAAGTGCTCGCTTGAATGATTCGTCTCCGCGTCCCATGTCGATGCGAGTTATTCCTAGAGACTCCGCAGCCTGGGCCAACTTCAGCATTAGCATCAGACCGGGCGAGAACTTTCTGAACTTCGGGTTGAATGCCGTGATCCAACCGTGCAGAACTGGGCCGTTTCGCAATCCGAAGTTGATTGCTCCCAACTCGTCACCGACGTACATCGCCGACAACATGGGTCGAAAGGTTTCGCCGTACGTGTGCAGCAAACGATTCAGCAAGGGTCGAACCCACGCCGCGCGAAAGCAATCGGAACGGTGTTGCCGTCGAAGTTGTCGTTTTTTCCAGTCGATCAGCGTGTCGAGCACGTAGCAGTTGGTTGTTTCTGGCTCGAAGCGGACGCGGGCGACTTCGCGGTCTAGCTTGCGTGCCTTCCGGAGTACCTCGGCAATTTCTTTTCCACCATGCTGCCGACACGATTCTCGATATGCCTCGAATCCACCTGCGAGGTCCATAAATGCTGATTCGGAGTAGGCCCAATGAAATGGTTTGAGGCAATCGTTTCCGCTTACTAAGTGATCGAACTGCCAGGCAGACAGCCGGCCACTTCGCAGCACTCGACGCATGTTGATCGAAGCGTTCGGGTCGGCGATCAGTCCTTGAAAGTCCGTAAACGAGCCAGCCACCGGACCGGCGATGTTTCGCCCCTGACGACAGTAAGGGAGCAAGCCGACGATGGTGCCCGCCGTTTCGATCACAGCTACTTCAACGCCGCTCCGCTCGGCAGCAACCGCCGTCGTGAACGACGAGCTAAAGAACGGGCTGTCTAACGCGGGATTACTGCGCTGGAGCTGATTCCAACGATCGAGTAAGCTCGCATCGAGCGAGTTGACTGGACGTATTGTTGAATTGGTTTGTTCTGACATGACGTTTGAAAGTCAGTTTTGCGGGGAATGTATGCGATACACGTGCAGCTTTAATCCGTTCCACGAATGTTGAAACGTACTTTTCATCCATTCTTGTTGCGAGAAAATGTCCGCTGACGCCGAAGGCAGAATGTACAAGATCGTCAGATCGCGAGGCTGACGCTCGAGTGACTGACGAATCTGTTCAACGACGCCTTCCAAGACGTGGCCGGTGAACGGGTTAAACAAGAAGATGTTCTTGGTGTCGTCGGGAACAACGAACTGTTTTGCATTTGTGTTGACGACCTTGATCTCTTTGCAGGTTGTCCGGGGAGACAGTCGAGCGATGTTGGCTCGGGCTTCGTCGCACAAGTCCGATGACAGCTCGACTCCGACGATCCGCTCGAATGGCAATTGCGAGGCGCGGGCCAGCACACGCGCTTTTCCACATCCGTAATCGATAAACGTTCCGGTCGGAGAACTTAGATCGGCGTTGCGCAACGCTAGTGCCAGCTGAACGTAGCCGATGGGGTCGTATCCGATACTGGCAGGATCTTCGCTGAGGAATTCTCGTGGAATGCAATCCGCTGTATCGATGCCGAGTCGCCGCTCCCAATACAGTTCGTAGAGCAAGAAGGACACGCGACGCAACGTCGGTACTAACCCTTTCGCTCGTATGCGGCGCAGTACGCGCGGCACGATTGTCGCGGTTCGCAAGTCCGATGGTAAAGTTGTTTCGGTTGGAAGCATGCTATTTCTCCGGTATCAGAGGTTCCGTCATCGATCTGCCCACCACCTGCCGACACGACGAATCAGTCGGACAGGTCCTCGAATTGGAGCGGCCACAGGCGTTTCCCTCACTCGCTCGCGGAGCGCGTTAGTGTTTCTACGCACGCAAGCCTTCAGTCGCGAACGATCGGCGACTCCCTTGGCCACCGGGATCGCGCCGCTCATGAATCGTGTTTTGTAGATTTGCTGGCGAGCTGCGAAGTCGATGCGCTGCACGCCTGCGTCCGCGAACGCTTCTGCCATTTTCAACAGCAAGGTGATACCTGGCGAATGCTTGGCGAATTCAACGTCGTAGGCTGGGTACCAGATGTGAGCGACCGTGTTACTCCGCATGCCGAGATGAACGGCGACCAGATGGTCGCCCGCGAAAAGTGCAGACATCACTCCCGCAAAGGACGCTTGTTGCGTCCGCCGGATTCGATCGAGTAAGTGAATCAGCCACTCGAACTGAAACGCATCCACAACGTTCGTGCGGCGGTGTTGCTCAGATTTCCACGCGAGCAGACGATGAAAGATCTCGTCGGATGGATCGTGTAGCTGGAATCGCAAAGGTCCGACCTCGCGCTCGAGCTTTCTGGCTTTGCGGTTCGCCTGTTCAATCGCTCGACCTGAGTTCTGTTGTTCTACACGGTACGCCGCAAACCCCTTTGTTAGATCGATGAATGGAGAACTGCCAACGTGTTGATGATGCGATTGAAACGGCGTTTGCGACGTGGGGAGATGGTCGAAGGACCAAGAACTTAAGTTGCAGGCTTGCAGCAACTGGTCGATATCCCAATCGACACCTTGCTCGATGATCACGCCATGGAACTGCGAGACGTCACCGCCAACGGGCTCGCCAGCGCCGTTACGGCCACGTTGAAACGGAAAGACCCCGACAACGGCGTCGTTCTGTTCGAACACGCCAACACAAACGTTATCGTGTGTGGAGCCGACCGCCATTGCAAACTCGGGCGAGAAGAAAGGACTTGCGAACGTCCTATCGCTGTCTTGGATTCTCGACCAAGCCGCGAAATGGTGAGCCTGGAGTTCGGAGAGGGGCATTACGGTGATTCGCACTGCGCGAGCCCTCCCGCTGCAACCGCAGCCCAGTTCGATAGTGGATCCGTCTCGTGGGTCGGCACTACCCCGGCTAGTTCAGTTCGCGTACGTCGTGACATGACATGGATCAAGGCGACGCCCGTGATAAACGGTTCGAATCCGTTCGGCTGCGAGAAACCTGACTCGAAGATACCGCCGATCATCGCGTAAACGAACGCTGCGAATACGAACCCATCTGTCGGGTCCGCGGTTTGCAAACAATGCTGCGTGATGCGTCGGAACGCGACGATTGTGCCCAGCCCAAAGATCGTCGCGCCAACTAAGCCAGTGCTGAGGAGAACGTCCAGGAACACCGAATGTGCGCTGGGCACGGTCCATTCTTGTTCGAGAGAGACTTCGTAAATCCGATCGGGTGTCCAAAAACCCTGGTATCCAAAGCCAAGCATCGGTCGTTCGGCAACATGCTCAAGCAAGCTCGTCCACAGAGGGATGCGCCCGTTTAGGGTCAATAGATCGGCTTCCGCACCGCGACCAAATTGCGCCGCGGCGGTCGCGCTGCTCGTCAGTTCCGCACCAAACAGCAATAAGGCGGCTAGACCAGAACAAACTGCTACTGGCAGTCCAAGACCGACGAGTGTTTGCTTGTCACGAGGGGCGACGAGGTACCAAGCTGCGGAAACGCCACACAAACAAGCGGCGACAGACGTGCGGGACTTCGTCATGATCATGAATAAACCAGCCAACAGGAGGAAGCCAAGGTAAATCAGCTTCCCGCGATGCGAGGCCTTCATGCCAAAGAAAGCCGCGATCACCATTAATCCGCATGCACCGCCCTGTGTGTTCGGATGCACAACACCTGCGAATCGATACTCGTTCGATTGTGGCGCGAAAGTACCGAGGCTGAGTTCCACGCAAAGGCTAATCGCGAGAAGGATCGTCCCGATCCCGAGCGAGGCATCGATGATATCGCGAGTTGAAAGATGCTTCGCAGTTCCAACGATCGCAAGGACACCAAATATTGCGATGACCATCCGTTTGGTCGTCAGCCAAGCTGCGTCCGTCCAAATAAAGCTCGCGAGGCAGAACAAGAAGTAAAGACAGAGCAGCGCGACGGGAAGATTGAAGAAGCTGATCTGTTGGCGACTCGGAAGAACGAACAGTAACGCTCCGAGAATGCCGATTGCGAAGTAAGATATCTTTCGCGAACTCTTGCCAAGAGCAACTTGGTCCTCTGCATCGTCCGGGGAGGCGGCGTAGTTGTCGTAGGTTGATGCATCCCAGTCGACTTCGTTGACGAAAAATGCCGTTGCGAAGACGACTATCAAGAACGAGAGCAGGACGAAGCTCGCACGCGACTCGTCCGGCTGGGCGACCAATTCGAGTGAGTCGGACTGTTGCATTAGCGGCCGCCCTTTCTTGCAACACGTGTCAGGAGTATTGCCAGGGTGATGCCGCGAACGACGGTACCGACCGTTCCGCCAACGACCGTGGCGATCGCGATGCCCAGCACTCCGTGGTCGTGAACTAGCGCTGCGGCTGTGCCCAAGGTCAGCGTCACCGCGATGACATCACTAATCAGGTTCGCCTCGGGGCGATTGATCGCCCAGAGACCAGTGCCGCCAAGAATTGCAAAGCTGTTGGCCAGGACAGCCAACGAAAGTATCAGGGCGACAGGCCCTGTTCCGACGAAGTCATCGCCAAACAGGGTGACGAGGAGGAAGTCTCCCGTGATCCCGACGAAGACACAGAATCCGCCGACTGCTACAACGAATGAGAGGCCAGCCACAAACAGCACTCGCTTCAATCCGGTCGCCCCCTGCTCGGTATAGGCGGCTACTGCCTTTGGCGACAGAAAGTGAGCGACTCCAGCGACAAAGGTCGCTGCCAGTGCGCTCAGCTTCCCACAGCCCGCGAGTGTCCCGGTCGCGCCTTGGTCGTGAACAATTGCCAGCAGCCAAGGTAGGACGTAATTGCCTGCACATCCGACGACGTGCGACGACAATGCCCATCGGCCGAACGACCAGTTTTCATGCCAATGCCTGAGTACGAGTTTCCGAACGTAGCGCAAGGGTTCCGGCTTCACCACGAACCATCCGACACAAGCTGCGAACGACGACATTCCCATCGCGACGAACAACAGCGGAACGGTCAACATGTCTAGTTGGACTAAAACGATCAGTGTCGTAAGTTGCAATACCGCTGCGGCGATGTCCATTGCCACGGCGACTCGAAACTGAAACGCCGCAAACGAAAAATTGCGGAGAAACGAGTGGAGCAGGCAGAACGGGCTCGCGACCAACAGTACCCACAGCGACGGTGTCAACTCGGTCGGGCCGATCCCGATAGCATTCAGGCCGATGAGACCGACCACGGCAATCGTACCCACAGCAGCGAGAATGGATTGATGGACGAACGCGCTTCCGGAGTAAGCGTGCAAGCGACTGCCTCGCTTGCGACTCCGATAGATCGTGTAGGGCGCGTTTAGTAACTCGCCCTGAACGTTCATCATCAGATAGAGGAGCGTTAGAGCAAGATGTGCAATTCCAAGCCCCGTCCGTCCACAAGCAGTCGCAATCGTCGCGCTGGTTGCAAAGCTCAGACCGCTAACGATTCCCTGGTCGAGGACGGCCAGGAATGCATTGCGGACATCGCCGCCAACCGCGAAGTGGCGCGACCGATCTATCGACCCCGCGGATGCGACGGCCTCGTCGATCGTGGTGGAATCGGTGGTGGCGTTCGCAACGATTCTCATAAATGTGAGTGCCCGAGAGATTTCCAAAGTTCAATAGCTTCGAATTGCCTTGCCTGTAGGCGCGCGAGGCCCTGTGTCGAAGGGAAGCAAACCGAACGCCAAATGTGAATGAAATCTTGTCCGACAGACCTAAGTAGAGTCATCTGCATGAGATAGGACTTTAGTCGGCAAGTGTGGCTCCCCAAAATGGTAGAAGTCATTCATCGTCGCGTTGCTTCTTGGCAACGTCGTCTGGCCCGGACGCCAAACATTCAGCCAGTAGTCGCGACAAGAGAGCGGCTCCGCGAGCGTTGAGATGGCGAGGATCACCGAAACAGAGGACGTCTCGGAACGCGGGAACCGTTGTTTCATCGAGGACAAGGAAGTTGGCTTGCGTCTCGTCGGCAACCTTGCTCAGCTCATTCAGTATCTGCCGTTCACCGAGGCCTCTAGTTCGTCCGTCGCGATAGGTTGGACTGACGACGAAGGTTAGGGAGATGTGCTGGCGCTGCGCGGAATCCGAAAAGTCCCGATACAGCTTCAGTTTTTGCAACATCACCTGCCGTTCGCTGGAAGTGAGGCCGCCGCGGAGGTCATGATCCATGTCAGCAAAGTCAGTGGAAACCGGCTCGTATTCGATCGGAATTCCGACAAAACCATCCGTTCCTTCGTGCTCTGGCACAAGTAGCTGCCGCACGGTCGATACAGCGAGTGTGTTGAATCGATAGGCGTGCGATTGCAGTTTGATCTGTTGACTAAGTGACGGGGCGAGGATCTGGCGAATCGTTGGCGATTCGTCGGCGAAGACCGAGAACATGCGAGATCGCTCGAGATCGTCTTGAACGAGATCTCGCCAATTTAGGACGTAGACGAAGTGCCGACTTTTGCATTGCCGCTGTAACAGCAGTGATTCAAGCATACGGGCGTAGTAGATGTCTTGACCGTTGCAACCGGCGTTGAACGCGGCGAGGCCAAGGTGATCCTCAAGCACTTTCGGATCGACCTGGTGCCGTGCGAGCGAACTGCCAAAGACGATGATGTCACGTCCAGCGTGACGGAGTGCATCGTTGATTTGTCCGCCAGCTTCCCCCGTGACCGTTCGATCGTACGCCGCACGAAGGGCTGTGCCGATCGCTCGGTCGAGAAGTACCAAGCCGCCGGTAAACGCGATCAGTAGAACAAAGTTACGAACCATGGCACTCACTAGAATTGGAAATAGATGAACTGTCGGCCGGCTTCTGCGCCGAACAGGGCGATCGCAAAGAACAGCGCGTAGAAGGCAATCCAATTCGTGGCAATCGGAACGGGTCGCAGGCGAGTCGGCAATCGAATGCCGTAAGCCAGCGATACTTCGACGCACAGCATCACCACGATGCCGAACGCTGCATGAGCCAGCGGCAACGCTTCGATGAACGGCGATCCCCAGTCGGACGCGATACCAGCCACAACTTGCAGGGCCTCAGTTACCGTCGCCGCGCGGAAGAAGATCCAGGTCAAGCAAACGAAGTGAAACGTTGCTAACAGTTGGGCGCCGACCATTATTGGCGGCGGGATGCGAAGCTTCTCCTTGAATCGCTCGCGGTGCGGGCCCGTCGCCTTCAGCAGGGCGAGGGCACTGCCATGTAACGCACCCCACACAACGAAATTCCAACTCGCCCCGTGCCATAGGCCGCCCAGTAACATGGTCACCGCTAAATTCGCATAGGTGCGGAGATTGCCGAGCCGATTCCCGCCAAGCGGAATGTACAAATAGTCGCGCAGCCACGTTGAGAGCGAAATGTGCCAACGCCGCCAAAAGTCCTGTAAATCACGAGCAAAGTACGGCGAACGGAAGTTCGTCATCAAATCGATACCGAGTAAGCGTGCGGAACCAATCGCGATATCGGAGTAGCCCGAAAAGTCGCAGTAGATCTGAAACGCGAACGCATACGTGGCAAGCAAATAGGTTAGGCCGTTGTGTTCAGGCACGTTCCCGTAAACTGCATCGACATACACCGACAGTCGATCAGCGATCACGACCTTCTTGAACAGGCCCCACATGATCAGTAAGCCACCAGACAGAAAGCGTTCGGCTTCAACGCGATGGTTCTCACGAAGTTGCGGCAGCAAACGTTCGGCGCGTTCGATCGGTCCGGCAACCAGTTGAGGAAAGAACGATACGTACAAAGCAAATCGCCCGAGATGACGTTCCGGCTCGATTCGGCCACGATACACGTCGATCGTGTAGCTGAGCGTTTGAAACGTATAGAACGAAATCCCAACCGGTAGAAGAACGGTCAGGTTCGGCACTGACCACGGAATCGTTAATGCCGCACAGAGATCGGCCGCCGCGTCGTTGAAGAAATTCCAATACTTAAACACGAACAGCAAACCGAGGTTGGTAAGCAAACTTGCTCCCAGTAAAAACCTGCGGCGAGTTCGTGACTCGGTCCTGCCTAGCAACAATGCGACGCTATAGTCGATGGCCGTCGACGCAAGAATCAGCACGATGTAGAACGCGTTCCAGCACATGTAGAACGCGTAACTGGCCACCAGCAGCAACACCCAGCGAAACCGACGCGGCGATAGATAATAGAGCCCGCACAGGACGAAGAGAAACAGGATGTATGGAAGTGAGTTGAATAGCATCGACCGCGTTTATGCCCCAGCCAGTGAAAGATGAGCAGATTTTCCGCGAATAACACGCGTCCTGTTCAGGCCCCTCACCCATCCATTCGTTGCTTGCTCGGATTCACCTGTACGCAAACGGTACACCGAGGACATGTTTCAGATGTCGGATTGGTGATAAGAGGTGGCAGGCAGGCACTATAGGGCAATCGCGCGTCCCTCGAGAAACCTATTCAATCTGCTGCGGACGTTCATTGCGTTGCCGTTTGGCAACATCGCACTGAGTATGCGCTCGCTGACGCGATACCCTTTTGAACCCGTCGGTGACGTCGCCCGATCGGCAAACCGTAACGATCGCACCGATTGTGACGGACAATCCAAACCTGCTCGCTTACAACGATTGAACCGACGATTAGGGATTATATGTATGAGTCCGTTCATATCGATCGTGCCAATTACCACCTCTGTGATGGCGCGACTGCTGGCAGTTTTAGGCTTATGCGAACGGTCTTTGGAGGGCCGCTGTTGCTAGCATTGTTTGTCTTCGTCTGCGGTGCCACAGCTACTGAGGTAGGCCTGTCACCTGGCTCGACACGACCTGTCGAAGTTGGTCCGCGAATGGTGTTAGTTTCCGATCCGACGGAAGTAGAGCAGCCTTTTGCCGACGAAGATGATGACCCGTTGGAGGCACTGTTGGAGCTTGATCTTTTCGAATTGCAGGAAGTACGCGTTGTTCCAAGTCCCTTTTCAACAGCCTGGGGCACCGCAGACGTAACGGGCGAGGAGCGTCAACTCGCTGCATCGTCCGCGAGCGCCAATGTTGTTGGCGGCGCTGAGGCGATGACGCGAAACACGACCGATGCCGGCAGTTTGCTTAGTCGGTCGAATACAAATCCTGGTGTGTACACGCAACAGAGAAGCCCCATCATCAGCGATCCCCGGATCCGTGGCTATCGATTCGGGCAGTATCTGGCTCGCGCTGATGGTGCTTTCTGGGTGCCCGCGCGACTAGATATCGACTCTATCTTGAGCAAGATCGATTCGAAGATTATCGACGACGTCATTGTTATTAATGGTCCCTATTCCTCTCGGTACGGACCCGGGTTCAGTTTCATTGATGTTGTGACGAAAAGTACGCCTCGCTACGAATATGGCCCTGGGTGGGAGGGAAGTACGTCGCTGAACTACAACGGAAATGGTCAACAGTGGAACGGGAGCCAATATCTGCAAACCGGTGGCGAGGCTTGGGGAGCGTCGGTGTACTACGGCCATTTGACCGGGTCGGATTATCGCGATGGAGGCGGCAAGCGTATCCCATCCAGTTACAACTCACGAAACCTGAACGCGGCCATCGGCCTTGATCTTGCCGAATACACTTCGCTCGAGTTTCGGTATTTGCGGCAGGATCAAACCGACGTCGAACTCGCCGGACAGTTTACCGATATCGATTTCCTCGTGACCGATGGGTTCGCCCTGAACCTGAAGTCTACGGATCACTCTTGGATCGATCTCATTAGCTTTGATGGCTGGTACAATCGCACGCGGGCCGCGGGTAGCGGTGGTCGGGCCTCAAAGCAATCGCTCTTCAACAGCGTTTTTGACGCTCCTGCGCCGAGAGGCGGGCTGACGTTACCACGAAATAGCGAGACCGACTTCGATGTTTCGTCAACAGGATTCACTTCGGCGTTTACGTGGGGTAATGTCGAAACTTTGCAGACGACGCTCGGTGCGGATGTACGACACTACGAACAGAGTTTGACGGAAATTCAGATTCGTCCAGCCGGCGGCGGTGGTTTCCGTACGGCGACCGAGGATGTAATTACATTACTCCCCGACTCGAAATCCACGAATCCTGGGCTCTTTGGTGAATGGGTCTTCGCGGCAAGTGACCGTTTGAAGATCAAGACCGGCGGTCGTGTTGATTGGGTTTCGGTGAGCGCCGGTCCGGGAGTAATTACGCGACGCGGTGGAGCGAGTTCACGTGACGTGATTGGCCCGGATCGTGACAGCTCTTTCACGCTCTGGTCTGCGTACGTAAGCGGCGACTATATGTTGAACGAAACGCTGACCGCCAACGTGGGCTATGGTCTTGCGCAGCGGCCACCCACGCCCACGGAACTCTACGCGATGCGTCCGTTCCAGTCGCTTCTGCAGCAAGGCCTGAACCGAGTCCAAGGCTATCCGTTTCTGGATCCAGAGCGATTGAAGCAACTGGATATAGGCTTGCGGACTACGAAAGACAATTTTCGCGGTGGCATTCGCGGGTTCTACGCTTGGATTGATGATTACATCACGTCGCAAGGATTCTCCGTGGACCCTACTTCAAGTTCAGAACGCATTACATCCGTCTTTGTGAACACCCCGGAAGTGACACTCGCGGGCGGAGAGGCCTATGGCGAATGGGACGTGACTTCAACCGCCACGCTGTTTGGAAGCGTGATGTATGTCGAAGGTACCAACCAAACCCTTAATCAACTCTTGTTTGACACACCGAGTTTGCCGGAACCGCCTGGCAGTAGCTCCGGCGCAGGATTCGGACGTGGGGCATTCGATCAGACGCCCGGCGTGGAACCATTGCCCCAGATTCCTCCATTGGAGTCCCGTTTGGGGATTCGTCTTAATGCAGCTGGGCCCGATCCGCTCTGGGGAACTGAGTTTCTCGCCCGCATCGTTGACGACCAGGACCGGGTTGCCGGCGGATCACTTCTCGAGCAGGCCACACCCGGATTTACCACGTTTGATTTTCGAGCCTTCTATCGTCCGTACGATGATCTAACGATCATCTTCGGCGTCTTGAATTTCACCGACAAGCGATACCGTGAACATCTGGATAACAGAGCCGGCAATCAGTTGTACCAGCCCGGCATTTCTGGCTACGTCGGATCAGAACTCACCTACTGACGCGGCGACTCTCTATTGTCACTGCCGGAGTGGGAGCACGTTCACTTCGGCTTTACGTCGCCACTGGCAGTCCTATCTTACGCCCCGATCGGCAGCAGCGTTTGTATTTCTTTCCGCTGCCACAAGGACAGGGCGCATTGCGGCCGACTCGTTTCGGCCGTCGCAGGAGAGACCGCGACAATAATGCTCTGGTGTTCTGTCGATACATGGCCTCCATCATCTTGTACGTTTCGGGATCTCGTCGAGCCAAAACCTCTGGGGCCTCGAAGAAGTACTCCGTCAAAACGGCGAAGTATTCCGCTTCGTTGGTGAAGGCATAGTCATCGATGTGGTCGTTGCCGTTGACGGGTCGCTTGAGTTCGCCACCAACCCACTCGATCCACGGATGTACGACGTCGCGGGGAATCCCAGCGGGCAGCCCGTCGACCGCACCATCTGCCTTGTCGACGAGATGAGCGAATTCGTGGATGCCCACGTTTCGTTTGTCCTTTGAATTTGCAAATCCTGCGATCAGCGACGGCTTGGAGAGAATCATCACGCCGCTGAGATGATTAACGCCAACCATGCCAAGAGTATTCGGATCAGCTTCATCGTCGGTACGATAGTCGTCGTCGAACGCGCCTGGATAAATCAGAATCTCTCCCAGGCGGGAATACTCCCAATCATCAAACCCGAAGATGGGGATGACTGCGCTGGCGGCTACAAGAACCCGACACAGTTCGTCGACGTCTGTGCGAACGCCCGTGATTGGCACTTCATCTAGAAACACCTTGATGAGGTTCCGGAAGCGTTGTCTTTGCGTTTCGTCCAACGCAAGAAAGAAGTCGACATGCGTCTGCAGCCCATGCTCCCATTCCTCCGGAAACGGCGCCTTGATGACGGTCATTCGCCGCTTGGTTCGTCGGCGGATATACCAATAGACAGCCGCGACGAGTGGGAAGGCGACGAGGATGTAATGGTTGAAGTACCCCAATCCAGCTAATAGCAAGCCGGTCATCACGGCGAAGATCGACGCCGTGTAATGATTGCTGCGGTTTGAAGCCGGGGTTACGAGCATGGCGTTATTGATCCAGGACTGTCTGGTCCGTAGAAAACCGTATTTCGGGAAGCCGCCGGTCTTGGCCGTAACTCGATTTTGCGCGGCGGAGTTGCGCTACGAACGAGAGGATAATACGGGGGATAACTCCATCCTGCCGGCAATCGTAAACTTCGCGAGGTGTGCGCGAATGCGTCTTATTCACTTTTCTTAAGCATGTTTCCTTCGCCGCTGATCGGTTCGAGTGTTACCCGATGGAACCGATAGCGACAATCGTAGGCACCGAGAAAGAGTGCGGTATCATTTGGCGTCTTCCAATAGTCTGACAAAGACAGTCGTGACGAGTCGCCCGACCAGTCGATGATCAGGTTTCCGTCAACTGCCACCATCACCTGTTGCTCTCTCACCGTAACGATGACTTGCGAGAGCCTGTTCTGCTGGAACACCTTTCCAAGAAACGTCGAGTCATTTCCCACATTACGTCCATCAATGTTCTCGAGAGCGGACTGTCCTCGTTCGTCGCGGCTGAAGTTCAACAAAGCGGCGAATCGATTGTCTGCCGAACGTTGGCCGAGCAGCAGGCCGTGGGGTAGATCCAGCGGCTCGACAACTAGCTTAAGCCGATATTCTTCAGGGGGTGTGTACGGCAGTTCAATCCTCGCCCCGGGCCGCTTTGGACTCAGCAACTTGTTCGCGTCCTTAGACCACTCGCCCTGCATCCAGCCTGTGTCCACATCGACTAAAGCCAACAGGTCAACTTCGTTTGTGGGCAGCTCTGCGATTACTTTCGCACTGTTGCCACTCTCGCTGGCCAACGCTAGATCGGAAGAAAGCGCCAGTGGCTGGGGATTCATTCGCGGATTGCTACGCACCTGCAAATAGCCCCATAGTTCCGCCGTCACCCCGCTTTCAAGCTCGGCATCAACGCGATAACTGATCGGTATCGCTCGATCAAACTCGCCCAAGGTTGCAAATGCAGGCGCGTTGCCTGTCCATGATTGTGGTACTTCAATCCACGGGCTCCCGATCGCCGTTTGTAATCGAATTCTCAGCAACTTGACCTTTGCATTCTCGGGCCAATTAAGCGCGAGGCGTATTTCTTGGTGCGGTTTGGGAGTGGCCGGATCGGGGATCGCCCGGAAACGAGAGAAGAGTTCGATTTGTTCGTTTGGGGTAACGTCTTGTGGGATCCAGCCAAGACGAGACTTCTGCTCTTTGTCTATCCAAGACTCGGAGATCCATCCGAGATACTGTGCCCCGCTCATCACCGACCCATTGCCCGGTTCGGGATGGGGCAAGCCGACGGTATGACCGCAGCCTTCGTGATAGATCACGCAATCCGAACCTCGATAGGGGACACGCCAGCCATCGGCGCTCACCAAGCCCCAGCCAACACCTCGGTCCGCAATATACGTAGCTCTTGCGCCACCTGAGGTTGCAAAAGGAAAGTGGTGTCCTTCTTTGTTGATATGGCCTTCGAACGCAAGCTTGCCGTTCTCGGGATGCAGGCGATAGAAGTCGTCCAACGGTCGCCAGTTGATCTCACTCAACGCAAGAAGAATCGGGAACGCCTTACGGTCGCCTTTGCCGAAGTCGAGTCGTCGGTCAGATTCACTAAGTGTCCTAAAGAAGATTGCGTTCTGATCTCCACGACGCAATTGCGCAGTACTTGCTTCGGATACGAGCGGTTCGGAATGTACGACCGTCGTCAGTTTCGTTTGCCCCTGGAACTCGCGTTCGTGAAACAGTTCGATCCGTCGACAATAGTAGTCAACGCGTTCTCGCCAGTCAGGTAACGGCGTTCGATCCGATGGAACAAAGTAGACGATTGTGACTTTGAGGTTGCCAGTTTCGTATTTGCCATCCCAGGTCTTCGTCTTTGCGAAGCCCGGCGACGTGAGTACGAGCAAGAATACAGCGGCGAGCAGGGATCTCATGGTGACCGTTGGGTTGGAGCATAGTGGGAAGCAGCTGCAACAGGATACCATGCCGCGGCTGCGCTGCGCACAACTGTCGTGCCTCTGGCTCGACCGTGACCGAGAGATTTTATCGCGAACGGGCGCGGCGCCATTGGTTTTGGCAGGTTGAATACCAGCCACCTAGCTTGGCAGCCAAGCTGCTCGCGGTATCGAGATTAGTTGCCCCGAACCTGCCCCACTGGAAAGGGTCGTCGTTCGCCGTGACGAGCTGGCAGTCGGCCGTAAGGGCGCAGAGCAACCCTAAATCGCGAACAATGTCGGTTAGCTCAGGCGATGTGAAACCGTAAGGAAAGGAAAACGTCGGGCTTGCGATCTGAAAGTTTGCTTTCAGCGTATCGACGGACTCCTTCAGGTCAGCTCGAAACGCGACAGGCCGATCTCGGAAGTCCTCGTGACTATGGGTGTGTGAGCCGAGTTCGATCAGCCCCGAATCCAGCATCTCGCGGCATTCAAGCGTTGATAGCGGACGCGCGGTCTCGACGTCATCTTGGGACCAGTCGTCAAAAGGGAAGCGATCATGCGAATCGAGGTAGCGCGTTGCCAGAAAGACCGTCGCCGGGACAGCGAACTCGCGAAGTATCGGCCACGCCTTTCGATAGACGTCGTAAAAGCCATCATCGAACACGATCGCGAAGGTGTGCGACGACAGACGCTGTTGATTCTCTCGTTGTTCGATGAGCGTCCGCAGTGGCAGCGGTCGGTAGCCGAGGCGAAGGAGGCCCGTGATCTGCTTCCGGAACAGCGTGGGCGATACATTCAGCATCGCAGGATCAGGCCCGACGCCGTCGGCGACTCGATGGTAGGTCAGGATGCCGAAGGCGTTTTGATTCGTTGGGCCAAGCAAACGAAGCGGACTTATTGCCCGCAGCACACACCGATGCCATAAGCGTCTTCGCCTCGACATCAGGGCCGAGGGCAATTGCGGGAAACGCAACGTTGCGTCGACGTCCGCGAGCGTCTCGGGCATGGCTCTCTCTCAATGAGACGCACGGTGAAAGACGACGGCGATCAGCGTCGCCCACAACAGTTTCAGATCGTATAGCAAACGGCGCGACCGGATGTAGCGGATGTCCATTCGCATCCACTCGACGAACGATATACGCATTCCGCCCGAAACTTGCCAGATACAAGTCAATCCCGGCGTCACGGAGAGTCGCGTTTGCTGCCAGTTTTCGCATTCCTCCGACTCGTCGCAGGGTAGAGGCCTTGGCCCCACTAGCGACATGTCGCCGATCAGCACGTTCCAAAACTGCGGGAATTCGTCGATGCACGTTCGACGCAGATAACGTCCCACACTCGTGACTCGCGGATCGTCTTTGATCTTAAAGGCGGGGCCGTCTTGTTCACTGTTAGCTCGCAAGGCATGCTTCAGCTCCTCGGCTCCGACGATCATCGTTCGAAACTTGTAAATCTTGAATGGCTTCCCACCCAAACCTGCTCGGACTTGAGTGAATAGCACGGGGCCTGCGGAGTCGAGCTTGATGGCAATCGCGGCAATTGCCATCAAAGGTGTCGCGAGAATCAACCCAAGTGCGGCTCCAAAAACATCGAACACGCGCTTCCACCATGGAAGCGGCTCGACGAGTAGGTCGTCGGGCGAACTAAGCGTTGCAGAAGCGGAGACAACGTTGTTGTCTTGAGTTCCAGTTTCTGGATACACATAGATCGTTTTAGGGAGCGAACCCCCATCGCTATCGATGTGATCGGCGATGTCGCGTCCAACCTTCTCCGCTCCTGTCGCGTCTGTACCGGGAAGCAATACTCCGACTTCTCTCGACGTCAACAATCCTGCTCGGTCGATCAGTCGAATCCGATGGCGACAGGCCTCGGCGAGTGGTTGAATCTTTGAGACGTAACCACGATCGGAACAATCGAAAACAACGATCGAGAAGCACGAACCGTTTCAGTCGACTCGCATCCGCTCTTCATTAATCGCGCGGCGAAATTCCAAAGACGTTCGGAGATCGCCAACGTTTCGTGACCTTTGAAACAATCGAATTAGAAACATCTTTAATTTCCCTTCCGCAACTGCGGGAAATCGAATTGGCAGTTTGTTCGTATCGCCAAAAGAAGAGCGTGAGGCTTACAATCGGTGATACAACCACCCTGGAATGTGATTCTTTCGTTTGTTCAAAACGACTCCTAGTACTCTGGCGTTGACTTGTTCGAACTGACGCTTAACGCGCTGAGCGACTTGTCGTCGGGTGCGTTCTGATTCGAGAACAAGAAGAAACCCGTCGACCAATTGCGACGCCAGAACCGTCTCGTCCATCTCGCTGGCCGGCGGTAGGTCGATCACGATCAGCTCGAAGTCTTGCCGAAGGTTCTCCGTCAAATGGATTGCGCGTGCATCGGCAAATCGTCCTGGATGGGGGTCACTCGGTCCTGCGGGGAGGACGAACAGATTCTCGTGAGTCGTCCCCGTAATACACTCTTGAGCCGCCAATTCGCCCGACAGACAGTCGGCAAGGCCGGGAGATGGCCTGACACCGAATCGGCTTGCAACTGCGGCGCGCCTTGGATTTGCATCGACCAGCAGCACCTTCCCAGGCGACAGATCCGCCGCACAAATGGCAAGGTTGGCTGCTACAACGCTGACTCCTTCACGACGAACGCAACTCGTCACGCCGATGACTCGGCCCTGAGCGCTCTTTGTTGACAGCATGGCTTGAATTCGTTGAGCGAGAGATTGTATTTGGCTGAGCGTCTCAGATGATTTCGCCGACGAACGGTTCGTGCGTGGCGAAGCGGTTGATGTGGCGGTTGTGCTCATGACTGTTCGGTCTCTTTTGAACTCGAAGTGAGTAGTAGACGGTGCGTGCTGCGTGTCGCGTCTGTTTAACCCAGTGATAGGCGGTGTGACCGAGTCCGCGGGAGCGAGGCCAGTACTGGCAACCCTAGACTCGCCTCAACGTCGGTGACCGTTCCCAAAGATTCGTCGAGCAGTTCGGAGGCGTAGGCCAGACCGACCGCTCCGAGAAACCCCGCAACCAATGCAAGGGATACGATTAAACTCCCTTTCCGGCTGAGCGATTTTCCCATCAGTGTTGGGGCTTGCGTCAATTGAAGGTTCGAGATGTGTCCCGTTTCCAATTGTTTGTCGATTCGTGCCTGTTCCAGTTTCTTCACAACAAGCCGATGGTTTTCGATTGCTTCCTCGGCCCTTCGTTCGACCTGGGCGATCTTCACCTCCTGTTCGTTCATGTCGTTCAGCTTGAGCTTCGTTGTTTCATAATCTTCTTGAAGCGCCAGTCGTTTCGCTTTTAATGCGGCAACCTTTGCCAGTTCGTTCACTAATTGCTGATGATTGAGTACCAGCGTCCCCTCGTCGAGTTGGTCCTTGGTGGCAACGACTTGAGG
>JACNKX010000005.1 GCA_014381825.1 Planctomycetota bacterium
GGTGCGTTCGGTGTACCACACGGGTGCTGCCGTGCGCGACGCGGGCTGGCAAATGATGCAAACGGGACGCTTGTTCGCTGGCGGTGTGAACACACCTCACATCGGTGCGGGACTCCCGTACATCCGCGGGCGCAAGCCCGATCTGCCGCCATTTGTCGTCCTTCCGCAAACCATGGGGCGGGGAGGCGGCAATCTCCCCAACGGACAGGCCGGAGGTTTTCTGGGCAAGGCGTACGATCCATTCGCCTTGATGGCGGATCCTTCCCAGGAGAATTTCAAAGTGCCCGATTTGCTGCCACCGGCGGAGATCGGCGAAGCGCGACTTTCGAGACGGCGAAAGATGCGAGACGTTGTCGACCAGACCGTCAAGAATTTTGAGGCAACCGAAAACGCCTCGCTACTCGACGGGAATTTCAACGCAGCGTTTCGACTCATGACGAGTGCTCAGGCGCGCGACGCGTTTGACTTGACCAAGGAGCCTAAAAAAGTCCGTGAACGATGCGGCATGAATCGCTTCGGTCAGTGCTGCTTGCTCTCTCGCCGCTTGGTGGAAGCGGGTGTTCGCTTTGTCACCGTCAATACATTTCTTACCGTGTTTGACGAAATCACTTGGGACATCCATGGTTCCAAACCGTTCACGTCGATCGAAGGTATGAAGAACATTGTGGCGCCGATGTACGATCAGGCGTACAGCGCGTTGATCGAGGACCTCGACCAGCGTGGCATGTTTGACTCAACTTTGGTCGCCAATCTGGCCGAATTTGGACGCACACCCAAAGTTAATCCAGCGGGTGGCCGTGACCACTGGCCGCAGTGTTTTACCTGCTATTTTGCCGGTGGTGGAGTGAAAGGCGGTCAAGCCGTCGGCCGTAGCGATCCGGTCGGAGGTGTACCGGCAGAGAGACCGGTCGGTCCCGCCGAGATCGCGGCAACGATCTTCCACAGCCTGGGGCTCGATCTGGAAACTCACTTGCCGGGTCCGGCCGGTCGTCCTTTCCCCTTAGTCGATTTTGGCAAACGCGAAGTGCACGAGCTGTTCTAGCTGGTGCGTCCGCGTCGAACCCATGTTTCGTTCATTTCTGGCGATCTTTTCTCTGGTGATCTTGGCCCCAAAACTTCAAAAACCTTAGCTACCAAAAAGATGCTTACTCCAAAACGCGTTCAGACTCGTTACGCAGACATTCAGTTGGCGGTTGTTCGCCCAGCGATCCTCATCATGGCCGTACTTAGCGGATCCGAGTTGGCCGCCGAACCGGCGACGCTCGAATTGATCCCGAGTGAAGTCGTGCTCTCGGGCCCGCTCTCCGAATTGGAATTGATTCCGATTTTGAAACAGGGTGACCGTTTTGTCGGTTCCCCCGACTTGGCGGAGGCGCAATGGAAATCGAGCGACGAAAGGGTCGTTGTCGTTAATGAGGGTGCGACGGTCGCTCAGGCCGTTGGGAAAGCGGTTGTCACGGTGACCATTGGGGATCAGCAGGCAACCGCGACGACTCACGTGAAAGAGGTCCAGTCGCCACCGGCTTGGTCATTCCGCAATCACGTGTTGCCAATCTTGTCGAAGGCTGGCTGCAATTCCGGTGCTTGTCACGGCGCGTTGGCCGGTAAGGGAGGGTTTCGTCTATCTCTTAGCGGCTACGATCCCGCGAAAGACTACTTCAATATTACCAAGCAATCACGAGGTCGACGGATCGAACTCTCCGATCCAGCGGCGTCGCTATTCCTGGTGAAGCCCACTGCCGTTGTCCCGCACAAGGGCGGCCTGCGAGTGGGTGTCAATTCGCTCGACTACAAGGTTCTGGCCGACTGGCTGGCGGACGGAGCCCGGGCACCAGCGAAGGATGACGAAAGACTCGCCGAACTAAAGATATTGCCCGACGTCTCGTTGCTCAAAAAAGGCGATACCCAACAGCTCGTGGTGCGAGCCACCTATAGCGACGGTCGCGTCGAAGACGTGACTCATTGGTGCAAGTTTACGTCGGCCGACGAAGCGGTTGCCCATGTCTCGGATGAGGGCGAGGTGACGATCGTGGGCCATGGAGTCGGCGCCATTACATCCTGGTTTTCCAGCCAGATTGTGATCGCCAGAATGATCGTCCCCTACGCCAATGACCTGCCCGGCGATTCGTTTGCCGACGAGCCTCGTGATAACTTCATCGATCGATTGCTCGTCGAGCAGTTGGAAGTATTGCGACTCCCCCCTGCCCCGCTCTGTGGCGACGCGACGTTTATCCGCCGAGCGTTTATCGACACAATCGGAAAGTTGCCCACGCCAGAGGAAGTCCAAACGTTCCTCGCTGACGACAATCCCGACAAGCGCAATCAGTTGATCGAATCACTGTTGAATCGGCCCGAGTTTGTCGACTACTGGACGTATAAGTGGTCGGACTTGTTGTTACTCAATGGCAATCGACTTCGACCCGAAGCGATCAAAGCTTACTACGGCTGGATTCGGGGGCATGTAGAAAAGAACACAGCGTGGGACCAGTTCGTCCGCGAAGTCTTGACGGCTCAGGGCAGCACGGTCGAAAACGGCGCGACGAATTTTTACGCGTTGCACCAATCACCAGAAGACCTGACTGAAAATGCCTGCCAGGCTTTTCTGGGCCTCTCGATCGGGTGTGCCAAGTGCCACAACCACCCGCTTGAAA
>JACNKX010000172.1 GCA_014381825.1 Planctomycetota bacterium
GATCGCGTTCATTATCTCGCTGTTTTCTTGTTTTTTGGGCTGGCGAATGGAGATCTTTAAGGACTTCGACCCCAAAGAACTCAAAACGCATTTCCAACAAATGCAAGGGTTCGCTGGGGGTTCCATGATGCTTGGTTTGATGTTGCTCTTATCTGGGGTGGGTCTGGCCGGGTGGCTTCGCTCCAAATTCGTCGGCATTGCCACCACGTTCATCGCGGCGACGGGCTTGTTTTTTATGCTCTACGTAGGATTGTTCGCCTTACTTCCCGTTCCGGGCGATAATGCTATGCTTGCCTTTCTAATTGTCATCGTTTTTTTTCCGGCCGCCGTCATTGCTTTCTCCGCTGTCTTTGGGAGACGTCTGTTTGCCATTTGTCGTCGCGACAGTTCGGCATCGTAGCGGTGAAACTCTGGGACGCAAAACCGGCAAACAAATCTCTACGCGTTAGAGAACCGGTAGATCGTTCTTTGCGATTCGCGACTCCAGTCAAACGAATACGCCGCTGACATCGGCGATCGCCAATTCAAAGCCCACTCGCCAAATCGGTCGCTCGGCCCGAGGCAGCCAAAGCGGTGATGAGTTCGCCGAAGAGCGGCATCAAGTCATTCGCCTGCTGCCCAGAACAAGAAATTGTGTCAGAAACCCATCGAGCGTGACACATGCCATCAACCGACCGATTGATGGGACGAACTGTGTCGACAACTCGCGGTCACCAACCAACTCGGGTTTCGTAGTCCGGTGCGCGCATGCCGTATTCCCAAACGGCCTCGGTCGCGATGACCGAATGCACGCAGCGAGAAAGTTGAAGTGCAGATTTGACTGCGCATTTCACGGTCGTCTGTTCTTCTGCGAAGACCGCGAAGATCAAACTGACACGCGAATTACGGCGCATCGGTTTTGATTCACCGCCGCGAGTTGTGGTCGAATGCAATCTTCTGAACATGACGCACCCGCTGTCACGGAAACAAGCGGGTATCTGAGCGGCTAAGGGCGGTTCGGAGCCCTTTCGCATTCAGGAAGCGCGACTGCCGGAGGCTTGGACAGGAGGCTCATCGACTACGCACGGGCTGCTAGAACGTTACCCTGTTCTAGCAGTATTCCAATCGCACTGAATCAGTTCGGAAGTGCATTGAACGGTGGAGGATACGATCCGTCCCGCGTCGTATTGGCACCCTATCCAAATTGGCTTCGCATGTCCAATTCTGCCACTGATTTCGCTCCGACAGGCGCTACCGCTCCACTCGATCGAATCACATGACGAGTTGTCTTGCACAGAATCGATTTATCTCTTTGTCCAGATAATTGCGAGAAAGACTGCTAACCTTGAGCTGATCGCGACATTACGTTGTAGAGAGCCAATTTATGGATGCAGACGATCGAGAAGCTGGGTTTGTGTCGTTACTGACCGAGCATCAGCTTGCGCTGAAGCTCTTTGTCAATTCGCTGTTGCCGGGCGATTCCGGGGCGGCTGATGTTGCGCAGGAAGTCAGTACAACTCTCTGGAAGAAGCGGGCAGATTTCGTTCCTGGCACGAACTTCCGAGCATGGGTGTTCCGGATTGCGCGCAACCACGTCGCTAACTATCGGCGGAAACGTGCTCGCGAAGGCGCCGTGGTGGTCTTCAGTGATACCCTTCAGGAAACCATCGCCGCTGAGCTGGCAGATAAGACCACGGATCTCGAACATCGCCTGCACGCGTTGCGTCAATGCCTGCAGAAGCTGCGGGAGGGCGACCGCGAACTCATCCAGCACCGCTATTTTTATCAAACGCCACTCAAGGAATATGCCAGTCAGATTGACCGGACAGTTGGGACTTTGAAGGTCAAGCTTCACCGAATTCGGAACTCTTTGGAGCGATGTGTGTTGCAGCGGCTCTGCACCGATAAGGAGTCGTCCGCATGAGGCCAGACGAATGCACAAGACTAATCGATGAGCTTCTCGATGGGCTGATTTCCCAAGAAGACTTGCAGCGGCTGGAAGCAGAACTGGAAAGCAGCTCGGAATCGCGTCAGGCGTACTACGAACGGCAAATGCTGCACAGTGTTTTGCAAGCCGAAGCCGAAACACATTTCGAACCTCCGACCGTCACCAGGCCATCGGTATGGGGTGAACATCGCCGGTGGATGATCGGAATCGCGGTGGCCGTGAGTATGCTGCTGACAGCCGGACTTGGCTGGTGGATTGGCCGAATCGATCGAAGTGATAGCACCTCTACACCGAGCATTGCTCAGATCGTGCATCAGTCTGAGGCAAGATGGGTACGGCAGCGACAGGACGGCACGAAGGTTGGTGCCGGTTTGTTACAGCTTGAGGTCGGGCTTGCGAGACTGAAGTTTGCCAATGGTGTCTCGGTAACGCTGCAGGGACCGGCGGAATTCGAAATCGTTAGCGGTGATCAGGCTCGACTCCATAGCGGAATCCTGACAGCCCACGTTCCGGAGTCAGCGATCGGATTTCGCATCGAGACGCCCGCGCTGCAGGTGGTTGATCTCGGTACCGACTTTGGCGTGTCGGTGGGCAACGATGGGCTCACGAACGTCTCGGTGTTTGAAGGCGAAGTCGAAGTGAATTCGCAGGCCGAGCAATCTGGTGACGTCCCCGCGCGGCGTATTGTTGAGGGCCAGACCATCCGTGCCGCTCGATTGTCATCGACGATCGAAACGGTTGATTTCGAAACCGACCCATTCGAGCGAGCCTGGCCGATTAACTCCGGAGTCTTGCAAACGACCGGAGTGATGAAGTTCGTCTCGCCCGGGCCCGATTTCGTACCCGGACGATTTGAAGACAGCGAGCATATTGTCGTTTTTCCGGAACGTCGAGGCGTACTCTTGGAGTCATCGGTACGAGTCGATGTCTTGGAACCAGGGGAATACCGCCGGCTTCATGATCAGCCGGCCCTTTCACTTGCGATTGCCAATCGCGTGCGAAGCTACCTGTTGCAGCTCAATCCAAGCGACCGCAATCGCACGATGGTAATGGGGCAAATCACCTTTGACAGGCCAATCCTGGGGTTGATCGCCAGTTCGCGAAAGCTGGCTGAATCGGACTCTGTATTGGGGCACCCTCAGGGTGTTTATGAACAGAATCGTCGCGGCATTGAGGCGCCTCGGAAAGACCCGCCGGGAAAGCCGGATCGAGATACGGTCATTCTCGCTGCTGACAAACGAACCCTGATCCTGAATCTGGGCGCCGGATCCGCATTGGATCAAATCCGCGTGATCGTGGATGACCCCAACCCCACGTGGAGCAAATGATCCCAGTGAACATCCCACACTTCTTAATGGCGACAATGCTGCTGGTGGTTACCGCCCCGATCGCATGTGCCGTTGAAAATCCCAGCAAACCGAATAGCGCGACTGCAAAGGACACTCGCCCCAACATCCTTTTCATCATCTCGGATGACCAGGAGCGACAGGAGTTTAACTTCTTGCCAGAAGGTCGCGACGAGCGTGGCCAGCCGCGTAATCTGAGTCCGAACCTGGATCGTTTAGCCGCGCAAGGCATTGTCTTTCCTAATCAGTATGTGACCAGCCCCGTATGTACGCCGTCCCGGTTTACAGTCTTAACCGGAACGTATTCCAGTCGATCGTCGAGTTTTGAAAAGACAGTAAAGAGCAACGGACAGGTCAACATCACCTGGAACTGCCACATCGACCCCGAGACACCGAACCTCGCCCGCACGTTGCAGCAAGCGGGATACTTCACTGGAGCGGTTGGCAAAAACCACGTCATCGAGGTGAAAGGCGCTGGTCGCAATGAAGGTCCCGCTGACGATGCGGACCCCAGGGATGCCGTGGTTGCAAAGTACTATTCCGACAAACAACAAAAACTCATCGCTGCGTTCAAGAGCTGCGGTTTCGACTACGCATCCAACCTCTACCACGGCAATCTTCCTGGACACGCTTGCAAAGCACTTGAATTCCACAACATGGATTGGATCACGAGTGGTGCGTTGAACTTTCTGGACCAATGGAACCAAGACGACGAACCGTTCTTCCTTTACATGGCGACGACACTGAACCACGGTCCGGGGCCGCGATACAAGAAATACACCGGCGATCCGCTGGCCACAGCGGGCGGGTTGTTGGATAAACCACTTGCCGTCCAACCGGCTCGCGAAACGATTCCTCAGCGAGTCGAACAGGCCGGCTTATCGGGACAACCAACGGCGTGCGATGTTCTTTGGCTCGACGACGGAATTGGTGCCGTGCTCGACAAATTGAAGTCACTCGGTGCACTCGATAACACAATTGTCTTCTTCTTTGACGACCACGGTGTGGAAAGCGGAAAAGGCTCCCTCTATGAGGGCGGAATCAAGTCGGTGAGCTTCGCTTGGTCACCGAAATACATCCGGGGCGGGCGGCAGTCACAAGTCAATGTTTCCAACATCGACTTTGCACCAACCATCATGGAGCTATGTGGCGTACCCAAGGAACAACGACACACGGTCGACGGTAAAAGCTTTGCATCGGTTCTTCAGGGAAGTGACGACGAAATCCATGAGTCCCTGTTCTTTGAAATCGGTGCCACGCGAGCGGTGGTGAAAGACGGCTGGAAGTACCTTGCGTTCCGGTTGCCCGAAACGCTTCCTGCGAATCCGTCGCGGCCCTATACGCATCTGGCCGATCGCCCGGGCGGACGGGGTTCGGAGGGCCCGGCGAAAGAATTCTATCCGAACTACTACGACCGAGATCAGCTTTACGACATTACGGCCGACCCGCTCGAACGAAACAACCTTTTCGACGACAAGGCGCACCAGTCGCGAGTTCGCGAGATGCAGCAACTGCTTCGCGAAGCCGTTGCCACAGTGCCCGGTTCGTTCGCGGAGTTTCGTGGTGAATAGACAACAACCAGTTGCTAATGGTCGCTAATCGATCGCCCACCTCATGACGGAAACAGATTCAAAATGAAACACATCACCTGCTACACCTTCCTTCTTGCTCTTGCCCTTTCTGTTGAGGCACCTCGCGCAACCGCCGACGAACCCTATCAACCCACGTGGGACTCGCTTTCAACGAATGGGCTTCCTGAATGGGTCAAAGATGCCAAGTTCGGCGTCTACACGCACTGGGGCATTTACTCCGTGCCTGCTCACGGTGGACCCGACTACGTCCGCAATCTTTACGAGGGCTCAAGAAAAGACGCCAAGGGTGTCTTCTCCTATCACACGGAAAAATATGGGCCTCTGGAGAAGTTTGGTTACAAGGACTTCATCCCAATGTTCACAGCGCCGAAGTTCAACGCCGACGAATGGGTTGGGTTGATGCATGAAGCCGGCGCGAAGTTCGGTGGCATATGCTTGATTCACCATGACGGATTCGCTTTGTGGGACAGCAAGGTAAACCGCTGGAATTCGGCCACGATGGGACCAAAGCGAGACGTCTACGGTGAGATTGCAGCTTCGGTGCGAAAACACGACGACATGAAGCTACTGGCTACGTTCCATCATGGACGCAGCTTTGGTTACACAACCGGCGCGATGAAAGAAGAGGACATCACCGAGCAGATGCGATCAGAGTGGGACGTGTTCGATCCACAATACAAAGAACTCTACTGGAACCAGTGGACTGGCACGACGGAAGAGTTTACGCAGCAGTGGAAGGCCAAAATCACGGAAGTCGTTGACACTTACAAACCGGACATGGTCTGGTTTGATGGTTTGCGCACGTCGATGCGTCACGACCATCCGCCCGAGTCAGTTGTGCTCGACGTGATTTCACAATATTTCAACAAGGCCACTGTGGCAGGCAGACCGGTCACGGTGTGCAACAAGCACGGTGGCGATTTCAATTTCCCAGAGCCGTTCGGGCTGAAGTGTTATGAGAATGGTCGTGACATGCCGACCGACGTCGGGCCGTGGTTTCTGATTGACCGTGCGATTGCGTATCCTTGGAGCTACGTCAATGACAAGAAGTACAAAGACGGTGCCGACTATCACCTTCGCAGTATTGTGGACGTGGTCAGCCGAGGCGGCGTCTTTCTTCTGTCACTGACGCCCAAGGGCGATGGTTCCATTCCACAAGGCGAACAAGACATCATGCGTGGCATCGGTCGCTGGATGAAAGTCAACGGTGAAGCGATCTATGGAACTCGGCCGTGGACGACTCACGCCGAAGGTCCAACCGTCACCCGCAGCATGAAGCGAAACAACAAGGGCGAAGAAAAAGAACAATGGGATTGGCGACAGACCTTTACGGCGCAAGACATTCGCTTCACGACGAAGGGTGATGCGCTTTACGCCATCGCATTGGATTGGCCGAAAGAAGGCAAGTTGACCGTTCGATCGCTGACCAAGGACGAACTCACCGTCGTGTCGGTCAGCCTGCTCGGGCACGAAGGTTCACTTGCCTGGAGTCAGACCGACGAGGGACTCGAGGTGACAATGCCATCCGAGCCGCCGTGCGATTACGCGTACGCACTGAAAATCAACGCCAAATGATCTGCAAACGTTTTCAGTTGCACAATTTTCTTCAGTTGAACAAGTAAGGCATTTCATTTATGCGTCGCCACACTTTCACTCCACTGGTGATCCTTGCCTGGGCCGCACTCTCGGCGGTTAGTGGCTGGGCCGTTGAGAATAAACGACCTAACATCATCCTGCTGCTGACCGACGACCAAAGCTACAACTCGTTGGGCTATGCCGGAAATACTCAGGTCGAAACGCCAAATCTGGATCAGCTTGCGTCGGAGGGGCTGATCTTCGATGCGGCCTATGACACCACATCGATCTGCATGGCCAGTCGGGCCCAGGTCATGACGGGGATGTACGAATACAAGACAGGTTGCAACTTCAGTCACGGTCCACTTCGCCGCGACAAATGGCAGCAATCCTATCCCGTCGTGCTGCGTAAAGCAGGATACTTCACCGGATTCGTTGGGAAATTCGGGTTCGCCGTCAAAGGCGAAGACGGCGATTCCAACTATCACCACAACGAAGACATTCCGATGGATTCGTTTGACTACTGGTGCGGCTGGCCGGGACAAGGCAGCTACAAAACGAAGGAAAACGAATTCTTCCTGCAGTACGCCGCAAAGTATCCGCACGTGACACAAGCGGTGGGCGCTGCGTCTGAAGATTTCATCAAGGCTGCCCAACAAGATAAACGACCGTTCTGTCTTTCGGTCAGTTTCAAAGCGCCGCACGGTCCCATGTCACCCGATCCGGCGTTCGATGAGGTGTACGCCAACACGGCATGGGAAACGCCACCGAACTACGACCAGCTAGGGGCGGCTCATATTCCGGAGCAAGCCAAGAGTGGCCGGCAGTATTTGACCATCAACGATTTCGAGCCGGACAATTTCCAAAAGACGATGCGCAAGTACCAGCAGCTGGTCTATGGGATCGACGTCGCGGTGGGGAAACTGCGGGAGGAACTGGTCCGCCAGGGCGTGGCAGACAACACGGTGATTCTGTTTCTGACCGATAACGGCTACAACTGCGGTTCTCACGGATTTGGCGGCAAGGTTTTGCCCTATGAGGAGGGGAGCCGTTCGCCGATGGTCATCTACGATCCGCGACATCCGGTTTCGGGCAAAGGCCAACGATGCAAAGCCGTCGTTGGCAACATTGATATGGCGCCGACGATTCTCGATCTGGCCGGCCTCCCTGTCCCGAAAAACATGGATGGTCACAGTCTGCTACCACTGCTCAACAATCCGGTGGGCCGTGTTCGGGAATCGATGTTGCTGATCAATGCATGGGGCAACGCACCGACTCACGAACTGACGGTCGTGACTGAGGATTACAAGTATATCCATTGGCCGTACGCGCACGAGATGGAACCGAAAGAGGAACTCTACCATCTCGCGGCAGACCGTTACGAAATGAACAATCTGGTTGCTCATACCGATCACCGTGCAGCGCTGGAAAAGATGCAGCAGCACTATGACCAGGCGCTTATCACATGGAAGGACCAGTGCGTGCCGGGAGGAAACTATCCGCTGTTTGCAAAAATTTTCGACCGCCATCTTTCCTGGGATGACAAGTTAGCTGCCATGGACAACCGGATGCGGCGGAAGTATTTGGAGTGGCGCAGCGACGACAAGCCGAAGAAGGAAAAAACTACCAAGCGAGCGAGGAAGCCCAAAAAGGACGGGAAGGAATGAACATTGTGAATCGAATGGCGTTTGCTCTGTTTTTCTCGATGATCACCATGATTGGTCATGGAGCCGAGCGTCCCAACATCATCCTGATGATGGCGGACGATCTTGGCTATGGCGATACGGGATTCAACGGTAACGAAATCATCAAGACGCCACATCTCGACCAGATGGCCAACGACGGCGTAAAGCTGACGCATTTCTACGCGGGCGGTCCAGTCTGTTCACCGACACGAGGTACGTTCCTGACCGGAAGGCACTATTACCGCTACGGAATCTGGTCGGCCAACGTGGGGCATTTGCCGAAACAGGAAATCACGCTGGCGCGCATGCTCAAGAGTAAGGGGTACACCACGGGGCATTTCGGCAAGTGGCATGTCGGAACTCTAAGCAAGACACATTCGACGAAAGGGCCCGGTCGCAAGCCTGCCGAAAACTTTGCGCCGCCATGGGAGCGTGATTATGACCGCTCGTTTGTCGTCGAGTCGTCGGTGTCGACCTGGGATCCGGGCAGCGACAAGAACCCGTTTTATGACGATGCCGTGCCACTGGCGGGCAATGATCCAAGCCTGCGCGGTGGTGCGGCCCGCGTGGTGGTAGATCGCGCCGTTCCGTTTATGGAACAGGCCGTGAAGAACGACACGCCGTTTCTGGCGGTCGTCTGGTTCAACGCACCGCACGAACCGATCAAAGCCGGACCGGAATACCTAGCGATGTACGAAGGCCACGGCGAGGCAGCGCACTACTATGGCTGCATCACTGAACTCGACGAGCAAGTTGGACGGATTCGCAGGTGCCTCAGGGAATCGGGCGTTGCGAATAATACGCTGCTCTGTTTCTGCTCCGACAATGGACCGGAAGGGAAAGAGCCCAAAGGGAAAAAGGCTGGTGTCACTGCCGGCTTGCGCGGTCGCAAACGCAGCCTCTACGATGGTGGCGTACGTGTCCCTGCGCTTGCGGAATGGCCAGGTAGAATCGAACCCGATTCGGTCAGTGACGTGCCTTGCTCAACGCTCGATTATTTTCCCATGGTTGCAAACTTGACGGGCTACCAAATGCCCGACGACCGTCCGATCGATGGACAAGATCTGATGCCGATCCTTACCGGACAAGTCAAGAAGCGCGATAAGGCAATTCCATTTCGGGCACGAGGCAATGCTACCCTCGTCAAGGAACGGTACAAGCTGGTGTTGCCGGCCGGCGAGTTGTACGACCTTTCCAAAGATTGGAGCGAAGAAAGCAGCATTGCTTCCGGCCATCCCCATCGCGTGGAAGCAATGACCAGAGAATTGATGGCGTACCTTGACAGCATGCAAAAGAGCCATGCCGGGGAGGACTACAGCGATCCATCGTTCAAGCCGCAGGATGACTGGGACGCTCTGAGGAAAAAGCGTGAACGGTCAAGACGTGAACCATAACAACCGCGAAGAGGCAGCGAGGCCGTGTTTTACCAGCGTCGGACTTTGGTCTGATGATGAATCAATGGTTTGGCAAACCCGCTCTGCGCACCAACTCGCGCTAATGTTCCTGACCGGACAGTAACAGATAACAGGATTGATGATCGTGAAACGTACAGCAACTCTCACCTTTGCGCTCATCAGCCTTTGCCTTTTCTTGGTCGGCGACGTGCGAGGCGATCGACCGAATATTGTCTTGATCCTGGCCGACGATGTTAGTGCGGACATGTTCTCGTGCTATGGGCAGCCGGGGACAGCGAAAACGCCCAACATTGATCGGATTGCCGACGAGGGAGTTCAGTTTCGCACATGTTTTGCACCTTCGATCTGCGGACCGTCGCGCGCGCTATTGATGACAGGCGTCTACGGGAACCGCACCGGCGCCTTTCGCAATGACATGTGGGCATTCGATTCCCGCGGCACATTGTTCACCGCTCAACACAGTTGGGCGAAACTGCTGCGCGAGGGTGGCTACAAAACAGCAGTCGCCGGGAAGTGGCATTGTAGTGCCAAGGAGCCGTGGGAAGAGCACGTGGGATTTGACGAGTACTGCATGTATGAGGGACCCGACAAGATAAAGGGCCACTTTGGAATCGACGTGATCGCCAGCGGCCAACGCAAGGACATCAAACTGCCCGACGTGCGCTACTGGTACTCGTCGATGATTCAGAACGGCAAGTATGTCCAAGTCACAGAGAACGATTTCGGACCCGATCAACGCTGCGAGTTCCTCATGGACTTTATGGAGCGTAAAGCGAAAGCACGCGAACCGTTTGTGGCATACTGGCCGACCGTCATTCCGCACGGGCCTTACTCCTCCACACCCGACGCCGGCGCCGTGATGGATATCGAGCTTCCGAAGCCTGATACGAGCGGCATGAGCAAAGAGGAAAAGAAGAAAACACTTGCTGAATACAGCGAGAAACAAGAACAACGCTTTGTCAACTTAATCGAGTACATGGACAAGTTGATCGGCAAGCTGATCGTCAAAGCGGAAGAGCTGGGCATCTATGAGAACACGTATTTCAT
The DNA here is from genome assembly GCA_014381825.1 of Planctomycetota bacterium. Lineage (GTDB taxonomy): Bacteria > Planctomycetota > Planctomycetia > Pirellulales > Pirellulaceae. The sequence continues at coordinate 10,588 of JACNKX010000172.1, forward strand.
TTTCTGTGCCGACAACGGCACGGCTGTGACAGCCAAGGATCGTGGAGTCGAACGAGGAGTGCACGTGCCGTATGTCGTGAAGGGTCCAGGCGTAAAACGGCTAGGGAAAACCGACGAACTCACGGACTTTGCCGACATCGCTCCTACCTTGTTGGACATGGCCGGAGTCGAGCACCCCACAGACGTCGTGTTTGATGGAAACAGCCAATTGCCGCTGTTAACAGGCCAAACCGATATGCACCGCCAATGGATCTACGCGTACACAGGCCCCGTCCAAGTGTTTCGAACCAAAGATTATCTGTTGGAGGCACGGTCTCCGTTCTACGGCAAGCCGGATGGGCGATTCTATTTGACTGGAGATAATCGTTTCGGTCGTGGTTACGAGCGAGTCGATGATCTTCCCGATCATGCGGCGGAGCGAGCACGATTCGAGAAACGCATTCGTGGTCTACCATCTCATTTGGAGAGCGGACATCCGTTCTGGAGATCGAAACTCGGAAAGAAGTGGCTTGCCAGCAACCCGGATACTAGCGAGCTAGCCAAAAAGCAACTTTACAACCATCCGGACTATTCCTTCTATGACGAAAACGACTGACACCGTAGCGACCTGAGCAAGAAGATGAACCAGCGTTTTTCATTACGATTCTTCGCCCTCTTAAGCGCTGCCGTCGCGTCATGTTCGGTGCTGGATCCATCGGTTCACGCCGAAGGTCAAAGGCCCAACATGATTTTTGTCATGACCGACGATCAGGGCTGGGGCGATGTTGGCTACAACGGACATCCACACATCAAGACGCCAAATCTCGATGCGATGGCCGCATCCGGAATTCGCTTCGATCGCTTCTACGCCACAGCTTCGGTATGCAGCCCAACGCGTGCGTCGTGCTTGACCGGACGAAACAATTGGCGGATGAACATCAGCAATCCGATGCGGGCTGACGAAGGCCACCTGCCTCAGGAAGAAATCACCATCGCCGAGGCACTCAAGGTAAAAGGCTATGCCACGGGACATTTTGGCAAATGGCATGTCGGTGGCTTTGATCCCAAGACATCCGGTTCGCATGTCATGCCGCCATGGAAAGCGGGTTTCGAGGAATGTTTTTCAACTCACAACGTCATTGTGACTCATGATCCCTATGCCAAGCTTGGCAAAGGCGGCATTGAGGCATGTTACTGGCACAACGGACGTAACATCCCGCTGGAGGAAGCACAAAATGACCCCAAACTGCGCGGCGACGATGCTGCGATCGTGATGAACAAGGCGATAGAGTTTATCCGCCAGCAGGCTTCGGCCGAGAAGCCATTTCTGGCGCTTGTCTGGTTTCACAACGTCCACACACCGCTCGGCAAAAACCCGGAGCTGATGAAGCAGTATGCCGACTGTGATCCGAAAGAACAGATTTATTTCAGCAACATCACGGCCGTTGATACGCAGGTCGGTGCATTGCGCGCCGAGTTACGCCAACTCGGCGTGGCCGAAAACACAATGCTCTGGTTCACCAGTGATAACGGACCCAACTTAAAGGGTAAGAAAGACATCAAGTTTGCCGATGCACAGGGCGGAAAATTCAACTACACGCCGATTGGTTCTGCCGGCGCCTTTCGTGGCTGGAAGCGAGATTGTTACGAAGGGGGGCTTCGCATGCCCGGTATTCTCGAGTGGCCGGCGAAAATCAAACAACCCTTTCGCACCGATTTCGCAGCAGTGACGAGCGACTATTTTCCGACCGCGCTTGACGCAGTCGGGATCCCATTGCCGACCGACCGCGAGTATGACGGCATCAGCCTGGTTCCGTTGATCGAAGGACGGGTAACCGAGCGAAGCAGCCCGATCGGCTTTCATTGCAATGGCATGCAAGCGTGGACCGAGAAACGGTACAAGATCGTCCGCACCATCAAGGCGAAAAAGAAAGCGTCGTCACAGTGGGAACTATACGACCTGATTGACGATCCATTTGAAGAGACTGACCTGGCGACGGAGCACCCTGAAATCGTCCAGCGTATGTCCGGTGATTTCGCGACATGGGCTGAATCTGTTCAGGCTGACCAGCAAAAGGTGATCGCCCAACACTACCGCTCTCGGCTCGAAACCAGCAACTAAAGATGCCGTCATGACGCCCTCTGCGCTTCCGTACCTGACGGCGGCTAGAAAGACATTACGGCACTTCGTTCTCGGCTTGCTATCTCGCGTTGGTTGGACCAACTTCAGCGGCTAATCCGAGTCTCCAACTCGCTTCAGTGTCCACGTCCGAGTTGAGTTCACGACTCACGCGGTGAGACTCTCCTGCGAGCCGTGTCATCCTTTCGATGACGCAAGGGAAGCGTTTGCTTGGGAGCGCCGAGACGCGCTTGAACGTGCTTCGGTCATCAACTCCGAAGCAGTTTGCGGCAATACCGTCAAGTACGTCGGTCTAGCAGAC
>JACNKX010000090.1 GCA_014381825.1 Planctomycetota bacterium
AGCCGTGGGCGCGGTCACAAGAACATTGTCACCAGCTACTATCCGCGGCATTGCGGCCATCTGAACGGGACGCAATGTACCAAATCGAGCGAAAAAGGCATTCCAGGTTGCAGGCAACGATTGCCGTAACAATCGATGCTGAATCAAGAAGTCTTCAAGATCCTCATTCGCCATTCCACACGTTTCCGATCACTATTGCCTACTGCCGTTGCCTCGCCAGTCGTCAAGGGCTGCAATGACTGAAATCACACCGTTTCGTGCCGAAAGATCACCACTATCTCGCCACTGAGCATATGCAACTTCGAATACATCCACTGGCACGGACGAATCCACTTCGTAGGCCTGTGTGTAAAAGGATGCCGTCTTTTGAAAACAATCCCTTAGCGCTCGCTTGCCGAATTTAGGTAAGTCGAAAAAGTCGAGCGAGCCGAAGTTTTGCCACTCCAACTCGGGTCCCTCACCGCCTCGGGGAGTCATAGCGATCGCGACGCCGACATGGCAAGATTGCGAAGTGGTGAATGGGAATCCTCCGCACCACCCACTATGTTCCAACGAATCGGTATGGTCACAGTTCTTCCAAACGGAGCCCTGCCAATAAAAGTCAGTGGCGCTCTTGCGACATTCACGTTCTCCGTCTCTCGCCGTAGCTCCCCAAATCAATCCGCCAAGTAAATTGCCCGCACGAGATTGAGCTTTCCAGTTCAAATCCTGCCACTTTTCCATTTCATCAAGAATCAGCACGAGCCCTTTGAATCCAAGCAGGCGGCACAGTCTTCCCACCCCAGCCAAAAGATAGCTGCCAACGTCTCCCTGCGTTCCTGCAAAAAATGTAGGCCAATCACGCGCTGACCCCGGCAATACATGGGCGGCGCGAGCTTCGCCGACGGTTCCGCGTTTTTCGCCTGACAGAACTGCTACTAGTTTTGGTTTATTGAGGAATTGAGGGTCTGAAAACAACCAGGCCAGCGGTTCACAACCGAGATGTTCGTTCAACCAGGTGCGTCTCGCCGTTGCCTGTCGCCAGACATTCGACTCATGTTCAGCGACTTTCCGAACGGCCTGAAAGGCTGCCTCCGCGAGAACACGCCCGCCAACTGCATTCGTTCCAGGGAGTCGAAGACTGTTGAGTAAGCTGCGATAAATGTGCTGCGGCTTGTCAAGCTTGTTTTCCTCAGCATCGATTTCGGTTCGTGCTACAGCGAATCCTTGCTCCAATGCCAGCTCCTCAACAAGACCGAGCGTGAAAGTCTTACCTTGTCCATAGTCACCACGTATGACGATGGAACTTCCGTGTTCTTCTGTCTCCCGCAAGAAGTGATTTGTCATCTTCGAAATCTGGTCGAATCCCACTGTCAACGGCCGCTCGCTCATACAAGTCGGAGGGAGTCCTGTGCGCAGAGACTGAATAGCGCGTCGTAACAACCGAGGGTCGGCGGTGTCCAGGTGATTGGATGCTACGCGAGTTACTGAGGCAGCCGTTGAAACCACTGTTGAGGAAGTTGGCTTGTCCGCGCCTCCGTCGGCCTTGCCATTCCCGCTGCGCGGAACTGCGTTGTCCTCAAAACAGACGTGTTCGCGCGAGAATCCGAGCTCCAGCGAACGGTTCAAGATCTTCGCGGCAGTCTCGTAGTGCTTGTTAGGCAATTCCTCGCCTTTCTCCTTCAGTGTTGCTAATGTCTTGCAGAACTGTCGAACTTCTGGTTTGAAAAGATCCACCTTCGTCGTCCAATCGCTCAGCGCGGACCATGTCGCGGCTCGTACGCGCGAGACGGACTCGTTGTCCAAGGGAGCCATAGCGGATCGCGTACGTTCAATTCCCACGTCATGTTGCGGCCGAAAACCTCGCTTCATGGCATACGTCAGCAACCGACCTGCATCCTGAGCCTCGGCTGGTGACAGCCGGTTTCCCGATAGTCGAGAGATGAAGACCCGACGACAGAACACGACGTGTCGATCATCCAGCTTCACATCGTTCTGAATCCATTCTTCCAATTGAACCCAAAGCGATGGATCTGTGCCGGCAACTTCATCCGGCGTGGACGGTGCGGACTGGTCAATCGCATGATCGCGCGACGATGTGATTGCCGTCGCAGTAAGAGCAGCTTGTACTTCTTCGCCAGAAACCGACGGCGGTTCGCTAGGCAAGACAGCCTCTTGCTCAATGTGTTCAAGATCACGTTCAGCTTGCCTGAACTCTAACCTGCGACTCGGAGGTATTCTGTATTCGGCATGCGTGGAGAACTGTCGGATCACCCAGTGCACGCCCTCAGTGCGCACCAGTTGGCATGAGCCAAGCGTACTGTGTTCTAACTTTATTGGTTGATCTAGCTTTGCCATCCGAATCAACAGCCTATTTCTATTTATTCGCCTTCCTGCTCGACAACCTCCGCTTCCACTTCTCGCAATTGTTCACTCGCTCCCGAGACCATCGCCTCCACCTCATCCGGCGTAAGCTTCTTTGGACTGTCTAGGCGACAGTCATTCAGCAACTGAACCCAGGTTCTCACCATGATTCGTCGAGTTCCAGTTCCTCCGGTATCCCGGATTGCCGCAGTGGCGCCGAGCGGAAGGTTATGCTCCAACGTTGCGTCATCCTCCGGGAAATCCTCGTACGCTAACCTAAATATGTCCGCGATCTTTGA
>JACNKX010000070.1 GCA_014381825.1 Planctomycetota bacterium
TGCCGCCGTCGCCAATGGCTTTGCAGCCACCTTCACGCAGATGAAGAACGCGACGCTTGAAACTTTCTCTGCGATCGGAACGGCACTTGCCGAAGGTGACTTCGCGCTGGCGGCCGAGATCGCCTGGGCATCGATCAAGTTGGCATTCGCCGAGGGGATGGCGTGGGTTACCAACGCCTGGGCCGAGTTCTCGACTGGCTTGGCGTCGATTTTTGACGGGGCTGTCACCGGCGTGCGACAGATCTGGAACAACGTCAGCACCTGGATCGCTCGCCAGATGCTGAAGCTGGTCGGCATGATCCAATCCGCTGTTTCGAAGCTGGCCGAGATCGATCCAACCGGCCTGTCCGACAATCTAGCCGCCGCGCTCGACTTCGATGTCGAAGGGACGATCCGCGTCTTGGAGGAAGACAGCCAGCGATTCAACCAGGGGATCGGGCAGGCGAAGGCCGGACGAGATGACGAGCGGGTTCGCGCCATGCAGCAACAACTGGCCGACACTGAGAAGCGGCTGGCTGAACTGCGAGACGCACGCCGGCAGGCTTTGGCAAAAGCTAGTGCATTGGCCGAGGACGACACCGAGTCGCCGCTGGCCGGCGCGATGGCGGAACTCGAAAAGACGCTCGCCGACGCGACCAACATGGACAAATTGTTCGATGCCGACGCTGCCCAATCGCAGCTGCCACTGGCGTTCGGTGGGATGCCCAAGCTCGGAGGCAGCGCAGGCCTGACGGGAACTTTCAACGCGGCAATCGCCGGCATGTTGGGACGCTCGGGTGATGATCCGGGTGAACGAACAGCCGACGCCGTGGAATCGATGGACGAAACGTTAACCGAGATCAACGACGAGTTGAAAACACGCCCGCCGCTGGCGTTTGACGCTTAATCATGCCCATCACAGTTTACGAAAAACATGGTTCTCCCGATGGCCGGTTTGTGAATCCGGTCGACGGTGCCGGTTCGTCGTTTACATACACCTATGTCGTCATGGGCACTGATAATGTGACAACGGCGACGGGTGCGGTGGCGGCCGCCGCACCGCTGGTGTACCTGGCGGACGACTCGCAGGTTTTGGTGCGCCAAGAGTTCATTCCCAAAGTGACCGGTCCCAGCTCCTGGGAAATAGGTGTGCGTTATGGCACCGAAGACGACCGCAAGTCACACGAAGTGCCCGAGGCCGGCTTCTGGCGATTCTCGTTCGACACAACGGGCGGCACGCACAAAATCACGCAGTCGTTGGAGACGATTCATCGCGTGGAAGCTGATCCGGCCGATCCCGCGCCCGACTTGAAGCAGGCGATAGGTTGGGACGGGAAGCGCGTCAACGGAGTCGACGTAGTCGTACCCAAGCTCGAGTTTGATATCAAAGCCTACTACGCACCCGCATCGATCACTGCGGGATACATGAAAACTCTGGCTCGCAAAACAGGGCGCACCAACGATGGTGCGTGGCTCGGTTTTGACGAGGGAGAGATTCTCTACATGGGGTCGACGGGAGACGGCGACGTACCACTGGCCAGCGGCGCACCACGCGTCAAGCCGATCCCGATCGTCCACAAGTTCGCCGCCAGCGAGAACGTCACGGATCTCGCTGTGGGTGACATGACGGTGCCCACCAAGAAGGGCTTTGAGTACCTCTGGGTCCGCTACAAGCAGATCGAATCGGCCGACACCACCAATATCATTCCCAAGCCAGTTCACGCTTACGTCGAGCGCACTTACGAGAAGACAGATTTCGCCGCATTGTTCGGGTTCAGTTAATCAATGACCAGGAAAGTCAACGCCGGCCAGCCGTTTCGACCTAGTGCTCGTGATTGGAACGAGTTCGTCGATACAGCGCGCTCGTTGGAAACCGGCGAACTCAATCAATCATTCGACATCGATCTGCCCGAGCACTCCCAGACAAAGATACTGGTGAAGAACGAGTCGGGAACTCTGCTGCCACGGTTCTCGATTCTGGCACTCGATGAGCCGTGGAAGACGCCGGAAGAGGACCTCCCCCAATTCAAACGTCAGATTGTCTTCCGTGGTGTCGTGCCGCAGAAGTACGAATGCTTGGAGCCGAAAAACCCGTTCGTCATCCTGCTGGAACCACTGCAGCCGAATGGAATCGGCGAAGCGGTTCTCGCCGGCATAGTCATAACGCAAGTCGATGTCATTCGCGAAACCGATCCGTTCGCGGAAGTGGTCGAGGAGAATACGGTATCACTGCGGAGCGTTCCGCACGGCAGAACACGCATCCTGTGGAAAGAACCAGGACTTGGCGTCAAATGGTCGGTCGTCCGGATCAGTGATCGTCCCCGCTTTGCCGTCTTCGAGCTGCCAAGTCGCGAGTGGCAAACCGGTGATAAGAACGCTTACCCACCAGAGCCGGATGGCTGGGCCAAGATGCCGGATTGTAAGCCGGTCTTCTACTTTGCTGACGACTATACCTACGTTCCCGACGAGGACGAAGAGCGCGAAACCATCTGGCACCAAGTCGGTTATCCCGCTACGGAACGCGACGACGTCATCACGTTGCACAGCGGCACGGGGCTGTGGCCTGCGAAGTTTGGCGAGAAGGACTGGGTTTGGTGTTTTTGGAACGACCACGAATGTCGCTGGCAGGCTCTGGCCACCTATGAGGAATTCTGGA
>JACNKX010000174.1:0-5380 GCA_014381825.1 Planctomycetota bacterium
GATTGAGTACCAGCGTCCCCTCGTCGAGTTGGTCCTTGGTGGCAACGACTTGAGGGTGCGTCTCTCGTAAGCGAGATAACAGTTCGCGATAACGCAACTCCAGCCCGTACAGCTGATTTCTCATCGTATCGACAGAGTAGACCGAGAGTACGCTACCTGCTTCTGGGGTATGCATCTCGAATGGGAGCAGAGTACGAAGCGATTTGATGTTACCCAACGCCGCCGCTAGGGCCGTATCCGTTTCCAATAGCTCTTTGTCTAAATTCGTAAAATGATCTTCCAATACTTTCCGTTGGCTAGGGATCGAGACGATGCCGAATTCGTTCTTCGCATCGCGAACCGCTTTGGTCGCTTCTAGTAGGCTCTCCTTCAGCAGCTCTTCTTGCTTTACAAAAAACTCGAACGAGCTGGGATTGCGATTCGCGTCGACGTGTTGCTGTAGCGTGGCAGACGTATACGCGGTGAGGATCTTTTGGGCTCGCTCGGCGGTACGTGATTTGTAGACGACCGTGATTACGTGCGACTTCTTGGTGTGGTCGATCTTCACGGACTTCATCAACAGCCGAATCGCCTTCTCGCGTTCGATCTGCTCGGAGTTTGGTCCGAACTCGGGTATTAGACTCATCACCGCACCAACGGCGATGTCGATCGGTGCCGTCTTCAAGTCGTTTTCGAAGATGACATCGGGGCCAAGCTCGTCGACGACCTTCTCGAACAGAACGCGGCTTTCGAGTAATTTGACGATGCTCCTCATTTCACCTTCGCGTTCGGGATCGAACGCGACGAGCTGTGTTTCAGTCGTAGCTGTCGGATCCACACGGAAGTCCGGCTGCATATACAAGGTTGCTTCCGAGAGATACTTCCGCGGCATCAACAGGACACCGACGACAGCGATCGTGACGGTGGCAATGAAAAGCAGAAGACAGCGCCAACGGTGGCGGAAGAGAATTCGGCACACGTCACGGGCCGTCATGGATTGCGGTGTTTGGTGAAGCATCTAGCTCTTCCCGAATTTAATGTCATCGAACGTTTCGCGGATTGGAACGATCCGCCGACGACCGGTAAGAACAAACTGCGTGCCTAGACAAGTGCAGAATTTCGATGAAACGCCGTTAACGTGGTTCAGGAACTTGCGTTAGGGCTGCTCGATGACGTTGTCATCCGCAAGAGTCGCGTTGCCGTGGGGCCACACCTGTTGCCATATAACAACACGCGTCGACGCTACGCGGCCCGTGAACGACTGGCGAAGTCGAGTGTTTCGCGATCAAAGTTGACCAGCTCGCGCACGGCATAGTTCTTGTTCGACTGGGCACCGTAGTAGATTCTCGCCGCGACTTCGCCAAGCAATCCAAGGCTGAAGAATTGAAGCCCCGCCATCAGCGAGAAGATCGTCAGCAGCAGGAACGGATTCCCTGTCATGTCGACACCGCCAATCAACTTCATCGCGAATGTCGCCACCGCCGACGCACCACCAGCGGCCGAGCATAGCAGGCCGAGCGATCCAAACAACTTCATTGGGCTGGCGTAGTAATCCAGGATGTACTTGACCGTCATCAAGTCGAGAACGACTCGAAAGGTTCGCGAGATGCCGTACTTTGAAGTGCCGAAACGGCGGGGGTGATGACGAGTTACAACTTCCGCGCAACGAGCACCTCGTTGATGGGCGAGAATCGGAATGAAACGATGCATCTCACCGTAGAGTTCTAGCTCTTGAGCGATTTCGCGACGAAGCGCCTTTAAGGTACAACCGAGGTCGTGAATCGGAAATTTAGTCACTTTAGAAATCAGCCAATTCGCCATCTTCGACGGTAACTTGCGACTCAGCCATTTATCTTGGCGGTTCTTGCGCCAGCCATGCACGACGTCGTATCCCTCATCCAGCTTTTCAATCATCATCGGGATGTCAGCTGGTTCATTTTGCAAGTCGCCGTCGAGTGTTACGATCGCGTCGCCCGTCGCCATCTGAAGACCGGCGTGCATGGCTGCCGTTTGCCCATAATTGCGTCGAAAGAAGACAAGCTTCACGCGCGAATCCTGTTCTGACAGCGACTTCATTAGCTCGCGTCCGCCATCGTTCGAGCCATCGTCGATGAACAAAACCTCGTAGGATCGCCCAAACTGCTCCATCACGTCGGTGACCTGTCGATACATCGCGATGATGTTCTCGACCTCGTTGTAAACCGGGATCACAACCGAGACGTCCATGCTATTGGCTCCGAGTAGCTCTAATGGGTCGAATTGGGCTCGTCGCGGGGACGAGTTTGGAGGGCCAGAAGTCTAAAACAACAAGATACTTGCGGCAATGTCAGTTGCGACCGCGAAAAGCCTGTGTCGCGAGCGATAGGCACGAGCGCCGTTGGCAGGAATTCCTGCGGATCTCGACACTGGTGATTCAGCGGGGCACTGGGTATCATAACCGGCTCACACCTACCATCCCGCTATCTATGTCTCGCCGAGGAGCTGCCCACACATGATCCGTACTTCCCGATTCATCGCGTTGATTCTGTTGCTCGTCGCGGCCTCCGCAGGTACCGCTTACTGGCGTGTTAGTGCTGTCGGTACGGCGATGACAGGCAAGGCGACGGCCTTCGTCGGAACGCTGTCGGACGATCAAAAGGAAATCGCCCTCATGACGTTCGACAAGCCAGATCGTTTGGGTTGGCATTTCATTCCCAAAAAGTATCGCAAGGGCTTGCAGTTGAAAGAAATGAACGACAAGCAACGGAAAGCGGCACATGCCTTGTTGCAGAGCACGCTCAGCGAAGTCGGCTACGAAAAGGCCACGAACATCATGCAACTCGAACATATTCTGCACATGCTCGAGCAAGAACGGAATTCCAATAATTGGGCGCGAGAAACCGATCGATATTACTTCACGATTTTCGGAACACCGAGCGAGAAGGGTGATTGGGGATTGAGTATTGAGGGCCACCATCTGTCGCTGAATTTTACGATGAAGGACGGCGAAGTCGTTTCCTCGACACCGACGTTCTTCGCGACAAACCCCGCGACCGTCATGAACGAAGTGGAAGGCGGATTCCCTAAGGGAACTCGTGTTATCAAGAAGGAAGAGCAATTGGCGTTCGACCTTGTGAACCAATTGAGTGACGAGCAGAAGGCGAAGGCGATTATTGCCGATGTCGCGCCGAAAGAGATTCGTGCTGCCGGCGAGCCTCAACCGCCCGCCGACGAAGAGGTTGGCATCTCGTTTTCTGCACTCGATCAGACGCAGCAAGCCACGATGAAGAAGTTGGTGGGATCGTACGCCGAGAACATGCCGAAAGAGATTCGCGACGCTCGAATTGATGCGATTGTGAAGGCAGGACCGGAGAACGTTCGCTTTGCATGGGCCGGAGCCACGAAGTCAGGAGTTGGACATTACTATCGCGTCCAAGGCCCGACGTTTCTGATCGAATTCGTCAATACGCAACCAGATCCCGCCGGAAACCCCGCGAACCACATCCATTGCGTATGGCGCGACATGAGCGGTGACTTTGCGATCGCGAACAAGTAGAACGCAGTATTCGCGTTGCAATTCGCGGCGACTCGTGCCAGAGTGGAACAAAGCGGACAATCGCTACGACCGGTCGCTGGAATGTGGAGGCGGCCATGCGGAGTGTCTGGGACGATATAATCTGAAGTTGCCAGATTGCGGGTTGTTTCGTGAAGGAACGGTGAAATGCGCTATGCTCGATTGATGCTGTTTGGAGCGATCCTTGCATTGCTCGATGTTTCTTCTGCTTCGGCACAGCTGACCAATAACGAGAATGCCGCCGGGAATGTCTCGGGCCAGGACGGACAGTCCAACAACTTTCAAATTCAACGTGATGCATCGTCCTTCATTGGGGGAGCCGCGTCCACCATTCTTGGCGCGCAAGGTGGGACCGGCACGAATACCGCACTTCGTGGCGGCTTAAGCGGCATCGGAGGCTTGGGCGGATTCGGACGTGGCAACACGGGACTGGGCGGTCAAGCGAATACGCAAGCGACGTTTGAACCTCAGATTCGGTTTCGAATCACGCTTGGCTTCTCCTACCCACGTGTTGCTGGACCGAAGATCAGCGCACAGTTTGCTCGGCGGCTGACCCGAATCCCGCAGCTGGCATCGGCTCGTATGGTATCTGTGTCGATGGAAGATCGAACCGCTGTACTTGCTGGACAGGTCGAGTCGGAGCATGAGAGAACGCTGATCGAGAAGTTGGCCTTGATGGAGCCCGGGGTCTCGGAGGTGCGAAACGAGATGACGGTGAAGGCAATGCCGGAACTTCTACCGTTGCCGGAAGCGACGAATTAGCTCGCAGCTGATCGAGTGTCGCTTTGGCCCTCTCGACTAAAGCCGGATTGGCAGGCCCGATTGGACGTTCCGCAGTTCGATTCTGAGCTGCCGCGATCACGCGCTGCTGCATCGTTCTTGGCAGGTCGATTGTCGTCGTCGTGAAGGAAGGCTTTTCTGGCTGTCCGTTTTCAAGTGTGGGTGCTGCGGACGATGCCAAGCGCCGGTTGTCCTGGAACGCAGCAGGGCGAACACCTGTTGCTGCTCTTTGGCTCAACGTGACAGCCGGTTCCTGATTGTTTTGTTGTGCTGGCTTCTTGCCATGTAAAAGGTTCCGTGCCTGTTGCCCCATCACGATTTTTCCAGAAGTCGAAGTGAAGACTGGTAGCAGGCTGATGCCCTTCTGGTCGCCCGCAGCATCCGTATCCCACGGTAGCCAGACGCTGTAAGACTCGCCCAACTCGGACTTGCTGTGATGGCTGGTGAATTGTTCGGGTGTGAAAGCGTACTTGCGGTCCGGAGACTCACGCTGCGGTTCCTCCGCCGTATCGTCGTACGCGTAGACGACCAATTGACCTTCCACCTGCACCGGCTTGTTCATCTGGTTGTAAAAGTACAGTCGTCCTCCGAAGCCTCGCGACGCAGGCACGCCGGGGCGAACCATAACATCAGGCGTCCAGATTGCCGCCATCCGCACCGGTGTGTCATACTGGCTTTCGACAATCTCCGGCGTCTTGTCCCAAGGAGCTTTGGGCATCCAGGTCGTGTCGACGGTCGAGCAACCTGAGGCGACGGCAAAGATGATACAAGCGGAAAGCAGGAATCTTGTTGTCACTGGAATCTCTCTTATCGATCAGTAGTGCGCGACTAGTGCAGCTTCACAGCTAAAAACGGGAGTCGACCATTTGTTGGAGTACAGCCTTTAGGCTGAGAAAGCACGCTAGAGCGTGGACTCCAACAAGGGCCAAAACCCTCACTGTTAGCTTTGTTAAAGCACTAGATTACTTCCCTCTGAAGGGAAACCATGACGGTTTTGATGTGGGTTGTGTCTGCTGATTTATTGGGGGCTGAGACGCTTGCTGCGGGACTGGAACGTAAGCAGCCGGC
>JACNKX010000174.1:5769-12923 GCA_014381825.1 Planctomycetota bacterium
GTGATTCCATCATCTTGAGCATCTCGTAGTCTTCGTCCTCCGAGACGATGTAGGGAGTCAAGATGATCAGGAGTTCGGTGCGTTGTTCCCTCTGGGCTTCAAAATTGAATGCTTGCCCAACCCACGGGATGTCGCGCAGGTAGGGGACACCGCGTGACGTAACCTCATTTCGCTTCGTAATTAGGCCACCTATAACAACGGTCTGGCCACTCTTAGCGCTGATCGTCGTTTGTGCGGTCGTGCGATCGATGGGAGGGACGACAAAAGTGCCGCCGGAGCCATCCGACAGCACGGTGCCACCGGTTCCGATTGCTGACTTGTCGGCATCGACGGTCATGACGACGACACCGTCGTCGTTAATGCGGGGCTCGATGCTCAGGATCAATCCAGTTGGCACATCCACGACGTCCTGAGTCACGCCAGTGTTGGTAGCTGTAGATCCGTTGAACCTGGCAATATCCTGACCCACTTGGACAAATGCGGGTTGGTTATTCAACGCCATGATCTGTGGACGGCTAAGAATCTGGGCACGCCCTTCTTCCTGTAACGCGCGAATTAAGATGCTCACCGAATCGCTGGCAGCCGAAAGTACCAGCCCCCCGGGTGAAGTCGCGCCTCCGAAGAAGCCGTTGCGTCCCAACCCCAAGTCAGCAAGACCCTGTGCTCCAACAATCGCGCGACCAGCATCATCTAGGTTCGGCAAGCCGGCACCGTTGAAATTAAAGCCGGGGGTCGAGGTGGTTCCCGCAATGCCGCGATCAAAGAGCAGGTCGTCCTGCAATCCAAGCTGTGCACCAAACTCGTGGACGTCATTCAGATTGATTTCTGCGATGAGAACCTGGACCATGACCATCGGCGGACGCACGTCCAACTCTCGGATCGCGTTCATGATCGACTCCATGTATCGCGGCGACGCGGCAACGATAACACTGTTGCTGATCTCTTCCGGGATCACCGAGATCTGCAGCAAGAGCTGATCGAGCGTTGTGCTAACCCCACCGTTGTTGACTGTCTGGTTCAACGTATTTGCTTGGCCTTGGATGTATTGCGATATTGCATTCGAAACCGATATCGCGTCGTTGTTCTTCAGGCGATACACGATGATTTCTCGTGACGTGAAGCCCTCTTCATCCAATCGCAACAGAAGCGTTTCTACGACTACAAAATCCGATGACGAACCCGAAACAATCACGCTGTTCGGGCGGATGTCAATTGCGAACGTCAGCGGAATCAGCGACGTTTCGCCGCCAGCTGTTGTCGTTTGAACCTGCGGCTGCCGAAAGGCGATGCCGAGGGCACCGCCGGTACCTTGTCCGATCGTGACGTCTTGCCCAAAGACTTGTTGCAAAGTCGCCGCCAAACTCGTGGCGTCACCATTGGCGATCGTAAACACTTTGAGTTTTGCTTCCGCGTCGGGCATTTGGTCCAGCTCATTGATCAGCGCTTCGATGAGTTCCATACTCTTGGCCGGAGCACGCACGATTAAGGCGTTTGTATTGAGATCGGCACTGACCTGCACGTCCGAGACGATGCCACTGCGGAGCAGGCGACCGCCAGCCTGGTCGAACATCATGAATTCGAGTGCGATATTGGGCAGCCGCGAGCCAGCTTGTGTCGTGCCGCCGCCTTGCTGCTGGCCTTGTTGTATTGCTTGCGGATCGCCGGCGATGGCAGTTTGCAATACTTCGGCCAAGTCCTCGGCCATTGAGTTTTTGAGCTTAAACACTCGAACCTGTGCCGTCGAAGCTGGATCTTCGGTGTCCATTGTTTCGACAAGTCGCATTACTTCGCCGAGATCCCGCGGACTCGCTTGCACGATCAATGTATTGGTGCGGTAATCCGCGATCACTTGGACTCGAGTGCCGAGTCCGGCTCGCAATTCCGTGTCCTCACCGGGACGATTCACGAAGAAGTTGCGAACTGCCGTTTCCGCGTCGAGCGCAGAAACATGCTTCAGTCGAATCACTTCAAATCGACTGGTCGGGGCAATGGGGCGATCCAGCTTGTCGATAAGCTCCTTGACGACGTTGACGCTCTCTTCGCGTCCCATTAACAAGATGGAGTTCGGCTCGACGAGTGCCCGTATCGTGACCTGACCTTGTCGAGGTGAAAGGATCTCCTCATAGACTTCCGAGACGAGTATTGCAGCCGCTTCGCTGTTAACAAACTCCAGCGGATAGACCTCGACGACAGGCTGCGTCTCTTTGCTGAGCCGTTCGATATCCTCAATGATCTTGCGAACACGCTCAACATCGCGTTTGTGCCCGCGAATCATGATGGCATCCATGCCATCGAGGAACTCGATCTGTACTGGACCGATCAATCCCGATCCTTCGGCAGCGTCATCCCCTACGATTTCGGTTACCTGAGCGTCGGCCGGTGGTTGCTCGCCCTGCTCGTTAGCCGGTTGAGCTTCGGGCTGGAATAGATTCGCAACAAGATCGCCACCCCATCGGGCGCGATTTCCGCCTCCGAGCTGGATTGTCGCCGTTGCGTTCTGGTCATCCGCAGTCGCATCGATTGGTCCGGTTGCCTGGACGAGCGCCACGGCTCGCTGCACTTTATTGGGATCAGCAGAACGCACCGATACAAGCTGCATTTGTTCACTGGTTCCACGAGGCAAGTCGATGGCTCTCGCGAATTGATCCCAGCCACGAGCTCCGCGCCCCGCACCGTCGAAGGTTACCAAATTGGTTCTGCGGTCGATTTGCATTACGGCTCGAGGGCCTGTGGCAGTAGACAACACAATCGTCGCGACTTCGCCGGTGGGCGTGGTGGACAGGGCCAGACGTTGTCCCCACATTTGGCGAAGCTGTGTCTCGAACTCTCTCCAAGTCATGTTCCGCAATTGGTAGCCAGCGGCTTGTGCTGCGGGCTGTTGAGGGGCAGTAATTGCCGTTTGCGCATCGCGAGAACTCAGAGTCGTCGCGATCTGTCGCTGAGTCGCCTCGGTCGCGAGGGCGACCACTTGCCCCGTACGGAGGTCGGCTTCGATGCGTGCGTCCGGAAACTGCTTCTGCAGTGCCAAGGCGATCTGGCGAGGGTCCTCGCCCTGTGTTTGATATGCCTTGGCGACGACGGTTGGTTGCGTATTCTCTCGCTCGGTCGTCGGCTGGTCCAAGGCCCCGACCAATTGCGACGCGTGTTGCTGAGCTTGGGGCGATCCCTGTACAAAGATCCGATTCAATTCTTCATCGACGTACACCCGTGTTGTGTTGCCATCTCCGGAGAGGATCTTCCGGAGTTGCCGAGCGATATCCGCTGCCTCGCGGTGACGCAGTTGGTAGGATTGCGAGCCCGCTTGAAGTGAAGATTGGGCGTGCGCGGTGGAGGCCAACGCGGTGGCGAGTACCGTCGCACACAGGCAGCGTGCGATGATCGGGGCCAGCTTTGCGGTGGTGGATTTGAGCATGTTGACTAATCCCATTAGTGATCTGTTGGCGCGCATGGCCATACCAAGCAACAGACGAACTGCTACCGCGGAACCCACTCAATAGGATTAATCGGCTCGACCCGTGCCGTCGTTAAATCCAAATCGGCCAGAATTACCGATACAGCTGCCGCTAGCGATGCTGGCTGGTAGCGCGGTGAAGGTCGAGTAAGATACGTTTTCGGCGTATCCAGCGGGCTTACGCTTCGACCAAACTTTCGCCCAGCGCTAGGACGAGCGTGCCGCCGTCCGCGGTAGTGACCTCCGCGTCTTTTTCCTGAACACGGATCTTCGCGATCTTGCCCTTGATGGTGCCTACGGAAAGCTCGTCCCCTTCGCGAAGCTTCAGAACTTTGCCTTCCGTCCGAACATTGATCCAGATCGCTGGTTTCCCGTCCGATTCGGTGATGCCGGAGACAGTTGCCTGCGTCGCTGGATCGAAGCCCGGTACTGGTTTGGCAACAGGCGGAGGAGCAGGAGGTTCGACAATCGCGAGTTTGACAAGGCCTTGTGAGGACTTTGATGGCAAGCCACCGTCTTCCACTCGATACGCGAACTCGTACTCGCCAAGCTCGGCAGGAGTCCAACTGACTTCGCCGTTCGGATCGACCTTCAGGCCCTCAGGAGCGTCGCCCTCGAGATAATACGACAGCGGATCGGACTCCGGATCAGTCGCTTGGAGTCGGAACGTTAGCGGTTTGCTCGGATTGCCTTGTTGCGAAGTCGACGCTGCGACCGTCGGCGGCTGATTCGCCGGCGCGAAGAAGTTTCGTGAGATGATCGTGGTGACGTATTGTTCAACGTCTCGACCGCCCAATCGTTCCGAAGGCGGTTCTTCGAGTACGTCGCGTTTCGGAGAGCCCGTGATGGAGATGGCTTCGACCGTCATCGAAATATCCAACTGCTTTGAATCCGGCAGCGGAACGACGTGCAGACGCGAAATGCGATGGATGTGATCCACGCTGTAAAAGTCGTATAAGAAACGAGTCAACTGCTTGAGGTCGCCTTGTCCTGATAGCGTAAAACGATGGACGTCGTAGACCTTTCCTTCTGATCGCCCGGATGCGGGAAGGACTTTGCGGCGACTAAGTCCCACGGCATCAGCGCGTTTTCCCAACCAGTCCAGATACATACCGTCGGCCAACGTATCGATTTCGGGGAGCGATCTGGCTCGCCAGTCGCGGAGATTCTTCTCTGCCGTCGTGCCTTGCAATGTGATCCGATGTTGCGTTGCCAGCTTGTCGATCAGGTTGATCTCTTCCAAATCGCGATCCGCGAAAGCGGTCATCACACGACTAGCGGCAAAGTAACCGCCAAGGATCAACAAAGCTGCTGCTACGATCGCGGCTAATATCTTTTCTCGTTGTGTCATCAGGCTTCAGTCTCCTGCGTTGCGGCGGCTGGTTCCGAAGATTCCTTTGGAACGGGATCTGCCTTGACTTCGTTGCCGTCTGAAGACGCAGCTGTTGGTGAGGTCGAAATGGTTTTTACGAGTTCCACGGTTTCCTTGAAACGCCAGGGATAGTCTTTGCGTCTGGGGTCGTTTGACGTACCGTTGCTATCAATTCGGCGGTCCTCAACTCGCAACGAATCGCGAACTTTCGTGATGTCATCAGCCTCGCGTGCGAAGCCGTCCAAAACGATTTGGGCTCCGCCCGAGGGGCGATTGTTCATGCTCAGCTGAGTGAATATGGCTTGATCCTGCGGCGGCAATTGCTCGGCCATCGCATACAGTTCGTCTAGCCAAGTGATGTCGTTATTTAAGAACTTCTCGACCGATCGAGCCTTCGAGATGCTTTCATTGGCTGTTTTGACGTCTTCGGCCAGGGACGCTGATTCCGCTCGCATCGCTTCCAATCCTGCATCCAAGCTGGAGAGCTTGAAGTAAATCCCGGCGGCTAAGACCACGAGCGTCGCGGCGATTGCACCACCAATCACCGAGTACCGCCTGGTTTGGCTTGGCGGCTCGGGACGCTTGCGAGGGTTGAGGAAGTCGATCGGGTGGGTCGCCCCAGCAGCTTCGTCCATCAACATTCCGAGCAGCGGTGCAAAACGACCAGGATGTTCCGGGCGATTCGAGCTTAGCGAGGCATCAACTTCAAGTTCCTGAAATGGATCGAACAGTTCAACGGTTAACGACAAGCCGTCTTCAATTTCCTGCTTCAGAGTCTGCTGGTCGCTACCGTCGCCACAGAGGACTACCTTTTCAACTCGGCGTCCGCGCAGCTGGTTCTGCGCCGAAGCGATCGTCCGTCGGATCTCACCCAACAAAGCCTTTGATTGCACCGTACCGTCATCGGTGATCGCCAGCCGAACGGTTCGCATCAACACCACCGATTCGTCGAGCATCGCTGTCAAGTCAGCTTCGTCTGCGAGCAAATCGACCATCAGCCGACATGGCTGCGTCGTGCCGCGATCGTGACGGCGCAATAGCGACGCCGCGGCAAACGGTCGAAGAGCCAAGCGTTTCGGAGGGGAAGATGCCGCCGACTGGCAAGTTGAACTGATTTGCGAGATCATCTCGGGTGAGATAGCCGCCGCGAGAACGCTCGACGTTTCGTCTTCGCTTGTGTCGAGTTGCACGAAGTCGAGCGCCCAGTCGTCGCCAATCGTCGTGAACTCGCGCATGGCCTGAAAACGAACGAGGTCAGGGAGTTCCTCTGGCGGTGAGGGAGGCAACGATAACTGACGCAGCTCGATACTGGCTCGACCAACCGCGACAAGCGTCTCGATTCGTCCGAGACCACGCGATGTGAGTGCCTCGGCCAGTTTCTCGTTAATCACTTCATCAGAGAATGTCTGACCGGGATCGCGCGCGCCGAGGTCGACGGCGAACGCATGCTCAAGAATGATGCTATCGCCTCGTGTTCGCGCCACGGCGACCCGAGCTTCCCGCGGTCCCCATTCAAGTGCTAGAAATTTCGCCATGTTTGCTTTCTCGGTTAGCTTCGCTTCAGGTCGTTTAACGGCAAGCCGAAGGCGACTTCGTAGGCGAAGCACGGACGCCTTCGGCTTGCCGTTAAACGATGAACTATCGGGTAGTCATTCCTCTATTGAGTCCCAACTCCTTCGATCAAATCAACGCCCAGTGTTTCCAATGCATAGCCTCGCCCCAGATGGCTGATATCTCTCCAGAATAGTTCGCGCGGCTCTGTACTGGTAGCATCAAATACGACTTCGGCTCGCGACGATGGCCCGCCGCCTTGGAAATAACCAACGATTTGACAGCGAAATACGTCTCCGCCGCCGCATGTGAAGGGCATCAGAGCCTTCATCTGTTCCAGATTGACGACGGCTTCACTCAGCAACCATGTCTCGTTACTCCGGGCGACGGCGTTATCTTCGGTCACGCCAGCACGCAACTCGACGATCTGATCGACTAACTCTTCGGACATGATCAGCTCGCCGCTGGCCGCGTCGACGGCCGGGATCCCCAACAGCAACTCACGAGCCGCTTCGTTGACATTAATGCGACCAGGAATCGTTTCGGATTCGCTGACGCTGCAGTTATCCATCAGGCTCGTCATATACGTCGCCATCGAAATGACGTCGTTTTGAAAGGGCGAGATAACAACCGTTGTCTGTTGATTATTCCCGCCTTGTCCGCCTGCCTGGTTTTGGATCGTAACCGTCACGCCAATCAGATCGAGTACCTGGCCGATCGATGCTTCCGGCGGTTGCGACAAGTCAAGTTTCAGGCCTTCCGCCGGCCGGGCGCCGCCAC
>JACNKX010000047.1 GCA_014381825.1 Planctomycetota bacterium
CAGCACGACTGACTCTGAATCAGTTAGTCTAGGTTCAAATCCTAGAGGGGCAACTGCTTTTTGCTCTCTACGGCTTCGAGTTAAGCCTTTCAGCATTGGGACTTAGGGAAACTACACTGAGTCCTTTCTTTTTGCTTGAGATCGGATCAGTGGCAGATCAGTGGCACCGTTGACTTCGCATTGCCCTTGCATCGCTCGTCAAACCCAAGTGGCAACACCAAACTTGAATGGTGTGTCACGGAGCGTACTGGAGTCCGAAAATGGCATGGTTACAACCCGATCCATCTGGCAACTTTCACCTCGCTTCCGCTTTGGTGGGCGGAAGTTCAAACGCTCACTGCACACGAAGAATGCAGCCAACGCCGAAGGTCGCCGATGTCGGCTCGAAGAGAACATCCGACTCGTCGAGAGCGGTCGACTAGAAGTGCCAATGGGTGCAGACATCCCATTGTTCCTTCTCTCAGATGGGAAAATCGACTGCAAGCCGATAGCTGTGCAGAACCGAACGATCTCCACATTGTTCACCGAGTATCTTGCGGGACTGCCGCAGGAGTCGCTGGAGGCGGACACTCTGTATACGGTTCGGATTCATATGGAACACATTGAGAGAATCCTCGGGAGCCGATTTTCCGTAGCTGGATTAACGGAAGCCCATCTGCAGAATTATGTTCTTCATCGGTCTCGGGAGTCGGGTCGCCACGGAAAACGACTGAGTCCGACGACGATCAAGAAGGAATTGGGCACTTTCAGCTCTGTTTGGTCGTGGGCCGTGCGAGCGGTGTATGTGGCCAGACCATTTCCGAACAAGGGCCTTCGGTTTCCCAAAGCAAGAGAGAAACCGCCATTCCAAACCTGGGAGGAGATTGAGGGGAAGATCCGTTCGGCAGCTTTCTCAATATGCTCGGGCAGCTGCTGACTGATCCCCTATTGCGTAACATGCTGGGTCAGACTCGCAGCAAATTGCGGCAATGTCGGTACGTTGATCAGCTTTCAAGTCGGAGCCAACGACGCCGAATTGTTGGTCCAGCAACTCGGCGGCGGTTTGACTGTGCAGGACTTTCTATCGCTGCCACGTTTTCAATGTTACGTCCGGACGGAAGTTGCTGGCGAGACGACTCCCCCGTTCTCCGTGCGCACCTTGTCGCCTCCGACGATCGAGATTGAAGAAGAACTGCGGCGGCTTCACCCGGGCGTTCATCCCTGGAAACTCGTGCGACGGAAGGTGCAACGAGTTAAGAAACACTCGGCAAGGACTTATGCAACCAGGCGGCAAGTCGTCGAGTCGGTACTGGCGGACAGACTTTCACCGCTCCCCCACCGCTGATCAGTATCCGGTGGCGTCATTCGTTCCAGAGTTCCGTGAATTGCTCGGGACTCATCTCGATATCGCGGAGGATGCCTCGCAACGTGCCGATCTTAAGCGTCTGGTTTCCATGCACGGGTACGGTCGTGCGTTGGTCTCCGCGAGCCATGAAGTGATGGCTTCCCCGTACTCGCATCAACGTGAAACCTTGCTGCCCAAGAAAACGGACCATCTCTTTGCCGGAGGGACGTGGCAGATTAGGCACGGCCAAGTTCCGCAAGATCCATCTCGACGAAGCGCAGCTTGATCGGTGTGTTCAGTCGCTGCAACGCATCGTCCATTCCGAACGTCGTAATGTATCCTCGCAGGGCTTCCTTCAGGTCGGCGATAGCCGCGTCCTCGGTCTCCCCTTCTCCGTAAGCCGGGATATCCGGAACGCGGGCGGTGAATCCGCCTTCGCCGGGATCAGGGATTAGCTCGACAGCCATTTGGTTAAGTTTTGCATTCGCCATATCGATATTGTACCACCATCCACAGGCGGAAGTCAGCGTGAATTCGCGTGCAACCTCGACTAACGCGAGGTGAGCTTGGCCCTGGTTAGCTGCGGGACTGACGGCACATCCCCTGCCGATGGTTGTCAGTCCGACAGTCTGAGCCCATAGTAGCCGCGACGCGACGGCGGAGTGGGGAATTGTGGCTTGCACAAGCCGAAGCTGTCGCAGCAAAGTGGCGACAGGTGGCTCTGTTCGGGAGTGAATTGTCCTGCTACCGACCGGAACCTTGGAGCTGCTACGAGACTATGTTTGTTTCTAGTACTAAGGATATATGTTGCTATACCAACCACTACGTTAGTCAGGAGAAAGATCGTCCTGTAAGAAGCAGAACCGTTCTGCCTTTTGCAACTGGCATGGCAAACGCATCACGATCGAATCGCCGTCGTGGCAAAATCCGTCGTCTGATGTCATTCAATTACCTTCCCCCACAATCTTGATGGAGACCAACAGACTTCCACCACACAGCACCGAGGCCGAACAAGGGACGCTCGGTGCCATGTTGCTTGACCCAGACATCGTCATCGACGTGCTGGCGACGCTGAGGCCCGATGACTTTTACGAGCCGGTGCATCAGGAGATCTTTCGAGCGATCGCAGACCTGTCCACGGAGCGATCCGCGATCGACGTGCTGACTGTCACACAACGGTTGCGAGACGACGACCAGGTCAACGCCGCGGGCGGCTCGGCGTACATTGCCGAGGTGGCTGTGCTCTCGCCGACATCCGCCAACGTGTTGGCCTACGCGGGAATTGTTCGCGACAAGGCGGTGCATCGAGCCGTTGGAAAAGCGGGAGTCAAGATCGCTCAGTTCGGAACCGAGGAGAGTCTTCCCGCCGCCGAAGTCTTGGAGAAGGCTGAACAGCAAATCCTCGCGTTGTCGCGGCAGTCAGCCGAGGGAAAACCGCAACACATTTACGAGATCGGCGGTGAAAGCTACGAGCGATACGTTGCGTTGCACGAAGCGGACGACACGGAGTCATTGCTGGGGCTTCGCACAGGATTCCCGGACCTAGATCAACTGATTACCGGCTTGGAACCCGGATCGCTGACAATCGTTGCCGCTCGTCCCAGCCTCGGCAAGACCTCGCTGGCGTTGAGCATCGCTTGCAACGTCGCGGCCGACCAAGGCAAGAACGTCGCCATCTTCTCACTGGAAATGACCAAGCAATCGCTGATGGACCGGATCGTCTCACGCTTCCTGGGCGTCGAAACGTGGAAGCTCAAGAAGGGTAAATTGTCGGACGAACAGTTTCGGCAACTCGGTCCCGTCTTCGATAAATTGAAAGAGCACCCGATCTACATCGACGACGACTTCGATGCCTCAATGGCAAATCTCCGCAGCAAGGCTCGCCGCCTACAAATGGAGCATGGCCTCGACTTGCTTATCATCGATTATTTGCAGCTCATCGAAGTCACCGATCGCTCAGCAGGGGAGAACCGCACGCAACAAGTAAGCCACATCTCGCGAAGCTTGAAGACACTTGGACGTGAACTCGACTGCCCGATCCTCGCCTTATCACAACTGTCGCGAAACGTCGAGCAGCGCCAGCCGCCAATCCCGGTGCTGTCCGATCTTCGCGAATCGGGTTCCATCGAGCAAGACGCAGCCCTCGTTCTGGTGCTCTACCGCGAAGGCATCTACAACCCCGATTGCGACCACCCCGATCTGACGGATGTCTTTGTGCGCAAGCATCGCAACGGAGCGACGGGACGAGTCTCTTTGCATTTCGATGCGGAGAGAATGGCGTTTCGGAATTCTCGGCATGTCGCTTAACTGACCAATGTCACGCCCTCATGAGCGCGCAGACAAGCTACCATTTACGTGTTTCGGTTAGGCAGTCGCGGATTTGTGCGAACCTGCCTCAAGCACGCTACGTCGTACAATGTTCTGCGCGTTCAAATCCAGCCGAACCCTGAGGGGAGAGTCCATGCCATACCTGATGTTCGAATTGAAGGTGTCCGACGAACGGAAGTCCCAGTACGAAGAATTCTTGCGACTGAATTCGCTGGGCGTCCAAAAGACGTCCGAGCACCTGTTGCGGGCGCTCCAGTTGATGGCACCTCAGGATGATGCATTCACCCACGGCGTCGTCTTCACCTTGGCAAGACACATAGCCGAGGAAGTTGACACCATCTCGATTCTTGTTGAGAAAGGCTGCGTCGAACCGTGCAAGGCCCACCTCCGCAGTGCATTTGAGGCGGAGTTGGGGATTCGCTACATATTTGAGTGCGACTCGGAAAGGCGTGCGGTTGCGTATCATGCAAAGGAAGCTCGTGAAAGGCTGCGAGCAAACGAGAAGTACGATGCCAGAACTGAAGTCGGCATGCGTGTTCGTGAGGCAATTAAGAGCGACCCTATTGGTGTTGACGTGCTCAACTCATTACCCGAATACGACTTTGACTCCGAGAATGAGTCGATACGCGAAATGCTCTCGGAGCCACCTTACGCGGAGGTAAATGCAGAATACGACACCAAACCAAAGAACAAGGCGTGGCACGCCCTTTTCGGAGGCCCGCGGACCATTCGCGAACTCGCGTACCACCTCGACAGGCCGTTTTGGTACGAGTTCCTCTACGCGGACTGGTCGGGGCGTCTGCACGCGGGTAACGCGTTACGAAATGTCGCCATCAACAGCAAGGAACCTGAACGCAAGGGGAAGGCGATACGCCCTCTTCGGCATCCAGACGGCCTGCGAGAGATCTACAACTTTGGGCTGGGCATGTCATCTGGCGTCGCTACCCTCCTCGGACAACGCTATCTGACCGACATTGGACGCGAGGACCTTCGCAGGTTTTATCTTGATGAGATCAAGCCGATAAACGACCAACTGAAAGACGTAAAGATCACTGCCAACTGGCACTAAGCGGTTGTATTTGCTCAGCGGGAGTAGGCACCTTATGACGGACCGAGATTATCAGCAATTCTTCATGGTCTCTGCGCTGAAGGGATCTGCGACGTTTCTAGAAACGCTCGTTCCACCAGCAGAAATACCTGAGTACGATCATTTCGACAGGGCAAACAGCCGCACCTTCGTACTGCTGCGAACGCTGATCGAAGCGCAGAAATCGGCGTTTGCGATGACCCGTTGGCACAAGTTTGACAAGTCGACGGATCTCGATCGGCCGCTAGAAGAACTCAACGGCGGCGACCGCCTGCTACTTGAATCGCACGTTGACGAACAGAGCCTCTGGCAGCGCAAGCTGTCAGAGGCCCTTGTGTTGTTGATCAACTTCTCGCTGACAAACGAATTGCAGTTCTACTACCACTTTCTCTTGCTCCACGATCTCTTTCGGCAGGGCAGCAAGGTTCGAGAACAGACTCGCTTCTTTGGTCAACCGAGCCAGACGGCGCAAGCCCGCCTCGACTCGATCCGTACCGAGTTTGACGCTGTCGAGAATGAGACCGGAGACATATCGCGATGTTGGTACATGGACGCAAAAGGCCAGAATCGACGAAACGCATCGTTCAGTCGTCAACTAGAGATCGCCTTGGCGAGCGCAACTCCATTGGAACGTACCGCCCTTGGATACACGTACCTAAAGGGATTTGGCGAAGCAAGCGGGAACATCCATCTCAACTTCCTTCGATCGGAACACGCCAGACCATACGCATGCTTCGCGAGTGGTTTCGCAAGTTGTGGCATGCTGGCGATGTGCGTTCTCGACCGCGCTCACCAGCTCAGTGGCGTGAGTCCAAGTGGGATCAATGAACATTTCATCAA
The DNA here is from genome assembly GCA_014381825.1 of Planctomycetota bacterium. Taxonomy (GTDB): domain Bacteria; phylum Planctomycetota; class Planctomycetia; order Pirellulales; family Pirellulaceae. Next base: position 5,580 of record JACNKX010000047.1, read on the forward strand.
TGGGCGAGACTCCGTTGGCAGGGACGGCACAAAGAACGCAGCCGCTGAGGGTGATTTCGTGTTGGTCGAAGGGCCAAGTCTTGGGGTCGTCGAGGAGGTTAGGTCCGGGCCATTCGGCTACGAAGCCTATCGTGTGCGAAAGGTCGAACCATCTGCTGATGATGAGATAGAATGGGATTGGTTTACGGCTTTCGACCTCACTCCATTTCAAGACCGGGAGGGTCTGCTGGAAGGCCTGCAGCAGAGCATGGCCGAGTACGCAGCGCAAGGAGCTGAACTAGATCCGCCTCCTTCAGAAGTCGAAATGGAAGAATCCATCCAGCAGGCGATGGCTCTGATGTGGCGAGAAGGGCTCGGAGAGTACATTGCCAAAACGGCAAAGCGCAACACCGTTGAGCCAGGGCCGAAGAACACGGGTTAATTGTGGCAAAGTCTGTTGCACGCTCAGATCTGACCGACCGCCTGACGGTTGTTTTGCCAACTTGGTCACGCCCTCATGAGCGCGTTCCTGGCCCAAACCGCCTTGAGCGGCAAGGTCCGCAACTTGGGCCACCAGCGTGGCTGGATCGCGAACGACTGATTATTCTCGGGGTAACGGATCACGTGCGACCAGTTCCTGCCGAACGCGCACTTCTCCAGCCGTCCACGGTATCGATGGCAAGACTTCACGCGCATCGATGACTGTGCGTGTATCGAGCGGTCGATACCAGTTGTCGAACGTCGGTGCAGGCATCGGCTGGTCGTACGGAACGACAACGTCCATTGTCGCCCAGGTCTCTCTGTTCGGGCCCCGAAAGGCAACATGAGCCGCCGCTTGGCCTCCAAAGAACGACGCGTAGAGCTTCCACGTGTTCGTGCTCAAGTCGTGTGTAAGCCGAAACTTGTGTGATCTCGCGGGACAGCTGAGTTCGGCGACGTCCGTTGGGGCGACGAATCCATATTGTTGTACATCGCCAAACTCACGGTCATGCATGCCAACAAGCACCCATTCAATTGTCTGGCGAAAGGTGTTTCGGTTGACCGGAGTAGACTTGCAGAAGAAGGCGAGCAAGTTCACACCAATTTTCGTAAGAGCACGAATTGCGTGCGTGACACAAAACCCGAAATGAACAACCGGTGTACGCGAACCTAATTGTACGCCCGTTTTCTTAGAACGGTTCGACCAATCAATTTTGCTCAGGGTGGCGAGGACTCTGTCGCGATCGGTATCGGCAAGGTATCTGAGATCGAACATGATAGCCTTCGAGTCGAATTCGACTAGACTTTGAGCACAACAGATCCGAGGTGGCAATCGGTAGCCGGTCCGAATACTTTCAACCGGACCATGCTTCAGCATGTCCATCCCTTTGTGATCACGCTTACGCGCATGCGGTCCGTGTAGCTTGTAGTGACCGAAGGCTCGCCGTAGGCGTGTGTAAAAGCGGTCCTCTGCTTCCTCTTTGCCAAGCCGCTCGAAATCTTCGGCATCGCAATAAAACAGCTGCTCATCGCCATCAAAGATTAGCTGAGGAAAGGAAGTCATCGAGTCGCTTCTAGGCGTCGGTTTTGCGTCAAGCAAGAGCCCGTCGCGAGACTCGTCCACGTCCCATGAATTCGGCCCAAAGCAACTTAATTCGCGACGTGCACAAAGCGAGAGTGGCGACTGTACGGCGAGCACTTTATCGATGCGGGCAAGCAACCTGTTGCATTCCTCACAGACGTTTTCGAGCACGTCAACGCCACCGAGTGCGTCCTGCACCACGTGCTCACGACTACCCGGCTTATGAAATCCGCAGTAAATGCAATCGACAGGTGGCTTTGGCATCTTATGGTCCTACCCCGCATAAGGCGACACGCAAGAGTCTACTAGATAGGGATACTTTTCACCTACCCTTGGTTCGCCCTCCGCACCATTCGGGGCATTGCCAATTGTTAGCAATCTGTACGTGTAGCGCACGCCGTTCAAAGTTGGTGCGAGCGGGCTGCCATGACGGGCTTTGTTCACATCGAGACCATATGGTTGGATTCTTGCCGCCTTCGCCGCGTCCCAAAGCCTAGTCAAGCTGATGGCGCTGGTAGCCCCTTGGCAAACTGCTTTCCTGACCAAGGTCTAACCGACCTTGGTGGGAAAGACTTGTTGCGAGACTGGGGTGATTTCGTGGACCGAACCCAACGAGGTTGTTAACCAAAAGGGGCTGTTAAACAGAGAGCGAGAGAGTTCGGGCGAGAACTCGCACCAAGAGGCGACCGGACGGCGCTCTCCGAATGAAAACCGAGAACTCTCGCCGTCAATCCAATCATTGCGTCGCTTGCGGGAAACGCGAATAAGTCTGGCCCCATCGGCGAGCAACGGGATCGATGGCATCACGAAAGCGATTTCGTTTACCCATCATTCAATCGTCGGTGGAGCAACGAAACTCGTTCGAGTATTGTGAAGCCAATGAATGTCAGCGAATTTGCCGAACAAATTGTCTTTGGAAAAACGCTTGAAGACAAGCTGATTGTCCCGGGGCGATTGACTCCCGACGGGGACGTTCGAAATCGCCCTGATGTTCGTTCGTTGGTCTCGCCGGGCCGGCCAATTGGTCTAGAGATGCGGCATGATCTTATTAGCACGGGGGTACCGCCAAGTGATGGTCAACTTGAGAACGAACGCACACGCGGTCAACTGCTTCACTTTCTTGCCAATCACGAATTGCTTGCCACGGAGTTGATGGCGCTCGTATTGTTGAAGTTTCCTGAGGCGCCTCACGCGTTTCGGCAAGGTATCCTGGTCACGCTCCAAGAGGAACAAACGCACACGCAGATGTACATCAAGCGGATGCGCGAGTGCGGTATTGAATTCGGGGCCTATCCTCTCGGCGGCCGATTTTGGCGAACTGTCGAGCCGATGCAATCGCCGATGGATTTCGTTTCTCGATTAAGTCTGACGTTTGAGCAAGCCAATCTCGATTACAGTTTGCATTTTGCTAACGTATTTGGCCGCCTGGGCGATTCGGAAACCGCGCGGATGCTACAGAAGATTTACGAAGACGAAATCGGCCATGTCCGACATGGTTTGCATTGGTTTCGTCAATGGAAAAATCCTGAACAGAGTGACTGGGAAGCCTATCAGGATTCGCTTCAGTATCCGATGTCGCCTCAGCGCGGGCGTGGGCCACGAGCAGCTTTCAATCGCGAAGGCCGAGTGTTGGCAGGACTGACCGACGATTTTATCGACTCGATTGAAGTGTTTCGGCAATCCAGTGGTCGACCGCCAACGGTTCGTTGGTTCGATCCGAGTGCCGAATCCGAACTGGCAGGGGAGAGTGATTCACATTTACTGGATCAGCTTGGAATAGACCTTGAATTGGCCATGGTCCCTGTTGCTCGACAAGACGATATCGTGTTGGTGCGTCAACTCCCGTCTCGTGATTTGCGAAAACAGTTGATCGACGTCGGTTTCGATTTACCGGAGCTTGTTGCGTTGGATTCAAGACAGACTTTGGCCCATCGTAAACTGCGCGAATGCGTGCCGTGGGCATGGACGCCGAACAACCATCGAGTCGCCGAGCCACTGGTTCAATCGGTGCTGCGCCCGCCGCCCGAATGGTCAAATGAACAGACCGTATTGTTTCGCAAGTCTTGGAGTGCGAACTGTCTAGGCCGCTGGCTGAGCCAAGGCGATCAGAACCAATTCAAGGACTCCCCAACTCCTGATTGGTTCTCAAAGTCGGATTGCGTCGCGATTGAGATCTTTGAGCAGGCTGACGTTCAAGAGGCTTTGGATGAAATCAGATCCCGCGGATTTGAGAAAGCGGTCTTCAAGCTTGATTTGGGCGCTTCGGGTCGAGGCCAAAGACGTTTTGTGACTGGTCGTAAACTAGACCAATCGGACGAAGCATGGTTGCGATCTGTTTTCGAAGATTCAAAGAGCTTTGCTTTCGCGCCTCCGGAAGACACTTTCCAACAAGCGGTTGCGGTAATTGAGCCTGAGCTGGAACGGGTGGTTGACCTGTCTTTCTTGTGGGATGTGAGATTCGAAAACAGCAAGTTCACGGAAGCCTCGGAGCCCTGCGATCGGACGCCTAAGGATTTAGAACAAAACAGTTTAACAAAGTGCCTTGGTTGGACACGATCTTTGGTTACCGCTGGACGTAAGTATGTGGGCACGCGATTGAGTAAGCCGTTTTTTGACTGTGCACCTGAGGTCAAGCAATTTCTACTTGCCGACCGTGGGGAAAAACTGGGGGCGATTGTGAATTGGCTTGAGCCACGTCTGACCGCTGAACTTTCTGCGCGAAACTTTGCGGGCTGTTTCGGCGCCGATGCGTTTTTGTATCGAGGAGTTGGCGGTGAACTCTTGGTCAAGCCAGTGGTTGAGTTCAACCCCCGGATGACGATGGGCCATGTCGCATTGGCGATGCAAAAGAAAGTGGCTGCTGGAGTGGTTGCGGAGTTTCGGGTCTTGACGAAGTCGGAATGGAGCCAGTTGCCGGACTCAATAAAACGAGCTCCGTTAACGACTTCCAAGGATGGTCGCTGGTCGTCAGGCATCGTCCGATTGAGCGAAATCAGCGAGAAAACAAAACTGGTGCCAGTGGTTTTGATTGGTCGCGATTGCCTGGAAGCAGTGGGTTAAAGGCGGCTGGCGAACAATGATTGTCTATTCCCTAATTTTGGGTGTCACGATTGTTTATGGTCCCCTCGATTGATTTCCATTGCCACACGCGGATTGACCTTGTCAGACAAATAATGGATCAATTTCAACGTTTGAAATGCATCTAGCCATTCGTGAAATCGCTGAAGCAGCATTTCGTCATCTCTTGAATTGTTCTGCAATTTAGGCCACACACTCGTAAACCGCCTGCCAACCAACCAGCTTTTACAGGCCTCGGGTACGTTTTCCAAAATATTTTCCGCTGAATTGGCAACTCCCCTTTCAACCACGTCGAGCAACTGACCAAGATCCCGATAACAGTGATCGTGGTACGTCAGCCATCGCCCACTTTCGACGATATCGCCGACCGCTTTACCAGTTCCAAAGGGAACTCGATCCGAAACTCGGTCCGAAGGAAACACAAACGCTTCTTTGATCATTTCTATCTTGCAACCTGTTTTGCTGAGCTGTTGCAAGAGATAAAAATCCTCGCCAGCCATGCGGCGACAATGGTAGCCTCCCGATTTTAGATATGCCTGCTTCGTGCAAACGATCGTCGAACCAATCGCATACCAGGCGTGTGGAGAGTTCGCCTCTTCAAGTTTTTGGCGGTGCAGTTTCAGATGCCGCTCGTAAATCTCAATGGCCCGCTTCTCGTCTGCATTGCCGCAATGTCGATGCTTGAAATTCACATGACCAGCTTGAAAGCTTGGATGATGTGCAATGTAATCAAAGATTGCTTGAAAGTAATTTGGATCGACCGGACTATCCGCATCAAGACTGATAATTGGGGCGGCTTCATCGACAAACGGTAAACCGACCGTGCAGCACTGATGCCTTGCAAGACCGACTCCAAATTTCTCTGGATACGCCCTGCCATCTGTAACATGATCCAGCCAAGCCAACGGCAACGACGTTTCGAATTCATCAAGCCAATTCAGCGTCGCCAAATTGTTCCGGTTGTCCAACGAAGCGCGCTGATTCACGTTGACGACAATCAGAACTTCATCACGAACCTGCCCGGTTGCCTCCAGACTCTTCAACGTCTCTGGAAGCGTGTCAAATTCATTGCAGCAAGGAATCGCAACCACTGCCCGGTACTTATTTTGCAATGAGTTTCGCGACTGAATTGGAGCAGTTTCAGGAGGACTTTGGGCCATAACACAACGCAAAAATCAATAACAAACTGGCTTGCCCGAACTGGGTCGCCTATCTGAAAGTCAATCTTACACGAAAGTCGGTGGGCCAATTCAGTCCGGCAAAGCCATTCCCCTACCCCCGAATGGCCCAGCGCATTTTGGCTGAGGCGGCCCGGGAGTTGGTCCACACCTCCTGGCCGGTTGGACGGATGATATCCGAGGCGATCTCACGGTAGACCCCGCTCCGAGCTCCGTCGCGGAAGTGATGCTTCACGCGGCGATCCTCACCGGAGTGGAAACTCAAAATAGCCACCCTGCCACCCGGAAGGAGGCAGTCCGGGAGATGCCGGAGAAAGGCGTCTAGGGCGTTGAACTCTTCGTTGACGGCGATGCGGATGGCTTGAAAAACGCGAGCCACCGTGGAGCGTCGTCCGTCGTCCGTGATGTCATTGGGCAAAGCGTTCTCGATCGCGCGACGCAGTTGCCCGGTGGTGTCGATCGCTTCTCGCTTGGAGAGCTCGGCGAGGGCCGCGGCGATCTGTTCCGCAAGCGGTTCGTCGCTCCCGTCAGCCAGCGCGCGTACCAGCTTGTCGGAGCGACAGCGTCTGAGCCAATCCCGAGCGCTCACTCCGCGTTCGGGGTTCATCCGCATGTCGAGCGGCCCATCGTGCTTGAAGGAGAAGCCACGAGCGGGGTTGTCAATTTGCATCGAGGACAAGCCGAGGTCCGCCAGCACGAAGTCCACACCGTCGTGCCAACCGATCTGTGGCAGCATGCCCGCGAGTCCAGCGAAGTTACAGTGGCGGATGATGAGTGTTTCCGCTGCGTATCCGAGCCCTCGTAATCGCTCCTCGGTAAGAGGGAGCTGCAACGCATCGACGTCGAGGGCAAGGAGCTGACCGCCGGGCTGGAGTCCTGTCAGCAGCGCTTCGCTGTGTCCGCCATGTCCGAGAGTCACGTCCGCTCCTCGTTCGCCAGGCTGAGGGGCGAGGCGCTCGAGCAATTCGGTGACGAGGATCGGGCGATGCTGACCAGCCGGCGTCTTTCCGGAGCCGATTAGCTTCGCGATCGTCTCCGGGTCGGGTGAAGAAGAAAGTTCTTTGTACTTCTCATCGTAGTTGCGAGGATGCGTGCCGCGGTAACGTTGCCGGCGACGAAACGGCTGCCCGTCAGCAGGCTCGTGGGCGGTGGGCTCATCGTCGGTCATCAGATGTGAAGGTTCCTCTGCTTGTTGTTTGGCACGCCAGCTCTTTTCTGCTGCGAACGATCTCGCTTCCATTCACAGCCGTGTTGCTCAACACCAACAATCTAGCGACCCTTGCCGCTGAGTCCAAGGGCGAACAAAAGGGCAGGCATCTTATTGAAACGGTCCACGCAACTTGGGAAAACCAGCCACTAGCCCTCTTTTGTTTGTGTATTCGCATTTACAATGGTGCGATGTTTCAACTGCGCTGCACCGTCCGAAATTGCCAACAACTGCTTGAGCAGCGTGAGCGAGATTTGGTCTGCCGCGCCGGCCATCATTTTGATCAAGCCAAACAGGGCTACTGGAATCTCCTGCAACCTCAGGAT
>JACNKX010000189.1 GCA_014381825.1 Planctomycetota bacterium
GTGAAGGAGATGCATGCCTTGCTCAAAAAATATGTGCGGGAAGGCAGAAGCAACGAGAGGCGTTAGAAGAAAGTCCTGGCTCTTGGGAGCGAGAAGAACCCGGCCGCTTACGCGTCGCGGCTCACAAGTTGGGTGAGCCGATGGCCGTGAGGCCACGGGTACATGACTGATTACGGGCGCGCGATGAAGAGGCTTGTGGCGCCGATTGCGTCGCCTTGTTGGTTGTGGGCGTAGACTCGCACGTAGCATGGGCCAGTGGCGTTTTCGGGGATCGCGAGACGAAAGGTGTTGTCGCCGGTCGTCAAGTCGACCATTCCGTGAGTCCAAACGCGGTCGTTGGCCGCCTGGTAGGTTCGCTGCATCTCGTTTCGCGATTCGTCAGTGAGTTCGAATTTCCCGCGACTCGACACGGTGGTCTTGAATAGGTCGCGACGACAGACAAGTTCGACACGCGCCTTGCCATCGATCGGACTGTGAAGAAGCAATTGACATTGGGTGCCAGCCACTTGTTGTTCCGGAGCTTGAACGTTAATCGCTTGTGGCCGCTGCACTCGAAGTAACGGATCGCCGAGGAGATTGAAGAGATAGACGTGCTCGCGAAGTTCCGTCTCCAATGAACCTTTAGACGGACTAAACGTCGCTGCCAAAGAATCCAAGAGTTGCCGGTTGAAACTCTTGTCATCCGCTTCCTTTGCCGCATCTTTCTTCTGTAGCATCTGCTGTTTGGCACCAAGCACGATTTCGCCCAGTGTCGCATCCTGGGAATGAAAATAGCGGCGGATCATGCCGTCGCCCATGACGGACATCGCGTAAGGCATCGTCACGCGGGACCCAGCGAGTACCGCGACCGCTCCGCCTGGACTGCGTAACATCTCCTCAGCCAAGCAATCTTGCTCATTGTCAAAGGCTCCGGTGTTGCACGCTAGGAAGATTGCGATCGGCTGTCCGTTGCGACTTTGTAGTTTCCCCGTGTCATTCACATCCATGATGTGAAATTCGCCGCCGGGCACTCGAACCTTGTCCAGGTAACGACGGTGGCCATGACCAATGTAGACCCAAAACAGACAGCCCTCATTGAATCGATCGAGCGTCGTGGCGTGAAATTTCTGCGGGTCTGGGCAGTAGGGGCTTCGCCAACTGCCGTAGGTCATCGACGTCATATAGCCTGGGGGAATCTCGTTGGTGAGGAACCGCTTGGTCGCCGATTCGAGCACGAAGTCGGCGATTTTCCCGAACCCACCGACGCCGGCGATCAGATTGACGCGAGTCCGCCACGATCCCCGGTGCTGGGTCTCATAATGGAAAATCCGCTCGACAATCCCTGACAATTCTTCGGGTCCATCGGCCGTGATACGGCCTACAGCGACTTCGGGGATGCCATCGTCGTTGAGATCCGCATAGGCGTTGTCAGTTGCGATGTGGGGTGGGCCACCAAACTTGGGGAGTAACGTGGCAACCGCATAAGCCGTGGGAACCTGCGTTTCCGTTCGCAGAGCTCGCCCCTCAGCGCCAATCGTGTCGCCTACGAGCAAGACCCATCGCAATCGCTTAGCGGCGGCAACCTGCCTTAGCCGCCCTCGAATCTCGGCTAAACTGCCCTGGTTCGAAACGATCGTGATTCGGTGCCCTTGATTCTCCCGATGCGCGATCCACTGCCGCAAGGATTTATGAAAAACGGGGGATGTCACGATGGCAACATCCGACCCCGCCGGCTGAGGTTGAACCTCACCGTCACTGATCGTCAGCTGCGGTGACTGCGGCGGTGCGGACACAATCGCCAAGCATGTCAGTAGTTGAGCGATCATCTGGCATCTCGTGATTGAGGGAAACAACCGGCGGAATGCCAACACACGACAAACGCCGCGAACGCCGCCAAACTCGCCACCAGCATTCTACCGCCTGCAAAAGGAGAGGGGGAGTTTAGCGAGGATCGGAATCAGCGTAAAGAGTAAGATGAAGCCGGTATTAACCGCCCCGAAAGGGCATCCAGATGGCGGCCAGTCGCAGCTCATCGTTCGGCTAGCACGGTAGTGGATCTTGCTAAAGATCCCGTACGGGTAGGATCTTTAGCAAGATCCACTACCGAAAACAGGTCGCAACGGGAATACTAGTCCACGGTCGTCCTGAGTCGCCAAAAAAACCCATAACCCGGTAAAAAGACGATGCATAAGCGGACACTTGGTCGAACTGGCATGGAAGTGACCCAGTTGGGATATGGCAGCATGGGTCTGCGTGGCCCCCGAACTTGGGGCGTGCGGGTGGTCGACGATCAGTCGGCCGATCGCTTTCTAAACCGAGTGCTGGATGTCGGCATCAATTTCATCGACACATCGCCCGACTATGGCGCCAGCGAAGAGCGGATCGGCAAGTACATTAGTTCACGGCGCGATGAGTTTTACCTCGCAACAAAATGCGGATGCGTTTTTGAGCAATGCCAAGACCACCTGGAACTCGATCACGTCTGGGAACAAGACGTGATTCGCGGGAACCTCGAAACCAGCCTGGCTCGATTGCAGACCGACTACATCGATCTGCTGCAATTCCACGGTGGGGATGCCGTCACGTTGACAAAAAATGGATTGGTCGATTTACTTTGCGAATTCCGCGCCGAGGGACTCGT
>JACNKX010000052.1 GCA_014381825.1 Planctomycetota bacterium
TGAGGGCTCAAACCGCAGCCCGCTTCCGTTTACCCACTAATTCTTCCCTAGAGCCTAATTTATGGTGATGGAGGAAACGACACGATCTTCGGTGATGGTGGCAATGATGATATTCACGGGGGCGACGATAACGACACCATTCACGGCGACAACGGGTTCGGGGACAGCGGTGACGATGTGATACACGGCGGCGGTGGAATCGATGACCTATTTGGCAATGGCGGGAACGATGAACTGTATATTGAATACATCACCTTTTGGAATGACAGCCCGCTGCCTCCGGACGCTGAGACTGCGTCTGGTGGCGAAGGAAATGACAAACTCGTTGGCGAAGCTGGGGGAAGCGGTTGCTCTTGTCAAGGCGGTCCCGGAGATGACCTCATTTTTGCGCAAGGCGGTCGCGCGGTAGCGGGCGGCCAACTTGGTGGTTGGTCGGCCAACGTGGTCTACGGAGGCCCAGGAGATGACACAATCTTCGGCAGCGAAGACGACGACGAGATTAATGGCGGCCCTGACAACGATATTATTTTCGCCGCAGGTGGGATGGACGAAATTGAGGGTGAGAGTGGGAATGACACGATCTCAGGAGGGTCGGGGGTAGATACGATTAATGGCGGCGACAACGACGATTGGATCGACGGCGGTAATGGCGGGGACATGATCGACGGTGGAACTGGCAATGACGAAATTGCCGGAATGGACGGCGCTGATGTGATCACAGACCCCGACCAACCCTATAACGGGATTGGCGGCAACCCTGCGTTTATGGATGTCAAAGGGACGGGAGACCCGGCGGATGGCGACTGCGACTTGGAGAACGGCCATCCCGATATCGAATGTGATGGAATCGAGGTAACTGCCTCGATCGATCCCGAGCCCTCGAATGAAGCCGCGGCCGTGACGCTGTCTGGCACGATCGACGATCCGTACTCCAACGGCATCTACGATATTGTCATTGACTGGGGCGACGGTGCCACCGACACCCAGGACGACGTAACGGTGTATTCGTTTACGGAGGGACATACCTATGCGGACGACGGCACGTACACGGTGCAGGTGACCGTCACGGATATATCGGACCGGGATGATGCAGTAAGCTTTACGCACATCGTCAACAACCTGCCACCTGTACCTGTCATCACGGGCGGTGTCGGCGGACCGGAAGGAACGGCGATCACGCTGACCGGCAGCGCCACCGACCCGGCGGCACCATATGACACCATTATCTCGCTAGATTGGTCAGTGACCAAAGGTGGAACCGCCTACGCCGCAGGCAGCGGGCCGTCTTTCAGCTTTACCCCCGATGACAATGGCAATTACGTTGTCACGCTCACCGCGGCGGACGAAGACGGTGGCTCGGGAAGCGCCAGCACGTCGTTGGCCGTAACGAATGTCGCGCCCAGCCTGACGGCTTCCCTATCAACCAGTGTCATCAATGAAGGATCCTCTGTAACAATTAGCGGAACGTATACCGATCCAGGCTCGGCCGACACGCATACCGTCGCAATCGACTGGGATGACGGTGCCTTCGGCGGCACGCCGGTTGTCGATACTTTTGCAGTCAGCGGCGGAAGTTTTACGAGAAGCTATACCTATCAGGATGATGGACCGGGATACCATGTGGACGGCATGCCTGGCAACGGAACGCTAAGCGATGGCTACAGCATCGGCATCACCATCACCGACGACGATGGCGGCAGCGACACGGATTCGCAGGCGCTCACCGTCAACAACGTCGACCCCGTTGTGACGCTCGCCACGTCCGGCGACTTTGAGATAACGCTTGATGTCACCATCGACGATCCTGGCACGGATGTTCCCTCGTACCACATCGACTGGGGCGACGGGTTCAGCGAGTCCCATCCCTATCTGTATTTCGACAATTATCAATTCAACCATGACTATATGATGGAGGGCACGTACACGATTTCCGTAACGGTGGACGACGACGACGGCGGTTCCGGGTCGGCGTCGACAACAGCGACTGTCAGCCTGGGTGGCGGCGGGGCCTTTTTGACCCTCGCCGATCCCGGTGTTGGACCTCAATCGCCGCTAGCCGGCGCGATCTCGATGGACGCCGTCAAAGCAATGCTGCCGCACGCCGTCGAGTACTGGCAAGAATCATCAGGTGTCACTTTCCAGCCGGTCAAGATTCGAATCGTCGATCTGCCCCATGGGCGGCTCGCTGCCGCGAATCCGGATTCGGGCACGATATTCGTTGACAAGGATGCGTCGGGATACGGCTGGTTCGCAAGTGAGCATCGTACAGCCGCGGCGATGGCTGGCCGTGTCGATTTGCTTTCCGCGCTGACGCACGAACTGGGCCACGTCTCAGGCCGGCATCATGACGATCACGGGCCAATGGGCGAGTACTTGGCTCTCGGCACCCGCAGCATGCCGGAAGCGGATCATCGGCAACATGAATTAACCGTCCTCGCCGTCGACCGCTACTTCGGCGCGGCCCTGCCGCTCGCAAGTCAGCGCAGCACCACTCTGGGATCGGGCCTGTCTGACGTAGAACTGTTGCCACCGACAAATGACAAATTGTCGGATCGCAAGCGACTTGTCGCTCCACTTGCTCGGGAAGTCGTTGATGTCAAGTTGCTGGACAACGGCCCTCCAGCGACTGTGGATTCGGGCGGCGGTGCAGATGACGAATTGGATCTGTTGCTGGGAGGCGACGCAGAGTTGCAAATGGATGTCGAAACCGGTGAACTCACGCGCATGCTGTCCTAACGCAGGACAAGGTCACATGCCACGACATCCGCAGCGTGATGCGACCGGCGAACTCCGTATTAAACGTGCGGCTGCGGAACTTGATGTGTCGGCGATTGACAGCCTAATGGCTGCATTTGCAGAGTCAACGTCTCTCCCGTCGGAGGAGGATATAGCTGCCCCGACGCCGAGTGACGAGTCGCCGTCGGACACGCTCAATGTTCCGTTTCGTGTTGCAGTTCGTCTGCTCAAGTCGGGAGCCTACGAAGAATGTATTGCGATTCTGGACGGAGTCATCGCGGCCACCCCTGACGCAGGCCGCGGATACCACTTGCGCGGCGTCGCGCACATGCGGCTCAAGCAGTATCAACTCGCCATCAGCGACTTCACCGCGGCAATCGAGTGCGAACCGCAACTCGCCGCAGCGTATAGCAACCGCGGCTACGCCTATCTGACCCGAGACCAGCTAGATCTTGCTATTCAGGACTTTACGCATGCCATCGCACTCAACCCTGAACTGGCGCTGGCGCACGCCAACCTGGGCATCGCGCTGGCAAGCCAAGGCCGCTATGATGACGCGATTGGCAGCTTCAGTGAGGCCATCCGCCTCGATCCCAATTTGCGAAATGCCTATCAGAATCGAGGCGTCGCGCAACTCGCGAGAGGGGAATATGAAGAAGCCAGACGCGACCTGGACGAGGCAGTCTCGCGCGGCTCCGGTTCGTCAACTGCCTTTTACAACCGCGGGTTCTTGTTCATCGCGAGCGGCGACTTTGAACGCGCACTGCAAGATTTGAGCAACGCCATCCGGGTCCAACCCGAATTGGCCGACGCGTACTTCCTGCGTGGCGACATCTTCCGCGCTAGGCAACAGCTGAAACGAGCGATCGCCGAGTATACAAGCTCGCTAGAATATCGCGAACTCTTCACTTTGGCTCGCTTTCATCGCGGTGAGAGCTTTTTGGAGATCGGCGATCATCAGTCCGCGATCGACGACTTTACGGCGCTGATCGAGGAAAACGCGCATTCGAGCCAAGCGTTTTTCAGTCGTGGTGCCGCATACGCCGCGAGAGGAGATGTGGTATTGGCAAAACGCGATTATGAGGAGGCATTGCGTCTCGATGTTCCGGAGCATGCGGATGACTGAGTAAGTCGCCACCCTGGAGTCATGGAGAACTCGCTTATTCAACAGATGCGCCTTCCGCTCGCTCGTCGGTCGGCAGCAACAAGCCGACGACGAGCCCCATCACGATATTTACCGAAAATGACGTTGGCCCGATCCACTGGAAGCTGACCGGCAGCAGTTGCGTGACCGGGCCGTGCGCACCTAACGAGTCGAACGATCAAGTCGAAACCATGCTCAACCTGACCGCACTGGCGATGTGGACCGACGCGTCTCAGTTTTCGTTCGTGACAAGGCTAACGGAACGCGTTCTTCACTTCCGGATTACAGTCGCTATCGACACCCAATCTGGCAACCGTGCCTCAAAGCTCACGCGCTCGCTCGTTAACGGGTGATTGAAGGCGATTCGCCGTGCGTGCAGACAGAGTGGCGGATCGGTCAGCGAAAGGGTTTGCTTGGGGCCGACTTGTTTATCCTGTAAATAGAGCGGATCACCGACGATGGGCAAACCTAGATGCCAAAGGTGCAGGCGTATCTGATTCGTCCGTCCAGTGATTGGCCGAGCCTCGACGAATGATGTCCCATCATCGAGCCGCTGCAACACGCTGAATTCGGTGAGCGATTCCAAGCCGCCTGACTCAATCGTGCGAACACCGACGGCTCCGTTCTCTGCGCTGATCGGAGCGTCGCAAGCAAACTCGTCATGCGCCGGATGCCCGTGGACCTGGGCGATGTACGCCTTCTCGACTTCACGACGCTGGAACTGTGGTTGAAGCAATCCTGCGATGTGCTTCGTACGACTCATCACGATCACGCCTGTCGTATTCGAGTCGAGACGATGTGCGACCCGCGGCCGTTCCGGGCGATACGCCTCGGCCATGATGTGCATTAACGTGTTGCGATTGAACTGACCGCAGGCATGAACCGGCAGCGGAGCGGGTTTGTTGACCACGATGATCGATTTGTCTTCAAACAGGATCTGGATGTCCGCGTTGATTTCGGGCTCGATCATGCGCGGCAAGATGTGGTGGAAGCGTTCGCCCGAATAGACGATCCGTGTCGGCGAAACGGGCCCCTCGTCGTTGACCATGTCGCCGGCGTCGAAGATTCCCTGCCACCGTTCACGTTGGACGTGCGGCAAGCAGCTACAAAGGAACTCGATGAACTCAAAACCGTCGAACCGTTGTGGCACTTTGATAGGTCGTCTGTTCTGGTACGGCGTGCTACCAGGGAGCGGTGTCGTGGCGACACGAATCGCTTCTTGGCGCTGGTCGATGGTGATGCTTAAACGCTCTTCCGGCTCTTTATAGCAAAACGGACACGATTGACTGGGAACGTATTTCAGCGATTGTTGGTCTTCGACGGTGAGCGGCTCCTGGCACACGAAACACAATGCGGCATCCGTCTCTTGCAGCTGCGAATCGAGCGCGACGCGGTGATCGAACACAAAGCAATCACCGTCGTAATGATCGCTTCCGCACTCTTCAAAGTACTTGAGAATCCCGCCATCCAACTGGAAGATCTGCTTGAAACCTTCGCGTTCCATGAACGGCCCAGCCTTCTCACAACGAATGCCGCCCGTGCAAAACATAACGACCGGCTGCTCTTTCAATTCCTCTGGCAGTCGTCCAACGGCGTCGGGAAACTCGCGAAAGTGATCGACACCCATCGTCTGTGCATTGCGGAACGTGCCGAGTTTGACTTCGTAGTCGTTGCGCGTATCAAGCAGTGTGACCGGGCGGCCTTCGTCAAGCCACTGTTTCAGTTCGCGGGCGGGGAGTTTAGGAGACGGCCGCGTGCCTGGGTCGATCCCTTCGACGCCAAAGGCGATGATCTCTTTCTTGATCCGCACTAGCATGCGATTGAAGGGCTGGTGGTCGCTGAAACTTTCCTTAATCGGCAAATCTTCGAGTCCCGGGATATTACGGACTTCGACAAGCAGCTTATCGATCGCGGCACGGCTACCGGCAACGAACAGATTGATCCCTTCGGTGCTGATCAAGATCGTTCCCCTCAGCCCCCATCGCACGCACCGCTTTCGAAAGCGGCGGCGAAGTTCTTTTAGGTCATCGAGGGGGACGAATTTATAGGCGGCGATGTTGACGACGTCGTTCATGCGGCAGCAGGATCGTTTTCCGTGAGGCCAAGGAATTCATTCACGACCGCTGCGACCATCGTCAGGTCGGCTCGGTCGTGTCCCGTCATGATACCGACCGAAGTCCCTTTGCGGGACTGGATCAAGACGTGATAGATCGTGCGATTGTTAACTTGAGTTCCGCTGCCCGTCACGTCCACAGACTCCAGGTCGTAGCGATGCCAACGAAACGTCTTACGGAAGAAGGGACCACGACGCAGTAGAGTCAACGCGTTGTGTTCGGCCGTTATCCGAAACCGTCTTCGCCCGGCGATCAATCCGATGAGCACGCCAACGCTTCCCATGCCACCAAAACTTAGAAGAAATACGAAAGCAATCATCAGTTGGCTCACGTCAGCTTTCCTAAATCCGTGGTGAAGTGCGTCCCATCCAACACCAATCGCGATGCCAACCCCAATCGCCGCGAAGATTAAGCCGAAGATCACAATTCCGGCGTATCGAAACACTCCTCTCGGCGGCACATCAATGCGGATGCCGCCGATGACCCGTTCGACGGTGATTCGGCTGTTTTGAGTTGGTGTCGCCAGACCGGACTCGTCACGATTGACGACTGCAGGTCGAAACTTCCCATGACCGGTTAATCGTTGTAGTCCCAAGGCTTGATTCAATTCGGCGGCAATCCATACGATTTCTGCGTCGTCCAACTGGCTAAGGCAGCCGAATTTCTTGTCACTCGTCGGGAGGATTTGCAGCTCTTTGACAGGAGTATTGTTGACCTCTATGCCACTGTTGCCGCAACGTATTTCCTCGATTTGACCGACCGACCACTCGCGAGTCGACTTGCCGAAGATCGAGTGGCGTATGACCATCACGAGATCGTCGGCGGTGGCAATCGTCGCATGGCGACGCCCCATGTTTACTGCGCTGGTTAATAGCGCGACACCGACGGCGACGAAGGGAAGGCTGAGGAGCAACATCATCCACGGCGGCCCATCACCTTCCACCTGGATCACGCCGGCGGCTCCCAGTACTCCCACCACGACGAAGATACTCATAAACGCGTTCCAAATCATGGCGAAGAAGAACAAGCCCTTCGATCCCTTCCAGAGCCCGACCGGTGGAATCTCGATCGTTATACCGTAAGGTCGCCGATCGATCGTTGCTGTACTGTCCGCCGGTTGATCGGGAATGGTCGGTAACACGTCCTTCTCGATCGGGCCTTCGACGACTTCGATTATTCGTGCAGTTGATTCGCTCTCAGTAAGTTGGCTTGGCTGGCGATTGATCGTGGTGGACTGAACGCTGACGTCTGCTTCGAGTCGCGGTGCAAGTTCTTCGGCGAGTCGCACAAGTATCTCGCGAGGGTAGGCTGCTGCGATCAGAAACTTGCCCTTGCCTCCGGTTATTGCCATCAACGCGGTCGCAGAGTCTCCCATCCACACTTTTGTGTTCCGTAATTGATGCTCCTTATCTCCGCTAATGTGCTCGCTGGAATCAACGACTCGTAGCTGTTGAATGCCGGAAGTCTTGCGTTTGCGTTTCAGTCTGGCGAGAAAGAATCGCTCCTTCACCGAGATCCTTCCACCCCGAATTTCGACCTCGCAGCGAGTGCGATTACAGACGATTGCCAAGCCACCGAACAGTAGCCCTAGTCCCGGTATCAGCCCGATCAATCCGAAGCATCCAAAAGCGATCGAAAACAAGCCGATTCCAGCGTCTTTCTTTAAGTCATCGATCCCGCCAAGAACTGGACCGGACATCCAAGCAAGCATCATCAACGACATGATCAGTCCGACGCCCACGACCGCCCAACCAAGGTGCCGGGCTCGACCAAGCTGCCGCGCCGGCAACTTGTACCGTACGCCATCGCCCAAATAGTCGGTCGTGAAATCTAGCTGCTCGAATTCACTCATGTATCTTCTCCGACACGTCGTTCGTCTGTGTGGGTTCGCGCATGGAAGCGAATCACTGATTTGGCTGGGCGACAACTCAATGCTTGGGAAGGCATAATGTAACACCGTGGCTGGGTCTTCGAGCCGCCGTTGGTGTCGTGGAAGCTGCGGCAACATGCCCCAGCCACGTACTCCAATGTAAATCTTGAAATGCACTCTACGTAACCCTAGCTGGTCGCGTGAGGTTAAGTTGCGAGCGGATCCGAAGTGTGCGGCGGTTTCGCGCTCATGACCAGTGTTGCTGCAAACAGCGGAACGATGGCAAATGCGATTAACGCCACGTCATACGAGCCGAGCCGATCGCTCGCCAAAGCAAACGGCACCGGGCCGGCGGCAGATGCCAGGATCATCACGGCAAAGGCTAGTCCACGCACCGCACCTTGATGTGCTCGCCCGTAATAGTTCAACCACACGACATTTCCCGTCGTTCGCATAACGCTGCCGTGCAATCCGAGCAATACTGCATAAACCACCGCGAACGCGGGATGAGGCATCACCATGACGATGACGGTTGCCAACACGAGCATCAACATGGCGATGACTAGCAAGTGGCGGTTCGAATAGCGATCTGTCAGCCAGCCAGCTCCGAAAGCTGCGAGTGTAGCGATGGCCGCTTGAATCGAGAGCAATGCCACGGCCCAAAAGTTTGAAACACCGTGGCTGCCTAGCAGGTTGACTTGATGGAAAATCAGACCCGTGCCAACCATGCCACTTGTCGCCGGCACGGCCAGCAACTTCCAGAACGTCGGATCGCGAAGAACCTGCGCCACGCTCCAACCTGATACGGTCCCGCCCTTCGGTTCCCGAGAGTGCGCCAACGAATCGAGCCCATCTGGTTGCAGACCGAGGTCCTCTGGACGGTCACGAATAAATAGCAACGAGGGCAAAACGAGTGATGCCGAAACGAGGCAGCCCAGAACAAACCAAGCGGTGCGCCAACTGTATTGCGTGCATAGCCATAGGTTCAGCAATGGAATGGTCATCACCGAGACACTGCCCCCGATTCCAGAGATCGCCGACGCAAAGCCTCGTCGACGCTCGAACCATTCGCCGACCAGCCATGTCCCGACGAGTGTCAACGCGCCTTGGCCGAGTGGGCGAATCAACATGAATCCAATATAGAGCCCAACGATTCCCTCAGCTCGCGACATACAGATACACGCTCCGCCCAGCAGCAAAGCGATGATAGGGAGTAGCAACCTCGCGCCAAGTCGGTCGACGAGCCAGCCAACGAATGGAAGCGCAATTCCACTGAGTATCGTCGCAAAGGCATACGCTAGTGAGAATGGAGTTTCGAGAACACCGAGCCCCTCGATCATTGGCCCCTTAAACGCCGCCACCGAATAGGATTGCCCCGGAGCGGACATGAACTGAGCGGCCGCGGCAAAGCCGAGCATGGTCCATCCGGGAAAGAACCGGTACGAACGCTTGGGTTCTTTCGAGGGTGCAGCAACCGTGGCGACTTCGGACAACCTATCGTTCCTTCATCTTCCTTGGCCGCAATCACAGCAAGATGGACGCTTGCGTTGTGCGTTCCCTGATGAAATCTCGTGTGTTGGTGGGATCTATTTGGGGCGGGCAGACGTTTGCACTATGATAGTGGCAGGATGATCGTACGTAAGGGTACCGGTCATCCGCGACAACTTTGCCAACACGTGTGATGAATTAACCGAAGTTTTAATGGGACTCACAATTATGAAGATGAAAATTGCAACCTTATTGACCGTGTCGGTATGCCTGGTCGGATATTTCGTTATGGCATCCTGGGCTGATGAACGCGAACTTGACGAATTGCGAGATAAGGCCGCGACTCTACTGCGCGAAGCGAAAGAGCATAGCGCCGAAGGACACGCCGACGAGGCGCGCGAATTGATGAAGCGAGCGTATGGGCTGCGAGCCGAAGCGGAAAAGTTGGCGGAGCATCGCGAGCGAGACGAAGATGAAGAACGCGAACGAAATGAAGAACGAGAGGAATATGAAGAGCGTGAACGGCATGAAGAGCGCGAGCGACACGACGGTGGCCATGAACAGATCGAACACATACGTGAAGCGGCCGAGCATTTGCATGCGGCAGGGATTCACGATCACGCCGAGGAGTTGATGCGTGAAGCCGAGCGCCGCCAGCACGAGATGGAACGTGAACGCGAAGGTCATCATGACGAAGGCTTGCAGCGTCACGTTGAAGAGTTGACAAAGCACGTCCACGAATTGCACGAACGCTTGGAGCGGATGGAACGATTTGTCGAGGAGTTGGCGAAACGCCGTAGAGAATGAGCGCCGCGCGAAACAAGTCCCAACGGTAGGCCGGCCACTCCTACTTTGTCGCCCGGAGAGCGATGGCTGCGGTGAATTTAACCCAACTTAGCGCCGCTCGAAGAACGCACCGCCCATTTCGAACAGGTCGCCGACCTGCGTGCATCGCACGATGTCGAGTAACAATTGAACATGTCCGATCACAGGCAACTCGATCAGTACAGCCAGCTTCCCTTCTAACGGAATCGAGTGAACGATTGCGATGCCGCTTGCGGATAGATTTCGCGAGATCACCGTAAACTCTTGCCCGACGGGAAAAAGATCGTCATCCAATAGCACGACCGGGATGCTCATCATCATGGGGCGGCGTGGATGGCGACGCAACTCGTGTTCGAGATCGATCTCTCGTAGGGTCGTCGCCGTCTCGCGACGTTCCGGAAAATAATGCGATAGCTTGATCGAGTCTCGAAGATGAGCGGGAGACGACGGAGAGAGGCTCGCCAGGTAAGTCGCTCCGCAATTGCGACATTCCCATTCGCGCGTGGCGCCAGCTCCGCCAACGACCAAAGTCGGCAGTGGCCCATCGCACGTCACGCATTGCGTAATTTGGAAAGTTCGTTCGGTTACCTGCTGCATTTCCCCGCTCCACAGACTATTTTTCAACTCTACGTTACAAGGTGGACGAGCGCGGTGATTTCGCCCAGGTGACGCACACCAAGTGTGCTGAATGAATCGCGGTCGATGAGCGGCGATTTTGGTCGACCATCGCGTCACCGAACCATCTAGTATCAAGCGGTTTGCGATCAAAGACCTCCCTTTGACACACCCGCCGCTCAGCCGTTACAGTTGGCATAGCGCTGGCAATTTCGCCAGGATGCAACCGGACGGACAAAGCGGTTGTAACGGATGGGTGGCCGAGTGGTCGAAGGCGGCAGTCTTGAAAACTGCTGTACCTGTAAGGGTACCCTGGGTTCGAATCCCAGCCCATCCGCTTCTTGATTCTGCGAATTGGGACCGCGTGTGGCTGGTCTTTACAAACGGCTCGAGGTGCAGCTTGGGTAGGGTCGAATACGTCCACAAGTCAGACAGCGAACTCGCCAGCCGGAGCCAAGTTCACCGGAAGACATGAAAGCACCAAACGGTGGCTTAGCATCGGCCCATCAGTTACTGTCGCGTTTTGTCGTCGTGGTGGCTTCCAGCCGCCACGAAAGTTCATAGACGGTGGCGGCTGGAAGCCACCACCAAGGTAGATCAGCCAGCCGGCAAAAGACAGCAAATAAAGTTGCCAAACGAGCCGCTCTTGTCGGCGGTTCTTCGCGCGCATCGGGAATGGCAACAAGATGACAATAGCGACACCAATCGGCAGAAAGTCCCACATTCAATTGAGCCCGCGCAACGGGAGGCATGGCCGACGGCGCTAGCCGCGGGCCTCGAAGCGAGCGATTTCCAAGCCATGGCCCGCGGCTGGCGCCGTCGGCTCACATTTCAAAACACGTTTTAAGGATCGACGTTCCGTCAATTGTCAGCCCGTGCGGTCGCGGGTGGACCAGCGAGTTCTCGTAGCTTGGCCTTCAAGTCTTCCATCAGTTCGACCGAATCTGCGCGGAGACGATACCGCCCATTCTCATCCACATCGAGATCGAGCTTGACGTGAATACCCTCTGCTCTTAGTAGCGCGTAGGCCTCGTCGATGAACTTGCTGAGATCATCCACTCTTTGGGCATCGAGACTTTCGGCATTGGCCGGGGACGAAAGCCGCTCGATTTCGGCGCGCAGAGCTTCTGCGTCAGCCGAGTGTGATTGGTGGTCTTGCCACCATCCAATCGCCAACCCAACTGAAAGGGTTAGAGTTGACAACATCCCAACCCACAACCGCCAACGCGTGGTCACTTTTTTTATATTCGCCATCTCAATTCTCGCCCCTCGTTCTGATTGGATGCTGGTCAGCGAGCTTTAGTTCCGAGGATTCTCGAAAAATGATCGGAAAGATCCACATGGCGATCGCTCCATTGCGCGTCATGCGGTTAGACGCCGTGCTCGTCCGACTGAGCACTTCGCCAAGAACGACTTTTCTTGTCGGATAATGGAACGCGCCTCTCGAATTGGACGTCAATAACACCAATCAGATTTTGAGTCACCAAGCATGAAGGGTTCGAGCGATGGTCCAAAAGTATGCCCTGTATCGAATCGCGCATTGGCTCCGAACGAATCGTGAGCAACTTAGCAAGACGCCGCTCGCAGAAATCAAAGACCGGATGATTAAAGAAGGCTGTCGCCGACCAGAACCAGCTAGCCGGCTTGATCGACCTCAATCTTAGTACGTTGAGCTGCCTCGACGAATCTGCAAGTTACCGGCAGCGGGGAGCATCTTCACTTGCGGCGCGGTTGCCGCTATCGCTGGGTCACTTCTTTCGACGCGGTTTGCGTGGATCGAGAGTCGCGTCGGCGATTTCTACGAAAGAATATGTGAGCGTTTCTTCGTGTCCAGTCGTCCGAGAATGAGTATCACAGCGATAACTAGCGCGGTTTAGCCACAAACGTAGCGGCGCTGTGGTAGCGGGATTCGCCAGAATTCTGGCGAATCCCGCTACATCTATCACAAAACCAATCTCGATGCCGACTACCAATCCGACCTGCAAATCGCAGCGTTGGCGTGAATTATACCGAATGGCGAAAATTCTTTGGAAGAAGTAACCGCGGCGCTGCAATATTTTCTGCGGTGACGCGTTAGGTCCTTGGTGGGTTGTTTCTTGAAGCAACTCGCTAGAGCCGACGTCGAAGCTGCCCCTCGACGTCGGCTCGCCTATTTTCTTGCGATCCGTCAGGCTGTTCGGCAGACAGACTTCACGACGACGCTGCGAAGAAGTATCCGAATTGGGCATCGCTATTAGCCACACTTCGTGATGGATTTCCGAAAGCTGCAGCCTTATAACTGTCGGGCCAGCGTATTCGTTGGCGCTCGATTCGCTAACGGCGAATGTTGCCACGCCTCAATTAGATGGAGTCACAATGGGAGTTGCTCTAATCGTCGCCGGATGCGTTCTCGCGGTCGTTGTACTCGTGATTACTCTCATTCGTTGGAGTATTCGCATGGCGAAAGAACGTACGGCTGCGATGAGTGACTTTGCGGCTGGCTTGGAATTGGAGTTCTTCGAGTCTGGCCACGAAGAGCTATTGTCTAGGTTGGCAACGTTCCAGCTCTTTAACAGCGGCCACAGTCGCAGAATGAAGAACGTAATCATTGGCAAGACGGAACTGGCTTCCATAGCGATCTTCGATTACCGCTACACAACGGGCGGCGGGAAGAACCAGAGCACTCACAACCAGACAGTCGTAACAATGGAGTCCGAGTCGTTGGCACTTCCGAACTTTACGATGCGTCCCGAACATCTCTTCGACCGCGTTGGTTCCGCGCTTGGATTTCAAGACATTGACTTCGACGATCATCCGCAGTTCTCGCAATCGTTTGTTCTTAAGGGAAAGGACGAGGCGGCGATTCGCGAGTTCTTCGATCCTCAGATTCTAGACTTCTTCGCCGACCGCGCCGGGATCTGCTTCGAAGGCACTGCGGGAAGGTTTATCTACTTCCGCGGCGGAACAACGCAATCAACCGACGATCTACGCAAGTATCTGGAGGAAGGATATTCCGTATACCAAGCGTTCACGGAAAGGTTGTCACGAGGATAAAACGATTGTGTCAGTTTGCGATAGAAATCACCGGCCCGTGATGTCCTTCAATTGCGATGCAGTACTTCCTCGGATCCGCTTCTGAAATCCGGCTGGAAGCTAGGGCCGACCAGAACTCCTCGGACCATGATTGCGATGGTGAAGAAGAGGGCGGACGAGAGCACCACGAGGATCGTGAGGCTCGTCGCAAAGTGGTCGCGCAGAAGTACGAGTGACGGTGGCTCGGAACTCTTCGGAACGCGACGAGACACCGGGCCGCTGCCCGCTTGTTGTCGCTGCGCCTCCGAGCGCCAATCTTGCCAGTCTTCTTGCGACGTGGCTGAACTTTCGGTCTTCAGCACGTGCTGCCGCGCAACGACCGACCCGGATACTAGCGCGCAGAGAAAAACCGTGTACAGCGTGCCGATGACAACGGTTGAATTCAAAGACTTTGGCATCGAATTTCAGTAAATCGTCGTGCAGTGAACTGCCCGGTAATGACTGTCGTGTTAGATTCTGGCAAGCGAGGGTACTAATCGTTTGGCTTCAGTAGCTCGATGGCGGCTTCCGACATGGCAGGAACGCTCGTTTTCAGTGCGTGTTCGACATCCGGGTAAAAGAGCGGTGAGTGAAGCGAAGGTGGCGGTTGGCGAAGCTGCTCGTAGCGATTCAGGCGTTCACCATCCACGGCACCGAGTCGAATCATGAGAATTGGCACGCCAGCGCGACCATAGCGACTGAAGTCTTCGCCGCCCATCGACGGTTCCGCATCGGCAACGTTCTCGTCGCCGACGACTCGCCGCAGTACGGGATCGAGTCTCGCAGCCAGATCCTCATCATTCCAAAGCGAAGGCGTTCCTTCCGAGATTTCGATCTTCGGTTCTGGGGCGTTAGCTCCGATCGCGACAGCCTTCGCCTTGCGGGCGATTCCTTCGAGAAGGAGCTTGCGCACACCTTCGTCGTAACTGCGAACAGTGATTTGCATGTGACAAGTATTACCGATGATATTGTGTTTGGTGCCGCCATGAATCGAGCCGACCGTGACAACCGCCGGTTCGATCGGTTTAACTTCACGGCTTACGAGCGTTTGCACCGAAACGATAAACTGTGCCGCCTGGACGATCGGATCGATGGTCGTGTGTGGATACGCGCCGTGGCCTCCACGACCTTGCATCGTTACGTCGACGCTATCGACATTCGCGAGTGCGTAACCGGCTCGATAGGCAACTTGCCCCGTTGCGAGCCCCGAATCGACATGCATCGCCACCGCGAAGTCCGGTTTGGGGAATCGTTCGAAGAGGCCATCTTTCAACATGGCTGCGGCACCCGCTCCACGCTCCTCGGCGGGTTGACCAATGAACATAACCGTTCCTCGCCACCGTTCTTTGTTCGCCGCGAGATACCGAGCAACTCCGACAAGATTGGTGATATGAACATCGTGCCCGCAGGCATGCATGACGCCAACTTGCGTGCCGTCGGTGCCTTTCACCTTCACCTTGGATGCGTACACGAGATTCGTTTGTTCGACGACTGGCAACGCATCGAGATCTGTCCGCAACATCAACGTGGGACCATCGCCGTTTTTCAAAAGACCGACGACGCCAAAGCCTCCGACCTGCGTTGTTACTTCGGCGCCAACATCCTCCAATTCTTTAGCGAGTCGTTTGCCCGTTTGCTCTTCCTGAAACGATAACTCCGGATGCATGTGGAAGTGCCGGTACAACTCGACTAGCTGCTCGACGTTCTCCTCGACCCAATCGCTAGAGGTCTCCGCCCGGGCGACGTTCGAGCTGAGTGGTGCCAACACAGACAGCCAAATCACCCCAAAGTAGACCATCAATTTCGAGAAGCACTCGCCGCGTCCAGTCGGATTCATCGTCATAGGTCGTCTCCACAAATCAGTGTCAAGATTTTTTCGATTTCTCCCCAATAGGGGGATTTCCCCTCGCCGTGCAAGTTTGTAGAACAAGACCTTTCATAAATTGAGGCCTCGTCAACAATACGAAGCAGGTCGTGGGATTATCATACCCGACCTGCTATTTTTGTTTACGAACCTCATCAAGCGGGCGGCAATGAAGGGCGTACTCAAGCGGTGACGTCAATCGTAGGCCGGAACAAGTCTTCGCAGTTCCGGCATGAATCAAACGTCCTACCACTCTCTAACCAGTGCTAAGCCTTTTTCGGCCCACGGAAAAATCAGCCAACTGAAAGCTCGTACGCGTTTCGAAAGCCTTGGATGTCTTCGGAACGGCCCATTACAATCGCGATGTCTGCTGCTTGGAAACTGTAATTCGCTTCCGGGTTAAAACTCATCTCGCCATCGGCATGCTTCACCGCAACGACGAGCAATTTGTGCTTGCTGTGTGCTTCCGTCGAAGCAACGGTCACGCCAATCAATTGACAGTCCTCCGGCAATGTGATCTCGTCTAGCTCCAAGTCCATAAAGCTGGCTTCGCTAACCAATTCCATGAGGTGAGCTGTCGAGGGACGTGTGATCAGTCGTTCCAGTCGGTGTGCTCCGATAATGGCTGGCATGATTACTTTGCTGGCACCCGCCTGAATCAGTTTCCTTTCTGTCGTCGGATGTTCCGCGCGAGAAAAAATCTGGATGCGAGGGCACAAGGTCCGCGCGGTGAGCGTGATGAACACATTGTCGGCATCACTGGGCAGCGACGAAACCAGCGTTTTGGCGCGATCAATCCCAGCGTTTAACAGCGTTTCATCGGACGTCGCATCACCGCAAATGCAGAGGCAGCCTTGTGACTTTGCCGCCTCGAAGCGGTCTGTATCTGCGTCAATTACGACGAACTCACGACGACTGTGTTTTAGATCGTTGGTGAGAACTTCACCGATTCGGCCGTAGCCGCAGACAATCACGTGACCGCTCAAACTTTCAATTCCACGAGTCATACGTCTGTGTCCTAAAACTCTTTCGAGTTCGCCTTCTAACATCAATTGAACGAAGCCGCCGAAGGTATAAGCAGCCGCGGACATGCCAAATACGATCACACCCACCGTAAACAACTGAAACGTAGGCGATGAGTTAGTCGTTTCCGAAAACCCGACGCTTGAAATTGTAATGGTCGTCATCCAAAACGCGCTTACCCAATCGTAACCGCCGAGCAAACGAAAACCGATGACGCCGGAAACGACTACCACGCCCAAAACGAGAGATCCGTTGCGAATTCTTGTTAAAGGCGACCTGGACGAAGTTCCCTTCGGAACTCGAACGGAGGATTGTGCGCCTCTTGGCAGCGGTTGCACGTGACGTACCATGCGGAGGATTACCCAATCACATCGTGCATGATTTTGCCATGAATATCCGTCAGCCGGAAGTCGCGACCTTGGAAACGAAATGTCAGCCGCTCGTGATTGAAACCTAGCAGATGAAGGATGGTTGCCTGCAAATCATGCACGTGTTTGGCGTTTTCAACGGCACCCAATCCTAATTCGTCCGTCTTACCATGAACTAAACCCGGCTTGAAGCCACCGCCAGCAACCCACATGGAATAGGCGTCGATGTGATGGTCGCGACCTGTCGTTTGC
The DNA here is from genome assembly GCA_014381825.1 of Planctomycetota bacterium. Lineage (GTDB taxonomy): Bacteria > Planctomycetota > Planctomycetia > Pirellulales > Pirellulaceae. The sequence continues at coordinate 17,351 of JACNKX010000052.1, forward strand.
CGAACCTCACCCATCGGTGTCCGCCCGAACTCGCCACCCCAAATCACAATCGTGTCGTCCAATAATCCGCGTTGCTTGAGATCGATGACTAATGCCGCAGAAGCTTGATCAATTTCTTTGCAAATTGCCGGTAGATGGTTCTCCAGATTCTCTGAAGGTCCGCCGTGATGATCCCAACTGGTGTGATACAGCTGGATGAAGCGGGCTCCTCGTTCGACCAAACGTCTGGCGAGCAAGCAGTTGTTGGCGTACGAGGGCGTTCCCGGCGTGGCCCCATACAGGTCGAGAGTGTCCTGCGACTCTTGCGCTAACTCCATCAATTCGGGCGCGCTGCTCTGCATCTCGTAGGCCATCTCGTAAGCGGCAATGCGCGTCGCGATCTCCTCATCGCCGACTTGATCGAGCCGCAATTGATTCAGCTCTGACACGATATCCACGAAGCGTCGTTCCCGTTCGCGCGTCATGCCAGCGGGGCTTTTGAGATTTAGAATCGGCTCTGGTCCGCTCCGGAAAGGGACGCCTTGATAAGTCGTGGGCAAGAAGCCACTAGACCACAGCGACGATCCAGCACGAGGGCCTCGCGGTCCAGACTGCAACACGACGAAGCCCGGTAGATCGCTCGCTTCGCTTCCTAGTCCGTACGTCACCCACGATCCCATGCTGGGTCGACCAGGCTGCGGCGATCCCGTGTTGACAAATATTTTTGCCGGTCCGTGATTAAACACGTCGGTCTTCATACCGTGTAACCAGCACACTTCATCAACGATACGTCGATGGTACGGGAGCAGATCACTCAACTCCTGGCCACACTCGCCATAGCGGCTGAACCTCCTCGGACTTGCCAGGAGCGGTTCGGTCCCCTTTAGAAATGCGAAGCGTTTCCCGTCGAGATAGCTTTGCGGTGGCAACTGACCGTGATGCTTTCGGAGCATCGGCTTGTCATTGAAAAGGTCAAGCTGGCTCGGGCCGCCAGCCATAAACATGAAGATGACGGCCTTTGCTTTCGGCTTGTAGTGCGGCGAGCGAGGTGCCATCGGATTTGTCACGGCGGGCGTCGCCTGTGCTTGATCCCCGGCAAGCAGCGATGTCAGTGCCATACCGCCGACGCCGACGCCACAGCGCCCGAAGAACTGGCGCCGTGTTGTCTCGCGAAGCGAATCGAGTTGTATTTGTTCGTGATTATTAGCCATGATCATTCACGTGTAATGAATTCATCCAAGTTTAGCAGAACTCGTGCCACGATGGTCCAGGTGGCCGATTCGGCCAATTGCTCGTCGTTGCCGTCGGCGGCGCTGATGGACTTGGCATCCGCCGCCGAAGCGAGAAAGTCCGCCCGCTGCTCGTGCACAAAACCGAGTAAGCGATCCGCCTCGTACTGGCGCGGGGCGCGAGCGAAACAGAGTTGATAGGCTAGACTGACGCGATCCTCATCCGCTTCCGCAGCGAGCATCAGTCGTCGCCCCAAGGCTCCCGCGTTTTCCAACATCGCTTCATCGTTTGCCAGCGTCAATGATTGCAGCGGCGTATTCGATCTTACTCGCTGAGTACACGTCGTGTTGAATCGAGGCGTATCGAACGTCGTCAGCATGGGGTAAGGCGCGCTCCGCATGAAGAACGTGTACAGCCCGCGGCGGAAACGATCAGCGCCCTTGCTAGTCGGCCATGCGGCGTTGCGTTGCGTGAACGCATACACGCCACTCGGTTGCGGTGGATAGACGCTCTTGCCGCCGATCCGACCATCGCGCAGCCCACTTGCAGCGAGTGCCAGATCGCGTACGACTTCTGCGTCGACACGCAGTCTTGTTTGTCGCGAAATGAACTTATTCAGCGGGTCCAATCGCTGCGAATCTTCACGCTGATGTGACGACTGACGATATGCAGCCGAGGTTACAATCAGGCGATGTAGGTGCTTCATCGACCAGCCAGTCGCGATCAGCTCGTGGGACAACCAATCCAGCAGTTCGGGATGCGTAGGCGGCGTCCCTTGCAACCCAAAATCGTTTTCTGTTTCGACAAGTCCTTTTCCGAAGAGCCTTCCCCAAACGCGGTTGATCGTGACGCGCGCCGTCAGCGGGTGTTCGTTACTGACCAACCATTTTGCCAAGTCGAGACGTGTACGAGCCGGCTCGGCCTCAGGCATCGTGGGCAGGAAGGCCGGCGCATCGGCGACAACAATGTCACCTTTCCGCAGAAAGTCGCCTCGAATCAAAAGATTGGTTTCACGTGAGTTGTCTAGATCTCGCATGATCATCGTCGCGGGAAGGCCCTTCGCGTACTTGTTTCTTTCGTCTTGAGCGCGTTTAAGACTCGCGGCAAGCTTCGTCCTTTGAGCGTCCGGAAGACCGAGTTTCATGTGCGGTGCATCCGTCACTGCAAGTCGAAGTCGTCCGATGTTGTACTTGGCGGGAGATGCACCAAAGACCAACCTGACTTTCGTGAGTGCGTTACTCTTCGTAGCCAGCGGCGAGGAAACCAACTTAGCCGTTCGATTCACGTTCGGATTCCCGGAAGCAACGTTAATCGCCCAGCCGGTCTTTGCGTCTCCATCGATCGCTTTCGCGACGTCATAGTCTTTCTGCGAGTGATCGGCTGTCGCGTGGAGCCACGTCGGCTTCACATCACCGGCTTGAAGTTCGATTTGGTTCAGAACGAAGTTGCCGTTACCAGCTCGCCCCGGACCGCCCAGCGGTAAAGAAGGATGGGTCAATGTTTCCAATCGCACAGCGGTGATCCGTTCCACAGGCGATGTGAAGCTGATCGAGTACGTATCGCTATCGCCATTGGTTCCGCCCGCAACGAGTGATCCGTCGCTAAGCCTTTCGAAAGTTGCTCCGGCGGTTGACTCGGCCGATGTCACTTCGACAACCTTCCACACGACTGGCCGGCCGTCATCTCGTTCCGCCGCTGGAGCTTTCTCGTTTAGATCTTTTTCGTGTTGTGCCAGGGATGCCTTGGCGCTTGCAATTTGTTTGTCGAGCGCAGCGAGCCGTCTTTGATTCGATTCCGTTGTTACGGTCAGCGTTGGCGCGACGCTGTTCGCGTCCTGCGAGCCGTTGAAGAATGCGAACAACTGGTAGTACTCGTGTTGCGTCAAGGGATCAAACTTGTGCGTGTGGCACTGGGCACAGCCGACTGTGAGCCCCAACCAAACGGCTCCTGTCGTGTTCACTCTGTCGACGACGGATTCGTTTCGAAATTGCTCTTTGTCGGTACCGCCCTCTTGGTTGATCAGCGTGTTACGGTGAAATCCAGTAGCCACGAGTTGGTCTTGAGTTGGCTCTGGAAGGAGGTCTCCCGCAAGCTGTTCGATGGTGAACTGGTCGAAGGGAAGGTCGGCGTTGATCGCTTGGATGACCCAGTCGCGGTAAGGCCACATCGAACGCTCGGAATCGACCGTATAGCCGTTCGTGTCCGCATAGCGAGCTTGATCGAGCCAATGCCGCCCCCAACGCTCGCCGTAGTGTGGGTTGGCGAGAACGCGTTCGACCATTCGTTGGTAGGCACCTGGAAGTTGGTCGCTGCTGAACTGAGCCAGATCGTCAAGACTTGGCGGCAATCCAAGTAGATCCAGATAGACGCGACGAATCAGAGTTTCTCGAGCAGCTTCATCTGCGAGCGTCATACCGGCGTCTGCCAGTCGCTTCGCGACAAAGGCGTCGATCGGATTGCGCAGCGCTAATTCATTGCGCAGCGCTAATTCATTGTGCAGCGCCAATTTATGGTTCGGCAGTGCTGGCCGTGCGATCGGACGAAAGGACCAGTGTTGATCGTACTTGCCACCTTGAGTGATCCACGCTCGCAGCAAGTCGATCTCGGCGGGAGCCAACTTGATATCGCTGTCAGGCGGAGGCATGCGTTCGTCGGCGATTGAACTTGTGATCCGCTTGTCCAACACGCTGGCCGCCGGATCGTCCGGGTTTATCGCTTGATAACCACCGAGATCTGCGTACGCACCTTCGGGCGTATCCAACCGCAAGTCCGCCTCACGGCCCTCTTCGTCGGGCCCGTGGCACTTGAAGCAGGCATTTGACAACAACGGTCGAATGTCGCGAGCAAAGTCGATTTCGCGCCCTTGCCCCATCAGGTCGGTCGCAATCATCCAGCAGCAGATTGAAAGGAGGCTAACGCCGGTGACAAGCCGAGTAGTTGGGAGATGTTGGCGCGACATAGCAACAGGCGGGATTGATTGTAGGAATGACAGCAAGTCGTTGGTCTATTCAGTATAACAACCTCTGGCCTGAAGTGAGTTACCTGCTGGCGGCAACGGTTACTTCTTGCAATACTCGATTTGTCTATCGAATCTCTATCAATCGACCGGTCAACGTTTCAATGCATCGACGTATATTTGGGCCGCGATCATGGCCGCCTCGGCACAACATCAACCGATACGCGGGATGCACGGTCTCGGCAGGGTGCCGTCGTCGGTCGGCATCGTTTGCATGGGTTGGTAGATGAGCGACTATCAGCCGACGTCGCGCCGACCGATCGCGCAGGCGTTTCGCTCAACGGCAAATTGGTGCGTGCGTCTCTGTGTACGCTTGGGAATTCACGCGGATTGTGTTTCGTACGCGTCCGTCGTCGCCGCCGCTGGTGCCGCTGCTTGCTTCTGGAGGGCGTCGGACTATCCGTACTTACTTCTAATCGGGGCACTGCTCTGTGGCATACGACTGTGGTTCAACATGCTCGATGGCATGGTAGCGTTGGCGTCGGGCCAGGCGAGTCTTCGCGGCGAGATCGTCAACGAACTGCCTGATCGATTCTCTGACGTGCTGATTTTCGTCGGAGTCGCGCACAGCGGTTTGTGTTTCGTCGTGAGCGGCTATTGGGCCGCGATCATGGCGTTGCTGGTTGCCTACATCGGCACGCTGGGGCAGGCGGTTGGAGTACAACGCCAGTTTGGCGGCGTCATGTCAAAGCCCTGGCGCATGGCCGCCTTGATGTTGGGAGCGTGTCTGACCTCCGTCCTGCTTATGAGCGAACGGGAGATTCGATACCCGAATCTGGTCACCGTGTTGGATTGGACGTGCCTTGTAATCGTGCTAGGTTGCCTGCAGACGATCGTAGTTCGACTGGCGCGGTTGCTTCGTGAAGTGCGTGACGATGAAGCCATAAAATGAGCGATGTCTTTCGACTCTATTTGAGCATTATCGCGACTTGGCTCGTGTTGGCGGGAATCGTTCTGGCGATACTCTCTTGGGGCCTCAAGCGTAACGTCGGCAACGTTTGGTCGATCTATCGCAGTTGGCTGGTCATGATTCCTGTGGCCATGTCCTGTATCTATCTCGGGCGCGTCGCGACGATCGTGTTCGTGACCGCATTAATGCTCGTTGCCTGCTATGAGTTCTCGCGTGCGACGAACTTGACTCGCGACCGCTGGATGATGAGCGCCGTGTTGCTGCTCGTCGGTGCCACCAGCCTGACGGCCTTGGTACACGACCCGTTTCAGGCTAGACCCGGCTGGTTCCCCATGTTTCTGGCGATGCCCGCGTATGCCATCGCACTGATCTTGATCGTGCCGGTTTTGCGCAACAAGGTTCAAGGGCAGGTACGGGTCGTCTCTTTGGCGATTGTCGCCTATGTGTTCCTTGGCTGGATGTTCGGCCATCTCGGTCATCTCGCGAACTCCCCGCACGCGGAAGGTTACTTGTTGTTCTTGTTGTTCGCTGTCGAATCGAACGACATTGCGGCCTTCACATTTGGCAAACTGTTTGGGCGACATCCGCTGCGCAGCGCTATCAGCCCCAATAAGACCTGGGAGGGTGCGATAGGCGGATTCGGTGTGTCGATGGCACTGCCGTGGTTGCTTCGCTTCTCCTTCCCCAACGACTTTGGTACAACGCAATTGCTGCTGACCGGCATCATCGTTGGCCTTGGTGGACAGATGGGTGACCTGGCGATTAGCGTGATCAAACGCGACCTCGACGTGAAAGACATGGGGGCGGCGATACCGGGGCATGGTGGCGTTCTGGACCGCGTTGACAGCCTGTTGTTTACGTCGCCGTTCTTTGTTCACATGCTCAATTACTTCGATCTGCTTTGACCTGTACGGATGCCAATGGCCCAAGATCACATCGCCGCCGACTCAGCGACGCGGATTTCGTCGGAACACGGTTTCACGTCGTGGGACGGAACCGAGTTGTTTTACCGTACCTGGGAACCGCAATCGCCATCCCGTCAGGCGCTCGTCTTGCTTCACCGAGGCCATGAGCATTCCGGCCGCTTTCAAGACTTCGTGGATCGTGCCAATCTCGATGACTTTTGGATGTTTGCATGGGACGCGCGAGGCCACGGGCACTCGCCAGGCGAACGGGGATACGCTCCAAGTTTCAGTTCCGTCGTTCGCGACCTTGATTGGTTCGTGAAACACGTCTCCGAGTCTCACGACATTCCAGTCGAGAACATGGCGATCGTGGCTAACAGTATCGGCGCGGTGATTACTGCGACATGGGTTCACGATTATGCGCCGTCGATTCGGGCAATGGTACTCGCCACACCTGCGTTTCGTGTCAAGCTGTATGTGCCCCTAGCTGTGCCCGGCTTGCGAGCGTTACACCGAATCAAGCCGAAGTCGTTCATAAAGAGTTACGTCAAGCCAGGGATGTTGACGCACGACGAAGAGATGATCAAGCAGATTGCCGACGACGACCTGATCACCGACAACATCGCGGTGAACATTCTCCTCGAAATGCACGACACGGCGACGCGCATCATGGATGACGCCGGCGCGATTCACGTTCCCACGCTCGTGCTTTCAGCCGGTTCGGATTGGGTCGTACAGCGTTCCGCGCAACGTCGTTTTTTTGAACGGCTGTCGTCACGAACAAAGGAGATGGTCGAGTACAAGGAGTTTTCTCACGCGATCTTGCACGAGAAGGACCGCACACGCCCGATCGCTAAGATCCACGAGTTCATCAACAGCATCTTTGAAGCTCCGCTCGAACGAGACTCGTTATTAGAGGCCGATCAAGCAGACTACACGAAACAAGCGGCGGATCGACTCCGTCAGCCGCTCTCACCTATTTCACCACGCGGCATGTACTTTGGCAGCACCAAGCTGGTCCTGAAAACGATCGGACAACTCAGTGACGGGATTCGAACCGGCTGGCGAACCGGATTTAACTCGGGCGAATCGCTCGATCATGTCTATCGCAATCAAGCACAGGGTACGACTCCCTTGGGGTGGCTCGCGGACCGCCTGTACCTCAACAACCCTGGTTGGACCGGCATTCGTCAACGGAAACGACATATGGAACAATTGTTGGAGCGTGCCATCGGAGAAACGCATCAGCAAGGCCAGCCAATTCGATTGCTCGACATTGCGGCCGGCCCGGGGCGATATGTGCTTGATGTGATCGGACGGTTGTCCGAATTTGACATTTCGGTCGTCTTGAGAGACCAAAATTCGGATGCTTGCGAAATGGGGCGAACACTGGCGAAACAGCGCGGCGTGATCGATGTTGTTTTTGAAACCGGCGATGCGTTTGACGAAGAGGCCCTGGCGGCGATCGACCCACGACCCACCATCGCGATCGTATCGGGGCTTTACGAGCTGTTCTCCGATAACAAGCGGGTCGCGGCGTCACTCAACGGACTAGGACGAGCTGTCGAAGACGGCGGTTATCTGCTTTATACGAACCAACCGTGGCACCCGCAGCACGAGTTAATCGCCCGTTCGCTGGTCGGGATGGATGCCCAGCCATGGATCATGCGTTGTCGCACACAGCTGGAAATGGACCAACTGGTCGCAGCCGCTGGGTTCAAGAAGATCGACATGCTGATCGACGATCAAGGTATCTTTACCGTATCACTTGCCCGCCGGATATCGCGACCATGAGCGGCCCCGACCTCAAGACGCTGACATCCTACTTTCGGCTGATGAATACCAATGGCGCGGCACAAGCCTACCATGCGGCATTGCATGCGGGTGTGTTGTCAGCCATGGACAGCGGGCCGCAATCCAGTGAACAGATCGCGCGGACGTGCGGACTGCAAGAGCACCCGACCGCGTTGCTATTGGACGCCCTGCGTGCGATGGGCGTCGTTCAGCGAAGCGACTCCAAGTACCAACTCGCGGAAGTCGCTCGCATGCTGCTGTACAGCGAGTACCGCGAATTAGGAAACCAGTATTGGCATGCGCTACCCGACTTTCTGAAAACGGGCGAGCCCATCAGGAAGATGGATGATGTCACGAAGAGCGAGGAGTCCTATCAAACGCAAGCGGCCATGCTGGGCTGGATGTTGTCGCACGCTGCGGAAGCCGCCGCGACGGCGTTGACCGCCAAGTCGCCGCGACATGACCTGCGGATCCTGGACGTCGGTGCCGGTTCTGCGGTTTGGAGTTTGAGTATCGCAAGGCGAGATGCCGAGAGTCACGTCACAGCTGTTGACTGGCTAAGTATTCTCGAAGTCGCCAAAGAAACGGCGCGAACATTTGGATTGCCCGAGCGATTGACGACCATCGCGGGCAACTTCCATGAAGTTGAACTACCCGCGAATGCCTTCGATTTGGCTATCGTGGCAAACGTTACGCACCTGCAAACGGCGGAAGAAAATGCAGGACTCTTCGCCAGAATTCACCGCTGCTTAACTTCCGATGGCCAGATCGTCGTGATCGACGCTTTCCCCGGAGCCTCAGAGGGGAACGTTCCATTTGCGCTCTATCATCTCGGGCTGGCCTTGCGAACGCAAAACGGCAAGGTGTATTCGTCGGAAGCGATTCGATCCATGCTCCAATCTCAGGGCTTCGAAGCCGGCACGTTAACACCGCTCGACGTACCACCCTTTATGGTTGGCATGCTGGTTGCGCGAGCGCTCAAGTAGAGGCGACTCACGCGTCACTGGACGATTCCGCCTCCGGTGCCCTTCGTCGAAATCGGGCCATGCACCAACTTGCTATCCACCCAAGAACAAGACCCGCGAGCAGCGTCGCGGCACCGGCCTTGATCATGATGTCCTCGACGGCCGAGCGGAGCATCGGGTTGTCAAATGGACTCAGCGAACTGTGGGCCCGCACGACTTTCCATTCGCCATCGACCTTGTGCAACACCGCGGTCCACCTCGAAGGAAACTCGAAACGTTCGCCACCGCCATTGATCAGTACATTCTGGGAATTCCCTCGCGCGATGGCGATGTCGCCAATGATTTGGCTCAACTCCGGCTGCATATCCGTCGTGTAGCTACCGCCGTCGAGCAACTCGTCGCGTGTCTTTTGCCATCGCTCCTTGAACGCCGTGAAGTCCGAAAACTCGCGGTCGGTATATGTAACGATGGAGAAATCTTCGGCCAAATGAGGCTCAAACAGATCCAGATTGTTGGTGTTGATCGCCTCCTCGGCGACCGCACGGATCTCTCGAAGAGCTTCGTGGTCGGCCTCTTGATTTGCCGCGACGTCCGCAGCGTTCAACCACTTTGAACTTGTAACGAAGATGCTGAGCGAGATCAGCAGAATAAACGTCATGCCATGGTGAAACATTGGCCTACCGATAAGTGCGATCGTGCAAATTGACAAAATGCGTCGCGACATTCTCCTGTATATCGGGATCGTTCTCCAGTGGACCACAGTTTCGCCCGAATTTACGCATCCATCCAAAGTCACATTGCCCGTGATACAACCCGTGCAACGGGCGACGAGAGGCGAAACTCAATTCTTGCCCGCATACCATCGATGGCGGTAGAATCAGATGGTTTCCAGAACTAGCTTCATATTAAGCGAGTCAGCAAGTGTCCCAGTTTACTATCTAGGAGCCGGTCCGATGTTTTCCAAACTCGCGATGGCGATCATGTTAATACTTTTGGTGAATTCTCTTGGCGTTGGGCAAGAGTCACTGGATATCACTCGGGATCTGCTAAACATTGATGTAAGCGATTACGATCGCTCGCATGCGATTCAACTGATCAGTCGCCATGATCAAAACCGCGATCGCTCATTGAACGAAGAAGAGATGCGTACGTTGAAGTTGATGATGCCCGTTACCGTTATCGACTTCAATCGCAACCGACGACTGACGACGTTGGAGATTGCGATTTACTTTGCGAACGCAAGCGACCAACTCAACATCTCGACACTCGAAAATTACAATGCACGCTACCTCGTCAATCGGCACGACCGCGATGCAGATGGTGCGTTGGCTCAACGCGAGCAATCCGAGTTTCCACTGCAGGACGAAGCAAAGCAGATCGACCGCGATGCCAACGGCGTACTAACCGCATTCGAGTTAGCAATGTGGTTCGCCAACACCTATACCGAGACCGGTGTCGATGCACGTGACTTTCGTCTCGCAGCCGATTACCTTAACAATCTCGATAGCGACAAAAATCTATCGCTAAACGAAGAAGAGGCGGTGCCGGGCATTTGGCCGATCGATCCTTGGTCCCAGGATGCGAATCGCAATCATGAACTGGAAGCTGTTGAAATTGCTGCCGTGTTTGGCAAGTTCAAACAAGATGCGGGGATCGAAAACGGGCACGAACTGGGGGCAGAGCGAGCGATGGCTCGATATGACAAGGATCGAAACGGTCGACTCGATTTGGGCGAAATCGAACGAGGACGTTGGCCAAAGGAATGGGAAACGTTCGACGCCAACGAAGACGGTTTTCTGACGGCATTCGAGTTAGCCGCGAGGTTCGCCGCTAAACAACGCACCCTCGGCGTTGACCGGCGTACGATTGACAAAGCGGAGGCACTGATTCGAAGCTACGATCGCAATCGCAATGGCCAAGTCGATATGCAAGAAATGCTGGAGTTTCGTGCTGACGTCGGAGCGATCGATACGGACACATTCCTCCGGCTCGACACGGACGGGAACCAAAAGCTTACGAAAGTAGAGTTGGCGGTCTACTTTGTAACCGGATCGTCAGGTGGGAATTGAAGGTAGTGGAGGGGCAAAGCTAGGCATCTGACGTGAAGCGGCCCGTCGCCGCACCGTTCGCTCACGCTACAATATCGGCTACACGTGAAACGGAATTCAAATCAAACGAGCATGGAGAATCTCCATTGAGTGATACTCGCGCAGCGACCGTGCCTCTTGTCGACGAAGCAACCGCAATTGGCAAAGTAGCGGAGATCTTTGCCGATATCAAACAGACGAAGAACATCGATTTTGTACCGCATTTCTGGCGCGTTATCGCAACGAATCCCACGCAGTTGGAAGTCGTCTGGACGAGCCTTAAGCGGTTGATGCATCCGGAGGCCACGAAGACTGAATCGCTTCTCGATCCGCGAACTCGAGAGATCATTGCGATCGCCGTCTCAGCTACAAACGGCTGCAACTACTGCATCAACTCGCATACGACGGCCGCGATGAAGCTAGGCCTGAGCCGCGAGGCGTTGGGGGAAGTGCTGGCGATTGCCGGACTTTTCAACATGACAAACTCGTTGGCCGACGGATATCAGATTGAGCCTGATGTGCGACCGCCGCTGGAGTGAAGGGCTCACGCGCTTATAGGTAGACGCGTGATATCCGTTCGTCGATCCCAAGAAGGAAAAAACGCGACGGGCGAGGCGCCTGCCGCGTTTTTGCAATTCAACATTGATTTCGATCAGCCCAGCTGATCTAGCCCTTCTTCTCTTCTTCTAGGCGAGTCGCGGTCGAAGGGACCGCTTTCTCTTCGGGAGCTTCCGGCTCAGCAGGCTCGTCAGCTGGAGCCGGAACTGTCGCGGATGCGAGCTGGTTCTCGAGCATGTCGCTAAGTTCGATTTTCAATTTGTCGAGTTCGTTGCGAACTGCCGTCTGCATATCGACGGAAGCAGTCCGAGCCGCCAACGCAGCGTCTTGCGCTTCCTTCACACCTTTGCTCATGTCGCCGTCGAATTTGGCGATTGCATCTTTGATCTGAGCATTGGCACTGGCGTTTAGCTTGGCGACCTTCGCTTCGACTTCTGCTCGCAACTTGGTCGATTCAGCAACGACCGTTTGCTGGGCATCGGTGTGCATCTTGGCAATTTGTTCGGCGAGTTGCTGCTCAAGCTTCTTCGTTTCAGCGGCCAACATCGCTTGTGCTTGCTGTTGCAACTGAGCCAGACCAGCCGTCAACTGACCTTCGAGCTTCTTTGAGCCAGCAGCCAAGTGCGTGTCGAGCTTCTCGGATTCCGCCGCGACTTGAGCGTCGAGGCTGGCACCGAGTTCTGCAGCCGCAAGACCGACTTGTCCAGCGACTGCGGATTGCATTTCGGCGGTGCGACGAGCACGTACTCGACCAAAAAGACCGGCCGAAGCGGTGTCGGTAAATGCTATGACGCTCAACAGTGCGAGCGCGATCAATGTCAGGGAACTACGCATGGCTATTCTCCTTCATGCTGTGTAGTCATGGACGCGTTAGGCGGGGGTCCGAATTTGACGCGTGCCGGGGGTGGGGTTGTTACGTTTAGCATAACTGTTCCAGCACTGCGGTCAAATGGCGGGATACATCCCTCTCCGCCACACGAGTTTCGAGCTTCCGGTGCCCGAACGCCTCGCGATATTCATTATTAGGTTTCTGTTTGCCAGCCCCCGTGGCGTGAGCGAAAGGTCTACCTACTCAAAAAAGTCGAAGCGAACTTGTTTGGTCATGCGGATTGTGTCGCTGGGCTACGGTAAAAGTCGCTCAAGATCAACGGTTTCGCGGACGAAGCGCTTGCAGCTCCAAGCCCCCTTGTTACAGTCGAATGTTAAGCACCGTTCAACGTTCGCAGCTGAACATTGGCAACGGGCTCCGCGCACGACATGCACCCCAGGTTCAGGTTCCGAGAAATGCGAAACTCGCAGAATCCCACATCCGACGATGTCGAACACCTGTTGCTCAATGCTCGTCTTCGTGACGAGTTAGAGCCGTATCTCGACGAGTCGATTCACTTGCTCGATGTCCGTCGGATGCCGACACAAGCCGAGAACGAGTTCCTCGCTTCGATGTTGGCGTGGGAACGGGCTCCGGCCTTGCCTATCAGCCAGTGGTTTCAGCCCGAGATGCAGCTGGCGCATCCCGATACGCTCGACGACATGACCTTGCAAGGAGTTTTGCAGGAGACGATTCAGCAGCTGTATGACCAGCGAGTGGTGCTCGACTTTACCGATCATCTGACGGACCGCCAGCTGTATTGCGTGATCTACCGCGACATCCTGCCGTCGCACGAAAAGAAGATCGATCTGCCAAAGAATTTCCTGCATTGGCATTGCTTAGATGACAGCGACGACGTCGAAGCGTGGCTGCGATTCTACGCAACCGAGGCAGAACGTCAGGTATGGCAAGAAGAGACAGAGCTTCCTTTGCCACCTTCCGAACCAGCTCCCTATCCCCGCAAGATGCCGCGACGACCGCAAAGTTAGCCCGACGCAGGTGTCCGTTTGCGTTCTGTGGATCGACCGGGTAGTTTGCAATAGTTGGAATTTACCGACGCAGCAATCATCGAGGGCGCGTGATGAGTACGGCATCTGCACCGAACGACGTGAGTGTTCACGATCGACTTGCGGAGCTTGATTCGAGCAGCCCTGAGTACGCAACGGCGTTCGTCGACCAGTTGCTTGACGCGGCGAGTCGTATTCAAGCGAGCGACGTTCATCTCCAGCCAACCGCGGATGGACTGGATGTGCGCTGGCGACTCGACGGCGTACTTCAGCCGGTGGGTGTTTTTCCTCGCGGTGACGCCGCAGACGTTGTCTCACGAATGAAGGTGCTGGCAGAACTTCTGACTTACCGGACGGATGTCCCACAAGAAGGTCGCATTCGCGATCGGCGAGCCGACGTTGAGATTCGCGTCAGCACTTTCCCGACGCTGCATGGCGAACGTGCGGTCGTCCGGTTGTTCGCAGCGCAAGGCGAGTATCTTCATTTGCAGGACCTCGGTTTACCGGATGATATTTCGACCAGGCTCGGCGAGTTGCTTGCCGAAACTTCGGGCGCGATTCTGATCACCGGTCCTGCCGGAAGTGGCAAGACGACCACAGCGTATGCCTGCCTGCGAGAGTTGGTCCAGGCGTCGGAAGGTGGCAAGAGTATCGTCTCGCTCGAAGATCCGATCGAGAGCGCCGTCGATGGCGTTTCACAATCGCGAGTCAATCCGACCGCGGGCTTCGATTTGGCCGCCGGGCTCCGTTCACTGATGCGGCAAGACCCGGAAGCGATCATGGTCGGTGAGATTCGTGATCGCGAAACAGCCGAGGCGGCGTTTCAGGCTTCGCTTACGGGGCATCTGTTGGTCACGACGTTTCACGCCGGGAGTGCCGCCGGCGCGATCAGTCGACTTTCGGACATGGGTATCGAGCCTTATTTACTACGAAGTGGCATCCTCGGAATCTTGAGCCAGCGGCTGGTTCGGCGCCTGTGTGCGTGTCGCGAACAAACAGCTGATGACGCCGCAAAGCTCAATCTTCCAGTCGCTCAAGCTTGGCGCGCTGGCGGGTGTGATGCATGCATCGGCTCGGGCTACCGAGGACGCACGATTCTAGCTGAGTTGCTCGAGGCAAATCCTTCCGAGCTCGGGCGGGCGATCCTGTCGCGGAGCGACGCTCCGCAACTCGAACAGCTTGCGATCGAAGCCGGTATGACATCCATCTGGCAACGCGCAAAGAGCGCTGTCGAAGCGGGAACGACCAGCCCGAGCGAAGTTCGGCGAGTTCTGGGATTTGCCGCACGAAGTTGAGCAGCGATCCGTTGACGATCAAATCGGTTATCAGATACTCGCGCACTAGCTCTTCGATTAGCTTCGCTCGCTCAATTGGTGTCGCCGTCAGGTCGACGGTCAATTCCGCGTCAGGAGCAAGGCAAAGTAGTCGCCGCGTTTAAAACCCTGCAAAGACGCGATTGAGGGCTTGGGAATCGATCATGTTCCCCATGATTGTGGCGATCTTTTCATGTATCGCGAAAGCGCCCGACTCGGTTCGTTGCTTGAGTTCACATGCTAAGGGCGAACCACGTCGGCGCTCGCGTGTCACGTAGAGACGGTTCTATCAAATTTCCCAGTTGAAGCTTCTGCGCGAGACCAATAGCAATGAAACTTCGCGACTTCACGTCCGACTTCCGATTGATGCTAGATCACTCGAGCGAATTGCTCGGCGGTGAAGCGCGGCCGGTCCAAATCGAATGGACGATCGAGCACTCACTGGAACGCCACCTCATACGTCGAGGCAGCAGCGGTATCGGTATGAATCAACCGTTGGTCTGGCTTAACGACGGACGCCGCGGACATGAGATTACGATCGGAGTACAGTTGTATGGGCTAAGATTGCCTGATGCTGAGCTGCCGATCGTCGAGATTTCGCCGCCGTACCGATCTCGAGTTCCTCAATTCTGGGCTGTGCGTGAGCAAGACTATCGCCGTTTCTATCGCTTCATACGCGAGAAGCTGAAGGAGTCGCGGGCGGAATGTGTCGAGCCGATCATGTGTGCGTCGGACCGTCAGCGTCTGTGGGACAACACCGTGGGCTTTTTGCGGCGGGATGTCAGCCAACTGAAGCGGTTCGGTGTGCCGCAGAAACGCGGTGTTTTGTTGTCGGGAGATCCGGGTAACGGCAAGACAATGGCATGTCGTTGGCTTCGAAGTCAATGTGAGCGCGTTGGCCTTGATTGGACGAACGTGACCGCTGACGAGTACGAATCAGCTCGACGGGACCAACGTTTGCACGACCTTTTTCAGCCCGATCGCGCCGGAGTTGTGTTGTTTGATGACTTTGACGCGGCGCTGCGCGATCGAGAAAAGTGCGATAATCCTCGTGAGCAAAGTACGTTTCTGACCGAAATCGATGGCATGGCGCCGAAGATTGGTGTGGTGTATTTGTTCACGTCCAACTTGAAGTCGGAAGAACTTGACCCGGCACTTCGTCGGCCAGGCCGAATCGATGACATCATCCACTTCGCGAAGCCCGACGCCGATCGTCGCAAGGAACTGATTCATCAACGCTGGCATATCGACATCGTGCAAGGAATTCCCGTCGACGACGTCGTCAGACAGACCGAAGGGTTTAGCTTTGCCGAGATGGAAGAGCTGAAGAAGCAGCTCGTACTAGGCTATCTCGACTCGGGACAGATCGACTGGCCGATTGCTCAGAAGGCACTCGATCAACGCCGCGAACTAGTCGAAACGCGCCGCTCGATTGGCTTCTCTACCGGGCGCGCCGCGTCGACGGATTCAAACAATTCGGTTTCCGCATCGGATAGAGATCAATCGATCTCTTAGCGAGAGGCTCGCAGTCTCGCGAGCTGCGCCAGAAACTGATATTTGTCAAAACTTCCATGCACGCGTCCGATTTCGTTTCCGTGCGGCGTGAGAACCAGGAGCGTTGGCGAAAGCGTCAGATTGAAAGCGGCGGCGAGTTCAGGATGCTTGTCGTAGGTAACTCGTACGGTCACATAGTATCGACGCAGTTCGGTGATTACGCGAGGGTCGCTGAGGACCTCTTTCTTGGTTTGAACACAGTTGTGACATTGCATGTTGTCGATGAACAACAACATCGGCTTATCCAGCCGTTTGGCTTCTCTTGCCGCAGAAACGACATCGCCATTCCAATCAGCGGCCAGGCCGAGGCGCGGACCCAGCAGAGCAAGTGTGATTAACGTACAACTGATGGCAAGACGTGCTGTGGTCATTGAATTTTCCTCGATCGTCCATTCGACGCGTCGTCAACGCGCGCATCGCAAGCGTGTTCACAAAAGCCTAGCTCGCAGTTTAGACGCGTGCGGAGACATCTCGTCGCCGCTGCGTCATTTAACGAGGCGAGTTCTAGGGAACGCCGCATGCCAACCGAACCAGAATGCCCGATGCGCGGGTAAGCGAGCCAACGATTCTTCACCGCCCCTGCTGATCAGGGCCGCCTCACCGATGTCCCATTCACTCCCATCCTCCGCCTGGAGACGGCCCGATGCCAGTGTTTCGGCGAATTTGAGTTCTTTCGATTCATAGACCCGATTTGCCCCCGACTCATCGGTCAGTACAACGAACCCCGTCTCGCCAAGTCGATCGTGGTAGATTCGACGTGTCGCTAGAAACACAGCCGAAATCGCAAGCTTCTCGTCAGTGCGATCATCCAGTCGAATTGCCAGCACTTCGTCTTTGTTCTTCAGTCGCGCATCTAAGTTCGGTACGGCGAACATTAGTTCGTCGGTGGCGAAGTAGTCGCGATAGGCAATCCCCTCGCCATAGTCGCGACGATGTCCCGTCGCCAATGATAGGACGGCCGTTTCTGGATGCTCCGCTCGCCAGCTGCCCCATGTCGTTGTAACAACGGAAAGTGGCTCGAGCTTAATGCCCTGCCCTACGAGCGACCCCACGACTGGTTCACCGTCAAGCGTTGACCATAACGACTTGGTAGCGTGGTCGTACATTAACTTATTCGATCGATAGAGAAAGCCGCTCGTGCCAAGTTCATAATGCTTGTCGCCGATATGCGTCCGGTAGACGATCATCGACCCACAAAGTGTGCAGTAGACACCGTTGATCGATTCACCACCGATCGTATCCTTGACCATCTCGTGCCAAGCGAGGATACGTTTTGGATATGCCCGAGCTTCTCCGTTTATTTCGACACCGAAGACCACATCCGAATCGCTAAGGTAACCCGCATCGCTCGCCGCCAACGTCGCCGGATCTTTCAGCGGTGGTATGCCATCACGTCGAACGCCACCCCAGCGAACCTCGTCAAGCCGAATCGAAGCATCATCCGCGTTGGCAAAGTACTCGTGAAAACGTTCGTCGAGCCGCGAATACAATTCGGCCTTGAATTTCGGATACACAGGGTGCGGCTCGTACTCCTGTTGCCAAATCCAACGGTACCAGGCGTTCAGATCGGGTCCAAACTGTTTCCCCGTCTTGTCTTGCAGCACGTTGATCGCTGCTGCACGGATTGCGTTGCTGCGAATAAATCGGACGCTTTCGACAAACATGATCGCGCTGCCCGGATGCCACTGCTGTTCGATCGTCGTGATTGCGTCGAACAGCGCGACACGATCGCGCGATTGAGTGAGTGTGATAAAGGCGTCAACAGACGCGACGGTCTTGGCATCCGAATCCGTATCCACCACCGATTGCGCTCGCTCGACTCGGCGTTGTGGAGCGGAGCCCGTCGAGTGTAGGTCTCGAGTCGCGTAACCCGCTGCGAACCCGGATGCAGCGGCGACCAGCACCAGCAAGACCAAATGGCGAAGGCGAAATCTCATTTGCGTGGGGTCCGGTCAATCGTCGCAATTGCCAAGAGGCCAACGGCCCCGCCATTCTACTCAAGTTCGAGCTGTCGAAAGATTGGTAAATGGCGATAGTAGACCTCCAGGCTGCATGTGGCGAGAGCCGTCATGTACAGACGACCGCCAGCGGATGCGTGCGGGCCGGTCGGATCCCAACTACCGGCTTCGTGACCCCTGCGCTCCTGCGTCTCGATCAGAATCTCACGCATCTCGCGGTTCCACATCTCCCATTCAGGGCCGCCATGATGGTGTAGGGCCTGCGTGCCGTAATACCAGTAATAGATATTTGGAGAACTCCGATTTGGCAGATGTTGGGTGGTCAGGAAGCGAATTCCTCGTTCAATGCCTGGCATATCCAGTTTCCAGCCGAGATACATTCTGCAGAGGAGTCCTTCAGCGGTCATAATATGAGTCGGACGTTCACGCGGCATATACGCATACTTCGAGCCGCTGTCGCTAGAGACGGAATCGAGAAATACTCCGGCAAGTTCGAGTGTTTCCTCGAGCACGGTCAGGTTCGCAGCGCGACCGCTCTGCAACGCCATGACCTGCCAGCCCACAACGCTTGTATCTCCTGGCTGTTTTGGGTTGTATCGCCATCCTCCGGCGTCGTGTTGCGCGGCCACAATGAAATCGAGCGCTTTCTGCGCTGGTACACGCAGTGTGTCATCGCCAGTCATCATGTAGGCTTCGCACAAAACGATCGTCGCCTGGCCGTGAGCGTACATCCCGGCGTTGTCGCGTGAATCAGCTCGAAGGTCGCCGCTATCTTGTTGGTGGGTGAGCAGCCATCGCAGCCCGCGAGAGACTTCATCGCGATAGCGGCCCACGAGATGAGTCTGCCCCGCGCCCAGATAAGGCAACAGTGCGAGCGACGTTCCCGCGGCATCGCTCCGTTTCGAGCCAATCCCGCTGCATGAACAACCTCCGCGACGATTGAAATCGTTCAGGCTCCAATGACCATCAGCTTCCTGATGCATTGCCATCCAACGCAGTCCGCGGGCGACGGCTGCTTCGGTCAGCGTTGTACCACCCTCGCGTTTCACGACTTCGACGCGGATGCGGGGATCGCGAGCCGCCACGGCGTGTCCGCCACCGCTGGCCGTTCCAACCAGTTGCTTGACATGACTAAGATCCGGCAGACTTGGCTCATCAGCTCCGGGATCGATCCGCAATTCGCGAGCATCTTGATCAGCCTTGACAACCGCTTCGCGTTGGGTCGCATCGGTCAAATTCATGTCCTTGGGAACGGGCAGGTCGAAGACAACTTCATTTAGCGGATCGATCACCATGGTGTCGCCGCCCATTTGGACTTCCTTCGCCACGGTCGTCGACAATGTAATGAACGGGCCCTCGTCGTCTTCCCCGAACGTGAAAAGCGCTAACAACAACATCATAATCATGTGAAAGACGAGGCTCACCAGCCACGCTGGTGTACAGCCAAATAGATCGCGCACGACTGCGGTCACACCCGTAGCCCGCGCACTCTTCTGAAGCCTGGCGCGAATTCGATTCGCCGACGCCGAAACCGGGCGGCGCGGAGGCGGGCGGCGACTTGGACGAGGTGGTGCAGCCGCGCGACCAGACGAGGGAGGCGCGTCTCGGCGTCGCTGAGGATTCTGTTGTGGCCGAGCCGGAGTCGATGCGGTTCGTGGTGGTGGCTTGGGCGTTGTCTTCGCGTCTTCCGTTGGGGCGGGCGATGGCGTCGACTTGGTCGCGGCTGAAGATCGAGGAGCTGTAGCCTGCTTTGGCCGCGAGGCTGACGCAGACTTCTCCTGCTCCGCCAGCAGCCGTCTTGCTTCGCGTTCCTGCTCCTCCGACAACTCGATGCTCGTTCCGCACTGCCAGCAATCGGCAATCATCAGCCAGAAACGAATTGACATCGGTGCGCGGCAGTCGGGGCAGGCGCACATTAAGGCACCGCCGTTCAGCCAGAGTTGCCCGGGTGCAACCCCCGAAGGAATCGAACCGGAAACTTCCTTCGACTCGAAAGCCTCCATCCTGGGTTGCGTTTCCTCAGGTAACTCGAAAGGTCCCGTCGAGTTGAGATCGATGATGCGGACCTCAGGCCGTTCCGGCGTACCGGGAGCTGAGTCGGGCGGGTCGATCGGACCGAACCTCAGAAACAGATTGGAATCGTGGTCCGAGTTCGCCATTTGCGCGTTGGCCATGCAGCTATCTTCGTTCACGAGCGGTGGAGCGCTCGCAGCCATCCCCTACTGGTCCTACCAACCAGTTTAGCTGCCGGGCATAGCCTCGGGCAACCGACGCGTGGTCGTAAATGGTGGCTGGCTGCTGATGGCACTCGCTGCTTCTAGTGCCCGAAACTCACCCCCCAGTGTACGCCTCGTCGAGAATGTGGATGGGGGCGATGGTGATGTGAACTGTGAAAAGGAAATGGCGGAGCGACGTAATGATGCTCTTCGATGATCACTGGGCCGGTGTGACTCACAACTGGCGGACCAGACACTTGGGAGGTAGGTGGCGGAATCTGCTGCATGGCTTGTATCACGGCGTCGCTTACACCCGCGCCGCGAAGCGTGATCAAATCGTTCACGCTGGGAGGGCTCGCGACTCCGTTAGCGCGCATGTGAGTTGAGATTACATTGTCGCTCAGGCCCGCCTGCGACATAGCGATGACGTCGTTCATCGCCACCGCGCCTGCAAGCCGACGGCCCATTCGTTGTTCGATGATCTCGGCCGAGCGAGCTGCTTCGTAGTCGATCGTGTCGCCCACCGCAGTGCCAGCCAATGCGCCGACGATAGTTCCGACGGCGGCACCGCTCGCGGCATCGCCATTGTGATGCCCAATCGCCGCACCGCCCAGCGCGCCAGTCAATGCACCAAGAGTCGCACCACGTTCTGCATAGCTTGTCGTGTGGCAGCCACAAGCAGCCACGACAATCAACACTGAAAACAGTTCAACCAACCAGACCTTCATAAATACTCCTTCACAACGCGCGGGGCGAGATAATCTCAGCATCGGATCGGGCGGTCAATACTGGATCGAATTGCTAGCGGCGTGTTACCTACTTTCCGTGCGGCAGGAATCCCTTTAGAACGGGTACGAACAAAACCCCAAGTATCCGCCGAGATCATCCATTCCGGCGTGTTTTCAGCAATGAGCCAAGGCCCCATCATTTCCGTGACCGCGCCCAGCCGCCTGCACTTTGGGCTCCTTTCGTTTGGGAATCCGAACGTACGACAGTTTGGCGGCATTGGCGTAATGCTGGACCGACCGGGCGTGAAGCTTCGGATTCAACCGGCTAATTCGTTCGAGATCGTCGGTTTGATGCGAGATCGTATTCGCGATGCGGCGTTGCGTTGGGAAAGGTGTTCCAAGGACGTCAGCGAGTTGCGTTGCAAGATCGAACTTGTATCTGCCCCGCGGTTGCATGCGGGTCTTGGAGTCGGAACTCAGTTGGCCCTGGCCGTCGCAACGGGGCTTAACGAACTTCATGGCCGTCCGACTCCTCCTGTCGCGGAGTTAGCCAACAGTGTCGGTCGTGGCTTGAGATCCGCTGTGGGAACCTATGGGTTCGTATCAGGTGGACTGATCGCGGAGCAGGGCAAACTGCAGAATGACTCCGTGTCACCGCTTCTCGAACGCGTCGCGTTACCCGACCCGTGGAGGTTTGTCCTTGTGTCACCGCGAAGTGGCGTTGGGCTTCATGGAAAAGCCGAGCAGGCGACGTTTGACGAATTGCCTCCCGTTCCTACTCAAGTCACAGAACGACTCACTGAGATAATGATCAAAAGGATCTTGCCCGCCGCAAAGTTGGCAGATTTCCTTGAATTCAGCGAGGCTGTCTACGACTTCGGTTTTCTTTCAGGAAGTTGTTTCGAGTCGGTACAGGGAGGTTCATATAACGGTCGTGAGTTGGAAAGCTTAGTGAACCGTATTCGAGATGGCGGAGTGCGTGGCGTCGGGCAAAGTTCCTGGGGGCCGACGATCTTCTCAGTTTGCGAAAGCGATGCGAGCGCCAACGCGCTCGCCGAGAGCTTGTGTTCACAAGACGAAGGCGGCGAGTACGAACTCGTCATCTCGGCACCTAACAACCGTGGTGCCCGAGTGACGACAGAATCGCCTGTCCGGTAGCCTCGACCAATTGTCGCCGCTAAGATTTGCTAGATATAAGCGAAAGCGAACTTTGAGCGCACGGTTCGTGTCTCTATGCGAACGTGTATCTCCACGAAGACACTGTATCTCCACGAAGACACTGTATCTCCACGAAGACTCTTCGCGTCGGTGAAAGGCGTCGGTGAAAGAAACTCATGGCTGAACTTGGCGTCAATATCGATCACGTGGCGACCGTCCGGGAAGCGCGCCGGACCCACGAGCCTGACCCTGTTTGGGCGGCTGCGCTGGCGGAGCTTGGGGGCGCAGACGGAATAACGATTCATCTGCGAGAGGACCGTCGGCACATCCAAGATCGTGACCTCGATGTGCTGCGCGAAACTGTAAGCGTGAAGCTCAATTTAGAGCTCGCCTGCGACGAAGGAGTTCTTGACCTTGCCTGTCAAGTGCGACCCGATCAAGCGACGCTCGTTCCTGAAAAGCGCGAGGAAGTTACGACCGAAGGTGGGCTCGACGTTGTTTCGAATCGTGACGCGGTCGCCCGGGCCGTGGATCGACTGCGAGATGTTGGAATTGATGTAAGCTTGTTCCTCGATCCCGATGCCTCGCAGATCGAGCTTGCTAGTCAACTCGGCGTTCACGCCGTCGAGCTACACACTGGCCAGTACGCACTCGCCAAAGGCGAGCAGCGGCAGCAAGAACTCACCACACTCGTCGCCGCGAGCAATCAGATCATCGGTCTCGGCATGGCACTTCACGCGGGGCACGGTTTGAACTATCAGAATGTGACGCCGGTCGCGGCCATCGCGTCGATGCACGAGTTAAATATCGGCCATAGCATCGTCTCGCGAGCCATTATGGTTGGTATGGAACGGGCAGTGCGGGAAATGAAAGCGTTGATTTCCAAATAGGGTGAGCCGTCGCTATCAGCTCGTTTCGGTAGGCACAGCCTACCCTGCAGGTCAGCTCTCCCTTTGCCAGCCCGCGCGGCACCCTTTATCATATTGGGCAAACTTGGCTCGATCGGTTCGTCTCCCAATCCTCATGTAAGAATCAACGTATCGCCATGACTCGAAAAGGCTCCAATTTCGCTGGATTGTCCGTTGCCATCACGACTCCGTTCAAAGACGGCGAGGTCGACTACGACGCGTTGCGAGCTCAAATCGAATTTCAGATTGAGGCCGGAACGGTCTGCCTCGTGCCTTCGGGCACAACGGGCGAATCACCCACCCTCTCGCACGAGGAACATGAACGCGTGATCTCAGCAGTCGTCGCGGCGGCATCTGGCCGAGCCAAGGTAATGGCGGGGACCGGATCGAACAGTACGGCAGAGGCTTTGCGTTTAACCAAGTGGGCGGCGAAGGAAGGTGCCGACGCCGCGTTGCTCGTCGCTCCATACTACAACAAGCCCACGCAGCAGGGCTTTTACGAACACTATAAAGCCGTCGCCGAGGCAGTCGACATACCGATCTGCGTTTACAACATTCCCGGTCGGGCGGCAAAGAACATCGAGCCCGAGACGATCGCAAGACTCGGCGAAATTCCGAATATCACGATGGTGAAAGAAGCAACGGGATCCTTGGATCAAGCGTCTCAAGTCCTCGCGACGACGGATCTTACTTTGTTAAGCGGCGACGATAGTTTGACGTTGCCTTTGATGTCAGTCGGAGGTGAAGGTGTAATCTCGGTGGTCGGTAATATCGTGCCAAAAGACATGATCGCTCTCGTCGATGCATTTAATGCCAGTGATGCCGCTAAGGCGCGCGAGTGGCATTTCAAACTATTCTCGCTCTGTCGAGACATGCTTGGAATCGCAACGAATCCAATCCCCGTAAAAGCCGCGTTACAAATGCTGGGCCGCGATACAGGCGACTTGCGTTTGCCGATGACGCCGCTGGATGAACAGAGCCAGCAAAAGTTGCGAGCTACGCTCGTTGCCTACGGACTGCTGTAATACTGTCAACAATTCTGCAGACGCTTTTCTGCTAGCTGGCCGCTTCTAACGGTTGTAAAGCTAAATCATCGTGCGCGGACTAGTACGACAATCGTAGTGTCCGCTTGTTTGTATAGCACTTGATCGATATGCCCGATCGGCGATGAACTACAGGCGCTTTATGGACTTACAAAAAACTTTCCTGATCTGAAAACTTGAGCTAAAGTTCAAGTGTCGCTTAAAAGAATTCAGTGACCTGTGAAGACCAGACGGAACGGAAACAACAAGCGTCGCAATCGCGACCAGTTATCAAGTCCATCAGCCATCAGAAAGCGACAACTCGTCACAAAGATCGGCCTAGACGAGATTGAATTCTCGATCGTGTGTAACTCGACGTGTCGTGTGTGCGATCGTGCAACTTAGGTTTGACCAACGCTGAACGAACACGGGTCCGAATTTACACGGGGCAGCGAAAACATCATGAATTGCACTGACTTAGCCAAGCGAATCGAAGAAATCCGCCCCGGTGCTGATGCACGCGATGTAGCTCGCCTGTGTTTGCTGTTGTCGAACTCTGCGAACGACATCGAAATGCTCGCAGAGGACGCCAAGCTTACGTCCGCATGGAAAGAGATGGATCTACGACTACAAGCGGCAACGGACCAACACGCGGCGATGACGGAAGAGTTGGAGTGTCTGGCCCGTAGTGATCCACAAAAATTCAATCCCGACCAAATCTGGATTCTGATCCGAGCGATCAAGGTGCAAAGCCAGATTCTTCAGCTGTACGTGGGTGAACCGGTACTCGATGTCTGAGCGTTTTCCAGTAGGGAGCGTTGCAAACACGGGTAGACCAACCACGCACTAGTCGGTGGCTGCTAGAACGATCTATAATCGGAGTTGTGTTTGAAGAGGCAAACCGTTCCGATGGATTGAGGCCTAGCCATGCCGGTCGAAATGAAGCTGTCTCGCATTATCATCAGCGAGATTAACGAGCAGCAGGTGATTTACCTGAAAGAAGTCGACGGGGATCGGCAATTTCCGATTTTAATTGGCATCTTCGAGGCGACCAGCATCGATCGACGCGTTAAATCGGACAAGCCGCAACGCCCTCTTACCCACGACTTGCTGGTTGCCGTCGTTGACGCTTTGGGCGGGGAGCTCGACAGCGTCGTGATTCACGAGCTGCGCGCACATACCTACTACGCCAAACTTCGAGTTCGCGTCGACGGTGAACTCGTCGAAGTCGATTCGCGTCCCTCCGATGCGATTGCGATCGCTGTGACATGCGAGCCTCGATTACCGATTTACGTGTCGGAAGAAGTTCTGGAAGAAGTGCTCGACGAATCTTGACAAGTTTCGACGACTCGTAGCTCAAGTCGTTAGGCTTCAGAATCCGGTACTCTCGCGAGCTCAACGACGAAACTAGACTCTCTACTGCAGCACGTCGGCGAATGCTTGTTGAATCTGTGCTAACGCCTCCGTCGACTTTCTGCCATCGACGACGACGTTGACACGCACTTCGCTCGTATTAATCATCTCGACGTTGATACCGGCTTTCGCCAATGCATTGAACGTGCGAATGGCGACCCCCGTGTGGCTTCTTAACCCGACACCCGAGACAGAGAGCTTTGCGATATCAGGGCTGCTCGTCACACCTTCACAGTCGAAGGTCGCTGCGAGTCGATTTGCGACTTCGACGCTTGCGGCAAGCTTGCCGCTCGGAACCGTGAAACTGAGACTCGCCTGCCCAGCATGCCCGTTGTAACTTTGCACGATCATATCGACGAAGATTCCAGCTGCGGCAACTTCATCAAAGACCTTGGCGGCAACGCCGGGAGTGTCCGGAACACCGCTGATCGAAACACGAGCTTGACCTTCGTCCAGCGAAATCGCATCGATCGTCAACTCTTCCATGTCGACACCGCGCAGGTGTGTTATCACATCGGCTGCGTCTCGGTTCTGCGACGTCGTATCGGTTTCGAGTTCTGGAATCGTCGCTGGCTCCTGGTGCAACGCAAAGATTTGGTGAACAGCACGAAGAGCCTTCTGGGCTTCGTCGCGCGCGACGAGAACTGAGATCTTAATCTCGCTCGTGGTAATCATTTGAATGTTGACGCCAGCGTCGGCCAGTGCGTGAAACGTCTTATCAGCGACGCCGGTCTGGAGCGCCATTCCAAGACCGACGACAGAAACCTTGGCAACCTTGTCATCGTGAGTGACTTGGTCCGCTCCGATCAGTTCGGCAGCTTCGTGGACCGCCTCCAGCGTTGCTCGCAACTCGTTTTCGGGCACGGTAAACGAAACGTCGGCCTTTCCCTTCTCGCCAACGTTTTGCACGATCATGTCGACCGATATGCTACGTTCGGCAATTCGAGAGAAGATCTCCAAGCTGTTCCCCGGCTTATCCGGTACGCCGAGAATGCTGACGCGAGCTTCGTCCTTGAGCAGTGCTGCCCCACAGACCGGTTGATCGGGCGATTCGGGTTCGGCGACAATCATCGTTCCTGGAGCATCGCTCAGGCTGCTGCGTACATGGATGGCGACACCGAACTTCTTCGCAAATTCGATCGAGCGATTGTGCATCACTCCCGCACCGAGACTGGCCAGCTCGAGCATTTCGTCGTAGCTGATCCGACAGACGCGACGCGCCTCGGGCAACACGCGAGGATCAGTCGTGTAAACGCCGTCGACGTCCGTATAGATCTCGCACGAGTTTGCATTCAAAACGGCAGCCAACGCAACCGCCGTCGTATCGCTTCCGCCGCGTCCCAGCGTCGTGATGTTGAAATCTTCATCGATCCCCTGAAATCCGGCCGCAATAACGATGTTGCCTTCGTCCAACAAACGCTGCATTCGCTCCGTCGAGATTGATCTAATACGAGCTTTTGTGTGACTACTGTCAGTCCGAATTCCGATCTGGGCACCGGTGAGGCTAACGGCCCGATGTCCGAGGGAATGGATCGCCATCGCCATTAAAGCAACGCTGACTTGCTCACCGGTCGACAGCAACATGTCCATCTCGCGAGCCGACGGCTGATCCGTGATCTGGCTTGCAAGGTCAACGAGTAAGTCCGTGTTCTTACCCATCGCGCTCACGACCATCACAACTTGATGGCCCTGCTGTTGAGCACGAATTGCCTTCCGCGCTGCCGCCAGGATCTTTTGACTGTCAGCAACACTTGTTCCGCCAAATTTTTGGACGATGAGTGACATGGCGATTTTCGATTGTTGATTCTGGTTGGGCGACCGCGTCGCGACACAAACACTAGCCGAGAAAATACTTCATCAGCTTCCAGCCTTCCGAAAAGTCGAGTGTCGACGCCTCGGCAGAGATCTCGTCGTAGGTGGCAAGCCCATCGCGTTCGACGCCCGATCCAGCGATCGCAAATGGTACGAAGCCGTGGCTGTGCGTCTTGGTTCGGATCGGCGTGGGATGGTCAGGCGAAACGAGAATGCGGTACTCGCCCCGATCGCGAAGTTCGTTGTGCAGCGGCCGCACGATGTGCCGGTCGATCTCTTCGAGTGCTCTTATCTTTGCTGCCACGTCGCCTTCGTGAGACGCTTCGTCCGAAGCTTCGACATGCACACAGATAATGTCCGTTGAATCGAGTGCGTCGATCGCGTAACGCCCCTTCGCGGCATAGTCTGTATCCGTATAACCGGTCGCACCGGGCACTTCGATTCGATCCCAACCGATCAGCGCCGCCAGACCTCGCAACAAGTCAACCGCCGTGATCATCTTGCCCGACTTGCCGTACGCTTCTTGAAATGGCTGGAGGCTCGGCGCTTTACCAAGACCCCACAACCAAAGGTTCGTCGCGACCAGCTTGCCGGCGGCACGACGAGCAGCGTTGACCGGGTGATCAGCAAAGATATCGATGCTCCGGCTCATCAAGTCAGTCAGCAAATCGCTGCCAGGTCCGCGAGGATAATCTTCGGTGACCGATTTATCCGTCAAATCGTGTGGAGGCGTGGTGCGCGTGTCTCGATCGAAGGGCACTGCTTGAGTTGCCCCTCGGTAGAGGAGCAAGTTGCGATAACTGACACCGGGGACGAACTCCAACGGCCCTTCCACGAGCTGTTGCTGAGCAAGGTCGAGCAGTTCTTTGGCTTCTTCGCTCGAAACGTGACCGGCCGTGAAGTCGCACATAATCTGATCTTCGACCGTGACCAAATTACAGCGCACAGCCCAGTCGTCCGGTCCAAGCTCGATGCCTTGCGCGGCAGCTTCTAGCGGAGCTCGCCCGGTGAAATGAACATTCGGGTCGTAACCCAAAAGGCTCAAATTCGCGACAGCGGAACCCGGCGGGAGATGCAACGGAACATTATTCGCTCGCCCGACCACGCCAGCTTCGGCGATCTCATCCATCGCAGGCACGTTGGCTGCCTGGAGAGGCGTATTGCCGTTCAACGAGTCTTGCGGCTCGTCCGCGCAACCGTCGGGAATAATGATGGCGTACTTCATGGATCCATTTACCAAAGGCGAGTCGCAAGATAGTCGCTTTTCGCTCCGCAAAAAGACATTTGTTCGCGGCGCGAACAACGACAATGCGTGATTCCTTCAAAATAGCAAACGGACCAAACACCCGCTATGGGCGGCCTCGCCCGGTCACGGGATATGCCGAGTCCTGGAAGCCCTTCCCGCTGTGCTCACCGGTTGGAACAAGGCTGTCGACGAACTCTTCGTCCTTGTCAGTGATGGCGATCTGGAGACAGGCGATGTTGTCATCAAATTGCTCCATCGTCCGCGGACCGACGATGACGGAGCTGATGATCGGATTCGCCATGCACCAGGCCAAAGCAAACTGACTGGTCGCGACTCCCTTTTTCTCGCAATAGTTCGACAGCTTGGCGGCGACTTCAAGGCTTGCCTCACGCCATTCGGCCTGCAGCATGCGAGCGTCCTTCCTGGCGGCGCGAGTTCCTTCTGCTGGTGCCTCGCCCGGTTTGTATTTTCCCGTCAAGACCCCACGCGCCAGCGGACTGTACGTGACCACTCCCACGCGGTGTTCTTTGCACAGCGGCAGCAGCTCAACTTCGATGTCGCGGTTCACCAGGTTGTATAGCGGCTGAACGCAGCAATAACGATCGAGATTTAGCTTATCGCTCGTCCACAAGGCTTCGCACAATCGCCACGCTCGCACGTTCGAACAAGCGATGTAACGGACCTTTCCGCTCCGCACCATGTCATCCATTGCTCGAAGTGTTTCATCAACGGGCGTGTCGTTGTCTGGGGCGTGGGCGTAGTAGACGTCAATGCGGTCTGTGCCAAGTCGCTTGAGACTTGCGTCGAGTGCGTTCATCAAGTGCAGTCGCGACAGCCCTTGTTCATTCGGCCCAGCTCCCATCGCGTTTCGGCCTTTGGTCGCCAAGACGACTTCATCGCGCCGCCCCGCAATCGCTCGCCCAACGACACTCTCTGATTCACCGCGGCTGTACATATCCGCCGTATCGACAAAGTTGATTCCGAGGTCGAGGGCCTTATGAATGATCTTGGCCGAATCAGCCTCGTCGGTCGGACCACCAAACATCATGGTCCCCAAACAAACCGGTGAGACCTTCACCCCCGTGCGTCCCAACAAGCGATACTCCATCGTCCCTCTCCTCGAACACTGAACGGTTTGTCTAGTTCTGGGCAGTTAACAAGCCGGTCATTGTGTTCGCCAATTCACCTCGTAGCCAGCCCCCTCGCGGGCTGAGGCGTCGTTTCGAGCAATCTGACTTTGCTTTACAGTGCTAGATCTCGTTAAACTAGAAGACGCTGGCGAAACCACTTAACTTTGGCTCCGCCTTCTCCCGCCTACCCTCCTACCAACCACACCACACCTCATGCCATACAACCTCTCAGCACTTGCGATACTCGTGCTGCTTGTCAATCAGGCGACAGTCTTCGCCGAGGAGAAGGTTACCTTCGAGAAAGACGTTCGCCCGATCTTCAAGACTTACTGTCTGGATTGTCACGGGGCGACGGACGAGCCCGATGGCGGACTCGATCTACGGCTGCGTCGTTTCGCAGTGAAGGGAGGCGAGAGTGGTGCTGCAATCGTGCCAGGTGATGCCAAGGCAAGTTACATCGTCGAGCGATTGACCAGTGGCGAGATGCCACCTGGTGAGAAGAAACTTTCCGCCGAACATATCGATACGATCCGGCGCTGGATCGCTTCGGGTGCGGCCACCGCGAGCCCGGAGCCAGACAAGCTCGACCCGGGGATCGGAATTACACCAGCAGAGCGAGCGTTCTGGTCGTTCCAACCGATCCGACGAAGCGAGATTCCTTCGTTTTCGGTCGCCGAGCGAATCGCTACGCCAATCGATGCGTTCGTTCTCGCCAAGCTGAAAGAACGAGAGCTGTCTTTCTCGCCGGAAGCCGACAAGCTGACACAGATCAAGCGAGCGTGTTTCGGACTTACCGGATTGCCACCGAAACCAGAACAGATCGACGCGTTTCTGGCCGACGAATCGCCGGAGACATATTCAAAGCTGATCGACACGCTCCTCGAGTCGCCTCGTTACGGCGAGCGATGGGCGCGGCACTGGCTGGATGTAGCCGGGTATGCAGATACGGAAGGTTATTCGAACGCGGATGCCGATCGCCCGTGGGCGTATAAGTACCGGGACTACGTGATTAAGTCATTGAACGATGGCAAGCCGTTCGACCAGTTCATCCACGAGCAACTGGCCGGTGATGAAATGGTGCCGCCGCCACACTCGAATCTCGCTCCCGAGCAGATCGAGAAGTTGACGGCAACGGGCTTCTTACGCATGGCAGCTGACGGAACCGGAAGCGGTTCAAACGATGATGCGGCTCGCAATCAAACGATCGCCGACACGATCAAGATCGTTTCGACATCGTTGCTCGGATTGAGTGTCGGTTGCGCGCAGTGCCACGACCATCGGTACGATCCAATCCCGCAAAAGGATTATTATCAGTTGCGAGCCGTGTTCGAGCCCGCGCTCAACTGGAAGCAATGGCGAACGCCGCAACAACGCTTGATTACGCTTTACACGGACGAAGATCGCGCCGAGGCCGCCGAGGTCGAAGCCGTCGCGCAAAAGATCGCGGCGGAGAAGAACGCGAAGCAAGCGACATACATGGCCGAGGCGCTGGACAAGGAACTGCAGAAGTACGACGAGGCATTGCGGCCAAAGCTGCGGGACGCCTACAAGACTCCGGGAGATAAACGAACTGAAGAGCAGAAAGCGTTGCTGAAAAAGAATCCGGCGGTCAACATCTCGCCGGGCAACCTCTACCAATACAATCAAGCGGCTGCCGACGATCTCAAGAAGTTCGATGCGCGAATCGCCGAGACTCGAACGAAGAAGCCGGTCGAGGAGTTCATCCGCGTGCTGGCCGAGTCGGGCGTTGAACCTCCTGCGACACATCTGTTCCATCGCGGCGAATATCGCGAACCCAAAGGTGCCGTGACTCCTGCGGCGTTGACCATTTCGAGCCAGCCCGGAGAACGTGTCGAGATCGCATCGGTCGATACAACGATTCCAACGACCGGCAGACGATGGGCTTACGCCAAGTGGCTCACGAGCGGCAGACATCCGCTGCTGGCGCGTGTGATCGTGAATCGTGTCTGGATGCATCACTTTGGTCGCGGCATTGTTGGCACGCCTTCGGATTTCGGAGTGCTTGGCCAGCGTCCGACTCATCCTCAGTTGTTGGACTGGCTAGCCAGTGAATTTGTCGAGAGCGGTTGGAATCTGAAACAGTTGCACAAATTGATCATGACATCGAGCGTCTATCGCCAGTCATCCCAAGCGACGACGGATGGTTTGACCGCTGACTCGGGAAACACGCTCTACTGGCGAATGCCGATTCAACGGCTCGACGCCGAGGCATTGCGAGATCGGACGCTGGCCACCAGCGGAACGCTGGTCGATAAACTTTACGGACCACCGGTAAGTATCAAAGCAGACGATACCGGCCAGGTGATCGTCGATGGTGACGAGACTCGACGCAGCGTCTACGTTCGTATAAAGCGGACACAGCCAGTTGCGATGCTCAAGGCATTCGACGCGCCAGTGATGGAAGTCAACTGCGAGCGACGTCCGTCATCGACGGCGGCAACTCAGGCGTTGATGATGATGAACAGCGAGTTCGTCCTCCGACACGCCCGCAAGCTGGCCGAACGAGTTAAAGCGGCATCGACGGCGGATTCGTCTGTTGAGCAAGTCCGTGCTGCTTGGCGATTGGCCTTTGGTCGTCTGCCTCGCGAAGAAGAACTGGACGTGGCGACAGCGTTCCTTGCCAAACAGAATGCTTACCTAAAAGAAAACCCGATTCCCGACAACGTGGATCCGTCGCTGCATGCATTGGCTAATCTGTGTCAATCGTTACTCAGCTCAAACGAGTTCCTTTACGTCGACTGAAGAAATCACCTGTTATGAATAACGCACGAACCCGACGACAATTCCTCGCCCAGAACGCGATGGGCGTGGGAAGCATGGCCCTGGCGTGGTTGCTCCAGCAGGAAGAGCTGCTGGCCAAGCCATCCACAATTCCACAGGCTCAGCAGACGTTCGACATGCTGCCAAAGTCGACACCAATCGCCTCCCAAGCAAA
The DNA here is from genome assembly GCA_014381825.1 of Planctomycetota bacterium. Classification (GTDB taxonomy): domain Bacteria; phylum Planctomycetota; class Planctomycetia; order Pirellulales; family Pirellulaceae. The sequence continues at coordinate 50,084 of JACNKX010000052.1, forward strand.
CGCGATGATATCGCTCTTCATGCATGGTGGTCCGGCACACATGGATCTCCTCGATCCAAAACCTGAGTTGACGAAGTATAGCGGTACTGAGTTTTCAGACGACGTTCAGTTTAGCTTTATCAATCGCGCCAGTAAGACTCTGTTCGGCAGCCCGTGGCGGTTTCAAAAGCACGGCGAATGTGGAACGGAGGTGTCTGAGCTGTTACCGCATTTTGCGAAGATCGTTGATGATGCGTGCGTCATCCGTTCGATGCATACGGGCTACAACGGACACGAAGTATCAATTCGTTATTGGCAAGGCGGAATTCCTGCAGTACTCGGCCGACCAACGCTTGGGGCGTGGCTTACCTACGCGCTCGGATCGGAATCGCAAGATCTTCCGGCGTACATGGTGCTGACCGATCCTGGCGGACATCCGGTCGATGGCGTTAATAACTGGACGAACGGCTGGATGCCACCGCTGTTTCAAGGAACCGTGCTGCGAGCGCAAGAACCTCGCATTTTGAACCTGCAGCCGCCGCAGCACTTAAAGGGTGAATTACAGCGACAAAACCTCGCATTCTTGGCGAAGCTGAACCAATCGCACCTGGAGCTTCATCCCGGCGAAAACGATCTTGAAGCGCGAATCGCCAGCTACGAACTCGCCGCGCGCATGCAAACCGCCGCGACGGAGGCCCTTGATATATCAGGCGAAACCGAGGCGACGCTGCGACTGTATGGAATCGATCAAGCGGAAACCAAAGAGTACGGCACGCGATGTTTGATCGCGCGAAGACTTGTCGAACGCGGCGTTCGCTTCGTTCAGCTGTTCCTCGGCGGACAACCCTGGGACAATCACAGCAGCATCAAGACCAGCCTTGCCGCCGTCTGCAAACGTACCGACCAACCAGCCGCCGCTTTGGTACAGGATCTAAAGCAACGAGGCATGCTCGATTCGACCTTGGTCCACTGGGGTGGCGAGATTGGCCGTCTCCCAGTCACCGAGAATCACGGCGCAGCTGACAAACAAGGTCGAGATCACAATGGTCAAGGGTTCAGTACCTGGTTGGCCGGAGGTGGCGTGAAGGGTGGTATGACTTTCGGCGAGACGGACCAGTTCGGCCACCGCGCCGTGGTGGATAAAGTCACACCGAACGACTTGCAAGCAACGTTGCTTCATCTCTTTGGTCTAGAACACGAGCAGCTTAGTTTCCGTTACAACGGCCGCGAACAGCAACTGACCGATGGTCGCGAGTGTCGAATTGTCAACGAACTTCTTGAACGCGCGAGCAATTCCTAGTGCCGGATATTGGAGTTGCCAATTGATGGAACCAGAATTGTTCCGATCTTCACTCTTTACCGCAACGCGGTAAAGATACGCAAACTCTCGTTCTCATTCA
>JACNKX010000004.1 GCA_014381825.1 Planctomycetota bacterium
GCGAGGCCAAACTCGCTATTCTAAAAGGACTTACCGATTACTAAGTGCCATTCGTCGAAAAGACCGAGGGCGTTTTCGAAAATCCCGAAACAGCGTCGGTGTCCCGACCGAAGCCAATTGGCAGCTCTCGCCGATCGGAGCGTCTCACGCCGCTGACCGATAATCCCGTCCATCAATGCACCGGTCGTACGTTTTACGGTCGATCGCAATCCAGTCGGTCCGGTCGACACCACGCCGATCCCGAGTGCCAGGTCCCACCGGATAGGCCGAGGCGATCTTGATCCATCGCTTCTGGGTGCGGGCAATGGTCCTGACTTCGCTCGCGACTTCCGTGAGGTCCTGGTCTTGGCTGACGATCACGGCGACGTCGAAGGTGCCCGTGACGGCATGCGCAACGACATCAAGCGCCAAACGCACATCAATCCCCTCTCTTCACCGACGCGGATCGAGAGTTCTTGGCCACCGGGCTGCCGGATGGCCTTCCTTCGATACCGAAGTGGCCGTGAGTAGACGCAAACGCCTAGCTGCCGCGACATCGCCAACAGTTTCGCTGACCAAAACCGGTGCCACTTGGGATCGTCGTCTTCGCTCGGAATGCCCGTGTAAAAGTGATGTCCGCTCAAACCTTATTCGTTGTGAAGTGAAGGGTGCAGCAATCCAGATGCTCCGTCGACCGGAACAATTGCCGCTGATGAGTTACAATCTCAGTCGATGAATTCCTCCTTTGATCGCTTCCTCCTTCTGTTCATTTGCCTCGGCGTGACGTTTCCGGCGAGCGCTGAAGATACGCGCGATGTGACGGCGGGGATCGAATTCTTTGAGTCGCAGGTGCGGCCGTTGCTGGTGAATCGTTGTTACAAGTGCCACTCCGCGAAGTCGGATCCCATTGAAGGTGGGTTGCGACTGGATTCGCGCGAGGCTTGGCGGCGCGGCGGCGATGCGGGCGTCGTCATCGTGCCGGGGAAACCGAGTGAAAGCCGGTTGCTTAAGGCGGTCCTTTATCAGGATCCAACCTTGGCTATGCCGCCTGATGCGGCTCTGCCGAAACGCGAGATCGAAGTACTGCGACAGTGGATCGCGATGGGAGCGCCCGATCCGCGGTCCGAACAAACGCCAACGACTGTTCGCAAGGTTGACTTCAAAACGGGACGGCAGTTTTGGTCGTTTCGACCGATTCGCGACCCGCTACCGCCACGCGTTGCGAATCCAGCGTGGTCACAATCGCCAATCGATCAGTTTGTCCTCGCGCGACTTGAGCAGCAACAGTTAAAGCCCGTGCGACGCGCGACTCCGCGAACTCTGATCCGACGTGCGTTTTTCGATGTCCTCGGTTTGCCGCCGACGCCGCGGCAAGTGCAAGAGTTTCTCGATGACAACTCGCCTGATGCCTGGCCGCGGCTGGTCGACCGCCTGTTGGCTTCGCCGCACTATGGAGAACGTTGGGGGCGACACTGGCTCGACGTGGCTCGTTACGCCGACGATCAACTCAAGGAAGAGTTTTACTATCGGCCGTTGCCGCATGCTTGGCGATATCGCGATTGGGTCGTGCGGGCGTTGAACAACGATCTGCCATACGATCAATTTGTGACGCAGCAATTGGCGGGCGACGTGTTGGTGAATTCCCACGGACCGCAAGCGACGACCGCAACCGGGTTCCTCGCATTGGGCATGATTTATCAAGACGACGGAGACACGCCCGAGGGCATCGCCGTCGCCAAAGCCGAAACGACGGACGACCGGGTCGATACCGTGACGCGAGGTTTGCTCGGACTGACGGTGTCATGTGCCCGCTGCCACGATCACAAATTCGATCCGATTCCCACCGAGGATTACTACTCACTGGCGGGTGTTTTTGAGAACGCGAAATACCTCGAGAACGCCAAGGTCGTCGGCTACCAAGTTCATGCGATGGTCGAAGGCGGCGACCAGGACATGCGCGTCGCGCTGCGAGGCAACCGACTCAAGCCGGGCAAGATCGCGCCGCGTCGGTTTCTGCAAGTGATTGCAGGCGACGATCCGCCGCGTTTCCAACAAGGCAGCGGCCGCTTGGAGTTGGCTCGCGCCATCGTCGATTCCGACAATCCACTGACGGCGCGCGTCATCGCCAATCGTGTTTGGCAGCATTATTTCGGCCGCGGCATTGTGGCTTCGGCCAGTAATTTTGGCATGACGGGCGAGCGACCAACACACCCGCTGCTGCTCGATTGGCTGGCGCGGCGGTTGATCGAATCCGAGTGGTCGCTCAAAACCTTGCACCGCGAGATTCTGCTCAGTTCCACCTATCAACTCGACACGCAATACAACGAGCACAACGCCCGCGTCGATGGCGACAATCGCTGGCTTTAGAGGACGAACCGACGGCGGCTGGATATCGAAACGTGCCGCGACAGCCTGCTGAGTGTTGGTGGAGAACTCGATCCACGGATTGGCGGCCCAGCACAAGCCAATCTTCTGTCCAGCCGTCGCCGAACCATTTACGGAGCCGTACGCCGCGACAACCAAAACGCTTCGGACGAATTGCTGCGGATGTTCGACTTTCCCAACCCCCGCCTCAGCAATAGCGGCCGGATGGCAACGACGACCGCGGGGCAGCAGCTCTTTGCAC
>JACNKX010000126.1 GCA_014381825.1 Planctomycetota bacterium
TTCAAGGGCGGTTAGCTCAGTTGGTTAGAGCGCCACGTTGACATCGTGGAGGTCGCTGGTTCGAATCCAGTACCGCCCACTAGACAAGCATCGCTAGAAACCCTTGGGAACCTTACGGTCTCTAAGGGTTTTTCGTTTTTCTTGGATGCGGTGTCGTCGGTGCTCTCGGTCTCGCCAGTTGTCCTGAGTTGACCAGAACGGCATGAATTGTCAGCCGTTGGTGCAAGCACTGGTGCAAGCGTTCGCGAAGCCACTTCAGTTCGTCCATCGGTCCCCGTCGCAACTTCGGAGTCGTCGTCGGTCCCGCCCAGTGGCAAGTCCGGCAATCGCTCAATCGCCCCATGAACGTCGAGCAACTTCGGATCGGTGTAGACGTTCATGGTCAAGTCGATTTTGCTGTGCCTCATCGCCGCCTGTGCTGTTCGCGGCGCGACGCCAGCTTTGCTTAAATGTGTTCCGAAAGTGTGTCGCAACGCATGTAGATCAATCGTCCGACCGCGATCGTCGGTCTTTGGAATGCCAGCAAATGCCAAATCTCGATTGAGAATTCGCAGCAAACCAGAGGGGACATCGAAAACCAGGGTGTCAGAGGGGAGCCGCAGCGGCAATGGTTCGGCACGATTGCGAGATTCAGCCTGTAGCGCCTTCAGCTTGTCGCCTAGCCATTCAACCAGATCCGCAGCCAAGTCGCTTCTCAGCGCAATTGCGTTGCCTTGGCGGTTTTTTTCGTCGGCTGCGTCGAGCACCGCGCACGGCATCGTCCCTTCGAGATCCAATTGTCCAACGGTCAGAGTTGCCAGTTCGCTCTTGCGTAGTCCGGTCAGTAGGTAACTCTTGTAGATCAAAGCACGTTCGCGTCCGGTTCGGGCGAGTCTCTGCCGCGTTTTATCTCGCAACTTCGCTTTTTGTTGTCCGGCATCCTTGCCACGGCGAACCGTCATCGCGTCAATCAACGGTCGCCGTCGAGCCGCGTCGAGTAACTTGTGAAGCTCATTTTCCGTCAGCGACCGTCGTTGGCGGGTGACTTCGGCTTTCTGGTCGGCTTTCGGAACGTCGGCAACGGGATTCGCCAACAGTCGCCCAGCACCTACGCACCAGTTCGCGAAACCTACCAGCGACTCCCTGTATCGGTTGCGAGTCCCCGCAGCCATTCCTTCCGCTTTGCGGCAATTGAGCCAAGCGACGAATGGTGCCGAATCCAAATCTTGTAACCTGCGAAACCCGCATTCGTCCGCGATGCGTCGCAGTTGGGAGCGGGTGTCCTTGATTCGTGCCGGACTGACACTAGCGGTTTCCTGGTGGGACAAATAGGCAGCGAAGTGTCGGACAATTGGTCCGTCCTGGTATTCGGACGCGCGGCTTTCCGCAGCGGTCAACACATTTGCCTTGACCAGTTCGGAGCGGCGTTCCAAATCACCCAGCACTCGCCGCGCCGCCGTCTCATCCCGGCAACCCGTAGAATCCTCTTGTACAACGCCTTCGCCGTCGCGGTACTTGGCGAGATACGTGCCAGATTCGATGACGATCCGCGCCGAACCGTCGCGCCCCGTAGTCAGCGGTGCCGTGCGTGTCTTGCCTTTGCCGTCTTTCCACTTGGCGAAGCGACTTCCCTTGCGGATGAATGGTTCGGCTCCGTCAGGCAGCGGCTTTGTGAATGTCTTTTTGTATACGGTTCCCATCGTTCATTGCTCCAAGTCAGATAAAAGCCGCAGTTTCAAAACGTCGCCGATCTTGTCGAGCGAGTCATTCGTCAGCCGACCGTCGCCGCGGACGAACCTCAAGAGTTGCGACGCATCAACGCCGGAATTCTTGCTGATACGATACCGGCTCAACGGTCCCGTTTCGATGATTTCACGTAACTGGTCGGAAAGTGTTTTCGGCTTCGTTCGTCGCTTTGCCATCGTTCGCGTTCTCTTGCAGTTGATTGCTAGCCACCTAGCATATCTTATCGGATAGTAGGCTAGCAGTCAATTGTCGATCTGCGGTGCAGGCCCGATGAGACTGCCCAAATTTCTCGTCGGTCCGACCATTTGCCGACCAGTCTCAGAGGCGTCTCTCAACTGAGCGCGGAGTTCACACCACTTAACCGGCAATTCCATTAGTTCTTGGTGACGTCGCCATTCCAGTATTGCTCTAAGAGAGGCACTAGCAATGTCTAACGCACGCTTGGACTCCGCATCCGGCGGCTGAGCCAGACGGTGGGCCGCGCTCGATCGGTGCTTGTACAGTTTTTCGAGACCACGCATCGCGGCAGATCGATCAATACCGTTCGGCTGAAGAAGTGCAGCGATATTTCTGGAAAGCTGGCCACCGATACCGTGATCACCTTCACAGATGAGAGCTTCCAATGCGCCGACGAACAAAACGAGTTTCATCGCATCGCTATCCTGCTGAGTGCCTTGAATAAGGAACTGGAGGGAGCTTCGAATACGCTCGTTCAGCTCATCGTCTTCATCGTGAAAGTAGCTGTCTAAACACGCCGACACGAAGTTGCGTTCGTCAAACAACAATGGCTCCGTTTGGGAATTAGCAGAATCGGGGTCAGCACCATCTTCGGATTCATTAGAGCGTTGGTCGCCGAATGAGCCGCCGACTAGCGACTCCAACTCCTTTTCAAATTGGACGAACCACTCAGCATTACGGTCGGCGGCATATGCCCGACGGCAGCAATTGAGGATGAGAGGCACAACACGCTCAACCTGCTCATGGAAATTCTTAAATGCGTCTTCCGCGCAAAATCCGGTCGACATTATCCATAGCTGGTTTTTCAGTTCGTCTCGCCCACGATGGAAGGTCAATTTGAGTTTTACGTCGAATCCTGTTTTTGAAGCCCACAAATCGTATATATGGTCCGCTTGATGCGGGGAGAAGGTTCTCAAGACTTCCCAATCGTTCCAGTCGTTGAACGCAAATTCCTGGTCTAGGCTGTCGAAGAGCTTGCCGAACACAGATTGTACGAATCGTGTATAAGCAACGGTCCACTCGGAATCTTCGAACGCCGCTCCCGCAACGTAATGACGTGCCGATGCGACTAAATCACTGGCCACCACGGCATGTGGCTTCGGGAGTTTTGCGATCACTTTGAGTTCGAATAGCTGCGGTCCTTCCTGACGCAGTGTCCATGTATGAGCATTCACGATTTCTGGAATGGTAGTCGGGTCATCGTTACTGCGAGCGGCTAGGGCTCTCTTACTCGCCCTCAGTCTCCCTTTCAGTTGTCGGCGAAACTGTTCATCTTCCAGTAAGTCCCTGAGACGCTCACGAAAATCCAGGGACCGGTCGGAGTCGTATCCTTCATCTTCGTAGAAGTTCAGCATCTTATACTCCACAGTGCGTTGGTTTCCGAGAGAGCCAGCGGCGGCATTATACTCCCGGCAACTTCGAGGTGATAACCGATGAAGCCACCACATCGGCGGCAAGTCGTCCGAATCCAGCCGGTTCGGTTCGCGGCTGGTTCGTCCAGCCAATCGGCCCGGTTGGTGTGCTGGTCGCATCGTCGCGGCTTCGCTGGTGCCGATACCACAACCGGCGGTCGGTGCCATGCGGCTTGCAGATCGGCGAGTGTTTCGGCGGTCGTCATCGTCTTTCTTTCGCGTCACGCCATCAGGCGGTGACGCGCCTTATGGTCCCTTATGGGATATAGGACACAGCTCTGTCCGCAGAAAAAGTACCGAAATGTCCGCTTGCAACCGGACACAACTCTGTCCGGTACAATCGGTGTCTCAGCAGGCTTGTGAATCTGAGTTGTGGGAGTTGCCATATGCGTACGCTGTTCTCGTACTTGCTCGCATTCTTAGCGATGTTTCTTTTGTTTCGTGGTTTGCTCGTCGGATATGGAGAAGCCCTCATTGCTGGGAGCGTTCTTGTCGGCAGCATGATCGTTGCTGATTCCGTTCGACACCGGAATGACCCGGTATCGTGACAACCCACGATGCAATCCGCCTCGATGAACCGTCTTGAGCAAACCGAGCCGTTCAAGCCGACGAATAACGCGGCGAACTGTTCGGTCGCAAATGCCAGCCCGTCGAGCAATGTCGACTTGTGATGTCGCGGCGATCCCGTCTTTGGTGTCTCGATACAGCACGAACCAAACACAAACGTCGGCGGCTTTCAGATTCTGCATCGTGAAATCAACGAAGTTGTTCAACACTTTGAACCGGTCTCCGCTTTTGCTCGGTTTCTTCCGGTCGTTTGCTGGTGCCGCCTTTCGCTTCGGTTTGCCGTTCATAGGCGGCAACACAGCACACCCCGTCAGAATCGGCGGTTCGTTAGTCCTCATCGTCGGCAGCCTCCGTCGTGTTCCACATCGACGCCAACGCATCTCGCAACTTGTACGATTCGTCGCTCATTTGCGGCTCCGCAGGCGTGAACGATTGCGTCGGACGATCAAACTCAAGTTCGATGTCTGCGGCTTCGGTGTGTCTCGCCTTCAAATGCTTCAGTGTGACGGTGTCATCGCTGTTCGGTCCCAGAATGAACGCATCGTCAGCACCGAATTCGAGTTCGCTTGACTCACGAAACGACGCCAGATTCAGTCCTTCAGCGTCATACGACGAACGCCCCCGTTTGTCTTTGGTGCGAGACACAGCGGCAACGACGATCACAGCAATGCCTGCATCGGCGAATTGCCGGAGATAGTTCATCGTGGCATCGACCGAGCCACGGCGGTCATCGTGTTTTCCTGGTGCCGGAATGCGTTGGATGTAATCCAAAACAATCAGATCGGCGTCGAACGCATCTGCGGATGCTGCCACGTTCGCCAGATCGAAAGGAGGACGAACGAGGCTTAGCCGCTCGCCGATTGCTTCGAGAGTGTTCATTCCCTGGTCGATTCGGTCGGCGTGCTCGCTGCCGATGGTTCGATACCGAATCAACCGACAGTCAACACCCGATAAACGAGCTAGTTGCCGGTCTAGCAGCACTTCCGGCGGCATCTCGATATTGCAGACCGTAGCTCGAAGCGTCGGGGTCAGTCGCAGCGCGTCAACGACGCATTGCATCGTGAATGCCGTCTTGCCAGCTCCCGGCGCTCCGCCAATCAGCGTAACTAGCTTCGGTCCTATCTCGATTCGAGCCAGCTCGCCCGAACCGACCGGATAGAAGGTTGGCGGCGTGCCGGTCAGCACGTCATCACGCCAGCCATCGAACACATCGGCTGTGGTCAGAAAGTTTGCTCGCAACTCAGGCATTGTGTTGAACTCCGCATTTGATGGTTCGAGCCACTTCCTTCGGGGGAAGTCCGCTATCTAGTCCGGCTTCCGTCAGCAGAGCTTTCGCCAAGTCGAGCGAACAACCAAACTCGCCGAGATTTGCGGCGGCTTGAAAGAGTCGATTCGTGCGTTCGCCCTTCACGGCACCGTCGCGAATGAAGTCGACAGTCGCACGGTTCAACGTCGCCGAACCATTCAAGTCGAGATGTCGTTGCTTGTTCGCTTCGGATCGCTCCAAAACTTGCTCAGTCGCTTGTCGCCAGTCGACGCCTGCTTGCGAGTTCAAAGCTGGTTGTTTAGGAATGTCGAACGGTTCTGGCTCGGCGGCGAGTGTCTTGATTGCAGCCGTTGACAGGTGCAACAGTTCATTGAGCGTCAAGCGCCGTTTATGTAGTCCTGTCTTCGGGTGCCGAGAATTCGGAGCCCGGAACGCCCGTACCTTGTCATAAATCCCGGTGTCGATCGTGATGCCAGCTCGCTCGGCAATCGTCTCCGCGAACCGTCGAGAAACTTCGTTGAACGTCAACGAGGGTTCGGGATTCCACATTGAACTAGGCAAGCCGACGTGAAACCCCTTCGATCCAGAATAGAAGATCAGCAGTTCATCACCGTCGAGCTGGAACCGTTCGCAAAGCCCCGCACACAAACGCCGAGCGTCGGTTGTCGCGACTTCAATGTCGTGTTCACGGTCGATGTCCCACCACAACCAGAACGCGAAGCATTCGCCAACGTAGTCCTTTGTCGAGAAGGTCGATTCCAAGTGTCGGCGGAACGCCGAGCCGAACGTGAATGCGGAAAGGTAGGCTTCCCGATTCACGTCGGCTCGGTCGTCAGCTTTGCAATAGGCATCGAATGCTGTTTGCCAGTCGATCAACCGCCGTTCGTTACTACAATCGCCCAGAATGCGGAAACCGTAAGCCGTCACGGTTTCACCTCGTCATTGTCATCGCTGTCATGGTCGGCGGCGGTGAAGTTGTCGGTGGAGTTGTCACCGGCTTCTGTCGTATCGTCATCCGGCGCAAACTCGTCTTTCTCCGGTTCGTCGATGCCCAGCACATCGAACCTGCGAACGCGGCTGTTCTCGGTGCCGTCATCATCGCGGCGCAAAACAACCTTTGCTTTAACTCGAATGAATCGCGGCAACGGCTGTTCAAGTTGCGCAAGATCCGTAACGCCAATCTTTCCAAGGTCACGCTTAGCTTGCGGTAATGCGGCTGCCGTCAACCAAACGTCATGCCAGAAATGACGCCCGGCATGGTCGCCTTCGATCACCTTGAAGTCGAGCTTGTAGCCCGGCGTGGATTTGCTTCGGCTCTGTTCGAGTTCGCCATTGACAATGTGGGCGACGTACTCGCCCGACGGCAAAGGTCCAAACTCGTCAGCAGCTTCGGTGTTGTCCCATTGATCGCGGAAGTCGTCAAACCCTCCGCCATTGCCTAGAATATCAGTCAGCTTTCCCATAATGTTGATGCCTTGTGTGAAAGTTAAAGAATTCGATCAGAGTCGGCGGCTGGCACCGTCGGCTCTACTTTTGCGCAACGCATCGCCAAAGCGGTAGCTCATCGGCAAGCGTGATGTCAGGCAGATCGGGATGGAGCGTCAGCCACTGCTCGGCAGCGGCACGATCCCGTAGCCGCCAAACCGAGACAGGACGAGCGTGCGCATCAGCGCGGCGTGTCGCGACATACCCGTCGCGCTCAATGATCCCCGTTCGTGCAAGCACGCCAGGGACCGCGCCGAGACAGACTGGGTCGATACCGTCTGGCAGCTCGACTCCAGTCCGCACGTCGTCAGCCGTTGCTCGTCCGTACTCCAGGAGAGCATTCAGCAAGGCGCGTCGACCTCGGCGAACGATGATGTCGCGGCGAGCCTCCAGAAGGGTGTGAGCATCGTCCCGTCGTCGCTCTCCGGCTGCGAGGTCATGATTTGTCGAGTCGATCATCGGCTCGCCCTCCGCACGTTCGGACAACCGTCGGCGATCCAACGGTCGAGTTCATCGGCGCGCCAGCGCACCAAAGCCCCTAATCTGACGGGTTTTGGCATGCGCGACGAATCTGAAAGGCGATATACGTGACGCACAGAGCAGTCGAGCCGCGCCGCGACGCTACGAACATCCAAAAGCGCGGTCGGCTCCACAGCCGGGGTAGGTGACGTCTTCATTGCAAATACTCCGAGAGAGAATGATCACGGGACCGTTGCCCGCACTTTTCGGAGCTTCTCTCATCCGGGAAATGCGCGTGCGGCGCAGAGAGTAGAACGGCTGACAATTCTCGGCAGATGCAGTGATTTCGTGCATCGCCTGACACGCGAATGAGAAGTAGAGAGGAAGTAGGATTCTACTTCCCACGTTGTTTCTTTCGCCGCACAGCAGCGATCCGCTCCACGACTTCGCTTTCCGACGAAGTGCCGTTCTCAGCAGTATCCCATTCCTTCAGCGCGTCTTGGTGCTTTACCCAGTCGGCGAGATGCACAAGCAACCGATTCTTCCGTGGTTTGCCGTCTTTTCCAGGAGGTCGTACTGTGCGAATCGAACTGTGAATTAAGAGAAATCTGACTAGCCTGCGATTGTCGAGGACGATGCCCGGTGGCGAATGCTTTGTCCTGATTTCCGTTGCCGATACATAATCTCTAAGGTCGTTGAGCTCGGGAGCCAAATCAATCCACTGCATCAACGCATCCAAATCGTCGATACACTCCTCGTTCGTCACGGTAATGTCGTCGGGGATTTTCTCGTTAATCAAATCTACAAAGTCACTCAGTTCATTGCGATGTGCCCATGCGGGCGACTTTGGCGGTCGATCGTTAGGATGATCCGACAAGCGCAGCGCGCTTTTCCAAAGTGCTAGGTAGCGGATCGGTATCGCCAACGACCGACGAAACTCGTCATCACTCTTCGATTTGAATTCATCGATGACTGCTACTACTTCCGCTCGCAGTCTCTCAATTGTTAACACCGGGAATTCGTCGACTTGCGTCTCTTGTTCGTTGGGCTTCTCGTTCAGAATCTCCGCAGCCAGACCTTCGAGACGAAACATAGGTCTACCATCAATTTCGTGACGGTTCCGCACTCCGTCACGAATCCAAACAAGTGCGCGATAGCAGTCGGGCTTGCTGAGTAATTCAGTCAGAGTTTCTTCGTCCCGACTCGCCGCAATGTTCAGCAGCCAGATTGCGATGATCCGACCGCCGTCTTCCGCCGACGAGACTTGCTCGGAGGCAAGCGTTCGCAATCTCTCGATATAAACTGTTTCCGCGATCGAATCGGTGAACTTGACCATGCGAGAAGCCAACTCCCGCCAAAAAGAGTCGTTTGGAATGCCCTTCAAATCGAAAGGCTCAGATTTCCACTTCTCCCAGAAGTGTCTTCGAAGTTGCTTTTGGTAGTCTGGAAAGTCTTTCAATTGTTTTCGAAGTTCGATTACCTCTTCTCGAAGTCCCTCCGGAAGGTTCTCCAAGTTCTCTGGAAGCTCACTCAAGTCGATCGGCTGATAGATTTCGCACCATAGATTCAGGATCGCATCTCTTTGCTCTCTTTCTTGCTTGGCCTGTTCGGCAGCTTGCTTGGCCTGTTCGGCAGCGTCATGGTCGAGACGACGTTGCCGTTCCTGCTCCTCCAAATAGCGTTTGAGGTCATCCGCATCGGTGCGATGAGACATGCGTTACTCCCTTGTGCCGAGCCGACCTAGCGACGACCACCGAAGGGAGGAGAGGCAGTCGACGATAGGTCGCGTTGGGTCGTGTGTTGGCCGACACACGACCGCCCGTTAAGTCGATTGTACGCGATTAAAAGCCCATGCTAAGACTGTTGGCAAGGTAGTGTCCTAATTGCGAGTGCTGGCCAGATCAGCAATTTTCGACCTGTGATTTTCCGATTACTTGCGCGTGACCGGGGTCACCTCGTTGCTTCCGTCTACAGCTAAGAAAACGGGCGTCCATTCATCTTTGCTGATCGATTGATCGTCGCAGTTCTGCCATTGTGAGTCGGTGGTATTTGTCGGCTCCGGTTGCGGGGTCGGGGTCGATGACGACATGAGAGAATCCTCCGCTTTCAAACAAATCAATGTGGGCATTCAGTTGAGTCGCAACTGACACGCTCATGATGGAGCCCATTGGGTGGTTATCGTCACGAACTCTCTCAGCGAGAAACGTCTCGGTAAAAAGTGATATTGATGGACCCATCGGTGAAAGACCGCCAGCGATTTCATAGCGACGAGATTCAGCATTAGGAAACACCACCAGATAGACGCATGTCGGAAGTTCGAACTGACTCATCAGACGCCTTTCACTTGAAAGATTAAGCCGAAAGGCGTACCATGCAATTACCACATCGCATGGAGCCAACGGCTCAAAAAGTTAAGGCCCCGAGTTTGCCGCTCGGGGCTTTTGCATTGGAACGAGATTGGTCGTCCAAGTAAATCGACGATCCGTCTACTTCAGATATTCGCTCAAGGCCGGGATGATCTCGAACACGGTCTTGCTACTCCCACCAACAGTCTTGTATGTCCTCGTTCCACTAACGAGAAAAACTTCTTTTGTTAGATTCAGCGACTTCCCATCTGTGATGTCGTCCGTAGATCGGCCAATGACATAGACGAGCATCTGCTGTTGCCCCCACTCAACGGACATGATCATTGTTGAGTCGTCAATGACCTGAAATACCTTCAGTCTCATGAAAGGCGGTATTTGTCCCATGTCATCCGTTTTCATCTTGAACGGGTTTAACGATGGTCTGTAATCAGGGCGGAATACTTCTCCGCTCTCTTTCAATGCCTCCGCCCACTTAGCGACTGTAGTCACAAGCTGCCGCGCCGTACTGGATGCTACCGAACCTGAACCTTCTCCGTATAAACCTTCGTCATCGGCATCAGGAAGCGTGCATGGCTCCTCATGCCAAGGAAGATCATTGATCGCTTCCATCGCCTTTCTCAGATCATTTGCATCGATGGCAGCAACAACATTTTCGAGTCCACTGAGGTCTTTTCCGATCTGCACCTTGATCCGACCCTTGTAGCGGGAGGACTGCATCGCGAATCCAAGTTTCTTTCCGGTCGATGAATCGTAGACCATGCAATACCCCTTCATGTCCCGGTCATACGTCCGAACCTTTTCTAGAGATTCGATATCAGCCTTCCGTTCGTTCACGGCTTTGGCGACAAGACTGGAAAGAGCGGACTTGGCGGCCTCTATTTTGTCGAGTGCTGCCTGTCGGTCTTTGGCCACCTGCTTCTTGTACAGGACCAGCATTACCTTTCGTATGTCACTGTCTTTCGTCTCTTCGGCGTGTGTGTCGAGCGCTGCTACTCTGCGTTTACGACGCAGCAATTCCTGTTGCGCCACTTCATCGAATGCTTCGCCAACTTGGCGAAGTATTCGATCAATGAAGGCCGCTTCAAGCACGGTAGCGTACTGACGCGAATTCAAGTTTATATCTGTTTGTGTTCCGTCGCCCCTAACCTGGATCACTCGGAAGAACGAATCGCGACTGTTCACACCTGGAAGAAGTCCGAAGGAAGGGCTGAATGCTTCAAGATTCGCTGTCGGTACTGCAATTGAGTATTCCTTTTGAATGTTGATTAGCGTTGCGCCGTCTAATGTGCCGAGCCATCCGTATACTTTCGAATCTGACAGAACGCTTTCGATGTGCCTAATCAATTCGTCAGCAGTTTTCCGTTCGGACGGCATTTCGCCTGCCTGCAGGCCGGTGATGAAATCTGTGAGCAGGTCGCGTGCCCGCCGCAACTCTTGATCCGGCGACTCGGCAATGTCGGACGTGTCACTGCGGAGTATGCCGCATGCCTTCTGCCAGGTTATTGTGAGGTTATCGGGCCCTGTTGGTGGTTCAGCGTCGTCAGCAGGAGCTAAGGTCTCTGAAGTTTCCTCCAAATTGGTGGCTCTTTCACGTATCACTTTGTTACCGTGTCTTGAAAAGATCACAATGCCAAGAAGAAGAAGGCTTACAATACCCAAAGCCAAACCGACGCGAATGGCTGTGAAGCGACGCTTGGTCGGGAAGCCTAGATCCGCAGCGATAGATGTCGAGGCCGGTTGCTCGGGTAGCTGAGGCGGAGTTGTTTCCTTCGTTACTGGGTCGAACAAACCACGCACATGATCGGCTGTCGCCCAGTCACCGTCCTCTCCTTTGCGTATCAACGCGTCGCGATCGATCGTTCCGTCAGCGGCCAAAGACTTGAATTGTTCCGCCGTCACGGGTCCAAACGTTTCTCCCATGATCTGGTAAAACCATTCAGCGCTCATGATGTCCCCCAGTTTGTGAAAACGAGAGTTTCTTTTCGGCTTGCGCAAACCGATGATCGGCATACCGCAAGAAGATCAGCCCCAGCACGGGCGTGGCGTACTCGGACGATTTGAGGTCCGAGTTCGCCCGAAATTTATCTGCGACATCCCAAAGTCGTCGTTCCGTTGCAGAATGATTGTTCGCCATGCGGTTCTGCCATCGAATGAAAGAGCGACTGTTGCCTAAAGACTGCAAGCAATGCTACGATTTCACAGATCAGCAAACAAGCAGGTGACGCATGACAACATTCGGTCAACGAATTCGAGAACTGCGACAGGCGAAGGGGTGGACGCTGCGGGAACTGGCACCGAAAGTCGGCGTTGGGTTCACGTATCTCAGCAAGGTCGAGACCTCACGACTGGACTTTGGCGACTATCCGTCAGAGGCACTGATTCACCGACTGGCAGAAGCACTCGACGCAGATGAGGAAGAGTTGTTGATTCTCGCCGACAAGGTGCCCAAAGTAATCAGGCAGCGGATTCGGCAGAAGCCAGAGGCGTTTCTCAGATTAGCGCAACTCGATGATTAACAAGATGGACTCGGACACCCAACTCTACTCCTACGTGGAGGAACAAAGCCATGACCATCGAATCTCGCCTCCAGAAGCTAGAATCCCAGAACCGAAATCTCAAATGCGTCTTGCTGGCATTCTGTCTCGCTACCGGCTGTGCTTTTCTGCTTGGCGCGACTGATAACCGGGAAGTCGAAGTGATGACGCTCCGCGCTCAGAAACTCCAACTGATAGACCCCTTGGGCAAGGTGATCGGAACTTGGGGATCAACCGAAGGTGCTGCGTATTTGAACATGGAATCTGCCAACGGTGATGCGAAGTTTTCAGCGGCCTGTGCTGATAGTCAATCTGTGTTCATAGTTTCTTTCCAAGACAAAGAGACCAAACTCTTTGCTGACGAAGTGACTGCTACGTTTTGGGCTCGGAACCCTAATACCGGGAATGCGTTTCTGAAAGCGAACAACAAAACCACCGAACTGAGCTTGACGAACGACAATAATGTAATGGTCTACTGCGGAGCCAGCCCACGTCACGGCGCGAACTACATTCTGTTTGGTGAAGATCCTCTGGACGGATCACGAACTGTCATCTGGGATGCTGTTAACGGGCGCTGATTTCTGGTCTGGATGACCGGAGTGTCGACTTGCGAGGTGACCCGCAAGTCGGTCGTGAAGTTTGA
>JACNKX010000143.1 GCA_014381825.1 Planctomycetota bacterium
TCAAGTTGCGGCGAGTCTCGGCCTCTAGATGCTTCTCGTCAATTTGCTGCCACAACTCGCCCAGCGATTGATCGGGCGGCACTCGCACAAACGCCGCCTCCAGAACGACGCTGTCAAACGGCATTCGCGGGATCGGCAGCTCCGTCATCTTCGTCTCTGACCAAGTCGTACATCCCGA
Source organism: Planctomycetota bacterium (assembly GCA_014381825.1). Lineage (GTDB taxonomy): Bacteria > Planctomycetota > Planctomycetia > Pirellulales > Pirellulaceae. The sequence continues at coordinate 179 of JACNKX010000143.1, forward strand.
AATCGCTCCCAGTGCGGTCGCAACGCAGCAAATCAGCTGAGGCAGGATGCGTTGTCTGGTCGCCATCGATGTTGCTCCACGCAGCCGCGGAGGACGGAAGTGACATGAGAACGAGGGCCGCTGAATCATCAGAATCCAACGCTGGTTGGGGATGAGCGAATTGATTCGTCACAAGAAAAAGGCGGCGAATCCTACAAGAATGCGCGACGTAGGGTCAACGCGAGAAAAGAAGAGTGACCCCAACGGGACTCGAACCCGTGTTGCCGGCGTGAAAGGCCGGAGTCCTAGACCGCTAGACGATGGGGCCAAAATCACCGCACGCGGCGATCGTAAGTCGTTATTTAAGGAGCGTTATGGATATGAGTCAAGCCGGGGTACGCTACGCCAATTCAGGACTCGGAAGAATCGCGTTTTCGGCGACGGTAACGAGGAGCGCTGGGGTTGAGGAGCGCTGGGGTTGAGGAGCGCTGGGGTCGAGAGAGCGACGTGGCTTGAAAGTGCGTGCGGGAGCGAAACGAAGGGGGCTAGCTGCTGGATTCGGTCGTCGAATCTCCTTCGACTGACGATTGTTCGTTCCGCTTGATGGCGTCATAAACTTCGCGGCGGTGAACCGGTATCTCTTTCGGGGCTTCGACCCCTAACCGGACCTTGTCGCCTCGAATTTCGACTACAACGATAGTAATGTCATTGTTGATGACAATACTCTCGTTCTTCTTACGGGATAAAACTAACATCGTCCATTCCTTGTAACGCTGCCGCTACACAAGCGGCGGATGGCCTAAAGATCCTTATAGTCAGCGGTGCCGGAAAAAGTTTTGGGACCGCGTTTCTTGGAAACGTACTGTTCTCAAACTATGGCCACATCAACGCTTGCGCGCATCATCAGTCTTCACTCCACTCTACGTGCTGCCTTAGCGTAGTCAAGCAAAGCCCGCGCTGGGGGAGCAATTTTGGGAGGAAATCTCGCGGGTAACGAGTTACGACTGTTATTGCCGCCGGAGGCTTCGTATTCGACCCAGTTTCACAACGCTTCGTTCAGATCGAACTGACAACACATAACCATTGTAGTAGAAATAAGTTACGGAATCATATTGAATGGCAGTCGAGCCTGCTAAAGTATCCCGTTGCCTCGGACGATTTCTGCTGCGAGGACGTGCCAAATCGAGATCGAGCACGCAGCAGAATCCGGTCTCCCCGATCAACCGACGGGTTGCAGGCAATTTTCCGCAGTAGGGCCGACACATCGGACTCCCCCCCGAAGGGTCGTCGAGAGATTCGTTTTCCAACTCACATGCGAAGCTGAGCGGAGCCGCACATTCTTTCACAGTGTCAGTGTACGAGTTCGGGTGGCTGGGGCTGAGGCTTCGATCGCTCTGGACTGTCTAAACTTTAGGGGCTCCAAGACTTGACTTCAAAGATTCGGCCTCAAATGTTATCTCTGGTGAGGCATTTGCTTGGAGTTAGATCGACGCTTGCGGAGTTGTGTGTGCTCCCTATAATTCATCGCTGACCTGCAAGTTGCTTATCTTCCTTGGACACGTTCGATGCTGGAATGGTTTAGAAATGTCGGTGTTGCGATCTATACGGTCGGCAATGGAATGTTTGTGACGCTGCGATATTGGCTGATCACTTACAAAGCAGATCGCGGTACATTCACTGACCTTTTCGAGTATCCCGAGAAGCCGGTCCCAGTTGCGGCACGGTACCGGGGTTTTCATCGGTATGATTTGACGACTTGTATCGCTTGTGACCAGTGCGCCAAAGCATGCCCGGTGGACTGTATCTATATCGGTAAGGAACGCGTCGAAGGAGCGAAGGGCTTTAAGGTTACGGGATTTGCGATCGATTACTCGAAGTGTATGTTTTGTGCCCTCTGCGTTGAGCCTTGTCCCGTGGATTGTATCTTCATGGGAGCGACCCACGACTTAAGTTGCTACAGTCGCGATGGTTGCATCGTGGACTTCTCGCGTCTTCCGACCGACGTTGCTTGGGGTCGATCAACTTTGAATCCAACGGCCGTCGCTGAATCAAAAGTGCTTGTCGAACCCGTTCATGGCGGGCCGAATCAGTAGTTTTAAGGTAGTATTGTAGTTAGATGGGCCCACTTCTCGCGTGTGAGTTTCATAATGTCGCCTGAAGAATACACTCCAGCAAAGATCTTTACGGTCGAAGAGGCGAACGCTCGCTTGCCTCTAGTGCGCGCGATTGTAGGTGACCTGATCAAACTTGCCACGGAATTGTCAGATCGTCGCGAGCGGCTTGATCAACTTTCTCGCAGTCGTACGGGCGAATCGTCCGAAGTCTATCAGGCCGAAGTCGAGCAGGTCGAGTTGGAGTTGGAAAAAGACAGCGAGCGTCTTAGTGAGTATTTGCGAGAACTGCTCGAACTGGGCGTCGAACCGAAGAGTGCGATGGCAGGCTTGGTCGATTTCCCGGCGATGATTGATGGCAAGTTGGCGTATCTGTGCTGGAAATACGACGAGCCGGAAGTACTCTACTGGCACGATCTCGAGGCTGGCTTTGCCGGTCGTCAATCGCTGACTGCCGATTCGGTCGCAAGTCCGGATCATTCCGATGGCCTGTTCGACGCGTAGGTGATGCGTCACTTCTACTGGTTTTTACGTGGTGGCTTGCAAGATCGCGGTCCGCGCCTACAATTCGAGACTTGACTCTTAGCTTCCTCCTCGACGTAAATTGTTGGGCGGTCGATGTCTGCTTTCGCCTCTTCGATAGGAATTGTTGCCTACCTGGCTTTATTCGCCAGCGTTGGGCTTATTTTCTTGTTTGTTAATCTGCTTGTGGGGCGATTTCTGCGTCCGAATGATCCACACGAAGAAAAGCTAGAGATTTACGAATGTGGTGAACCGACGATCGGGTCAAGCTTCGTTCAGTTTGACTTGCGGTTTTACGTCGTCGCTTTGCTGTTCATCATCTTTGATGTTGAGGTAGCGTTCTTCTTTCCTTGGGCTACGGTTTTCGGTAAGTCGACGCACATGATGGAGAAAGACTTTCCTGTCGCCATCGCGACAGAACGCGGCGTTGAGTTAGATGAGACAGCGAGACTCCTGTATCAGGAGATGGGTGTTCGCAACCCGATTGCTGCGGACACTATTCCAGCGAGTCTTGCACCAACGCTTGGATCGATAACTGACAAGGTCGCGATCGCCGAATCCGTCGCGCACGAGGGCGCTCGTCAACTTGCCTTTGTCACGATCGTCGACATCGTGGTCTTCTTTGCCATCTTGTTGGTTGGCTTTGCCTACGTCTGGAAGCGTGGTGATCTTGATTGGGTGCGAGCGGTCAGCGAGGAGCGATCCCAGCAACGACGCGGCCCGCCTGTCGATGAACACGCAGAGGAGCCGGCGCTGTCGGCATAATAGAGCATTCTTTTTGCGGAGCCGTCGCTTCGCGGGTGACTTGTTGTAATGAGCGGACAGAATCTAGTTGAGCGGCTATCGCAGCGCTTTGGCGAGAAGATCACCGGTTCGAATCTTGAGGCAATCGATCCTTGGATCGAGGTTTCGGCCGCTGGAATTGCTGAGGTCTGTGAGTACCTTCGAGACGATGCCGATCTGCAGTTGAACCTACTGAACTGCATCTCGGGCGTTGATTACTTCATTGCCGATCCCAAGAAGGCTGCCAAGGCTGGTTGGGAGCCGCACACGGAAGTCGTGTATCATCTTTCGAGTACGTTCAACAAGCATACGCTTGTACTAAAGGTGATCCTTCCGCGTTGGAAAGGCGACGTCGAAGGAAAGTTGCCCGAGGTGCAGTCGGTCGCAGGCGTGTGGAGCACGGCGAATTGGCATGAGCGAGAAGTCTTCGATCTGTCCGGCGTGAGATTCACGGGTCATCCGAATCTTCGCCGTATTCTCTGTCCCGAAGATTGGGTTGGTTATCCGCTCCGCAAGGATTACGAGATGCCGCTTGAATATCACGGTATCCGCGGAAGGTAGTCACGACAGGACCAAAACATGGCAACACAAGTCGATGACGCACGGATCATCGAATTCGATGTCCGTACCGACGAGATGCTCGTCAACATGGGACCGCAACATCCGAGTACGCATGGCGTACTTCGCTTGGTGCTGAGGACCGACGGGGAGATCGTTTCCGAAGTCGAGCCGCACCTCGGTTATCTGCATCGCTGTGCCGAGAAGATCGGTGAGAACCTGACACCTCGTCAGTGGATTCCATATACCGATCGCATGGACTATCTCGCTGGGATGAATATGAATCTCGGTTGGTCGCTCTGTGTCGAGAAGCTGATCGACCACCAGCTATCCGAGAAAGCCAAGCATCTTCGTGTGATCATCGCCGAGATGGGGCGGATCGCCAGCCATTTGGTTGGCATGGGAGCTTACGGGCTCGACCTTGGAACGTTCAGTCCCTTTCTGTATGCATTCCGTGAGCGAGAGAAGATCCTTGATCTGTTCGAAGAGGCCTGCGGTGCTCGACTGACGTACAGCTACTTGACGCCCGGCGGAGCAACTGCGGACCTGCCGAACGGATGGCTGCAGAAGTGCGAAGCGTTTTTGGATCAGTTCGAACCAATCATTCCCGAGTATCACGCGCTGCTGACGACCAACGCCATTTTTGTAAAGCGCACGGCTGGCATCGGTGTCATGTCGGGCGAGATGGCCGTCGACTTTGGCTGCACGGGCCCAGTGCTACGCGGCAGTGGCGTTGATTACGACCTTCGACGTGACGGTGAAGAGCGGTATACCGAGATGTACGACGGTTATGCATTTGAGGTAATCTCCCAGAAAGACGGACATTACCCAAAGGACCACGATTACCCAGCGGTTCCCGCGGAAGCGGTTCTGGGTGACTGTTGGCATCGATTTTATGTCCGCATGTTGGAAGTGGTGCAGGCTATCGACCTGGTCCGGCAAGCGATCGACCGCTACAGCACGGCCAGCGGCGATTGGGGAGTGCCGATTAAGCTGGCCCATAAATTGCCCAAGGGTGAGGTGTATCTCGAAACGGAATCGCCTCGCGGTCAAATGGGTTTTTATCTGGTTAGTGACGGTAATGCGATTCCGTGGCGAGTACGTGCGAGAAGCAGCTGCTTCTGTAATCTCTCAGTGACTTCGGATCTTTGTCGTGGTTGTTTGATCGCGGACGTGCCGGCGATTGTCGGCTCGCTAGACGTTGTGATGGGGGAGATTGACCGATAGTTCGCCGGAGGCTCGGTCTGGGCTGCCCCAGCCCTTTGAGCAGTAAAGTCGGAGAGCCGAGTTCGGCAACACGCCGCGTGGAATTTGTATTCGCGGGGGCTTGTCGATCCCCAGCACTTTGTGCCATATTTCACGATCTTCGTATTAAGAATTTACCCCGTTTGATTGGCTTCGCCGTCGGCGGGAGCAAGACATAAGAAGCCTGTCCCGGTCGTTGTTACCTTCCGGGCGCAGGAATTAGGATCAGTTCAAGTCAGTGGCCGAATTCTTCCAACAGATCTGGGACTCATTCTTCCAAACGAGCTCGGAATCCCCGGGAGCGATCGCCTATTTGGTGGCCGCGGTCATCCACTGCGTGCTCATAATTCACGTCGTGGCCGTTGGCGCGTTGATCTTCATTTGGATGGAACGGAAGATCTCGGGTCGCATCCAAGATCGGCTAGGCCCAACTCGCGTGGGTGGAGCATTCGGTTGGCTGCAAACGCTGGCTGACGGTATCAAGCTGATCGCCAAAGAAGACATAACTCCCAAAGACGCGGATGCCATGCTGTTCAAGGCGGCTCCGTATGTTGGCTTTGCTGCCAGCTACTGTGCTTACATCGCCTTGCCGTTTTCAGACGGTTGGGTCGCTCAGCATATGAACACCGCAGTGTTCTTTATCTTGGCGGTGCTTGGAATCGAAGTGTTCAGTCCGATTCTCGCTGGCTACGCCTCGGGATCGAAGTGGTCATTGTTCGGCGCTATGCGTGAAGCGGCTCAAGTTGTGAGCTACGAAGTACCGCTCGGCATGTGCGTCGTTGTGCCATGCATGATTTGCGGAACGCTAAACCTGGTGACGATCGGCAATATGCAGGCCGGCTCGTTCACGAATTGGTTAGCCTTTAACGATCCATTCACCTTTATCGTCGCGTGCGTTTATTTCACATGTGCGACGGCCAGCGTGAATCGCGCGCCATTTGACTTGGCCGAGGCAGAGAGTGAATTGGTCGCCGGTTTTCATACAGAGTACTCCGGCCTTCGCTGGAGCTTTTTCTTTATGGCCGAGTATGGATCGATGTTCCTCGTGAGTGGCTTGGCTGCGATCCTGTTCTTCGGCGGTTGGCACGGTCCGATCCCGATCGCGGAACCAATCGCCGGCGTCTTGTCGCTTGTCGTTGAGCCGCTCTTGAACTTTGGTCGTTATGTTGTTGGTTTCGTTGTTGGCGACCTAGGGCAAGTCACCGAAGGCGTCGTTGCGACCCAAATAGCAAATCTTATGGGTTGCCTAAACTTCCTGGTCAAGGGAACCATCGGTGTCACGGTGATGATGTGGGTTCGTTGGACGTTGCCCCGTTTGCGAATCGATCAAGTGATGACGACCTGCCTGAAGTACTGCGTGCCGATCGCGGCGTTCGGATTTCTCGGTGCCCTGGTTTGGCAGGTAAACGATTTGCCGACGTCCAATGATATGCCGGTAATCGGTAAAAATCGTTTTGAGGTTCGAGAGAGTTGGGTCTATCAAGCGGAAAAGGAGTTGCGGACTACGTCCGGCGATCAGAAGTCATCTCCTGATGATCAGCAGCCTCCTTTCGATCCGCATCAGGCGACGGGCAGCACGGAATTGGTGCCTCAGGGCGCGTTTGTCATGAAAGGTGGTGCGAGATGATGTTGCTTGCAGCCTTTGATTTCGATTGGCACGCCTTCTTCTTTATGTTCTTCGCACTGTTAACTTGCGGTTTCGCCTTGGCGGTCCTGTTCACGAGTAATATCGTTCGCATGGCGTTTTATTTGATCCTTTCGCTCGGTGCGTCGGCCGGCCTGTTCTTTCTGGCAGGCGCTGAGTTTGTCGGCGCGATGCAGTTGATGATTTATGTGGGCGGCACACTTGTGCTGTTGATCTTCGGCGTGATGCTCACCGCACAAAGTCGCTTCGTAACGATGAAGACTAGCAGTGGCGAGTGGGTGATGGCTCTTGTGCTCGGCGGAGCGCTATTGTTCTTGCTGTTGACGGCTGCGTTTCGTGTCGGTGATTGGCGGACGGGTCATCCGAATCCCGCAAATGTCGGTCTCGCTGAATCGAAGACAACGACACAAATCGGCATGGGATTCACGGGTGTTCGAGTCGACAAGCTTGACGCACCTGAAGGCTCGACGTTGGTTTCAGGAATGTCCGGCTATTTGCTGCCGTTCGTGATCGTTTCGGTTCATCTGTTAGTCGTTCTGGTTGGAGCGGCTTACATGGCACGAACGAAACGCCGTGCGTCTTCCGCAGGAGTCGGCGCATGATCGGAATCTCGCCCGTATCTGTTTCGCACTATCTCGTGGTCGGTGCCGTCCTGTTTGTCACGGGCGCTGTGTGCATGGCGACCAAGCGAAATGCCTTAGGTGTTTTGATGGGCGTCGAGTTAGTGATCAATGGTGCCAATTTGAATTTCATTGCATTTGGCAGTAAGTATCTGCGAGTCGAGTCATTGGGTCTCGATGGCCAGCTTATTGCTTTGTTCGTGATCGTGCTGGCCGCTGCTGAGGCAGCTGTCGCGCTTGCAATTGCGCTTAACTTCTACAACAACCACGCCACGATCGACGTTGATCAGGCAAGTGAACTCAAAGGCTGATGGATCCAGGTCAATACCTACCGATGCTTCTGGGCCTCGCGGTTTTTTTGCCGCTCGGTTCTTTCTTTGTCATTCTGGTCTTTGGACCACGAATGGGCAAAGCGGGTGAGCATGCGGCGAGCTTAGCAACAGCTGCGATTGGATCGGCAGCGATCCTTTCGTTTGCATCGTTGGCGATTTGGCTTTCAAGTCATCGTCCTGGTGCCGAATCGCACGGCGAGGATCACGCTTCGCTCGCGCTACCCCGCACGAACATCGTTGTTCGCGGACAGGAGCCAGACGCTGGTGATCACGAAGCCGAGGAGCATGCTCATGTCGAGGCCTCGAGCGATCACGAGTCGAACGGCCATGGCGATGCCAACGATCACGCCGGAGTACCGATTCACTACACGGGTGACTTCAATGCTCCCGGCATCGGTGGTCCATGGGTTTTAGGTGAATTTGGAAAATTGCGGCTGAGCGTCAGCTACTACATCGATTCGCTGACGGTCTGCATGTTCTGTATGGTCACGTTCATTGCGACGTTGATCCATATCTACGCGATGGGATATATGCAGGAAGAGTTGGATGACGTTACCGATCATGAAGTCACAACGAGCGACGGCGAGCATCTGCATCGTCCAGGTCGATATCACCGCTTCTTTCAGTATCTATCGCTATTCTGTTTCAGCATGTTAGGTCTCGTCATCGCGGGTAATATCGCGATGGTGTTTGTCTTCTGGGAGTTGGTAGGCGTTTGTTCCTACTTCCTGATCGGATTTTATGTCGAGCGCAAGAGCGCTTCGAACGCGGCCAACAAAGCCTTCATCGTCAATCGCGTCGGTGACTTCGGTATGATCCTCGGCCTGCTTGCCCTGTGGACAGGTCTCGGAACGTTTTCGTTTGGGGATTACGAGTACGTTGACACCGATGGCGAAACACATGCTGAAGTTGGAATCTTCACGCAAGTTCGCGAAGCCCAAACGCTCGTGCATGGCGATGGTCATGGCGAGAACCGCCGGATGGCTGCGCCGGATGGAATGGTTCGTTGGACCGCGCAGGATGAGATCGGTTCGCTGGTTCGCGATCACCAGGGCTTATTCGATAGCGGCGATGAGGCTATCGGTGCAACGGACGCGGAAGCAAGCTTTCGCACGGCGGATTGGCGAAAGAAGGATTACGGCTACGGCTTGTTGGTACTTGCCGGAGTTGGCATCTTCTGTGGATGTGTCGGCAAGAGTGCTCAGTTTCCGCTTCACGTTTGGTTGCCTGATGCGATGGAAGGCCCAACTCCGGTTTCCGCGCTCGTTCACTCAGCAACGATGGTCGCGGCTGGCGTTTATTTGGTAGGTCGTTTCTATCCGGCCTTCACTCCAGAGGTGTTGCTCATCATCGCAGTTGCTGGTGTGATCACGCTCTTCATGGCCGCCACGATCGCGATCACCGCAACCGACATCAAGCGAGTTCTGGCTTACTCCACGGTCAGCCAGCTAGGCTACATGATGATGGCACTCGGTGTTGGTGGCTGGTTGGCTGGCATGATGCACCTTATCACCCACGCGTTCTTTAAGAGCCTGCTGTTTATGGGATCTGGATCGGTGATCCACGCGGTCCATACGAACGAGATGTCGGAGATGGGCGGCTTGCGGAAGAAAATGCCGGTCACGGCCTACACGATGCTGGTCGGTTGTTTGGCGATCGCGGGTGCTGGTGTGCCGTTCATCATGTCGCTGCTTGCGACAGCTGAGAATCATGAATTTCTCAAAGGCGTTGGCTTCAGCGGCTTCTACTCGAAGGATGCGATCCTCGAGCAAGCCTATTCGTTTATGCAATCGAATGACTCGGCATTTGCTGGGGTCTTCTTCCTAGCCGCAGCTGGTGGTGCAGCGATCACGGCGTTCTACATGTTCCGCATGTGGTACTTGACGTTTGCTGGCGAACCGCGAAATCAAGAACGTTACGATCACGCTCACGAATCACCTCCAACCATGTACGCTCCGCTGATCATTTTGGCGGTGATGGCAATTGGTGTTGCATGGTCGCCGTTGCAAGGAGTTATCGCTGGCACAATCGCAACGCTTGTGTTTTTTGTCCGGCGAATTATTCGAAGTAATAAGAAGCAAGACGAATCTTCGCATGCCGCCAACCATGGCCATGCAGGAGAAGAGCACCACGAAGACGAACACCATCACCATGATTCGCTTCCCACTTGGCTTGGCGAACTGCCCTGGGCGCTGAGCTTCCTGGCACTTGCGGTCGCCGTGATTTGGACTGCTGGCGGACTTGGCGAAGTTACGCTCGCCGGACTATTAGGTCAGGCCAATCCGGTCGATGATCACGTCGGTGTGGTTGGTGTTTGGCTGGACGGCTGGACATGGCCCGCGGTACATGCTGCTCACGAGGCAAGTGTGGTCGTTCCGGTATCGCTGATTGCAATTGGAACAGCATTCACCGGTTTTTTGCTCGCAACGATGATGTATGGTCTGGGCTATCTCGACCCGGCTGAAGTGCGTTCCCAATTTCAAGCGATCTACCGCTTTTTGCTCAACAAGTGGTGGTTCGACGAACTCTACGACCGGATCTTTATTCGACCGACGCACCTCGTGTCTGGATGGATTTCAGGGATCGACCGAAACTGTATCGATCGATTGATCGATGGATTGGCGTCGATCACGCGCTGGTTCTCGACGTTTTGGGCGTGGCTGGCCGATCAAACGATCGTCGATGGCTTCATCGATTGGCTCGCTGCCAGGACTCACTCACTCGGACTCTCATTGCGTGCCGTGCAAACGGGCCGCATTCGACAATACGTGATGTTTATCGTCATCGGAGCGGTGGCGATATTCATCTTGATCAGTTTCTTTTGGAATCCCACGCTGGCTGGATGATCGATGTTTGATCCGCTGCTACTACTAAGTCTAATTGTGTTTCTGCCGGTCCTCGGCGCCCTGGTCTTGGCATTCGTGCCGAGCGGTAAGGACGATGTAGCTCGCTACATCACTCTGGGATTCACCATCGCGGTCCTCGTTGTAAGCGTAGTTGGTTTCTTCGGTGATGGAGCAACGCATTTCGAGGACGATGTGGCATCGATGCAGAGCGTCTTCAATCTGCCGTGGATCGATTCGTTCGACATCGAATACTACATGGGCCTGGATGGAATCAGCTTTCCGCTAGTCATGCTGACCGCCCTCGTAAGTGTATTGGCGATGGGTGCCAGTTGGTCGATTAAGAAGCATGTCAAAGGCTACTGCATCCTGTTCCTGTTGCTTGAAACGGGAATGCTGGGTGTCTTTATGTCGCTCGACTTCTTCCTGTTCTACGTGTTCTGGGAAGTCATGCTCCTGCCGATGTACTTCCTGATCGGAATCTGGGGCGGTGAACGGCGTGAGTATGCCGCGATCAAGTTCTTCCTCTACACGCTGGTTGGCAGTGTGTTGATGTTGATTGCGATTCTGATGTTGTACTTCAACAGCGATTTAAACAAAATCGCCGAAGTCTCAACGCTGACACAAGACCGTGAGGTTGCAGCTGTCGACTGGGACAGTCTGCATATCTCGCCTGAAGTTGAGCGACTTCTTGGACGTACGACCAACGGTGACCTCTCGTTGATGCGAACTGACGAACACAGCGAGGAAGAACTGGAAATCATTTTTGGAAGTTCGCCGGATGATCAGTCGAACGTAGTCGTCAACGGTTGCACGATCAATGTTAACTTAGCCGACGGTCACAAAACTGCCGCGGACGCCACGCGGGCGATTAATGCAAGCGAAGCGGCGTCAGCTCTAGTTACCGCCAGTCTGTCTGGAGACCAAGGGAACGGAAGCTTTACCTTAACCGGCAGCACGCTGCCCGCCGGTGGCAAACCCGTTCACACGTTTAACTTGCTCGCGCTCGCTGCGATCGGCCAGCACACAGATTGCTTCGACGACGCCTTGCTATTTGGATGGACGATCCAGCGGTGGTGTTTTATTCTGCTGTTCATCGGCTTCGCGATCAAAGTTCCTTGCGTGCCGGTACACACATGGTTGCCCGATGCACACGTCCAAGCGCCGACGCCAATCTCGATGATTCTGGCCGGCGTTTTGCTGAAGATGGGCGGCTACGGAATCATTCGCATCTGCTACCCGATCTGTCCGGCAGGTGGATACGAACTGGCTTATCTCGTCTGTGCGCTTGGTGTCGTCAGCATGGTTTATGGTGCCTTCGCTGCGATGGCTCAGACGGATTTCAAGCGATTGGTCGCGTACAGCTCGGTCAGCCACATGGGTTACGTTGTCTTGGGACTCGGCGTTTGGTCGGCTCGCAGCGGCAACCTTTACAACTCCGACTACTGGAACATGGGTATGCAAGGTGCCATGTTCCAGATGATCGCTCACGGAATCAGCTCGACGGGCATGTTCTTTATGGTCGGAGTGATCTACGACCGCGTGCATCATCGCGATCTCAATAAGTTCGGCGGACTGTTTTCCAAGATGCCCGTCTACACTTCCTTGGCCATCATCATCTTCTTCGCGGGGCTCGGTTTGCCCGGTTTGTGTGGCTTCCCCGGCGAAGTGTTTGTGGTCTTGTCGTCGTTCGCGTTCAGCCCCTTGTTGGCGATCATTTCTGCAACCGTTGTTGTATTGACCGCGGGCTATATTCTGTGGGCCGTGCAACGCGTCTTTCTCGGCGCCGAGTACAAGGGACCCCACCCAGAAGCACTTGTGCCCGCCACGTTACGTGAGAACGCGATCGCCATTGTTCTATGTGTACTTGCAGTAGTCTTCGGGGTCTTTCCGTATCAAACGATTCTTATCCACATGGACAAAACAGTCGATGCGCAAGCGGCCAGTTTGACCGAATGGAGCAAACGCTACGATGTGGCACATCCACCAAAGGATGAATCAGGTGTTGCTCGTCAGGAAGTGCAAGATACGAACGAACAGTTTCCAGTTGTCGCACCGCAAGCCGCTGACAACGGAGCAGAAGCCACAGAGTTAACCGCCGTCACTGTCCAAGCATCACCTACCGTCATTGATCGACAATAGCCGTGAATCTGCACGAACTCGTTAGCGAACTGATCATCGATACCAAGGGCTCTGTGTCCGAAGGGTTATTCTCCCTTCCGAGCGCGGATTCGAGTCTCGGCGTGTTCAAGCCGGAGCTGTGCTTGTGCGCGACGATCGTTTTGCTGCTGTTCATTCGGTTGTTCAATGGCGGTCGCAAGGTCGATCTCTTTTGGGTAATGCTGGCGGGAACTGGCGCAGCGTTGGTCTTCTCGTCTCCGTGGACATATCTCGGTAGCAACGCGCCCAGCCTCAGTGTCATCGACGGTGTGAGCCGGATGGAGATCTTCACCGGAATGCTCGTCTACGACGGCTTTACGGTATACATGCGGAGTGTTTTGATCGGCTTCGCGTTCCTGTTCGCGATTTTTACGAAGCTCTCCGGCATTCCGGATCGAGAAGACGGAGCAGACATCTACACACTCGTGCTTGGCTCGACGTTAGGGATGTGCTTGATGGCTTCCGCGAACCATTTGCTGATGGTCTTCATGGCTGTCGAAATGGCCAGCGTTCCGTCGTATGCGTTGGCAGGAATGTTGAAAGGTCGCCGTACTGCTAGTGAAGCAGCGCTGAAGTACTCCGTTTACGGTGCTGGTGCGGCTGGAGTCATGTTGTATGGAATCAGCCTCGTTGCGGGCCTGATGAACACGGCTCATTTGCCCACGATGGCGGTTCAACTTGCAGAGAAATTGCCCGGGATGCCGGGTGAAGAAGTCATGGTCCTTGCCCTCGGCGGCATGATGATCATGGTCGGACTTGCGTTCAAGCTGTCCGCGGTTCCGTTCCACTTCTGGGCACCGGATGTATTTGAAGGTGCGTGTGCGGAAGTTAACGCGTTTTTGAGTATTGCCTCCAAAGCCGCGGCCTTGGCATTGCTGGTTAGAGTCGCCATCGGATTCGGAGCGATTCCGCCAACCGGCGTCCAACCCGGGCATTTCTCGCAACCTCCCGCGACGCAAACAGCGTCGTTAGATAATTCGGAGGGCGGTCTATACGCGCTCGCAGACGAAGCGGCCGACGAGCCAACGCCTGCTAATGACGGCGACGCTGATGAGGCTCACGCCGGCAATCATCATGCGGCCGTGGGGACGGTTGACGGATTGGCAGCGTCGCGGATGTTCATGGCCAAGTTAATCGCTTTACTGGCCGCGATCACATGCACGTTTGGCAATCTCGCCGCTTACGGGCAAACGAATATAAAACGCCTTCTGGCATACTCGACGATTGCTCATGCTGGGTACATGATGATGAGCGTGGCGGCATTCTTGGTTATGGCAGGCGACGCTCCGCTGCAAGCGCAGAACGCGATTGCTGCTCTAGCGATTTACATCGTGACCTACGTGTTCATGAATCTGGGTGCGTTTGCCATTATCGCGTTCCTTCGCAACGCCTTGCACAGTGAAGAGATCGCCGACTATGCGGGCCTACTGCGGCGCTGTCCCGTAACCGTGATCTGCTTTTCGTTGATTATGTTCAGTCTTGTCGGACTACCTCCGCTCGCCGGCTTTATCGGCAAGTTTGCGATCTTCGCCTCGCTGGTCGAAGGTTACCAAGTTAGCCTCGGTGCCGGTCATCCTGCTGGATTCTTGATGGTTCTCTTGGTGATTGGCGGCATGAATACAGCGATCAGTTTGTTCTACTACTTGCGCGTTGTGAAAGTCATGACGATGGAAGAGGAACCAGCAGATCGACGACCGTTCGTCTATCCAGAAGTTTCGCTCCAAGGAGCATTCGTTTGGCTGGTCACCGCTCCGACAGTTTTGCTGATGTTGAATTGGAACGCGTTGAGCGAATGGGCGCGCGTGGCAACCGAGTATCTATTGGCTGCCGCTTAAGGGCGTTGATCTATGAGTGAAGCAACAACGAACCGCCTGCTCAATCGACTGGTTGCGATGCACAATTGCTCGTTACCCGCTTATCTGACTTATGCCGCCCCGGCTTGGCATCGTGGTGAGGAGACTGCCAAAGAAACACTCCGCTTGATGGCAGCCGATCAACGTGATACATCCGATCGACTTGCGGAGATGGTCACCGAGGGCGGAGGTGTGGTCGACAACGGAGAGTTTCCGATCTACTACACCGGATACCACGACCTGTCCTTTGACTTTCTGTTGAATGAAATCATTAAAGAGCAGAAGCTGGATATCGCCGAAATCGGGCAAGTCGTCGAGCAACTGAGTTTGGTGCCGATGGCCAAGGCCTTGGCCGAGGAAACGCTTGGTGCGGCGAAGGGGCATCTCGAGTCGCTCGAAGAGCTACAGCAAGCATCAGCGACTTCCTAACTTGATCGCCGGACCGCGTCCCGAGTTTGAACATGCGGCTCTTTGACACGCATTGCCATCTGGACGACGAGCAGTTTGATTCCAATCGTGACGATATCGTCCAGCGCGCGGTGCAAGCAGGCGTCGGCACGATTCTCGCCGTTGGCACGACCGCTGACTCAAGTCTTGCTTCCGTTGGATTAGCCCAGCAGTACGAAACTGTATTGGCCGCGGTCGGGGTCCAACCGAACTATTGTGCGGAAGCCGCCGCTGGCGATTGGGACAAGGTCGTCGAATTAGCGAACTCGCCCAGGGTTGTCGCGCTAGGCGAGACGGGCCTTGATCGGTATTGGGATCACACGCCGTTCGATGTTCAAGAGGATTACTTCGATCGCCACATTCAGCTCTCCCAAAGGCGAGACCTGCCCTTCATCGTTCATCTGCGCGATTGCGAAGAGGACATCCTGCGCATGCTGCGCGAGGCGCGGTTGCGCGGTGCGTTACAAGGCGTGATGCATTCTTACACAGGTTCCGCCGCTGGTGCCGCCGCATGCATCGAGCTCGGTCTGTACGTCAGCTTCGCTGGGATGGTGACATACAAAAAGTCAGACGAACTGCGTGAAATCGCAGCAACAATTCCGGACGATCGCATTCTGCTTGAGACCGACGCACCCTATCTCTCGCCGCACCCCAAGAGAGGTCAACGCCCCAACGAGCCAGCCTTGGTCGTTCACACGGCCACCTGCCTTGCCGAAGCACGCGGAACTTCGCTCGAATCGTTTGCAGAGCTAACAACGGCGAACGCAAATAGGTTGTTCAAGCCAAGTCGCTAGACGATCCCCCGTGCATGCGCTAAACTCGCCTCAAGATTACGGCTGTCAAAGTAACGGAGATCCGATCATGGTCAAAACAGCGAGTACGATGTTACCACTTGGTACGAAGGCCCCCGAATTCTCTTTGATCAATGTCGACGGTCAAACTGTCTCGTTGTCGGACCTTGAAAGTGCTCCAGCATTGCTTGTGATGTTCATGTGTAACCACTGTCCCTTCGTCAAACACATCGCGTCGGAATTGGCTCGGCTTGGACACGAGTACCAATCGCGAGGCGTCGCCGTTGTGGGAATCAGTTCGAATGACGTAAGCGGTCATCCAGCCGACTCGCCTGAACAAATGATTCATGAAGCCGAGCTTCAAGGCTATTCATTCGCGTATCTGTACGACGAGACGCAAGAAGTCGCCAAGGCCTACAAAGCCGCATGCACCCCCGACTTCTTCCTGTTTGATGGCGAGCAGAAACTCGTTTATCGCGGCCAACTCGACGCAAGTCGTCCCGGCAACGAAATTCCCGTCACTGGTGAAGACCTCCGTCGAGCTATCGATACGGTCTTGACGGGCGAGGCCGTGCCTGAAGACCAAACGCCTAGCGTCGGTTGCAACATCAAATGGAAAGAAGGTTGCGAGCCGAATTACTTCAATCCAGCTGGAACCGGGTAGGCCGCGAAGTTTCTGCGCGTTACTGAAACTGTCGGGCGGAACAGCTCTCCCGTGGTGACGGCGATATGTTCACCGCCAGATAGGGCTTATCGCTTCCGTCACGGATTCGGTTCGCGTTGACGCTTCAACTGGGGTAGGATTTCAAGCGTCTCAACTCCCGCAAGCCGCCCGAAGTCGTGAGTACCGTACCACGTGACATCGAGCAAGTTCGAACAAGCCCTGCATTTCTCACGCCGTGCATTCCTGCAGGCTGGCGGCGTCTCTGCATTCGGCCTCAGTTTGCCACAACTCACGCGTTCGCAGACGGCGCGCGCTGCCGGTTCCGGCGCTCCGACAGCCAAGTCGTGCATCATGCTCTACATGATCGGCGGTCCGCCGCAGCATGAGACGTTTGATATGAAACCGGAAGCAGATGTCGGCGTGCGCGGTGAATTCTCGCCGATATCGACGACGGTTCCCGGTCTGCAAATCTGTGAGCATTTGCCTCGTCTAGCCAACTTGGCAAAACACTATTCGTTGATTCGTTCTGTACATCATGACGGGACGTTTCATGCGACCGGAGTGCATTACAATCTCACCGGATGGAAACACGCGCCTCGCAACGGCCAGCCGTTGCTCAGTCGGCGCGATTCGCCATCGATTGGTGGCGTGCTGCAACAGCACGAAGGCGGTCGCGGCGAGTTGCCGACGGCCGTGCAACTGCCGATGTGGATTACTCAAGATGGGCCTGGCCAGGAATGGGCCGGTCAGCATGCGGGATTCTTGGGGCCGCGGTACGACCCTTTGATCATGGATTACAAAGGTGGCCAACCTGGCACCTTGCCTCCTGATTTTGTGCCGGGTGCCGAAAACATAGGTCCCCGTTTCGAGCGACGCGTGGACCTATTGCGGTCGTTGGACCGGAATGTGTTTTCCAGCGCGATGCCAGCCGAACTTCGATTGAAGTTGGCGCGGCAAGAAGCGATGGGCGTCTTGCGTTCCTCGCCGAAGTGGCAAGCGTTTTGCATCGACGACGAGGCACAGACGACACGCGATCGCTTTGGTGACCATCACTTCGGTCGCAGTTGCCTCGTCGCTCGGCGATTGGTCGAGGCAGGGGTTCGTCTGGTCACTGTGGCTTGGCCCATCACGAAAGAATTCCCTCACTTCGACACGCACGCGGACAATTTCCCGACCATGAAGAAGAATCTCCCACCGATGGACCAGGGAATATCCGCGTTGTTGGAAGATCTGATGGAACGTGGATTATTGGACGAGACATTGGTCGTGTGTACCGGCGAATTTGGTCGCACGCCCTCGATCAATCCGAATGGAGGACGTGATCACTGGGGGTCTGTTTACAGCACACTGTTTGCCGGCGGCGGAATCCGTGGTGGTCAAGTGTACGGCAGCAGCGACAAAAACGGTGCAGTTCCGAAAGATAATCCCGTCCATGTCAGCGACTTCGTTGCGACGATCTATCACGCACTCGGCTACGATCGCAATACCAAGGTGATCGACTATTCGGGGCGACCGCACTACATCGTGCAAGGACGTCCTGTCATGCCGTTGTTTGGCTAAAGGATATGGTGCGCGGGTCGGTGGTCACTTGAAAGGCATCCGCAAACTTCGCATGCGTCGAAGAACAAACCGGAGACGAAAGAATGAGACGATTGATCCTGGCCCTTGCTTCGTTCGCCATCACGACCAGCCCACTGCATGCCGAGGAGGTTTCCAACTGGGTTAAAGTGACGGATCACGCCGGATGGCAGCCACGCGATTCGCAAGGCGAAGTTGTTTACAAAAACAATTTGTGGATTTTCGGTGGATGGCTCAGTTCGTACGCAGCTCCGCCTCGCGATGTATGGAGTTCAGCGGATGGGAAGATGTGGAAGCTTGTGCGAGAGGCCGCGCCATGGAAGCACAGCGACCTGTCGATGTCCATTGTTTTCGACGACAAGATGTGGTTCATGGGCGGTTGGTACAACGGTCGACTGGAAGGTCATTCGGCCAGCAACGAGGTGTGGTGGTCCACCGATGGCGAACAATGGGATCAAGCAACGGCCGCAGCTGGCTGGACGCCGCGGATCGCTGCCGCGACTGTCGTGTTTAAAGGCAAGATGTGGCTGCTCGGCGGAACGGAGAACTACTATTTCGGTGACGAGACGAGTTTGAAGAACGATGTCTGGTGTTCGACCGATGGCAAAGAGTGGAAACAGGCTACGGCTAACGCAGGCTGGTCACCGCGAGCTTATCATCAAGCGGCAGTGCTGAACGACAAGATCTACGTCTTCGGCGGCGGCAACTACGTGCCAAAGTATCACGCTGTAAACGACGTGTGGAGTTCCGAAGACGGTGTGCATTGGCAACAAGAAACCGATGCCGCGCCCTGGCATCCGCGATTGTGGTTCTCGTCGGTTGTCTATCGAGATCGCATGTGGGTCCTCGGCGGTTGGTCGAACGACCCGTCGACGAATTGGGGTGACGTTTGGTATTCCCAAGACGGCAAGACTTGGAAGGAGCTGAAGTCTGACGTGATCTGGAAGGCACGCCACGAACACTCGGCTTTCGTCTTCCAGGACAAGATCTGGATCGCCGGTGGTCACGCCCGGCCCCTGAGCAGCGAAGTCTGGTCGCTGGAACTTCCCAAGTAGTGGTGCAGACAACGCGGGACAGGTCCAATGGTAGACAAGATCAGACCCGTTGGTGCATGCTGTGGACTTACAGGAATGAGGGACCGTATGAAGAATTTGAGAGACTTGGCTTGGGTGGTCATTCTGAGCGTGGCATCAACTCCGTCGGTAGGAATGGCGCAATGGCGATCGCACGAAGTCCGCCATCTCAACGGCGTGTCCGAGCGATTCCTGCTGCGCGCACGAATGCAGATCGTCACGGAGAGTTGGAACCGAGTGGTCGCGGTTCCTTACATCGTCAACATGCGGGACAAGGACCGGTTGCTGATGTTGGTTGGCTGTGACTATCCGCATCGCGCCTTCGTGCTGACCAGCGACGACCGCGGAGCGACGTGGACGGATCCTCGTCCCGCGCGTGTCGGCGACGATGGCAAGGCATCAATTGGTCTGGGAACGAGTCTGGCTTATCTCGGCAAGGGGAAGTTAGTCTTCTATGAGTCAGGCAGCGTGGGGGCCGGAAAACCCTCACGCTGGTTCAGCATGGACCATGGCCAAACTTGGGGCGAACCCGTGACGATCGCACCGACTCCTGACGGAAAGCCGTGGGCCGTCTGGGATCCACCACTGGTCGAACGAGATGCGAAGACCGGCGAACTCGTACGGCTGATCGAAACAGGCTACCGGCAGAGTGGACATAAAGATTCGCAGGCCTTTCTTCGATCGAGTACCAATGGCGGTGCCACTTGGAGTCCGACCGCCAGGATTGCTCCATGGAATGGATCGAATGAGGTGGCGTTGCTGCGCGCGGCAAACGGGAATCTTGTTGCGGCCTGTCGAACCGTCATCCCCGTGCGGCTGCAGAGCGAGACGATCGATCATCTCGAAGGCCTCGGTATCTCCATCTCGACCGACGATGGACGCAACTGGTCAGCGGTCAGGAAGCTGTATGACTACGGTCGCCATCACCCGTCCTTCGTCCTAATGCCCAATCAGGACATCGTTATGACTTACGTCGTGCGACTGGGATATGTCGACGGCCCGAACGGCTTCCCACAATTTGGCATCGAGGCGGTGGTCAGTCAGGATCATGGCCAAACTTGGGATCTGGATCACCGCTATCTTCTGCATGTGTGGTCCGGTAAACGAAAGGGCAAAACATACTGGTGGCCCAGCAGCCAGGCAACGTCGTCCACGCTGCTGCCCGGCGGCGCGATCCTGACAGCTTTCGGAACGGGTTACCGAATCAAGGCTGGCCAGGACAGTCCACAGGCGCCGCGTGACGTTGGACTGATCGAGTGGCGGCCTAACACGAAGCAGGTCAACGCCGACAGGACAATCCGCGACGCGGCGTTTGACTCCGATCTGCGCAACGTTTTCGATCCAAAGGAGTAGCAACGTGTCATGGAATGGTGGGCGGGTCGCCGCCGTGCTGCTCGTTGCATTGTTGTTCGACGTTCAGGGATTGATACCCACCGCACGGACACGCGCAGAGGAATTGTTCGTCGAGTTGCACGTCAAACCGCGTCAGCAGAAAGGCCGGATCAGTCCGTACATTTTCGGCGCCGGGATCGACCACAAGACCAATCCGCTGCGCGCTCCTCGGTATCCGGAGAAGGTTCTTAAGGACATCGCGGACTCCGGATTGCGGATCGCGCGGTATCCGGGCGGATTCGTCTTCAATCGCAACGATCACCGCGGATCCTGGGCCAACTTTTACTGGCAAGATCACATCGGCAAGAACCCGGATCGCAAGCCTACCGAAGTCTATGACCTCGATACATTTCTCCAACTCTGTGAGCGTTTTGAAATCGAACCGTTGATGCAGATCAACTTCGTCGGCGAGACGCAGGAGTCTGTTCAGGGCTACATCGAATATCTCGTCGGAGATGGAGATGTCGACAACGACGACGTCAACTGGGCGGCGAAGCGCAAGGCCAACGGCCGCGCTAAACCGTACAAGATCACGTACTGGCAGCTCGGCAACGTTATCCACAGCTTTCCGCAAGGGTTCCAAGAGAACGCTGCCGGCGCGAAGGAATACGCGAGCGCCCTGGACCGGTTGGTTCCGGCGATCCGCAAGATGTCACCGGGTGCAAAGGTAGTCGTACCGTTCATCAATATTCAACGTCCTCGCTCCGAGGAGAAGCTGAAACCCGGTGCGCCGGACATCAATTTCACGACCAGTCATGAATTTTCCGTCGCGTTCCTGGAGCACCTGAATGTAGAAGTCGACTACTTCGACTGGCACTTTTATGCGGCCAACGGTTGGAACGGAGAATACGACTTTCTCGACACCGACGATGAGTGGAAGCACCTGTATTGCTGGGGCACAAAGTTCCGCGAGTGTCACCAGGTGATAAACAAACTGATCCGAGAGAAGTGCAAACAACAACCGCCTCCCAAATTGATCGTCGGCGAATGGTCCGGTGACTGGACGGGCGGGATTTTCCGGCAACATGAAAACAGCTTTCGCGGATCTCTTATGCGGACCATGTCGTCGGGTGTCTTCATGGCGGACCATCTCATTTACATGATGGAGAAGAGCGTTCCCTCCGAGAACATCCACGCGGCGTTCTGGCACAGTTTCTCGAACGACGCCCAGGCGATGTTTTCCGTACAGAAAACTCGCGAACAAGGACTCGCCTACAAAGGGAAGAGCACCGACGAAGGGTACGGCTACCGGATGCCCATCTACTGGGTGTTCAAGCTCCTCAGCGAACAACGCGGAGAGTTTTTGGTCGAGAGTCAGCTGCAGGGCGACAACACGATCGAAGCTCCGAAGACCGGTTTGTATTTCGATCCAGATTACACGTTCTCGCGTGTATCCCATTGCGCTTCTCTGTCGCCTCGAAATTCAAGGAACGGCTACCAACTCTATCTCGCCTTGCTGAACAAGGACGCGCGCCAACCAGTCACAGTCCGGATCAACGTCCAAGACTGGCGACTCAAGACGGCGGTAGAAGTCCATGAAGCGCGAGCCGACAGTTACCTCACGGAAAACACGATCGAGCAGCCTGACGCTGTGACGCTGGCCGGGCCGAAGGTCGAACGTGTGGAGAACTCTGGCAGAATGGCGTATGCGTTGAAACCGAACACGCTGGCGGTACTCCGCTTTCAGAACGACGAGAGCCCGATGGACTAACACATCTAACCAGCGGCTGGGCGAAGGGGATGGATCTGTTGCAACGATGCGAATTGTAATGAGTACTAGGGAGACGCTAGAATAGTGAGGGGTTCAATCCAGACGACCGCCTGATTCCTATCCTGCCGATTGCAATCTCACTTATGCGCATTTTCAGCGTCCCATCACAGCTGAAGGACCTCGTCGTTTTACTCTGTGCGATATCATGCTTTGGTGAATATGCAGCAGCTCAGAATCCGGATGATGTATACCGCATCTCCATTGAGCCGTCAGCAGTGCGACTCACTGGTAGGGATCGGCAACAACAACTTATTGTGACCGGCTTTCTGGCTGACGAGACGCCGGTTGATCTCACGCATACGGCATTAATCACCCTGGCCGATCCATCCGTTGCGAACGTCGAGACAGCTCTGCTGCGCGGCTTGCACGAAGGCTCAACCGAGATAATCGTCACGGCGGGTCGCATGGAAGCAACACTCCCGCTGTCGGTTGCGAACTTCAACACATATCCACCAATTCATTTTGAAGCCGACGTCTTGCCGCTGCTGTCGAAGCTCGGATGTAACAGTGGTGGATGTCATGGAAAGCAATCTGGTCAGAACGGTTTCAAACTCAGTGTTTTCGGATTTGACCCGCGGGCGGACTACGACGCATTGGTGAAAGAAGGGCGCGGTCGGAGAATCTTCCCAGGTGCCGTCGAACGCAGTCAGGTTTATAAGAAGGCTGTTGGCCTCTCTGCCCATGGCGGTGGGCAGAGAATGATGGCGGAATCGCAGGATGCGGAATTGCTCCGCGAGTGGCTTCGGCAAGGCACGCCGTGGGGAATCGGTGAAGTTCCCAAAGTGACGAGCATTGCCGTACAGCCACAGTTACGAGTCATGTCTCCGCGATCCGGTCAGCAACTTCGCGTTGTTGCAAGCTACAGTGACGGCCAAACTCGCGATGTGACTCGAGCCGCGGCGTACGCTACGAACGAGGCTGTCATCGCGGATTGCGACGAGCACGGTCTTATCGAAACTGGCAAGGTTGCCGGCGAAGCCGCGATCACGATTGGCTACATGGGATTCGTGGATGTCAGCCGCGTTGTGATTCCGCAGTCCGGGGCGGTCGTCCCAGAGCGTCCCGAGTGGTTCGGAACAACCAACCCGATCGATTCGCTCGTATGGGAGAAGTGGCAACAGCTACGCATCACGCCCTCTGAATTGTGCGACGACGCGACGTTTCTGCGGCGTGTCATGGTCAAGACCACCGGCACATTGCCGACCGCTGAGCAGGTCCGTGCTTTTCTTGCGGACACCTCTCCGAACAAACGAGATGAGGCCATCAATCGAGCCCTCGCATCCGAAGAATTTGTCAACTTCTGGACCCAGCGCTGGTCGGACATCTTGATGGTGAACTCAGATTCCATCGGTGGCCGCGGCGCTTACGTCTTCCATCGATGGATTCGCAGGCAGATCGAGACCAATCGTCCTTACGACGAATGGGTCAAAGATATCATTGTGGCCAGTGGTAACTCGGGCCAGGTTGGCCCCGCGAATTTCTATCGAGGCCAACGTACGCCCGCAGACGTCACCAAGGCGATCTCACAAGCATTCCTCGGCGTCCGGATGGATTGCGCACAGTGTCATCATCACCCATTCGAGAAATGGGGGCAGGACGATTTCTATGGGCTGGCCGGTTACTTCAATGGTATGACACGCCAGAAGCTCGATGAGAATCGCGAACTCATCTATCACCCAGGTCACAAGTCGATTGCCGTCCCCGTCGTTGATCGTGCAGTCGAGACCCGACCGCTGGGAGGCGATCCAACGACCGCCGACAAACTAACGGATCCACGACCCGAGTTGGCGAACTGGATGACATCGTCGAACAATCCTTTCTTTGCACGTCTTGCTGCCAACCGAGTATGGAAGCATTTGATGGGCCGAGGATTGGTCGAACCAGAAGACGACTTCCGTGAAACGAACCCGCCGACGAATCCCGCGTTGCTCGATCACCTATCGGCAACTCTGAAAGAGAACAGCTTCGACCTGAAAGCACTGATGCGACACATCCTCGAAAGCAACACGTTTCAGCTTTCTAGCCGCGCGACAGAATTGAACTACGCCGACGACCAAGCGTACAGTCATTACCTGGTGCGTAGGTTACCTGCGGAAGTCGTACTGGATGCGATCTGTCAGATCACAGGAACTCCCGAAAAGTATCCGGGGCATCCGCCTGGCACTCGCGCGATAGAGCTGTGGGATAACCAACTGCCTTCGTATTTCCTCGATACGTTTGGGCGCAGTTTACGCGAGTCTCCTTGCGAGTGTGGAAGCAGCGGCGAACCAACCATGGCGCAGGCTCTGCATCTGCTTAACGCACCTGAGATCGAAGCGAAGATTCAAGCGAACAACGGGCGCGTCTCGGAATTAGTTGGATCGAGTTACGACGTCGATCGATTGATCGAGGAGATCGCACTGGCCACGGTCAATCGTCCATCAACGGCGAAAGAACGAACGACAGGACTGCGGCTGCTGCGGTCTTCGCGTCGGCAGGGCATTGAAGATTTCATGTGGGTAATGATGAATTCGTACGACTTCCTCTTTGTAAAGTGACGTTCGGATTGTTTCTGACGTCGTGGAGAATCGGAATATGAAGACGCTTCCAAGATCGAGCCGCCGCGACTTCATCCGCATGGGTTCTATTGCCGGTCTGGGGCTGGCTGACATCATGCGCATGCAGCAACTTCACGCTGCCACCGACGGCGATCGCAGCGATGTGAACTGCATTTTTATATTCATCGTTGGCGGCATGCCTCATCAGGACATGTGGGATCTGAAGCCCGACGCGCCGTCTGAGATTCGAGGCGACTTTCAGAACATCAACACCAGCGTTCCTGGCATTCAGATCTCGGACGTTCTACCTGGCTGTGCGACCGTGGTCGACAAGATGGCGATCCTCCGCAGCATGACGCACGGCGACTCGGACCATGGGCGTGGCTTTCACATCATGATGTCGGGCAGGCGACCCGGTGCCGGCGATTTCAACGGAAATCAAAACAACAACCAACATCCCTGCATTGGTTCGATGGTCTCGCATCTTGGACGCCCAGGAGTGCTGCCACCTTACATCTCGGTCCCCAATTTTCTTAATAGCGGAGGTCCTTCGTTCCTCGGGCCCGCTCATGGCCCGTTCGTCATTGACGCTGACCCCGCATCGCCAGAGTTTTCGGTGCGAGACATCGCTCTGCCAACCAACGTCGTAACGAATCGCGGACGACTACGGCAACAGGCACTGCAACAAATTAACCAGTTCGAACAGCAAGTAGAGCGTGTAGGCAGCCAGGTCAGGTCTTTGGACACGTTCTATAAAAAGGCCTACAATCTGATGGCCTCCAAAGAGGCGCGCGAGGCGTTTGATATCCAGAAGGAACCAGAAAAACTTCGCGAAGCATATGGCATGTCCAGCATCGGGCAGTGCAGTCTGCTTGCTCGCCGCATGGTGGAAGCCGGCTGTCGATTCGTTGCTGTGGAGAACGGACACTGGGACACTCACAGGAAAAACACGTACAGTTTGCGTGACTTGTTGTGTCCGGCATTCGACAAGGCGATTCCAGCATTGCTCAACGATCTCCAGGACCGAGGCATGCTGGAGAAGACACTCGTCGTCGTCACCACTGAATTCGGTCGCACACCGCGGATCAATCAGCTTGCGGGTCGAGACCATTGGCCAAACGCATTTTCGATTGTCATGGCGGGTGGTGGCGTGAAGGGCGGCCAAGTCATCGGCGCAACCGATAAGCAAGCTGCAGAAGTCTCAGATCGACCAATTTCGCCGGAAGATATGGTGGCGACCGTCCTTTACGGTCTCGGCATCGACCACAAGAAAGTGCTTCACACGCCTCTCGGACGCCCCGTTCCTGTGGCGGATGGCGGCGATGTTGTTCGGGAACTGTTCTCCTGATGACGGAAGATAACTTTGCGATGGTTAACTCTCATCCAAGACATCGGTTTATTCGCCTGCTGGCCAGTTGGCTTTCCGCAGTCATGTTGACTACTGTCGCAACGGCTCAGCCAGTTCCCACCAAGTTGCCAGACAGTGTCCAGATTTTTCCAGCCGGAGCACGACGAGGAACGGCGGTCGATGTACGCATCGGCGTGGAGCAGACTCCGCCAAATGCAAAGTTCTTCATCCGCGGAGCCGGTGTTTCGGGCGATAGTGAACTTGCCAGCGAAGTCTTCGATCAGGGTGAGCTGTCACCACGTCGGGCACCGACGGAAATTCCGATTCACTACCCGCGGCAATGGGCCGGAAAAGTCGTAATCGCTTCTGACGCTCCCGTCGGAACAGCGTACTGGGACGTGTTCTGTGCGTCAGGTGGCAGCTCTGGCAGCTTGCCGTTCATTGTTGGCGACCTGCCGGAGTTCATTGAAACGGAATCGAACTCGACGCCAGATTCAGCGGAGTTGATCGAACTTCCTGTTACGGTCAACGGTCAGATTCATGGCGAGCGAGATCTTGACTACTACAGGTTCTCACTTCATGCCGGCGAGGTCGTGTATTGCGAAGTACTCGCGAGGCGACTCGGATCTCGATTGGAGCCGACGGTCTCGATTCTTAACAGCGATGGCCGCGCCGTGTCGTTCGACGAAGACAACCTCGGTGACGATCCGCTGATCGCATTCAAAGCGCCTGAAGACGGAACCTACTTGTTGCAGATCGGCAACGTCTCGTTTCACGGCAGTCCAGCTCACGTCTACCGAGTCAACTTCACCCACGCGCCAGTTACTCCTTACGCCTATCCGATTGGTGCGCCGGCGGGTGAGTCCACGAAGTTCTCGTTCATCGCTATGTCTGGAGACGGGGATGTAAAAGTAATTGATCGCGAACTGACTCTACCTACTGACTCGAGCGAGGTGTTCTACTACTCCGACCGTGAACTGGCGAATTCAATTCCATTGCGTGTCCTTCCTGCGGAGACAAAACTGGTGACGACACAAGCGCACGGAGATCACGCAGAATTCCCGATCGCTGTCGGTGAAGTGTCAAATGGACGACTGTCACCGTTTGTTGTTGATGTTTACTCGCTCGAGATCAAGGAACGCGAGCCCGTTGAGATCCGATTGATCGCACCGGACTCGGTGAGTGCAGCGTCACTGGTTCTCATGGAGATTACAGATTCGTCCGGCAAGACAGTTGGGCGTACGAAGTTGGCACCGACGCCGGAAGCACTTAAAGCCTATTATCTACTTGCCAATCCAGCCATCGGCAAATACACGATCTCGCTGAAGTGCGTTGGCGATACGGCTTCCGGTCACCGATCTCGCGGTTACCAACTTGAAGTGTTCCCAGCCACGCCAGATTTCAAATTGAATGCAGGGAGTGACTGTCTGAGTGTTACTCAAGGTAGCTCCGTCGAAATCCCCATCAAGTTAAATCGCATTGGTGGGTTTGACGGAGAAGTGAATATCAAAGTTGACGGCCTTCCAGAAGCGGTCACTGTTGAAAACACTTTGATCGCCGCAGGCAAAAGCGATGTGAAGCTAAAAGTCACGATACCCGATTCGCAGCTCAGCACGCGTCATGAAATCAGGCTCACAGGAACGGCAACCGTTGCCGACGAGCAAGTCGTTCGCCCAGTTCTGGTTCAACATCGCGGGCATGATAGTTTCGGTCGTGGTATTAGCGGATCGTTGCGGGATGTCATCGCGTTCACGGTGCGGCATAAGCCGTTGTTTCGTTTGCACTGCGAAGAGGCCTACCAGTACGCGCGTCGAGGCACCGTCTATCCGTACCGCATGACGCTTGAACGGTTTGATGGCTTCGCCGAACCGGTTGTCATCCAGCGCGGCGATCGTCAAAACCGCGACCTGGATGGAATCGATTTCGTTCAAACGACGGTTACCGCGGAGCAGTCCGAATTCATGATGCCCATTTACTTGCCTGAGACGATGCACATCAACATTCAGAGTCAATCTCAGCTCTACACTCAGGCATTCGCGTCGTTCACCGATTCGCACGGTCAAAAGCAAAGCGCACTCGTGGTCTCCGAGAAGCGAAACATGCTCCGCACGATGCCGACCGTCGTCAAGCTGTCCGTCGGCAACTCGCCACTTAAGGGTCAACCGGGCGACGTTGTGTTTGCTGAATTTGAACTCGATCGAACGAGCAATATGCGAAACGCCATGCGACTGCAACTGGTCGAGTCAGGCTCACTACAACTCGAATCGCCGACAACACAAATCGAGCGAGAGGAAAGAACGATTCGCGTCCCGATCGCGATTCCTGATAACGTGGAGCCAAACAATTATCAGTTGACGTTTCGGGCGTCAGGCTCCCTGGACGCAAAGCCGGATCAAACCGTCATTACCTCGGCAACAGTCGCGCTGCAAGTATTCGCTCAATCCGATTAGCACCACTCCGTGAACAAGCACTTTCGGCAACTGCAGTGTCGGGATACCGATTGACGTCGAACGAGCCTTCTTGGCGATCAGTTATTTCGGCAGGGGAAGGATAATGAGGGCATTCTCCGCAAAGGACGCCTCGCCGGCTTTTCCGTTGATGCGGTACTGAATCTTCAATCGCTTCACAACTCCCGGCAACGGGTCACCGCCGAAATTGGCGTTGTAACTTGGCGATGCCAAAGTGATCAGCGGCAAACTGCCCGCATGCTTCCGAACCGCTGCGGTCACGTCCTTTTGAGTCGACCCGTTGCCGTATTCCGCTTTGATGATTTCCAGCTTCACTTTGGCCAGTCCAACCTTGGAGAGCAGCTGACTCACATCGACTCCCTTGCCACCGATCTTTTGGGCGATGACTAGCGTGGCTTGAGTCGCCTCGTCCTTCAGCGCGGGAACTTTTATGGCGTTGATGGCCAGCTTGAGTGCCTCGGCACTCGGATGGAGTTTTAGCACGTCAAGCACGAGTTTCTGCTCGGCGGGTTGGCGCGAAGCGTCAAACGCTTTCTGGCACATCTCGGCACGTTGTTGTTCCGGCATAGCGAATTTCCTCGCCAGACCAATGTAACCGCGCAGCGCCCGAATCTGGTACTTACGCTCCGGCGCGGTCTTTGCCAGATCCAACAGAACTGGCGCTGCATCCACGCTATTCCATTTGCCAAGCAGACGGCTGGCCGTGTCCTGAAGTTCAGGATCAGCACTCTTCGCCGCTGCGCCAAGAGTCTTCAACGCATTCGTCCCACCCACATCGCTCAGAATTTCCAACAGTGTAGTTTTCGTCCCGGTCGGTGAACGTTTCAGAGCCAACGCGAGTTCCGTGGCACACGCCTCGCGGTCCGGCATGCGGATGCTCGCCGCTTTCAGAGCCTGTTGAGCGGCCGGTGCATCTTCTGGATGTTTGGGAGCAACGACCAGCGAAACCAGCACGGAGAGCCGCGTGAGTGCAACCGTTTCTCCCAACGCCGTCAATGCGGCGCCGCGAACCGACTTATCGGAATGATCCAACGCCTTCAAAAGCGCGGGCACGGCGTCGATACGTCTCTGCCCGACCAATTCGATCAGCAGCGGATAACTCTTTCCTTCGGCATTGGGCAGGAGTGCGACGATTTGCGAGTTTACCTTTTCTCCGGACAGATCAGCCAATGTCGCCTTCGCTGCTTGCGCCAAATCCGCGTCAGCTTCGACCGCACTTTCCAGGAGGACGGAAAGACAAGAAGCATCTCCGACGCGTCCGAGTGCCTCGATAGCGGCCATTCGAACTGGCTTAGGGCCTTGCCCGGCAGCTTTCAATATGGCGCTCAACACAACGGTCTCGTTGCGATCAGCCATGGCCTGGATCATCAGGGCCGCTCGCGGTGGTGCCGCGCGAACCATTTCGGCGGCCAGAGCCTGGTCGATTTCACCACCGGGAAACTCCCGAGCAGTGGTCAGCGCGAGCTGGAAGAATCGCTTGTCGGGCGACTGGAACTGTTCAAGCAATAGCGGGATCCCGTCTTGGTTCCGAGCGAGAATCGCTCCGCGAGTCGCTTCGATGATTCTTTGCTTGGGGACATCGGCTTTTCGAACGGCGTCATAGAACTCTACTGCTTCGGCCACCTTGCCTTTGGAGACAAGCCGCTCGGCGCACAGCACACACCCTTCGGCAACCGCCGAACGAACTGTTGCCGAATTGGCGGCTAGCGATTGTCGCAGGGAATTGGCGGCGGCGGCATTTCCGATTCGCCCCAGAGCGACAGCTGCGGCCGCTGCAACATCAGCGTCCGTGTCTCGTAAACGCGCGGTCAACAGATCGACCGCGTTAGTATCCCTCCGGACACCAATCGAATTGATCGTCCCGATGAGCAGTCTTCCCTCCATCGAGTCGGTTGCTTGCCGTAACGCTTCGTCCGCAGCCGCTCCCGGAATCGCTTCCAGCGCGATCCGCGCCCACGAGGCCAGTTGTGCGTCCTGCAACAGCGAAGCCAGATCGGGAACGGCCGCGCTCGAACCGTGGATGGCCAAAAGCTTGCAGGTGATCGCTTTCTCCGCCGCGGGCGCGTCCGAGCGAAGAACCGCCACTAGTTCCTTCTCACGAGATGTGTTTGCATCGTCTGCAGCCTGGGTCCAAGGGGCACTCGCGACGATCAGTGATACGAGGAAAACGGACAAGCTTACGAATTGTCGAGTCATGTGCATGGTTTCAGTCCTGAGCGTTGAGTTCGGCAACAACTAAATCACTTCCCGCGGCAGCATTACAGCCGCCACGGTTCACGCAGAGCCTCGGATCGCAAACGATTGGCCTGTGCGTCGTTAATGAACTCGTGTTCTTTGTTGTCGTAGATAACTTGACGTCCCAAGTGGAGCGCGATATTCGCGGCGTGGCAGGCGATGTGGGCATTACAAGCCGCGTCGGCATTGCCTTTCGTCTGACTGCGAGATTTCACACAGTCGAGGAAATCGCGTACGTGGTAAGTTGCCGGATAGCCGCCGATTTCGGCGACCTTTCTCCCGGCGAGCAATTCGGGCGAACTCAAAACCATTTTGCCGCTGTCGCCCGCTTCCACCCAACCTGTCTCGCCTTCGAATCGTACCGGGCAAGAGCCGAGAGGGATCCAGCCAGTCTCGCGGAAAATCAGTTCCACGCCATTCTCGTAGCGAGCGACCAAGTGCCCGTCTTTCGGAGCGTTGTACTCGACGGGAGGCAAGCAATCGTCGACGGCCCATTGGCAAAGGTCGACGCAATGCGAACCCCATTCGAGTACGCCACCGCCGTTGAAAGCACCAACGAAGCCGCCACCCTTTTCAAAATTGAATCCGTCGAGCAGCTTCGCATTGAACGGCCTCCATGCAGCTGGCCCGAGGTACATGTCCCAATCGACGGCCTCTTTATCTGGCTCGGGCTGCGGCGGTAACCAACCACTCATCAGAGCTTGCATTCCGGCGGGGTGGGCGAAGACTTTTTTGAGTTTGCCGAGCTTCCCAGTTCGAGCCAGCTCGCAGGCAAACGCGAAGTGCGGCAGGTTGCGCCGTTGAGTGCCAGCCTGGAAGACGCGTGCGGTCCGGCGCATCGTTTCTGCCAGGATCAGACTCTGGCTGATGTTCTTCGTGACCGGTTTCTCGCAATACATATCCTTGCCAGCCTTCGCGGCGGTCATCGCGGCCGTAGCATGCCAGTTCGGTCCCGTGGCGATCAACACCGCATCGATATCACTGCGGTCCAACAGTTCACGAAAGTCGCGATACATATCGCAGTTGTCTGTGCCGTAGTTGCCGTCGATTATTTTCTTGACCTCGAGGCGGCGCTTTTCCTTCACGTCGCAAACTGCAACGAACTGCACATCCTTTTGCTCCAAGAAACAGCCGAGGTCGTAACCTCCCCGGCGTCCGATGCCGATCCCACCGACCACAATCCGCTCGCTGGGCGCGACGGCACCATCCAAACCCAAGGCCGAACTGGGGATGATCGTCGGTGCCATCACCGCGGCACCACCTGCCGAAAGTGTGGTCTTCAAAAACCGACGCCGATGAAGTTGCGTTTGCTTCTTCGACATAGCTGATCTCCTGATCGTGTTGATCGCAGGGCCGCCGGCACATCCAATCGGTGCCTGGGCGCGGTTGCGGCACGCTGATCAGCATAACGCCACGGCGTGGCCCTATCTACACACAGTCCGCAGGATTTAAGTGATCGCAATCATTTTCGGGGGTGTCTTCGCAAACGGAGTTGAAAAATGTACTCGTGACCGTCCGCTCGGTTGCTTCCCTTGCTAGATCGTATCGTCTAACCTGACGACGGTAGACGTAACTCGCAGTGAGGGTGGACGATGCTAAGATTGACGACCCGCGATGGAGTGATGCTTGTCAGCCTTTTAGCCGCCGTTGGCTTGGTGGGCGTGCCGGCGGAGGCGATTGAGCTGGGGAAAGTCACCGGAATTCCGCTGCCGGAAGCGCGGATATGTGTCACCGGTTTTGACCACAACCGTCCGGATCCGTTTCCTGGCCTCGGTGACTTTATCGGCTGGGTGGGTGGCGTGAATCGCTTGGCCAATGGCGAGTTACTGTTCGTTCATTCGGCGGGATACTGGCATGTTTCATTCGCCACGCCGATTGTGCTGAGCGATGATCTTGTCGAGCCGTATAAGAAGGCGGGGCTCGACTTCGATCGCAAGGCACCAACAGGCGGACGGATCATGGCCTGTCGATCAAAGGACAACGGCGAGACCTGG
This sequence comes from Planctomycetota bacterium, assembly GCA_014381825.1. Taxonomy (GTDB): domain Bacteria; phylum Planctomycetota; class Planctomycetia; order Pirellulales; family Pirellulaceae. The sequence continues at coordinate 33,128 of JACNKX010000143.1, forward strand.
TCAAAGCCGGTCACTGTCTACGACGGCCCACGGGACTGTCGACCGAGTGCCAGCTTTGTGACGAACACAGGCACCGTGATCGTGATGGTAAACATGCAAGCCTCCTGGTACGGATTTCCTGAAGCACCACCGGGTGGTCAGACGCTCAACACGCGTCAGCTCGTTGTGCGATCGACGGACCACGGAAATACCTGGAGCGAGCCGCAGCCACTCAACAGCTCGGGTACATATTACACACGTGGGCGCTCGCGTGGTCTGCAACTTCCGGATGGGGGCATCCTCTGGTTGTCCTACGACATGAACAAGGGTAGCAAGGTACTCGACGGGACCGTTCACCGGTCCGACGACGACGGCAAGACTTGGCGAGTGATTTCGGTGATACGCCGCCGCAAGCCTGCCGGCGACAACGTCGATGCAGCAGACCTTGTTGTGTCCGGCGACGCCGATGCCTTTCTAGATCTTGGCACACCCGAGGACGACAAATGGATCGACACGGACGAAGGTGAATTGGGGCGACTCGGCAATGGCCGTCTGGTGTTGGTCGCGCGGCCCGACGGCGGCACGCTGGTTTCTGATGATGAAGGAGTGAAGTGGCGGCAGATCAGTCGAGTTGGGCCGAAGTATGTGTACGCGCCTTCTCTTGTCGTGCTGGGCGACGACACGATTGTGCTGACCGCAGGCGGCAGTGGCGGACAGTGCGTCTTCCTCAGCATCGACGGCGGCAAGACTTGGTCGGATCCGATACAAATCGACCCCAAGGCTTACGGTTACGGCAGGCTGACCCTGCTGAAGGATAAGTCAATTCTGCTTGCCTATGTCGAGCACCATGGCGCACCACAACGTTGCCTGATGGTCCGCTTCAAAGTGAACGCGGCTCGTGATCGTGTCGAGTTGCTGCTGATTGGTCAGTAGAGGGCGTTTACTCTTCACGCTTATGTCCGACGATTCGCTGCCGCCGCTGACGCTTGCCCTTCGAGTTCGGGTGTGTCTACGTCTGCTGTTTTCGTTACGACGCCACGACTTTCGGGCGGCGCGCACGTTTATGGCGATGACTTATCCAAAAGATCTGCCCATCGTGCGGGCGTTGAAGTTCATCGGTTGGGCGCTGCGCCAGATGTGGTCCACGATCCCCGACGCAATGCGGCATACGCGGTTTGCCGCCCCGGTGTCGGACGTGCCAGTGTGGTTGAAAGACGGCAATCCGCTGGCGAATCATCCTTGGGCAGAGCGACCCAATGCAAAGTTGCCTGAGGTGGTAGACACGGTCGTCATCGGTTGCGGCTTGGCGGGGTGCGCCGTGGCGTATCACTGGGGTCGGAAGGCGCCGCCGGAGCGGAAGCTTGTCGCTCTGGACATGGCTGACGCAGCCACCGGCTCGGCGGGCCGCAACGAAGGCTTGGTGGTGATGGGCCGCTACTATCATATGGTCATGCAGACCGTGCTGCCTTATCTGCACGATGTGCGGAGTGACTTGACGCCGGAACAACAAACGCAACTCGCGAAGCAGTTCGCCGCCTTTTACGCTCGCGCTTGCTATCGCAACGGTGACCTAGTTGAGCAGACGGTGCATGACGAGTGCTTCGATTGTGACTATGCCCGCGAAGGTTGGGTGCAGGCGCGCGATGAAGACCAGCAGACATCGCTGGCCGAATCAGTCCAGTTGGCGCTCGAGAGCGGCTATACGGACTGGATGAGCATTACGCCTGAAGAAGTCAAGCGGCGGACCGGAATGAACGTGCGCCATAACGCCGGCTTCTCGATCGCCGCCGCATCCTTTCATCCGGCGAAGTGGTGTTGGTCGCTATTGGGTCGCGGCATGGAATCGGACCAGGTCGACCACTTCTCGCGGACAAAAACGCTCGACATCGAGGACGCGGGTGAAGAGTATATCGTCCGCACCCAGCGCGGCGAGATTCGTACGCGTCACGTCGTGCTCTGTACGGAATCCTACACGCCGCTGCTGATGCCGCAGTTTCACGATCTGATCCGCCCGACGCAAACTCAGGCGGCCAGCGGTCCTGGCGGGCCTCCGGAAATGATGCCGCATGTCGGCATCTCTGGAAGCCGCGCCTTCTTCGGACGGCACGGTAACGAGACGATGATCGGCTCTGACGCTACTCGTGTTCCCGATCGTGAAGCGGGAAGGATACAGCCTTCGCGTTTTCTGACTCACTACCTTTGCACCGAGTTAGAAGCCGCCTTCGGTCGGGCACCTTATACCATCACCAACGAGTGGTCAGGTACGGTCAGCTACACGCCCGATGAATACCCAGTCGTTGGCGTGATTGATGGAAAACGCCAGTACATCCTAGGCGGGATGGCCGGCTCGGGCACGGCCGTCTCGTTCAATGGTGCGCGTTGTATTGTCAACCGCATCCTGGGCGACAATTCGGAGACAGATGACTATCCCGACGAGTACTTTAGTCCTCTGCGTCTGCTCGACCCAGACGGACACAAGTGGCCCGAGCTGGAGCAACCGACGTGATGTCAGCGGCACCGTCGTTGAAAACTTGGTCGCACAATTAACGAAGGAATGCCAACGATCGGCCTGGGACGCTCTGTAAGCCTGCTGTACGATTCTCGCGTTTGAAGGCAAAGCTGCTAATACATACCTTGTGGTACGACTTCGCCTTGGCCTTTCGTACTCAACGCGCGATAGACGTCGTGATCAATTCCGTCAGCGACGAACCGCACTGAACCATCCACCAAACAGAAACTGGCACCGCCCGGATGACGGCTGCGAAACGACATCACGTCCCACCAGTCGTCAGGCCGTGGCGGGTCCGGAAAAAAGTTTAACGGCGCGTGGCAACTCGCAAAGTCACCGTTAGCATAGAAGGCTGCGGAGTGGTTGTTGTGTAAAGGGATATCTTCGCCGATCAGGAACGTTGAGCTTGTACCGTCGATTACATTCCTCATTCGAACTGGGTGTTGGTACGAGACACGATGGAAAGCACCCTGGCACGGTCCCACTTGGTGGCAATCTGGTAAACTTCCGCCAGCGTGCATACTGAAGAGGCCGCCCAATCTGGTGTCACCAAGTACACCTTTGTAGTTCGTTGTGGCGACGTTCTCTCCGGTCCATTCCCATTGAAGCAAGGACAAACCTGCCCCGTCAGATGGACATTGAAGAACTGGTAACTCGGTCTTCATCGGATCGGCAAGTGACGGGGTCTTGAGTCCACCGCCGGAGAAAAAATCTCCCGCGAAACCAATTTTGAATTCATCGTAGAGGGCTTGTTGTTCCAATTGAGGAAGCATGCTCACGATCCACCCCTTGCCGCTACGCTGGGGAGTCGGGTGCGGACCTTCGTCATACGGACTCACACTGATTGGGAATGTACCGTACGCGTCGTGATAGAGCTGTACCGCCAAGCCGAGTTGTTTGAGATTGTTTTTGCACGACATCTTGCGGGCCGCCTCACGAGCGGCCTGCACAGCCGGCAGCAATAACGCGACAAGTACGCCGATGATGGCGATGGCTACCAAGAGTTCGACGATGGTGAAACCGACTGCAGTTTGTCGACGAGAGGAAGCCTGTAACACGGTCGGTCCCTTTTCCGTTCGTTCGAGTCTACGGAGATGTGAGCGTTTTCGGGTATTTCCAATCACATCGAGAGTAGCCTGTCCTTCGCCTGCGCATACAGGACTTGTTCGACATTCTGGAACATGTACTCATGCTGCCCGTCGAATTCCGCGAGGAACTTCTCGTAGAGTTCCTTTGCCTCAGTTTGACGATCGACGGACAATTGGACGACCGAAGCCAACGCCAGGGACGCCGTACAACGAACCCCACGATCTTGATTCACTTCGAGAATTGCTCGCAGATGTGCCTCGAACTCGGACGCCCAGCTTGGACTGGGATTCATACCGCCAAGGGACATGCAAAAGTTATGGATACCTGGACTGGCAGCGTAGTTCGCCGCGATCAGGTCGGCGAGTTCGGTGAAATGCGGTGGCGGCGTTTTCATCTCCGAGCCAGAGCCAAGAGCCAAGCAAACGCAGGTCAACAATGCTGCCGCACTCGGATCCCCGGGTCTCTCCTTAACTCGGCTGATAATACTAGGTGCGATCGCCTGATTTACTCTCGCTGCATCGGGGCCACTGAGCCGAGATTGACTGATACCCTGCTGCAACTGCATCAAATCCGCAGTTTCCATCCGAACGAGCAGCATTTCCTGAGCTCTCTTGCCAAGGTCAATTTCGGGCCCGCGGCAAGCGGCCAGATAGAGGGCACCAAGTTCACCGGCAGTATTCGGGTGTTTTTCAGCCACCTCTAAGCAACGCTCGACGAGACGCTGATCCGCAGCAAGTTTTTCATTCCCCTGGAGAGGTGCAGTGGCTTTGGGTGGAGACATGCCTGGCAGTACTCGGCCGGACATCGCCCGTCCCGCTACAGCACGTTCCCAGTCGTCGCGTATCGCGGAAAACTCCCGAACATCCGCCGGTCGGCCGTCCCGGACGAAGATCGTCCACCCAGCGGCGAACAGGAGGAGAACGACCAGCACGAGGCCGGCGAGTGCTGACTGAAGACGGTGAGTTGTTATGACCCGAATCATGTGTTCTCTCGTTTACTTGGCGCGTCGATCACTTTGCTTACGACCCTATCTACCAGTTGCCGCAGCCAGCGCAACATGGTTTTTACGAAATCTCTTGGCGAATCCGATGACTTCTTCGTTACACTCGCCGCCGAGCGAACGTTCTCTCCTCGATCAATGGAGAGCCACGAGTTTTGTTCGTTGCGCCCACGGCATTTCACTGTATCCAAGTAAGATACTGATATGAAGCATCCGGCGGACCACACACCTCTGCAGTCACCTCGCGGATTTCGAACGACTCACTGGAGCCTTGTCGTCTCCGCGTCGGCGGACTCGCGCGAAGCGCTCGAGGAACTGTGCGCCGTCTACTGGCCACCGCTGTTCTCGTACGTGCGTCGGTTGGGATACAACGACGCCGAGGCGGAAGATTTGACTCAAGCGTTCTTCACTCGATTACTCGACAAGCGTTTGCTCGCACTCGCGGATCGCGACCGTGGCCGGTTTCGGACGTTTCTGCTGACCGCCTTGCGGCGCTTCGTCGTCAACGAATGGAAACATCAAACCGCAGAGAAGAGGGGTGGTGCGACGCGACACTTCACACTGAGTACTCCTGGCGCGGAACAACTCGTTGCCGCCGATGTCACGACCAACCTCACACCAGATCGGCTCTTTGAACGGAACTGGGCTTTGGTCGTGCTTCAGCGTGCGCTCGATGAACTTGAGTCCGAGCAGCGGACGGCAGGCAAGGGGGAATCGTACAGAGCGCTCGTACCCTATCTGATCGGAGACGCGGATGTGCCTGGTTACGACGCGGTGGCTAAGCAGTTGGGATCAACGTCGGCGGCACTGCGAATGTTGGTCGTTCGAAATCGAAAACGTTTAGGGGAACTAATCCGTTGTGAAATTCGCAAGACAGTCGGTAGCGACGCGGACGTCGACGAAGAGGTGGGCCAACTGTTTCGCTCGCTGCAATCCTAGCGAGTAACGACCAAGGGAACGCAATGAATAGCATCGCCGCCTGCGATCAATGCGGACACGATTACGAGCCGACCGACTTGCTGCGAGGGCTATGTCCAGCTTGTCTGTTCGCCCATGCCCTTCCCGATGGCGACTCGGTGTCGGACGCCGCGTGGGCCGACGGCTTGTCAGGAGTCCGTTTCGCTCCGCCGAAGATTAACGATCTGACTCCGCACTTCCCGCAATTGGACATTCGAGAACTAGCCGGGCAGGGCGGGATGAGTGCCGTCTATCGAGCTCATCATCCGCACCTGAATCGAACGGTTGCGCTAAAGGTGCTGCCGAAAGAGATTGCCGAGATACAAGGTGGCGCGGAGCGATTCAAGCGCGAAGCACAAACGCTGGCGCAGCTCAGTCACGCCAACATCGTGAATGTTTACGACTCTGGCCAAGCCGGTCCGTGGTGCTACATTGTGATGGAGTTTGTTCAAGGGCCGAACCTACGTCAGTTGTTGGGAGAATCGAAACTCGCGACGTCCGATGTTCTCAGAATCGTGTCGGGTGTCTGTGACGGATTGCAGTACGCTCACGACCAGGGCGTCGTGCATCGCGACGTCAAGCCGGAGAATGTTCTGCTTGATTGTGCAGGCCACGTCAAACTCGTTGACTTCGGTCTAGCAAAGCTGCTGAATCCTCCGCCATCGTCGGACTCGGTTACGCGAACGCATCAGGTGATGGGAACGCCATATTATTTAGCTCCTGAACAAGCGGAAACTCCGGCCAACGTCGATCACCGCGCGGACCTTTATTCGCTTGGCGTGATGATGTACGAAATGCTGACCGGTGAACTTCCCCTTGGCCACTTTGACCTTCCCTCGCAACGAATCGGCAGCGACCCAGCACTCGATGCCGTTGTCCTTCAAGCGATGTCCAAGGATCCGCATCGACGATATCAACAGGCACGAGACCTGCAAAGAAGCATGACGTCACCGCCCACAGTAAAGCCGATGTCGGGGAAGGCGAAAACTCGCCCGCGATGGCATGGGGTCGTCAATGAGTTGATTCTTTCGGCGTGTTCGCTTGTCACGGCACTCGCCGCATGTTTCGTATTGATGGGGCTACCTGCAGAGTCTCGTTACGACAGCCCCGAACGACCGTCGACTCGCAACTCCGAGGAAATCCGCGCACCGGCTACGGCCCGGGCCAACCTTCACGCAAGATTCCGTGCAGTGGGAAAGCGTGTTGGCATGAGTCTTCCGCTGTTTGTCATCAGTTTTCTTCTGTCGCGGGTCAATGTTTCGTCAGCGACACAATGGCGCGATCTCTCTCCCGTTCAGAACCTGTGTGTGCCAGTTCTCGTGACCGCCTATGTCGTGATTGGCTTCGTTGTATTGATTGGCCCAGGACTGCTTATCCTGCTCTTCGAAAGTCTCCCATTGATAGCGGACCTAGGGCATTGGAGCGCCTTCGGACGGACGATTGCCGAGTCGGATCGCAACTCGATCGTGACACCGTATTGGTTCAGAGTGTACGGAGTCGCGGCACTCACGTCCGCGTCGTGGTGCATGCTTCTTGCATCCGTTTTGCGTACGCGTCCGAATCTTGTACGGAGGCTTTTGCATCCATCCGACGACCACACGACTGCTGTGACAGCACGGACCGCGTCGTATTCCGTGGGTGCGACCTTGCTGCTAGCCGGGCTCTTGCTGCTGTATGCGGTTAGGCTTGCCGAAGCGCCGTAGACCGAGTGTCAGAGCGTTCGCGTCCGGTCAAGACAGCCCTTTGCGATGCTACCGTTACCTAGTTACACCAACCGCAAACGTCCCTCCGACTAGACCCATATCCTCCGTATCTCCATCCCCGATCACGCCGCCGCTCCAGTACTGCGACTCGAATGCACCGCGAATCAACCAATTGCCGCCTTTGTCTCGGCAGGTTGTCCACTGAACGCCAAGTTGAACTTCGGCGATGTTGAACGTCATGTCCTCCATTGGCGTTCCGTTATCGAGTCCGCGCGGCGCGAATTGAAATGAGTCGCGTGCGAGGGCGAACATTGCCAAACGTTCGGTCACTTGCCGATTGAGCTGAACTCCGATCACCGGCCCCAGGCTGTCGTCCATTTGATCGCCGTCAAAGAATCCCAACTCTTCGTAGTCGGCAAAGCGAACACCGCCGCTCAACAGCCCTTCCCAATGACCGAGCTGGAATTTGTCGGTTACTTCAAAGTCAACTACAGACAAATCGAAGTCCTCGATCAATGGAGGTACTCCAACGTTGTTGAGATTACGATTGTGGTAGTCGAACCAGCGCACTCGCACGCCAAGCCCATTGCCGCCTGTCCACCCAAGCGAGACGCGATGAGCGGGCTGGTAATCGAAACCGGGCGCCTCGCCCTCGGATTGAAACGGCTTGAGAAAAAGCAGTTCAGCTTCGAACGCGAAACCGGGATCTGTCGCGCATCCAAAGCAGCTAACGACTGGTGCAGCCGCGTTCATTTCATTGGCAGCAAGCCGCGCTTCGTAATCTGCCATCCGCGCGCTCATCGCATTAAAGTCGGCGACCGAAGCGAATGTCATCTCTTGTCCAATGGAGGACCCCAAACCGAGAGTCGTGAAGATCAATACAGCGTAGGTAAACTCGGCAATCCGCATCTCACCCCTCCGTGGGTTGGCTGAACCTCTGAGCGATTGAAGGACTGTGTCAATCGTTGCAATCGGTTGTTTGCCGAAAGTAGCGGTAACACAACTCGCGAGAGTCGTGACACGCGATCGTCCCTTGACGGTACAGCCATCAGAATCGGTGCTGCTTCCCATTTTGGACGGGGCAAGACGATTCGGGCTAGCGCCTTCTAGCGGGTTATCAATCTGAACTCATTTACACGCGGCCAAGCACTTGCCGGATGTTGGCTTCCGAAACAGGATCGATCAATCCGCGCTCGGTAATGATGGCCTTAATGAACTCGGCGGGTGTGACGTCGAAGGCGGGGTTGTAGACTTTGACGCCGGTCGGTGCTGTTTGTCGACCGAAGCCGTGGGTGATCTCTTCCGACGATCGTTCTTCGATCGGAATCTCGTTGCCGTTGGCGATGGCGAGGTCGAACGTGGAGGAAGGCGCCGCGATATAGAACGGAATCTCGTGCGCTCGAGCTAACACGGCGATGGAGTAAGTTCCGATCTTGTTGGCCGAGTCGCCGTTTGCCGCGATGCGGTCCGCTCCGGTGATGACCGCTTGGACCTTGCCTTCGCGCATCACTTGTGCGGCCATTGAATCACAAATCAGAGTCGCGTCGATGTCCCGCCTCGATAATTCCCAAGCAGTCAGTCGTGCTCCCTGAAGCAAAGGCCGGGTCTCGTCAACGAACACGCGTAAGCTTTTTCCTTCGTCTTGAGCCGTGAAGAAAACAGACAGTGCCGTCCCATACTCGGCCGTTGCAAGTCCACCCGCGTTGCAATGCGTGAGTACGCCGTTGCCGTCTTCGAGCAAGGCAGCACCGTAGCGACCGATGGCGTGACACATCTCGCGATCTTCGTCGTGAATGGCTCGAGCTTCCTTAAGCAGCGCCTCTTGAATCGAAGCTACCGACTCGCCTTGCAGCAATCCAGCTTTCGCCTTCATCCGATCGAGCGCCCAAAACAGATTCACGGCCGTCGGGCGGCTGGTCGCAAGGTAATCGATCGACTTGTTCAGCCGTGACTGTAAGCCCGCTTTGTCGCTCGCGCTTTGAAGACCGATGCAGACTCCATACGCCGCCGCAATCCCAATCGCTGGCGCGCCGCGAACTCGCAATTGCTTGATCGCTTCCCAAACCTGTTCGACTGATTTGCATTCTATTTCCTGGAAGTCGACTGGTAGGAGCGTTTGGTCGATCAGCACCAGATGGCCATCGACGTCGCCGACCCAACGAAGCGTCTCGACCTTGTCGCTGTTTGACATCACTCTCTTTCGAGAAGCACGCGGGCAATCCATTACGGACGCGCTACAAGCTCTCTTGTAGCTTCGCGTCTTTCGCTGCGATCTGATCGACGAGCCGAAGCTTGAACTCGGCAAGCTTGTTGCGGAGTTCTGGGTCCGCCGTGGCCATGATTTGGACGGCGAACAGTCCCGCATTGCGAGGTCCACCCATGCCAACTGCCATGCTTGCGACAGGTACGTCACCAGGCATCTGAACGGTCGAGAGTAACGAATCGAGTCCGCCGAGATCTGGTGTCGGAACTGGCAAGCCGACGACTGGCAGCGTTGTATGAGCTGCGACGACGCCTGCCAAGTGCGCGGCTCCACCCGCGGCAGCAATGATGACCTGCAAACCGCGGTCAATCGCCGTCGTCGCGTAGTCGGCAACGGCATGCGGTGTGCGGTGTGCGCTCATCACGCGAACTTCAAAAGCCACATCAAATTCATTCAAAGCGTCAGCGACCTTTTTAATCTTTGGCCAATCGCTATCGCTTCCCATTACGATTCCGACGCGAGGAGTTTTGTCCGTCATGATTCCGTTACTTTCGTCTTAGGTTTGTGGTGCGGCTGACGCTGACACCGTACGTGAGAATTGCTGCCAAGCCAACGATAAACTGTACTCAGAACAGAGGTTTGTACGGCATGGCGAACGTCTCCGCAACCGCCTGATTCGTCACGTCTCCGCTGCGGATATTGATTGCGGATGCGATCGGCAGCAGCTCGCGAGCCGCGTCTTCGATTCCTCGTTTCGCTATTTGAAGGACCCAAGGCAGCGTGACGTTACACAAGGCGAAAGTACTCGTGCGGCCGACGGCTCCCGGCATGTTCGTCACGCAATAATGGACGACATCGCTTTCGATATAGGTTGGGTCGCTGTGAGTCGTTGGGCGGCTTGATTCGAGACAACCGCCTTGGTCAATACAGACATCGATCACCACGCTGCCCGGCTTCATGATCTTCAAGTCTTCACGCGTCACAAGTCGCGGGGCCTTTGCACCGGGTATCAGCACTGAACCGACAACCAAATCCGCCAATCGAAGCTGCTCTCGGATCACGTGCCGATCGCTGTACAAGACGTTAACGTTCGCTGGCATGATATCGTCCAAGTATCGCAAGCGATCCATGTTGATATCGAGAATGGCGACGTCGGCCTGAAAGCCGGCCGCGATCTTCGCCGCGTTGGCACCAACCACACCGCCGCCGAGGATTGTGATGTGAGCAGGCGCGACACCGGGCACTCCGCCCAAGAGAATGCCTCGACCCATCTGAGGCCGTTCAAGATACTTGGCTCCTTCTTGGATGCTCATTCGGCCAGCGACTTCGCTCATCGGCGTTAACAAGGGCAATTGGCCGTTGCGATCTTGTAGCGTCTCGTAGGCGATGCAAGTCGCCTGCGAGTCGATCATCGCTTCGGTTAGTGCCCGTTCGGCAGCGAAGTGGAAGTAAGTGAACAGCGATTGGGCGGGACGAATCAGCGGCCACTCGCTCGACTGGGGTTCTTTTACTTTGACGATAAGATCGGCGCGGCCAAAAATCTCGTCCGCTGTCGCGACCAGATCGGCTCCTGCTTGCAAGTAGTCGTGGTCTGGCAGCCCTGAACCCAATCCTGCGCCAGCTTCGAGCAGGACGGAATGCCCGGCTCGCACAAGCTCTTCGACTCCTACGGGCAGCATGCCAACACGGTATTCGTCTTGTTTGACTTCTTTGGGGACACCAATGATCACGCCAGAACTCCCTTCGTAGATACCAACGAGCGAACGTGGGAATTATACCGAGCCAACGATAAACGAAATACTTGACGCTGCCCATTCGTCGGTCTACCCTGCCGTTGCAAGCAACCGTTTGACACACCCGCACCTACAAGGAATCCAGAGATGCCAAATCTCGCAGATCTTTCTCGCCGCCGATTCATACAAGGAACCGCCGCCATGCTGGCCGCTCAGCCGTTGTTGTCGCACTCGGTCCGAGCAGCCGAAAAAGATAGTTATCTTCAGGGTCGGCTCTACAAAACATTGAAGATCGGAATGGTCCGTGTTGAAGGATCGTGGGCCGACAAGTTCCGGGCTGCGAAAGAAGCCGGCTTTCACGGTATCGAACTTGGTGCGCCGGGCTACGACATCGCCGAAGTCAACAAGGCGATCGCTGATACTGAATTCCCCGTCGATGGAACCGTTTGCGCCGCACATTGGCAAATCCGACATACGAGTCCCGATGCTGGCGAGCGGGCGAAGGCTTTGGAGACTTTGAAACAAGCGATGCGAGATACGAAGGCGGTCGGCGGTAATACGGTTTTGCTCGTTGTCGGTCACGGTAAAGATGGCACGGAAGAAGAGTGCTGGAAACGCTCGATCAACAATATCTCGCAGGCTCTGCCGTTGGCATCCGAGCTTGGCATGTATATCGCCATTGAGAATGTTTGGAATCACTTCTGTTATGACCACGAGGGAGGTCCAGATCAAACGGCCGACAAGTTCGTGAACTACGTCGACGAATTGGACTCGCCGTGGGTCGGGTTGCAGTTCGATATCGGAAACCACTGGAAGTACGGGAGCATGGGCGATTGGATTCGAACTCTCGGTCGGCGCATCGTGAAGTTAGACCTTAAGGGCTTCTCGCGCGCGGCGAACGATGGAAAGGGCGCGTTCACTAAGATCGGCGAAGGTGATCTCGATTGGGCTGACGTGCGTAAAGCATTGGCTGAGATCAAGTACACCGGTTGGGCAGCTGCCGAAGTCGGTGGCGGAGGACCAGAACGACTTCGTGAGGTCTCGCAGAATATGGATCGTGTGTTTGGGCTGACGAGTTAGGCCAGTTTCCAACCCTTTCGATATTCACGACGAATCAACGGATCGACTTCCGGCGCGTTCGTGGCCTTGAGATTCTTGGCATCCCAAACGAGCTTCTTTCCGGCGCGGAACGCGACGTTGCCAAGGTGGTTGGCCTCGGTCAGCCAACCCGCATACTCGAAGTTGCACGTTGTTGGTTCACCCGTCTTACAGGCGTGAATCCACTCGGCATGATGGCCCAGTGATTTAGGGATGAATGGCTCGGGGCGCTTGAAGTCTGCGAACTGATCTTCGGGAAGCAGTTTGTGTTTGCCGTAATCGGCCAGCAGCATTCCCTTCTCGCCGACGAACAGCACGCCGTTGTTCCAACCAGGGATTCCGCCGTCTTTCAATATCTGTGGCTTGTGGGTTCCCTGATACCAGGTCAGCTGCACGGGCGGCAGATCGCCGCGTTGGCCGTACTGATACGTCACTTCCATCGATGCCGGCGCGATCTCTGGATGAGGCGAAGGACCAGCCGCTTCGATCGTCAGCGGGTGATCGAGCTTTAACGCCCAGAACGGTAGGTCGACCCAATGGCTTCCGAGATCCGACATCGTGCCATTACCAAAGTCCCACCAACGATACCATTTTGGACCTGGAAAGTAGACGTTGTTGAAGGGACGTTCGGGAGCTGGCCCGAGCCACAAATCCCAATTCAGCGTTGCCGGAATCGGGTCCGCTTTCTTCGGTCGATCTTGAACGAAGACGATGTCGCCGGCGGCTTTTGATTCTGCTTCGCTCGGCTGCCAACCCCACGCGCGACCAACCCAGACGTGCGCCTCGGTGACGGCTCCGATCGCTCCGCTTTGAATCAGTTCGACGACTCGACGATAGTTGTCACCCGCGTGAATCTGAGTCCCTTGTTGAGTCGCCACGCCAGCCTTGGCCGCCGCTTCACGAATCACTCGCGCTTCCCAGATGCTGTGTGTCAGCGGCTTCTCGCAATAGACGTGCTTGCCAAGTTGCAATGCCGGCAGCGTCGCGAAGGCGTGGGTATGTTCGCAGGTGCTAACCACAACTGCGTCGAAATCGTTGGCGTGATCGTATACCTTGCGAAAGTCGACAACTTTGCGCGCGTTCGGATGCCGCTGCGCCGCGAAATTCAGACTTGACTCGTTCACGTCGCACAACGTGACAATGTTCTCGGATTCGACGTTTCGCAGATTGGAGCCGCCTCGTCCGCCCGATCCAATGATCGCGATATTCAGTTTCTCATTTAGATTTCGCCCGCGAAGGAACGCTGGGGCGGAGAACGCTGCAGCGCCTGTTACTGCTGCCGTACTTTGAAGGAATTTCCGGCGTGAAGGTTGCTGCTTCGCAACACTTGAGTGGCGGGACGTCTTTGTCATCGCGTTTTCTCCATCGTTGAGTCGATTGAAAACCGTTGAGATCTGGGAACTGATCGTACGATGACCGATGGCCTGTGTCCAGCAAAAGGCCGCGTTCTACGTAACTCGCGAAGCCGTCGTCAGTCGCCGTACAATTTCGGCGCGATCACCCGTCTCGTCTAGGATCGCTTGCTGCCGATCCGACCAGCTGGGACCGTTTGCGATCTGCTTTGCGCGGTCCAAGAACGAGACACAATCGAGCGATTCGGCGGTGGGATGCAACCAATCCGTAAGCGTTCGCAGAACTTCGCTAAGCGGTTGCACCTCGTACGTGTAAGAATTGACTAGCTGGGCTTGCGTGCCAAATCGGGCGGCTCGCCACTTATTCTGGCGAACCATCATGGGATGACAATCATGCTGATACGCACCCTCATCGATCTCGTCGGACAAGGCTTGAACCAAGCATTGGATTAGCCCGGCGATCGCCAAGGTGTCATCGAGATTACCGGGCATGTCGCAGACGCGAACCTCGACCGTGCCGAAGTTATGGTGCGGTCGGACGTCCCACCAAATCTCGCGAATCGTGTTGATAAAGCCTGTGTCGACCATGTGATTGACCAGCCAGACGTATTCGCTCCAATTGCGCATCAATGTTGGCAAACCAGCCGTCGGCAAGCCTTCCATGACTTTGGAACGATGAGACTGGAGACCGGTCGAGCGATTCTCCCAGAACGGGCTGCTGCAAGTAAGGGCGAGCAACGTCGGCAGATGTTGCATAATGCGATCACAGATCATGACCGCTTTGTCACCCGAATCAACACCGACATGCACGTGCAGACCAAAGGTGACAAGACGCCGCGCCATCTCTTGCAGAAGATCGACGAGACTTTGATACCGAGGATCGGGCGTCACCTTTTGGTCACGCCAATACGAGAACGGGTGCGTGGCTCCCCACCAAAGTCGCAACCCAAGTCGATCGGCGACGCCTTCGACGATCGCAAGCTTACTCCGCAGATCCTGCTCGGCTTCGGCGATTGTCACGCAGACGCCCGTATTAATCTCCATAACGCTCTGCATCAACTCGGGCTTGAAGCAAGGCCCTGCGTCGGGTGGCAGCCCGGCGAGAACCGCCTCGATCGAGCTGCTCAACGCCATCGTCTGGTCATCGACCAGCCCGAGTTCTAGCTCGATTCCTACCGTCGGCCGATCGTTCGATTTGAACGTGAGTTTTCCCATGTGCCATCATTTCCCGAGCGCCAGTTACTGGATTTCAAAGATGGCTTCGATCTCAACCGTAATGTTGCCGGGCAGCGATCCCATGCCGACAGCGCTTCGGGCGGCGATTCCATTCTCTTCGCCGAACACTTCCGCCATTAACTCGCTATAACCGTTGATCACAGCTGGGTGGTTTTCGAAGTCCGCTGTCGCATTGACCATTCCCAAAGACTTAATGACTCGCTTCACCCGATCGAGACTGCCCAGGTTCGCCTTGAGTGTTGCCAGGATCGCAAGGCCCGTTTGCCTCGCGGCATCGTAACCTGCCTGTTGATCAACGTCTTGGCCGACTCGACCGCTGAGCAACGTGCCGTCTGCGGTGAGCGGTCCGTGCCCAGAGACGTATGCCATGTTGCCGGCAATGACGAGTGGTTTGTAAACGCCCTGTGGCTTCGGCGCGGGTGGGAGTTCGAGGCCTAATTCTTCGATTCGTTTTTCTGCGCTCATGATCCGTTCTGCATTTTGGTGGATGGATTCTTCAGAGAGGCGTGACCCGACGAGTTACCGAGTATACGCAAATCAGACCGTACACGAAACAATGCCGCTACAGCCGAAGCATTTCGCGCAACGAGTGTGCCACAGTGTCGGCATCTTGGACGAGCCAGAAAGTAACCAACCCGATCATCAGAAGTGCGAAGAAGACTAGACTGAATCCAGAAGGATTACGCACGGAATGCACCTGGCGCAACGACGAAGACAGCGTCTTCTGCAATTGATGCCAGCCCTCGTAGCTTTGATTGGTGCCAGCGGCGATAAGCTGCACGTTGCGCATCCCAGCCGAGGCTTCGACGTGAAGCTGGACACCGAGGCTCGGAATGATCAAGCACTCACCCGCCCAGCGCGATTCGCGATCCAGCTCGTTAACCAAATCAGCCAGCATCGGTCGGACCTGGTCAGGGCGAATATTATAGATAACAAGTCGTGGTCGCATGAGTAAGACAAACAGAGTCAGACACATCGCATAAAACGCGAGCAATAACGCCCACACGAACACACCCAGTCGCAGCATCGTCGCTTCAGGAACAAACAACTCCATCGGTCCGACGACGACAAACCCCGAGATGCCGACTCCCAGAGCCGCCGCGTCCCTTGCTCCGGTGGTCACGAGCGGCCGACGCGACAGGTTGATCACGCCCAACAACAGCAGATAGACCGACAGCGGCGACAGGGCGATACAGATGTGGAGCGGGTCCATAATCGACGCAATGCCCTCGACGGGCAGTTCCTCGCTGGGACTGTCAGACGCCAGCGTAGCGGCTGATGGAGTCGCCTTATCTTAGGTTTGGAGCCCATCACCGTCAACGGAATCGACGGAGGCCGGAGGGGACTTGAAGGTCGCGGCGATCTGCCGAGTTGACCCGCGATTCGCGGCCAATTACGTTGTTCACTACCCCGCAATACTCCCCCGTCCAACGTGATAGGAATGACGACCATGCGTTACCTGATGCGACTTACCTGCCTGCCAGTGTTTCTGCTGGCAATTGATATGTGCCATGCGGAACTGCCGGTGAATGGGCTAACCGACGCAGAACAGCGAAGTGGTTGGGAACTGGCCTTCGATGGCAAAACGACCAAAGGGTGGCGTAACTACAAGAAGGATGGCATCAGTGACGGATGGGTCGTAAAAGACGGAGCCATCACACGCGCCGGCAAGGGCGCTGGCGACATCGTCACTGCGAAGAAGTACAAGTACTTTGAAATCTCGCTTGAGTACAACATCTCGAAGGGCGGCAACAGCGGCTTGATGTTCCATGTCGCCGAGGGCGCGGGAGCACCCTGGCACACCGGCCCCGAAGTACAGATCCAAGATAACGTCGATGGCCACGATCCGCAGAAGGCAGGTTGGCTCTACCAGATGTACCAGCCGACAAAACCGGCTTGGGCGAAGAACTTTGAAAAACTGGCGGGTATCTCAACGCCAGACGAGACTGACGCGACGCGACCTGCGGGCGAGTGGAATAATCTCTACCTGCGTATCGCGCCGAATCAATGCGAAGTGGCGATGAACGGCGTCAGTTACTTCAAGTTCAACATGGGCGACGACCAGTGGAATAAACTTGTCGCGGCCAGCAAGTTCTCCAAGTACGAGAATTTTGGGAGCGTTGGCGAAGGGCACATCTGTTTGCAAGATCATGGCAACCTCGTCGCCTTCCGTAACATCAAGATTCGCGAGTTGTCCGACGCTGGTCTGCCCCCCGAGCCGAAAGACGCGAAGCTCGCTCTTAAGGGAAGCCCTGCCTACCCAAAGCTCAAGTGGGAAGGCTTCGACGGCGTGGATGAGAAAGGCAAGATCCGCGAGCTGCGTCCGATGGAATTGACACATGCCAACGACGCGAGCGGGCGCGTGTTTGTTGCGACACAACGTGGTGTGATCCACACATTCAAGAATGATCCCAGCGTGGAACAGACGAAGATCTTCTTGGACTTGACCGAGAAGGTGCATGACTGGAAGAGTCCCGGTTCGAACGAGGAAGGCTTGCTCGGGTTGGCCTTCCACCCGAACTATAAAAAGAACGGCGAATTCTTCGTGTATTACACTTCCTCAAACATCGAACCTCGCACTTCGATCATCTCGCGATTCCGCGTCTCGAAAGACGACGTCAATCGAGCGGACGCTGGCAGTGAAGAAGTGATCATGAAGATCACGCAACCGTTTGCCAACCACAACGGCGGTTCAATCGTGTTCGGCAAGGATGGATACCTCTACATCGCTTTGGGCGATGGCGGTGGACGCAATGATCCTTTTGCAAACGGGCAAAACCTTGGCGAGCAGATGGGCTCCATCTTGCGGGTGGATATTGATAAGAAGGAAGGCGATAAGAACTACGCCATTCCCGCCGACAACCCGTTCAAGAATCGCAAAGGTGCCCTGCCGGAGATCTTTGCCTACGGCTTCCGCAATCCTTGGCGGATGTCCGCCGATCAGAAGACGGGAGCTATTTGGATCAGCGACGTTGGCCAAGATTTGTGGGAAGAGATCAACATCCTGAAATCCGGCGGAAACTATGGCTGGAGTTCGCGCGAGTCGACCCATGCGTTTGGCAATATCGATGCGTCGAAGGCGGACGAGTTGGTCGAGCCAGTTTGGGAGTACGACCATCAGATCGGCAAGTCGATCACGGGCGGCTATGTCTATCGCAGCTCACGATTGCCTGAGTTGCAAGGAGCTTACCTGTACGCCGATTACGTGACGGGTCGAGTCTGGGCGTTGCACTACGATTCCGAGGCCGGAAAGGTCGTTAAGAACTCCAGCATCGCGTCGTCCGGCATTCCGGTAGTTGCCTTTGGCCAAGACGATCAAGGCGAAGTCTACTATATGATCGGAAGCGTCCAGGGACAAAGCATCTATCGCTTTGAACGATCCGAATAAAAGCGCGAACTGCGCACTTGGATGACAAACTCAGAAGCGTTCGGATCTTAAACCGGGATCAGAACGCTTTTTTCGTCATCGGAAATCCTTTTCAGCAATCGATTGCTCGGAGCGGAGAGCGTTGCTAAGGATCATTGCGTGGGCCGAGACTAAGCCGCTCGAGAGTTCGATGAGTCTTGATCGTCCGTTGGAAGTGAACGCGAATGATCGTCTGGTGTTGCCTCATCGAACCTAACTTCTTTTCGATTGCCATCGGTATCAATGATCGCGAGCAATCGCTCCACAGGTTTGGCTTGGACGCGAGGTATGTGGCCACGAACCGGCACGATATCCTGCACGAGTCCCACCAAGGACAGAGCGCGAATGACTGAAAACGCCGGATCAATCTCCCACCACCGATGGCCGGCCGCAGCCGAATTGGGTTCGGCGTGGTGATTGTTGTGCCACCCTTCACCCATCGAAATCAAGGAAACAAACCAATTGTTGCGACTCTGGTCTGCAGTTTCATACGAGCGATAGCCGGAGACGTGCGAGAGCGAATTCACCGACCAAGTGATGTGCCAGACTGCGACGGTACGAACGATCGCGCCCCAGACCAACAGGCTGGATCCGAACTGTAAACCACCTACCAACGAACCGCCTAGTGCGAGTGTACCGACGCCAAATCCAGCCACGAAGAACATTACCGTGTGTGCTGCCCAGACAAAAAACCATGTGCCCTTGCGGTCTAGTGCCAAGTAAAAATAGTCTCGGATTAGATCGGGCGCGTATTTGTCATAAGTGACTAACCAGCTGCGGTTCTTCTGTTCCGTTAGCATCCACTCCAGGTGTGCCCAGAGAAAACTGACGAGTGGAGAATGCGGATCCTCTTCTTTGTCCGAAAACTGATGGTGCATTCGATGCATCGCAACCCAGCGAATCGTTGCTCCTTGCAAGCAACAGACGCCGAGCAAAGCGAACGTGTATTCCAGCCACTTCGCACACTTGAAGCTCCGATGCGTGAGCAGCCGGTGATAGCCGATATTGATGCCGAGTGTGCCAAAACAAAAGATCCCGGCGAAACCGACTGCAACACCGGTCCAACTGAACAGCCAGGGTACCAGAGCTAACATCGCCAGCACATGCACGCCCAACACAACCGCGACGTGCTCTCGCTTCCATGCAGCTCGGCCCTGCTCGAGCGGTGACGCAAGCCTAACCAGGGACGACGATTCGGTGGATGAAGGTCCGGAGATGGTTTGGTCGTCTCGCGTAGTCTTCATGCGATTACCAAGGTTGAAAGGCGAAAGACGAGCGATTGGAGCGCGCATGCCAGTGCCTTCTGACGATTCCACGCGGCGGGAAGATTACTGAACTCGACTCTTCGAGGCAAGCTCATTCAACCGGTGGTGACAGCGGGGAGTAAGAGCACTGCCAGGAAACACTTATCGACTGATCTAAGCAAACGCCGTCCGAAAAAGGGGACCGGCTCTGCCAATTCAATCAAGTCGTCGAAGTTGAACAATCGTTGACCTTAACATAGCGGTCAATTCGCAAAAGCAAGTGGCAGTGCCTGTCCCCTTTAGTCGGACGAACCACGGCAAGCCACCTTCGATTCACCAGCAACCAATCAAAACATGACTTTAACAGCAGCCCGACGCCATGAAATTAGAATGTCCCCTAATCGACGTGCGTACTGTTGGTGCGGTTCCCCCTTTGGCGTCGAGAATCTCCCATCGGGCCGAACCCGGCGTGCCGTGCTGGAGATTGCCACGGTCGCGCGGGCACCTGTCGACGGGGATCAGGCGCCTACCCGATCGAGATAGAGGGTATCATAGCCGTTTCATGGGATAAACTGGCTATACGGAATCGCTGTCAATGCTGCTTTGCTCGTACGTTGTAACGAAAGATTACGGCTTCGCTCCGAATCCATTCTGGGGGTACTGCACCGTCGCGACCTGTACCCCAAATCATCAAGACGTTCGCTTAGACGCTGGCGATTGGATAATGGGACATAGCCCAAAGGACGATGGTCGACGACTGATCTACGCAATGAAAGTCGCTGAGACATTAGATTACAACGAATACTTCCATGACGAACGCTTTCAAGCGAAGAAGCCACGTCGTAGTGATACATGGATGGAGCAATGTGGAGACAACATATACTCCCGTTGTCGCGAAGGAAGTTGGCGTCAGCACTTCACGATATTTCACGATGATGATGTTCTCCGTAGTAAAGACGCCCGATACCACAAGGTATTCATTTCGGAGCAGTTTTATTACTTTGGCGAGAATCTTAGGCCAATTCCGTCGCGATTCTCGTCGCTCCTTGTGGGTCGTTGCGGGTGCAAAAAGCGCCACGATCAAGACACAGTCGATAAGTTTGTGAAATGGATGCTCAGTCACTTAGAACAGGGAGTGCATGGCGGTCCTCGCCACCTCGACGAGTGGAAGAAAGACCCCAGCACGCGCTAATAGGATACTACCGTCCGTGCTCGGGTTCGTGTACCGACGCGGGCGGGCTGCGGAACTCGTGATCTTATGCCAGCTGCGTCTGTCTCGCGACTCTTGGAGAATCATCTGTCCACCGCACTTTGGACAGCTTACGCAAGGACTCTCCGGTGGATCCGCCAGATCGTCAAGAGGGCTTCCTGCGCCGCTTCTTGTGACATCGCACCTGAGCCTGAGTTATATTGTAACGTTCGATGCCGACGCGAAGCCCCGCTTTACTTGCTCAACGAAAAGATGTTCGTGCAAATACCAAAGAGTTTCTACCCAGCAATCGTCGTGTGGTTGTCGACTGGTGTGGCTTGGTCACAAGCTGACGAGGCCGTTGATTTCTCGCGCGAGATTCGCCCGATTCTGTCTGCGAACTGCTTCGCCTGCCACGGACGCGATGACGCAGCTCGTGAGGCCGAGTTGCGATTGGATCGTCGAGAAGACGCTATCGCGACACTAGATGGCAAAGCGGCAATCGTGCCGAAGGACTCGCAAGGCAGCGAATTGTATCGCCGGATCACGACCGACGATCCAGAGCAGCGCATGCCGCCGCCCGATTCGGGCCACGAACTCACCAAGGAACAGATCACGCTGCTACAGCGATGGATCGATCAAGGTGCCCAATACACTCGGCATTGGTCGTTCGTCAAACCGATCCAACCGGAACTGCCGAACGTCAAACACGCGGAACTGATCAAGCATCCGATCGATGCATTCGTCCTCGCCAAGCTTGAAGAACATCAATTCTCACTTTCGCAAACGGCAGATCGCTATGCCTTGATTCGACGACTCTCACTCGACTTGACGGGGCTTCCGCCGACTCCAGAGGAAGCCAATGCGTTCGTACAGGACAATGCACCGAAAGCGTACGAGCGGCTTGTCGATCGCTTGCTCGAATCGCAGCGCTATGGCGAACACTGGGCGCGGATGTGGTTGGACTTAGCTCGCTATGCCGACACGAAGGGTTACGAGAAAGATCAGCCTCGCGAGATTTGGCGCTATCGGGACTGGGTCATCGAGGCATTGAATACTGACATGCCGTACGATCAGTTCACGCTCGAACAACTGGCTGGCGATCTGCTGCCAGACGCAACGCCCGAGCAACAGCTTGCGACGGCATTTCACCGCAACACGATGACCAACGACGAAGGGGGAACAGACAACGAAGAGTTCCGAGTTCTCGCAGTCAAAGATCGTGTCGATACGACGATTCAGGTTTGGATGGGGTTGACGATGGGATGTGCGAAATGCCATTCACACAAGTACGATCCGATCACCATGCGAGAGTACTACCAGCTCTTCGCATTCTTCAATCAGACCGAAGACGCTGATCGATCCGACGACGCGCCCCGGGCGAGTACGCCGACGTCGGAGCAAGTGACAGCTCGAGCTGAATTGGTTGAGCAGCTCGATGAACTGCGAAAGAAACAACAAACGAACGACAAGTCGCAACAAGAGACGCAAATCAAGGAATTCGAAGCAAAGCTCGCGGAGTTTGACAAGACAATTCAAAAGACGCCGGTGATGCGCGAGCTGGCCGCGGGCAAGCAACGACGAACGTTCGTCCACGTGCGAGGCAACTTCTTGGAGCCGGGAGAGGAAGTTGAATCGGGCGTTCCGCAGTCGTTCGGCCCGCTGCCCGAAGGCGTTCCGCGCAACCGACTGGGTGTTGCTCAATGGCTCACTCATCCGGATAACCCACTTACGGCTCGCGTGGCCGTGAATCGTGTTTGGGCGCGACTGTTTGGACTCGGTTTCGTTGAAACGGAGGAGGACTTCGGTTCGCAAGGCATTCCTCCGAGCCACCCGCAGCTGCTTGACTGGCTTGCGGTCGAATTCCAAGAGTCACTCGGTTGGTCGATGAAGCAATTGTGCAAGACGATTGTGATGTCGGCGACCTATCGCCAATCGTCGAAGGTCGATCCGGCAAAGCAGGCGGCCGATCCGCGAAACCAACTGCTCAGTCGCGCGCCGCGTTTTAGGCTGTCGGCGGAAGCCGTTCGCGATCAGGCGTTGGCCGCGTCCGGTTTGCTTTCGCCGAAGATGTTTGGACCGTCCGTCATGCCGCCACAACCATCGGGGATCTGGCAAACGACGTACAGCAAGTTGAAGTGGGCAACTAGCGAAGGCGAGGATCGCTACCGCCGTGGCCTCTACACATTCCTGCGTCGTACCAGTCCGTATCCGTCGATGCTGATGTTTGACGCCGGAAGTGGTGAAGTCTGTCAGATTCGGCGCATCCGAACCAACACGCCGCTGCAAGCATTAGTGACATTGAACGACCCGGTCTACATCGAAGCCGCTGGCGGATTGGCCAGTCGCGTGTTGCACGAGCAGAGCGAAGCTGACACCGCGGCACGAGTCAGCCGCGCTTTTCGCATCGTTCTCGTGCGTCCACCTACAGAGCAGGAGACCGCTCGGCTCGGCAGTATGTATGAGTCCACTCTGGCAGAATTTCAAGCCGACGAGGCGGCGGTCGAATCGTTGATTAAATCGTCGAATGTTGCAGTACCTGCGAAGGCACAGAAGGCCGAGCTGGCCGCATGGATCGTGGTTGCGAACGTCTTGCTAAATCTCGACGAAACATTGATGCGGAATTGACGGAAACACAGCGAACACCAAGAGCGAACTGATGAACGAACATCTTGCCTATGCGAAAGCCGTCACGCGCCGCCACTTCTTCGGTCGCGCTGGGCTCGGCGTCGGTGCGATGGCACTGGGATCGATGGCACAGTCGCACGGAGCGGTGGCTGCGCAAACGCCGGCCAGCTCGATGAGCCCCCGGCCGCCTATGATTCCGGCCACGGCCAAGTCGGTGATCTATCTGCACATGGCCGGCTCTCCTTCTCAGTTGGAGTTATTCGAGAACAAGCCGGCATTGACCAAGTTCCATGGCCAAGAGTGTCCCCAAGAGTATCTCGACGGAAAACGATTCGCCTTTATCAAGGGCGTTCCAAAGATGCTCCGTCCGCAGTTCAAGTACGCGCAGCATGGCCAATCGGGACAATGGATCAGCGAGCTACTGCCAAACTTCTCGTCCGTGATCGACGATGTTTGTGTGATCCGATCAATGCATACCGAACAGTTCAACCACGCTCCCGCGCAACTGTTCGTTCACACTGGCCAATCGCGACTCGGTTTCCCCTCGATGGGATCATGGGTCACGTACGGACTCGGCAGCGAGAATCAGGACATGCCGGGCTTTGTCGTCTTCGTGTCGGGCGGCAAGACGCCGAGCGCTGGCAAGTCGCTCTGGGGATCGGGCTTCCTGCCTTCGGTCTATCAAGGCGTCCAATGTCGGACGACGGGCGAACCGGTTTTGTACTTGTCAAATCCCGCAGGCATTAATCGACAACTGCGCCGCAAGACGCTCGATGCCATTCGTGACTTGAACCAATACCAGCTGGAGCAAGTTGGCGACGCCGAAACGCTGACTCGAATCGAACAATACGAACTGACTTATCGAATGCAGGTTGCCGTTCCCGACGTGATGGACATCTCACGCGAGCCACAACACATCCTTGATCTTTACGGAGCAAAACCTGCTCACGTGTCGCAATCTGACGGTGCGGATGATCCGCGACCGTTGTACAAAGGCGACGACCCGACGTTCGCTAACAACTGTCTCTTGGCGCGTCGTTTGGTCGAGCAGGGAGTGCGGTTTGTGCAGCTCTATGATTGGGGCTGGGATCATCACGGCAGCTCGCCGGGTGAGTCGCTCGACGAGACGCTACCGATCAAGTGTCAGCAGATCGATCGCGCCATGTCGGGTCTGATCACGGACCTCAAGCAGCGAGGCCTATTCGATTCAACACTGATCGTTTGGGGCGGCGAGTTTGGCCGCACCCCGATGATGCAGAACAATGTCAACGAAGAGCTGAAGCCCGGATTCGTCGGTCGCGATCACCATCCGTATGCTTATACGATGTGGTTGGCAGGTGGAGGCATTAAGCCAGGTTTGGCGTACGGTGCAACGGATGACATCGGCTACTACATCGCCGAGAACCAAGTCGGTATCCGCGACCTGCAAGCGACTATCTTGCATCAGCTCGGATTGGATCCATATCGGTTCAGCGTGCCGTATCAAGGGCTGAACAATCGGTTGATCGGACCCACTGACGAGGGTAAGGTTTTGGACGCGATCCGCGCGTAGCGTCTTCGCCCTGTAACATGCATCGCGACAAGCATCTGAAAGGAGTTCAATGCGACATTTAATCGAATCCGGCAGGTCAGCTGTCTTGCTCTTCACGTTGGTCATCGCGAACTCTTGCCTCGCGAATGCTCTGCTCGCGGATGCAGTTAACGACACGTATCAAGTCACGCCTGTATCTGAAACGCTGGCCGGCGAATACGACTTAGACACGGCGTTCTACAAAAAGTGTACTGCGGTGCAGGGCATTTTGATTGCGACTTCGGATCGTGTGAGCGATGTCACGCATCTCGAAGCGGCGTACCAATTCGACATGATCATGGAGAGCATCAACGCCGACGTCGCTCAGCGAGTTCGCGACAGCAAAGTGTTGTGCATCTTGATCGCTCATGAGGAATTGACCTCTGAATTACCACAGTTCGCGAGTGACAAAACCGGCAAGGAACTCGATTTCTATAACTGGCGCCAACGTGGCTTCCTGACCAGGATCGACAAACGACCGACGGTTGTCTTCGCTGAAGAGGATGTGCTTGAATACGAAGGCGGGATGCAGCTGGAGAGCATCCTTGTTCACGAATTCGGTCACGTCATCCACGGCGCAGGCTTCGACGACGTGCTGCAAAAGCGACTAACGGACGTGTTTCAACGTGCCCGGGCTAAAGGCATCTGGATGGATGGTCGCGCTGCTCAACGCTTTCGTCGAGTCAAAAGCGAGACGCCGGTTAGCTTGTTGGATGCTTTGATTAAATCGTTCCCTGAACAGACGCCGAAGCTGATCGAAAGGTGTCTCGACAGCGGCGACATCCTGGTGAACGGCAAGCCTACGAACTCGCGTGCGCAGGTCACGAAAGATGACAAGGTGCTGATCGTGTTCGGCGGCGAGAAGGAGTGCTACGCCCACAAGAATCGAGCCGAATACTGGGCCGAGGGTGTGCAGTGCTGGTATGACACCAATCGCACGATGGACCACGATCACAACCACATTCACACACGCGAGCAACTTGTCGCGTATGATCCGGCGCTCGCTGAGCTTTGTAAAGACGTGCTGGGCGAATCGGAGTGGCGTTTCGTTTCACCGCGAGATCGTGCGGGTAAAGATCATCTCGCTGGGTTCGATCCCACGCATTCGCCGAAGGTTGTGGATCCGCCGCATATTGAAGAAGCGGCTTACGACTACTACGACAAGTACTGGAAGGATTACTGGCAGCGACTCAGCGACAAGCATCCGGAAACAGTGGCATCGCATCCCGTCCCGCAGAGTCCGCTTTGGTTGACGTATCAAGGTGCGAACGGTCCCGGCCGCGGCAAGCATATCGTTTTTGTCGCCGCGGATCAGGAGTATCGCAGCGAGCAATCGATGCCGATGTTGGCGAGGATCCTTGCTCAGCGGCATGGCTTTGACTGCACGGTGCTATTCTCGCTGAACGAGAAGAATGAAGTCGACCCAACTCAAAAGATTCGCTGGCAAGACAAGACGGTAACGCACAACATTCCCGGTCTGGAGTACTTGCCGAAAGCGGATCTACTTGTTTTGTTCAGCCGACTCATCACGCTCCCCGACGAACAGATCAAACATATCATCGCGTACCTGGATTCAGGTAAGCCGATCATGGGCATTCGTACAGCGAATCACGGTTTCCTGGAGAACTTTCCTTATACGAAAGATGGGAAGAGAGTTCGCTTTGGTGACGACGTACTCGGCGGATCGTTCCGCGGCCATCACGGCAATTGGCATGCTGATTCGACGCGCGGCATCTTCGTCGAAAAAATGAAGGACCATCCGATTCTCGTCGGTGTCAAAGACATCTGGGGACCGTCGGACGTTTACCGGACCTATCCGGAAGGCAAGAGCCTGCCGACAGATTGCGAGGCACTTGTGTTCGGTCAACCGTTGCTCGGTCGCAAACCGAATGACGGTGTTAACTCGAAGAAAGAACCATTGCCGATCGCGTGGACAAAGAACTGGACGGGCGGCACCGGCAAGACTGCTCGTGTGTTTCATGTGACGATGGGAAGCGCGAAGGACTACGAGAGCGCCGGCTTGCGTCGGCTGACGATCAATGCGGCATACTGGTGTCTTGGCCTGGAGAAACGCATTGAAGCAACGAGCAGCGTCGAATACGTCGGCGAATACAAGCCGCTGGCCAGTGGGTTCAACTACGAGAAGCTCAATGTTGCGCCCATGAAGCCGGAGGCTTATCGGTGACACGACGTACCGACATGGCACACCCAATCATCGCGACCGCTGTGCTGAGCCTGCTCGGCAGCAACGTCGAGGCACAGTCGTTGTCGGCCGAACTAAAAGCCGAAGCCGTGACGTCGTTGGCAACAGCGGCACGCCAGCGAGGTAGCGCCGTACGCGGAGCAATTCTCTTCCCGCAGCAAAAGCTAGGTTGCACGAACTGTCATGCGCCGGGCGGGAAAGATCTGTTGGGGCCCGATTTGACTCGGATGGGCGACGAAGCAACCGACGCGTATCTCGTCGAAGCGATGTTGTATCCGTCGAAAGTGATCAAGAACGGATTCGAGTCCGTCACGATAACAACGTCAGCGGGAAAGATTCATACAGGTCGAGTTGTCGCACAGAGCGCGGACACGTTAGAGCTTCGCGATTCATCGCCTGACCGCCGACTGATCGAACTGGCTCGCAGCGACATCGACGAGATGGTACCCAGCAAGAAGTCGACCATGCCTGACGGCTTCGTTGATCAATTGGCGAGCCGTCAAGAGTTTCTTGATCTCCTCCGCTACATGATGGAGATCAAGGCGGCGGGACCGCGTCCCACGCCGACGACTCCAGTACGTTCTGCCGGAACACGTATTCTCAGCGAGGAACTTCTTGGGCTTGTTCTGCTCGACGAATTTCAATGCGCCGCGTGTCATCGCGATGTTCTGCCGAAGAGCAAGATTCCGCCGAAGCAAGCTCCCGATCTCACTTGGGGAAGCGGACGCATCAATCCAAACTACATCGAGCGTTTCGTTGCCGACCCACACGGAATCAAACCGGGGACGGCGATGCCCGATGTCATGGGTACATTGAGCGTCGCTGCTCGCCGGGCTGCCGCAAGAGAGATCACGCACTATCTTGTTTCGCGCGGAGAATCAGTGTTCAAGGAGCAAACGCTCGATTCGGTCGCGGGCCAGCGCGGTCGCGAACTGTTTCACTCAGTCGGTTGCGTCGCCTGCCACTCGCCTCGCAACGCTGACCGCACTGAACGGATGCCAGATGATTCCGTTCCGCTAGGACAGCTGCACCAAAAATACAACCTCAACGGACTTGTGGCCTTCCTAGAGAATCCTCATACGGCGCGGCCATCAGGTCGCATGCCCAATTTGCAGCTGTCGCATTGGGAAGCCATCGACATCACCAACTACTTGCTGGTCGGATCAAGCGAATTCAATAATTCAGCGCCGCCGTTTCAACTTGATCGAACACTCGCGGACCAAGGCAAGTTGCGATTCAACGAACTCGGATGTGGTCAATGTCACGCGATGGACGAATCGCGTTCCGAACGTGATTATCCTTCTCTCGTCGCCCTGCGCAACGACAAAGGGTGTCTTTCCAACGAAGCCGGACCGTGGCCTCGTTACAACTTTAGCGGCAGCCAAGTCAGCGCGATTCGCGCTGCGATCGAACGACAGCCGAATGCCTTGACGGACGAGCAGCAGCTCGCAGTCACATTAACCACGTTCAAGTGCACTGCTTGTCATCCGCGCGGCGAGCTGGGGGGTATCTCGTCGGAGCGAAACGAGTACTTCTAGACGACGAACCCGAACCTTGGACCACAAGGCCGCATGCCGCCTCATCTGACTGGTGTCGGTGCGAAGCTGAAACCGAAGTGGCTGCGACAAGTGCTGGTCGGTGGCCGCTCGATCCGTCCGTACATGAAGACCCACATGCCACAGTTCGGCGCTGACAACGTCGCGCATCTGGTTGATTTGTTCCAACGTGTCGACCTGAGTCCGGAAATCAAATTCGCTGAGTTCTCGGATCTGAAGGAGACGCGAAACACGGGACACGAGTTGGCGGGTACCGCCGGATTGAACTGCATTGCTTGCCACACGTTTCAGCAAAAACCTGCCGCCACGATGTCGGCAGTCGATCTAACCGAGATGGCTGAACGGCTTCACAAGGATTGGTTTTACCGCTATCTGCGCGATCCACAACGATTGAGCACCAACACGGTGATGCCGTCGTTTTGGCCAAACGGTCGAGCCATTCGCCGAGACGTACTGGGCGGCGACGCGAACCAGCAGATCGAAGCGCTATGGCAGTATTTGATCGATGGTCGGCAAGCCAGGCCGCCACGAGGGCTCGTGCGGGAACCAATCGAGCTGCTCGCCACCGACGAAGCGGTCATGCTGCGGCGAAGCTATCAAGGGGTTGGCAAACGTGGGATCGGCGTCGGGTATCCGGGCCAAGTGAACTTGGCTTTCGATGCCGAGCAAATGCGTTTGGCGATGATCTGGAAAGGCAAGTTCGCTGATCCTGCTGGTGTTTGGAGGAGCCAAGGCCATGGCACGGTCCGACCGCTCGGCCACGAATTGGTTCGATTCGCTGCGGGTCCAGAACTTGATGATGCGACCAATCCGTGGCCTGTCGATGACGGACGCCCACCTCGACATCGCTTCAAAGGATATACGCTCGACTCGCTGCAAAGACCGACGTTCAAGTATCGGTTCGACCATGTCGACGTGACCGACTACTCGATCGACTTGAAAGACGAAACGTCAGGCGAAGTTGTGATCCGCCGCACCTTGACGTTCACGGCTAAGCAAGGGCGCAGCAACGTGGACTTCCGAGCGGCGGTCGACGAGAAAATCGTGCTGGAAGGCAGCGGCGCGTTTCTGATCGGCAAGAAAATGCGAATCCGCATCGACGACGAACACGAAGGACAAATCGTCGATGCACCGAAGGGCAAGCAACTTCGCATCCCGCTGGACCTCGCCCAAGGAAAATCAACTCTGGTATTACAATATGTGTGGTAGAAAATCGTCGATGCCGCTGCGAATTGTCCTGTTAATCGTTCTTGCTACGGTCGGACGCTTGTCTGCCGAACCTCTCGGCGAGTATTGGGATACAGCCGAAGAAGAGGCCAAGTACTACAAGATCGTCGAAGTTCCTATTCCCGACGGGATGGCGATGGAAGCGGGCAGCTTCGAGATTATGCCCGATAATCGCCTCGCGATTGGAACGCGACGCGGTGACATCTATCTGGTCAGCGGCGCGTTCGACGAAAATCCGAACACACGTTACGAACGCTTCGCGAGTGGGCTCGATGAGATCCTTGGCATGTCGTACCGGGACAATGCCTTTTACATCACACAACAGACCGAAGTCACTCGCATCACCGATGCGAATGGCGACGGTCGCGCTGATCGCTTCGAGACGCTGAGCGATGTCTGGGGCTTTCGGAACTACCACGAATTTGCGTTCGGATCGAAACTAGACAAGGATGGCAACATTTGGGTGGCGCTTTGCCTGTCCGAATCGTATCGCTCGAAGGTGCCGTTCCGTGGCTGGTGCCTGAAGGTGACGCCGGATGGCAAGACAGTTCCAGTCTGCAGCGGGATTCGCAGTCCTTGCGGAATCGGACCCAACGAACACGGTGTCATGTTCTATGCCGAGAGCCAAGGTCCGTGGAACGGATCTTGTTCGTTGAAAGTTCTCGAACCCGGAGGGTTCATGGGGCATCCGATCAGTTTCAATTGGTATGAGCTGGCGGGAAACGTAGGGCCAAAGCCGATCGAACCAAACACGAGATCGCGGCTCCTGACAGAGCGCCAACGCGTGAAAGAGCTGGTGCCTTATGCTGTTGTCTTCCCGTACATCAAGATGGGCCGTTCGATTTCTGGATTCATGGTTGATCGAACCAGCGGCAAGTTTGGACCATTCGAGAACCAGATATTTATTGGAGATTTCAGTCTGAGCGTCGTCATGCGTGCGACAACTGAAAAGGTCAACGGAGTATGGCAAGGCGCGTGTTACCCATTCCGGGAAGGGCTCGCGACGGGGTTGCTCGCCTGTCAGTTCACGCCGCAGGGAGATCTACTGGTCGGCGGCACGAATCGCGGCTGGCCAGTTCGCGGCCCACGGGCCTTTGCGATGCAGCGTCTTGATTGGACTGGCGAGGTGCCGTTCGAAATCAAGCAGATCAATGCTCTGCCCGGTGGCTTTCTCGTCACGTTTACTAAGCCAGTTGATCGCGCCATCGCGACCAATCCTAAATCGTACGGTCTGACAACTTACACACACATCTACCAACAAGGCTACGGAAGCCCCGAAGTCGATCACACGACCCCACACGTTGTCGACGCGGTGGTCTCGACGGATGGATTGCGAGTGCGTTTGAAGATCGACGGCTTGGTGCAGGGACACATACACGATTTCGACTTACAGCCGATTCGTTCCGCGGAAGGGATGAAGTTGGTCCACGTGAACGCATACTACACATTGAACGAGATTCCAAGAGAATGAAGATTTATCCTAGTTGCGTTGATGGTCGCGGTTTGCTTCGCGAACCAAACGTTATGATCGCGGAGTGATCAACGACTATGCTCGCCAAGCAGAGAACTTTCATCATGCGACTTTTGACTTCAATCGCTGCGGCGTGCTTCGCGTTATCTTCTTCGTCTTGGGCAGCTGATCGCCCCAACATCGTCTTTATTCTGGCGGACGATCTCGGCTACGGTGATGTAGGCTGCTACAACCCGGAGTCACGAATTCCGACTCCGAATCTTGATCGGCTTGCCACACAAGGTATGCGTTTCACAGACGCTCACAGCCCTTGTACGGTTTGCACTCCGACGCGTTACAGTCTGATGACTGGACAGATGGCGTTTCGAGTACCTCGGGGCGGAACGGTGTTCACCGGCGCGGGCGGACCGTCACTGATTACGCCTGATCGGCTGACGCTTCCCAAGATGCTTCGCGGCGCGGGTTACACGACGGCCTGCTTCGGCAAGTGGCACGTTGGCATGACGTTTTACGATACGGAGGGCGAGCCGATTCATCAGGGTGGCTTGGAAGCCGTTAAGCGAATTGATTACACGCGACCGATCGTTGGCGGACCGATCGATTGCGGGTTTGAGCAATTCTTCGGGACTGCGTGCTGCCCAACGACGGATTGGCTGTACGCGTTCATCGATGGAAACAAGATCCCTGTTCCACCCGCGAAGCAGCTGGATCGAGGCCCGCTCCCGAAGCATCCTTATGCTAACGACAATCGTCCTGGCATGGTGGCACCGGATTTTGATTTGGAAGAAGTCGACATGACCTTCCTCGAAAAGAGTCAAGAGTTTCTGAAAAGCCACGTCAAGAACTCACCCGACAAGCCGTTCTTTCTATTTCACTCGACGCAGGCGGTTCACTTGCCTTCTCTGGCAGGTAGACAATTCAAGAGGAAGACCCAATCGGGCCCTCATGGTGATTTCATCTTCGAGCTGGATTACGTTGTCGGCGAGTTGCTGAAAACGTTGGATCAACTCGGCATTGCTGATAACACGATCGTGATGTTCTCCAGCGACAACGGTCCGGAAGTTCCCACCGTGTACTACATGCGCACGGATCACGAACATGATGGTGCTCGACCTTGGCGCGGCGTCAAACGAGACAACTGGGAAGGCGGCCACCGAGTGCCTTTCATTGTCCGCTGGCCCGGCAGAGTGAAGCCCGGATCGACATCCGATCAAATCACATCACTGACCGATGTGATGGCAACGACCGCGTCAATCGTTGGCGCGGCGCTACCCGACAACGCGGCCGAGGACAGCTACGACATGCTTCCCGCGTTGCTTGGCCAGGACGAAGAATCGATACGTCCTTACGTCCTCCAACAAGGATTCGGCGGTGCGCGTTATCTCGCGATTCGACGTGGCAAATGGAAATACCTCGCCCATAAAGGTTCCGGCGGAAACCGCTATGACAATCACCGCTCGCTCAAGACCTACCGACTTACCGACACAGCACCTGATGCCCCAGGGCAGCTGTACGATTTGAATGCAGACCCCGGCGAAACGAAGAACCTGTACTTCGATCACACCGCGATCGTCGAACAGTTGAATTCGTTGCTCGCAGAATCGATCGCCAGCGGTCGTAGCGTTTCACGACGCGAATGAACCACATTGAGCGCTTGTGCATGGCAGGTGTACGCGACGTCTGCAAGTAGCGGTTGCGACCTGTCGCGCGTTCGATCGCTACGTCGAGATCCAAGAGATGCCTCCCGATCTCAACGATCAAACGACAGTCTAGTTGAGACAAATCTGCCGTGTCGACACGTCCTTGAGCAGCTATTTCGATGCGCATCTCTTCTCATTGATAGTTAAATCAGCGACGCTCAGAGCTAGTTGAGGCCGCCGGTTTTTCTCTGGAGAACGTTGCGAGCAATGCCGGCAGGAACACTAGGTCTCCGATGAGTGCTGCGGTGATCGTAGAAACCGCCATCGCGGCAAAGTAGCGTTGCCCCGGCAAATCGCTCGTCAAGACCGTGCCGAAACCCGTGATCAGAATGAAAGTGGTAATGATCATCGCCGAACCGACACCGTGGAACGCGTTGCGAATCGCCTGGTCCGTGTCACCGTGAAGCTCAACTTCGCTGCGGTATCGCGTGAGGAAATGAATCGTGTCGTCGACGGCGATGCCTAGACAAACAGTGAACGCACACACGCTGGCAATTTCCAGCGGATGTCCGAACAGCACCATCATGCAGGCCGTCACAACCAACGGAAATAGATTCGGAATCAACGTGATCAAGCCGATTCGTAACGAGCGATATGCCAGTGTCATCACGAAGAAAATCGTGATCGATGCCGTCCCGAGACTACTCGCTAGATCGGTCACGATGCGATACAGATTGCGCCCTCGTTTGACCGGATCGCCCGCCAGCGTCATCTCGAACTCTGGATATTTCGGCTGCAGCTCGCCGAGCCGCTGTTCGATGCGGCGAAACACGGGCTCGTAATGTGCGATGCCTAGGTCTTGAATACGAACCGTGATCGTGGCAAGCCGCGAATCCGTGTCGAGATAAGCGGCCTTTACGTTTTCCGGCAGTAACTCCAAGAATGCCAAACGATTTGTTATCGACTCGTCTCCTGGGAACGATCCGAGGATATTCAGAATCGAAAGTGGATGCCTCATCGAAGGCTCGTCGCTTAAGATGTGTTCGACATCCTGGATCGCGGCCAAAATCTTCCCAGAGTTTGCCCTTTCCGTCTGGCTCCACTGCACCTGGACTCGGACGAATTCGATACCGCCGAGTGCTTCGTCGCAATGTGCGAGCGCTTGATACGCTTCGCTTCCCGTCGGCTGCGAGTCTTGCATACGGTCGTCAGGGCGTAGTTGGGCAGCACCGAGCGCGAAGAGCAGCGTTCCGATCACGGCAATCGCACTCACCAGCTTCGCTCGGCGCAATACGAACTCGATCAGTCCACCGAAACGCTTCAGTCCGTGTCCGACCAAATCGTGCTCGTGTCCCTTGTGGATGTTGTTGCCGACCCATGTGCTGCAGGCGAGAGGAATCGTTGTCACGACGGCGACAAACGTGACGACAACACCGATCGCGCACCCACGTCCAAATCCGCGAACAAACTCCGATTGAGCAACAAGGAGTGAGGCGAACCCAATTGCTGTGGTCAGCGATGTCAACGCACACGCCAACCCCACGTGCATGATCGCCGAACGCGAAGCCTCTCGCGGCGTCTTACCTTCTGCCCTGGCTCGACGGATGTGTACCATCAAGTGGATGCCGTCGGTCAGTCCGACCATGGTGATTAACACGGGGACGACGACGCTCGTCAGTGGATTTGACAACTCGTCCATCCAGTTCAGCAACCCGACGGTCCAAATGATCCCGATGGCTGGAGCGGCCGCAACAACGATCACCGCGCGGATGCCGCGAAAGAGTATCAACGCGAGGATTACGACCAACGTGTAGGAGATGATTTGATATTTCAGATGGTTGCGGTCAAACGCGTTTTGATAGGCGATGTACAGCGGCACTCGGCCAGTCAATCGGATGTCTAGCGGCACATCGGTATGGCGAGCTGCGGCGGCGCGCGCCGCTTGCAGCAACGCGTCGGAACAGTCAGCGTCGCTCGTGACGAACAGCCAATCGAACGTGATTGGCATCAGAAGCGTTCGCCCGTCGTCCGACAACAACTGTCCAATCGCGAGCGGATGCCGCATCACGCGATCACGAGCATCTTCAAAGCGGTCAGCGGAAGCATCGTTTGGCGGTAACAGTGGCTCGCGCAATCCAAAGACATTCAACTGGGGAATGGTATCAACCCACATCACCGAATCGATATACAGTTGCTGTTCGACGGCTGCGACCACGTCACGCAACGCGGCTACCGTAGCGGGCTCGAACAACTCTTCTGTATCGACGACCAGGAAGCAGTCCGATGCGCTACCTTGGCCGTCGCTTGTCGCAACACGCAAACGGGAGCCTGTATTGGCAGGAGCATTCGTGTCCGATTCCGTCGGGGGCGGGGGCACGTACAAGTGGCCCCAGATGGCGAATGCCGTTGCGATCGTCATTGCGACCGATGTCATCAATCGGTGGCGAGTTACAATATCCGCGAGCAGGTGGAGCAGGATCACAAGCCGTTTCCGTTGGCTTTGTCTCGCACGGATTGGAGGGAAGCGTTTAGTGCTTCGTCGGGCGTGATCGTCTTGTCGCCGTTTGTGTCGATTCGACCGAAAGCAAACGCCGCAAAGGCTTTCGGCGTCTCGTCGCGCCGAACGACACCATCGTTGTCCTGATCGAAGCGTTTGATCAGTTCGGCAGCCGTTCGTTCGGCGCTGCTTTGCTGCGATGCAGTTAGCGGTTGAGGCACATTTCGCGGATTACGACTTGTGTGATCGACAGGGATCGACACTTCGAGAAAAGCGATCATCATTTCTTCCCAAGTCTGATCGCCCCAGCGCACGGTTAGCGAAGGATCTGGGTTCACGAGGTTCTTGGCGGAGTTGTCAAACAACGCGGTGCAATTCAATCGAAGATCTTTCGTCAAGGGCAATGGCTCGGCGAGGGCATACGCATGTTGCCAGTTGAAGTCGTAGTGTGGAACGTCGAGCAAAACCTGAGTCTGATCAGGCTGGTTCGCATCAACTGCTTCGACATGAAACGCGCGGCCACGGACATGCATGTGCGGAGCGATTGCTTGCAGTTTGGCTCCGGATGGGAAGTCGCTTCTACTGGCTTGAATCGGGAAGTTCTGAACGTGTGGAGGGATCTCGAAATCATGATTGATCGCTACGAGCGTGACGAGTTCCTCGGTAACGTCGTCTGCATCGCTGAACAACAAGCCGACCCGCGTTACATCCTCTTCGGGTGAGCCGGTCGGAGTGTAATGCATCTGAAAGACAAACTTCGATCCTGCGGGGACAAAGCGAGCTTGATGCGAAGGCAATTCGAAGGTGCTTTGCCCAGGGACATACGCAGTCAACCAGCCGAGCGATCCGTGCGACGACTGCTCGGGCGCGCGGACGAAGACGATGGCGTGATGCACGACCGACCGATTGCCTGGTAGCACTTCGGCACCTCGAACCCATTTGTCTTCGCTAAATCCGGGGTCAACGATGAAGTACTGATACTCGACTGTTCCTTCGGCGGGAACAACGTAGGGCCGCTCCCGCATCTCAACGATCGCGTCAGGTTCGCGCGACAATCGCCAACCGGTGACGTACTCGATTTGTTCCGGCAGTTGTTTCGGATCACCATGCGGCGCACCGCTGGCGACCCATTCGTACACGTTCCGCTTCTCTTCATCCGTCATTAGCCGTTCGTTCTTGAACCGCCCATGCCTCGCATCGGCGTGCCAGGGCGGCATCCGTTGATCTTCAATCACTTCGGCGATCGTATCGGCCCAACCGACGACTTCGTCATAGCTAGTCAACGAGAACGGAGCAATCTCGCCAGGTCGATGGCACTCAACACAATGACGTTGAAAGATACGCGAGACTTGATTCGAGTAAGTCACCGATGCTGTCTCATCAGGCGATTTAACTCGTCCGATGTGACAGCCAACCGCCTCCGTAACAGGCTTGCTTATTGTCTTGCCAGCAAGCAACTCGACGATCGCTTCGCGAAGATCGTCTCGCGTGGGCTCGTCGCGGATATAGCCGACACCGTACTGGTCATCGATTCGTCCCCGATAACGAACGATGCGCTGTGTGTCCAGCACAAACACCTCTGGCGTCCGTTTTGCATCAAGTGTATCGGCGACTCGATTCCCAAGATCTTTTAACACTGGGAACCCAATCCCATGACGCTGGACATAGGCGGCGATTTCGCTGTTCGAGTCGTGTGTGTTTGAGTTGATTCCGATGAACGCGACTCCATCCGCGGCGAATTCATCCGCCAACGTTTCGAGTCGCGGCCCATAGAGTTTGGCCAAGGGGCATTCTGTGCCTAAAAACGCAATGACGACGATCTTCTCGGACTCAAACTCCGCGAGCGAGTGCTCCTTACCGCGAGAATCATTCAGCCGAAACTCTTCGACCATCTGACCGATCGGCAACGCAGG
Organism: Planctomycetota bacterium; assembly: GCA_014381825.1. Classification (GTDB taxonomy): domain Bacteria; phylum Planctomycetota; class Planctomycetia; order Pirellulales; family Pirellulaceae. The sequence goes on from JACNKX010000143.1 coordinate 70,531, forward strand.
TTCTCCGGCGTAGGAGGAGCTCGAAATCAAAGTTGTCACGAGGAGGCAGACGCTAAACGCAACCGTGTAATTCGAGTCGCTTACGTAGCAAGATGCGGACGTCATGGGCTAACAACCGTGAGGTGGGGGTCCGATTAACCGGATTATCCATCCTACTCAATGCATCGGGGAGCGAACACGCCGTGTCGTGAACGGATCAGCCCCGTTTTTTTGTGTGGTCCACCACATCACGAGCTACGGTTGCACTAGCAGAACAGTCTGGCGGCATCGTGACCGGCGTTTGAGTGAGGGTAGGTTAGGTACATTCGCACGGCTCGCGGCACACAACATGTGAATCAATGGGGAGATGGGTGCGATGCTCATTAAGCGACAGAGATTATTCGTTGACAAAAGCGTCCAAGGGGCGTTAGTCCGTCGCGTGGCGATGTATTGGATCGTCGCTTGTTGGGGAATCTTTTGTGTACTTGCGGGCTTCCCGATCGGCGTGACCTTGGCGATCGGCGCGCAAGACGGACTGACGGTTGGCTCACTGCTCTATCAGTCTTGGTTAGACTTCTGGCCATCGCTGATCGCATCGTTTATTGTCTTGCCGGTTATCGTTTGGGATCTTTTGCGCTTGAGCCACCGATTCGTCGGTCCGATGATTCGCCTAAGGAACGGCATGCGCGACTTGGCCGACGGAAAGCAAGTCCACTCAATCGCGTTTCGCGAAGGCGACTTTTGGTGCGAATTCGCTGACGAGTTCAACCGCGTCGCAGCTCGACTCGAAGCAGCTACGCCAACTGGCGGGAGCGAGCAAATATCCGGAACGGACATGAAAGAGACAGTGGCCGTCTAGGTTGCCAGCGATGGACTTGGGCGGTTATCTTCAACGCCTATGAGTGAAGTCACGCAAGTTCTGCACGCGGTGAATTCGAAAAACAGGATTTTGACGAGGCACCGCTCGCGATCGAAGCTCCTGCCGAAGACGTCATCGCGCTCGACGAGGTCCTTGATGAGTTCGCGAAATAGGAGCCGCGTTAAGCGGAGCTCGTGAAGTTGTGAACAAAGGATTGCAATTCGCACGGACGGGACGATAATTCTACATACGCTGCGGGTGTAACTCAGTTGGTAGAGTAGCAGCTTCCCAAGCTGCCTGTCGCCGGTTCGAACCCGGTCACCCGCTCTTGAAGCAAGTAAGGTAAAGCTTAATTCGCCGTCCGGTCTGGCGATCGTTACTCTCGTTGGCAAAGACCACTCTTTCGGCGCACGAGGGACGGAAGCCAACAACCTTGAATGTGCTCGCTCTGCCGCTGTTTCCTCCGGGAGCGCTCTCCGATAACGGTAGCCGCATTTGGGCGTAGCCGTGGCGTTTAATCGCGGAAGCTTTCGCGCCAATGATCGGCAATGTCGTACGAAAGCTCGTCGAGCGCCGACTCAAGATCAGTGGTGGCGAAGCGGTCTAGGTGTGACACTTGGTCTTCGTGCGTCGCTTGAGCCAACGCGCGATTGGTGAATGCGACTCGATAATTAGACGTCAGTGTGTTCGCTGACGATCGCTGGGTTTGACTGGCTGTCGTACTTGGCGCAAGTGTTAATTCGTTTCTGTGGCGGGGGCGAAGATAAATTGACGACGGAAAGTCGGTTGGGTCCGACTCGTTGGAGCTGGCCAGTTCCGATTCGCCTTCGGCGAAGAACCTATCCCTAGCGGTAAGATGGTTGATGATCTGCAAGGCATCGATTGGCGAGACGAGTCGGTCGCCATTCACGTCCAGGTAAAACATCACGGGTGCATTGACACTCGCTTCTCCAGAGCCAATCGTTGTTGCTCCGTTCAGAAAATTGATGGTCGCTAGTGCGTCGAGCGGCGAGACGAACGAGTCGTCGTTGACATCGAACGCGTTGCGTTGATTCTGCCATGGCGAAGATTCACCTTCTGGGAGTGGAGCGATCGGCGGGTTGGGAACGATCGAAATGACCTTCTGTCCAGCCGGAGACGTTCCGGTCGCTAGCGCGTCGTCGACGATTAGGGCACGTGGGTTGACCAGGAAGATGCCGAGTCCGCCGACAGCGCCGCGCAGTTCGTTGATGTCGACTTGCATTGGCGCGACGATAGACAGCTCGCCGTTCGTAAGCAGCGCGCCACCGACCGAAGTCGCTACATTCAGCGTGAGGCTGTTGGCCTGAACCGATGTAACTCCGTTGCAAGCGCTGATCCCACCGGAAAGGCTCGTCAGCGACGCAGTTCCCGACGTGCGAATTCCCACATCCGCGATTCCCGTGGTCCCGACTAACGTGACCGACGCATCACCAGCGTCAATCGCAGCACAATTCAGTCCGAGGATGTCATGGCCCGACGCGATCTGTACTTGGCCGTTCCCGACGCTTCCATTTGTCGTGATGGCCGCGTTCAGCTCGACGCTTCGCAGAGCGCTAAGTGTCACCGGGGCATCGTTCGTTGTGATTGGACCGAGGACGAAGATTTCTTCGATCTGGTCGTTCATCGAGATGCTGCCGCTTCCCAACGCGTTGGAATTTACGAACGTCAGTCTATCCTCGCTCGAGCCACCGTTAATCACCAGTGACAAGTTGATGCCTTGAGCCGGCGCGTTGTTGAAATCGATATCAAGCGTGTTATCGCCGTCGCCGAGATCGATTTCGATGACTCCGCTTGAAATGCGCGAGATCGGAATCTGTAGCGAGTTTGCCGTCGCTGGTGCATCGGTAAAGTCACCGATTAAATATGAATTGTCGGTGATCACAAGCTCAGTCCCAGACGCATCGAGACTTAGCTGTAGGCGATCACTCTTGCCGCCCGCCACTCCATCTGAAATGACCAAATCCGACTTGGTGTCGTCATCCGCGTTTGGTCTCAACTCACCCAATGTCAGTGCCACTCGTGTCGCAACCATGCGAGTCGTATTGCTGAATGCTGTTGCCCCGCCGTTCTGTGTTGTGTCTGGATCGTTACTGGTCAGGTCCCAACCTCGGAACGTCATCGAAGGCATGTCGGGCGAACCTGCGACGACGCCTGCAGATGGCTGATAACGAATTAAGCTCGTACTCTGCAACAAGAGCGCCGCGTTGACAGAGACATTGCCGAAGGAAGAGAACGTCGCGCCTTCATCGACCGAAAACTCCCAGTCGCCGGAGCCGGATGTGGCGACGACTGCGATTCCCTCGAACGCAGCATCGTCGACATCCATGATCAGATCACCCGAATCGTTCACCAACGACGAGACGGACAGGCCAGCGTCGTCGGGGACGTCGATACGAAGAGGAGCGAGCATCGGTGACACGCCGTCGTTCAAAATCGGCGCATCGTTAACTGGAGTGATGTTTACATTAACGCTCCCAAGGTCGATCGTGCCGCCGCCACCAAAGCCCGTGCTGCCATTGTCCGCGACGTCGACTTGGATTGTGTCGGAAACATCGCCATTGAGATGCTCGGTCGCGTGTAGGTATTGGATGTTGCTGGCGGAGTTCAAGAACGTGTTCAGTCTGTCCAACGTGCTGGTGAGCGTCAGCATGCCTGTTCCGCTACCAGAAACCGCCACACCACCGCCTGCAGAACTGGACAGATTGCCGCCATCGCTGGTCGTGAGCGTGAGAATCAAGCTGCCGTCGGCCGCGTCAACATCCGACAAGTTGATGGCGGACAGATCGACATTGCTGAGCAGGTCTTCTGTGACTGCGATATCGGTTGGCAAGCTGCCGACATTCGTCGGGTCGTCGTTGACGGGTGTGATATCAATCGCAATGTTGTCGATGTCTTGTCGTGCAACGGCGCCCGTATTCCCGGCGTCATCCGTCGTAATGACGAGCGAATCGGCACCCACGACGTCCGTATTTCCGGTGTAGGTCAGCGAGGTCAAGGTCGCATTGATATCAACAAGACCGCCTTGAATCGTCACGTCGCTCGTGCCATCGGTCCCCGCCGAGATTGTCGCGCTGCCGGAAAGGGCCACGTCCAGCACGCCGTTCGTGACTTGCAGCCGTGTGGTTAGATCATTCACCCCGGCGTCGAGATCGCTGATCGAAATGCCGTTGATTGCGGTCGTTGTTTCTTCAGCAACGGTCTGCGCGCCGGGCACTGTGTTAATCGGTGCATCGTTGACTGGAGCGATGTTGATGATGAACGTCTGTGGCGCGGACGCACTCTGTCCATTTGGACCAGACGTCTGAGCGAGATTCGGGCTGTTGATGATCGCGACCGTGGTGTTGTCGGAACTTGCGGAGGCAAGTACATGTCCGCCGCCAAGATCGACGGGCAAAAAACCAAGTCCGGCGGCGTTGGCGGCGATAATGAACGAGTCGACGAGGTCGCTAACAATCGAATCGGACGCGAAATCGATCGGTTGATTGCCGGTGGTGAAATCGCGATCGCTATCGAACTCGAAAATCGTCGTTACACCGCTCGCTGTCTCTGAGATTGAGAATGTTTCTCCGTCTACGATGTCGTTACCGCCGCCAGCGGGAATCGTCAGGACGATCGGGCCACCTGTGCTGCCATCGTCATTTAGTTGAACGGCGACCGTGGCAGAGCCATTTGCGTCGGCCGACGTTTCCAACGTCAGATCGCCACTTGTCGCATCGATCGCGGGAGCGGTCGTGAATGTCAGCCCGCCCGTGATCGAAGCCACCATCGTGTCAAAGGTCAGCGTCTGGCCAGCATCGCCGTTCCCGGGATCGATTGCCGACGCGAAACCGCCGATCATTGTCGCCCCAGCATCCTCCAACACCGTTGGGCCAATTGCCAGTGTAAACGTGGGGACGTCATTCACTCCCACCACCGTGATTGCAATCATGCCCGTGTTGCTGATCGCATCGTGACTGTCTTCCGCGTCGTAGGTAAACGTGACCGTGCGCGACTGGCCGATCGCTAGGTCCTGAAAGCTAGAGCCAGGATCGAAGCTAAACGTACCATCGTCGTTGTTGGAAACAGTTCCCTCTCCTGGTGGCGATGTGATCGTGTAAGTCAGCGAAGTTGAATCGTCATCTGTATCGACATCGTCTCCGCGGAAAGCAAGTGTCACGCTTGGCCCGTCTTCAAACGCGAATGAGGCGACATCGGCTGCCGTCGGCACGTCGTTAACGCCAAGAACTGCGATGTTAACTGTGCCTGTTGCCGTACCCGTGTTCGCATCGCCGACGCTGTATATAAAGCTGTCCGCGAGCGTGTCGCCCTCGGCAATTGTCTGGAGCAACGCGACACGCGACGGGTCATAAGTGAAGCTCCCGTCCGGTTGTACGCTTACCGCTGCACCACGTTGGCTGACGGTATCCGCGTCAGCGACGCTCAGTATATCGCCGTCTACATCGGTATCGTTAAGCAACACGCTGCTTAACACATCTGCCGACAAAAGTGTGTCTTCATCCGTCGAGAACGTGTCGTCGCCAACCACGGGATCGTGGTTGCTCAGCTGAGTTGCCGCAGCCGACAACTCAGACGTATCGCCGTTGGCGCTGGTCGCCGTGGCCGAGATGAAGTGACCTCTCGGTACGGCAACGGGAATCGTGAAATTTGCAAAGTTGACCGTCGTTTGGCCGTTCGGGATGGTGACGAATGTTGCACCCAGAAACTGTTCTGCTTGAGACTGCCCCGCCGAGTTCACAGAACCGCTCAGAAAGAACTCGATTCTGTAGTTCGTATCCGGAACGCTCGTCAATGACCCGCTAATCGTTGTCGTCGTCGCGCCGCTTATGACAGAATCGAGTACCGGAAAGTTTTGAAACGAATTTGGTCCTAGGTCGGCATCGTCACCATCGTTTGCAGTCGGACCATCTCCATTCAAATCGATTGGTAATTGTTGATTCGTGAATATCGAATTGCCAAGAATCGAGTGTGATACCGCCCCGTCACCGAGAATCGAGACACCATTTCCATTGTTGTGGGCGATCACGTTGCCTGACTCGGGTAGCGCCACCCCGCCGATCATTGTTCCGATCACGTTGTTGAGCAGGACTCCATCGCCGTTGTTTCCAAGTGGGCTGAAGCCATCACTCGCCACGCCGATCAGATTGCCTTGTATTACGTTCTGCGGGCCATTCCCAAATGCTTCGATTAACAAACCGGGGCCATTGTTTCCTGAAATCACGTTGCGGTCGCCCAGGTTCTGACCACCGACTTCGTTTTGGCTACCATCGGTAATCTGAATTCCGGCGAATCCGTTCGGTGCGGCCACCGTGCCAGCAGCATCGGTGCCCAGAAAGTTGCCGCTAATCAGATTGCCGTTCGACGCGTCGATTCGTATCGCTGAACCCAAAAAGTTGCCGATCGCTAAGCCCGAGATCGTGCTTTGTTGACCGTGACCCGTGATGACAATTCCATTATGATCACCCGTATCAGGCACCATGCTTCCGTCAAGTTCGATTTGAAGGACCGCGTTTGTTCCGAATCCGATTCCGTTTGTATTACCTAACGATCCAGGTTGGGAATAACCATCAACGACGACCGGATCGTCGATTGGCGGCAGTAGACTTCGAGGCTGAATCGTATGTGGTCCCGCACCAGGAATACCGAACTCGATTCGATCGGGATCCGTGATATTTGCCGTCGTGTTAGCGGCGAGAATCGCCGCTCGCAACGAGCCCGCTCCGCCATCGTCCGTGTTTGTAACGGTAAAGGTGGCCAACAGATTCCGCGTTTCAAGTGACTCAAGCAGGAGTCGGCGACGACCCAGTGAGGTATGGCGGTGGCGACGCAGGCGACGAGTGGCGGGAGGTTGATCGTGCATCTAGGTGATTCAATCGGGTTGCACTAAATACGAGAATGCTGAATGCGAATATGACGAGATTGCGCAAACTTTGCCGGCTCGATTCCGACGCGGCTTCGAGTACGGCGTACAGTAGCCATCGATTGCCAGAATATGCTGCGACACAAGGGATTACAACAAAAATGCGCGTCCGTGGCGATTCTTTCTCGCCCGCGCTATCAATTCAATTGGCGCTTTGCGTCGAATTTGGATCATCCGTGTCAATTGTGACTACCGATACGACTAATACAGTCCGCTATCACCTGACGCTTTTCGTCGGCAACCGAGACAAGATTCCTTTCAAATCCAAGCGGCGTGCCCCTCACCGCGCGAAATTCATGGCTAAGCAAAAACTCAGGTTCGCTGCAGTCTTCTCCCTGTTCTTGCTACTTGTTAGCGGGGCGAATCGTAAGCTGTACGCTGACGAGTCGGAATCCGTTGACGAGCCGTATCGAGTGCACTTCGAAAGTGATTCGGTATTCGATGACGATATGTCACAGTTCGCAATCGATTCGGACTTCGATGCTGACTTCTATTTTGTCCAGGAGGACGCAACGGACGGCACGGCCCCGACAACACCACCGACTCGTTCGCGCAGCCAAGCCGTCGCTGCTCGTCGCCGTCGCAGTACATATCGCTTGCCCAGTATGTTTGGCGATTACTTAGGCGCTAGCCTGCTGCAGGCGATTACGCTCGGCCAACCAGTCAACATCCCGCAATCGATCAGAGACGGAGTTGGTGGCGTCGATCTGTTTGTGACAAACGCTAATGGCGGAAACGGTGCCGATGCCAATCCAGCAGTTGTCATTGAGATCCTTAACGGTGGCGCTGCGGGAAATGTCGTCGCGTCGAGCATCGGGAACGGTCTAGGGGCGCCGATCACATATCCAATCTCTGATCCGACGGCAACCGGTTTCTCGCCACCAATGGTGAACGGCCCAGGCACGCTCGTCTATAACGGTGGAACGGCCACCTATTTTGGACCGACCTCGCCGGGACCAGTCGGCGACGGTAACAACTGGGGGTTGGACTTCAGCCATATCTTTACACCCGCCAACGTTGTTGTGCCAGTTCCGTCGGGTGGCGTTGCGGTTCGGCGTGTGAAGATTTCGGAGAATAACAGCCCGATTCCCCGTGATCGATTCATTGCAAATTACAATTTCTTCAATGACGTCATTGGCGGCATCGGCGACATCAATCGATACTCGTTCGGTTTCGAACGGACCTTTCACGCCGGGAGCAGCTCCGTTGAAGTATTGTTTCCGTTCGCCTCGACACTTGCCGCTGATCAAGTCGCAGGAGGCGCATTCGCCAAGAACACGGAGTTCGGCGACATTTCGATCATTCTGAAGACGTTGCTTGTCGAACGAGATGAGTACGTCCTGGCTGGAGGGTTGGGCTTGTCCGCTCCCACAGGCAGCGACGCGCGTGTGTTCAACGGGGTAGGCGACCAGATCATTCACATCGATCACCGCTCCGTCCATCTGTCGCCGTATTTGGCCTTACTTCGCGGTTACGATTCAGGCTGGTATTGGCAGTCCTTCTTGCAGATGGATATCGATCTGAACGGCAACAATGTTGCTGCAGACTTGACCGGTGCGAACTTGCTACCGGTCGGCGTGTTGCAAGAGCAGACGCTGTTGTTTGCAGATCTCGGTATGGGGTACCAATTCAACGAGTTGGAAGACAGTAGCTCTTGCGCGATTGCGGCGACTGCCGAGTTACACTACGCCACGTCCTTGCAAGACTCAGATGTGATTTCCGACGGCGTGCTGGACATTCGCAATCTCACTAATCGATTCGACGTCCTAAATCTAACGCTCGGTTTGAATGTGATGACGCACCACAACTTTTCCGTTCGACCCGCGATGGTCATCCCGCTCCGCACCGGCGACGACGAGCACTTCGACTATGAAGCGATGGTGCAGATGAACTATTGGCGCTAGCAAGCTGCCAGAAGTCTGCGGCTCGCGGTTGACGAACTCCAAAAGAAATGCCGTCTGAAAATCAGACGGCTTGCAAGTGCATTGCCGATGACCGGCGAATAAAGTCCACTTCATCAGACTTCTTTTTTGTCTTCTTCTTCTTCTTCATCGTCGTCCCAGCCCAAGTCGTCTTCGTCATCCTCGTCGTCTAGATCATCATCTTCGTCTTCGACTTCTTCCCATTCGTCGTCGAAGTCTTCATCGTCGCCATCCTCGTCGTCTTCGAGTTCTTCATCGTCGAGGTCGTCGTCTTCATCATCGACGCCATCCTCATCCTCGTCGTCGTCCAGATCTTCATCGTCGTCATCGTCCCACTCGTCGTCGTCTTCGTCGAGTGAGTTACGAGGAGCATCCACCGGTGATTGGAGCTTAGGGTCCTCCAAAGCTTCTTCCGCTGGCAAATCAATGACAGTAGTGGCGGTCACGTCGTTCTCCTCATTGATGCGATCTGGATCTGATCCGTTGTTCGAATTCTCATCGTTCTGATTATCAGTGCCATTACCGGTCGGCACTGTACTCTTTTTGTCGCTCAACGCTTGAAGCTCCGCAACATGCGGAAGCTTATCAAGACTCCGCAGACCGAACAATTGTAGGAAACGTCTTGTCGTCGCATAGAGGTAGGGGCGGCCCAGTTCTTCACTTCTTCCCTGAATCCTAACTAAGTCACGATCCATCAGCTGTCGGACCATTTCGCCGCAATTCACACCCCGAATCGCTTCGATCTCGGCCCGGCCCGTCGGCTGACGATAGGCGATTACGGACAACGTCTCCATTGCGGGTCCCGAGAGGCGTATTTCATTTGGCACGTACTCCAACCGCCGCAACCATGCAGCGAACGGCGATCGCGTTAGCAGCTGATAACCACCCGCCACGTCCTCGACGCGAAAAGCCCGGCCGTTTGCATCGTACAATTCGTTCAGTCGTCGAATCAGCGTCCGAGCTTCAGTCGCATCGGCCAAGCTGGCGAATTGACTGAGCTTCCGGCTGGAAAGTGGCTCACGGGCTAGAAACAAGACGGCTTCCAACCGCTTTATTCGCACATCGCGACCACTTGGCGAGGCGGCTGCCGCCAAATCCGAGTTGTCCGAATCGGATGCCCAGCCATGCACCCACCTGCGTCCCGGGGCTACTTGGAAATTCGAAGCCGCCACTGCACGATAACGCAGCGACACGCTGTGTAGTTGCTGCTGAACCGATTGGCTCTGATCGTGGCGAAGCGTCTGCCGCATATCCGTTCCGATTGTGACGTGTCGTGAAAGGGTGCTACTTCAGTTATCAATGATTTTGTCGTTATCGCAACACGAATCCAGCGACCAACGGGAGCGAGTTATCGCGAACCGAGCGATAGCTCGCATTGGCTGCGGTCCTACCGCCCTAAGGAGTATACACGCTGCAGAGGACTTATCGCAGGATAACAGTTGGTCGATTCAGGCCGGCGGGTTTGCGGCTGGCGACCTGCCATTGCTGAAGCTCTGCCAAGGCCCGGCGCATCGCCCCATCGGGAGCATCATCAATGACCTGGAATCGCTTGCGGTAGGCAGAACCCTCGGCCACCGGCAGATCGATTCGGAAGCGATACTTTGCTGAATCTATTCCGATTTTCTCCAGAACCATATAGCTAACCCCTGCTTCGACCAGCTCAGCTTTTAACTCTTCGATCGTAGCTGTAACGTCGGCTGTATTTGGCGGAATCGACGGCAGCTGTATGCGATCCGCTGCTAGCGTCGTGATTGTCGCATCCCGTTCGTCCAATTTGTTCGCATCGTCAGTCTGAAGTGGTTGAGGCACGGATTGTTGGTGACTGATGGCGTCTCCGCCTCCCGTCGTGCGCGAAATCCCTCGCAGATGCTCCGAGACTTGGGGCACGGCGACGAGCGGCATCCCTATCAAAAACGCCAGCACAACTGCCATCCGTATCGCGATTGAGAATTGTTGTTTCAGCGGATCACACTCCTGGCCAGTTATCGAACGCCCACTTATCAAACGTCGCGACGATAGTAACTGAAACCGACGAATTGAGGGAAGAGTGACTTTGCAGGCCCAACGGGCTTCGAGCAAAGCCCGTCTGCTTTGATTAGAATTCCGTTTAATCAACTTTGATCAATGCCACGACCTTTTTCGCGAGACACGCATCATGACGCGAATCATCGCACTCGCCCTAATCGTAACCTCGATGATCGATGCTGCGGTTGGCGCGCCATCGATTGAGGACGCCACAAATCGATTGAAAGTCGGCCATCCGACTCGGATCGTATGTTTTGGCGATAGCATCACAGGAGCCTACTACCATTCGGGCGGTATGCGCGCCTGGTGCGATATGTTGGGGTTGGCACTGCAGCAGGCGAATCCGCGTGCCAATATCGAGATGATCAACGCGGGTCTCAGCGGTCATACGACCGTGAACGGGCTGGCTCGCATCGAACGGGACGTGTTGGCTAAGCAACCGCATTTGGTTGTCGTGATGTTTGGCATGAACGACGTCGCGCGCGTGCCGCTCGAACAGTTTCGCGAAAATACGCGAACGATCGCGAACCGCTGTCTAGATAGCGGAGCTGCAGTCGTGCTTTGCACACCGAACTCCGTTTATGAGAATCCAGCTCGCCCCAACAGCCGCTTGGCCGAATTCTCGCAAGCCGTCCGCGAAGTCGCCGGGGAGTTGAAGCTCCCGCTGGTTGATTGCTTCGCGGAGTGGAAGCGACTCCGTACCGACGATCCCGAACGTTGGATGTTGATGATGAGCGACGAGATCCATCCGAATATGAATGGACACAAAATCTTCGCCGAAATGATCACGAAGACAGTTACCGGCAAAGACGTGTCCCTCGCCGATGCACCGCCGCTGAACGACGCACTGCAACATACTTTCGATCACCTGCAATCGGGCGAGTCTATCAAGCTTGTCGCGCCGGCACCTTACGATGAAATGTTTCCCACCATTCTTCGCACGCACTTTCCAGATGCAAAGTTCGAAGTGACCGACTGGCCCATTGAGGGAAGGACGATTACCGAGATCTCGAACTGGGCGAAACAGATTCGCGGCATGAAGCCAGATTTGGTCGTGGCCGCCGTTCCGGCAGGTGTACAGTCCTCGAACGACGAAGCGTTTGTCCGCGATTACGAATGGGTTCTGAATTGGAGCTTTCACTTTGCCGGAAGACCTTGGGACGTTGTGCCCGTGTTGTCGTCGGATGCGAATGAAGTATCCGATACATCGCGAACGAGAGCCAAGTTCGCGCACCAGATAGCGATCGGGAAAGACGTGCGATTCATCGAACGCGTGCCCCAAGATAGCCGCTCAGCACAAGAAATTGTAGCGGCATGGATCGCCGACCAGAAACGCGTCTGGCAAGGCACTCGCAACAAACTTCCCCAAGGCAATGACCTCGTCTTCGTTCCAGCTCAGTCGTGGCCCCAACGACCAGGGCCGCGTCTCGTCCGCTCGTCGATCTATTATCCAGGCGGTAAGCGGGATAACGTCGATCAAGAAACAGGGATCATGCTCACGCTCCACAATTGGGGTGGCGAAGATTGCGCGGGGACAGCGAATCCTCAATCGCTGGCTGATCGGCTCAATGTCATTGCCGTCTGTGTCAACTATCTGCAAAGCGGCCGCAAAGCTTCGGTCGAAGATCCCGAGCCTTACGACTTCGGTTACCTGCAATCGCTTGACGCCCTGCGCGCCTTAGCATTCGTCCGAAACGGTTTGAAGCAAGATGGAATCGACTACGATGACAGTCGCTTATTTTGCACCGGTGGATCGGGCGGCGGAAACGTAACTCAAATGGCGAACAAGCTCGCTCCGCGAACGTTCGCCTGTATCATCGACATGTGCGGAATGAAGAAGTTAAGCGATGACATCGCCTTCAATCAACTGGGAGGTAGCGGCTTGAACGCTCGATGGAGCCAAGACCTGAACAGCGCCAATTACTTGTCTCCAGATGAGCAGGAACTCCGCTTCGTCGGCAATCCGAATCACTTAACGACGCTGAAATCGCTTCAGCCGTCGGCCAAGATCATTGTCGTACACGGCGTGGATGACACGACTTGTCCTTACCAAGACGCCCGCGAAATGGTGGCCAACATGCAGGCAGCCGACTTGGACGTTGAACCTCACTTCATTTCGAAGGCCGATCTAGATGGAAAGGTGTTCACGAGCAGCGGCCATGCTCTGGGGAATCGCACCGAGATTGTTTTCCGCGTTGCTGCAAAGTACCTCGCATCGGACAGCCTTCAAGCCTTGCGTCGCAATGGTGCCAGCGACTTCGACCGTCGTGAAGAATTCCGATATGCAACAACCAACGGCGACTTTGTAATCTCGTATGAGGGTGGCGTGCCGGTTGGCTCGTTCGAACCGATTATCCAACGATAAACCAGGAGCCGTGAAAATGGGACTGGCTCCGAAGCAGCGCGATCGATTCCCCATTCAAGAACACTTTGTTCGCCGCTTCGGTGCCTGTCCCCTTTCTCGCTCGGCGCAACGCGTTATCCAAACAACTCGCGAATAGGTTTACCCGAATCGAGCAGATACATCGGGCGATCCAGCCGGTCGCGGAAGGTGACTGAGCGGGCGTCGATCCCGAGATGATGATAGACGGTCGCAGCAACGTCTTGCGGAGTGAGGGGTCGTTCGACGACATGTTCGCCGCGCGAGTTGGATCGACCAATCACCTGTCCCATCTGCATTCCGCCGCCCCCCATCAAGACGCTAAACGTGCGTCCCCAATGATCACGTCCGGCGTACTGATTCATTCGTGGTGTGCGCCCGAACTCGCCCATTGCGACAATCAATGTTTTCTCGTACATACCTCGATCGATCAGATCGCGGATCAGAGCCGCCATCGCGCGGTCCAACGGCGGGATCAGAAGTTTGGCTCCCTTCTCCGTTTGAAAGCGGTTCGCCGAACCATGATGATCCCACGGAACGCAGTTGACGGTGGCGAAAGTAACGCCCCGCTCGACCAACCGCCTCGCCAACAAAGCGCTCTGCCCAAATGTATGCCGACCGTAGGCATCTCGCACACGAACGGGTTCGGCAGTGATGTCAAACGCATCTCGAACGCCTGCACTCGACAGCAAGTTGAAAGCATTTTGTAGATGTTCGTCGACATCAGTCATTGCGGGTTCAAGCTGGCGCGTCGCACGATCGAACGACTTGAGTAACTCGCGTCGATTCTCCAATCGGCTCATCGGCAACCCGTTTGGCAGCGTCAGATTCTTGACGGCGTAATCTGTTTCGTTGGGATCTGAATTGACTACGAACGGGTTATGACCGCCTCCGAGATAAGCCGCATAGTGAAACAGATTGTCGGTCCCGCCTCGCAAATGCGGAGCGCCGACATACGGCGGCATTCCCGGTTGATTCGCACCTCGCAATCGAGCCGCCGCTGAACCCATCGACGGACGTCTCTGAATCCGATTGTCGGGGCCATTGAAGTCCGGGCCCTCAAACCCGGTCAGCATCCAATGATTCCCTTTCGTGTGATCACCCGACCCGTGGTTGACCGTTCGCAGAATCGCCAAGTGTTCCATCAAGCCAGCCGTCTCCGGCAACAACTCGCCGAAAGCGACTCCAGGCACGCTGGTACCGATGGCCCCCAAAGGCCCGCGAAACTCAACCGGTGCTTCTGGCTTTGGATCCCAAGTTTCCATGTGTCCTGGCCCGCCGCTCAACCAGAACAAGATCACGTTCGTATCCAAATCACGCTTCACTGCACCTTCGGCGCGCAGCTTGAACATCTCGGCAAGTCCAAGGCCACCAACTCCCAACAACCCGGCTTGCACAAAACCGCGTCGGCTAATGCCATCGCAGTCAGTTGTTACTTCGCCAGTGATTCGCAGCATGATGTTTCCTCTATCAACACGATCGGCAGAATCCGTCGATCAGTTCGTTTAAAGATACTCGAATTGGCCCCACAATGCAGCAGTTCGGGCAGGCTGTGGATGACACCAGTTGGCGAATCCGGTGCGTGTCTAGGAGTTCGGCAATACACCAATCCGATTCAGGCCCACCCCGTGAGCCAAACCTAGCTCACGATCGGACTGCCGAGTGCCGGCTAAATTGCACGAACAACAACTCGATCTCGGAAAATGTCGACGATTTGAATTCGTGCCGCGGCACTGACGAACTCACCTTCCGTTGCGACATCAAGAATGCGGTCGTCAAAAATGCCTTGCCCCGTTGGCCGTAGAGGTGTTCGAGCGACACCCCACATGCCAATCTCAAGCTCCCAGGCCGGCTCGTCGATTGGGGCGAGCTTGGTTGGGCTGGCGTCTGCGCTAGACAAGTTGCCATTTCGTTTCTTTTTGTTATTTGTTGCACAACACGGATCGCAACAGCAGCAGCCCGGATCACAACACTGCGTACACGCAACATGAGAACCTGAATCGCCGCTGACCAAGCAGCACTCGGCGAACCCACAGGCTGTTTCCCCGCCCAACGCGCCGGCATCACAGCAAGAAGCAACTTCACAACACGCCGCGATTTCGCAGCACCCGTCAATGACGCCCAGCAACCCGAAATCCATGAACGTATACACCGAGCCGGATGCTGCAAGTTGCTGGCGCGGGCCCAGTGAGGCACAAGTCGTGGCGGAGGAATTGATTCGCTTCTCAACACGACGAGCGACCGATGTCAGGACATTGGAGCTAAGCGCTAATTGACCAAAGTTGAATCGACAAATTTGCGCGGCGGTTCGCAGACGTGCGACACAGTACCGAAACGAATTCGTGACGGACAGCTCGTCAGGCAGAGGATTAAAGTCGCCTCGCCGACGATCACGGCTCCAATCGACCGCACAATCGAAAGCGATAATGGCGTGGCCGACTTGTTCGCCAACTGCTGCCAATGCTGGTCGATGTTGACTCATGTCGCGAACGCCACCCAGCAATCCGAATACGTAACCGAATGCGTTGGCGGTTGGCTCGGAATAATCGCCGACTGACTGTTCAATCTCGGTTTGTTCCAAGTCAAGGTGATCATCGATATGAGTTCGAACGCTCGCAGCGAATTGCGGGTCGAGAGTCTCGAAGTAAGAACGAGCCACTTCGAACCGTCGTCGCAGCATCCAGTTCGCCAGCGATGATGCTGGCCCCGCACCATCACGGGCGTCGTCCTCCAACTTGATCGCGGCAAGCAATAGGCCGAAGGAAGCGCAAAACTCGCCAAGCGGCGCTTCGTCCAGCTGGTTCAAGCCCACTTTGCTTCGCAATCGGCAACAGGTCGGCGCGTTCGCATCAGGCGGTGGAAATGTGCCACTGTCGATGCCAAGCAAATAGAGTAGCACCGCTTCATAGCTCAGAAACGGAAGCGAGAGCAATCCATAATGGTGACGTTGATATTGGCAGCATCGCGCGTAAACCTGCCGGTAGATGGTTGTTTGACAGGTTGGTCGCAGGAATCCGAACATGGCGAGTGCGGGTCGATCAAACTTGCTGGATAGTTCATCCAGTGTACTGAGATCTTGAGCCGTTGCACTCAGCCCATCACTTCGTGAATCGGTTTTCCGAATTCCTTTTCCAATCGCTTGCGGCCTGGAATCGCCAACGCGCGGGGGTCGAGGCCGAGTTGATGTAGCACCGTCGCGTGAACGTCGGTTACATAGTGACGATTCTCGACGGCGTGGAAACCAAGTTCGTCGGTTCGCCCGTGAGCGATGCCTCCTTTGATCCCGCCGCCAGCCATCCAGACCGTGAAGCCGAAGGGATGATGATCGCGGCCGTCAGCATGTTGCGAACCGGGAGTTCTTCCAAACTCGCTAGCCCACACAACGAGCGTCTCGTCGAGCAGTCCGCGCTGCTTCAGGTCGGCAAGCAACGCTGCGATCGGTTGATCGACTTGTTTGCAGAGCTTCGAGTGATTTGCCTTCAATCCCTTGTGCGAATCCCAGCGACCTGCTCCGCCACTACTGCCGTGGTACACCTGGACGAATCGCACACCACGTTCAACCAATCGGCGGGCGGCCAACATCTGCTGGCCGAACGGTCGCGTCTCGTCCTGATTCAACCCGTATGAGTTCTGCGTCGCTCTTGTCTCGTCATCGAATCGAACGACGTCGGGCACGGCCATCTGCATGCGGAACGCCAACTCGTACGAACGAATGCGCGCGCGGATCGCGGCGTCGTTGGGATACTGTTCAGCCGTCAATCGATTTAGCCGCCCAAGCAGCTGGAATTCGCCGACTTGCTCTTCGCGAAAGACGCCCTTCGCTGGTTTGGCATAAGGCAAGGGGTTCACTGGATCGATGTTCAGCGGCACGCCATCGTATTGCGGTCCGAGATAGTTCGCGCGATGAGCTTCTTGCCCGCCGCAGCAATCGGCGATCGGTTGGCCCATGACGACGAATTGAGGCAGGTTTTCGTTAATTGATCCGAGTCCGTAGTTTACCCACGAACCGATCGTCGGGAAAAAGCCGTCGACTCGGTGGCGGCCGGTGTGGAATTGGAGCTGCGCGCCGTGATTGCTGTCTTCGGTCCACATGGATCGAACAAGGCACAGGTCATCGGCTTGCTTCCCGAGATGCGGCCACCAATCGCTGATCTCGAGGCCGCTCTGACCCCATTTGCGATACGGCACCTGAAGCGGATACAGTTCGGTGCGAATGAAACCGTTGTTCGGATCAAATGCAACGACACGTTCGTTTTCCAAGTAAGGCGACTTGAGGACGTCCTTATGCGGCGTCTCGTCGATCGTCTTGCCCGCGTACTTCGTGAGGGCCGGCTTCGGGTCGAACGACTCCATGTGGCTCGTGCCACCGATCATGAACAACCAGATGACACTCTTCGCCTTCGGAGCAAGCCGCTGCATTTGCGTCGTTGCGGCGGCCTGAACCTCCTGCTGCAACATGCCTGCTAGGGCAACGCTGCCAAAGCCGAGTCCCATGTCGGAGAGGAATGCTCGTCGGGTTTGATTGAATTGGTCCATTTGTGTTTCTGTTTGTTAAAAATGTAGCCATCACTCTCCGAGTGATGAGCGCTCGTCACTCGGAGAGTGACGGCTACTTTGATTATCGAGCGGTAACAAAATCGTTGTGGTTCATAAGGACATGAATCAAGTTTTCGCGGGCTCGCATCGCGGGGTCGTCAGAAGCTTGAACGGTTGCAGTCGTCTTGCCGCCAAAGTCTGTGAGCGCGGACGGTTTGGAAAGCGTGGTCGCTTGCTGCTTCAGGAAGTTGCGACAAGTCACGGATTCTGCCTCCGATGGGTCCCGCGTCAACATCTGAGTGAACGCGAGCTGTACGAAGCGACTTTCGGCATCAGATTGGTCGGACACTTCGCTCCACAACGCGCGAGCCAGCTTGCGGGACTCGGATAGCGAAAGCGTGCTATTTGCGAGCGTAAGCGCTTGTTGCGGGATAATGCTCTTCGAGCGGCGATAGCACTCGTTGGGTCCCGCCGCGTCGAACAGAACAAGCATCGTCATCTGCTTCTCGTACGCGTGCCGAAAGTAGATGCTCCGTCTCCGTACGGTTTCACCCTCGGTGTAGTCAATGTCTGGACCACTTTGTGTCAGATCCAAGCTGCCCGCGACATGTAAGACGCTGTCTCGGATGACTTCCGCATCGAGCCGTCTGATGTTGGCACGCCACAATAATTGGTTATCGGGATCAGCCTTCGAGTTGGCAGCGGTCAGAGTCGCATCGGCAGACGACGCGAGCTGGTACACGCGCGAAGTGACAATCAAACGATGCAAGTGCTTCATACTCCATTCGTGTTCGATCAACTCGACCGCCAGCCAATCAAGCAGTTCAACGTGCGTTGGCCGCGGCGAACGAAGACCGAAATCGAAGACATTCGCGACGAGCGGTTCTCCGAAATGTCGCAGCCACATGTGATTGACGGCGACGCGCGCTGTGAGCGGATTCTCCGAGTCCGCAATCCAGCGGGCTAACGCCAAGCGTCGACCAGTGCTGGTGCGGGGATATGCCTTTCCGACGGAGGCGTACTTTGCGTCGCTAAGACCGAGCGCTTTGTCCGCTGCCGCTAGCTTCTTCTGTGCTGCTTGCAGTTCCTTCGACGCTTTCGCGACAGCCGCTTCCTTCTTGCTTGCGTCAGCCTCATCGCTTGCTTTCGCCGCATCGCTCGCGACCTGCTTTTCTGATACTTCCAGCTTTGCCGCGTGAGAAGCTGCGAGGCGTTCTGCATCCGCTGCCGCTTTGGCAAGGTGCGCTGTGTCGTCGGAGGACTGCTCTGAGTACTTGGCCTTGTCCGCCGCCCAGCGGGCTCGCAATGATTTGAGCGCTGTCTCGGCAGACGTCAGCTTCAGTGATTCGACACTCGCCGCGCTCGATTCGGTCGCCTCTCCTTGTCGTCTGTCAAGTTGCTTCTTTGCGGCGGCAACGCGCTGCTCGGCTGCTTGGATTTCTTCTCGCTCAATATGTGGCCACAGCGATGGAAAGACGGCGATCGGAGGTAACGAGATGGGATCGACCCCAAACGGTCTGTCAAAGAACGCGGGGATCGTCGGAGCGACAGGACTCTCTTTGTCGAAGTGCTTTTCGTTTCCGCGCAGATAAAGAAACGTTTTGGCTTCGGGCTCGGCATCAAAGACTCGGGCCACTCCATCGTTCATGAGGTTTGGTTGACCAGGCACTCGCTCGGTGCGAACGTTATGCGGCTCGAATACGGCTCGCATGGCGTAGTATTCGTGCTGAGCAATCGGATCGAACTTGTGGTCATGACAGCGAGCGCAATTGATCGTCATACCGAGGAACGCTTTGGCCGTGTGTTCGACGGTTGCGTCGAGCCAGATGTTGCGATTGCTCTTGTGATAATTGCGTGCCAGAAAACCAGTGGCTCGCAGCACATCAAAGTTGTCCGGTGCAATCTCATCACCGGCCAGCATCTCGACGATCATCTGATCGTAGCCCTTGTCATCATTCAGCGATTCGACGATCCAATCCCGCCACCGCCAAATGTGACGCTGACTGCCTCGCAACTGATTCTTGTATCCGTTCCAATCGCTGTAGCGCCAGACATCCATCCAATGACGGCCCCATCGCTCGCCATAGTGCGGACTGTCGAGCAATTGATCGACGAGTTGCGCGTACGCATCGCTGGACTTGTTTTTCAAAAACTCGTCGACTTGCTGACGCGTCGGAGGCAAGCCAATCAGGTCGAGGTACAATCTCCGTACGAGTGTCCGCTCACCAGCAAGGCCGACCGGCTTCACTCGACCAAGCCGATGTTGCTCGGCGATGAAAGCATCAATCGGATTGCCCGTCCAATCTGCTTCGTCGATTTTCGGAACGTTAGGGCGAACCGGCACTTGATAAGCCCAATGCTCGCGTGGGCTAGTCGGAATCGGCTCGTCGTCTGGCGCCGGCGCTCCTCGCTCGATCCAGGCTCGGACCGATGCGAGTTGTGCTGCGTTCAGTGCTTCGCCTTCTCCCTCAGGCGGCATGCGCTGATCGATGTCATCAGTCGAGACGCGTTGAAACAGCAGGCTTTCGCTCGATGCTCCCGGCACGACTGCCGCGCCGCTGTCTCCGCCCTTGCGAATCAATGTCGCCGCATCGAGCCGCAATCCGGCCTTTTGCTTCAGTGCGCCATGGCACGCCGAACACTTCTCCATGAGCAGTGGTTTGATGTCACGCTCGTAGTCAACGTCCGCAGCGAATACCGCTGGCGTTGTGAGAAGTGACGGGAGAAGAACTAGCAGCGAACGCATGGCTGGTTTTCTACGGGGTAGGGATCAATGCGAATCGGGAGCGAAAACCTCTGAGTCGCGGGGTCCTCAGTATAACCCATTCGTGATCGTCGATCATTTCCGTCGTGCGGTGGCCTCATGCCTTTTTTCCGAGTCAGCAGCTAACTAGAAGCTTTACCCAGTGATTCATTGACGCGAAGAGATTATCATTGAGGATTGACCCCCGCCGCAAACTCTCCCACCTCAGAGCTATGAACGGAACTCATCTCTTAACGCTGCTAGATCGTGCTGGTTCACCGTGGCTGCGATTGCACGTGGGGATAGCCCTTCTTCTGTTAACAATCGTCCCTGACTGCGTTGGGGACGAAGCAACTGATAAGGCAGCGGTCGCTCACTTTGAGCAGCACATTCGCCCGATCCTCGTCACAAAGTGCGTCAAGTGCCACGGCGACAAGAAGCAAGAAGGTGAACTGAGACTAGATTCCCGCGCGGCGATACTCAAAGGTGGCGAAAGCGGTTCGAGCATCGTTCCAGGTAAGGTGTCCGAGAGCCTGTTGATCGAAGCAATCAAGTATGAGAGCCTCGAGATGCCGCCGACAGGCCAATTGTCTGCGAAAGAGATCGCTCAGTTTGAGAAATGGATCGCAGCTGGTGCGGTCTGGCCGGAGAACCTTGGACCCCTTCGAGAAGACTCGGGTGCAATCGCGTTGGGTGATCGCCAGTGGTGGGCGTTTCAACCCGTCACAAAGCCTGAGATTTCCGCCGATGACAATGACAAGTGGTCGCGAAACGAGGTCGATCGTTTTGTCCATGCGCGATTGGCCGAGCAGGGAATGCGTCCCGCGCCCCAGGCGGATCGTAATACGCTCGTCCGGCGGTTGCATTTTGATTTGTTGGGATTGCCGCCGACGCCCGAAGAAGTCGACGCTTTCGTCAACGACGAGTCGCCTCATGCTTGGGAGAAGCTGATTGATCGGCTACTGGACGACGAGCGATATGGCGAACACTGGGCGCGACACTGGTTAGATGTCGTTCGTTTTGCCGAATCCGATGGTTGGAATCAAGATGCGTTTCGCCCTAACTTGTGGCGTTACCGAGACTATGTCGTGAACTCGTTCAATGACGACAAGCCTTACCCGGAGTTCGTCCGCCAACAGCTCGCCGGAGACGAGATCGAGGAAGACAATCCTGAGCACTTGGCGGCGGCAGGTTTCTTGCGACTTGGCATCTACGAGTACAACCAGCGCGATGCGCGAGGTCACTGGAACGACATCATGAACGAGATGACAGACGTCACGGCCGACGTCTTTCTCGGCATGGGAATGGCTTGTGCGCGTTGCCACGATCACAAATTCGATCCACTGCTTCAAGTTGACTATTTCAAATTGCGAGCCTTCTTCGAACCGATCAGCTGGCGCGACGATATCGTTGGCGCGACGCAAGCTGAGCACGCGGAGTATCAAAGGCAACTTGCGGTCTGGGAAGACGTGACCAAAGATCTTCGCGGCAAGATCGACGCCCTGATCAAGCCGTACCATGACCGCAAATGGAAGTCGACCGCGGAAAAATTCCCGCTCGATATTCAAGCATGTTTCTATAAGCCCATCGAACAGCGGAACTCGTGGGAACATCAGATGGCGTATCTGATCACGCGCCAGTTCTACGAAGAGGCCGGCGGGCCGCTAAAAAGCATCGAAAAAGAAGATAAAGAGAAGCTCGATGCGCTGAACAAGGAGCTTGCGGAGTTTGACAATGTCAAGCCAAAGCCCCTTCCCAAATTGACCACGGCAACAGATTTTTCGGGTCAGCCGGCTCCAACGGTGATTCCTGATGTTGCCGATCAGGCGCCGATCGAACCTGGGTTTCTGGCCGTCTTGTCACATCAACCGGCTGGAGAAGCACCGGATCTTCCAAAGCTCCCGCAGTCAACGGGCCGTCGCACTGCGTTGGCCGATTGGATCGGACGCGCCGACAACCCGCTGACGACTCGAGTGATCGTAAATCGCATTTGGCAAGAGCATTTCGGTCGGGGGATCGTTTCAACCGCTAACGACTTTGGCCACATCGGACAACTGCCAACGCATCCCGAATTGCTCGATTGGTTAACCGTTTCCTTCGTTGAGGACGGCTGGAGTATCAAACGCCTGCACAAGCGCATTTTGATGTCGGCGACTTGGCAGCAGTCAGCGCATCATCCGGATGCTCGCGAGTACCAGAAGAATGATCCCGCCGAAAACCTTCTGTGGCGGTCACGAATTCGGCGTCTGAAGGCTGAACAGATTCGCGATGCAATGCTTTCGATCAGCGGTGAACTTCAGCCGACGATCGGAGGGCCCAGTGTTGATGCCAAGACGCCTCGACGAGCGTTGTACGTGAAGAGTATTCGGAATACACCGGATTCGTTCTTGCATGCCTTCGATGTTGCCAATGGACTGAAAAGTGTCTCGGAACGAAACAGCACTACGACGCCGACGCAATCACTGATGATGATCAACGGGGACTACACACTTGGCCGAGCAAAGAAGCTGGCCGAGCAGCTCGCGAAGGACAAGTCGACCGCCGTCGACGAGATGCTTCAACGTGCGTTTCGCGTTGCTTGGGGACGCATGCCCACTGAAACTGAATTGAGCAACTCGCTGACGTTTATCGCCGTCGCGTCGGGCGAAGATCAACCGTCGTTTGATCGAGATCGATTGATTGACTTTTGCCACGTTCTTCTTAATTCGAACGAGTTCCTCTACGTCGATTGACGTGGAAATGACAAATGGCAAGTAACAAAAGACAAACAAATCGCAAATGAGAAAATGTCAAATTCTAAACGGGGAACCGGGCAATACGATTTGGAAGAGCGAACCTACGAGTTTGCGCGGCAGGTTCGTGCATTCGTGAAACAGCTACCTCGTACAGCTTGCAACAGTGAGGATGTTAAGCAGGTTGTTCGGTCGTCTGGATCGGTTGGAGCGAACTACATTGAAGCGAATGAAGCGTTAAGCAAGAAAGACTTTCGTATGCGAGTGAAGATCTCCCGGAAAGAAGCAAAGGAGACTCGATATTGGCTGCGACTTTTAGACATCGGAGCTGACAATGCGTTGGAGTCGGAACAAGGTAGACTGATCCAAGAAGCCATCGAGTTAACGAAGATTCTGAGCGCGATCCTAAACAAGAGCGAGTAACACGTGTTTGGTCCTTTCAACTTATCCTTTTAGAATTTGTTTGTCATTTGCCTTTTGTATTTTGGAACTTCTCCCCCATGGCTCCTCCCTCCCCCACTCGTCGTCAGATGCTTCAACAATCCGGCGTTGGCTTCGGTTCGCTCGCCTTGAACTGGATGATGCAGCAGGAGTTGCTTGGCAGTGATACGACCCGAGGCCTCCATCACGCGCCGCGCGCTAAGAGCGTCATTTGGCTGTTCATGGAGGGTGGCCCGAGTCATCTTGATCTCGTCGACCCAAAGCCGTTGCTGAACAAGATGTCTGGCCAACCTTTGCCCTCTGGCTTCAAAGAACCCATTACGGCGATGGGGGAGCGAGGCGCGCCGTTACTTGCGGCGCCTCGCACTTGGAAGCGGCACGGTCGAAGCGGCATGTGGGCTTCCGAATGGATTCCGAATATTGCCGAGTGCATGGACGAGATTGCGGTGATTCGCTCGTGCTGGACCAACGGCATCAACCATGCTGGCGGCGTCTGTCAGATGAATACTTGCATCAACTTCGCGGGGCGCCCGTCGCTTGGTTCGTGGGTTAACTACGGGCTAGGGACGGCGAATGAGAACTTGCCGTCATTCGTCGTGATGTGCGACAGCTCTGGCAGGCCAGTGAATGGACCGCGCAATTGGGGCAGCGGATTCATGCCAGCGACGCATCAAGGGGTTCGCATTGACGGTGCGAGTGACGAACCGATTGCCAATTTGAATCTGCCGAAAGGTTACTCGAACGAGCGACAACAAGAGAAGCTCTCGCTACTTCAACAGTTCAATCAATCGCACGCGGAGAGTCGGTTACAGCAGAGCGAACTTGACGCCCGCATCGAGAGTTACGAGTTGGCTTTCCGAATGCAAGCACAGGCTCCTGCCGCCGTTGATCTCGCTCAAGAGACAGAAGCAACGCAACAACTGTACGGGCTCGACCAAGGGGAAACCAAGACATTTGGGCGCAACTGTTTGCTCGCGCGACGTTTGGTCGAGCGCGGTGTTCGTTTTGTACAGCTTTACAGCGGAACCGGCAGCAAGTGGGATTCGCACACACAGATCGAAGCCAACCATTCACGTCTCTGCCGCTCGATGGACAAGCCGGTTGCGGGATTGCTGAAGGATCTTAAGCAGCGCGGATTACTCGACGAAACGCTTGTGATCTGGGGCGGCGAATTCGGTCGCACGCCGATGAGCGAAAAAGGTGACGGCCGCGATCACAACCCGACTGGCTTTTCGATCTGGATGGCGGGCGGTGGAGTCAAAGGCGGCCAGACGATTGGTGCGACGGACGAACTCGGCCTGTACGCCATCGAAGACAGAATGCATGTCAAGGACATTCACGCCTCGGTTCTTGGGTTGCTTGGTGTGAACAACATGAAGCTTACCTACGACCACAAAGGTCGGCCGGAACGACCGACGATCAATGAGGGTGCGTTTAATCGGAAACTAGTCGGTTAGCAAGATGGGTCACTCTGCACGCCAAATTGTTGACGCGTTTGTGGCGAAGGCCGGAAATGCAACATCGTTCCACCAATTCTCGGCGAGAGCGAACCGACTTGTGAGCTCTTGGATGAATGCGCTGTGGCCAGGAAAGTCTTCTGCGACTTCAATGAAATCGTCGTTCTCGCTTACGCGAAAACAAAGACAGATGACGTCATATCCGAACATGTCGCGCTTGAACGCAATGATTTCGACAATGCTATCCCAGTTGACTTCAAGTTCTTCATGATCTCCGCGCGTGAGCTTAAAACGCGAAGCTGTCACTGTGATCTCGGGTAAGTTGGGCACGTTACCAACGGCTCCATCTGAGAATTCCAGCTCCATAGCCTGCTGCGTAGTGACCTGTGTAATCGTGGCGAAGTCCAATGAAGATTTCGAAGATGATTCCAACGACGAAAGCGGGAACCACGGCGACCACGAGTGGCTTGCGATTGAACATGGTTATTACCGAAACATCTAAGACGCGTCTCGCGACTGGTGCTTCGTCAAAGCGTAATTCTAGGATAGGATCAAAATGTAGGATGTCGGCGTCAGCCGCACCTTGCGTACAGAATGCCGTTGGTGCGGCTGACGCCGACACCCTACATGCATCGAAGCCACCCTAATTTTGGGTTTGACAATGCACTAGATCTCCCAACCTTTCCGATACTCTTTGTCCAGATACTGATTCGCTTTCGGGGCGTTGGCGACTTTCATCGCCTCGGGGTCGAACTCAATCGTCTTGCCGACTCGATAGGCGACGTTGCCGAGCAACACGACCTCGGTAAAGGGGCCGGCGTAGGTGAAGGGGCTGCCGGTGCGGCTGCCGACCTTGCAGGCGTCGATCCATTGCTGATGGTGTCCCGGCGAGGTAGGCAAGTACGAATCGGGACCTTTGAAATCGGCGAACTTATCTTCGGGCAACAGCATCGGATTGCCTCCGTGTGCGATTGCGATGCGGCCCTTGTCGCCGATGAATAACGAGCCGTTCATGGGTAATTCCTTGGCAATTTCCTCACGCGGTTTGACTTCGCCTTCGTACCAGTAGACGTCGACAGGGGCCAACTTGCCTCGTTTTCCGAATTCAAACTTCGTCTCCATCCACTTAGGTGCGCTGTGCGCGTTGGGTGCCGGACCTTTCGACGTCACTTTCACGGGGCCTCCCAACTCCAACGCCCAGAACGTGGGGTCCATCAAGTGAATCGCCATGTCTCCCACGGCACCACAACCAAAGTCCCACCAGCCGCGCCATTTGAACGGCGCGTAGGCACCGTGATAGTCGCGTTCGCTCGCCGGGCCCAGCCATAGATCCCAGTGGAATCCTGCAGGAACGGGCGGCTTGTCAGTCGGTCGATCGAGCCCCTGTGGCCACCAACGACCCGGCCGATCTGTGATGACATGCACTTCCTTGACGTTGCCGATCGCTCCTGATTGCAGTAGCTCGACCAGGCGCAGGTAACCGGGATGTTCGTGGTTCTGTGTTCCCATCTGAGTCGCCAGCTTCTTCTCGGCGGTCAGTTCGGTGATCAATCGTGCTTCGGCAACTGTGTGTGTCAGCGGCTTTTCGCAGTAGACATGCAAGCCGCGTCGCAGAGCGCGTACCGTCGCTGGAGCGTGATTGTGATCGGGCGTTGCGACGACGACGGCATCAAGGTCGTCTTGCTCGAGCAGCTTGCGATAGTCGACATACTTCTTTGCCGACGCGTGCTTTGATGCCGCGGCACTCAAACGGCCTTCATCGACATCACACAGCGCCACAATGTTTTCGTGTGCAACTCCAGCCAAGTCACTAGCACCTCGACCGCCAACTCCGATCACTCCGATATTGAGCCGCTCGTTTGCTCCGAGTACCCGCGCCGGATTCAGTAAGGGACCGGAAGATGCAGCGATACCGAGCGCTGTCGATGTTTGCAGGAAGCCCCGTCGGTTGATTCGAGCTGGCATGAGCGTTTAACTCCACGGAACGAGAATTAATAGGCGAAAGTGTCGCGTGTTGAATGTACTTCCCCGACAGTATACTCAGTTCCTTAGTGCAACGTGATGTTTATCCACGAATCATGCTCAGTGAGTTCCCGATGGCTACGTTCGCTCGTCTCAACATGTGTTTACAACGATCGGCCGTTGTCGCGTTTTACGCTGCAGTATCCAGCGTGTTCGTGGGCCAATCGATCGCGGCGCCGACGATTGAAGACCGAAATTTCATTGCCACATGTGATGGATCGGAACAGAAGTACGTTATCGTCATACCCGATGGTTTCAAACCCGTTGGCCCCGTATCGGTGATCATCGCGTTGCATGGTCACGGATCAGATCGATGGCAGTTCGTTCGGCAGGAGCGCGGCGAATGCCAAGCGACTCGCGACGTCGCAGCAGCGAACGGGATGTTGCTCGTGTCGCCCGACTACCGTGCGAAGACGTCCTGGATGGGGCCCAAAGCCGAGGCGGACGTGGTGCAGATTATCGAGTCGATCAAGAAACAGTTTCGGATTGAACGCGTGATCGTATGCGGCGGCTCGATGGGCGGGACCGGAGCGTTAACATTTGCGGCGCTGCGCCCCGAGTTGATCGACGGCGTTGTATCGCTCAATGGAACCGCCAACCTGATCGAGTACGAACGCTTTCTCGATGCCATTGCCGAATCATACGGTGGGACAAAGCAGCAGGTTCCCGAGGAGTATCGAAAGCGAAGTGCGGAGTTCTTCCCCGCACGGTTCACGATGCCATTTGCTGCGACAACTTGCGGCGCGGACGAAGTTGTCCCGCCCGATAGCGTGTTGAGATTGATCGCGGAAGTACGCCGAAAGAACGAACATGTACTCAGTGTGCATCGACCGAAGGGTGGACACAGTACGTCTTACGAGGACACCAAACAAGCACTTGATTTCGTGTTGGAAGCACTCCGCTAGTGCGAGTCGCACGGACGTGTAGCGGCTGTGGCGGTCTGAATCAAAGGGATTCTTGACGAAACAACGCTACACTTACTGCAGGACCGATCTAGTCGTCGCAACTTAAACACCAAGCGAGTTGTTCGATGGTTGCTGCGTTCCTTCCGAGCCGAAGGGGCGATCAACGAACAGTTGTTCTTCGGTTTTTGCGGGCTCTGACCGAGGCACGAGCTTTGTCACCAGGAATGCAATCAGTCCGATCCCGGCCAGCAACATGGGAACGCCGATCAATGGACGATAGAACAGCCAAGCGAAGCTGATCGTTGCCAATGAGAACGCGCCGGCGACCAAAACTGCGACCAAACCTGTCCCCATCTCGACGACGGTTCCCACGGGTGGAAAAACGTCTGCGAGAACGGAAAGTGGACGAGCGACAAGAGTGATTCCGGCGAACATCATGATCGTGCCAACGGCTCGCAAAATCCACGTCCACATCGAATTCTCGGCCGCTGCCGTGGCAATCATTTGTTCTGACGTGGCGGTCCCGATGGTGAGCATGTTGAGCTGGCGCCCGTTTTTGGCGATGAACGGTGTAAATGTGTCGCGAGTCTGCTGTGCCATGATGCTAACTTCGGTGGGACGTGTTGCCGCGAACAAGATACGCACGTCACCGATCTTTGAATCGGTATCACTCGAACGTGACCAGTAGAAGCCGTTTAGATTCGAATCTGCGTCAGTGTAGGAACGGAGGCCTTCAGCCCACTCCTTTTGGACATGTTCGAGTTCGACTTCGATGGGCTCCGTTGTCGTAATCTGTTGGATTAGCGACTTTGGTAATCGATGGGCACCGACGAAGACATCGGACGTCTCTTTTGTCAATTGCTGAAAGGGGATGTCGGTTGGGTTTTGGTGTGTCGTTGCTTCGTGAAAGCGAGACGAGTTGATCAGCTTGGGAAACCACTCCTGAACATACGAGTAAGTTGTGACCGTCTCTGTTCCTCCGCCGAGCTTCTTCCGAGTCTCTCGCTCCTGCTTCTCCTGCCACTGGAGCGTTTCGACGTGGCGAGTCAGGCGAATGGAGTTTACCGAGACTCCGAACAGGTCGTCTTCCAGAACCGCGTCAGTCGTCGCTCGACCGACGAGATGCACGAACTTGCCTTCGTTCGCAGAGTCGACTGCTTCGATGGAGGCTTCGACGACCGCAGACTCTCCTTCTTCGAGCGCTTTCGCTGTTTTGACAGCTCGACCCTCGTTCATAAACAGGATGGGAAATGAAACGGCAAAGAGAACAAAACCGCAGAGAACGCCCTTGATGGAGCCACCCAAACGTGTAAACCACGATTCGTGCGTAACGACTTGCGACATCCCACAACTCCTTATGTTTCAAAGGTTTCCGGCACCTAACGCTTGGAATTCCACGATTCAGTATCGCCTCGAAACCGGGTGACATCTAAACCATAGCACCGGTTCAGGCGTGAGGAGCAGTAATGCGCTGCATCGAAACGAGAAGATGCGTTTCGGCAACATCGTGGTTTCGCTATACTCCCCGACCATTTCCTAGAAATGAACTGGCTGAACGATTGATGCAATTGGAAGCTGCTAGCACGCTGAATAACCTAACATCGCGGGCGGTGCCGCGCGCTATCAGCGTACTCGCGATGATCTGCTTGGTAGGTTGTGGCACGACGAAGACGCGATTGGCGACCGACCAACTGCTCGTCTCGGATGCCGTTGACCAAGCGATCACCGGAATTGACTTTGGTGCGATGGCTGGGCAGAAAGTCTATTTCGATTCTCAATACATCAAGAGCGTCAAAGGCATCGGATTCGTCAACTCCGACTACATCATCAGCTCGTTGCGTCAGCAAATGGTTGCGGCCGATTGTCGGTTGCAGGAGGATGAAGAGGACGCGGATTTTGTTGTCGAGGCACGTGTCGGAACTCTGGGTACGACCGGACACGAAGTTGTGTATGGCGTGCCCGCCAACAACGCGCTTTCGACGGCCGCAACCTTCATTCCGAATACTCCGGCTGTTCCCGCAATTCCGGAACTCTCGTTTGCCAAGAAGGACGCGCACTTGGGGGCTGCGAAGATCGCAGTCTTTGCCTATGAACGCGAGAGTCGGCGACCCGTGTGGCAGTCCGGAACGTCGCAAGCAAAGAGTACGGCGCAGGACTATTGGGTGTTTGGTGCTGGGCCTTTCCAACGTGGGAGCATTTATGAAGGAACGCAATTCGCCGGCAGTCGCATTCGCATTCCGCGACTGAACAACGACGGTACGCCGGCAGCAGGACCGGCCGTTTCGTATCGCGATCAGTTTTACTTTCCTCGATCGACAGCTCCGCCGACGAACGCCGAGTTTGGCGTTGTTGGTTACGAACAGCAACTTCCGCCGGTCGTGCTTGCTCCAACGCGTGTGCCGGGCAGCGAACCCGTTACACGTTGGCCCGAGCAGCAACGACCGGTTCCACCGCCTACGACGGATACGCCACTAACTCCGCCACCAACAGCGTTGCTCCCGCCAGTACCACAAACGGATGCAACAAGTCAGTAGGCGTCTCGCTTTGTGCGTTTGGGAGAAGCACTCACCATGAGCGATCAACGAGCCCCGCGAATCCTAATATCACGGCTTAGTGCTATCGGCGATTGTGTTCTGACGACACCGATGTTGTGTTCGATTCGTGCTCAGTTTCCCGAGTCGTATATTGGCTGGGTAACCGAACGCGGCCCGGCAAAGCTGCTGGAGGGTCACGCCGCGCTCGATGAATTAATCGTTGTATCGAAAGGATGGCTGAAGTCGCTTGCGGAGATCCGGCGGCTGCGATCTAAGCTCCGTTCGAACAAGTTCGATATCGCGATCGATCCACAGGGGCTTACGAAGAGTGCAATCGTGAGTTGGTTGTCAGGTGCCGAGCGGCGAATTGGATTCGCCCGTCCGCGCGGTCGCGAATTGAGCCGTTGGTTCAATGGCGAATTAGTCACGCCGACTACAACGCATCTTGTTGATGCTCAACTTGAGTTATTGAGGCCTCTTGGCATTGAAGAGTCGGTAGTGCGTTTCGATCTACCCGTGATGTCAGCGGTCGAAAGCAAAGTCGACACGATGATTAACTCCGCACATCTGGGTTGCGACTTTATTGCGATCAATCCGGGTGCCGGTTGGGACTCGCGGTTGTGGTCGACATACCGGTATGGTCGCGTTGCGCGTTGCCTCGGCGAGCGATATCAACTTCCTTCCTTCGTACTTTGGTCCGGCGCGAGAGAACGGGATTGGGCGGAGGAGATTGTTGCGTGTTCTGGTGGCCGCGCCGTACTTGCACCACCGACGACACTTCCGGAACTCGCTTCCGTTTTGCGACGCGCTCGAATGTTTGTCGGATCAGATACCGGACCCTTGCATATAGCGTCGGCTGGCGGAACGCCTTGTGTCGGACTTCACGGGACCACTCGGTCGGAAGCCAGCGGTGCCTACGGGCCACAACACATTCACATCCAGATTCGTTATCACGACGGTACGAGCCGTGAGCGGCGTCGCGCGAGCAATGACGCGATGCTGGAGATCGATGTTGATAGCGTTGTCGCTGGTTGTGAAGAACTGCTGCAGCGAGAGCGAACCGAGCAGCGACGATCCGCTGCCTAGTTCAAAGCGAATCCTGCAACACCTAACCGGTATAGCTGCTGGATTTCTCGTTCGCTCAGAGCCTGGGGTACGATCACGAATTCGTCAATGAGCCCATTGTAAAAGCGATCCTTGCGTCGCTTGTCAGGTTTCACGTTGGCGCCCAAATGGGCCGGCAAGTTGTCGATCGTGTTCGAAGTCAGCGAAACGGGTCGCGACGGTCTCGCCATCGCTTTCAATTCACCGTTGACATAGAGCCGCTGGTCAACACCATCCCAGACCGCAGCAAAGTGATACCATTGGCGAATATCGAGGTCTGGCGTTTTGACAAGGTTCGCCACGAGGTTAAATGTTAGTTGGTTGTCTTCGTTTAGCACGGAGATAGCTTTGTCGGCGTAAAAACCGACATCAAATAAAAACGCCGTTGGTTTCAACTCATTCGAGCGCGCCCATCCACAGAGGCTGATGGCTTTCAAATCCTGAACGATGTGGTCCCTGAGCTGTGGAAAGGCCACGGCATTCGAGATACCGTCGAAAGTCAGGGCATTTCCCACTTTGCCTGCGGCAGTCACCTGGGCACCGTTGACTTCGACAATTTGACCTTTCGGTCCCGAGTCGCGCACACCTGATTCAAGCGGGTCGAGCGTCAGAACTAACAAGGCATCGCGAAGAAATGATAGCGAGGATCCAGATTTTGGAGTGACGATGATCGGGGAAGTTTTCGGTGCACCACTCTTCCACTTCGCGCCGTGGATCTTTGCGTCGTGCCGGCGGGCTGACGTATCCTTCGCGATATCACCTTCACCTTCATCCAATTTCAAAAGCAAAACGCTCGCAGGTGTCCGCGTCGGAGGATCTCGCGGAGTAAAGTTCCTTTGGTACAGATCCGCGAACGCCACGTGCACGGAGTCGATGCTGCCCTTAAAGTGCGACTGTGGCTTTGAGTTAAAGTCAGGATCCGCGCCAATCATGAAGTGGAAAGGGGACACCTTGTTACCACTGGTCATTGTGCCGACTTGATCTTGGAGTTGCCCGTTGACGTACAGGCGAACCATGCGACCATCGAAAACACCAGCCACATGGGTCCGATGCCCAATCCGTACGTTGTCGTTCGAGGTGCCTTGTTGATACGTCTTGTTATCGCGCACGTGGAATCCCCAGTGGCCGGTCGCTGTGGCTTGCAGGGCGAGCCCATTCCCATGGCAGTTGGCGACGATTTGGCCGACGCCGCCGGCGGGAGTGACCCAAGCTTCAATGGTCAGCGGAGTCTTGCCATCATATTTCAAATCCGTCTCGATCCAGCCAGTTCCATCGAATACGAGGCCGGTACGGCTCTTCGCACTGAGCGTCCCTTGAACTCCCGCCACACTGGCGGCTGCCAGTGCCGTTTCGGCGAGCCGCTTTTCGCATTTTGCTCTTGCTAAGCCGCTCAGGTTGGGCGCGGCGGCTGAGTACCAATGATGCGCGCGAACCAGCAATTGCTGGGCGATGCCAGCCTCTTCCTCCTGCGCCAATTCCCACCACATGTCGCCAAGAGCAAGCTGCTGTTCACCTGGATCGGCGCCACTCAAGTCTCGTTCGGCGGATGTCTGCAACGCGCCCTTCCCACTCTTTGCCAGCAACGGCAAGCCGCCGTCCCAGTCGCCGCGCACCATGCAGTAGTATCGACCGACGATCTCGTTCGCCGCTTCGTCGGAATTGTCGACGGCCAAAAGTTCCAATGCTCGTTTGACTTCGGCGAACTGTGTTGCGATCTCGTTAATCTCTTTCAATCGCGCTGCCGCATCCTTGGCGAATTGGACATCGCCCGCCCGACGTGCCGTATCGCGAGCAAGTTGCAACAGAGTCAACGCGACATCATACCGTTCGTACCGTGCCGCTTCCTCGGCAACAGGCGGCATGCGTTTCGCCAATTCCGCACGAATCTCTTTCTTTAATGTCTTCTTGGCCCACGCCTGGAGAGCTGCTTGCTTGAGTACCAGCGCGTCGATTTCGAAGTACGCATCCATTTCATCGATCGCCGCAAATGTGCCGTCGGCGTCGCCAGCCTGGACGGCCATAACGCGCGACACGTCCAACATGGCGTAGCGGGCATTGGCGTCGTTCCCTGGATCTTTAGCTGCCGCTAAAAGCTTTTTGGCGACGGCGCCCTTCTGATCGAATGTCTCCGCTTGTTCGTATTCTGGTTGATAGACCTCTCTGACTAGCGCCTTGGCGACCGCTTGCTCCGCCTGGCCGGGAATTGGCGATTTGCCGGGAAGTTGGAACTCGCTTTTCGGCGGCGGTTCCGGCTCGAGAGTTGGTGCCGGAGGCTCGGGGTCCAAGACCGGTTCAATCACATTGTCCGCTTCAACAGGTTCCACCTCCGTGGGCTCGGTCGATGATTCTGGAATCGCATCGGGCACCGAAACTTCGTTTGGCGTGACCATTGCCGTGGGCTTTGGATTCTCCGTCACCATGGAAGCATTAACATCTGCCTCTGGTAGCGCTGGCACCAGTGGAGATGTTTCGCCCGCTTTCTGTTCGGAAGTGTTCGTGTCCGCCGGATTCTCCATCGGGCGTACGGGATGCTCTGCTAGATCGCGGCCCCCAGAGCGGAAGATGATGCTAACGACGATCAGCACGATGGCAACAATCGCGACCACACTCGTGATGACGAGGACCTTTTGTGGCGAGCGACCTTGTGGCTTTCGCCTTGAAGGAGCTGATGTAGAGATCTCCGGGACGGCTACCGTTGCAGCAGTTGATGCTGGTGGTGGCGTTGTTGCCGCTGACCGCAACTCGAAGTCATACGCGGCGCGCGATTCGTCGTTCAGCAAACAGCCACGAGCCGCGACCACCTCGCTTAGCAGGCGCTGCGACGCGGCAACATGCTGTCCCATCTGAAAAGTCTTGACGTGTGCCATTTGGCGATCGGCAGCACTGCTGATCACATCAGGATTGCTCTCAAAGACACCGACGCCAAGCAGTCGATAGTAATTCGGTGGTTGCTCGGCGGGTGGAATGCCCAACCATTGGTGATAAGGGTCAAATGACATCTCAGCTCACACAAGGACTGACTGCTAGGTTGGCTACTATCGTGCCGCATGCTTCGTTCCTGAAATTTTGGTCGCCAACATCAGCTACTGCAACCCTTGAGGACTTGCCTCCCGGATTTCCCAAGCCATTTTTGGACTTTCTCTAGAAAATCGCGTCGGAACCAGTTGCAGGCTTCCGCGCGATCCAAGTCCAATGTCGATCGCTCGTGGCTTGCACTGTCTCTTTGGCAAAGCCGAGGCTGAAAACGAGTTCGCGGATCTCTTCCAAATCGAGTGCAGCACGTAGCGAATCGTCAAACATCTTTCGTTGATGATCGTTCGCTTCAGCGGCATAGGTTGTGACGAGCTGATCGACGTCGTCCGAGTTCGGCGGACGCATCAGGTCGCGAAAGAAGAGCAATCCGCCGTGCTTCGCGACTCGTACAGCTTCGCGTAGAGCAATCAAAGGCTCGGGAATGTGATGGACGATACTGTTCGACATGACGATATCGAACTGCTCATCCTCGTAGTGCAACTGCTTCGCGTCGGCCTGATCGAGCTGAATCCGTTCCGCCGTCGGCGTTACCGCAAGATTGTAAACTGCCAAATCGAGCATGCTGGCCGACATGTCGCTTGCCATCACACGACACTCGTCGACGCGCTCGCACAGCGCGATTGGAATCAAAGCGGTTCCCGTCCCCAGATCGAGGATATCGCCGGAGACCTCGCCGCATGCGAGCAGATCGTCAACGAATACGCGATTAACTTCCGAGTGATCCATCTCGTTGTAGTCGCAGGCCTCCTCGGGCGTGTCCATCACTTCGGGTTCGAGTATACGCTGTAGGCTCAATGTTCTAGCTCCAGGTCCTTCATTACGCTGACTCTAATTAGCCCCTGGTCGACTTGTTCAACCTCGAACGGAAAGCAGGGTGAATTGGTGTCGATGCGGACGCCCCGGCCACAGTTCCCAAATCGGTTTTGAAACTGCTTCTACTGTAAAACAAGTCTATAGCTCTCGCGAATAAGAGCGATTCGAAGTGTACCACTCTCGATCAACGTTGTAACCTTCGCTTACTGCTGGAACAAACCGGGTCGGGTCTCAGTTGCCGGTCGCTTTCGATGCAGAAGAGTACTGGCAGGCAAGCTGCCAGTGCCACCCTGCCGGGGTTGAGGTTGCTCAGCCCTACATCAGGCTGAGCGCGACGAGCCATCGCTTCAGTAACATCTCCTTCGCTACTCAAGCGTTGAATCGACAGTCGCCCCGCGCGCTCCCAGCTTGAAACCCGTACGGCAACCGCCCGCTCGCAACCGATAGGTCGATTACAGGCACTGTCATTGTGCGAACCGCCAGCATCTTCGACAATGTGGCGGCAAAGAACTATGGGTATCCCTGTTAATCCTTCTGTTAATCCTTCGATCAATGGAGCGCACGTCCTTGGCTTTAACGTGCGACGACGGAGTGTGCTCCGGCAAGTTGAAGACCCTTCGCCGCCCTAGAAGCACGGGAACCGTCCCCGTCAGACCCGCCAGTGCTCTAGGGTGTACGGCAATCTCTCATGATTTACTTGATGCATCGCCGCAAGCGTCCGCTGCAGATACTCGGGGCCACGCAAAGCATCCGGTGCCGGTGGATCGCTGATCCGCATTAGGGTTCGGGATCCAATCGGAACCGTCAACGGGCAATCGCGATCCATCGGCCCAGTCATTCAGCGACGATTTCTGGGCCGACTACTGGCCGCGGGGCTCACGATTATCCTAAGTTCGATTGATGTCGTCGGTTGGAGATAGCCTATTTGGAAACATGCTTGACAGTGGTCCGCAAGCGAGGCTAGGATTTGCATCTACAGACGGTAGTTTTGAAGCGTGGCACAATGTCGCCACCCGGCATCAACATTGTAATGTGGAGTTCGCCCATGCGCTGTCCATCGTTAAGCAAATTGATATTGCGAGTCCCTTTGGCTCTCTTCCTCACCGGATCGGCATTCGGGCAAGATCCGCCGTGTATGGAACCGACTCTTGAAGATCCGACGAGTGGCGAAACAGTACTGGTTACTGTTTTGCCCGCCATGCCACTGGATGATTGGTATTATCACGAGGAAGGCGATGGTACTTGGCTCAACCCGAAAGTTGAGACAACAGGAGACGGATTCTCTCGAACACGAGAAAAGTATCGTGGACGTTCTTTTCAAGGCGACGGTCGTGACGCAAGTGGTGCCGGCGACGTCATCTATAACAGTGAAGATGAGCGGATGACGATAGCGTTGACGAATTCGAGCGTGCAGGCAAACGCGCCGGAAGCATTCTGGGTCAAGATGGATGTTAGTGGCTACCACTTGAAATACGACTCAACGGACACTTACTCAAGCGACGCTGTTTTCCAACTTGCTTGGCGCTCACGAGCGCTCCAAGAGATGGAGGACTATTACCTATACGCGGGGAAGCGCCGGCACGTTGCTTCCGCCGGTACATGCGGGAATTCTCACAATTGGCGCTGACGTCCTTTGGGATTGGGTCTTTGACAACGATTCGTTTACCGTGACGCTCGAAGAGGATTCGTCCGTTGATTTGGAGACGAGCATGAAAAGCGGTCAGCGTCTCGAACGGAAGGTGCAGAACGGTGAACTCCACTATAAGTTGACTGACTGGTGGTCGGATTATGACATTCCGACACTGTCGTGGGTTCAGAAGTCCGACGTAAAGGAATGGTCCGAAGACCTGCTTATGGGGCCGTAGTCCGACGACCCGGTTGATCCGTTACCCGCAGTGCCATTGAATTTCCCGGAGCCTCAATGATGGTTCGAATATGTTCAGTATTTTGCGGGTCTTTTTCATTCGCGGGATGGCTTATGCTCTGGGGGAGCGCTCTATCTCCGACGCAGGTGAATGGTGGCGAGTACTTACTGGACCCGGTATTCGGCCCGACTGCGTTGCACTTTGTTCTGGTTGACCCGGCGATCCGTGAAGAACTCGCAGTCACCGACGTGCAAATCGCGCAGCTTGAACAGACGCTGGTACAGTATCGCAATGCCAATTTCGCTGCCATGAAGCGATCCATTGACCAGCGCGCAGATGGCGAGGTTGTCGATCGCAAGTCGGCGATCCTCGCCCTGAATCGAACGATTCACCCCGCTCTTACACAGACACTGTCGGAGCAACAGTTTCAGCGGTTGCAGCAAGTCTGTTTTCAGAAGTTGATTCGAATGCACGAGATGCGGCCACTGCTTTACGCCGATTTTATTGCGGCGCTCGAGTTGAGCAACGACGAGATGATCGCGCTTGATCGAGCTAGAAGAGTGGAGATCAACAAGTTGTCGGAACACATGAGTCAACTGAACACAATGCACAACAACAGAATCGATCAAATTTTGACGGCTGAACAGCAATCGCGGTTCAAAGAACTCTACGGCGATCCTTACGACCTTACGATGTCGGGGGTATCACTGTCGAATACCGTCGACAAGGAGTTTGCGCTGCGATGCCCTCGATTGTATTTGCTTTGCTCGGAAGCAATTCGACGCGAGGTAGAACTCATCGATGAGCAGTATCCGGAGATCAAGAAGCTGCAGGACCGGTTTTCTACACGTGAAAGGGAACTGAAGCGAGAACGACGTGATCTTCAGCCCGAAGCGCGTAGCGAGTATTTAGCGAAAGCGTTCGAAGAGCTTGCACAATCGTGCATGAAAGAAGAGGGAAGCATTCTGCTTCCTCACCAAATTCGGCGCCTCAACCAAATTGTGTTCCAGGTCCAGAGTAGCGAGAAAGACAGGGCGTTGACTCCACTAACGCGGGAGACGGTCGCTTCGGCGTTGAATCTGACCGACGATCAACGCAATCGCCTCAATACCGAGTACACCGAGGGTGCCGAGCGAGTTGCCGACGAACTCAACGGAAGCTGGAAACAAGCCCTGCGAACTGTGATTGAGTCTTTGACGCCTGATCAGCAGGCACGCTATCACCATCTCGTCGGAAAACCGTTCGAGTAATGCAAACCGGTTCTCGCGCTTCCCTGCCGCAATCATCGTTGGAACCGGCTAGGAAGGACGCGTTTTGGCGTCCGCACATTTTTCTCTCGATAACGTTGCCAGCAACGCGGGCGACCACACGTAGACGTGCGCCGCAGCGCGTTCGGCATGACACTCCATCACACGCGGGATGGGATAACAGGATGGGATAACAGGATGGGATAACAGGGGGATAACAGGCGGATAACAGGGACACCCATACTTATATCAGGGATAACAGGGACACCCATACTTATATTGCCACCGTTCCTCGATTCCGTTAGGATGCCGCTCATCAACCAACTCATAGGAGCAAGATCATGCCGCGATTGGCTCGAGGGGAGTATCTGGTTCCTAGCGAAGTGCAAGTCGTTCATGCCGTGCAACGCTGTGTGAGACGAGCGTTTCTCTGCGGCAATGATGTTGTTACAGGGAAATCGTTTGAGCATCGGAGGCAGTGGATTCGTGATCGGATGGAGTTTCTCGCCTCGGTGTTTGCCATCGATTGTCTGACCTATACCGTGTTGTCGAATCATCTGCATGTGGTGCTACGCAGTCGGCCGGATGTCGTGGCGACTTGGAGCGATGACGAGGCGGCTCGGCGTTGGCTGAAGCTGTTTCCACAACGGCGATTGGCGGACGGATCACCTGACGAAGCGACCGACGAAGAGGTCAACATGGTGACGGGTAATGCCGAACGACTGGCTGAAGTCCGGCGGCGGTTGTCGGATGTCAGTTGGTGGATGCGATGCACGGCGGAGAACATTGCTCGGCGAGCCAACAAGGAAGACCAATGCACGGGCCGGTTTTGGGAAGGCCGTTATAAGGCTCAGTTGTTGTTGGACGAAGCGTCGTTGTTGGCTTGTGCGGCGTATGTCGATTTGAATCCAGTGCGAGCCGCGTTGGCCAAGTCGCTGGAAGATTCCGAATACACGGGAGCCAAGGATCGCATCGATGACTTGAAAGAACGCAGCGAAGATGCGGTTGTCGTGCTGGCTGGCAAGTCGAACGAGCGAGGCAAACGAACGCGTGCGACTCATGCTTGGGAGCGGAGCCGGTGTCGTCGCAAGAGTGGTTGGATGAGTCCGCTGGAGATCAACGAGCGATCGGACGCGACCGGTGCCGATGCCAGTCCATGCGGTCGGCGCGCAAGCTTGAAGGGATTCCTGTCGATGTCGTTATCGAAGTATCTGGAGTTATTGGATTGGACGGGCCGTCAGCTTCGTTCCGGCAAGCGAGGCACGATCCCGTCGGAGTTGGCTCCTATCTTAGAGCGGCTGGGCTTAGATGCAGTCAGTTGGTGCGACTTGGTGCAAAAGTTCGGCAAGTTGTTCAAGCGAGCGGCAGGCACGGCGGCGAGTCTTTCATCGGAAGCCGCCCGGCGCGGGCAAAACTACTTACATGCGCCGGGGCTGAAGTTGCTCAGCCCTACATCAGGCTGAACGCGACGAGCCATCGCGTTCGTCTGCTTGCTGAAGCCAACAGTGCCAAACGAGTAACACTGCGGCGGTTAGCAGATATCCGCCACCGTATTGCAAGGGCGTTTCAATTGATGCCGCATCAAGATTCCATGGCAGAAACATTGGGCTGCCAGGCAATGGCGAGTGGATGACGCCGAAGAAGCTGCAAATCGCTGCGATTCCAAAGTAGACAGCACCGACGTTCAATCGCCGATCGATAATTGCAGCGAGTCCCGAAGCCCACAACAAGCTCGTCACAATGAACCCGCTCGCCAGAACTCGAACCGTTTGTAGTTCAAGTTGCAACGATTCGCTTAGCGACGCGATCGCAACACCTTGCGCAGCCAACTCTCCGAAGATCTTATCGATGAAGATCAATGCCAATGCGGCGAGTGCCGGAACGCAGGCCAAGGCGACGGCTGTGTAGTGTTTCTTCGCGGTGGCTTGGAAACTCTGAGCGGTGATCTCCAATCCGACGAACACAAGAATCGGAAACACCGTG
Source organism: Planctomycetota bacterium (assembly GCA_014381825.1). GTDB lineage: Bacteria > Planctomycetota > Planctomycetia > Pirellulales > Pirellulaceae. The sequence continues at coordinate 111,049 of JACNKX010000143.1, forward strand.
GCCTTCGGAATGATCGCATAAAGATATCCGAAGTAACCAAGCAGTCCCGCTCCGCCGACGAACAGAGCGGTCGCCAACGTGTAAGCGGCTCGACCGCCCATCGCCTTGTAAGCAGGATGCCCGATGTAAGGTGTTGTTTGAATCACGCCGCCACAGAGACTTGCCACGATCGTCGCTAATGCTTCGACGCCGATGACTTTCCGAGTATCAAAGTCATCGCCAGCCGCGGCGGCACTCTCGGTGCAATCGATCCCGCCGACGACTGTTCCGAGAGCGAAGGGAATTACGACGGGCAGGTACTGTAACGAATCCGGTAACACCGCGATCCACTCGAAGCGGAAGACGCCTAGCCATTCATAAGGCAAGAGCCCTTGGCGAGCCTCTGCGAACTGTCCCCAATCGTGATGGATCACATCCAAGCCGACCATCAGGTAGTAGACGGCGCCGGCCACGAGCGTCGCGGCCAAGGCTCCAGGGATTCTGCCCGGCACGCGAATCTTTGCGACGAGCGTGGTCAGCACAATGGCGAGCGCCACGAATCCAACTACCGGATAGTGCATGATCTCGAGCAATGGCAGGAAGCTAATTAAGACGAGCGCGACGGCGGTTAGCGAACCAAGCAGCCCCGCGCGAGGGACGACACGTCTGACCCAGTTCGCTCCTAGAGCACAGGCAGTTTTGAACAACCCGCTCACGAAGATGGCGCAAATTCCAACATGCCATGTGTAAATCGCGGCATTCTCGACGGACATGTTTTCCTTCGCGTGAAGGAATGCAGGTCCCAAAACAAAGAAGACCATGCCGAATGTGCTGGGCGTATCGAGACCTAACGGCATAGCGGTAACATCGTTACGCCCTGTTCGACGTGCCAGCGAGAAGGCCATCCAGAAGAACAGGAGATCCCCCACCAGAACCCCAACCGCCGTCCCCGGAACCATGTAACGAAGGGCGAAGTTTGTAGGAAGTCCAAACACTACCGACAGCAAGCCGACTGCCAAAAGGAGGTCGGCGATGTTATCTAACATCAACCCAAAGAACGCGTTAACGTCGCCCGGCGCAGCCCATTGGTAACGCGATTTGGACACTTGGTTTCCGGTGGCACGGGTTTTGCGACGTATGCGAATCGTGAGTGTAAGTCGGCGGTTTGGTACTGTCAATTCGCACCATTAGACGTGATTCCCCAGCTGATTCGCGAATTCTGGTGCCGGTTGCTATGATGGCGGTTTGGACGAGAATCGTCATTTGCCATTCGGCTGACTCGTTCCTTCTTGAACTCTCGTCAACTTGATTGCGTACAGACAAAATGGCCACCACGATCGAAAACTTCCAACAGGCCAGCTTCCAGCAAGAGCAGGAAGCTCAGATGACGGACGAGCAATTGCTCCTCCAATATCGTGCCACCGGTGATCGCTCCCTTTTTTCGGCGCTCGTACATCGGTATGAACGCGAGCTTTACAACTATCTATGCCGTTATCTTGGCAAACCCGAGATGGCGGAAGATGTGTTTCAAGCCACGTGCATGCTGCTGCATCAAAAGTGTCACCAATTCGAGGAAGGTCGCCGATTTCGACCGTGGTTGTATGCCGTGGCTACGAATGCTGCGATTGATGCTCAACGTCGTGATAAGCGACATCGGGCGGTTAGTCTTGACCGTGCGGGAGCAGGCAGCGACGATTCGGCCAAGTTGGTTGATATCTTGGTGAGTGAAGATCCCGATCCGCTGTCGCAGGCGAGTCGCCTGGAGAGTGGCGAATGGGTCCAGCAAGCCCTCGACCAACTGTCCGACCAGATGCGAAACGTTGTCCATCTCGTGTACTATCAAGGATTGAAGTACCGCGAGGCAGCGGACGCGTTGGATATTCCGGTCGGCACGGTCAAGAGTCGTTTGAACGCAGCGATTCGGAAGCTGAACGAGTACTGGAACATGACTCACGCGGAATAGCTTACGTGAACGATCGAATTCGAGAGCAATTGCTGGGCTACTTGCTGGAAGCTCTGGACGACTCCGAACGAATCGAAGTCGAACAGCAACTGGCAGCTAATCCTGCGTTACATGACGAGCTGGAATCGCTCGCGCTGACGTTGGAACCGCTCGCCGAAACCTACGAAGAATTCGAGCCGCCGGCTGGCTTGGCCGAGCGAACTTGTTCGCTGATCACGGAGCGGACGACGGTTGCTCCCGCTGGCAAGTATTTACACCCGGCAATGCCAGCCGAAGTCCGCGGCCGCAACCGTTTGTCGATTGCCGACGTCGTTGTCATGGCTGGAATCTGTTTGGCTGGCGCGATGCTCTTCTTCCCAGCGATCTCTCAAAGTCGCTACGCCGCACGGTTGCAGGCATGTCAAAACAATCTTCGTCAGCTGGGATTCGCTTTGGTGGATTTCAGCGAGAAGGCGGGGCACGGTCACTTCCCGGAAGTTCCAGTCGAAGGTAATCGTGCTGTTGCCGGAATCTACGCTCCCGTGTTGCTTGACGCTGGTTATCTGACTGACGAAAGCAGTATCATCTGTCCGAGTTCTGCTTTGGCGCAACGGAAAGACGTTTGGGAAGTGCCATCTCTCGACGAAATTGATCAAGCGTCAGGCCGGACGCTCGTCTTGATCCAGCGATCGATAGGCGGCAGCTATGGGTATAACCTTGGAGTTGTTATCGATGGTCGCCACCGAGCCCCACGAAACCTTGGGCGAGCAAGTTTTGCTTTAATGGCCGACGCCCCGAGCCTTCAGCTGGTGGGGCACAGCCGCTCCAATCATGGCGGCAGCGGTGACAATATCCTCTACGAAGACGGGCACATCCGCTATGTCGTCGAGTCCAGTGCCGAGGGCGACGATCCCTTCGTGAATCGTTTGGGTTGGTTGGAAGCTGGCATCGACATCAACGATGCGGTCGTCGCTTCAAGCCCGACTCCTCCGTTCGTGACGAATGTCTCGTACGTGAAGTAGTGCATCTGGTGCAGCGAGCAGTTCCTCGCACTTCCCCGCGGTAGACCCAGAAGTCGACCAGCGCGCCATCGATTAGTTCTTCGCCGCGCAGTTTTTTAATGAGCATGCTCATTTTATCTCTTGCCAACTGGCAGACGGCCCGATATTATATGAGCATGCTCATAATACGAGACCAAAGGTAACCGATGCCTCGCATTACTGAAGAAGCCAAACAAGCGACGCGCAAACGAATTCTCGATACCGCCTTGAGTTTGTTCAAAAGCAAAGGATTCGAGCAGGCGACAACGCGTGATATTGCGAATGAAGCGGGAATTGCGGCGGGAACGCTTTTCAACTATTTCCCCGCCAAGGAAGACATCGTTATGGCATTAGTTACTGTGGCGTTAGCACGAGCGGCCGAAGAATTCGCCAAACAAAAACGCGAGGGAGCGTCGCTGGAGGAAGATTTGTTCCTGAACGTTTCCACCGGCTTAAGGCGGCTCAAGCCGTATCGCCGCTACGTCGGTCCTGTCTTGGAAACGACCTTGTCGCCGATGGTTGCTTCCGCATCGAACGAACAAGCGCAGGCAATCCGAGTCGCGCACCTCGAAAGAGTTCAAGAAGCGATCTCGAGTCATGGGCAAAGCCTGGCGACGTGGACAATCGCAATGCAGCTTTATTGGACGCTGTACACGGGCGTGTTGGCGTTCTGGGTGAACGACTCGTCGCCGAAGCAAGAAGACACCTTAGCCATGTTGGACCAATCGATTTCGATGTTCGTGAGCTGGCTTAAGGAACGAGGGAACGGATGAAGCGACAGCGATCTTTGCGAAGCCGTGCCAACTATTCCTGTTTGTGAGGAGGTAGAACGATGTCACTGAGCGTGGCGGAAATCCTTGAGGCCCTTCCGCGAGCCGACGATCCCGACGAACGCGGCTTGTCCGCAGAAGCGACTCGCGCGTTGTTCGAAAAACTTTCGAAGCGACCGATGCCGACCGGCTCGTTGCATCGCCTGTGGAACCTCGGCGACGTACACGCTCGCGTGGGCATCGCCTACCTCTTCTATTGGATTCGCAGTTGGTTTAAGTCGACGGATGCGCGACAACAGGACCTCGTCGAGACGAATCTGCGCGCCGCGCTGAAGCTACTGGAGATGATGGGCTATCTGCGCGGAGCCGTGATGAAGATGGGGCAAACGTTGGCCAATCTCAAGGACATCGCGCCGGACGAATTCACTGATGTACTGGAGAAGCTGCACTTCGAGGCACCCGCAATGCACTATTCGCTGATCCGCGAACAACTTTGCAGCGAACTTGGCGGTGACCCGGAAGAGCTATTCGATGAATTTGAAACCGAGGCCTTTGCGGCGGCCTCGCTGGGACAAGTGCATCGTGCGCGACTGAAGACCGGAGAGCGAGTCGCGATCAAAGTCCAGTATCCTGGGATCGGTCGCACGATCCGGGCTGATTTGAGAAATCTCACGCCGCTGCTGCTACCAGCGAGGTTGACCAAGGACTGGGAGAACGTCAAGGCACAAGTGGACGAAGTGCGCCGCTCATTGGAGCGCGAAACTGACTACGAAGACGAAGCTCGTCTGTTGGAGAAGGCCCGCGACTTGTTTACCGAAGACGACAACATCCTCGTGCCTCGTGTCTATCGGGAGTTTTCGACCGCTCGAGTATTGACGATGCAGTTCGTGGGCGGCGTCCACATCCACGACTTCTTATCGCTGAACCCATCGCAAGAAGCCCGCAACCAAGCCGCCGAACTCATGATGCGAGCCTGGTATCGGTTGCTGTACAAAGGCCGGATGGAGTACATCGATTGGCATCCTGGAAACTTTCTGTTCCAGGACGGCAAGCTTGGGTTGATCGACATGGGCGGCGTTTGGTGCTTGAACGATGCGGCGTTTGACACAATGCTCCGAGCCGACCATGCGATGCAAACCGGTGACCGCAATGACATTTCTGACTTCGTGCGCCATTGGTGCGAGATCGGCGACGATCCATCGGATCAGGAGCGGCTATTGAAATCGGTCGAGTACTGTGAACACGTCTGGAAAGCGCGGATCCAGCCGGGCGTCATGGACTTTGGCGATGCAGAGGATCTGCGCAAGACCATCGACCTGCTGGCGGAGCTTACGAAGAAGCGTTACACACGCGGCCGTTCCGCCAGTCCCTTGGTCACACGGTGGGAGTTGGCCTACCGGACAATGCTTTACCGGCTGGGCGCGAAGATCGACGTCCATCCGATTCGCGATGAAGAAGTGAAGGTCACCTGCTGAAGAGGCCGCGAACAGGAGTTAAATCGAGTGGCTTGGAGACACACATTCATCGAACGTTTTGGCCCAGGCGGGCTCAGCGGGGTCGTGTTCGGCGATTGGTGGAACATGCTTCGCCAGAATCGGTTCGCCATCGACATGAAGTATTGGCCGCGAGCTGCCGTCATTACGTTCAGCAGTGTCCTCAACTCATGCTGGCGACGAGTGGAGAACCTTCTTTACGCTCGCAAGATCAAGCAAACCTCTGTCCCGCCACCGTTGTTTGTACTTGGGATTTGGCGAAGCGGAACGACGCACTTACACAACCTGTTGTCGAAGGATGACCGCTTTGCGTATCCCACGACCTACGAGGTTATTTTTCCGCATACGTTCCTGTGTACGGAGTCTTGGAATGCGAGCGCCATGCAGTCGTTTACTCCTCCGACCCGTCCGATGGACAACGTTAAGTACGGGATAGGCGAACCCCAGGAAGACGAATTCGCTCTCGTTCCATCCGGACTCTCCTTCATGCTGGGGCTGCTGGCCTTTCCTCGCACGGGTGCCAAGTATCGTCGCTTCCTGTCGCTGCGAGATGCGACGCCCGGCGAAGTCGATGCCTGGAAGTCCACCCTTCTGTGGTTTCTTCGAAAGCTAACACTCAAGCATGGACGACCGTTGATCCTGAAGTCGCCGGGACACACAAGTCGGATCAAGGTGTTGTTGGAACTCTTCCCGGATGCGAAGTTCGTTCACATTCACAGAGATCCTTATACCGTCTTTCAATCGACAGAGCACACTTGGACAAAGGTGATGTCGTGGTGGGCTCTGCAGGAGCCTGAACTGGATATTGACTTAGTCATACGTGACTACATCGAGGTCTTTGACGCTTTCTTTGAGCAGCGTCATTTGATTCCCGGAGAGAATTTCTGTGAGGTTGCGTTCGATGCGCTTGAGCGCGATCCAATGGGACAGATGAGGCAAATCTACGACAAACTGAATCTGCCTGACTTCGACCACGTTGAACCGACGTTGCGAGACTATGTGCAATCCATCGACGGGTACTCGAGGAACAGCTTTCCGGAGTTATCCGACGATATGCGAAACCGGCTAGCCCGTGAATGGAGCTGTTGCATTGAGGAATGGGGCTATGCGAAATGAGAAACGCGAAACTGTTTGCGGCTTTCTCATGTATTACTTACTTCGCCGCTTGACAGATCAGGAACTGTGGAAAGAAATCTACTAGCGAGACACATGACATGCCAACCATCATTGAACTTTTGGATGCTCTTCCCGGCGATGACGACGTTCAGCCGGAATCGTCTTCGAACGTACTACGGGAGCTACAGCAACGCCTGGCTTCCAAACCGATGCCGACTGGATCGTTGAGGCGTCTGTGCAGCTTAAGCGGCCTGCATGCTCGAATCGGGTTAGCCTACTTCGCCTATTGGATGCGAAGCTGGTTTCAGACCAAAGACCGACGTGAGCAGCAACTCGTCGAGACACATCTGCGCGCCGCGATCAAGATGCTGGAAACGATGGGCTACTTGCGTGGAGCCGTCGCCAAGACCGGACAGGCCATTGCCAGCATGCCCGAGATGGTGCCTGATCAGTTCGTCGAAGTGCTGAGCGCTCTACACTTTCAGGCACCGCCTATGCACTACTCGCTGATTCGCGAACAACTTGTCAACGAACTGGGCGATGATCCGGAAAACGTGTTTGCGGAGTTCGAGACCGAGGCAATTGCCGCCGCATCTCTGGGACAAGTCCACCGCGCTCGGCTGAAGACCGGAGAACAGGTAGCGGTAAAGATCCAATACCCTGGCATTGCAAGAACGATACGCGCAGACATGCGAAACCTAGCCGCAATCTTCGCTCCGATTCGGCTCACGAAGGACTGGACCAGTTTCAAAGCACAGTTCGAAGAATTCCGCACGCTCCTCGAACACGAAACGGACTACGAGCGCGAAGCCGCCAATCTTCGCGCGGCGCGAGCGTTGTTCGGTGAAGACGATCACATCGTCGTGCCACGAGTCCACGAACGGTACTCGACGAAACGACTGCTCGTGATGGACTACATCGACGGCAAGACTGCCGACCAGTTATTGGACTCGAAGCCAACACAAGCACAGCTCGATCACTACGGCGAACTCACGAGTCGGGCATGTCTGCGGATGTTCTACAATCGGCAACTATATACCGATCCACATCCGGGAAACTTTCTGTATCTCGAAGATGGGAGTATCGGATTCATCGACTTCGGTGCCGTGCGACCGGTGAGCGATGAAGAATGGGGGTACATCTATCGACAAGGACTCGCCAAGCACGGAACTCACGAAGATGTCCTCGCCGTCGTCCAAGAATCAGCGGAATTCACCGACGACGAATTGGAAACGCATTCGGAACTTGTCGACTTGATGGTCGAGGGCTTCCACTATTACCTGGAGCCTCATGTGTATGACGGATTGTTTGATTTCGGCGATCCCGAGTACATCCGCCGTGGCGTCGACTGGTTAAGGCGCGTTTCCAAACATCGCAGGATGAAGCAAAAGGCAATCAACATCTTCTTCCACAAACAAATCTTCCAAGGCAACGCCTTTGGCCTGCGAATGGGCGGCCGCGTAAACGTCAAACGCCTCGTCGACGAAGAGATAAAAGTCACGGGCTGGGAGTTTTGACCGCATCGATCAAATGCGATACTTCGCCGGTGATCGGAGGATCTTTAGTTCGATGATACGGTGGCCGCTCGCGTTGCACTCCGAATTATCATCGCGATGCCGCCGACGATCATGATGATTCCGAGTATTGGCAGGACGCCGCCGACGACACTTATGAGTCCAAGTAAGACCATCACGATGCCTTGTATCGGCTGGCTGATTCTCGCGATGATCGCGCGACCGATTCGGTACGCGAGGGTAAGTCCAATCAATACGGCAAGGATGGCCAACAGACCTAGCACGCGATCAACTTGCTCGGTAGCGACATTTTGGGCGGTGATCTGAATATCGCCGCGTGGAGTCGTAAAGAGGTATTCGACGCCTCCTTCGGGCAGTACGACATCAAGGCTTGTCAGGCCATAGTCGCCGGCTGATGCAGGCAAACCTGCGAGAAACTCAACCTCTGCTTCTGATGCCGCAGGAAGTTCACCATCGCTGCTGATCTCGCCGCCGAATCCACCGCCACCTCCGAATCCACCACCGCCTCCTGCCATTCCGCGTGCGGAGCCTCGTTGCGAGAGTGACTCCAGTGCGCGCAATGAATCAATGGCTTCGCCGGACTGTCGTGCGGGCATAGATTCTTGTGGTACAGCTGTCCCGGAGCGACCGGGCTGTTGGGGCTTATTCTGCATCTCGAGCCGCTGTTGGTAACGCTCGATCTGCGACACTCCATCGAGAGTGCTCTTCGGGCGCTCTTCATCGCTCAGCTGTAACTGGCGTTGGTCCTTTAGGAAGCCTGCGTCGAGCCCGAGGCTTGGCTTCGAGGCCTTTGCCTTGCCGGAGCGAGTGGTGATACGAGACGCGGCGGCGGCAGCCTCTTTTTTGTCCGAACTTTTACTCAATTGATTTCCTTCAAACCATTTCTCGTTGAATCGCCGCTCACCTCCCGCGATCTTCTCGCCGCCCTCGCGCGTTCCACTATCGAAGTTGTTATCCAGTCCGCTGACAACATCGGAAGCGCGATTGGTGGCTTGCTCCTCGTAGAGTTGCCTGAAGCGAAATCCGTTTCCGAAGTAGTTGGCCTCGGGCTGCGCCTGTGCGTTTTGTTGAAGCTGTTTCTTAGCCTCTTGCACGACGCCGTAATTGCTCGTCAATTCACGTTGCAACCGTTCGTTGCGTGACGATCCATAGAGATCACCGAGCATACTTTGACCCCGAAGTTGCGACTGCTGGACCTGCTGCTTAACGCTGTTCCCAGCACGCACTTTCGAGAAATCATCGTACGACTCGCTGTTGATGACTTGCATAAGCCGCTGCAATTGTTGTGTTTCGTAGGACACGCTGTCTGCTTCTAGTTCTGCGACATCCGTGACGCGACGCATACTGCCGCCGATGTTAAACCAGCATTGTGATTCCGGCAGCCGAAGACGCACGTGGCTCTGTTGCGCGTTGATGTTGATCGTTCGCATCAGCGGGAAGCTGATTTGTCGCAGTGCCCGAAGTTGGTTCAAATCGCCGCCGTACTTCAGAATCACCGAATAGTCCAAGTCGCCCGTTTGTGTCTTGATCAACGGTACACGAACCTGCGCGCGTGTCGGGGCGTTGGGAACGACCGTCGGCTTGACCGCTTCACCAGCGACGAAGACCGTCCACAACTCGGCACCTTCCGGCAGCTCGATCTCAAGGAATTGTTCCGTCTTGTTGTCCACGCGATACTCTTGCATACCTCGATAAGCACCGTTGGCGTCTACCAGCAGCAAGGTCTGGGCGATGCCGATGCTTGCACCTGCTGTTTCGACGGTCGCTCGTTCGCGTGTGGCGATCGACAATTGCAGATTTTCCGCCGCATCGCTTGCGACATAGGCTTGTGTGATGTTGCCAGGGAGAATCTGAGCGAGTTGTTTCCACTGCGACAGCTGGCGGTTCAGTTCGAGAAAGCCGTCACTGTTGGTCACGACGACCTCATCGCGTCCCGCACTCTCGATCACGACGTAGCGAAAGTCGGTCGTTCCTATTTCGATGGTCGGTATCGGTGTGGTGTATCCGTCGGAATTCAGCGAACGAGAATTCTGAACCAATACAATCAGATCGTCGATCACTTGATCCTGTAGTTCAAGTCTCACGCGAACTTGACTGGGATCGCCCTCGACGGGCACGATCGTTTTTTGTCGCAGCAGCGGGACCGTGATCTGTGCATCTTCCAGCGACCGGGGCAGCAAAAACGAAACTTCGCGGATCCCAGCATTGCGGACCAGGAACTTCAAGAAGACAAGCTCTTCGATCTCGCGCGGTGTGACGCGGACATTCGTCACACTGAACGAATTGACTTTGGGCTGGCGCGGTGTGACTCGAAAGCGAACACTGTAATCCGCCGTACGATGGAACATGACGAGACGAGTCAGCGACCGCTGTGAATTCGCAAGCCAACTGGCGACTCGCGTCACGGGGACTTCCTCGATGTTCTCTGGCTGATCTGCCGTCACTTCGATGGATGGATCGACCTGAACGGCGATAAAGCCGGACTGCCGAGCCGCGTTTTGGACGATGAATCGTGGATTCGCTACGGTATCACCAGGCTCTCGCGGGACGCCGCCTCGCAGGTCCACGTCCAAGACGCCGCTCGCACCGGCGGCTAAGTACACCGTCAGCAAACGTTTGCCGTCGGTTGTAGTTATCGCCCAGTCGAAGGTACCGGGGGCGACGACTTCTTTCAGATCGAAGTCATCGGGCAAGGCAATTGCGAGCTGGTGAACCGGGCGGTCCACGATAGTAAACTTCATCCGCGATTCGACCGTCGTCTCGCGATTGCCGATTCGCAACACAGTTCGTTCTTCGACAGAGATCCGTGAAGCGTACGCCTGGGCGGAAAGTTGAAGCTGATAATTCGACGCTCCGAAGCGGTAAGCTTCGAACGGCTTTAATCCCAAAGGGCTCTCTTCCACGACGGCACCCAAAGCACTCGCCATCGTTTCGGCAGTGATCTCCACGCGACTCAATCCACCGGCTTGTTCCGTGCGGAGATCGAGAAGTGGGCTTCGCCGAACGGCGAGCTGACCTTGATGCAAGACGGCATCCGGAACGGCCACGGCGGGCGCGAGAAAATCAGTCGGCCCTTCGAGACCGATCACGGATCGTCGTGACAGACGAAGACGGATCGTTTCTGTGCCAGTTGCTGCTTTGAGCATGGTCACGTCGATCTGTTGTTCTTCGCCATTGGGCCGTGATTTCCAACCGCGCACGTTATCGCCGTAGACTCGCTCAACGAGATACTCCTGTGGCACGACGAACGTGAACGTCTCGCGTTGATTGTTTCGCGTTTGCAGCTGGAGTTGCCACGCGAGACGAACTCCATCTTCTTGAATATCGAGAACGCCGATCGAACGAGCGGTTAACGTTTGATCGACTTGTCCCGCTGCGACCGTGGGCCGCCATTGCAGGCTGAATCCGCCGTTAGCTGGCAAGGCAGTGGCGATCGCTTCGTTGGCCTGTTTCGTTTCGAAACTGGCTCGATCCAGCGTGCCAGACAAACGGAGTTCCGTTTGCGCCGCAGGAACCGTTAGCGTCAGCTGCGTGGCGGGGGCGGTTGGCAGCTGGCCTCGCACGATTCGCCAGCCGCCGCTGCGAACGATAGGCAGACGGATGGATAACTCAAGGCGTTTGCGGCCTGCTGAGGAAACATGCAACATCGCAAAGGCTTCCGATTGAGCCTTCACGGCTGGAGCCGCTTGCTGCACTTGCTGATTTGGTGCGGCGTTGTTTGGTCCCCCGCTCTGCGGTGCGATGATTCGCAATCGCGCTGGCTCGCCGTCGAGTGTAGCTCGTTCCAGCACACCTCCAGCTAAATGCAACGGAATCTCGGCCCCTGCTTGCTGATAGACATCGAGATCCATCTGTCCTTGAACCACCAAGTAACCTTCGCCTTCGAGCGTCGTCGTATAAGTTGCGTCGGCCAGCGCATAAGGTGCTGGCAGCTTAACGCCTTCCAAGGGCTTGTTCGGAAAGGCAAGATTCCAAAGCCGCGTGTACTCGGAATAGGGGACCAGAACTTTCTCTGCCCTTTCGACGCCGTTCTCGTCGCTCGGATCATACGGAATGATGACCGCATCGTCGGGAAGTTTGACTGGTTTGTCGGGTTGAAGCAGAGGCAGTAGGTCCGCCGGATCAATCGCGGGTGGATTAGCCCCTTCCTGCGAGAACGCCGGTGGCAAGCAGATGAGCAAACCGATGATCGCTGCCGTCGTCACCACTGTCTGTTGTGCGTTGTGTCGAGTGGCTTTCGACACGACCCATCTCACGACTCCGGCGATCAGATAGAAAGGTATGAGTAACAGCGCCGCATAAAGCGTTGGTACGAAAACCGTCGTAAGCTCTAAGCCAGCGAACAGCCCGATAACCAAAGGCAATGCCACTGCGAGTACACACGCGTTCAGAACGAAGCGAGCTTTCGTGCGTACGCATTGATTCGACTTCGTGATTCCCCATATTGCGGTGATGATAGCTAACGCCCACGACAGAAACGCCACGCGATGCAAATGGATCAGCGTCGCTCGTAGTCGCGGCCGCACACCCATGCTTCGAAACGTGGCCTGCTCGCCGGATCGTTCCAGTTGAATTTGCAGACTTCGCACGCCTTGCAACGCCCAATACTTCTCGCCTCGAGCCACTCGAACTGATTGGATGCCTTCGGCAGGCGGGGGCGTTGCAGTGTCTTCATCGACAGTGACGACCGGTGCCTCGGGTGCAGGAGCATCACTTGGTGCCGCCTGCGTGGCAGCTGCTATTTGTGGGACTGCCGTTTGATGTTCCGATCCGGCGCGCGACAATTCTACAGCCCTTCCAGAGAAGGCTTCCTCAACGTCCCCATATCGTACGTCGTCGGTGAGATAGTGGGGTGACGGAAGTGTCGCATCACGTTTAGAGGACAAATTCATTTTCATTCCCGGAACGATCCCGAATTCCCCGATTCCTCCGCCCAGCCAATAGAACACGCTTCCAAACACTGATACGGGATCGGCCCCGCGAGAAACGTCCTCCGTAAATACCGTCCCCTGACTTCGCACAATGCGATGTCCGTCGGGCAAAGCTAGGTGCCACAATATGTCGGCGGTTGGTACTTCGTAACGGTCGTCACTCTCATCCATCCTGACGACCAGTCGTGGTGCGACGGCTTCGACGTCTGCCATCCACTCGATCGAAGTGACGGCGGTCTCGTAGACGATTTGTAGATCTCGAAGAGCGTGGCCTGCGGTTGGCGGCAGGCTGACAACAAGGTCATCGCCGTCGCGCTGAGGCGTTGATGGTTTGCCGTCGACGGATGCCGACCATAGTGTTGCGTCGGGCGGGAGACTGACCTGCAAGTAAGCTGCCTTCGTGCGCAACAAGTAGCGCGCCGCGGTTTGGCTGCTGCCGCTGGCTGCGACGAGCGTCACTAGCTCGGCTCGTTCGGTGATGGCCGCAGGCAAACCATAGCCAGGACGTTGAAACACGTCGATCGTGACTTGTGGATCACCAACAAACCCAAACGCACCCAGCAATCGCTTGCCAACTTGATATTCCGCGTCGACCAATTCGCCGACATCGATCTTGCGACCGTTGGATTCAACCTGAGCGTCGAACTCGGGACTTCCTTCGATGGCGACGATCGAGGACTGGTAGACGACTCCCATCGCTTCGACCAATGGCAGCTCCCAGTCTTGCGGTTCGTCTTCTTCGAGAGGCTGTTCGAAATCGATCGCCAAACGAACTCGACCGATGGCCGAATCTGCCAACGACGCCGTCCATTCACGCTGCCCGTCGACCAACTCGCTCGAGTACTCTTTCACTTGCGTTCCATCGAGACCTCGGATCGACAAAGAAGCGGGGGTCGCTTCCGGCAGTCGCAACAACAGCTTCCGAGTGCGTGCCTGCTGGATGTCGTAAACGATTTCGTAATGGGCGGTGAGACCGTCCGGTTCGATTTTGAGAAAGCTGAACGCGCGGGCAGTTATTCGCGGCTTCGCTCGTTCGATCGCGAACGACGCGGAATACGCCTCATCACTAATCCGATAAACGAGCGTCCCCTCTGCATCTCCGAGACCGAGCGACGCTCGATCCGAATCGGCAAGACTCGTCAGGCCGTTCAATTGGTCGGGACGTGCTGCGAGATCGTCTTGTGATTGCACAGCGACCGCTCCGGTCGTTGTCTCGATTCCATCGACGATGAACACGGGGAAGTTCGCGGTGCTTTCAGACCATTCTTCGAGCCATCCTTCCGGGACGCTAGTCGCTTCGATCGTCAGTTTTGCCACTCGTCCAGGTGCAACGCCAGCAGGCAATTTCACGTGCAATCGTGTTAGACCATCGTCGGGCGATTCGACTCGATCAAACTGAATCGGCGAACCGTCTGCTGCGTTGAGGGTCGCGACGCGCCATCCATCGGGCACGGTGAGATTCACCGTGAACAGCTTCTCGTTGCTTGGAACCAGCGCGATCGTCCCACGGACGCGCTGCTGTTTCTCGCCCAAAGTCAGAAGCATCGTCACGTTCGCGTCGACGCGTGCCGGGGGCCGCGTGAAACGAGCCGATAACTCGAACGCGTCTTGCGGTGCGTAGAATGCCGCGACCGGGCGGACCTTTGGTGCACCCGGATCGGCCTGAAACACACTTTCCGGAAGTGCCTTACGCAGAACTTCGTTGTCGATTGCGATCAGATCACTCGTGGCAATCGAATCGGCTGCCAGACGATCCTCGATCAAGATGCCTACCACAGCCACATGATTGGCGACGTCTAATGGCTCAAGCCGAGGCATGCGCCAGTTTTGCAACTCGACGGTGTTGTTGGTTGCTGAGACGTTCAGCACAACCATTCCGGTCGTCGGTTCTCGTAGATCGACTTCGAGCGTTCGCGCACCGGCAACCTCGTTAACAAGCCACCGTGCCAGAATCGGTGAATTGACGTCCGTAATCTCAAATCCCTCAGGAACACGAAATCTGAATTGATCGACTGCTCCATGTAACACTGCAAGCGAGACCGTCGCGTGCAGGCGTTCGTACGCTGCGGTCATTTCGTCAATGATCACGCTGCGCGCCATGACGACTCGTCGCTCCAACAGCAACTTATTGTTCAACGACATCACAAGCGACAGCGGTCCACGCTGTGGCAGTAACTCGAATCGCGTGACTCCCACTTCTTGATCGACTTGTCGCGAGACAACTGCGGCGCCGCTCCTGACCTCAACATTTCCAGGCACCACGACGCGCAGCTTGGTTGCGGCAGGTGTTGGCAAAGTGAACTGGAGTGATTGCTGTGCCGCGGATGTTTGCAGCACGGTGACGAGATCGAGTTCAACCTGCCTTTTTCCAGTGCCCTCCACGAAGAGAACGACTTGTCCCTTTGGATCGCGTCCGAGTGACGCAGGTTCCCCGTCCAGCGTCGCCGTGCGAATCCCGACGCCATTTAACTGGAGCGCGATCGCGTGCAGACCTGGTTCGAGTACATCAAGCCAAAGCCTTCCGCGTATCGAAGCTCGTGACTCTTGGATGGTTGTCTCGTAGTCGGCCGACAGAAGCAGTAACTTGTGGGGAGCATGTTCGATCGGAGTCTGCTTGGCCTTCGCGATCAACTCTTCATACTCGTCGCGAGTCAAAAACGTTCGCTCCGCGTCGCCTCGCAGCAAGACGTTCAAGTCGTCGAACGGGACAAAGATCTCACGTATTGGTTTGTTGACTGGGTCCGCGGCGCATGCATCCGGTAGGCAGGAGTAGCCGAAAGCCAAGAAACACGCCGACACAAAGATAATCGAACACGAAGTTGATAGCCTAAGCATCGCTTGGCCCTCCTTCGTCAACGTCACTTTCGCCTTGCTCTTGCGGTTCATCGACCGTTTGGAATGGTGTTTGCCCTTCCTCAGGCGATTGCTCGACCGGCGTCTCATCGGTCACATCGGTGGCGTTTGCTGATTCGGCGGGAGCCGCGACTGTTCGTGGCTTGCGCATTAATACGCCTGACACGGCCCAGACCACCAGTACTAGGAACACGGCTAACAACAAGTAACCATCGATAAGCTGCATGGCGAACGTCGGGGCGAATACTCCAACGATGACCAGACCGATCAGTATCGCGGCCAGCACGATTAATTTGTTATTCGCGGAGCGTCGAACGAACACGAGACCAACGACGGCGATGCTTGCAAAGACCAAGAAGTTCAGCGCTCTCGCGTCCCAAGCGACTAGTTGCAGCGAACCGTTTGGTGGCGGAGCCGGTCGCAACGTCGTGAAGCTGTAGAGTCGTCCGTCGACCGCAAACGTTGTCGCATGTTGACTCTTCATGCCAACGCCTTCGGTGACCCAACCCAATAGATGGTCGTCGTTCATGCGGTGTCCCGGAAGCCGATTCAGCTTCGAATACCAATCGCCTTGCTGATTCGTCCACGGCCCGTCCGAATCCAGCAACGCCATTTCGTTTGGCAGAAAAACCGAAAGCTCAACTTTCTGCATCGCCGGCTCCGTTTGCAGGCCTGGCTGGCCCGGGAACGCTGGCATATCGAGCTGTCGATGATCACCGGGCATCGTGTAACGAAGCTCAAGGACAAACGGTACTTCGGGGTTTTGATTCACTAAAGGAATGAACAGCTGATTCTGCTCGCCATGCTCAAGCGATTTCGGTTCGCCATTGATGTAAAGCGGGTCGTTGTCGAACTCGCTTTCAGCTGGCAGTGCCACGGCCAACCGTTGGACGGCGCTCCGAATGCGGTAGAGGGCTTGGACAGAAACGCGATCGCTTCTCGTTACAACCATTCGCACTAATGCACGTTCAATGCTTGTGCGTTTTACTTCTTCGAGTTCGTATCGAGTTGTCGTGACGGAAAGCGTCCACGCGTCGTGGAACTCGAACGCTCGCGCCGCATCCGTCACACTGACTCCGGGCATTAGATCATGTTGCGGATCGATTGGACGCAAGCCGTCGAAGCCCGCTGCGGCTCGAACGTCGAGCGTTTCGGCTTTACTGACGACGATCTGTCCCCACGCGCGATCAACATTCATTGGCATTAAGCTCGGTAACGCGTAATCGGTGCTCTTGCCGACTTCCAGTTCTTGCGTGCTTTGCTCCCAACTGAGCACAACATTCCGTTGGCCAAGGAACTCACTCTCGCCGCGCAAACTCCAGGCAACGTAGCCTTCGGGAACATCGTCTGGCTGAGGCGTGATGGTCGTTTTGCTGACGCCTCCTGAAGCAACGCGAATCTCTACCGCGAGATCTTCCGGAACATCCAATCGCAGCGACTTTACGGCACTGTAAAGAATGTCATAGAAGAAACGCGCTTCGTACTTTATAACGCCTGTTTCAATCCCAGCTGTCAGCAACTGTCGCGCGGTGACGTGTGGGCGTCGCCGTTCCGCGGCAACCGTCAGCTCAGCCGGATCGATTGTAAAGACAAACCCGAGAATTTCACGCAGTCCCTCAAACCGACCATCGCGAACGGCTTGAACGTCTTTATGAGTTTCGGCAATCGCGACATTTCGCATCCCGCTGACCGATTGCGAGGTGATCTGCAGGCTCTCAGGGCCATGAACGATCAGACTTCCCGATACGTCTTCTACCTCAGTGGCGATGCGAGGTATCGTGATTTGAATCTCGGCGGCTTCGCCCGTTGGCGTCATTAGATTCGGCTCGTTCAGCGATCGCCGCAATGTCGCAGAAACGCCAACGCGCCCCATGGCCTTGCGGGACAAGTTGATTTGTAGCCGCGTGTTGTCATCGCCCTCCACGTGATGCGAGTCGACGACGACTGGTTTTGCATCGCCCATCGCGCGACCTTGAACTCGCTCGACTTGGTAGCCAGCGGGAATATCGAATGCCAATTCGAAGACACCCGCTTGTTGGATATCTAAGATCACAGAAACATCGAGCGTGATTTGCTCTGGCTGCAGGTAGGCCTCGACGAGCTGTTGGACTTGAATCCGAGGCTTTACCTTTTCGACACTTAGCGCAAGATCAAATGGCAGCGCTGCATAACGATAGGCGAACGCCCATTTCACGCTTTGCAACGGCTGTGGCAATTCGGCGGTGTCGAGCTGTAACAGTCCGTTCTTCGTCGTTGCTTCTGCCCGCAACTCGTCGCCCAGCCGAACGACGACAACACCCTGTTGCCGGCCCACATTGACCGCTTGAATCACGGGGATATGTGTTTCGCGAAGAGCCGTCTCGTCACTGAATCGCTCGCAGTCGATAATGATGCTCTGAGTTCCACGAGCCGGTTGGAAGAGATCGATCGTGATCGTTTGCTTGGCGTCGTCTCTCGCGACTTCCCACTTCTTCACGTTGGGATCAAGCACTCGCGTCACTTTCTGGTCGAGCGGCGCTTCCACAACGAGCTGCGAGAGTTCGGCACGGCTGATTTCGTAGGCGAGGCGTGTTCGTGTGCGAACCACTCCTTCGTCGATCGACACTTCTTGTTGTGCTTGGACCGTTGCGAGTGCTTCGAGCCCGGCCGCGCCTTCGGTCTTTGGAGTCCAGTCAACTCGCACAGTACTCGCCGCGCCGACGAACGCGAGAACGACCGTTTCTTTCGGTGGATCGTCCTCGTCCGCCACGTTGGCGGGAGCTTCGGTCGCGGCGATCATCGGCTGAATGTTTACCTTCACTCCGCTCTGCGGAATTCGAATCAGCCAGCGATTGACCGGTGCCTGGGGAGCTTCCAGCGATACGCTGTTCTGTCCCGGCGATTTGGAATACGCCTTCGAATATTCGAGATCGAGCGTTAAACGTCGCGGTATCTCGTTGATGTTTTGCACTAACAGCTTGTAGCCCATCTTTGCTGCGGAAAGGACTCGCGCCGGTTCGTTCTCGATCGTTGCGGAGCGAATCGCCGCATCGCTCAATCGCAGTGGTACTTCATGCCATCCTTTACCAAGCAACTCGATCTGCACGCTTGCCTGAACGTTAATCACATCGCGTTCGACGGTCGCTTCGCTGGCGATCTCGGTGACAATGGCTCCGAGTGGCGGTCGGTCATCAACGGGGCGCGGCTCACTCGCTTGGGCTTTCTTCCATAGCTCTTGAAACTTCTCGTAGGGCACGAAAACGCCGCGACCTTGTTCCTCGAATACCTTTTGCAGCTGTTTATACGGAATGTAGATCGTTTGCTCACGCCACGGAGTTGGTTTCGCATCGGCGGCGACCGCTGGTACTGCGGCTGGGTCGGCAAGAGGATCAGCGTCCTGAGCCCAGCTGAATGAGCTGAATGACAAGACGATTAGAGCAAGCGATGCGACGGCGGAGCGGTTCATTCTCATCTTCTCTGTTCCTCAAGCGATCACGGCGCGTAAGTTCCCGTACGCGCGGAGTTAGGCTGCACACCCTCTGCGGCGATTTACCTCTGACGGATAAGACGACTCGCTGTTTGATTTTGTTTCGCTAGACCCCTGAAAGGCGTAACGAGTTTGTAAATCGTACGTTGCAGCGTAACTGATGTTTGGTGGGACGAGGTGCTTCGGTTGCGAGAAAACCAGGACAGGTAGGACGACCGGTGTCAATTGAATATCCGGATCGGTGCGATTGAAGTCACTGCCAACTCTGAGGCAGTGACGTAGAGTTGGCCAGATATCTCAGTTCCAGCGCCGGATCGGCAACTATGACCTCCACTCCCTCTCAAACGCGAGTCTTGCTGTTGCTGGCAGGCAGCATGCTCGCCGGATCGATTGTCTCGACAAAGCTTAGCAATCGTGAGGCGTCTCGGCGGGACGAGCCGCTACGGAGTTCAGTGCCGTCGCCGGTCGCAGAGAGTCAATAAAAAAGGCCCCGCGACGACGCGGGGCCTATTGATCATCACACGAGGGTCTTCAGTCGTTAACTATCACCTTGAGTGGTAAATCTCGCGGTGAATATGGATGCTAGGGCCACCGAAGGATGGGGTTCGGTAGTAGGGGGAAAAACCACCGTAAAAACCGTAGCCTCGAGATGCAAATCCAAACGGATTCACTGGGTAGTACTGAATGTTTTGGTGTCGGATACGGCTGTTCGTTGGGTTGTAATATCGGTGAACGCTCGTCGGTCCGCCCCAATGGCCAGTGTGTTGGTGAGTGCTGCCGAAGTGTGAGCTGGTGCCGCCCGAATGGCTGAAGTGTTGCTGAGTTGCTGCTTGGCGAGCAACCGCTTCACGCCGCTGTCGAGCAAAGTGATCGTTCGTTTGGGCAGAGGCATGGGCGGCGGCTAGTGTGACGACTGCCAGTCCGAGGATTGTGCTCGTGCGTTGCATAATGAATTCTCCCGTGTGCGATTGAACTGTCTTGATTTGGGTCATTGTTAAGCAACTCGTTGCATATCCCATGCCCGCAGCAGCATCAACTTGGACATTGTCGCCTTTCCCTTAGTTTTTGCAAATTGAGCTCGAGGTCTGAGTTTTAACGTGTCATCATGTTGACGGCACACTCCGGTCAAATTGATCCGCGATATACGCAAAGCGAACTGATGGACGCGGGATATTTCAGTTGGCATACTAGTCCCATTCACTCCGGACTGGTCACACCTTCCAAGAGAAACAAAATGTCTCGCTCCGCCCTTTACCCGTTGATTTGTTTGGCGTTCGTTTTCGTCCCGTCGGCAACTGCTGAGAACTGGCCTAGTTGGCGTGGCGCGCGTGGCGATGGCTCCAGTCTTGACGCCAACGTCCCGACCGAATGGGATGGAGCGACCGGCAAGAACATCCTCTGGAAGGCTTCGATCCCCGGAGACGGACATGCGTCACCGATCATTTGGGAAGATCGCATCTTCGTCGTTTCGTGCTTGCCCAAAGAGAAACAACGCGTGTTGATCTGTCTCGATCGCAAAGACGGCAAGACGCTTTGGCAGAAGACCGTGATGAGCGCGCCGCTTGAGTCGAAGCACAACTTAAACAGCTTTGCGTCGGGGACGCCAGCGACCGACGGCAAGCTCGTTTACGTGACATTCCTCGAAGTGGATGGCAAGACGGTACCGGCGCCGAATGTCGGCACGCCTCGCCCGATTACACCAGGCAAGATGGTCGTCGCTGCTTACGACTTTGAAGGCAATCGGAAATGGATCGTCAAACCTGGAAGCTTCGTCAGTGCGCACGGCTTTTGTAGCTCGCCGGTCCTCTACAAACAGTCGGTCATCGTAAACGGGGATCACGACGGTGATTCTTATGTCGTCGCGCTCGATCGTAAGACGGGGGAAACACTTTGGAAAGTAGATCGGCAGCACAAAACTCGCAGCTACGTGACTCCGATTATTCGTGAAGTGGCCGGACGGACTCAAATGGTGATGTCGGGCAGCAAGCACATCGCGAGTTATGATCCAGGCACTGGCAAGATGCATTGGGAGATCGATGGACCGACGGAGCAATTTGTTGCCTCAATGGTCTTCGATGGCAACCTATTCTTCATGACGTCAGGCTTCCCCGATTATCACGTGATGGGAATTCGGCCCGATGGTACTGGTGACGTGACCGACACGCACGTGGCTTGGCACCAGACTTCGGCTCGCTGCTATGTTCCGTCGCCGGTCGTGCTGGATGGTCATTTGATCGTTGCGGATGACCGAGGCACGGCGAATTGCTTCGACGCGACTACTGGCGAGCCACTTTGGAAGGAGCGGCTTGCCAAGCATTTTAGCGCTTCCTTAGTTCATGCGAACGGGCTCGCCTATTTGATCGCTGACGATGGCGTCACGACGATCGTACGACCCGGAGCCGAACTCGATCTGATCGCTGAAAACTCGCTCGGCGAGTTCTGCTTCGCTTCACCAGCGATCAGCGACGGACAACTGTTTATCCGTGGCGAGAAGAATCTGTACTGTATTGAAGAGCAGGTCAGCACTTGCGACTAGTTGAAGCAATCGGCTCATCGTACTAAGAGTTTATCCGGTAATTGCATTTGACGTAAACGCTTGAAGTTGCGAGTGTTGAGGGCTCCGTCAAGGGAGCATCTGGATTGATTGACCAATTCGTGTGGCGAAGTCAGAGGGCTTTACGAGTTCGACCACCCCGTTGGCGTTCTCGACGACGTATACCAATTCCTTGTCAGCCAAACTGCGATCGCCGTACGATAATCTACCGGCCGCACTGAATGTTAGCGATTGGCGATTGTTCAACCGCACACTGACCCATTGAGGTTCTCCAGTCAGCGCGTTCCAAGCATAGAGAGCGCTTCCTACACTGCCCGCCACAATCTGGTCGCCGTCAGGACTCCATGCGACCGAACAGAATCCGCCAGCGGTTGATGGAAGCAGGAAACGCGCTTTTGTTTCGACGTTCCAGATCCGTATAGTCCCGTCCTGCTCTCCGCAGGAAGCAACCTGACGACTGTCTGGGCTCCAGGACAGGTCGCGAACTCCACCGATCTCTGTTCCGGTAACGGGCTTCTCGCCGTCCGTCTCGTGCCACAGCGAAAAGCTCTTGTCCCAGATTGCCTTTGTATCGTCACAGTTCCACGCCACTGCCAAGAACTGACCGTCCGGGCTCCATGCAAGACACCGCGTGCCGAGGCGGTATTCACGGCGCAGTTTCGTTTCTTCGAGTAATCCGTCCTTCGACCAGAACCTGACTGCTGCACCATGCTCGGAAGTCACGAACTGATCTCCCGTTGGACGCCACGCAGCTTGGTCTATGTGCCGACGCCACCTCAAATCGACATGCTCGTCAAGATGCCGCATGCTGGATCCATCAACACTCCACAGTCGCAGATCACCATACTGGCCTGCGGTAACAAGTTGCTCACCATCGGGGCTCCAAACGGCGGCCATGATGCTACCGCCGTGGCACTTGTACGTTCGCGGCGACTCCCCATTTGTATCCCAGGACGTTGCGTTTGGGCCTCCGTGAGCCATGCCGATGTGTCCACGACAGCTAATGAAGCTGCGGCTGTCAGGATGCCATTGCATGACACCTGGGCCATGTGTCCCACCGAATTTGATCATGCGGGCGGGTTGCCCAGGCTTCCAGATCGACGCGTACTGGTCGCGGCTTCGACTGGCGACGTACAGACCATCCAGACTCCAGGTACTGTCGTAGACGACATCTTCGTGAGAGTCGAGTACCGGACCGGCTCGGCCATTGTTGCCAAATACTCGAACCGATGAGTCATGTCCACCGGATACGGCCATTTGCTGGCTCTTCGGAGACCAGGACACGCTGCTAACCTCGGACGTATGTCCAGGAAGTGTATCCTGTGGTGTCCCACTGCTATCCCACACTTCAAGTGAGCCACTGCCTGTCCCTGCCGCGAGCAGCGATTCTCCTGGCTTCCAGGCAATGGACCATCGCTCGCTGACCGTATTGCTTATCGTCGCGCCCGGCTCACCGATTGAATTGATAAAGCCAATCGCTTTTTTTCGATGATCCACTCCGTGATACGAGTAGGCCAGCCATTGTGAATCGTCGCTCCACGCGATTTCGTCAAGCCATTCGCGATTGAGTGTGACCACGGTTGTTTCGTTCTCCAACCGGCCATCCGCCGTCCAGTCCAGCAGACGAATCCGCGGGCGGAGACTCAATGAATGCGTATCCGCGATCGCCATGTGCTTTCCGTCAGGACTCCATGCTGCCTTCATCCACCAAACGAGACGAGGATCTCCGAACGCAAGGCGTTTCAATTTCACGCCGTTGACGGCCCATAACTGAACGGTCCCGGATCCTGCGGTGACCAATAAAGGCTTTGACGGATGCCACGCAACAGACGTACACGATCTCTTGGAATGCCGCAGCACGGCACTGAGAGCAAGATCACGCTCTAGAATTCGGACCGTTCCGTCATGGCTGGCTGCGGCGAGCCGAGATCCATCAGCATTCCAAGCAACCGACCAGACCGTGCCTTCGAATCCATCCTTGGTGAGTACGCTTGAATCGTCGAGGTTCCAGACTTTGACCGATCCATCCGCGGAGCCGGAGGCGAGTCGAGTTCCATCCGGACTGAACGCAACCGACACGACTCGCGACGAGTGTCCAGGAAAGATATTGACGAGTTGAAACGATTTGGCATTGTAAACGCGGACGCAACCCGTCGTAGTGCCGCAAGCGATAAGGTTGTCCTTGAGAGACCAGTCGACAGATAGGATCGCACTTCGAGGTGCAACCGTTTCGATCTGCCAGCGCTTAATTCCCGGGAGAGTTGCCGGCAATGGGATGAGCCCGGGCAAGACGCTTTCTGGAGAGTCAGGCTTCCAGTTAGCCTGTGGAGATGAGTTGTCTGTCAGCGGGCGAATCTTGATGTTTCTGAACCAAGCGTCAGTATTATGGTCCTGCAACGCGATTTTGCCGTTCTGAGCACGACCGTACATCTGGGGATTCCTTGCTCCATTTTCAACGTGTCGTTGCCAATCTGTGCTGAGCAACTCGTATTCGATTAACTTCGTGCCATTCATCCAGTGCTCGACTCGGTTTCCATCCACGATGATGCGAATATGGTTCCATTCGCCAACAGGCCTTACGACATCGGACTTCGGTTCGAACAGTCCGTAAACGGCACCAGACCTCCGCGTCGAGTCCTCACCCAACGGGTTACCAACATCATCCAGGATTTGAAATTCGGGACCGGTCTCTACGATTCCGTGTTCTTCCACCACACGGTAGAAGATGCCACTGTTGCCAGAATGACTTATCTTCCAATCTAGTTGCAGTTCGAAATCACTGAATTCCTCGTCGGTAACGAGATAGTTGTTTTTTCGACCAGCTGACAGGATGCCATTCTCAACACGCCACCCGGCGACACCATCTCCTTTTGGTCCCTTGGAACGATGCCAGCCGGTTGTGGTCTCGCCGTCAAAGAGCAACTTCCAACCTTCGGCGACCTCGGCAGCCGTCAACGTGTTGTGAGGTCTAGTGGGAGTGAAGTGTTGTTCGTGCGGCTCTACGGACTCGAGTTTCGCCGTAACGACAGCCCGGCCTCCGCGAACGATCTGAAATTCGTCTGCAAAGAATCTCAGGCCTTCTGGCAATTCGCGAACTTCGATCTCATATTCACCGGCCCTCAAGCTGATGCGGCGATCTGTAATCCGATCGTGAATGATCGTATCGCCTTCGCGAATGGTGATCTCGACATCTGGCGCATCGACTTGAAGGATCAGCAGCCCGTGATTCGTTGTGATGCGGATGATCTGAGGCGAGAAGTAGAGGATGACGATCGCTAGAACGGCCAGGCTTATCAACCCGGGGACTGTTCGCAAACGCGACACGTTTGCTTTTTGACGACGGTCTGGTTGTTCATGAACGTCCGTGGCGTTCCGTTTGCGAGAGGCAGTTTCGCGGTCTTGAAGTCCTACGTCGGCTGTCTCGATTGCGCGATGCACTAGCGCTGGAAGGTCCGTGCCCTGCGTGAACTCTTCGAGTGCGTTAGCAACTTCGAGCGGGTTTTGGAAACGATCGGCGGGCGACTTCGCCAGGAGCTGGTTCATCAGTTGGTCAAGAGTCTCGGGCGCATCAGCCCGATGGTCCGAGAACAGTGGCGGCGGTTGTTGCGCATGAGCCTGCATCCGTTCGAAAGCGCTGGGATAAGCCGCAGCCGTAAACGGCGCTTCGCCGGTCAACAGCTTGTACAGCGTACAACCCAGACTGTAGAGGTCGGCCCGGATATCAACTTGGTGCGGACTGGTCGCTTGCTCCGGAGCCATGTAGTCGGCCGTGCCCATGACTTGGTTTCGAGACGTCAGCTCCTGTTCAGTGAGTTCGCTCTCTCGTAACCGTGTTAGTCCGAAGTCGAGGATCTTGACAACGCCTTTCGCGGCTTGGCCCGTTGGAGACTCTACCCTAATCATCATGTTGGACGGCTTGATGTCTCGATGCACCAGCTTGTGTTCATGCGCATGTTGCAGTCCGATGGCCGTTTGTCGCGCCAACTCGCAAGCATCGGCAACACGCAAAGGGCCGAGTCGATTAACGAGCGTCGCCAGATCGAGCCCGTCCACGAATTCCATGACGAGATAGTGCCTTCCATCTGCCTCGCCAGCGTCTGTCGGTCGAACGATGTTGGGGTGGTCCAACCGGCCCGCTGATTCGATCTCGCGTTGGAAACGCGAGGACGCCTCCGCATCTTGATTCCAACGCGGTGCGAGAACTTTCAATGCGACCGAACGTTTCAGTTGCAGGTGAGTCGCCTTGTACACGACTCCCATACCTCCTTCGCCAAGTTTCTCGGCGAGTTGGTATTGTCCCAATTGCGTGCCCGATTCATCAATGAACTCAGAACCTGCCTCGGACGAAGCATCTCTTCGCCGACTCGCCAAGGGCAGTTTACTCGCCAGCGTTAGCAGCCGCTGCATCTCAGCATCATCTTCGGCCCCCACGGGGATTGCCTGGCCAAGCTCCGCAACCAATACCTCATCTTGCTTGCTGAACTGATCGAGCGTTGTTTGACACTCCAGGCACGTGTCAACATGCTCGGCGATCGCCTGCATTACTTCATCGACTGCCTCACCTAACAGAAAGGATTGCAATTCGTCCGAGGTCGGGCACGGCTTGGTGTTTGGCATTGTGACTTGTTCCATGATCGGCTCGTTCAATCGAAGTCCTTCTTCCGCTCATTGATGTAGACGACTTCTGGAGTGGGAGCATTAGCTCTCGTCGCCGTTGTACCGTCCACCGCGGATGCGCCTCCGTTCAACTTGAGACCTGGAGTAGGTTTGTCTTCGTTTCTTGCAATCGACGATCTTGTTTCATCGTAGAGTAGTTCGCACTCTGGTGCGCGAACGCCATGAACTCCGTGTCTGTTTAAGAACGTATCCAGTTGTTCCCCTTGCTCAACAATTCCAATCTCGTCTTTCTCTTTATACTCCTTATTGCCTCTCTCATTCTCTGGAATGGGATTCGCTACTTTCGCCATCTCCATTTGGTTGAAATAGGCTTGGTGCCCACCACCGTGGTAATAGACGTTCTTTTCTCCTCGATCTTGGTACGTGCGAACTTGCCCTCCGATTTCTCCTGTAAAGCCGTATATCGTCTCTCCCTCTTTAGCTCGCATGACGCAAACCCGATCAATCGGATCTTGAAAGTCTCTCGCCAAAGCCGTCTCGCCGCGTAGCAAGGCTTCGACAACTCTTCCATCCTTATCGACGAATCTATTCGCTTCTTCGATCGGTCTCCAATAGCTCCCTGCGGGTTCCCCAGCCCCGCCAATGCAACGAACAAAGATCTGGCGATCGTCGAATGCTCTGAACTCTGGCTGACCCGCGAATGACGAGAGAGCATCCTTCGTCGTGTTCTCGTCACCAAAGTAATCCAGTTGCGATTCGTAGACACTTTCGAGAAGCCAGCCATCCGCAGTGTCGCTATTGACAGTTTCTCCTCCCAGCCATTCCTTGGATTCGTGAGGCACCGTCTCTGCGGCAGCCATTTCCGATAGGACTTTGCCTTGCTCGTGTTCTTTCTCGGGCTCTCGCACGTCAGAGTCGGCAGTACTGATCGATGCGTCTTCAAGTGAACGCCGCTCGGATGGCTCTTCAACTCGAAGCGATTTGTCCAAGTCAATCAATCGTGGATCGCCTGGTTCCAGAATGCGCGCTTCTTCCGTTTTGAATGCAGTTGCCGCGGTACCGTTCTCGTGGAGGTCCCATTGAAAATTGCCTGTTTGCCGAGGCCTACCACCGAGTTCCTGATAATGTTGAACAATTGCCGCAGTGTCACGGTCGGGTGATCGGGCGCTGTCAGCGGGTTGCTGTTCGCCAACAAGACTTCTGTCTTGAGCGGGCGCTCGCAGTACTTCCTGTCGCTCTATGCTGGGCGCTGGCGCTCTGTGATCCGCATCCGTTTTGCTTCCAGAGACATCGGTCTCTGAGGAATCCGCTTCCTTCACTCTTTGCCAACCGTCGATCGGTTCGGATTGCACGTCGCATTCCTTGGCTCTAGTTTCAAGCCGCTCGCGTCCTATCGACTCGACGACCGAGACTTCCCCTTTCTTGGAACACTCTGGTTCGTCAGCGCGCACCTCTTGCATTTGCTCTTGTGTCCGTTCGATCATGAGTGCACTTTGATAGAGCGTGGTTGATTGGCTGAAAACTGTCTTGTGAATCGGTCATGAAAGAATTGATCCCGTGGCAAGCCTTGAGGGCCGTACCGATGCCAACTTTGGACCAACCAACACCATGCAGAATCGGGGGTTTGCGAAACGCCGGCGGTGTGCAAGCTGTCCGTACAGATGTCCGCGAGCGAACGCCAAAAGGTATCCGCATCCGGAGATGCGTCCTGGAAGTGCTCTTCTATCCATTGCTCAACGCGCAGTTGCGTCTCGTTTGTCTTAACAGTGGGGAAGACCTCATCACGGAACTGGCACTGCTTCTTACAAAACGTGCAGCCTTCGAACGGCAGCGGCCCCGCCCGCAGTTGTCCAATCTCCGGCTGAAGCCGCTGCATTCGAGTGGACAGTTCAGTATCCGATAAATCGTCGCGAAAGCCGACTCCGCGGGGACCGGCTGATGGCGCGTCTGGCTCAACGTCGGCCACGGGATAATATCGTGGAACCCGAACGAAGGTTGCCTTTTCCAGCCCAGTATGAAAGAGCGCAGCCTGTCCAGGCACCAGTTTTCCCAAGAAGTCCCGTTGCTCTTGTTCCATGATCATTGCATTCGCCATAGCCTCGCGGTCATGTCCATCACGAAGCTGATGCGCGATTTGGAGATTGGTGTTCCGAAGAGCGTCGCGAGCAAGTTTCTCTGGGCTTTGATCGACGATTATGATTCCTTCGCCAAATGATCGCACCTCGGCGAGCAAGTGACAAAACGCTTCGACAACCTTGAAGCGAGTGTCGGCGGCGGCACCGTCGGCGGTGCCTCTAGAGGCAACATTTTCTAAAACATTGTGAGCCTCTTCAACGAGAGTAACGTGTGTTGGTCCGTCAGACGTTGCTCTGTTTTGCTCCCGGTACTCGCGAAGCATCGTCAGCAGGAACATCACGACCAGCGCTTTGTCGTCTAGATTCAAGTCGTTGAGTTCGATGACGGTCGGTCTCGAGAAGAGATCATTTGGATCTGGGAACGATCGCTGTGTGTTGAAGACACAGCCTTTACCGCCGATAAGCAATGGACGCAGGCGGCCAAGTAACGCAGCCTGTACATTGGCCCTGACTTCACCTTCGTATCCGCGTTCGGCAATGACTCGCTCAACAGCATTGATGAAGTCCGACAGCGTCGGGAACAGCTTGCTAACATGCCCAGAAGTTGGCGCGACGTCGTTGAGTGTCCAACCGGCGTCTTCGTACACCACAACAAGAGCTTCGGCAATCACCGACGAAGACGGGCCTAAAGGTGGGATCGCACCCTCGATGCAAGTCTGGAGCTTTCCAATATGGGACTCAACTCGTACACCAGGCAACAATTCAAAGGGGTTGAATCGAAACGGGACGCATAGTTCGTTTCCGACCGTATAGACGCGAAGATCGTCCTGAAATGGTGGTACACCAAACATCCCACGATATTCCTGCTTCGCTGATTCCAACACGAGGAACGGGATCGCAAAGTCCGCCCAAAGCTGGTGCAGGATCTGAAGTGCGGTGACGCTCTTCCCGCTGCCGGTCAAACCAGTGACCAGGGCATGTCGTGTCAGATCTCTTAACGGAAACGTTGCCATTCCACCGACTTCGTAGTCCCCGATGAGAAGGTGGTCTTTGGGGACCGACTGGACACGGCGTCCGGGGTGAAAGTCGGGTGGCGACTGGCGAACAGCAAGGCCGGGAACGCCTCCACGAACACTAACCGGCAACCGGAATCCCAGCGTCGCTCCTCTGGCGTCCGCAAGATAGGGGATTCGCCACAGGGGATCTTTCGATTCCGTAGCTTGGAAGCGGAGACACTGATACTGTCGCCTAACTGCTGCTTCCCGTTCTGGCGAATCGGAGTTCTCTCCGAGTTGATAGACCTCTGCCGCCGAGGGCAGTCGCGCATCGTCCTGTTGCGGCCGGTCGAAAGGCTGCTCCTGAACGAGCGATTGAAAACTGCCGGCAAGACTGCGTGCAACATCTTTTCGCCCTTTCGGAGCGCCGCAATGAACCGCGACGAGAAATGGCGTTGCGGATAGTCGTCGCAGGTTCGCTATGTAGAGCCGACCGGCAAGATTTGCAGCCGGATCAATCTTCCTCATCGCCGCCCCGGTGCCGAGTGCATGCACATGCTGCTCACTGTGACTCTGAGCCTCCCTCGCCATCGAGGCGAGCCATTTCCATTCATGCGGCTCCAGCGCTGTCGGTTCCAAGTAGATCGTGAGCGATGCGGGAGTTGGTTGCGAGATGAGGCTTTCCATCATCACCAGGAATGGTCCACCGGGTGCCCACCAGGGGTACACAACTCGCGGTCGCTCAAGTTCTTCCGGGGAGACCCACGGTAGTTCCTGCTTGAACCGCTCATTGGAGAGCAGGTTTTTAGGTGCTTGCCAGAGAGCATTGGTTACATACTGACGAACTTCGACAAGAGCATCCGGAATCGCAAATGCCTGCCTGATCTCTTGTCGGCAGTCCGATGAATTCAGCGGATTCCCGCTGCCCAGCCGGTGGGACCTGAGCAGCACACCCACTTCGCCTGCGAGTGCCGCGGCATCAACATGGCCATACGGCTCGGCAAGAAAGAAGACTTGAATCTCGCCGTCGCGCGCAAAGAATCGAAGCGCGAATGCAGCGCGACCACGGCAACCCCAGAGGTTTTCCACCCACTGGACCCATCGTGACACAACTTCACGCAGGCGTTCCACGGATGACTGCTCACCGGTTAGCGTGTGGTCGCTGAGAAAGTCTGGAATCGGATCAATTGGCCAGATTAACATCTCAATAATCTCTGAATCTCGTTCTGCCGAAACACGGGGCCCAACTCATAATGAACTAGCCACTCAACATGCGAATTTGTCAGCCTCACTAACTGCGAACTGTTCTGATATCAGCTTGTTGACCACGCCATATAACCAGCTCTCGTTCGCTCGAACGAAATCATCGAATGTCTTTGAGGTAGGCCACCGGACGAATCGGCACAACCTGTCGAAGAGCGACCTGCTTATCACATAAGACACCCCACCAGAGCAGACCCCGATCAACATGCATGGCGTAATCAGATGAAAGAAGACCAGGCGCGGATTCTCCCTGAAGACATCTTCGAACCCGATCGGTGAGCTCCGCACCCAATCCCGTGAATTGGAATCCACTGCCCACCGGTGTTTCACTGCTATCGCTGCTTCCCCGCCACCGTCTGACTTCTGCCGGACAGCTTCTTCGAGAATGGCATGGAACGCTCCGGTGTTGGCGAGGTAAAGCCAGGTCATGACAACGAATATCAGGGAGAATAGGAAGCCACTCGAACCGTGAAACAGGTACTTCAACCACGTTCGCCCGTCGGACGATATCCTCACAAACAGGTCGTCTCCGCGTCTAAACAACGCGACATCGACCTTACTCTGATGGACGCGTTCGAGAGCTTGTATTATCCGTAGAGTCACGTCGGATTCTGGCTTGTTTTCCTTTTCGGCGGCCACACCGAGCCTGGAGTCTGTCAAATCCGCGCGGACAATCAGTTCCACGACTCCTGCAGCAACCGCTGACACATGCTCCCCAAGGTCACGGATCAAAAAGCAACGATCAGCCCCGCCGCGAGCACTCCAGTTCGGAATAAATGTAATGGGCGGTAATGAAGAGTCGTCGATGTTCTCCATGATGACTTCCCTATTCTGCTTGTGCCAGGGCGACACGTTGTTCCAAAGCCGCCAAGCCCAAACCAATGTATCTGGCCGTGCGTCTACTGGACGCTGCATTTCGCCTGGTCGCCTTCCATGATCCCGCCTCTTTCCACAGCGAACGGAACGAACTGCCCGGTGTTATTCGCTTTCGTGTTGCATCGACTTCGGTACACATGAAAAGCCCAGCCCGTCCGCCCTTGGAGTAATTCTCCTGTTCTTCATAAATCGCACCAAAGTTTCGATAGCGCAGGTCGAAGAGTTCTTTGTCTGGAGCTTTCCGTACATCCTGTTTCTGCCGATCAACATATTCAACGATTGCTGCGGCCTTCTTGTGATAGTTTTGGGGGAATAGCCCTTTGAACAAACTGCTGAGACATTGAGTTTGTTTCGACCTACCGTATACAGGAACCCATCCCGAAAAACTGTTCTTGATGTCGGCAAACCTTTTGTAACATTGCTCGTCAAGTGCGGCGGCAATGCACAAATAAATCCATGTGTCGCCTGTTGGCGTATCGCGGGCGATGGCAAGAGCCGACTCAGGCTCGCCCGCGAATGCCTTGCTTACGCAGAGTAAGACTGGCGCGAGCCGATCAACGGCTTCTGAACGTATCCATATCCTTTTTTCTTCATTCGAGCGTTGGAGGATGTTTTGCGATTCCCACAATTGCTGGCCAGAAATGAGCGAATGTGTCACATGCCCTGAAGCATCGATAGCAGCGTTCCATGCGGCTTCTTCAAGGTTCTTATCTCCGAGTTGCTTTGCGAGTCCCGACATCGCTGCCGCGTTAACCGCATGATTGAAGAACCAATACGTTTCAAAAGTGCCGTTTCTAGACTTCATTAGCAGCTCTCGCGTCTTCACTTGTGAGAGCCACTCCTGAATTACAAGAGCCGCGTGTCTTCCCTCTCCGCCTTCAATGAGGCCACGTACGATACACAGGCTTATCAGATAGTAGCGGAACGACTCACTTGTAATGTGCTTCCCCAAGTACCTTGGATCGAGTCCGCTAAACACGGTCAGCAGTTCGGAAGCGACTCGCTTCTGTTCTTCGTAACAACCTAGTTTTCCGTATGCGTTGGAGATCAGCATCAATGCAAGCGCTCGGTCACCCTGGTCGCGGATCAGCTTGGATTCCGTTTCTGCCAGTGCAACGAAAAACTCAGGGTGTGCTGTAGACAGCCTGTTAAACTCTTGCCGAGCACGCTCGTCACCACGTTCGACTTCAATGAACTCGTCGAGCGTAGAAAAGCCCTTAGATATAGCCCCCTTTTTCTCAGCAGTTCGAACGCCTGCGAGAACGATCCGAGATTTGTTCGCTTTCAGGATCTCTGTCGCCTCTCGATAGAGACGTGTTTGCTCCTTAAGGTCATCGGTGCGCCTCAACTCGGTAACTAACTCCTGAACGCCGTCCCACGCTTCACCACCATCCTCTCGGAGTATGGGTTCTGTTATCTGCCTCACGACCTCTTCATATTCATTCTTTGCAGTTGCCAATTCGGCACGTGCCTGTCCCTCGCGAATTATCCGCTCCAACAAATCCCTAGCTTGTACTCCGCGCTCAATGGACGTTTCGAAGTCTCCCTGGTCCAAACTCGTCCGAGCATTGTTAATCAGCTCGTCGAGTTTTGTAAGCAAATCTCTAACGAATTTGGCGCTCGTGTCGCTACGATACGGTACTAAACGGCCATTCACCTCCTCTAAGGTGAGAATTGCGCTCGCCCGCTGTTTCTCCTGTTCCGTCGCATCATCGGCACGGCCACGGCTCTTATGAAACTCCGTGTGAAGCGGGGCCAGCACTCCCGCTGGCGAATTGGGCCTTTCACGAAACGCTGCCGCGCGATATGAGTCGATCAGCCCCTGGTAACTTTGAAAGACGCTGTCGACACGGTCGGCCAACCAGAGAGCAAATAGAACGTCTTCCTCAAACTCCGTCTTGGGATTCATGACCTCGCGTTTCTGGTCCGGTGAGTCCGAAACAGTCACCACGCCGAGGTCTCGAAGATAGGCAAACTGGATGCGTTTAACTTCGAGGTCATATTCCCGTTTCGCTTGGTGGAAAAGACGCACGCCTGAACGGATATTTGAAGAATTGTTTGACAAGCTAACCTCGGCAGGTGCGGCCATTTGCTGACCAAGAGCAGCCACGTGAGGTGACACTCTGATGTAATGGTCAAAAGCCTGACCCCACTCCGCAATCTCATCTTCGAAACCGGCAAGACTTTCGAGAAATGATGACGCAGAATTCGCCAAAGCGAGATGAGCAAGCTTCAGTTCGTTGTCATGATCTTCCTTCAACCGTTGGAGTTGTTTTGGCGGTTGTGAGGTTGGGTCTAGGCCGCCCCCTTCAGCAGCTTGTGGGTTAGAGAACAGTGAAACAGGTTTGACCGTATCTCCGGTCGTCAGTCTCAAAACCAACAGCCAAGTCACTGCAACGGTGGTCAAAACCGTAATGAAACCAAGACCACCAAGTACAAAGATCGGTTTAGCGAGGCGCATCATGGTACTCCTTATGTTTGTGAATGGAGAAAGCAAGATGGCTCCTACTTCAGTCGAAACGCCTTCGCGGCCAGCCCGTGCTGCATGAGAACGTCGCCCAGGAGTTCACATGTCCGAGACATCGCCAGCGGTATTCCCGAAGCTCGGGGCACAGAACCGAGAATCAGGTCGATCTGGTCGACGAATCTGTTGATTACCTTCAGACTGTCCTTGAGGACTTCAATGTTACACTTGGAACGTGGGAATGCCTCGCGAATATGACGAACCTCCATCGGTCTAACCGAGTGATGCTGATCCATGTTTGTGCGCCAATTCAATTGATTCTTAGGAAGAAAGGAAGTGCCACTGGTAAGTACATCGCAGGTGCCTGACATCGTTCTCCCTGGACCAGCGTCTGCACTCTGGTCGGCACCCGCTTGAATAAAACGAGCGACCGGCTCTGGTTCCGCGCCGCGAACGCTGCACGTTATCTGACTGAAGAGAACGGCTTTCACTGGCATCGGAATCTCCTTTACTGAATTCGCGAAGTAAGGGGGTTACGTGTACATCGCCGACGTCTGACACGATTCTCTGGGGCGGGTGGCGGTTCATACGAGTACGCCGATTGACGGAGTGCTCACGAAGCGGTTAAGCAGTTGCCCAGGAGCGCGAGAACTCAGTCCAGCAAACCGTCCAGCTCTTCGCGAAGCCGCTTCAGCACGCGGCTTTTGGCTTGGTAGACGGAATCTCGCTTCATGCCGAGGTCGTCCGCCACCTCTGCGGGTTGACGACCTTCGACGGCGACTGCCCAGAAAGCTCGCCAAGTCGGCTCTTCGAAATCTGAACGGATCAAGCGCGCTGCCCGATGAGCTG
Organism: Planctomycetota bacterium; assembly: GCA_014381825.1. Lineage (GTDB taxonomy): Bacteria > Planctomycetota > Planctomycetia > Pirellulales > Pirellulaceae. The sequence goes on from JACNKX010000143.1 coordinate 145,867, forward strand.
GGTTTTCGACCAGCGGTGAAGCACCGTCAGCGGCGATGTCAGCCGGTTCGGAATCCGGCATTGCCTCGATGACTGCACGGAAATCGGTGCCTCCAACTGCCTGCGGCTGCTGATCCATTTTGCGAAAGCGATCGCAAAGCTTGTTTCGTGTGATCGTCCACAACCAACCACGAAATGAATCGCCGTCTTGCTCACGCCGGAATCCGCCGATGCGCTCGAAGACCGCTCCCCAAACGTCTTGAAACTGCTCGTCCATGTCCTGCGACTGTAGACGATACTTTCGACACCAGTGCTGGACGAGCGGTCCGTAAATATAGACCAACCTCTCCCACGCTTCTTGATCATGAGTTCGCACTCTCTCGAGAAGACTTAGCGAAGTGCTTGGACTGCTTGCAGATTTGTGATCCATGAGTAACTTCGTGGACACGAGTTGAATCCGATGGCACGAGAAACGTGGCGTGACATGCTATCAGATTCCCATCGTGATTGCCTC
>JACNKX010000063.1 GCA_014381825.1 Planctomycetota bacterium
TGCACGCGACGGCGTGCAAACCGGAGAGGCCACCATAAAGCTGGTAAACTTCCGACCCTCGTCAGCCAAACGATCGATGTTGGGGGATTGAATCGTCTTGGAACCGAAACAGCTCAGATCTCCGTAGCCCTGGTCGTCGATGAAGATCAGAACGAAATTCGGCTTGGCTGCTTGTGCGATGGTCATCGGCAGCAAGAGCACGGCAAAAAACGCGAGGAGAACAGTGTGGTGAATGGGTCTGCGTTGACGTGTCATCTGGTTTCTCGGTCTAAGAATGAAGTGGCTCGGCGAAGAGCGTTGTGATTCTGTCGTGGTGTGGCGAGTGTGGCGAGCCTGCCGAGCCCGCAGGAAAACGCGGCCTACGCCAGTATACTCCTCTGGACCAAAGTTTGCTGACCACACACTTCAGTCCAATGAATGCCACATGGTGGACAGGTACGAACACGACGCCGAACGTTCATCGAGGTAAGGACTTCAAAAAAATAACTTCCGCAACTGACAAATGAGATAATCGTTTTCGTTGGCATGCAAACATCTTGGGAGCTTGGTTCCGCTTGGTCGCCAACGAAGACGATTGTCTTATTTCGGGCTTCAAGTTTCAGCCGCTGCCATGGCTGAATCGATGCCCGCATGCCAACTCCGCATCTACCAAAACAACCGTTGAGGCATAAAGTGATAATAGGGGTCACGCCTTTTCCATGCCCATCGGTCGTTTTGTAGATAGTCAGTTGCGGAAGTTATTTTTTTTGAAGCCCTAAGGTCTAGACCTACAGCCGCCAACTACCTGGCCGGCTGGATGTCCGCGACCATCCGCAAGGCCTGTCCGTGATCGGGATTCGCTTTCAGGCAATCAGCAAGGGCGTCTTCCGCACGCTGTCGCATTCCTCCGGCCAGATGACACGCCGCAAGATAGTACCACGCCTGGTCGAGGGCGGGATCGATTTCGACGGCGTTCTGCAGATCATCAGCAGCGTCGGAGATTCGATCAACGCGATAAGCGGCCACTCCACGTGCTAGCAGCATCCGGGAACGGTGATGTTCCTCGGACGCTGCGTCATTCGTTCTTGCGAAGTAACTGGCGAGCTGGCTGTGAGCTTCCTCAGTGGACTGAATGCGTGCAGAGCGTTTCCACGTTTCGATCGCCTCGCCTTCCCTTCCAGAAATCAGCAGTCCCTGTGCTTTCATGTGAAGGAGAGACGGCGAAGCTCCTTCGGTTTCGATAAGCCGGTTTGCCAATTTCACCGCAGCAGTGCCATGATCGAGTCGGAGTTCACACGTGGCCAACTGCAGCGCAATTTGTGCTTGCCACCGGGCGGCCAGCAGCGATCGCAATTCCTTCGCCGCGGCTTCGAACTGACCGTTTTGCATTCGTTTCTGACAGGTCTGCAACGCAAGAGGTAGTCCAAACCGATTCATCTCCTGGTGGAGTTCCTGCACGATGAAGTCAGACGGGAGAAACTCGATGCACCGTTCGGCTTGACGACGGTCCGCAGCAGCCGCCGAGTCGTTACCCTGTGCATCGTGTGCCTCGGCTCTCAACTGGTAAAGTTTCGCGGCGACGGGAAATCGCGAGATCATCGCATCCAGCAATACAACCCCTTCTTCCGTGCGTTTTGTGCGAACAAGAATGCGAGCCAGTTGATGCTGGGCGGGCGGAAAATCCCCAGCCGCCCGAAACGCGGCCTCCGCTTCGGGAGTCTTTTCTTTCCGTAATTGGTTTCGTCCGATCGCATACCAGCACTGCGACCTGTCGAACTCGTCAGGATTCGATGTCGTCAAGTCGGCCGCTCGTTGAAACTGCTCAATTGCCTCACTCATTTTTCCTTGCTGATGCAGCGCGAGCCCCCAGAGATACAGCGTTCGTGTGGTTGGACCTCGTACTGCTGCCTGGCGACAACAGGATTCGGCTTGCATCGGCAAACCAAACAACAGATGCGCCTCCCCCTAATCCCGCCACGCAGCTGCGCCACCGGTTACAACAACCCGCTCCCGCAATGTACGGAGTGCGGATTGTGTTTCGGGGTGGAGATTGGTCAGCTCCGGCTCGGGAGGCAGCGGTTCACGGAACCAGAAAGACACGACAAGAAAGACCGCACCGCAGATTTCGGCGGCGAGCAGGCACCACAGGATTCGCAGGACAGGTTTCAAGGTCGTTGCTTCCTCTCGCTGATCCATGAAATGATCCGTCCGTCCCGATCTTCACGTTCAAGCATCACTTTCAGAACGCCTGCAACCACGTCGTCTCGACCGTCGCGATTGAGATCCCCGCACGCAACCGTAATCAGATGCGTCGGCTGGTTGTCAATGCGACGGAGTGTGAAATTCTGTCGACCGTCGTTTTCCAACCAGACGATGCTGGCGTTTTCGGGCTTCTGCCAGTCGCTGACCATGCTGACGAGAACCACGTCCCGGTCGCCGTCACCATCGAGATCACCGGTTGCCGCGGCATAGGCACCGCCGAATTCCGCAATGCGATGTGGAACGAAATCCCATCCCCCCTTGTTTTCCAGCCAAAGACAGCCATGGTACGGTTGCGGATATGAGTAACGATATTCGAGATTGTCTCCCATCGGAAGGATC
>JACNKX010000131.1 GCA_014381825.1 Planctomycetota bacterium
ACGGCTGGAGCCTGAAGCACATGCACCGGCTGGTGCTGAACTCGCGAGCCTGGCGGCAGGCGTCCCGCCGTACGTCGGACCGCGCCGAAGAAATCGATCCGGGCAACACGCTGCTCTGGCGACAGAACCTGAACCGACTCGAATCAGAGATCATCCGTGACGCCGTACTCGCCGTAAGCGGCCGTCTGAATCCAAAGGCATTCGGACCGCCGGTCTCAGTAACCAGTCCCGTCAGCGGCCTCTCGATGGTCGAACCTGGACCGAGCGGCAATGGACACAACCGCCGCAGCGTTTACATCTTTGCCCGGCGAGTCTACCCGCTGAAGTTCATGGAGATCTTCGACTCGCCGATCATGGCGGTCAACTGCACGCGGCGCATGAACTCCACCACCGTGCTCCAGTCGTTCGCACAGCTCAACAGCGACTTCGTCGTTCACGCGGCGAAGGACACAGGCGATCGACTCCTGAAAGCCGCCGGCACAAATAAGAGCAATTTCATCACGCTCGCCTGGCAAACCGTCGTCGGTCGACGGCCAACCGACGACGAACACCAGGCATGCGAACAATTCCTTGCCGAGCAGACCGCGACGTGGCGGCAAACGAATCCGGCAGAGGCCAGGCAACTCGCAATGGCCGATCTGTGCCACATGCTCCTGTGCACGAATGAGTTTATCCATGTCGAGTAGAAGCAATTCCAAAACCTGTAGCGGAAGTCGTCAAGACTTTCGGCACTCGGCTAAAACCGAAACTCTTGACGAGTTCCGCTACGACCTACTGCCGGTCTCCCGCCGCACCGCATTGACCTCGTGCGCGATGAGTCTGGGCGGACTCGCACTGCAGGGGCTGCTTCATGCTGAAGCGGTATCTCATGAGTCAACGCCATCGCAAAGAACGCGCTTCGACATGAAGCCTCGCGAGGCTCATTTCCCGCCGAAGGCCAGGGCCGTTATCCAGCTCTTTCAAAACGGAGGTCCATCTCAAATGGACCTCTTCGATCCAAAACCGGAGTTGGCGCGGCAGGCCGGCAAGCCGCATCCGGGCGATGTCGAGACGTTTCAGCTTGGTAACAAGAACATCATCTTCCCGCCGCAGTTTGACATTAAACCGCACGGCGACAACGGCATGAACTTCGGTTCTCCGCTGCCGCACATGGCTGGGCTGGCCGACCAATGGTGCATGATTCGTTCGATGTACACGGTGAATAATAATCACCCGTTCGCGATCAGCATGTTTCAATCGGGCAAGCCGTTCTTCGGCTATCCGGCGCTGGGGTCGTGGATCACGTACGGGCTCGGCAGCGAAAACCAGGACCTGCCTGGTTACATCGTTCTCCGCGATCCGGCGGGCTACAACACGTCGGGCAAAGCCGTCTGGTCGAGCGGCTGGATGCCGGCTCTGTACCAGGGCACCGAATTCAACACGGGCGGCAACGTCGTGCACTATCTGCATCCGTCAAAAAAGCGGCCTGCCGGATCGCAGGAGAGATCGCTCGAATTGCTCAGTCGCCTAAACCGGAAGCACGCTGAAACGCATCCGGGCGAACTTGAACTCGACGCCCGCATCCAGAATTTCGAACTCGCCGCACGAATGCAGCTCGCCGCGGGCAACATCCTCGACGTGTCCGGCGAAACGCCTGCCACGCGCAAAATGTACGGACTCGAGAATCCAAACACTGCCGGCTACGGCATGCGGTGTCTGATGGCGCGGCGACTGGTCGAAAGAGGAGTTCGTTATGTCCAGGTCTTCCCGCCGCTCAAACCGAGCTTTCAACCGTGGGACTCACACGGCAGCCTGAAATCCGGAATCTCAACGATCGCCAGTATGGTCGATCAACCATCAGCGGCATTGATTCGTGACCTGCGGCAACGCGGATTGCTGGACGAAGTGATCGTGATGTGGACGGGCGAGTTTGGCCGCATCCCGATCACCGAAGGCGCCGACGGCCGCGACCATAACCGCAACGCCTTTACCACCCTGATGGCCGGCGGCGGCTTCAAACCGGGACACACCCACGGAGCCACCGATGATTTCGGCTACAAGTCAATTGAAGACCGGGTGAGCGTTCCCGATCTGCACGCCACGATTCTCCACCAGCTCGGTATCGACCACACCAAACTGTCGTTCCTCCACAAAGGCCGACAGGAACGCCTGACCGATCCCGAGGTGACGGGCGCGAGCGTTGTGCATGCACTTCTTGGTTAGAGCAGTGTTGATCAATGCCTCCCAAATCCATCACAAGGATCCGCTGGAGGGCGCCGCCTTGTGACAACGGAGTTGCAGGTTTGGCTGCGCACAGAGCACTCATCGTGCGTTACGATGTTGGATTCAAACCCTACGACATGTGAGCTGAATTGAACGATGCCAGTTGCCGTGGAACCGCTTTCTATCAACATTTCCCAGGAAATTCTGGACGATCTCCGCGACCGACTGCGCCGCACGCGGTGGCCGGGCGAGGTACCAGGGAGCGGCTGGAATCGTGGCGTCGATCTCAATTACATGAAAGAACTCGTGGAGTACTGGCTGGACGAGTACGACTGGCGCGAGCAGGAGGCCAGACTCAACGAACTGCCGCACTTCAGAGCCGATATTGACGGTTTGGGTGTGCACTTTATTCACGTCAAGGGAAACGGCCCGGATCCGCTGCCGCTGTTCATGATGCACGGCTACCCATGGTCGTTTGTGCTGCTGTTGAGAATTCTGCCGATGCTGACTGACCCGGCGGCGCATGGCGGTAACCCGGAAGATGCGTTTTCGGTTGTCATTCCGTCGATCATCGGCTTTGGGCTCTCCGACTATCCGGCCGAGGAAGGGTTCGGCTTTCAACATCATCCGGCGCGTTACGACCGGCTGATGACCGAGGGACTCGGGTACAGCCGCTACGGCATTGAAGGTGGCGACTGGGGCGGGTTTCTGACGGCGCCGTGGGGATACCATCATCCCGACAACCTGATCGGCATTCACCTGAACTGTCTGTTTCCTCGCCTGGGTGATGAACGCGAGCCGGAAGACAAAGACCCGGATATCCTGCGCGGGTTGGGCATGAAGTGGGCACCGGTCAAGCCGAAAGACCCCGACATGCTGCGCTACTGGAAGAACGTTGAAAAGTACTGGATTGACGAAGGCGCTTACTGCCATCAACAGATGACCCGACCGCAGACGCTGGCTGTGGGTATGGCCGATTCTCCTGTCGGTCTGGCTGCCTGGATCATCGAGAAATGGCGGGCGTGGAGCGGCTGGTATGACGACTTCGAGAAACTCTTTTCCCGGGACATGTTGATCACCAACGTGATGCTGTACTGGGTAACGAATTCGTTCTGGTCAGCCATTCGACTCTACAGCGAGTCGTACTATCACCCGTGGGAGTTGCCGGTCGGTGCACGGATCGAAGTGCCGGCGGCGGTGGCCGCCTATCCGCACGAACTGGCTCCGATCGTGCGCAAGCGAGCTGAGCGGTATTACAACGTAGTCCATTACAATGACTATCCCGAAGGCGGACATTTCGCCGTTCACGAACGAGCCGATGAAATGGCCGCGGATCTGCGTGAGTTCTTTCGGCCTCTGCGTTAGCCCTTAAACCCGCGACCCCATGAGCCCGTTCACATGAAGGAAAACGCAGCTCTGTTGATGTCGACAGCCGTGGCCGACGGCGATCGTTTTCGCGACCCGGCCAGTTTCGACGGTCTTTCACCGTTAGTCCATCCAGACGTCGTCGTGCGTCGTAGCGTGCTTGTTAGATAGGAGGGTGTCCAAGGCGCCAACGGACTCCCCGCTTTCGAAGACCTGAGCAACGCCTATTTCAGGTTATCGAGTGCCCGTTGGACCGACGCTGTTGTTCCAGCACGTGGCGTCGAAGTCCGGTTTGAGATCCAGCGCCAATGATCGGAAATCTTTAACGCGATGCAACGTGATCATGTTCGAGTCATGGTTGTTATAGGGGAGTTTCGCTTTGCCTGAGGCGATACCGGAATTCCATGTGTAGTCGCGATACTGATGGGCCGCGCCAATGCTGCTGCGTGACAGAACCAGCAAGTCGTCGCCAACGATAACCGGAGACGCGTAATGAAACGATTCGAGAGGATTCCTGCTCATCGCGACACAACCTGCCTGAAACCAGTTGAGCCCGTCGATGCTGTAGCTGAGCATCAGGATCCGGCGCATGTTTCCTGGCGTCCCGGAGAATCCGCGGTCGGCGAGCGGTTCGGGCGGCTGATACGGATCGGGTACCATGGTGCTGCACGTCCAGAACAGGCCAGACTTTTCGTCATAGAGAATCTTGAACTTATTCTGCCCGCCCGGCATGGGATAGAACTGAACGAATCGGTACTTCATGGTTTGGCCATCGTCATCCAGTTTGCACACCGACGTCAGGCCGGCCGTCAGTTGCACGTCGATGCGGGTTCTCAGCAGAACGTATAACTCGCCGCGAATCTCGACGACGTTGCCTTCCAGAAACCAGTTGCCTCCCGAGTCGCGGCCGTCCTTCTTTGTCGCCGCCCGGCGCGACAGCGATGGCGTATCACGAGGTGGCTCGACCTTGTTTGACATTCGCCACGCCGCCGGATCGAGCAGGTCGTTCGACAGATCGCCCGCCACCACCAGCGACGCCGAACCTCGATCCATGTCTTCAAAGGCTCGATAGACGAACCCGTCCTTCACGTGGACCGGCGTGGCCGAACCGTGGTACCGCGAGTCATCAAACAACGTCACCGGCTTCGACCATGTCCTGCCGTCATCAGGCGAACGAATAATGCGGATGTCGCGCTGATGTGGATCGTTGCCGATCATGTGCAGCGCGTCCTTTACATAGAACAACGATCCCCACGTGATGCCGTTGGTCGAGATCTGCTGCCAGGTCCGGCCCCCATCGTCACTGGCTTTGATCTTGCAGTGATTGGGATAGTCAATCCCGCCCTCATCACCGGAATTGGGTCGCTTGAGCCACAATTCCATCGACGCAATCAACCGCCCCGACGGTAACTGCAGAATGTCCGGAGTCCCGACACAGACCGCCTTCGCCGGGTCTTTCAAATCGCGAACCTTGTGAACGACAATATACTCCTGCGCCAGCGGTTCAGCCCCATGAACCGCGAGCGAAAACAACAGAACTACAGCGGCCAGCGATGGAATGTGCTGTCTTATCATCTTCATGAGATATCCTTGGAACGCCCCGAGTACCAGGCGAGACAATGCGGCGTGTCACTTGACCATAACGATAATCGTTCGCAAGATCGCACGAAAGCATCTCCAAACAGAATCGCTTTACCGGTTTGGCTGCTGAGTCGTGAATCGAAATGAGTAAATGTCCGAGTCTTTCATCACAAGTCGCAGCCGTATCGGTTGTCCCGCGAGGCTGCTGACGTCGCTGTTGTTTTTCCAGCGAATGATGCCGCTCAGGCTGTCTCCGGTGAGTGTCACACAGTCGGACAAAGCGAATCCGGGCAGTGGCTGCCCTGCTGCGTTTTGAATCTCGACGCTCATGCCGCTCGTCGCGGTTGTCACGGCGTTGATGACCAGGCGGTTGCCATCGAACTTCAGAGGTCTGGTAGTAAACGAACCGCCTTTCGGGCCAGCGCTGATGGAAATGAAGCCGTCGCGACGGATGGTAGCGACACCAATGCCGCCTTTGGGGCCGCTGAGATTCGGGCACCACTGACCAGCATGAGTTCGGGCGAGACCGACGTAGTAGAGCCAGTGGCGATCGTTCCAAGTGACGATGCTCGGAGCGGGCTGGATCCAGCGGCAGTCGAACCGGCCGGGCTCGCCGCGAGGAATCAGTGGCCGATCGTCGTAGACCCATCGAAGATTCCACGGCTGGTCGCCGCGCGTTGTTGCCAGACGGGCGTTCATCGTTTCCTCGTCTCCCGTTTCGAGAGTCCAGATCAGGGCGAACTGAACGCCTGCGTGAATCCAGCCATTCACGCTGTAAAGCTGCCGCCTGCGATGATAGTCGTGGTCTCCTCTTTCCCATCCCAGACACCACTGGCGAACTGTGCGCCAACTGTTTGGGTCGGCGAGGTTGGCGTCGGCGGCCGCGACCATGTCGCGCGTGCCGCGAACTTCACCGGTGCGGCTTGTACCGTAATCCGTTCGGGTATAGAGCCGATAAACCCTCGCGAACGGATCCCACAACACTTGGCTGATGGTGTCGGACGCTCGACCGGTGATCGCAGCTCCCTGGCGGTACGGTGTCCATCGCAAGCCATCAGGCGAACTGGCAAATGCGGTGTCGATACGAACGGAGTTGATGGCCGACTTGTAACGGCGCTGCGGATCGTTCTCATTCGGATCAACGAACGGAGTAAACGCCTGGGGCTGTCCGATGACGTAGATATTGTTGTCGCGACTGCCCTTGTATTCGACCAACTTCAGCGACGGCTTCTTCCACGTCAAACCGTCGTCCGACTCGGCGAAACACCAGACGCCGCCCCGCGGTCCGCTGCCCCCGCCGCGATACCACAGCCTGAATCTCCCATTCTCACGCAGCACGGTTCCGAGGATCGGCGTGCCCACTTCCTCCCAGGGCTGATCCAGCAGCAGAACAGGCTGACCGTCGTTCTCTTTCCGAGGTTGGTGCAACCTGTGTCGGACGCCGTCTCTCGACTCGATGACAAAGTCATCGCACAAGAGCTGAGTTTGCGAACCGATGTCGAGAGCGGCTTCGCGTTCCGCCGACAATGCGCGCGTTACGTCGCTACCCGTGCACAGCCCGGAAAGTCCCCACGCCGTCATCGATCTAAGCCAGTCGCGCCGCGACGAGCCGATGTTCATTTCAAGGCACCTCCCAGCCGGCTCATTCGGCGCGACAGCGGGAATGAATAGCTTGTGTGTCATGGAATTCGTGTGATGGACGAGTCCTCGATGAAACGACGTCGTTTTTCCCCCATCCAATGTAAGTTGAGCAGGCGCCGGGTTAAAGTAAGTCACACGACGGCTTGCTCGTCCGGAACATTTCGGTCCGGCTTGCATGCGATTGAAGAAGAAGATGGAGGAGCAACAATGAGAACGTGGATATCGTCTTGTGTTTTCGCTTTCGGTCTGTTCTGCATGATCGGCGCGGCACCCAATAGACATCAACAAGCGCCTCTCCAACTGGATCTTGCGAAGCCGGGTGATGCGCTGATCATTACATTGAACGGCAATCACGTTGGCGGTTTGCGTGTCGACAGCGAGGGACGGCTGGGCATTTACGGACCGAATCGGACTTCCACGGCCATCACGATCGACGGACTGGACCGTGTCCAGATCGATCCGGAACCGGTCGCAGCGCCGCCCGTCCGGCTCACTGTCGCCGATGATGTCTGGATGACCGGTGTTCTGCGAGTGGGGCGAGCCGATGCTTTTGGCAATGCTCCTTTCGACCCAAACGGAGCCATTCAAGTCGGTCGAAATCTCCCCCAGGCTCAGCCCATGTCGGTCTTCCGCGCATTCGGTCAGGGCAGGGAACGATTTCGTTTTGGAATCTCCGAGGACGGTCACGGCTTCTGGAGCAACGGACCACGCGACACTCCACTGGTCACATTCCGAGGCCTGTCGGAAGACAAGACCACGTCTGCTCGGATCGACTTGCATGCGGCCGTTAAGGAAAGTCTCTACTGATGATCCAACAAACGACGCTACGGCTCGCCGTTGCAGCCGTTCTTTTTCAGCTTTCGGTTTCGACCTTTGCAGCCGAGACCGATTTTCAGGTGGGATTCGGTCGAAAGAAAATCACGCCTACCGAATCGCTGTGGATGTCCGGGTATGCCGGACGCCGCCAGGGATCGACCGGCGTCCTGGACGATTTGTACGCTCAGGCCGTGGCCATTCGAGACCGGTCCGGGACGCGGGCTTTGCTCTTGCGCATCGATGTCTGCACGCTGCATGACGCGACGATCACGCAGATCTGCGAGCTGATCAAACAACGAACGGGACTGATGCGACGTGAGATGCTGGTCAATGTTTCGCACTCGCATTCCGGACCTGCGGTCGATGAGTTGTATCACTATCCCATGACCACAACGCATCGTGAAAAGCTCGCAGCTTACATGGAGCGACTCAAGGCACTGTGCGCGGACGCCGCCGCAGACGCGCTCAACGATCTCCAGCCGGCGGTGCTCGAATTCGGCACTGGTGAGGCTAACTTCTTTCACAACCGTCGAGGGCTCGATGCGAACGGACGCTACACCGGCATGCTGGCGAACCCGGACAACCATGCCGATCGCGACGTACCGGTGCTCCGCATTTCCAATCCCGACGGCTCCGTTCGAGGCGTCGTCTTCGGTGTTGCCTGCCATAACGTGACGCTCGGAGCGAACTACGAATTCTCGGGCGACTACGCTGGTCAAACTCGAATCCAATTGGAACAAGAAATTCCGCATGCACTGTTTGTCACTGGCTGCGGGGCGGATGCGAATCCTCATCGGGGGGCAAACGGACATGAACTCGTTCGCCAGCACGGTGTCACCTTGGCCAAAGAAGTGAAGCGAGTCATGGCTCAACCCATGAAGTCCGTGCGCGGTCCCTTGAAGACGGTGTTTCGTTACGTCGATCTACCGCTGGTCACATTCTCGTCCCGGGCCGATGTCGAGCAGATGCGACGCGGTCCTTTCGCCGACTTTGGCAACGTCAACAAACTGTTGGCCATCCTCGACCGGGGAGCCCAACTGTCGGCGACATACTCGGCTCCCTTCGCGGTCTGGCAGTTTGGAAACGATCTCACCCTCGTCGGACTGCCCGAAGAAACCGTTTCCGAGTACGTTCCTCTGCTGAACAACGCCGTGGGGAAACGAACGCTGTGGACGGCCGGTTACTGCAACGACGTGTCCAGCTATTTGCCCACCGTCAGGATCATGGATCAGGGCGGTTACGAAACGCGAGGATTCATCGCCGATACACAAGCCGGCTGGTACGCGCGGGAAGCCGAGAAGACGCTCGTCGAAGCGGTTGCACAGATGGTGGACGAGGTTGATCGCGAAGTCGCCGATCACTCGAAGCCCACTCCGGTCGAGACGTTCGCCGAGTGGGGGTTTGAGCCGGACTTGCCGCACTCCGGGTTGAAGGCGATTGGAGACGTGCCGCGTGGCGAACGTGGACTGCGGTTCGACGGCGACAGTTATCTCGAAGGTCCGCCGGTAGCCCTGCCGGAAGTTGAAACGAAAGGACTGACGATGGCGGCATGGATCAAACCCGATCTGGCTGGCATGCAGGGGAATCGAATGATTGTTTGCCAGTGGGCCAACGCGATCGGTAGCGATCGATTCGGCCTGTCGCTTAACAACGGCAAACCGAGCCTCGGCGTCGGAGACGGGGTCACCGGCGAACAGGGCTTCACTTGTGGTCAGACGCTGAGCGCAGAACGCTGGACGTTTGTCGCCGCCACGTGGGAGCCATCGACTCGACGGTACAGTGTCTATATCGACGGCAAACTCACCTCGACCACCGGCATGCAAACCGGCAGCGGTATTAACACCGCCAGCAAAACCACCCTGAAAATCGGCGCACAGGCCACGCCAAACAACCCTCGCAACTTCATCGGGCTGATTGACGACGTTTGGATCGGCAACGCGCTGAATCCGGCGGCAATCGAGAAGCTATACGAATCTCGAAGCAAGTAAGGAAGCGGTTCAAAGTGACTTTTCCGCTTCGCTCACTCCCATTTGAGCTCTGACGTGAAAACAACTGGTTACCAATTACGGCTCGCGATGCTGGTGCTTGTGTCAACCGTGACTCCGGTCTCGGCGGATGTATTGCTCTCTGATCACTTCAACGGGGCGACCGGTGAACTGACTGGATGGAAAGCCCGGACCGGGCAGTCGTGGGAGGCTCAGACCGCGAAATGGAATTCGGGATCGCTCGTCGCTGGGCGCGAGTTCGGGCAGCGGCGGACAGCCGGAGTCGGGTATCGCGACGACGCCGGAGTACGGTGGCATGGAAATGTCCTCGGGCTGGGTAGGGAACTGCGGAGCGGGACGGTTGTTTTTGGCGTCGACATCCGGCAAGGCATCGGTGTTCAGGAATCTTGTGCGGCGCTGACGTCGGGCGATGGTGTCGAAGACGTCACGCTCATCTGGACGGGGCAGCGGTTGAAGTGCGGCGGCAACACCTGGGCCGGCGAAATCGACATGGGGATCGCCGAGGGCAACGTTCGCGTCGAACTGATTTTGCGGCTCGATGCCGATGCGCCGGGGAACAGCACGGCCGCGATGCGGTATCTCGACATCGACAACCCGGAGAATCGCGGCAGCGTCGATCTTGGACGCCCAAGGAATCCGGACCGCAACGGCAGCGGCTCGTTCGAGTTCTCACGTGTCGCCCTGCACGTGCTGAAGGGCGGCGACGCTCGCTCCGGCTTCGACAATGTGTCGGTACGCGACAATCTCGAAGACGTCCCCGCACTGAACACAGTTCCTGTTGCTACAAAACGGCTGATGCTCGACAGCCGCCTGATCGCGGACGTGGAGAATGCGGCGTTGCGCGTGGGGACCGTCCGCAAGCATCCGGCCAATCCGCTGTTTGGCGAAGAGCATGAGTGGGAGTCGCGCTTTGACAACCTGTACCCCAATGTCATCTACGACGAAGACGAGAAGCTCTACAAGGTGTGGTACTTCACGTGGACCTACGACCCGGCGACCAGCGACGTGCCGCGTGATCAGCGAAAGCCGGGCACCTACATGAAGGTGCGCGAGGCGAGCGGCAAGGGGCTTAAAGAAGGCCTCGGCTATGCGACGTCGAAGGATGGGATTCAATGGGACAAGCCGCTGATGCGAGTCTCACCGTGGAAGGGCCAGCCCAGCAATCTTGTTGCGCAGCCGTGTCATGGCGCCGGCATCTTCAAGGATCTCCGCGAGCGGGACCCGGCGCGGCGTTACAAGATGTTCCACAAGGGACAGGGCATGTCCGCCCGGTTTTCTCCCGACGGAATTTGCTGGGGTCAATACGTCCCGCTCCCGGAGATCGACGCCGCCGGCGACACGCACAACAACGCGTTGTGGTGCCCGGAGTTGAAGAAGTATGTCGGCTTCACGCGTTTGTGGCGGGACGGCATGCGAGTTGTCGGCCGCACAGAGAGTCGCGACTTCGTGTACTGGACAAGAGCCGTCGAAGTGCTCGGCGACCGCCGCGACATGCAGCCGTATTCCATGCCCGTGATTCGTTACGCCGGCGTGTATCTCGGCCTGCCCGCGATCCTGCGCAAGAAAGACGATCGGGCGCATACGGAACTTGCTTGGAGCCCCGACACGGTTCACTGGCATCGCATCGAACCGGGCACGCCGCTCATTCCCAATTCGACCAAGCGCGGCGACTACGACTGGGGCACGGTCTATGCCAGCTTCCCAATCATCCGCGACCACGAGATCCGCATCTACTACGGCGGCTGCAACGGGCAGCACTTCGACTGGCGAGACGGCTTTCTGTGCCTGGCTACGCTGCGACCGGACGGCTTTGCCGGCTACAGGCCGGTCGCTGTCGATAGGCCGGCCGCCGTGACGACCCAGCCCATCAAAGTCGCCGGCGAACTGCGCGTCTCGGCCGACGTTAACAAAGGCGGAGCACTCACCGTGAGCATGCTCGATGAGCAGAATAAGGTGATCGCGCAAAGCAAGCCGATCACGAGCAACGTCAGCAATCACCGCGTCGATTGGAGTAACGGAGCCACGATGGAAGGCTACGTCGGGCGGGACGTACGGCTGCGATTCACCTTCAGCAAAGGCACTGTCTATGCGTTCGAACTCTGAGCGACGCCGACGGAGAGTCTGTCTGACTGTACTTGCTCTGACCGTGTTATCCGTGGTACACGACGTCTTCGCTGACGACTCTGACGCGGTGCATCTCGTTGTGTGCGCGGAACACTCGTTACCGGTGGCCGGCGAGCCGTGTCGGTTATGGCTTGCCGGCGAAGGCTCGCTTGTACCTCCTCGGCCGGAAGATGTTACGGTGACGTTCCACATCGTACGGGGAGACGGAGATCGAAATCGAATCGATCTGCCAGCCACCGTTGCGGGTGGGGATTCCATCGTGAGCGCCCGCTGGACACCGCAGCAGACGGGGCCGTTTCAAATCACGGCAACGGTGCGGAAACGGCAGGCGAGTAAGCCAAAGCGGTTCAAAGTGCTCCCGGCGAATGTTCGGGTTACCTCGCGAAGAATGCACTTCAACTACTGGCAGGCGCGTCCCCAGCAGCGATTCGTGACCTCCGTGATGGACAACAGCGAGACGAGCGAAACGGCGGTTCGCTGGAAGCAGCGCGGTGTCATGCCGCTGGGATACAAAAGCGGCCAGTGGCACTGGGCTCATGGATACGACTCGGCGGAGAAGATGACGAAGCTCTGGGTGGACCTTCCCCAGCAACGCGCCGGCATTGTGATCGATGAGTTTGGCGGTGGGGACGAGATCGATCAGCGGCTCGGTGAGGCACTGCTGTTGACCCGTAAACAAAGGCCACTGATGTTCATCGCGCCGTACTGCCTGTCCGTTGGCGGCCCGAAGATGATTGAAGGGTACCGACAAGCGAACCTCATACTGGTTGAGACATACACACCCGACTGGCGCTGGGATGGATTCATCACGGGTCGCTGGAAAACGGCCGTGGACGCCGGACTGAAGGAAAAGAGCATCGCCGTGCTGGGACTTGGCAGTCAGTGGATCGGAACCGAACGGGAATTGCGGCGAGTCTGCCGCATGATCCGAGCGACCTGCCCGGAGATGCCAGGCGTAGGTTTCTTTCCCGATGTGCCGCCTCGATTGATGAAGGCTGTCGATTCCGCGATCGAGGACTACTTCCTTCGTCCGGTCGTCGAAGCCCGCGTCGATGGAAACCGCTACACCGTCCGCAACATCGGGGAATCGCCAGCGATGAACGTCGAAGTCGAGTTCCTCGACAAGGATCGTAATCGAGTTGCCGTCAGCCGAGCTATTACACAGCTGAAACCGTGGGCTGACATTCCAGGTGATCTGCCGCCGGGGGCAGTCACTGCACACGTCGCGACGGCACCGGATCGTTACACCGTGCTGTCTTACGTTCCACCCTTGGAAGAGCCTGAGCACGACGATGACCCGCGGCGTGCCTCACTGCGGTTCAGACAGCGGATTCAAAGTCGTGCGGCCACGAATCCGTTGGAGCGTGCCAGCGAGATGGCCATCGTGCGCACCGACGAAACCAGCGCGGATCCAGATCAGCACAACAACGTACGCAGCGGAGCGATTCCGATCCCCTCAAGCAAAGGCAAGGCCGTCGCACTGTCCTTCGACATCCGAACAAATCGCTGCTGGTTCTACGGACACAACAAGATCAGCCTGGTCGGCGATGGCGAACTCACGCTAACGTGGGCCAGGCAGGACCACGACGCTGGTCTCGAAGGCAATCAGCCGCGTCCGGCTCTCATCTTCAAAGGCAAAGACGAGTACGTCGTGCGCGACGTACCAACACTGGGCTTTCGCGAAAATGAAACGTACCACGTCCTGCTGGCGTATGACGGTTGTGAAACCGTGCGCGCTGTTGTGGCCAGTAAGGAGGAGAAGGTGCTCTGGGACAGCGGCCCGCTGCCAGCCAAGGGTGGCTTCACCTGCGACAAACTTCGATTTGATGTGAACCCCTTCCCGCGCAGCGAAATCAGTGTCGACTCGAAAAAAGCCAACATCCTTCTCCGCGGTGGCGGTGGTGGCCGGGACTCGCCGTATTGGCTGGAATCGACACTCGCGAATCTTCGCCTTGTAAGCGCAGACGAATAGCATGACTGAACACGGCTCTTCCAGAACTCAGCACGGACGAATGCGTATGGCCATGCTTGTTGAGTCCCAGCGGTCGAATTATCAGCGCGACGGATTCCTCTCTGTCGCGGATTTGCTCGCGTGCGAGGAACTACAGCAGGTGCGTGAGAGAATGCAGGAAGTCGCCGAGGGCCGCGTCGCGACGTTTCCCGCTGATCAGATCGAATTTGAAGCCGCCGCCGGTGACCGTTCCGTGCAGCGTGCGATTCGTAAGATCAATCAGTGTGCGGAGCACGACGCGGTGTTCACGGCGCATGCGGCCAATCCGCGGATTCTTGATATCGTGGAGTTGCTGATCGGGCTGGACATCAAGCTGTTCGGCAGTCAGTGTTTCATGAAGCCCTGCCAACGAGCCGTTGACTGGAAATGGTCCAGCGCACGATTCTATTTGGAAAATCAAGTTGAACCGCGACTGCCCGACTTGACCCTGCCGCCCGCGGAACTCTTCGTTTGCGGCGGCGTTCAAGTTGCCGATCAGTCTTAAGAGCACTGGCAGAGCCAGTGGCACACCAGTGCCACCCTGCCGCTGAACAAAGAGCCTCAAGCTATGTCATTCCGGTTACGCTTCAGTTTCATCTTCCCTTTAGTCGTGCTTTTTGGTCAGGCATCTGCGCAAACTCCTGAGCCGAAACGTTCGGTGGCGCCCGATCCGCTCATGACACACGACCCAAATCTGTATCTCTTTGTCGATGAGCACTGGATCGCCACACAAGAGGGTGTCCGGCGAGTCGTTAATCATCCGAAGCCGCTAAAGGAACCGGTGGTTTGGCCCGAGGATCCGAAGGCTGAAGCGGACTGTGCGTGGGGAAATGTCATTCGGGAACCCAATGGCAAATTCCGCATGTGGTATTGCACAGCGATGATGGGTCACAAGGGACGCGGCCCCCACGAGATGGCGAAAGCCGGAGTCTGGGGTCGGGGTGACGACTTCACATTTCGGCCTCGATCGGCTGCTGACGTCCGTCCCGAGGAAACGATGCTTGGCAAGTACGCCGAATCGGACGACGGCATTCACTGGACGAAACCGAAGCTGAATCTTATCGAACTCCGTGGCAGCCGAGCCAACAACATCATTCTGAACGGGTATCGTGCGGCACAGCAGACCGGTGGAGCTCTGACGAATTTCGACGGCTATTCGATATTGCGTGACGATGCCGAAAAGAATCCAAACCGCCGTTACAAGATGATCGCTCACTGGGAATCGGTGCACTGCTGGGACAATCACGCGGTCAGCGGTTCTCTGGGGCGCCCCAAGGAACGAATCGATCGGCACTGGGCCGCGCGTGCCGAATACATCACCTACAGCCCCGACGGACTTCGCTGGGAACAGCCCCTGGAAAGGCTCGAAACACTGCCGACTCGTGGTGGCGACCGGCTACTGGTTGTCCCCGATCATCGGCATCAACGGTGGATGGCCTACGTACGAACCGGCGGCCACGCCTATCCCTCGTTCAGTTACAGCCGCGATCTTGTGAACTGGTCGCCGCCCGATGAGGCAAAACAAATCACGCCGCAAACCGTCCAGGCTCCGGCGGTCGAATGCATGATCCCATTCAACTACGGCAACCAGGACCTCGGCTTTCCCTGCGGCATGCACAAAGCCAAAGGCGTTTTGCCCGTCATGCTGTCGGCGCGACAGGAGGGAGGCAAGTGGAACTGGGTTCACAACCGTGATCCCTGGATACCATTCGGACCGCCCGGGAGTTATTGCTCGACGGGAATCGTCCCGCTACACAACGAGCCGTTTATCGTCGGCGACGAACTGCTGATCTTCTTCAACGCATTCTCTCGCTCGCCGGACAAGCCATGTCCCTTCGGAGCACGTACGATCGGCGTGGCAAAGCTGCGCCGTGATGGATTCGCGGGATTGACGGCCGCCGACAGCGACACGCCCGGCACACTGACGACTCGGCCAATTACCGTGAAAGGCGATGCTCTGCAAATCAACGTGGAACAACGCGGCAAGGGCGAGGTGAAGGTTGCTCTGCTCGATGAAGCCGGAAAGATAATTCCGGGATTCGGCTTTGATGAATCGAACCCCATCACTCAAGACGCAGTGCGTGCCCAGGTCAACTGGAAGAATGCATTCGTGCGATCACTCAACAATCGACAACTGCGCGTCCGTGTGAGCATAAGTGGTGGCGCGGTCCTTTACGCCATAGCATTTCGCTGAATGATGATGTTACGCAGCTTCATCTGGGCCAAGATCTGTCAGTCGCGCTTGCAGGTTCGCGTGAAGAAAAGCCGGAGTAGGCGACGCGGAGCGAACCGTAGGCGAACTTCTTCTCGTTCTCGAGGAACAGGAAGTATCGCCGCAGCTGACTCTCGGTGATCTTGTTGGGAGCGGTCTTGCAGTAATCGGCGAGTTGCCGAACCGCCCGCAGGTAACCGTCATGGGTCCGCTGGCTCATCCCGCCCAGGTGCAGGTCCTCAGCAATCCGGGAATAGAGCGGAGCTGCGGACTTGACGCGCACGACCTGTTGCCGGATCAACATGGGTTGCAGCGGAATTGGAGCACGATATCGACGATAAGCGGAATCGTCCTACGTCCTCACAGTCTACCGAGACCGGCGCGCACTCAGTGCCTTGATCTCTACGCCGCTGGGGTCCGGCCTGTTTACTAATCACTTTCTCCCGTTCATCGACCGCTCGCTAAGCCATGGAGCGAACGCGGCTACTGGGACCGGTGCGGAGTGCACAGCCAATGTCGTCGCGTGATGTCTTGTCAACGTTCGACTTCAATTCGCACTTCATCAATGGCGACGTAGCCTTCGGGCAGTCGGTGCCGCCAGACGGGATAGTCGCGTTCAGGGCGCAGGAGATGCGGGTCGCTGTCGATCGGTCCCATCGGCGAAACGTCCAGCGGAAACAGCACGAGCATGATGTTGACGTTGACGTCTGACAGCACGGCCTGGAGCGGCTTGCTGCCATACATGTCTCCACGATCGTGACGCACGCCCAGCGCGGTCCAGTTTGCGGGATCGGGGGCGAGCTTGATCGTCTGCTCGGACGAAGACTCCTGCACCTCAAACGCCTGCCCCGTACATAGCCAGCCGCTAGTGATCCCTTCAACGTTCCCTTGGATCAGCAACACGAGCTGAGCCCCCTGGGCCACCAACTCGCCGCGTGCACGAATCGTCATCTCAGCATTGGTGAAGTCAGTCGAGCAACGATCGGCGATGAATCGATTGTCCCCGCCCACTTCCATGTAGACCTCGCCCTGTGGTCCGGCAGTCGCAAGGCAGAAGACCATGTGCATATACCCGGCGCCAGGCGGCGCGTGGTTGTAGTCAATCCACCATGGACTGCGAGACGTGACCCGGCCTGGCTGCCACTCCAGCGCCTTGGGCCCGCCGGCATTACTAATCCAGCCGTACCAGCCGCCCGGCCCGTCGTCGAATCGCTCGTGATAGACGCGATTAATCGCCTGCATTGTTAGATCCTCCTATCGCACGACAATAGACTCGCTGGTTCGATCGGCGTTTCACTCGCGAGGGACAGCGTTGAGCACTTCCGCGGGCCGGCAGACTATGCCGCCGCGGATCACCGTGTCGATCTTCCGCGTATTCTGGATCGCCTTGGTAGGGTCAGCGCTCAGCACGACGAGGTCGGCCTGGTGGCCGGCGGCGACGCGACCGAGCTTCTGTTCCTGGCCGAGGATTCGCGCGTTGTCGGCTGTGGCGGCGCGCAGTGCTTCCGCCGGGGTCATCCCCGCTTCGACGAGCATCTCGAGTTCCTGGTGCATTGAATAACCGGGAGGAACGAAGGGCTCCGGCGCATCCGTGCCCACCAAGACCGTAACATCCGCGCGATGCAGCGCAAGGGCAAGTTCCTGGTACTTGGCGATCAGCCGTCGCCGCTGTGGCAGCGTCTTCGGGTCCTGGCGACGATAGGTCGCGCTGTAGTGGTTCCAGTATTCGCGCATGCGAGCCGGGCAGAGCGCCACGTCGGGATGTTCGGAGTAACGCTGTTCGTCGTTGAGGTACAGCATGTTGCGGAACACCACGAGCGTCGGATCGACGGCAACTTTCTGCTGGGCGAGCAATTCGATCAACGCTTGGCATCGCGGGTTCTCGAGGTCCAGGTTGCCGCCGTTGACGCGAGCCCGATCGAAACCGGAAGGCATGCTGAAGTCGAACACCGATTCGATGTGTTCCAGGCAGTCGATGCCGTCCGCGGCCGCATCCTGCGCGGAGTAAGCGCCCAAATGCGCTGTCACTTTCAGCCCGTGCTTGTGGCCGTACGTGATGATCTGCTGGCCGACATTCCGCGGCGTGCCAGCGTAGATCTTCAGCGAAGTTACCTTCCAGCGAACCATGTCGTTCACAAACGCCGGCACCTTGGCCGGATCCGTGAGCGCATAACCCGTATCGCGATGAATCGGTGGGTTGCGGTCGAGCAGCGGGCTGCAGGTAAACACGCGCGGACAGATTTGAGGATGCTTATCAGCGTAGTGCTGCACGCCGACCTGCGCCACGATCGGATCGCCCGTGCTTCGAACGGAGGTCACGCCGGCCGCCAGGAACATCGGCAGAAACTCGTCGCCCGTCACGTGCATGAAGTGGGCGAGGTGGACTAAGTGCACATGCGCGTCAATCAGTCCAGGGATCACGAACTTTCCGCTGCCGTCGATCGTGTGGGCGTCCCGCGGAATGGCGATCGGCTCCTGCGGCGAGCTGACCGCACGAATGGTGTCGCCCACGATCACGATCGTGCGTTCGGGCAGCATGCTGGCGGACGTTGAGTCGAAAAGCGTGGTGTCCTTGATGACGAGGGCTGTTCGCTCGTCGGCGTGGAGCTGCGGAGAGTACCTGGAAGCGGGCTGCGCGATTGCGACGAGAAGAACCAAGGCGATTGTGAGTCGTATGCGTGGCAGGAAGTCAGGCCGCATGATAAAAACGCCTTTTAAACAGGTGCTTCCGTCGAGTCGTTGTCGGCAATGTACCGTCTGCTTCGATGGGATACGATAGTCTGGTGAACCAACAGCTTCCTGTTCTCTGAACCAGCATTGATGAAGCTCAAGCAGATCTCAATACTCACCGTTTGTTTATTCCTGCCAGCCGACTCGGTCTTCTCACGCGAAGCCGCTGAGTTACGTCGCTATCGGTTGAAGAACGGTGACTTTTCCACCTATCAAGGGATGGGCGTGGCCAGCGGGGTGGTCGCTCGCCAGCAACGCCGGTGAGCACGAACTGACGGTCAACAACTGAACTACCGCGGTCGTAACACACGACCGCATTTCCTGTTTGCCTTCGAGTAAACTGTGAGTCGACGAGATCCCTCCTCTCATCTGTTTTGAAAAGGCCTGTGATGTTGCATCGATTAGCTTTGGCAATCCGCATCGTGGCTGTTGGCCTGTCATGTGCGACGGTGTTTGCCCAGGGCATCAACGCTCCAGAGCAACGGGAAACGTCGCTCAAAGGCAACTACTACAACGCCGGCGATCGAGCAGACAGTCAGCTCATCGTTTACCGTCTCGACGCGATCACGAGCCGGCGTGCGCTGCCGGATTGCTTTCCGGATGTGCCCGGCAAGGCCGGTGCTGCATTGAGGCTCGCCGGGTGTCGCGATGAGTACGAATCGGCTTCGTTGGCGGTTTACGCGCGAGACGACGTTCAGCAACTGCGACTGGAAATCAGCGATCTGCGTTCGGGGGATCACGTTCTGCCGAGATCGGCATTCGAAGCCTGGGTCGTGAAATGCTGGTATCAGGCTGGCCGAGACGTGATGTTTCATGACGGCGTCAAGAGACTGGTGCCGGAACTGCTGCTCAAAGACGACGCACTTGTGAGGGTGGATACGAAGAACGAAACCAATGCCGTACGCAGCACGGCGGAAAACGGCTCGACGAGGTACCTGCCTGCCAGCGGAAAGGACCCCAATGCTCTCGAAGGACTGCGCCCCATTGATGCCACAAAGCTGCAACCGGTGACGATCCCCGGCAAGACGCTGAAGCAGTTCTGGCTGACGTTGCACATCCCAAAGGATGCTGCTGCGGGGAAATACACTGGCTCAATTCGTCTGTCGGCCCGTGGCATCACGCCGGTCGACGTTCCCATCGAGGTGACCGTGCATGATTTTGAGCTGGCTCAGCCGAAGATGATCTACTCGATCTACTACCCCGGTAAGCTGAGTGTCGAACAGCCCCAGGGCACGATCGCCGCCCACTATAAGTCGGAAGAACAGATGCGGGCCGAATTAGCTGACATGGTTGCGCACGGCGTTCGCTATCCCAACCTGTGGCAGGCCTATTCGGAGGAACTCGTGCCGCGAGCGCTGCAGTTGAGAAAGGAAGCGGGGATGCCCAACGACCGGCTGTTCATCAACATGCCCGCTGGTGCACCAGCCTCGTCCGCTGGAAAAGTCAAAGGCTGGCGGAAGCTGACGGCCGGCTTTGGCTACGAGGACATCTACCTGTACGGCGAGGACGAAGCGTCCGGGGATCGGCTCCGGCGCCAGAAGCCGTCGTGGGAGAACGTGCAGAAGGCTGGCGGAAAGATGTATGCCTCGGCATGGAAGGAAGACCCGTTCGAGGTAATGGGAAGTCGGCTCAATGTGCTGGTCTGGTCCGGAGGCTGTCAGCCGGACAAGGCCAAACGATGGCACAGCGTGGGGTCGAAGATCTTCAGCTACAGTAATCCGCAGGCCGGCGTCGAGGAGCCGTTGCTGTACCGCTACAACTACGGTCTTGCACTGTGGAAGGCCGACTATGACGGCGCCATGACGTTCGCCTACCAATGGGCCTACGGCCACATCTGGAACGACTTCGACAGCGAAAAGTTCCGCGAGCACTGCTTCGCCTACCCGACCGTCAACAGCATTGTCGGAACCATCCAATGGGAAGGCTTCCGCGAAGGAGTCGACGATGTCCGCTACATCACCACACTGGAGCAGGCGATCGAGAAGGCTGGTGATACCGAGGTGGCTCGCACTGCCAAGCGGTGGCTGGCGGGCCTGAAGATTGAGAATGCTCGGCAGAAAGTCGGGTGGAAGTCGCAGGGCCCCCTACCAGACGATCTAGATCAAATCCGCTCACGCACCGTTTTCTGGATCAATCAGCTAATAATTCCCAAAACAACGCCTGGAGGAAACGATGAGTGAACTGACGCGAAGAGAGTTCCAACTTGGCGCAGGGTGTCTGTTGGCAGGTGGTTCGATTGTCGCACCGCTGGTGAGTGAGCGCGGGCTGGCGGCTGAGCGAGCGGATCCGATGGCGGCGCCGATGTGTGATTTCCAGACGTCGTTTATGACATGGCACTCTCGCGCGCGAAAGGACCCGCGACCGCATGCGCGGCATAACGTCCCGCACGGCAACATGGTGCGGATTCAATTGGATGCGTTGATCGATGTGGTTGACAAGGACTCCGGCACTTCCGAACAGTTCGTGCTGATCGCGCCCTGTCGCACGGAGTGGGTCTACGCCGAAGACCGCCTGTTCCAGATTCCCAGCGCCGAATTCCGCGACATCTACTCGTCGTCAGAACAACGCCCCATGTCGTGCCATCTCACCACGGACGGCAAGCCAACGCGTGGCCATGCCACCTCGACCAGATACCATTTTCTCAAATTCGACGTGAATCCGCACCAGCAGACGCGGATGCTGACGACGGCGGCAGAAATCGTCGAAGCGACCCGCACGAAGACTCCACTTGTGGGCCGTACACAAATCGACGACCCGAACGGGCAAGTGTCCTACATCCTGGAGTATCCAATCAAGACGATGAACTTCATGCCGAAGACCAACTCCTTCCAGGTCGACACCGGGCCGATCCTCGTGCCAGACTACGAATCAAAGGCCGACCGGCCAATCAACCGTCTTGAAATGGCACACGTTGCCTACAACCGGTTGGACCGCGCTGAGTTCATCCTGCGCCGTCCGACGCCGATTAACGACGAGCAGGGAAAGCAACTCTGCCAAGTGCTGCACTATTCCAAAGTGCGTGAAGACAAAGCGAGGAACGTTCTGCTTGCCGCAACGTCGGTTGAGTGAAGCGTTTCGCTAATGAACGAAAATGGCACTGTGGAGCTGCAGCCAACGAGATGACACACTTCTATCTAACGATGGACGCGGCTGTCCTTTACCGCGAAGGCGAACGACCAGGGAATTACAGTCCCAACAAGCGACTCGAATTCAGTCTCGACGAGATTGAACATGGTCGAGAGTTGCTCGGCCACGCCGCTGCCAAGGTCGCAACGAGTCCGGTCTTGCTGCGTCGAGTCGACCAGGCCCGCTTCGCCCACGCCCTGCTGACTTTGGCACGGCTCGAAAGCGAACCGAATGATTCGCCACGTCGCGACTCAATCGCATGTCAAGCACATGATGACATCAACGCGATTCGCGCCAAGTACAACATCGTGGTCAAGCAGAGCACGTACAATGCTCTCAAAGCCTCAAACGCCGACTAAACGACGTTTGGGCGTAACGGACATTCAGGCATGAAACACGTAAAGCTCGTTGTTTTCGTCCTGATCGGGTGTGTGCTGCGCGCCGGTGGAATGGCCCGGTCTGACGATTCCGTTGATCGAATTGTGACGGTACGCGCTGCAGACGGTTTGATTCAGATCGTCGATGCAAAGGGGCAGGTCGAGAAGTCGTTTGGTCGGAACGTCGGGCAGAGTGTTTTGGGCGCGACCGTTCAATCGCCGAACTTTCGTGTCGCGGTGGGAGACGTTCTGGGAGCCGGGTCTCCGCAGATCATCACGGCCGTCGCCGATCAACTTGATCCGTGCCGCCGACTGTTCGATCCGCACGGCGGCAAGCCAATCGACCTTCGTTGGTCGCGAGAAGGTCGTTTCGCCCTTGACGTTGCGGTCAGCCGATCCGGCGCGCTCACCATCAACGAAAAGCGTGACGCCGACGGACGGCCAGTGAGCAGCTATTGGAATTGCTACAACGTTGGTGCGAACGAGCGGTTGTTCCACACTGAGTTTGGTGTCGAGGTGGTGGCGATCGACGCGGGCGAACTCGATTCCACGATCGCTGGAGATGAAGTCGCCACGATCAATCGCGACGGGCGGATCCAGGTTTGGGATTCGGCGAAGAAGGCTCACGACCCGATCGTGCTCTTTCGGATCGATGCGGAGAGACGCCACGTCGATCTCACGATTTCGGATGTCAATGAACAGAGCCCCGGTAACGAGATTGTTGCTTCCGACGCGGAAGGTCGACTGCGCATCTACTCGGCGGTCGGAAAAATGTTGCAAGTCGTATCGCTGGACGCGCGCATCTCCAGGGTCGCGGCTGGTAATGTTTCTGGCCGACCTGGGCGCGAGATCCTCGCGGTGGATCGCAAGTCAGGCGACGTATTGGTGGTTTCTCGCGGCGAGGTGGTCAGTCGCATCAAAGCCAGTTCAGGGAAGCCGTTTGTCGACGTGGCGACGATTGGTGCGGTCAAACCACTCCGCACGGCGGAGCGACAGTTGGCCACCCGCTTCAATCCAGTCAACGACATCCGTCGGGGTAATGCCGGCGATGTTTCCTGGCGGGTCGACACGCTGACGTTTGCCAACGGCGGCGAAGGGCTGTTTCGCGCGTACAACTGCCTGTTCACCATCGCGAATTACTGGGACTATGCCGTTTTCTCGTCGCAGAGCCGGTGCGAATTGCCAGGCAAGCGATTCGTCGCTCGCGCGTCGGGAAACGTTGGCGACAGCCACCACTTTCTCTCGCCGTCCTTCTGGGGAACCGTCAATCGCTATCGCATGGTGGATGGGCGCTTCTACATCGCGTGGCGAACTCGAGCTCCCGACAAGTTCATCGAGGGTGGACGATTCTCGGACGTGACGCCTTCGGCAGGTCCCTGGGAGGTTTGGTGCAACGCGGCTGAAGGTGGCAAGACGACCTGGTCAATTCGCTCGCTCCGCGATGGCAAATGGGCCGAAGAACGCGTGACGGTCGAACCGGGAAAGGCCGAGTGGATGAACGTGCAACTGATCGCAGAATCGCGTCAGTTGATTCTGCAAGTCAATCAGAAAGAACAGCTTCGTGTCACTCACGACGCTTACCGAGAGCCGTTCGACTTGCGGTTCGGCAGTCGGCAAACCAAGGTCGGTGGAGCCGAGGTGGTCAGCCGCTTCCGCGAGGTCTATGTCAGCGAGCGACCGTATCCGTGGCCCGGCGAGCAATTCGCCGAAGGACCGGAAGACGTGCACTCAGAGGATGGTGCGCTGGTCGGGTATCTGCTCAAGGCCACGCCGCAGTCGCCAAGGTCGAGCGAAGGCGACATGATTCTCACCAAAGAGGGACATCTGCTCGCAGTTTACTCCTATTACTACGACGGCAAAGGACACGACGGCTCGCCGGCTCGGCTGGTGGCGAGCCTTTCGAAAGACGGCGGTCGCACCTGGAGTCCAAACTGGACGGTGGCCGATCGGGACAAGGGGTCGCAGGGCAACGTGATGTCGGCCAGCCTTTTGCGAGCCAGCAACGGTGATCTGCTGATGACGTATTACGACCGAACGCCAAAGATGCCGGCTAAAGGGATGGTGCTGCGACGTTCGGCCGATGAGGGCAAGACGTGGAGTCAACGAGTCGTTGTCACGCCTGGCAATGGGAACCGTCACGTGGCCAACAACGCCTGTCTTACGCGCCTCTCCAGTCGGCGGATCATTTTGGCGACTCGCGAATACGTGGGTGGCATTCGCTGGCCATACGCCTGCTATTCGGACGACGACGGCCGCACATGGAATGCCGGCAGGCACGTTCCCGATCCGGGACTCACGCCCAGGCAGAAGCGCGGTCAGAACGTCAACGAACCGAGTATCTGCGAGTTGGCGGACGGACGTCTGTTGATGACGATGCGATCGATCGCGGGCGGCCAGTTCTTCTCTTGGTCGCGCGATGCTGGCGAGACGTGGACCAAGCCGATCTTGTCGCCCTTGCGAGGCGAGTGTTCGCCCGCCATTGTACGGCGCATCCCCGGCACGGATGACATTCTGGCGGTGTGGACCTATGGCTACGGCGGCCGCGCCCCGCTCGTTTCAGCGATCAGCAGCGACGGCGGACAGACCTGGAAGCATCTCAAGCTGCTGGAACAGAGCCGGTATCACGGCTACTGCTACGCAAGTTGTATCTTCCAGGGCGACCGTGTGCATCTCAGCTACATGCACTTCCCGATGTTCAGTTCACGCTTCCGCTTTGAAGCGGACCCTGGCTACATTGACTACCGTTTCGTCTCGCTGCCGCTCGCGTGGTTCTATCGCGACCCCGGCGACTCTTAAGCAATTTCAGCCCCCTTGAGGAGCAGGGATGAGCCGCCAACCTTCACGCCGACAGTTCATGAAGTCAACGGCAGTGGCCGGCACCTTTGTTTTCGCTGCCGAGGGAGTTCATGCGCAGGAACGCAATTGGGAACGCGGAGGGCTGCCGGCCCCTGGGAAACCTGACAGAGGAACAATTAACCAACGCCACGATGTGCTATTCGCGTTCGATGACGTGGGCTTCGAGATGGTTCGCGGGGTGAGGCTGGAAATGGTGCGTCCGGACAAGCACGCGGACAACCCCATCCTGGAGAGAGGTAAAGCGGGAGAGCCAGACGCGATGCGCGTGGCCTTCCCTTCCATCATCCGTGACGGTGGGCGATGGCGGATATGGTACGCGGCGGTCTACGACAACTGGATGACCTCAAGGGTCGGCTATGCGGAAAGCGACGATGGGATCGTGTGGCGCAAGCCGGAGCTGGGGCTGTGCGAGCACAAGGGATCGACCCAGAACAACCTCGTCAAGAGCATCCGGGGCCTGTCCACCGTCGCGGTAATCCGCGACGAGGAAGCTCCTCCCGAACGCCGCTATGTCATGGCCGGCACCGACATGAGCTGGTTCAAGAAATGGGCTCGTGACGCACAGCCCATGACTCGTATCGATGTCAGCCCCGACGGTCTGAACTGGACGCCGGTCCGGGATAAGCCCGGAATCGTCCCTGGGGTCGACGAGATGATCTGCCTCTACAAGTTCCGGGGCAACTACCACATCGCCGCCCATCAGAGCCCGCCGATCCTCCATCTTCCCATGCAGGAGGACATTCCCAACCTGATGTTCACGCCCCGTACGTTCGTGGTGTGGCGGTCACCGACAATCGACAGGTGGCCGGACGGCAACACCATTGCCTTCTTCAAGCCGATGCGTTCCTCGTCTCCCTATGTCGACGGTTGGGACGGCGAACAGGTGCACCTGGGCGCGTCGGTGTTGCCGTACAGGAACGTCTGCGTCGGGGCCTACGGCCAGTGGCACTATCCGCAGCATCGCGACAAGAACGGCAAGTGGGTCTACGACGACCACCTTGTCTCTGCCGATCTGGGCCTGGTGGTGAGCAATGACGGCATGCACTTCCGGGAACCCGCGCCCGGCTTCACCATGATCGCCCGCGACGAGGAACTGAGGTGGGACAGGGATCACAAGGACAATAAAGATGACGACAAGATCCTGCTCGTCCAGGGACCGATCATCAACACCGACGTACGGACACATCTCTACTACACGGCCAGCACACCAGGCGGGAACACGGGGAAACCCACAGCGAACATGGGGCTGGCCACTTGGCCGCGCGACCGGTTCGGCTACCTGAGCGCGATCGATGAAACACGCACGGCCAAGGTGACTTCGTGTCCGCTGGAGTACGACGACGATGTGAGGCTGTACGCGAATGCGGACGTTCCCGCCGGCTCATCGTTGCAAATCTCTCTGATGGACGAACATGGACTGGACGTCCTGCCGGGCTACGGAGCCGCCGAGGGAGGTCAGGTCAAGGAATCGGGCCTGGATGTTGCCGTCGACTGGAAAGAGCAACCGCTTCTTCCAGGCGGACGGCCCTTCAGAATTAGGTGTGAAATCAAAGGCAAGACCCGCGTATTCGCCCTGTATTTGCGCTCTGCGAAGTAGTAGCGAGGAACTAAACAAGATCGTGGCATCAATAAGACACTCTGGAACCGGAGCGATGACACCACAAGTCTCGCGAGTTGTAACCATGAATCGCCGACGCTGTCGAACGTTGCCCGTTGCCGTGCTGGTTGTTTTGACCGTGGGGATGATGCTCAACAGTGACACGACGGTGGCGGCACAGGTCACGTTTTACGTTGCGACAGGCGGTGACGATGCCTGGTCGGGAACACGAAAGACTCCCAACAAGGGGAAGAGCGATGGGCCATTTGCAACGTTAACTCGCGCGCGACGCTGTTCGACAGTTGAAGAAAGCGAATCAACTCCCGACTCGCCAGCCTGGGATATCGGCTTTGAGAAGCTGGCACTCGAACGGATCGGGCTTTACGGGCGCGAAGACTCGACTTCGGATCGGGCAGAGGCACTCAAAGGCGAGGAATCAAAGGACGACGCGAAATGACTGGCTGCCCGTCAGCCGCTCCCTGCCAGCGTTCTTGTGACAACAGTTCTCTTAGAAGGACCAAGGACAGATGACTCGAACTGAATCGAGAAGACAGTTCATTAACAAGGGGCTTGTTACGTCAGCCGGTCTTTTGTGGACATCTGAGATTGACGTCACCAAGGCGATGGCCGCAGAGCAAGCAGAACGTGGTAACAATGTGCAAATCACAATCGAGGACGAGAAGAAAGTGTATTCGACGCCGGACGGACGCACGCTTAGATACAATGCCTTTACGAACATGGAGTTCTGGCACGGCAAATACTACATTGCTTTTCGCCAAGGCGTGAAGCATTCCCCATCGGAATGCAGGTTGGTACTGATAGAATCGACCGACCTTGAGAATTGGACAGAGCGGGTTGTGCTGAATCGCCCGTCGATCGATGACCGCGACCCCAAGTTGCTATCTACGCCAGACCGGTTGTTTCTGTACACGGTTCCCTACCCGCGGGATTCCGAGGTTATGTCTACTCAGGATGGAGTCCGCTGGACAGACCCAGTGGACGCATACCGGGGCAGCGGCGGCGATCAGTTCTGGAAACCGAAGTTCTATAACGGCTCGTACTATGTCGCCAGCGACTACAACAACGACCGAGTGGACCTGCTGAAATCAACGGACGGTCTGAGCTGGCGGCATACCGGAACGATCCTCGAAGGCACGAAATACAAGCCCACCGAGATCGCCATTGTTTTCCTCGAGGACGGCAGGTGTCTGGCCTTGTTGCGGATGAACAACATTGGCCCCAGTGGCACGCTTCCTGGGTTTGCGATCTCAAGTCCGCCGTACACCTCGTGGGATCTTACGTTGGGTAAGGCGGTTCGATTCTCCGGCCATGCCGTCGAGCGTTTTGGTGACACGATCCTGGTGGCCTCCCGGGCGGAACTAGGCACAGGTCCGGGTCGCTGGGACATACCGGGGGAACGGGCAAGCCAACGTACGGTTCTGTACACTTTCAACCTGGAGACCATGCGTCTGGAGTTTCAGGCCCTGCTGCCGTCGGAGCACTATCGCGACAGTTCCTATGTCGGCCTTGTGAAGACTGGCGAGAGCAGTGCCCTTATGTCCTGGCACGACGGCAATGTCCGTAGTGAGAGCAACATCTGGCTGGCCCGTATAAGAATTGGATAATGCGTACGATGGGCCCTCTCCCCTTCGAGTCTCAAGAGCGAAAGGCGGCCTGCCTGAGTGGTAGTTATTCAATGATAAGACAGCGCGAAATGACTCGCTGCGGCCAAGCGATCGCTCTCGCCGTTTGCATAGTAACGACGCTGTTTGTCGCGACGCTTCGTGCCGACGATGATCACATCCGATACACGATCGCCTTTCGGGCCGAGAACCCGTGGCCAGTTGGCGTGCTGGGTATGATCGATCCAGATGGATCGCGTCAAAAGTTCCTGGACTTCAAGCGGCCGAAACAGAAGGGCTGGCAATGGGGATCGCGTCTGCCGGATGGCCGCGTGATTCTGACCAGCCTTGAAGCGGCCGATGTGGCTGAGATTCGCGCGGGCAAGGTCGTCAGCCATTCGTGGCTTTACAGTTTTGCATCCGGGAAGCTGACGAAGCTGCTTGAGCGCGATCCGCTCTCGAAGAATATCTACGTTCAGACTGTGCTGCCTGGCGAACGGCGTTTGCTGGCGCTGGTGTTTCTCGACGGCGAGCAGCGGCTTTACGAAATGGACCTGGATGGCGGAAACCCGGTTGCGCTGACGAAGCCGGGCGAAGGTTTCTGCTATGGTGTCTCGCTCAGCCCGGACGGGAAAAGGGTTGCGATGCACGTCACCGGCGGCGGCGAGAGCCCATTCAATCCCGGGCACTACTCGATCAACGTCATCGATCTGGCGACACGCGGGCGGTCGCTGGTCAGTGGAGCGAAGGGACATCTCTACTTCGGTCCACAATGGTCTCCCGACGGCAAGTGGCTCGCATTCCTGGACTGCCATGCGGACATTGATCCCAGGCACTTTTCAGCAGATCTGTGCATTGCTCGCCCGGACGGTTCTGAACATCGTGTCGTGACGAGCGGTCGTCGTCACTGGTTTGGCACGGGCTACGGTTCTAACGTGACTAGCTGGTCTCCCGACGGCAAGACCATCACTTACTGCCGTTTGCTGCCCGGTTCGACCACGTCAGGCAAAGGCGGCACACAGATCTGCCTTCTCAATCCGTTCACTGGTGATGTGACTGAGCTGAATGAACCGGTCGACGGCGACTGGCACTGCCGACTCGCATGGTCCCCCGATGGCCGACAGCTCGCCTTTGTAAAATCCGGCACCCGAGGTCGTGAGCTCTGGTTGATGGATGCGGACGGAAGGAACGCAAAGCTCTTGACCAGAGGCTTGAAGGACCAAGGCGCCGACCACCCGGCTTGGTTGCCAAGCGCGAGCGATCGAGATTGAGACTTTCCTTTGCCAATCGCCGTCAGTTTAGAATCACCGACAGTTCACACTCACTATTGGGTAGATTGGCCATGCTATGAATCCTGATCCTATCTCAGCACGGCGTATTTGCCTGACAGTCGCGAGTCTGGTGGTGGTCTCAACGCTTGTTGAGCGGCCGGGCGCGTGCGATGAACGTGAGTCGGTCGATGCTCCGCTCGACGTGGGTTCGCGCCTGGAACTCGCGGTCGATCCGCGATGGATTGATTCGATCGACGGAGCGAGGTTGGATCAAAAGACGCCTGTGCCACGTGAAGTTGTCATGCAAGGGCTTGGCGAGTTCGGCTATTTGTCGGTGCTGAAGGATGGCGATCTGTACCGGATGTATCATCGGACGGTCCGTCCCGGCAACGATCCCGATGGTCATGAATTCTTCTGTTACCTCGAAAGTCGCGATGGAGTCCGCTGGTCGAAACCGAATCTTGACCTGTTTACCATCCCGGGTCTGGATGCGCGGAATGCCATCACAGAAGAGAACATGGTGGAGCCGGGTGATGATGATCCCGATCATACTCCGTGCATCTCTCACAACCTTCGGCCATTCCTTGATTCGCGTCCGGATGTGCCGGAATCGGAACGCTTTAAGGCACTTGGAGGCGGCTTCAACTCTTATGGTCCCAAGGCCGGCTTCTGGGGCCTCGTCAGTGGCGATGGTATTCACTGGCGCAAGTTACGAAAGGAGTGGGTGATCGACCGATCCAACTGGCCGACTGGAACAGATTCCACGCCAGCATGCGCCTTCTGGTCGGAATCCGAGCAGAAGTATGTCGCTTACATCCGAATCCGAGTCGACCCTGAGAATCCGGCCCGTGGGAAGGTCCAGGGGCTCCGCTGGATTGGACGTCTGACATCGGCTGACTTCATCAACTGGTCGGAAGTTACACCGATGAAGCCGTTGAAACCTGATCCCGATCCGGGCCAAGTCGCGGGGCGGCGCATGCACTATTACACCAATGAGACGCAGCCTTACTTCCGGAACCGCGACCTGTTGATCGCGACGCCGACCAGGTACTTTGAAGGAACCGTTTTCTCGAAAGAGCAGTTGGCGAAGATGTCGCCTGAGATGCGAAAACATCAGGAAGAAGCCAGTGTCGGCTATACGGATTCCGTTCTCATGACGACGCGACCTGGCGAGCTGTCGTACCGTCAGCCGTTTGCCGAGGCGTTCCTGCGACCTGGCCCCGACATTCGCAACTGGAGCAATCGGTCCACTTACGCGCACGTGCGATTCGTGCCGACGAGCGAAAGCGAGATGTCGTTCTGGGCCAAACACGGACGCGGTTCTTATGCTCACGTGCGCCGTTATACGCTCCGGATCGACGGCTTCGCGTCCGTACGCGCACCACTCGCCGGCGGGAGTGTCACAACAAGGCCATTGACGTTCACGGGCGAGCGACTTGTCATCAACTACTCGACTTCCGGTGCCGGGAGCGTGCGTGTTGAGATTCAGGATGAGTCAGGTGCGCCGATTCCTGGCTTCTCCCTAGCCGAATCGGTTCGCCAGGTTGGTGATGCCATTGAACAGACCGTACGTTGGAAGTCCGGCAGCGATGTCGGCAGGTTAAGCGGCCGGACGATTCGTTTGCGGTTCGTACTGCACGACGTGGACCTCTACTCATTTCGCTTCGCGAAGAACTGAGCAATGTGGGTTGCACGAAGACTCACAAACCCGACCAATGGTCTCCGCAGGTGATGGGTGACCTTGCAGTCAAGGCGGTGGGATAGTCGGGAGACGCCCGGCAACAAGGAATTGACAGGAGCGTGGAGGCAACCGTGGATCATCGTTCAGCAGGCGGCAACGCTGTCTTGAAACACGGTCTTTCGCACTTGCTTGGAATTCAACGTTTCGACTGCGCCGTTTTGTGTTGGTGGCCCCGGAGCAATGAACCCGTGGCTTAGCAGCGACACTCCGGACATGCGGTTGTTGCGTGGTGCACTGCGAAGCAAACGCCGCGAGATGCGAGCCTTGCAGCCAGGTGACTTGCCTCTGGTCACCGCCAACTTCTCCGCCGCAGTTCGCGCGATCCCAGTTGGAGGCGATCCCGGGCAACCAAGCCGTTACGTGGAATCATTTTCCGGATTCACCTGGATCAACGATGCCACGATCACCGGTTTTCTGGACCTGATGCTGACCAGCCGGCGTGCCGTCTGACGAACTGCAGGAGTTGACCGAGCTGGACGTCATCGTCGAGCTACACAGCACCAGCGGCGTCGAGCAAGGCGCCAAGGCGTGTGCCACATTCGACAGTTTGAGCATTCGGGCACGATGAAGAGGCAGCAGGTTCAGACGCGTCGCAACCCCACTGCATCTGATTCGGCCTTTATGAGGACTGCCGTCGCTACGACTGGCCACCGATTCCTAAATAACTGGGAAAAGGACGTCAGAATACGATGGTGGTCCTGGGATAGCTCTCAGAGGGACCTTTTCTGGGGCTGAATTCGCATCATTCGGCGCGATCCACGGTTTCGGCGCGAGGTACTCAGCGTGCGCGCACGTCTGTGTTCTCGAAGTCGGCTAGCCGTTCCGAGTCAATTTCATCCGCGAAAGGGGAACACGTGAAAAAACGAGTCAAGGACGCGGAAGTCACCGCGAGACGTTGTGATCGACTACGCCCAGGCCGAGCGAGCTGGTGTGGTCAGCTGCAGTTGGATGGGTTGATGGTTCCCGTCAAGGCGTTTCCTGCTGTCCAGAGTTCTGCGGGCACGCAACTGTGCCAAGTACATGCTGGATGTGGACGCAGAGTTGAGCAGCCCAAGCGTTGTCCGAAGCACGGAGTGCTCGAACCGCACGAGGTCGGCAAGGCGTTTGCGTACTCGGCCGACGAGATGGTTGAACTCAGCGCATCCGACCTACAGAGTATCGGTCCGGTGGACGACAAGAAGATCGTTCTTGGGCAATTCATCAGCGCGACGTCACTCGATCTGACCTTGCTCGCCGGCCGGAGTTTGCAACTTGCGCCAAGCCACGCGGTTGCAGGCCCACTGTACGCAACGATTGTCGCCGCACTAACCAAAACGACCAAGTGGGGAATCGGGACAGTCGTCTTTTCGGGAAAAAGGAACCTGATTCTTGTCCGGCCGGAGTCGTCGCGCCTCGTGCTGCACACGCTACATAGTCCGCGCTTGCTCTTCGCGCCGGTTGACAGCGTGAACACGGCCGACAGTGTATCTCACCCAACCGTTAAGCGCATCTGCAAGACAATCGAGCACAACTCGGGACCAATCAACTGGGACGACTTTGAAGACGACGCAGGAGGCCGGCTAGTTGAACTGATCAATGCTCGCGCAAGTCGCTTCACTCCCGCCAAGGAGCCGTCGAAATGTCCAGGACAAAGAAAGTCACCGAGCCGTCCCCGGCGCCGCGCAACATCGAAAACTGCGAAGGCCGCATGAAGTGGCAAGCAGAGATTGGCGAACCGGTGGAGTCACTCCCCGCCCCGAGCACCTATCGCCTCCGTCGCCGTACGCCTGGCTCTTTTGTACTAGTTTCCTGTCCGCAGATCGGGAGGGCGCTCAAGTGCCAGGGGCAGTTGGAAGCGGCAACGGCTGTGATTCTTGCCGGTTGCCCCGAAGTGCAGTCCGTGCGCGAACAGCCCGCGAAGATCTGGTACTCGTGGCACGAGAACGCTGACGAACTCAACGTGCAGATTCTGGATGCTCCGCAGCAGATAGCGCGGGGGCGAAACGCAACACGGCACGTTAGCTACGTCGTTCCGGACTTCCTGGTGAGACTAACGAATCGGCGGGTACATTTGATCGAAGTCAAACCGTCGCGACGGCTGGAAGATCCGATTGTGCAGCGAAAACTCTGCGCATCGCGCACATATGCCGACGACCAGGGTTGGTCGTTCCACGTACTCACCGAAGAGCACTTGGTTGGCGGCTCATTGGTTCGCAACCTTCGGCTGTTGGCTCGTTACCGTCACTTGCAGGCAGAAGCGCAGGAGTTAGCCGCGCTGGAGTCGCGTGTCCCACCCCAGGGACGAACGCTGATGGACTTGTGTGATGGCGAGACTTCTGGCGCTCAGGTGCGCGTTCACCTGTTTCATCTGCTTGCGATGCACAGGCTCAGCTTTGACCCCCGTTCAAGGCCACTCGATAAAGCGACAAAGATCTTTCCTGGAGGTGTTATCACATGGAACCCGTTCGACTCGGTGTGGGCACCGAATGGTTGCTCGACGGGCGGACTTTCCGTGTAGTCCGCCAAATCTCTAACGAGGTGTTCGTCGCCGAAGACATCAAGTTTCGCGTTCCGAGAGAGTTCACAAAATCGGAGATTCTCACGTCGTACGCCGAAGGTAAGTTGTCGTTTTCGGTTGTCGCCCCCGCCAGTGATGAAGCGTCGCTTAGTGCACCTGTCTCGGTCGTCCATGATCTGACGGAAGAGCAGCAGGCGGTCCTACAGAACCGTTGGATCGCGATCGCGCCGCTGGCGGACTTAGATCGGCAACCCACCCAGGACGAGTTCCGAGAACGATCGGATCAGCTGACGGCTGGCGGAATGCGGATCTCACCGCGCACCTTGCGACGTTGGTGGCGCGCCTGGCATCAGGCGGGCAAGAATCGGCTGGCGTTGCTCCCTCGAACGGCTCGTAGTGGTGCCCGGGGAAAGCAGCGATCTCACAGCTGGCTGGAGAGGTATCCGCGTTTGAAGCAGCTCGTCGACGACGCGATTCAGAACGTCTATCTGACCAAGGCTCGCAGACCCGTCTCTGCCGTAACTCGCCGCGTGCTGGAAGACTTGCAACGACTTAACGCCCGGATGCCTGCGGCTCAGGCGTTGCCCATACCTAAGGAAGCGACTCTAAGCCGAGCCATCGCGCGACGAATTGCGCAACTCGATCCGTGGGAAGTGGATCGCCAGCGCTGGGGCCGGCAGATCGCCGATCGGCGGCACGCGCCGACCACACCTCAGCGACTTGCTCGACGAATTCTCGAAAGAGTTGAAGTGGACCATACGCCTCTCAAGATTGTTGTTGGCACAGAAGCCGGGCCGATCGGACAACCGACCTTGACGGTCCTGATCGACTACTACAGCCGCATGATCACGGGCTTTTGCCTCAGTTTCGAGCCACCATCATACGCTGTGCTGATGGAGGCGCTCCGGCACGGCATCCTGCCGAAGACATACGTCGGTGATCACTATCCCAGAATCAATGGGAACTGGCCTTGCTATGGCGTACCCGAAAAGCTTGTCTGTGACCGTGGCGCGGATCTCACCAGCAAAGACTTGGAACACGCGGCGTTTCAGTTGGGGATTGAGCTCGACTTCAACCCACCTCGCACGCCGAACTTCAAAGGGGCGGTCGAAGCGTTCTTTGGTGGTTTGAATGATCAATTGTCGGCATCGCTCCCCGGTCGCACCTTTCGTAGCTGGGAACGCCGAGCGGACTACGATCCGGACGACGGACCACTGATGAGCTACGACGCGCTGCTGGAGATCATCCATATCCACTTAGTTGATGTCTATGCTGCGAGTAAGCACCCAACAGCGACCCAGACGCGGCTCGCGATGTGGCAAAACGGCGCCGATGAGT
Source organism: Planctomycetota bacterium (assembly GCA_014381825.1). GTDB lineage: Bacteria > Planctomycetota > Planctomycetia > Pirellulales > Pirellulaceae. The sequence continues at coordinate 35,093 of JACNKX010000131.1, forward strand.
TCCCACCCTCCCTGCCGGCATCTCCAGACGAACTCGTCGTTCTGCTGTCCAAGCGGGTCGAGCGCACTCTGTTGGCTCGTGGGATTGAACTCGGTGGCATGTTTTATACGAGTGACGAACTGATGGCCTTGCGATCCGAACTGGTCGCCAACAACGTGCATACCAACCGCTTCCAGGTTTGCTACAACCCATGGAATCTAGGCGAGGCGTGGGTGCTAAATCCCTTAACTCACGGCTATATCAAGGCCACCGCCGTCGACACGGCGATGAAGGGAATGACGCAGTATCAGTGGAACGTCTTGAAACGTGCGGTGCGCGAGAAGTTCGACGAACCAGACTATCTGATGAATCTGGCAGCCGGTCGGAACGCGATTCGGGAGGTTGCCGAGCAGGCGATGAAAACACCGTCTCGCAAGCGTCGAGTCCGTGCAGCAAGGTTTCTGCAGGATCCGCCAGGCGAACGGAACAGCATGAGCGAGCTCGATCCAGTTGCTTCGTCTCTGATCGCTGACAATGACAGCGCAACACCGGCAGTGCCCGCTCCGCCCGAAACTACTGGCGACGAGCCGGGCGATGAAACGGCGGCTGACATCGACCCTGACGAACTTGATGTCGATGACTGGGACATCGCTGCACCCAACACGTAGGCCTCGGTACGTGCGGCCTGTCATTCCTTTTGAGTTTGAAGGAGGCCTCTTATGGCTCGAGCTTCCGCTTCGCAATCCGACCGAAGCAGGTGGCGGCGGGTGCCTGTTGAAGAACGATTGGCGCACGTGAATCACTTGATCGTGTTACATCCTTGCTTCCGAGACGCGGTTGCCTTGTTGAAGCGGTGCCACGAGGCCAGTGGTCAGTCGACGGAGCCTGTCTGTGGCGCAATCCTGGGAGCGTCAGGCGTCGGCAAGACCAGCGTCGTGGATCATTATCGAAGATCCCACCCAGCCGAGGAGACTGAAACCGCAACAAGGCAACCGGTCCTGAAGGTCACTCTCCAGCCAGACGCCCGACCGAAAGGGATCGCCTCGGACTTGCTGCTGGCCCTGGGCGATCCCGCGTGGAGTCGTGGCACAGTGCAAACGTTGACCAATCGCGCGGTGAAGTTGCTGAACCGTTGTGGCGTTGAGCTCATCGTGATGGACGAATTCCATCATCTGTTCGACATGGACCGCGCTCGAGTGATGACCAAAGCCTCGCAGTGGCTAAAGGTGCTGATCGTAAACACGGGGATCCCGATCGTTGTTTGCGGGATGCCGGAAGCTGAGCATGTATTAAGAGCGGAACACACAGAACGGCGGTTCAAGGAACGTTTGACGCTGCCCTGTTTCACTTGGCGGACGACACCTGGCCGCCGCGAGTTCTGCGGCATGCTGAAAAAGCTGGATACTACGCTGCCCTTGGCCAAGATGTCGGGACTCGCCGCACCGGACATGGCAGGCCGTTTCTTTCTGGCCACTCGAGGCGTACCCGATTACCTGATGACCCTGGTTCGCAGCGCGACATCCGAAGCCTTGACGCAACGACATGAGCATATCGACATGGCTGACCTCGCACGCGTTTATGAGTCCAAGCTTGCGATGCAACGGGTACTAGCCGAGCAGGAGAATCCGTTCATTGGAAGTCTCGACAAAGGTGCTCTGGACCGAGCCCAACCGGCTGACGAAAGAAGAACTGCCGGAGTCGGACTGACGCCGCGCGCTGCAAAGAGTCGTCGGAAGCCACTTACCGCTGGCCAGCTATTGGGAGGTGGATGATGGAAAGGCTTCCTGCTCGCGAAGTGCCCCTACCTGGCGAGTCGTTAGCCAGTCTCTTGAGACGCACGTCAGAAGCGATGGGCTATAAGGATCTTGGATACATTGCCAGCTTCGTATCGGACAAGTCGGTGCCGCTATGGAATGCTAGTCGTTCTAGTGACAGCGCGATTCTCGACCCCCTGGCCGCTCTACTGGCGACGACCTCAGAGCAGTTGCTGCAGCTAACGGTCCATGCTTATGCAAATCCGCTAGTGCTTGTTCCGCGCCAGGAAACGCCAGCCCAGCTGTCCGACAGCAAGACGATCCTACGTTACTTCACCGCGTCCGCGCCCGTCTGTCCGCATTGCTTGAACGACGACCCCATACCCTACGAACGTCTAACGTGGACGTTTAAGCCAGCTCCAGTCTGTGCCGATCATCAATGTCTCTTGATTGATCGTTGTCCAACCTGCCATCGGCAACTGTGGCCACACCGCAGGTTGGTTCAACAGTGCAGTTGCGGAAGCGACATTCGTGAATGGAAGGTAGGCAGCGTATCCCGGGAAGCGGCGGATCTGGTGAAAGAGTTATTTGGCTGGATACGCGGTGACAAGCTGGCGATCAACGGAATCTCAACGGCCGCCAGTTTCTGGTGGATGGACCGCGTCAGAGCGTGCATCGAGAAGAAGCTTGCGTGCTTGCAGCGTACTCGAATTGAACTTGCGCTTGGGCTGCAGATGCCCGATGACGTGAGTTGGCTCGCTGCGGCGTCAACGCTGCGTGACTGGCCCGAATCGTTTACTTCCTTCCTCGACTCGCTTCAGCAAACTCCCGACAGTGCCAACTCTGGCATCGGTCGCCGATTTGGCTATTTGCCGCGAGATGCTGTGAAGCTGGAGTCCAAAGGGTACTCGGCCCCAGCAGAGGTAATTCGAGAGTACTTGCTGGGGCAGTATACGCAAGGCCACCTGAACCGTAAGGTCTGCCTGTTCAAATCCGCCACCTACCGGAGTCGCTTGTCCCAGCGTGATTGGATGACTCAAACGCAGGCGGCCAAAGCGATCGGCCTCCGACACGGCTGCGTTCGAGCGTTGATCGAACGTGGGCTACTTGAGGGCGAGGTGAGTAATGCCGGTAGCCGCACGGTTGGACTCGTGCGGCGCGGTTCGATGGTCAGGTTACGAGGTGAACTGCACAACTCGCTCAGTCGAAGGGAAGTATCGGTTCGCCTCGGAATTGGCCCACATCAAGTACTCGATCTGATTCGGCTTGAGCTGCTTTGCGGTATTCGCACGAACAGAGGCTGGCGAATCCTGAATCACTCCGTTCGAGCCGTGGAAGATCTGTACGAGCGACTACCAATTGCGACGCGCGTAACAGCCCAATGGTCTACCGCTCGCCAGGCTACGCGAGTTCACGGAGCATGTGGTTTGAGATTCGCTCAGCTTTGGCAGCGCATCGCATCTCAACAAGTCCGCGGCCGCAGACTGACGGGGCAGGCGACCCTGAAGGGTCTCGTCGTATCCACACCGGATATCGAGCGCATCCTTCCGGAAGTCGAAGCACAGTACTTCCAAGGGCGCGGATACCCGCTCAACAAACTCGCGAAGAGCTTGCTTCCCGGACGCCCAACGAAAGAGCGAGTCCTCAAGAAATGGATCGAGATGGGGATTCTGCACGTCCGTCAGTCCGGTCGGTCTCTCGTTTGTTCCCACGATGAGGTGCAGCGATTTCGAGACCTTTACTGTCTCGCGGCGGAGGCCTGCGAACTTCTCCAGATCAGCCGTGCATCCTTGGCTCGTTGGGAAACTGAGGACCGCCTCCGTCCTGTCTACGGGAAACGAGTCACGGCTGGAGCCGGGTTCTCGCTCTATCGATGGCCCGACATCGAGCAACTAAAGGCACAACGCGATGCGGGACAGTTTCGCCGCGCAGCGTGACACGCCAAATGTCCGCATGTCGCCCGGTCTTTGATCCCGTCACATATCTGCTTCCGTGAAAGGAGCATCAGATTTGACTATTCAACCAGCGCCAGACGTCTCGTGCGACTCTGGCGCCGAACGCCATCATGGCCCACTTCCGATTACAATCGCGCCCGGAATGAGTGTTGTCGATATCACTTTGGAACCGGCTGGGACACTCGTCGCCTTTACCGGGGCGTATTGCATTTACCGGCTCGACGGCTCCGACACGCTGGCCGTAGCGAACTGGCGAGACGTTGCCGTTGGACCAGTCTGTCCCGCCGCGCCATTATTGCCAGCCGGTGTCGAAGAGAACGATCGCCGTAATGCGAGCGCCACCGTAATCCGCGAGTTGCTCGCATTGAAGCAGTTCGGGCTTTCCGAACGTCAGACGACAGCGTACGACGAGCTGACTCAGTATCTAGGTGCGGGAGGCGGCGAATCGTAGGGACACATCAACGGCTGGCGCGCCTCTCTCGCCACACTTCCGAAATGAGGACTGCACCTTGAACACTCACATCGTGGTGGCCTGCATGTCGCTGGCCATCCTGCTTGCGGTGATCGCTCTATTGCGCGAGGCGCGGTTGAGGCGGGCGTTGCAAGTGCTTTTACGTCGATTGTTACTTCACTGGAACCGTCATGAACAAGAACCAACGGATACTGCTGACCGCGATCGCGACCATCGTGATCACCGGTTGTAGCGAAGACGAGCGGCTGGCACGCCTGGCGCAGGAGTCGGTCCAGCAACAACGTTCGCAAAACGAAGAGATGACGCGACTCAATCGTGAAGTCGCCGAAGGCGTGAAGCGATTAGTCGAAAGCGAGAACGAGTCTCGCAAGGAACTGACTTCGCTCCAGCGCGAGGTTCAATGCCAGCAGGCAGACGTTGGTGTTCAACGTGACCGGCTGGAGAGTGAACGAAAGGAAATCGCCAGGCAACGCTACCGCGACTCGCTGCTGGTTCCCGTGTTGCACCATGCGGGTTTGCTGCTCGTCTGTATACTTCCGTTGTTGCTGGCGTGGTATTTGTTGCACGATTGGCGCAGTGAACCGCAGGACGACCTCGCGATCAGCGAGCTACTGATCGAAGAATTCGCCAGTGATCGGCCCAGATTATTGCCACCGGGTGCGACCGCTCCATCGATTGAGCACCGTGACCAGGAACGGCTCCCGGAACCTGATGATCCAGCAGCTTTCCACGATGAGACCGTCACGCTGTAGGTCCATGTTGTTCCCATGTCGTCAAGCACTGAAGGAGACTGTCAATTGTCACACATTGTTGAAATCTCCACACAGGTGAGAGATCCGGCCGCCATTCGTGCTACCTGCCAGCGGCTGACGTTACCTCCGCCTGTCCACGGCCCAACACGGCTGTTTGCAGGCGAAGTGACCGGTTGGGCAGTCCAGCTGCCTGATTGGAAGTTGCCCGCTGTCTGCAACACGGACACGGGTCAGCTCCACTACGACAACTACAACGGAAGATGGGGAGACGAGTCTCGACTGCATGAGTTTCTGCAGAGTTATGCCGTCGAGAAGACTCGCATCGAGGTTCGAAGGCAGGGACACACGATGACCGAGGAGTCACTGCCGGACGGTTCGATTCGCATGACCGTCGCGGTTGGGGGTGCAGCATGAAGAGAATCGTCATCACCATCTCCCCCAAGGGTGAGACACAGCTTGAGACAAAGGGCTTCGCGGGATCTGACTGCAAAGAGGCAAGCCGCTCCTTGGAAGCGGCTCTCGGTACTGCAGCGCAAGAACGGCTCACAGCGGAATACCACCAACCGGCGGTGACCGAGCAGAGTCAACTTCGCCAACGGAACTGACCCGCTGACCCCCTACACTGAATCGAAAGGCATTCTATGACGCTGGCCACCAGCTTGAGTGATCATGTGCGCGCTTGCTGCAGCGGCATCTGGATCCAGAGCCACGAGCATGAAGATGCGATTGCTGATATCTCCCGGCTCTGCGCCGAACAGCAGTGGCATCTCGCAACGTGGGACATTGAACAAGGGCTACAGTTCTCAGGACAGGCGACAGAGGAGTCAGGCACTGCGAGTGACCCTGTAGCAGCGATTCGTTCTATCAACTCCTTAGCTACGGCTGATGGCGCGGCCCTCTTGGTGCTAACCAACTTCCATCGGTTTCTCCAGTCTGCGGAAGTCATCCAGGCCGTCGCGCAGCAAGTCACACTTGGCAAGCGAAATCGCACGTTCCTGATCGTGTTGTCACCAACTGTGCAGCTTCCCCTCGAACTCGAGAAACTGTTCGTTGTTTTGGAGCATGATCTACCAGACCGCGAGCAGCTCGAACAGATTGCCCGTGGAATCGCTACGGAAGAAGACGAGCTGCCTCAAGGCGAGCAGCTACAACAGGTACTCGACTCGGCCGTCGGTCTGACACGACATGAAGCTGAGGTAGCCTTCTCTTTGTCGCTTGTCCAGCATGGTCGCCTGACGCCAAGTGTTCTGTGGAATACGAAGGCTCAGACGCTCAAGAAGAGCGGGCTGTTGTCGCTCCATCAAGGCGGTGACTCGCTCGATTGCCTGGGTGGAATGAGAGCATTGAAATCCTTCTGCATCCGTGCTCTGCGCCGAACCAATTCAGAAGAATCGTCGCCGCAAGCACGGGGCGTGTTGTTACTCGGCGTGCCCGGAACGGGGAAGAGCGCCTTCGCGAAGGGCCTTGGACACGAGGTTGGGCGACCGACACTGATCATGGATGTTGGCGCTCTGATGGGAGGCATCGTCGGCGAAACGGAACGCAACGTCCGTCAAGCACTACGCATCGTCGATGCCATGAGCCCCGCCATTCTGATGATCGACGAAGTCGAGAAAGCCTTAAGCGGCGTTGCCAACTCTGGCCAATCAGACAGTGGTGTCTCTGCAAGACTCTTCGGCACGTTCCTCACATGGCTGGCCGATCATCAATCCGATGTTTTCGTGATCTGCACCTGCAACAACATCAGCGCGTTGCCTCCAGAATTCGCGCGAGCCGAGCGCTTTGACGGGGTCTTCTTCTGTGACCTTCCCGGAGCGTCGCACAAAGGCAGTATCTGGGATATCTACCTTCAGCAGTATGAACTTGATCCGGAGCAGCCGAAGCCACGGACTGACCAATGGACTGGGGCGGAGATTAAGAGCTGCTGCCGACTTGCTGCGCTGCTAGATATTTCGCTGAAGGAGGCTGCCAAGCACGTTGTGCCAGTTGCAGTCACGGCGAGCGAGTCCATCGAACGCCTACGCAACTGGGCCAATGGCAGATGCCTCGATGCTGATGCGCCGGGAATCTACGCGCGGCGTGCTTCATTATCTCGCAACGCCGCCCGAGATATCTCGGCCAATTGATCGTATTCCCTTGGTACGACGTCTGCGGCTCTGAAAGGAATAATCGCCTATGAGTGTTACATTAGAAGAACCGATCGTTCGTCCATCGACGTGCCCAGCGCAACGGCTGCGCGCCGAGATGGCGGCAGTTCGACTGTCGTTGTCGTGGTTTGGTGTCCGCAAGGCGCTCACCGAGCAGCAGAAGCAACAGGCTGCCGTCGCGTTCGATGCCCAACACAACTGCCTGTCTGCTGGCAAGAGACTGTTGGATACACGGCATCCGGCCTACCGAGCCATTACGACGATCAAAGGCCGTGTCATCGGTTACTGGAAAGGGATGACGGTCCCGTTCCCGGAACCTGGAGTGAGGTTGATTCGGCAAAACGGCATCATCGACTTCGAGAGTCAGATGAGTGTCTTCCGAGAAGAACTGGTAGAAGCGGTCCAGAGTTTGGATGAGCACTATGACGAGCTGAGAGAAGCGGCGCGGCAACAGCTCGGCAGTCTGTTCAATGCGACCGACTATCCACCGCAATTTCGAGGCCTGTTTCTCCTCGAATGGGACTACCCGTCGGTTGAAGCACCGTCCTACTTGCGCCAGCTCAACCCCGAGCTCTTCGAGCAGGAATGTGCTCGCGTCGCCTCGCGATTTGATGAGGCGGTTCGTTTGACGGAAGCAGCATTCGTGGAAGAGTTCGCTAAGCTGGTGGAACATCTCACGGAACGACTATCTGCAGACGATGGTCATCCGAAGGTCTTCAGAGACTCAGCAGTTGGTAATCTCACCCAGTTCTTTGATCGCTTTCGCAACTTGAACATTCGTAGCAACGACCAGTTGGATGAACTGGTCGAACAAGCTCAAGACGTCGTGCAGGGACGCAGCCCGCAACAGCTTCGCGATAACGACACATTGCGACAGTCTGTGGCGACACAACTTACGGAGGTTCAGAACGCACTAGACGACTTGCTCGTCAATCGGCCACGCCGCAACATTCTGCGTCGCCCTCGGTCAGAGGAGTAGCAGCATGGAGATGGTGGTGGGTCCGAACGGTGTCGTTCGCTGTCTGTATGAAGAGACAATCGCGTTGGTCAGCCTGGGCCCTCTCCGCATCAGTCGCGCATCGCACGTCGAACCTGACTCTTCGGGAACGTGGTATGCGGATCTAGCGCCGGTTGCCGGCCCTCGGCTAGGCCCTTTCTCTGTTCGTAGCGAAGCGCTCGATGCGGAGAAGGAGTGGCTGATTCAACATCGGCTACTCGATTCATGTGAGCGCTGAGTCGCCACTCTTCACAACCTGACAGCACTTGTCGTGGCTCTCGTCCGAGAGCCGTTTCTGTTTCTTGTCCCCGCAATTGCCTGAGTGAATGCATGAACCAACGTGATTTGGACCGTGAAGTTGCCCGCGCCACGGGGGAAACCGTGGCAACGATTAACCAGATGGGATTCGTCCCTCTGGAGCCCATTCCGTACGAGCGGGATCGCAAGCCGCTCGTCGTCGATTGGGAAGAACTGGAACAGGAACGCATGATCCTGCACCCCTGCGCGAAGTGACCTTCGCGTGTCGTGACAAGGCTGTCGTTACCAAACTGCAACAACCAACTATCGAGAACGCGAATGAAGATCCTATGGATCAATAATGACGGCGGCGGTTACGCCAATGACATCGACATCAACGAAGCGACAACTATCGCAGAACTCTTCGAGAACAAGATTCCAAATGCGAAGGCCAGCGATTACCTGATACGGGTGAATCGCCAGCCGACGTCTCGGGAGTACGTCCTCCAAGCAGGTGACCGCGTTTCCTGTACTCCCGTCAAGATTGAAGGAGCACGTCGCTAATCGCACACATGGGGACGCCGCGGCTTGTTCGTGACGTTCCCGTGCGTCTTTACCAAGGAAACACCATGGCACCGACTCCCGCATATCGTATCGCGCTCGTTATCCACGAGCATCTAACGCCGCAGCCCAGTACGATCCAATGCCAGGAACTACCCGACGCAGCTTGGTCTAAGTGTCAATCACTGCGCCGACAATTACACCTCGCTCATAGTCGCGAGTGGCGACTTGCGGCCCGACGATTGGATCGAGACTATCGGAGTCAACTGCAGGCGTTTGCCGATCAGATGGCTCGACTCACCAGCGGCTTAGCTCATGGTGCAACAGCGGGCATCGCGACTGCGCGCGGCGTTTACGAAGACATCTTATCGCTGCACGCAGAATTCGATGATGTGGCTTGGAGCAAACTTCAAGGTACGCTCTGTGTGACGACCGAGGACATCGTCCTGGAAGGTGTCGCTCTTGGGCGATTTCAGATCCAGCTCGATTGGCGTGAACTTCCTGCTACATGTTTTCGCGTCATTGCACTCGATCCCAATCCAGCGGCCAGTAATGAAGACGTCACGCATCCTCACGTTGAGCATGATTCGCTTTGTGTCGGCGACGCCAGGCTGCCAATTCAACGCGCGCTGGAGCAAGGTCGGATCGCTGACTTCTTCCAAATCATCAATAGTGTTCTGCTAACGTACAACAGCGGCAGCCCCTACGTGTCGCTCGCGGATTGGAATGGCGTGTCCTGCTCGGACTGCGGTGATTCCGTCGACTCCGACGGCCGTTACACGTGCGAGAAATGCGAACACTGCTTGTGTGAGTCTTGTTATCGCTACTGCGAAGCGTGCAGTTGCTACTTCTGTTGCGAGTGCGTCGCTCGCTGCGAGGGATGTGAGGAAGACGTATGTCATTGTTGTCAGCAGTCTTGTAAGTCGTGCCGAGATACCTTTTGTCCAGGTTGCCTGGAGGAGAACCTCTGTGATAACTGCCAGCAAGAATCGACGGAAGCGGCCGCGTTACCAGCGAGCGAACGAACCGCGGGTGATTCTGTCGGAGCCAGAGCGACGAACGCCGACATTGCGATTCACGCCGACCGCCTGGGGAAAGTTGCTGTTCCTGCGTGATCGCGGTGAGACCGAGATTGGCGGCTTCGGGTTGTCTGGTCCAAACGACTTGTCTCTGATTGAGGACATCCGCCTCGTTGAACAAGACTGTACGGCGGTGACGGTCTCCTTCAGGGACCACGCAGTTGCGGACTTCTTTGATGAGCAGGTTGATGCGGGCCGCACACCTGAATCATTTGGGAGATGTTGGCTGCATACGCATCCTGGTGATTGTCCATTGCCTAGCGCTACAGACGAGGAGACCTTCGATCGAGTATTTGGTCGCGCGGACTGGGCTGTCATGTTCATCATCGCCCGCAGCGGCGACACCTACGCACGACTGCGATTCAACACCGGCCCTGGCGGTGAAATCGAGCTTGCCACCACGATCGACTATAGAGCGGACTTCCCGGCGTCGGATCGAACAGCGTGGGAGCAGGAGTTCACCAAGGCGGTGCACGACACCACCATCGTCAGTTCGACGGTTGATGTCTCCGCACCCCTCGGCTATCGAGATCCGTTCGATGAGGAATGGTACGACGAGTGGTTTCAGTACGCAGATGACGATTCCGATCGTCCAAGTGTGAAAGTGGTAGAGCATGAATGACGGTTTAGACGATCGCTTCGTTCGGCAACGCGACTTGGTGCCAGGCGACAGGCTATCCGAATGTCGGGCCACCATCGTCGGTGTGGGTGCTGTGGGCAGGAACTTGGCGCTTCAGCTTGCCGCCGTTGGGGTGCCCAACATTCAACTGATCGACTTTGATCGCGTTGATCTATCAAACACGACCACGCAGGGTTTTTCGGCTGATGAAGTCGGCATGGCCAAGGTCGAGGCCGTCCGAGGCGCGATCCAGCGACTCGATCCTTCTCTCGCTGTTGAGACAATTCAAGATCGCTATCGGTCCAAGCAAGCCGTCGGAAATGTCTTGTTCGGTTGCGTCGATTCGATCTCGGCGCGAGCAGCAATCTGGCGCACTGTCAAGAATCGCTGCGGTTTCTGGTGTGATGCAAGAATGCTTGGAGAAGTCATCCGAGTTTTAACTGCAAGCCATCCAAGCATTGATGAGTTCTACTCGACGACGCTCTTCTCACAATCCGAGGCCCAAGTCGGGAATTGCACAAGTCGCACTACGATCTACGCAGCCTGCATTGCTGCTGGAATGATGACCCATCAATTCTCGCGCTGGCTTCGCGAGATCCCAACTGATTCTGACCTGACCCTCAATCTGCTCGCCAGCGAACTATCCATTCCATCACCCGTTCCAACGCCGCAGTACTCCTGGGACTGACGGTCACCGAGAAAGCACATTGGAAGGACCGAATGTCGATGCGGATCGATCGGAAGATCGCTGCCATCTACGCCGCGTCAACCAAACTCAAACGGGACGCCCTGTCGAAGTCACCACTGGAAGCTGACTGATTCACAGTAGAAGCTCCCGGCCGCGCGATTGCGCGGCCGGGGGTGTGCTCTCTCTTAGCTATCAGACGGTTCAGCCGCAGCGAGATTGCCGTCCGAATAGGTATTCCAAATGGAATAGTTGTTGAGTCATATGCATGCGTCGGTACAATGTGACGTCATGGGAAAGAAAAAGCTCGCGACGAAGTCCAATCGCCCGGCTGCCTCGGCGCTCGGAGAGCGTATTACTTGGTTGCTAGATCATGTATGGGATGGAAATCGCTCGGCGATGTCGCGCGACGTTGGCTGTTCGCCGTCGGTCATCACCAAGGTTGCAGCCGGAAGTCAGTCAGCTGGGCGGCGGCTGCTAACGGCGATCGCCAATCACCCAAAAATAAATCCCACATGGTTGCTAAGCGGAATAGGAGAACCGCTACTTGCAGATAGTCCAGAAGTGCCAGCCGCAGGTTGGCCGCTGGAAATTACCCGCCAACCACTGCTTGGCGCGCCAGCCGATTGCCCGGGCTTGCTTAGCGGCGAATCGTTTCCAACTGCCGGTGCTTTTTACAGGGAGAGCCGTTACTGGATCGAAGTGCAACCAAGAGATCCGCTCCTTCGCCTACGGCACTTGAGGATTGCTGCCAAGGATCTTCTCCTGATCGAGACTGATAAGAGCTACTGGAGTCAGATCCATCTGGTTCAAGATCGCATCTGCGTGGTTGAACAGCAGGGTGTGGCCGAACTTGCCTTTGTGCATCATCACGAGGGCGACCCTGACGATCCGAATGAGCACCTCTATGTTGAGATGCCCTACGAGCAAGAAACGGGAGACAGGCTGGTCATCGTTCGCCTCCGTGCGGACGGATCCACGGAAACCAAGGTGCGAGAGCCCGCCCCACCCCTGCCGCGCACCAGAACCATTCGAAGTTCGCAGATCTTGGGCGTTTGCTTGATGGTCGTTCGTCGTTAAGTCGCTAATACAAAACGAGTTGCCTGCTTCTGAGCGTTCGCCATTTGCGGTCCAATCAAGGTTCGCAACTGATGTTGACAATTGGAATAGAAAACTAATACAACTATCCAGACGCACAGCACTCAGTCGATGGAAAATCATGGCGAAGAAATCTGATCAGACCGGGTTTAGCAGAATCTACGCTGCCTTTCTGTCTTTGTGCAGGCCCGCCGAACTCCCGCCGCCGTGGGATGGCTTGACGCCGCACTCTGACTGCTTTCTTTGCCCGACAGACCCGGATGCGGCATTCGCTGAACTACAGGAGCAATTTGATCGTCGTGATCTCTTACGATCTCACGTCGCAGTTCGAACAAGAGACAATGGAGTTCGGCTTCGTCGCAGTCTGCGTGACCCGGCGGAGTATGTTGTCGCGCTGAGAAAGAAGGAAGGGGCCGCGCCGTTTGATGTCCTCACGGCCGAGGGGTGCTTGTCGCAAACGCGCTGGCCTGCGATTGCGAGTTTGGAAGATCTGTCGATTCGGGCTGCTTTGGCGGATTCTGATAACCGACTTTTGGTTTGTTTTGACATGCTGGAACTTGTTGTGTGCCGCAGCATCGGACTCCCCGCAAGTCTGGCTGTAGGCCTTGATGATGAGAGCCTGGATTTGCTCGACGAGCTAGCGTTGTTGTGTGGCTGGAACACGCGCGATCGGGATTATTATCTCAACAGACTGACTGATGAGCAGTTGGAGGCGGAAGAAGCTAGGTACGAGGCTTTGGAAGCTCGACTTGCTGACTCGATGGCGGCGGCCGACGCCGCTGCCAGGGCGCTCGATGAACCGCCCCAAGATGATGTCGAAGACCAACAGGAATGTAGCGGCGCACAGTCGAGCGAGGTAGAAGGTCTGGAAGTAGGAGACTCTGCGGCCGCGGCCGTTCAAGATGTATCTGATGATAGCGCTGCCGATAAACGAGCAGCGCCCAGCAGTGTGAAGAAGGAGAATGATAGCCCAATACATGAACTGACCATCCTCGGCTGGCGATTTCCGGCGATGAGTACAGAAGAACCAGCGGAACTGATGCCGTTGATCGACTATCTGCGCGATGTGGATCAGTATCTTGGAATCGACTTGGAAGTCGGAATCTGGACTCCAAAGGCGGCGAGTATTCGGCTTATCGAAAAACGCTTGGAGCACGGCGTCATTCCCGGCGCAGTCGACGCTGTACGGGACAGCTATGAGCAAGAAGGTTGGTCGCTCCAAAGATATGGCCATCCCCCGCGTAGGCCGCCATCGAATTTCGCAGAAGCCGTCGCGCGATTGCGCGAAGTGTTCCGAGGCGAAGGTTCTCAACTCGCGCCCTACGAAGAACGGGTAAAAGAAGCGATGGTCTGGTTTGAGAGGCACTTGGACCTAGATGTTGTTGTTCCGATGTTGAATGAAGCCGCGACGGCGAGCGACCCTGTCAGGAAGTCGAACCTGTTGGTGGCAGCCGAACTAGGACGAATGCTGCACCGCGAGGCGGCAGCCGTTGATCAGTGCATGCAGCGCGCTGTAGCAACTGCGGTGGAGAATCACACTGCTCCAGCGGAGCTGCCGAATATGAAGTGTCTGCTTGCTCTTGTAGATAGGTTGATGGGCGTGAGCCGGGAGCTGTCTCGATGATTGAATCGGGTGACTCGCATCTTAGTAATCTTCGGCTATCCGATGGTGACTTTGCTTCGTTGCGAGAGAACGGATTTGTGAGAGCGGAGCCCAGAGGCGCCATGATCATCTTCAAGCTCAGGTTTCGTTGCCGAGAGACAAAGCGACAGTGTGTGCGATACATCGGCACCAATCAAGAACTCGCCGACGCTGTAGGCGCAGAACTGAAACTACTCCAACAGGACAAACAACTTCGCAGAGACCTACGCCGCATGGAACAACGCGCTCGCCGCGTGTTAAGAGAGACGAAAAGGCGCCTGGAGCATCTGCTATTGGAAAGCGGATTTCATTTTCATGGGCTAGAGATCCGGCGGCAACGCTCGACGTCATGTGACGAGCGGTTACGCAGCGCGTCAAGTCATTCTGAATAAGGGAGGCCCGAACAGTGCCAGAAGCGCCACAAGAACCCGATAGTGCACCGAAACAGGTACGCAAGAAGAAAGTTCGAGCCAAGGGGCAAGATCTGCCCGCGAAGCCACCGGCGGCCGAAATCGATATCGATCAGCGACGAGTCGAGAAGCTCGACGAGCTTCAATTGAACGCGCTTGAATCGCCAAATCCGCTTCAGGGTGGGTTGAGGAGTGCTGCTGGCGATCTGCTGTACATCGGGCTACAGATGAAGCGAACCATTGTTGCCAACATCGGCGGGCAGATGGGGGTATCGGATTTCGATCGTGTATCACCATCGATCGAGCTCCTTCTTCGCGTGTCACGCCAAGCTGATCGCCTTGCGAGTCTTGACCAGCGTTTTAGCGAAACTCAACAAGTGACACGGTCGCACCTTCCTGACCCAGGTAGCAAAGCGGAGAACTTGGATTTTGATACCCACTGACTCCTTGTTGCTAGCACAGGGCAATCGAACGCGGGAAGGACGTCATGAGTGATCATGATCCGACAACCTATTCTGTGACCCGGGCGCGTTGGCGAAACGGCCCGAGCTGGCGCTGGTTGACCGCGCAACAGGCCGCATCACAGCCTGGTAAGGTCGTCGGGAGGCACGATGCGCTCACCAAATTGGCGATTGATTATCTGCGTGGACGCGTAGGCCGACGTCAACGCGCAGCGCAGCTGAGCTTTCGCCTGGTCGAAGCAGCCGAAATCATCGATGCTGATGGGGGAGTTCGAGAGACCCTACAGATATTGGCCGTCGGCGATGTGGATGTCGCGGATATGGCTGAGACGTCCGGTATTGCACAGGACGAGATTCGGACCTGGGAAGGTTTGTACTTCGATGTCCGAGAATGTCGGAGTCGATTCGCGTGGATCAGAGCGAAGATTATTCATCCGCTTGAAGAGGCAGGTCGAACAACCTTTGCCGCTCGGCTCAAGGTAGCGTTAGTGGGAGGCGCTTCTGCAGCTGAGGCAGTTATCGAATCTGACGTAAGGATGCCCGCTGAGGAGGCAGACCGAATACTCGATGCGAACCGAAAGATACATCAAAAGCTGATGGAAGCTGGCGACATTCCACTTACGAATTCAGCTGAGGCTCTTCAGCTGATGTCGCTTTACCAGGAACAACAGCAGCTTGAGTTTGAACGCGAGAAGTTTCGCGAACACTGCGCCACGGAGAGGCGACGTCACGAACTCGCTGTTAAACGCCTTGAGCACCCTGAGCTAGTCGCCGAAGAACTTCGAGCCCAGGTGGCATCTGAGAGCTGACGTTCACGTAGCGGTCGCGACGCACACGTGCCAACCTTTGTGTCCGGAATGCGTCCGATGGCCAACCTTTGTGTCTCAAACGTGACAAGGTTTGTGTCCAAGCTGGTTGTAACTCGTTATGCTCTGGTGATCGACGGGACAAGCTTTATGTCATCTACCAACCGTTTGGTATTTGACATAAAGGTTGTCATTTCGGACACAAAGGTTGTCACGCT
>JACNKX010000003.1 GCA_014381825.1 Planctomycetota bacterium
TCAAGAAGGTGAAGGATGCTGCTGCCAAGGCGGTAGCCGAGGGAAAGGCCGTTCCCAGCGAGATGCTTGCGGCTGCTGACCAGACTCTAGCAGACGCCGAGGCAGAGGTTGCCCAGAAACCGTAAGACCTATGCGATCGAGCCATGTAGTATTCATCGCGATCCTTCTAGTGGCCACCGCGGCCCAAGCGGACTTTGTCGAGGTGCGTCGGTCCCTTACGATTCGGGCGCAACCCAACAGCTCTTCGTCCATCCTTGCGCGGCCGCCGGTAGGATCGAACCTGCCGCTGGTCGAGCCTGGTCAGACCAACGGTTACTACCACGTTCGGATTCCACCGGGGCTTGGAACCAGCGAGTCCGAGGGCTTCGTCTTCCGAAGCCGAGTTCGAGGATTCCCCGGTGATCCGCCCGGAGGCGTCCCGGTCGCCCCTACGCCCATCGACAGCGATGTCGTTTACGAGGGCGTCCCGATCAACGCGTTCCCGGAGTTTCCTATAACGGTCTTGGACAAGGGTCATTTCGTCGTGGGTTATGCCGAGGATTTTTTGAATCCGGCCTGGGTGTTCTACCGCATTGGCCGAGCTGTCGATTTCCGATCGTTTCCCCGCCCTGGATTCCGAGTTGACAACGACACGGAGGCGCGTGTCAGCACCCAAGATTACACCGATAGCGGTTTCGATCGAGGACACATGGCACCCAATTTCGCCATGGGCTCCCGATTCGGCGCGGCGGGTGCCAAGGACACGTTCATCATGTCAAATGTCGTCCCGCAGTTTCACTCACTCAACGATGGGCAGTGGGGCGACCTGGAGGAGTGGATTGCCGGCCGCAAGCCACCAAACGCGACGGCGGCAAATTTCATTCGAGGATGGGCTGACGAATTCGAATAGGTGTGGGTCGTAGTGGGGCCGCTTTTCGAGGAAGACCGCGATCCGCTGGATTCCGGAGTTCCAGTTCCGAGCGGCTTCTTCTGTATCGTGGTCGATGAACAGGAAAACGGCCAGCCGCGAGCCTTGGCATTTATCATGCCCCATGTCGACCAACGAGTGGATGAACTGACGGGATTCCTTACGACGGTTGACGAGATAGAGTCCCGGGCCGGGCTAGACTTCTTTCACCTGCTGCCCGACTCCATCGAGAATACGATGGAGGAGGCGAGAGCCACGGAACTCTGGCCACTCCCAACCGCACCGAACTGACAGTTCGCACGAGTCTGGTGTGGAAAGCTTGGGCGCAATGACGTCCATCTTGGGGGATCGCTTCCGCGCACATGCGTTGTCGTCTGAGCGCGCAACGACCATAGCCAAACGACCTCGGTTGCGCCCACCGACGCTGCGAAACCAACTCGCCGAACCGGCGTCGGTCGTGAACACCGACGCACGCGACCAATGCGTGTTTCGTGTAGGCGGTGAGGACGGCTCACGCAGGTTAGCAAACGTGTTGAATGCTGTACGACCGGCGCTCCAAAAGACGGTCTATTCTTCCCACTCCTGGTTCGCGATACCTTTCACTGTCGAAACAAGCGCCATCAGCGGCGCAACACCGCCGCCTGCACCTCTCACTCGGAAACCAAAGGCCGACACCTCGAACGACTCGGCGCCAACTTGGAAAAACTCTTACAGGCCACCGGACAACTAGTGTGCGTGGTACAACCGCATAACCGCTCTTTTTGTCAGGCCGCGATTTATTTGTTTTGATCGTCTTCAGATGAGCTACTACAATCACCAGGATGAGTGGTCTCAGTGATGTGACGCAGATTCTGAATTCAATCGAGCAGGGAGATGCGCACGCCGCCGAACAGTTGCTACCGGTCGTTTATCAGGAACTGCGACGCCTGGCGGCGAAGCGGCTCGCCAACGAAAGGGCGGGACAGACACTCCAGGCAACCGCGCTTGTGCATGAAGCCTATGTAAGGCTAGTCGATGGCGACCAGGACCGGCGTTGGAATTCGCGTGGGCATTTTTACGCTGCCGCGGCGGAAGCCATGCGGCGGATTCTTATCGACAATGCCCGGCGCAAGAACGCCCAAGTCCACGGCGGCCACTTGAACCGGATCGACGCCGATGTCGGCACCCTTGAAATTGGATTGGATGTCGACGACCGCCTAATCGCCATTGACGATGCACTCGACCGATTCTCCCAGCATCACCCACAACAAGCCCAGTTGGTAAAGCTCCGTTTCTTTGCGGGGCTGACCATGGAAGAAGCTGCAGCCTCACTCGACATTTCCCCTGCAACCGCAGGCCGATATTGGCGTTACGCGCGTGCTTGGCTGAATCGTGAGATGAGCCCAGAGGACTGGGTGGAGTAGTTCGCGAACAAACTTGGAAATTGGCTGAGCGATTTTGGCCCGTGATTTCGCACTTACTTGTGGAGGGGAACCTTCGTGGAAGTGAGGAGCCGTCAAGTGGGCGAAGCATAGATCTTTGCTGAGGTAGTCGTTCTTGGGTCGAGAGACGAACGCTCGGCCTACCTCGACCGTGTATGCGGTGGCGATCGAGAATTGCGCGAGAGCGTAGAAAACCTGCTGTGATGAAGATCGTCATGGCGCCTAAACCTAA
>JACNKX010000056.1 GCA_014381825.1 Planctomycetota bacterium
TTGTTGGTCCACTTCTGGTCGACAACTTGTCCCCCCTGCAAGAAACTTGAAAAAACGGTTTTCCCAGATCCACGATTCACTCAGGCAATTGGCCGTGGTTAC
Source organism: Planctomycetota bacterium (assembly GCA_014381825.1). Classification (GTDB taxonomy): domain Bacteria; phylum Planctomycetota; class Planctomycetia; order Pirellulales; family Pirellulaceae. Next base: position 103 of record JACNKX010000056.1, read on the forward strand.
GTTCCAGTCAAAGTCAACATCAATGAGAATCCCGAACTGGCTCGTCGCTTTCGAGTTAAACGAATTCCAACAGACCTGTTCCTGACCGCAGAAGGTGCTGAGGTCTATCGAACCATCAGCCCCCAGGATCCAGAGAAGTACGTCGGCCTGCTCGGTCAAATCCACGAGCACGTGATGGGACTCAAAAAACCTCAGAACGACGCGATCGCCGCGGTCGATGCCCATCGCCGATCTCAAAACGGAAGTCGTCGCAACCCTGCAGGCACCCGCCCTAATCCTGCGGACTCACGCTCCGAAAATCGACTCATCGAAAATCGCTACAATACGAGTCACGTCGTGTCCGATTCGCCCTCTGCCAATCCCTCACTTGCCAATCCCTCACTTGATGGTGGGTCGCGGTACAGCGTTGATCGCACACGCCCGGTGAGCAATCCCCATTACGCATCTGGCACGACTGCCGGAGTACGAGCGCCCGATGGGCAGCAAGTTGACCTCAACAATCCACGCGCCACCGCCGACGAGAGTATTCCCGTTCTGAATCGTCCGGATGAGCGCCCGGCGCCAATCGTCTCGCAGCAACAGCCCGACCGCAATACTCAGACTCAAAACGCGTCGCGGCAGCCCAATTCGCCACCGCAACAGTTCGCCCTACTTGGGTACTGCCCGGTGACTCTTATCGACAGCATGGAATGGAAAGCGGGCAATCGAAGTTGGGGTGCGCGGCACGAGGGACAGGTATACCTTTTCACGACCGAGCAGAACCAAAAGAGATTCCTTGCCAGCCCGCAGTCCTATATACCCGGGTTCCGTGGCTTCGATGCGGTTTACTTTCATACGACCGGTAAGCTCGTTCCCGGCAAATGCGATTTCGGCATCGTCTACGGTGACGAGTACTATCTGTTCGCCGACGAAGTTGCACTCAATCGATTCTGGCAGCAACCCGACACGTACATTCAAACCGTTCGCCAAGCCAACGCACAGGCCCGCAGTCGTCGCTGATGCGGCTGGAAGCCTGTCCTACGGGGTACTGATCCTTCTCCCTCGGGAGAAGGTGGCCGCAGGCCGGATGAGGGGTCTGGGCAACACTTGAAGATTCGGAATACGTGCATCGAAACCCCCTCACCCGAGCTCCGCTCGGACCTCTCCCGAGGGAGAGGTTTATTAGCGCGTCTACCGGGAAACGGTTTTGCCTTACGCGTTCATCCCGGCTAACTCACGCAAGTACTGCCAGGTGTACAGTCCCTGGTCGTGATCGTCCGACCAGCGGAATTTGATCGCGTAGTTCCCAACCAGATTCATGTGGGGTAGGTCCAGGTCTTCTGGCACGGTGGCTGGATCCAACAGCTGTTCACCCGTGATCTCATGGATGCAGCCGGCACAACAACACTTGCGCCGCAGAAATGCGTACGGAAGAACGTGCTCATTGCCGTCGGCCCACCGAAGTAATAGTGTATGCGTTTCGGGCTGGCGAAGTATGTGGGTTGGCGGTGCCATCGAATTCCTGTGGTTAAGGTGTTGCCGTGGGAGGTTGTTTTGCGCTGGAGAATCGTGGTGTGACTCCCATCGCGATCGCGGCTCCGAGCACAATGAGCCCTAGACCGACAACGACGGTGGTGAATCGCGCGCCTTTGCGGCCAAAGCGATCTTCGAGACGATGGATTTTTCGCAGCTGAAAATACCACTCCACATTGCCAGTCGCCGCGACGACGAACAATAAGCCGAGCAGGGCGGCAATGCCGCCTATGAACCAATCTTGAGGAATCATGGTGACTCTCCCGTCGTGGCGTTGGCCGGAGTTTCCCAGTTCAAGCAACGCTGCACAGCCATTTGCCAGCGGGCATACTTGGCGTTCATCGAGGAGTCAGCACGAGGTTCGAAGCGCGCCCCAACCTGCCAGATTTGAGCGATCTCATCCAGCGAACTCCAAGTTCCAACAGCAAGTCCCGCTAGGAAAGCGGCGCCCAATGCGGTCGTTTCCGCAATCTTTGGACGTGTCACCGTGACCCCGAGCAGGTCGGCTTGAAACTGCATTAAACGATCGTTGACGGATGCCCCTCCATCGACTCGTAGGTCACTTAGCTCGACGCCCGCTTCCCGCCGCATGCAGTCCAGAACATCACGCGATTGGTAGGCCATCGATTCGACCGTTGCTCGAGCGATATGTGCTGTAGTCGATCCGCGAGTTAGGCCGAGTACCGCGCCTCGGGCGTACGGGTCCCAGTACGGAGCGCCCATGCCGACGAACGCGGGCACGACCACCACGCCGTCGCTGTCGTCTACCTGCGCTGCCAACGCCTCGACGTCCGCCGAGTTTTCGATGACGCCCAAACCGTCTCGCAGCCATTGAACTGCAGCTCCACCCACGAATACGGAACCCTCCAGGCCGTAGGTGACCTCATCGCCCAGTTGCCACAAGATCGTGGAAAGGAGTCCCTGTGTTGAGCGCTGCC
>JACNKX010000050.1 GCA_014381825.1 Planctomycetota bacterium
AAATAGATCCCGAATCTTCCGCGTCGTCGGGCGGCGGCATTGGCGACCCTCGGGGTAGAGTGGCAGCGTTTCGATCTGGGATCGCTCCATCGCTTGACGTAGCTCTCGTTCCAGCAACGTCTGCACGATCAACACGAAGAAGTACACGGCCAGCAACGCCTGAATTCGAGTGACCGATTTCAAATAGATCGGTGCGACCGCAAAGTCCGTCTTCAGTTGCGAGAAACGCTTCTCGATGATCGGCTGACGTTTATAAGCACGCAGCACTTCCTCGGCCGTCAACTCTTTCGCGTTGGTGATCAAAGGAAAGATGCCATCCTGCGATTCCGCTTCGGTCAAGCGGATCGGATCGACGCTCCAGGAGATGTCGAACGATGTCGTCACGCTCTTGATGTACTTGGTGTCCTTTCCCGGGCGGCCCTTGCTGGCCTGACGATAGGTGGGCTTATCTTGCTCCAGCACGTCCACCACTAACAGCGACCCGACCTCGTACTGCTTCAGAATCTCTTGCACCGCCGCATCGACCTTGCTCCGCTCGCGAAATCGAGTCTTCGGGCCTTGCAGTCGATCGCGGAGTTCCAGCAACGCCTGCATCGCGCGTTGCAACTGGCGTGCTCGTCGCTGCGAGTCGAGGTCCACTTTCCGGCTGCTGTGATACCACAACAAGCGGTAGCTCTCTTTGCTCGTCATTTCCTCCGCACTGCTGGACAAGCAGTCCACCGGTTTTAAGAACACTTTTCCCTTAATGGTCATCTTCTTTGTCACGGTGTACAGTTCTTCCCAGTGGATCGAGTCGGGCTTCTTCAGCAACCGCTGGCGAAATTGTTGATCTTCCTTGCGAGTGCGCGGTAACACGGTGATGAAACGACCGTGCTGACGTGCGATGTAATTCATATTGTCGCTGGTCGCTAACTTGCAGTCCGCCACATACAGGAAATCGGCACGCCCCACTAACTGATGCAACAAGTCCCACGTTTGCCGATGTGTCGTATCGTCGGTCGTGTTGCCACTGGCCGAAGTAAAGTACAGCGGGACTCCGCCGTCATTGCTGACGGTCAGAATGTAGAGAAGTTGCTTCAGATCGGGACGATGATCCTTGCTGTGGCCGAACGTGATGGCCAGAGTTGGTCGGCCTCGCACGTCACCTTCTTCCGCGGCTTCCGAATAGGCACCGTAGACCGACACGCTGGTCGAATCGTTGTGGAGTTCGTCAAGGTTGATGTGGAACGGTTCAATCACACGTCTCACGACTCGCATGATGAGATCGGCGTCCAAGGCCTCGAACAAGCGATCCAGGCATCTTCCCACGCAGTCGTCATGGAGCCGTTCCATTTCGTGAGGACCCATGTCGAACAAATCGGGAGCGTAGCTGGCAGCCCACTGGCCAACGCCGTAAATCGGTTCTCGCGACATGAGAATGTTGCGTAGCAATACCAACAGTCCGCGATGCGTTGCCAACAGAGTTCGAGAATCGTCTGGTGGCAGGCATCGTTTCAAGATGTCTGCCAGCCGCATGCGTTCGAGGATGTGATTGATGATCGGCAAAGCTCCTACGTCATAAGTGCGTAACGCTTTGCCGCTGACACTCGCCAGATGCCCTGGTTTCATCACTTGTTTCGGTGCCTGTTGTTTCTTTTTGGCCATCGGAATATCCCTTCCTACGTGACATGAATCCTTATGCACACCAACGGTGCTCGCAGGAATAGATAGGCGCAGGGGAGTGTCCAGAATAGGAGCAAAAAAAGTCGACGGCGGAGTTACGACGATCGGCCTTGACGTAAGTTGAGAAACACTCGACTTACATCCAAGGAGGACGTCGTAACATTTTTCAAGATTGCGGCGGAATCGCGCGACACGCTTGCTTCATCGCGTTCCCGAGGAACAATCCTCGCAACCAATCGCAGGCATGATCATGAACTGCCAACACAGATCGGACGCCCATCGGCACCTGCGCGCTGCTACTTCCCGGAAAGATCGCCCTGGATCAGAAGTGTCCAGAACCTAATAAGGACCACCATTCACACCGAATCACCGCGTTTGAAACCACGCCAAACAACTCACCTCAAATCTTGATCCCAACCGGCGGAAAGTAAGCTGGAAAGAATGACCAGCTTGAGGTATTTGAATCTCGCGTACACGCGATTGACCGATTCTGGTCTGAAACATCTTGCGGGGCTGAAGAAGCTAGAAGTGCTGAATCTTGCGTTCACACCAGTGACAAGCAACGGCATGAAGTATCTGCAGGAATTGGAGAACTTGAAGGAACTGAATCTCTACGACACAGGAGTGGGCGACGCTGAGTTAGAGTTTCTTCTTGGCCTTCCTCACCTCGAGAGCCTTGAACTTACAGGAACGAAAGTGACGGACGAAGGATTAGCCCTCCTTGGAAAATGCACGAACCTCAAACATCTGTTTCTTGGCAATAATGAAATTTCTGATGCCGGGTTGGCACATATCGGTGGCTTGACGAAGTTAGAGTCGCTCAACCTTTCCAGATCGCGTGTGACCGACGCTGGACTCGTCCATCTCCAGAAAATGAAGCAACTGAAGA
>JACNKX010000221.1 GCA_014381825.1 Planctomycetota bacterium
CATCGCAAGCTACTCTCAAAACAGACAACCGCCGTAAGCATGGTAAGAAAGGAAGCAGATGAAGCGACTCATTCCCCAACCTGGGCAAGAGTCGGTGTGGGACTAACCGCGTCCTCCGCGCCTAGAGACTTGCCAAAATGCCATCAGAATCGACTTCGGCGGTCGGATTATCGCTGAAACGACGTGTGCTGTGCGTGTTTTGGAGACGAGCCACCCGCCCACTTATTACCTGCCGGCCGAGTCGATTCGAAGCGGAGTCTTGCTGCCGACCGATCGCACGACTTTCTGCGAGTGGAAAGGAGTCGCTCGTTACTTCCACGTCATGGTTGATGACTTTACGGCAGAGAACGCGGCTTGGCGTATCACCGACCGACTGGGGCCTTCGGGGCGATTCAGGATCACGTCGCCTTCTACGCACACTTGATGGACAGCTGTTACGTCGATGGCGAACGCGTCCAGGCGCAGCTCGGCGGCTTCTACGGCGGGTGGGTTACAAAGAACATCGTCGGGCCATTCAAAGGCGAACCGGGCACGCAGGGTTGGTAGGCTCACTCAGCCTTCGCCGGATGACAATCTTGGGCGCGACTCAGGCCTCTGCGGAATGCTCGCTGGCACAGCCGAGCCGATCATCGTCCAGATTGTGGACAACCTGGATCACGTCGCCGAAACTAACGGGGCAACCCGACGGAGGGGTGGTGCCGGTCGTATACTACCATGTGCAACTGATTCTGACGTGGTGTCGAGCGGGCTCAAGATTGAGACGGCTCCGGCAAACGTTAAACAACACCGCTACCAGATTGAACCACCATGACTCGAAAGAAGATGCTCTATTTCATTCTCGCCACCGTTGTGGTTGCAGTCGCTTACTTCGGCTGGAAACTAACCGCACGCCGTGCATACGAATCGGCTGAATACACGGTGCGCCAATCCGATGGAGCGTTTGAAGTCCGTGAGTATCCGGCCTTGATGATGGCGACAACGAACACGCGATTCCAGGCCCAAGGCGATGACGGAAGCTTCATGCGATTATTTCGATACATCAGCGGCGCGAATGACGCTGATCGAAAGGTCGCTATGACGACTCCGGTTTTCATGCAGCCTGCGGTGGACGACGTCCCTGGCCAAATGGGATTTGTCATTCCCAAGAAGACCGTCGAGCAGCGCATCCCCGCGCCCGTCGGAGGCAGAGTCCAGATCCGGGAACGCACTGGCGGTCGCTTCGCTGTCATCCGTTTCAATGGGCGGCTCACCAGCGACTCGTTTACGAAAGCTGAAGGCCGTTTGCGAAACAGGATGACTTCGAAAGAACTCACTGGCGACGCAAACGCCGAGTCTGCGGGTTATGATCCGCCTTGGACTCCGGCTCCACTGCGACGCAATGAAGTGCTCATTCGCTTGCAGTGATTTCTCGTGCCGACGCGCCGCGTGGAGCACAGTTGACGGCCGCAGCCTTCGTTTCGAGCTTAGCCACTTGTCAGCTTGCTACAGTGTCAATCGATTGGACAAGCGGGCTCGAACAAGGAACAGATCAATGGCAAGAATCACGGCAGTTGTCTTGGGTGCCGCGTGCTTTAGCTTCACTGTATCAATGGGATTGGCCGCTTCTCCGGACAGTCAATGGCCGCAGTTTCGCGGCCCAAGCGGCAACGGCGTCGCCGCACAACCGCACCCGTCGCAGTGGAATGCGAACAAGAACCGGGCTTGGTCCGCCGATATCGCAGGTGGCGGCTGGTCTTCACCAGTGGCGGCGGGTGATCGAGTTTTTGTCACAACCGCGGTTTCGCAGGAATTCAGCCCCAAGGGATTCGGCGAGGGCGTCTCTTCGATGCGTTCGTTCTTCAACTCGAAGCCGCCGAAAGAGCCGATCAGCTTCGAGGTGCATTGCCTTAGTTTATCTGACGGCAAGCTGCTCTGGAAAAAGGAGGTTGCCTCGGGAAAGCCTGCACACAAAATACATCCCTCGAATTCGTACGCGACAGAATCACCCGCAACGGACGGCAAACACATCTACGCGTATTTTGCCGCGGTGGGTGTCGTCGTCTGCCTCGACTTGGACGGGGAATTGGTGTGGACGCGCGACCTAGGTGCCTATCGGTCCAAATTCAAGACCAAGAAAGACGAATGGATCGAAGTCCATCTGCCGGTCGAAGAGTTCGCTGCGACATGGTTCGGACGAGTCATCCCCAATCAAGCCCTTGATCCCACTGAGGTCACCGGCCTCGGAATCCTACTCGGCGATAAGAAGGCTGGACCGTTCAAGCTCGAAATTGATTGGATCAAGGCATTCCGGCCCAGCGAATGATCGGCGCTCGTTGTTTTGACAGGCGGTGAACATCTGCGTTTGCCCGATGGAGATCTGAACCGAGTGCGTTGGCCAAATGAATCGCGAGCAATCGCAGATTATGGTCTGATAATAAACGAGGTTAGCCAGAACACCGCCTGCGACGAGAAGGTGTACAAAGAACAAAGTATATCTTGTGCTGACACCGGCACTCTGCCAACGACGCGCTAGAAACTCGCCGAGACCCGGAGCATCAACGTGTCGTC
>JACNKX010000236.1 GCA_014381825.1 Planctomycetota bacterium
CTCACTCACGCGTCGATCGCGAAAGTGACCGCAAATGGAACAGTAACGACGCCAGTCAAGCGTGGCAATTTCGTCCTAACGAATCTGCTCGGTTTGCCGCCAAATCCGCCAACGCCGGGCGCAGGCGCAATCGAGCCGGATACGCGAGGTGCGAAAACGATTCGCGAGACGTTGGAGAAGCACCAAAGCATCGAGGCTTGTGCGGCGTGTCACCGGCGGATTGATCCGCCCGGATTTGCATTGGAGTGTTTTGACCCAGTCGGCAACTACCGCGTTCGCTACCGCAACAGCAAGGGCGTCAAGCGAACTGCGTCCGTGGGTCTGAGATTCCTGCACAAGGATTACACACTGGGGCTGCCCGTTGACACATCTGGTGTGACGGAGGACGGGCTCAAGTTCGCGGACATTCGAGAATTCAAGACGCATTTGCGATTGTCGCAAGAACAAATCGCTCGCAACGTCCTATCAAAACTCGTTGCGTATGCGACCGGCGCTGAGATTCAATTTGCTGACCGCGAAGAAGTCGAGAGAATCCTGCGGGCGACGCAAGACGATGGCTATCCTCTGCGGAGCCTCATTCATCACATCGTTGCAAGCCCGCTATTCAGGAACCGCTGATGCACACTCCCATTTCGCGTCGTACCGCACTGAAGGCGTCAGGAATCGCGATCACGCTTCCGCTACTAGAATCGATGAATCCTGCGATTGGCCGCGAAGTGGCAACACCGCCTAAACGCATGGTCCTGATTTGCAACACGTTGGGACTCTATTCGCCATCGTTGTTTCCCAAAACCACCAGCGACGAAAGCGACCGCACCGAGTACCTCGATCTGCTCAAAGAGCACCGCGACGACTTCACGCTGTTCTCTGGGTTGTCGCATCCCGACCAAAATGGCAAGGAGCCTCACGATACCGAGATGACTTGGCTGTCCGCTGCGCGCAATCCGGGACTTGGAGGCTTCAAGAATTCCATTTCGCTAGACCAGTTTGCCGCCAGCAAGTTGGGGCATATCACTCGTTTTCCGTCCATTGCGTTAAGCAGCAAATCGCAAGAGAGTCAGTCTTACACGAGCAATGGCGTTATGTTGCCGGCTTATGACAGGCCTTCGACCGTATTCGCGAAGTTATTCCTTGACGGTAGCCCGCAAGAGCTTCGTCGCCAGCGCCAGCGTTTGGCAGACGGACGCAGCATCCTCGATGCGGTCGCCGAGCAAACGCGATCACTCAACCGACAAACAAGTTCTCACGATCGACGTCAACTCGATGAGTACTTGGCCGCCATACGAGCGGCAGAGAAGGAAGTTGCCGAGACCGAGGCGTGGCTGGACCGGCCCAAGCCTCGTGTCGATGAGAAGCCTCCGCAAGATATCGCGGACTCCGCGGATTTGATCGGACGGATCCGTGCGCTGATGAACCTGATTCCCTTGATTTTGCAGACCGACTCCACGCGGATTGTCACGGTCGTGATTCCGAGCGATCACTCCGTTCCCAAGATTCAGGGCGTGACCGCGGAGCATCACAACCTCTCACATCACGGGCGAGACCCGCAGAAGATCGAGCAGCTCAAGACCATCGAAACGGAAATCTTGAAGTGCTTCGATGGATTTCTAACTCGCATGGCGCAACCGCGCGAGGTAGGTGGTCGACTACTTGACCAAACGTCCGTTCTATTCGGAAGCAACCTTGGCAACGCGAATTCCCACGACCCAAGCAATCTACCTATCATTCTCGCAGGCGGCGGCTACAAACACGGACAATACATCGCTAACGACCGATCGAGCAATACTCCCCTTTGCAATCTGTTCGTCAACCTGCTGAACAACATGCGTATCGAAACAGAGTCGTTCGCCACCAGTACCGGAAAGTTAACCTGGTAAGTACGGCTCAATCGCGCAATCCTTGAAGCTCGGCGGACTGCCCCATCGAGACCCAGCCGTGGTGCTTGGCGTCTTCAGCGCAGTCGCCGTCGGCCACGTCGAAAACAGCGTGTCACGAGTCTTTGGTCCTTCTCGGTTTAGCGCGGAGGTTGTCTACACCGAAGTCACGAACGCAAATTGCGAATCTGCTCAGGACACATCGACCGAAGTCTGTTCTACAGATCGACGAGCATCGCCAGTGTCGTCAACATGACGACGTAAAATCGACCATCGCAGCACCAAATCTTCGGCTCCAGCAAAGTGCGTCGGTCTACGAAACGATCGCGGTAGGGACCGCCATTGCTGGCGGCCCCCCGCACAGATCCGTACGTGAAGAATTACCTCATACGGCTCCTACCTTGAGTCGGGCACCGAATCGTTGGTTGGGATAGGGGTGCATGATGTGAGGTTTGGGAAGATACGTCTGGGCCAAGCGTTTCATTCGCGCCCAGGTCCAACGCTGCTTTCCTTTTTGACTCCGTTCACGAATTACGTGAAGCCAGAGTCGAATAACCTCATTGACGAAACGGTTGATACGCTGGGTGTTTCCAGGAACGGCATAATATTGTAGCCAGCCCTGCACGACCGACCTCAACCACCGCGCCGTCTCGCCCAGCGGGCGATGCATGCGTTTGCGAAGCTGTGCCTTGATGGCTGCGAGCGTCGCACGCACACGTTTGGCGATAGAATAACGTCGAATCGTGAATCTACCATGCGCTCTCGTCTTCGAGCAGAAATGTGTGAAGCCAAGAAAATCAAACGAGTCAGGGCGTCCATCGCCACGCCGCTTTCGATTATCGATCGCGTAACGACCGAACTCGATCAGACGCGTTTTACCTTCGTGTAGCTTCAAACCGAACTTGGCGAGACGAGTTCGGAGTGCCTCCAAACAAGCCTGTGCCTCAGAATGAGACTGGAAACCAATCACGAAATCGTCCGCGTAGCGGACGATCACGACGTCGCCCCGGCAGCGGTGAGTCCGCCACCAATGCACCCAAAGGTCCAAGACATAATGCAGGAACACATTTGCAAGTAACGGTGAAGCCACCGCTCCTTGAGGTGTACCTATGGTTGTCTCTGACCACACTCCTTCGTCGCTGACCCCGGCACGAAGCCATTTCAGGATCAGTCGAAGGAGACGTTGATCGCCGATGCGGTGTTCCAGAAACTTGATTAACCATTCATGGTCAATCGCATCAAAGAAACCTTCGATGTCAGCGTCCAACACCCAGCTCACGCGTTTGCTAGTCAGGGCGACAGATAATGCGTCCAACGCTTGATGACATCCTCGACCAGGCCGAAAGCCATAGCTAAATCCGAGGAAGTCTTGCTCGTAGATGGATTGCAGTACCCACACCACCGCTTGCTGGACAACCTTGTCCTCCAAGGAGGCAACACCCAGTGGTCTCTGCCGTCCATCGGGTTTGGGAATCCAAACTCGACGTGACGGCTGAGCCCGATAGGCTCCACGGTGAACACGATCATGGAGGTCCCGAATGTTCTCCTCCAAGTTTCGCTCGTAATCGTGCCAAGTCACTCCATCGACACCGATGGCTGCATTTCGCTTGAGCTCATAGAAGCTCTCGATTAGCAGTCGCTCGCTGACATGGTGCAACAAGGCTGTGAAACGGAGCGTGCTGTCCTTGCGGGCAGCTTGACGCACGCCGTTGAGACCGCGTGACCTGCATTGAACCCGACTCTGTGTTCGGCACAGGTTGGCCTGCTCAGCGTTCCTCTTGGTTGGATCCCTTTCCTCCACCGACTCCGCCGATGCTTCGGGAGCAACGTTGTTCGTCGACTTCGCAGGTACTATGGATCCATCTGACTTCCCATCGGCGTTCATGTCAGCATTACCACCTGAGATGTTTGCTGACCGTTCCTGCCTGCGATACAGACAGGAAACCAATGGGATCTCCCGGTTCTCGCGTTTGGAGTTTCCAGACATGCACAGGTTCTTCGACTCCGCCGCGTCACTTCCAGGCTCGCCACTAGCGCCCAGTTGCATATTGCCTTCCCATCGCCATTATGTGGTCGGCACGCGAAACGAAGATTTCGGAGTTCTATAGCTGGCCTGTCTGTTCCTCTTACCAATGCTACACCCAAGACGTCACCGTCAACGGCGTATGGTTCGAGGTCGGAGTGACGGGCTAGGTCTTCTCCGTAGGACTCTTTCATTCCTGACTCCAAACCGGTTTAGCCCGGCGCTTTCAATAGCACTTAGTTATCCGGAAGTTGTTCGCACCACACGATTAAGCAACGCCATCAATTCACCGCTGTCAGTGGGCCGAATGACGAACAACCCGGCGTACGTTGCCACAACAGTTATGCAATTCACCACGCCGACGTCTGCATCGCGTCTAAGCTAAGTAATAGCACTGCAGCGACAGCATGCCTAAGTCATCGCAACTCTGACGTTTGCGCAAATCTAAGTGCCATTCGTCTACGAAACCGACGTCGATGGGAGAGTTGCCCGAGCGACGTTCAATGGCATGTCTGGTGCACGTAATTGACTAGAAGGCTACGAGCCAAGCCCGAAGTAGTAATCACGGGACGCTTAGCACACCTATTTCAGAGTCCTCTCCAGTCGCCAAAACTTAACGAGATTAGTCGCGGGCTCGGGGAATCTCAAATGACGTAGGTCGTTTGTGGAAAGGCCAGACGGGTTTTCGGTAGGGGCACGTTCTTGCCCCGTGGATACCAAGCAACGAAATCCCAAACTTCCAGCGCGCACTTCTCGACAAGCTCACGTCGTTCATCCTGTTTGCCGCCCATCGGAGCACAACGCCAAACTCCGTGAAAACCCTTGTATTCATGTCTTCCATCGACGGGTGATGCCAAAATCTGTGACAACAAGTTTGTGGATTCTGGCCAACAAGTTTGTTGAAAATGACAACAACTTTGTAGAACACCACGTTCTCAAAAATAGTGCTTGACAATTGCGTCGCGACCGCCTACTGTACTATCAAACTAGCACAGAGGACAGCAATTATGTTCCTGAATATCAATCCTTCGAACGGCATCGCGATCTACGATCAGGTCGTACGGCAAGTCAAATTTGCGGTCGCCCAGGGTGCCGTCAAGCCTGGAAACCTCGTGCCATCAGTGCGCGAGATGGCTCGTGAGCTGGCGATTAACCCGAACACCGTCGCTCGTGCGTACCAGCAGCTTCAGGCAGATGGTGTCCTCGAACAAGTTCGAGGCATGGGGCTCGAGGTCGCTCCCGATGCCGTCAAACAATGCAAGGGCGAACGTCAGAAACTGATTCAGGACCGCATTCGCCAGGCCTTGGTCGAAGCGAAGCAAAGTGGTTTGGAAGGCGATGAATTGCGGCAAATCGTGGAGAAACAACTAACTTCCGTATTTCGGAATGGGAGCTAATCATGTCAACGGCGATTCGACTCGATCAAGTCACTAAACGCTTCGGTTCGCAACTCGCGTTAGACAATGTGTCACTCGAGGTTGCCCCAGGCAATGTGTTCGCGCTGCTCGGTGAGAATGGCGCTGGCAAGTCGACGACCATACGACTTTTACTCGGGCTCACAGAACCTGACTCGGGACACGCGTCGGTGTTCGGATTGGAAAGCGTCGCGCACTCGCTCGAGATCCGCCGCTGTGTCGGTTACGTTGCTGAGCGACCAACGCTATACGACTGGATGACGGTCGACGAAATCGGCTGGTTCACGGCGGGCTTTTATGGCGGCAACTTTAGAGCGACATACAACGAGTTAATTGAGCGATTCACGCTGCCCGCGCACAAAAAGCTTAAGACTCTCTCCAAGGGTATGCGAGCCAAAGTCGCGTTGGCGCTGTCGATGGGGCACGATCCAGACTTGCTGATTCTGGATGAACCGACTTCCGGATTGGACACGATGATTCGTCGCGAGTTCCTGGAAAGCATGGTCGATCGCGCCGCATCGGGTAAGACTGTCTTTCTCTCCAGCCACCAGATTCACGAGGTCGAGCGAGTTGCCGACGTCGTCGGCATTATGCGTCAAGGAAAGCTTATCGTCGTCGAACGCTTGGAGAAGCTGAAGGCTGAAGTGCAAGAGCTGACGATCACGTTATCTGATTCGTCGGCCGTGCCTCCATTGGTCGCTGGCGAGTTACTTCGTCAACGTCGCCGCTCTCGTCAGTGGCAGTTGCTTGTACGCAACGGCGAACGCGAATCCCTCCAGCAACTGAGCGAACACGATTCGGTCGTGCACGTCGAGGTGCGAACGCCCAGCCTGGAAGAGATTTTCGTCGCATACATGCGAAACGATGGTGGGAGTTCCAATACAGAAGCAGTTGAACAATTGGTTTAAAAGTAGCCATCACGCTCGGTCACGTTCGCTACTGATACAAGTCACTATCCCAACCGGATACGGCAACATGAATTCAGCAATTTTTTGGCGTTTGGTCTGGAAAGAATACCGCCAACAACAGTCGCTTTGGATCGCCATTGCTCTGGCAGGTTTGATCTTTCAAGTTGCAATGCTGGTCTACTGCTCGCTGTACGGCATTACTGGGTTGCCAGAAAAACTGTTCACGATCGCCTTGAGTGTGCCCGTCCTCTATTCGCTTGGTTGCGGAGCAACGTTGTTCGCCGGAGAGCACGAATCTGAAACATTCTCCTTTCAGCAATCGCTGCCAGTCAGCTCGGGGCACGTCTTTCGTGCCAAGTTTGCCTTCGCTGTAATAAGCGGGCTGCTGTTATTTCCAATACTTTGGCTATTGGCATTTGCGATGACGAGCTGGACGCTTCCCGAGGCGAACTGGCATCTACAACTTTGGGGAGGAGGAATTGTCGCAACGATCGAAGTCTTGATCTGGGCTGTCTTGGGCTCACTATTAATACGCCGAGTCTTGCCAGCGGCTATCGCTGGCGGTGTTGCGGCCGGATTACTTGGCTATGGATCACTAGTGGTAACGATCGTGCTTGAACGTACGATCGGACAGCGTGCCAATGAATATATCGCGACGCTACCCCTCCGTATGTGCTTCGCGCTTCTCGCGTTTGTGATCTCCATAAAGCTTGGTCGTCAATGGTTCAGTGAACACCCGATGCGATGGCGATCAAGTGCGAGGCGACGGCTCCGACTAGGAGCCGCATCCGCTCAACGCACAACGCCTACGACAACATTCACCATCTTCGCGCGACTCGTGTGGCACCAATGGCGACAGTGTCGAGCGACAATGCTGTGGTGTATCGCGGGATACGTCGTACTTTGCACGTGGTTCACACTCACCCAAGACGGCGGCGACGCGTTCCTCGGCTTGTTGCCTGCGCTTGCCACGATCTTCGGAGCCAGCGTCTTCGCGGCAGACCAGCGTCAGGAGCGATATCAGTTCTTCACGGAGCACGGAGTTCGCCCTCGACTCATGTGGTGGTCGCGACAGGCCGTTTGGGGCGTTGCACTGGCGGTGATCGCAATTTTTGCATTCACGCTGCTAGTTTCTGAAGAATGGCGTGCGAGTTCCAGACACCAAACTCTGTTCGAATTCGTACTCTACTCCGTCTTGGCATTTTCCGCGGGGCAGATTTGCTCGATCCTCATTCGTAGCGCCATCGTCGCGATCTTTACAGCGGTCTTCAGTACGATACTTCTTGGTCTTTGGGTGGCCTTCACACAACGCCTTGGAATAATCTGGATCTTTTCGGCGTTACCATTGATGCTCGTTATGTTTTGGGCCAGTTGGCTGTACGCGCCGAAGTGGATTCAACAGCGTTACACGTGGCGCGTACGAATCACGACAGCCGCCACGATCATCGTGCCGCTGATCGGCATCGTTGCAGGAACAGCAGCGTATCGCGTGTACGAAATACCCGCGATTGAGCCGTCCTTCAATCCGACGCTTCCGGAATACGATCGTTCACCTGCGGCGCGCGAGACAGCTGCGATGTACGAGAAGGCCAAAGGCTTGCTGCGAAATCGACTCGGTGTCAGCGAAAATGGCGCGACGAACGTCGCACCTCGCGACGACCAGTGGCAACAGGGACTCGACACCTTCCTCGCCGCAACCAAACGCCAAACGTGCCGTTTCTACCATTGGGACGACGACGCAACGGGAAAACTATTCGACGGACAACAGCTCACGCAAAACGTGATCGCGGAAGCAAAAGCTCGAATTGATGAAGGTGATGTCGACGGTGCTTGGGAACTCTACGTGGGCGTCCTGCAACTCGCGGCGCATTTCTATCAGCAACAATCGGAAGCCGCGTACCGAATTGCCGGCATGAATACGGAAGAGAAACTCTACGCCGCTCTGCCCGCCTGGGCCGACCATGAATCGCTAACGCCCGAACGGCTCCGGGATGCGGTGATCGAGCTGCAAACTTGGTCCAACAACAACGCGATCGATTGGGAGCAGAGCGTTCTCGAACATCGCTACAACTCGCAACAAGTCCTCGCGCTCGATGAACGCGTCATGAAAGTCCACTACGAATTTGATGCTACGAATCGAGCTGCGATGAAGACGCTTGGTGTCTTGCTTCCTTGGGAGCGAGCAAGAATGGTGAGGCTTTTGGACATTTATACCGAAACTGAACTGCAAGGTATTCGGATGATACGCGAGCGCGGGCCGCGAATCCCGCCGCACTCGCAAGCCACTTTGCCGTGGGACGTCCAACTGACGTTGAAAAACGGCGAGCGAAAACTCATTCGAAGTACGGAATCCGAAATGTGGATGCTTACGTCGTTGTGGCTTTCGTCAACTTCGCCACAGTTTGCGGCGAACTACGTTGCTTGGGAGCAGGAATATCAAGTTCGTCGAAACGCCGTTCAACAGCAGCTCGCGCTAATCGCATGGCGGAAGCAGCATGAACGGCTTCCAGACACCCTGCGAGAGTTGAAGGGAAGTCCATTCGACAATCTGCCGCTCGACCCATATACGAATCAGCCCTTCGTCTATTTTCCAAACGGCGTTGATGAAGAAGTATGGGACGATGGCTATATTGGAATAGGTGGGATGATGATGGGTGGCTTCGGCGAAGGCATGGAATCCGCGGCGGGCACAGACGACGCCGAATGGAAACCACCGAAGCCAAAGCTCGTACGTTCCGAGCCATTTCTCTGGAGTCCCGGGAAAGGCCTGCGATACGCCCCCGCCAGCTCTCGTGTCCTGTCGGATTCGCCAATGGCAGGCGACTTTCGAGATCAATCAGGAAACACGCTAACGGACACGAATCTGTTGCACCAGGGACTGCGCTATCCGATTCCTACGCTGGAGCAACCCGAAACAAAACAGCAGCCGTCCGACTCTTCCGACAACGCCGACGCCTTGCCTGCTGGCGAGTGAAAACACTCGCCACACGGCGAAGTTGGTTGAGTAAGGCGGCTGCCTAAATATCTAATTCGTCGAGACCATCGATCAAATCATCGAGTTCATCTCGCGGTTCTTCAGAAACACCTTCTTGTCGCTTGCGAATGCCTACGGCCATTCCGACTGCATCGCGGCCCACCATTACCAACTGCTCATCGCGTTCAAGTGCTGCCATCTCTTCGGCGGATTTTCCCTCGTCCGGTGCGCCGAACAGCTTGGATAGGTCAATCTTCAATCCAACGAGACCGACAGGAGCCCCCGCGATCGCAGGTGTCTTGTGCTGCGGGAACATGATCGCGTTTTCTGGACAGACGCGACTGCACGCAGGACATCCCTTGCGACAGTTGTCGGGCTGTTCGACCAGAATCGTTTCTACTCGATCGACTCCGTAGACACCAAACAGGCAGAAGTCGATGCATTCCATGCAGTTCGTGCAACGACTGTAATCGATCACTGGATACCATCTGCGGTCACCCGTCTCTTCGATGCGGATGATGTCCGTCGGTTGAAGCGGTACGTCGTCAGCTTCTTCGGGACGGCTCTTTCCGTTTCCGTTACCGCCGAGCGCTGTAGTGTTCGTTGGGTTAACAAATCGCTCTAACTGCTCGGGCTTTGCCACACCTTGAAGCCAATCGCCGAGTTGCACGAGCTTCTGCGTACTCTCATCCGCAATACGCTTGATCTCGTCGATATATGGTTGCGCGGTATGGTGAACACGAAGGTCAACGCAGTAAATCCGGCGATTCGGAATATCTCGCTGATCGATCACCCGAGCTTTGGCATCATCTGCCGCAGCATTCTCCTCGTCGTCTTTATCTTCGTCGTCTGCTTTGATGAGCGTTTGACCTTCTTGGCCGCAAATATTATTGCGATCGAGAATCCACCGCGCGCCCCGTTCATAAAGCCAAGACAAGACGATCATGTTGCCTTTGATCCCGTCCAACGCCAGCATCCCTGTCCCATCGGGCTTTAGATCATACAAGTGCGGGATGACCGTAACATCGACGCCCGGCTCCATGATGAGAGCCGCAACGATATCTTCTTCGAGCCCGCGTTTCGCCGGGTTTTGGCTTTGTCCTTGAGATACGACGACTGCGATTCGTTTGGCCATGACGTTAGTTCAATTGTCCCTTGATAGTTCGTTGAGTCACTTCCCACACCGCCTCTAAGTGCTTGATGTAATCGGCGGCCGACAGTAACCCGTTGCTACTTCCTTCGATCTCGAATAACCAACCATCTCCATATTTGTCTACGTTGATCGTTGAAGGATCAGAAAGCAAATCATCGTTGAATCTTGGTAAGTATCCGGAAATCGGCGAGTACAAAGCGCTTTCGGCCTTTTTACTCTCAATGGCTCCCATCTCTTGTTTTTCAGCCAACGTGACTCCCGCATCGACTGACCACTCCAAAAAGTAGACGTCCTGCAACAGCCTCACAGCATACGCAGTGAACCCAAAACGATAGCCGCCTTCGGGCGACGTCATCGCCCACATGTGGTTCTTCGCGTACTGTCGGTCCGTCGGAATGATCGCCTCGAACTCTCCCATCATAAACACCAAGTCGTCGCTCATGTATAGCGCACCCCTTGATGCTCCTCCTCGAAGAACGGCGGCAACAGCGCATCTGCATGTAGCAAGCCCTTTCGAGTCAACTCGATCCGGTCACCATCGACCGTCAACATGCCGTCTTCCGCGTGCATCTCCCAAACGTCATTCCACTCAACCAACACTTCCGTTCCGAATTTATTTCGGAAGTAGTCGGCATCCAGATAGCCACGTTTCAGAAGCAGGATCACTTCACGGACGAGCAACTGATGCTTCGACGGTCGGAGGCCACGACCGAGAGGAAGCTTACCGTCGGCCAACGATCCAATGTAGTCCTTCCACTCCGGCAAGTTCTGGTAATGCACGCCCGAGATGTGTCCAAAACTGGCAATGCCTGTGGCAAGCAGATCAGAACCACCAAACAAGTTGTCTCGATAGCTGAAGTTCACCTTCTCGGGATCTTTCACCATCGTGTACGCACTCGACCCGTGATAGCCAGCACTCGACAGTTCGTCGAAGGCATAATCTACCCAAGCTCGCTTCGTCGGCCAATCCGCAACCGGCGTCTCAATGGCGTTACCGAGAATGTCCTTTGAGTAAACCGTGTTGTATGGCAACTCCATCTGGTAAATCGTGACGCTCTCGGGCGACAGTTCGATCGTCTTGCGAATGTTCTCTTTCCAGTTATCCCACGTCTCGCCAACCATCCCGGAAATGAGATCGATGTTCACGTTAGGAAACTGTGCCGCCGTGATCCACTCCCAGCATTTATAGACTTCGCCGGAGAGATGAGCACGACCGTTCTCTTTCAGAATCTCATCGTTGAAATTCTCGATACCGAGACTCAAGCGAGTCACTCCTAACTGGCGGATCGCGTGAACTTTGGGCTCGGTTAACGTGCCTGGCTCGCACTCGAAAGTCACTTCTTCCGCTTTGTCCCAGTTGATGTTCGCACGAAGCCGATCCACAAGTGAGGTGAGCTGTTTCGCGCTCAAAAACGATGGAGTACCGCCACCAAAATAGACGAAACGAAACGGACGATCGCCCATGACCGGCTGTTTGCTGACGAGTTCGATCTCAGTCGATAGAGCCGAGACGTACTCTTCAATCTCGCTTGCCTTGTTTTCTGTGAAGACTTTGAAGTAACAGAATTTACACCGTTTGCGACAGAACGGGATGTGGAGATAAAGACCTAGCGGCACATCCGCTGGCGGCGCGGCCATCGCGGCTTGAACATCCGGCAAATTGTCTTTCGACCATTGCGAAAACGGCGGATAATTCGAGATGAAGTAACTGCCAACTTCAGTCTTGACTGAATCAGTTGCCACGAGTCACCGCGCTTTCATTGAATACGCTAAATCAGTAAGAAGGCACGAAGCCAAACGACTCGCTCTCACTCGAATTAAGGATTTCCGTCGGTACCGCATTAGGACGCCTTTTCCCCAAAGCAGTACACGACACCATCGTCGCTCGCAATTACAAGCTTACCGTCTACGACGGCTGGCGAACCAGTGAAGCCGCCGCCCGCTTCATACTCCCATTCCTTCTCGCCACTTTTTCGATTCAAACCGTAGATCCGTCCATCCGTTGAACCAATATAGACTCGATCACCAACGATGATCGGCGACGAATCAATCCGCTGCTTGGCCGCGAAAGTCCATAGCTCCTCGCCGCTCTTTGGGTTCAGCGAGTGAACGCGTTTGGCACGGCTGCCCACAACGATCTGCTCAGTCGATGCAGCGGCAGAGCTGCGATACGACGTGTTGCTCTTCCCTGAGAACGTCCAGGCGACGGATGCTTTCCTCCAGTTAACGCACAGGAACTCGCCGCCTTCAGTCCCAAAGTAAACGAAATCACCGACGACCGCCGGGGTAACTCCCGTCGGCCCCCCGATCTCAACCTGAGCAAGGTCCTTCCCGTCATTTAGGTCGAGAATGTGCAGCTTGCCATCGCAACCGGCGAGAAAGACACGATCTTCAACGATCGTTGGACTGCAACGAATCTGATCGTCAATCATGTGTTTCCAAACCAGATCGCCGGTCTTTGCTCCCAGGCAATACAGCGTCGCGTCCTGCGAACCGACGAGGACGTTGCCTTTGTAGAAGTTGGCGCACGAATCGATTTCGGCTTGCGTATCAAAACCCCACCGCAACTTGCCGCTGGCCGCGCCCAGGCAATAGAACCGACCATCATAGTCACCGATGTAGACCAATCCGTCGCGAACTGCCGGCGACGCGATGAACCCAGCCTCCGTCTCGTACTCCCACTTCTTCTCGCCGGTATTCAGATTGAGCGCATAAACAGAACCGTCGAGATCACCGATGTACGCAACGTCACCTTCAATCGCCGCCGTTCCTTCAAACGCTCCGTCTTTGACTTCGAACTTCCAGAGTAACGAAAGCTTGGTTGGAAGCGTGGCGTTGGCGACTCCAGTTGCATGAGAGTTTCCGCGGAACAGCGGCCATCCCTTTTCGACTGTCTCCGCAGCGACTGGGGCACACAGACAGACAACCAATGTCAGGCTAAGGCTGATTCGTGGAATTACTCGCATTTGTCATAACTCCGGAATTCGACTTCGTGGGAAGCAAGGCCGCATAAATGCGGAACTGCAAACATGACGACTTATTGTATCAGAACGCTTGTCGATACAGGCCCAAAAGCTCGGGCTCGCCCACTTCGCGGGGGTTGAAAGTGCCGGTCCATTGAGTCGCCGCAGCTGCGGCCAGGTCGGACAGTTTGGCTTCCTCGACGTTTCGATCAGGCAAACACGTCGCAAGCCCGGCCTTCTCGACCAGCGATGCAACGAACTCCGCAAGACCCTCGGGACCGCTATTCGGTCGTGGCATTCCGTTGTCGTCGCAACTAGCTTCGAGCAGTTCACGATACCAACCATCGTGTTTCTCGCCGTTGAATCGAATGACGTGCGGCAACATCATGCCGATCGCTTCGCCATGCACAATGCCATAGGTCGCGGTCAGCGGATTGGCGAGCGCATGAGTCGCTCCAAGCATTGAGTTCTCGATCGCAACGCCCGCATAGGTCGAACCGAGTTGCATGGCCGCTCGCGCGTCCAAGTCAGATGGATCGTCTATCACGCGACCGAAGTTCGCAGCCAGCAAACGCCAAGCTTCGCGACTGTAAAGCAACGAGACAGGATTGCGCGGCTTCGTGACGTAAGTCTCCAGCGCGTGGGCGATCGCATCGATTCCGGTCAATGCCGTGACGCGAGGAGGCTGCGTCAGGGTGAGCTTTGGATCAAGGATCGCAATTCGGCACGAGGCTTTCTTGTCGCCGCAGGCCATCTTGGCGTGGGTCTTCGCGTCCGAGATCAACGCAAAAGATTGTGTCTCGCTGCCGGTGCCCGACGTTGTCGGCACGGCGATCATGGGAAGCATCGGCTTCAGCGCTTTGCCGACTCCCCAATAATCCTGCATCTGGCCGCCGTTGCTGTATAAGAAATTGATCCCCTTAGCGCAGTCCATCGAACTGCCGCCGCCAAGCCCTACTAAGACTTCCGGATCGTGTCGTTTGGCGAGCGCAACGCCTTTGTCGACGTCATCAGTGGATGGATTCTCGTGAACGCCCTCGAACAGGTGAGCTTCGATGCCAGCTCGTTTCAAGGCATCGAGCCCACGCTCCGTGT
Organism: Planctomycetota bacterium; assembly: GCA_014381825.1. Taxonomy (GTDB): domain Bacteria; phylum Planctomycetota; class Planctomycetia; order Pirellulales; family Pirellulaceae. The sequence goes on from JACNKX010000236.1 coordinate 14,406, forward strand.
GTCCGGCCGCAATGACTCCCGAATCACTAACGACGAGCGCGCGTCTGGCTCCCAACTCCGATGCCAACTCTCCAAGCTTCTCGATCGTGTCAGGACCGAAGACGATTCGCGTACGCAGCTGGAAATCGAATGGAGTCATGACACGCAACACCTAAGGAGGCAAACGACTGACGACGGTCAATCATCTATTGTAATAACGCCAATCGCGATTTCATTACAAAGCCGCTTGTGCCTCTTCCGTTACTTGGTACGCACGCGAGCGGAAGAGGAAGTCGATGATGCTGCCTTCGTGAGGCTGCAACCAGTTTAGTCGGCTTGTCGGAATGGGTCCGATATTCAGTCGATCAATGTGAGTGGCGTTAGTCAGCTGGTCAATCAATTGCTCGTTGTTCGTAATGGCGCTGCAGACCAAAGTCGGTCCGATCTTTGCCAGCATCTGACTTTCGGGACACTCCACAACAGTTGAAAATGGGAACATATATTCCTTCTTTGCGATCTCGCGTTCCGACGAATCGCAGTGGACGACCATCGGTCGCAAGTACGAACAATGTTCTTGCTCGACGAGCCGTTCGCCGTATTGCTCGGTCATGTCCGTGACACCAGCTTCTTTGAGATCGGCCTCGATCATTCCCCAAACTGCTTTCCCCATACCTGGAATCGTGAAAGCAGCGAGTCCCGCTTCGGGGTCTGTCGGAGGTTTGGCTTCGATCGGTCCGATCTTCTCGGCGATCGCCTGAGCGATTTCCTTCGTATGACGCGATGCCCAAATCCCCGAACAGTTAATACATCCACGACCGCTGTTGATGTAGATGCTCTCGACCATCAAGTCGAGATACTTCTCCCAATCGTCGACGCAATCGTCGGCCAGCAATATCTTCGAGAAGCCTGGACCATGCGCTTGAACATTCGGGTTCCCTTTGTATCGTTCGACGGTTGGAGTACCACCGAAAATCATGGCTCGCTCCGAGGCGTTCAGAACGGCGGCACCGGCTTCCGGCCCGCCTGGATACATGGCGAACACTTCCTTCGGGATACCGGCTTCAACAAACGCGGACATCATTCGGTATGGCGTCCACGGTTCCTGCGGACCAGGTTTCAGCACCAGGCCCATCTGTAGCGGAATCGCGGGGAGCCAAAGCGTGTGGACGCCAGGTGAGTTTGATGGAAGCACGGCGCTCAGCGCTGACGCTTGGGCTTGGTAGCTCAGGACGACCCCGCGATCTTCAATGCCGTAGCCGCGCGTCAGGATGTTCAAGTCCAAGCCGCGCGTGAGGCAGTCGAGAATCTGCTGCATATTGCGAAGCACAAACGAGTTCTTCGACATGTTGTGTCGACACATGTGCTCCGGCAGACCGGTGCTGGCCGACTGTTGATGAGCGAACTCGGCCGGCGTCTGCGTGCCATCACCGATTGGAAGCGTCGCGCTCTCGTAGAGATCGGCGGCCTTCTTCAGAATCTCGATGATCTCACTGCACGGGATCTGGCGGAGCGTGTCGCGCGCCTTGCCGACTTGACGCATGTCTCGCGAGATAATGCCCGCGTTCGCTTGGCTAACTTTCGCGATTGGTTCGCCAGTCGCAAAATGCAATACGTCGTCGATCTCTAGCGAATCGTAAGGCTTGCCCCAACGGATCACGGGAATATTGAGCACAGGTTTCTCCGAGATTGTTAATAAGTTTCAGGGTCAGATGTGTGACAGATTTGGCAGCAAGTGATCTGTTGTTTAACGGCAAGCCGAAGGCGACTGCGTCTTTGCAAAGCGCGTCCCTGTAAAACGCAGTCGCCTTCGGCTTGCCGTTAAACGAAATTTCAACTTTCTAATAGACGCCGACAGTCGTGCCGGACGCCGTCTCGTGGAACGGACGCACGCCGCTCACTCCATCCCACGGGTACGTGGCAAACGGCTTCTCACGTTCACCCTCGTCTCGCTCAAGGAAACCAGGCACAAAGAGTTCTTTGGTCAGCGTTGTCAACTTAACGCGGCCTGTTTCTCCGTAGCCCACCAGTTCTTTCGGGTCGTCGAAGCTAACAACTTCCGTGACGGCTCGAGGCTGCGGAGCGTAGTAAGAAATCTTGTATCCCTCTTCGGCGGTGACGGGCTTGCTACAAGCCAATCCCATCAGAGTATTACCGTAAGTCGGTGTCATGTAGATACCGCTCTCTGCCGGCGGACCACCGAAGAACTCTTCGACACAGAATCGTGTCCACTGAGGCGTGAACTCCGTGCCGCCCGAGAAGATACCGGTGATCCCGGTATCCTTGAACGTCTTGCCCTGCTCTTCCAATGCGTTGCAAAGTCCCTCGAGCAACTTGGGCGTGGCGAACATACACTTGATGTCGTGATTGGCAGACAGAAGCGTCAGCACTTGATCGATACAATGCTTCTTGTACTCTTCGAGATGTTCCATCCATCCCTTTTTGATCAACTTCACGACCCAACGCGGATCGAGGTCGATGCAGAAGCAGATGCCGCCGCGATGCTGACACAAATGCTCGACTGCCAATCGCAGCCGCCGCGGACCGGAAGGCCCGAGCATCAACCAGTTCGCTCCCTTCGGAAAATACTCGTCCGGCAACGTATCGCTAAAGAGTTCGTAATCCGTCCAATGATCTTCAATGACCATGCGACTCTTCGGAATACCAGTCGTGCCACCTGTCTCAAAGACGTAAACCGGCTTCCCTGCCAGCCCCTTGGGCACCCAGCGATTGATCGGTCCGCCACGTAGCCACTCGTCTTCAAAGAGCGGAAACTTCTTGATGTCGTCGAAGTTCTTGACGTCGGTCATCGGATCAAAGTTCAGACCGGCTTTCTTTTCGAGCCAGAACGGCGATCCGGTCGACTCGTGAAAGTGCCACTGGATGGTCTCGTAAGCGTGTGCGTCGAGTCTGTCTTTCGCTTCTTTTTGGAGTGACTCGATATCAGCGGTTGAAGATTCCGCAGTACTCATGCTGCATTCCTATGTATGGACGGGGCTTGTGAAAGGCGGGGAGGGTTAATTTGGGCAGGACATTTGAGGCGGGCTATAAGCCTTAAAAATATCCGAGTATTGGGTCCGACACAACCATCGGCAGCCCAAGACTTCGCTGGCTTGATCACTCCAATACGCACGTAGCCGCCCCAGGTTGGGTGGCTCGACAGAAAGTCGAGGCGTAAGACCGAGATGTGGACGTCCTAACTGATTTAGTAGCAGTAATTGATACCGGCGAAGGCTCCGTGCAGGATCAGGCTGCCGTTTGCGTCCACCGTACGAATGCTGTCGAGTGCGCCGATGAAGTCGACGGGGACTTGATTGGTACTCAACGCAACGCCACTCACGCCAACCGCTCGATACCCGGCGTTGATCGTCCAGCAGGAATTGATGCACCAGTTCGCTCCGATCGACAAGTCGCCAATCATGGCAAAATCGTCTTTGTCGGAGGTGATATCGACGTCCTGGCCAAAATACGGACTTGCCGCATCGCCAACAAAGGCTTGGCCGTTTGCTCCGTAAATCCGCGAACGATGCCCGATGTGGTTTCCGTAAATACCGACCTTCGTGTTCGCGAACAAACTCAAACGAGAACCGACGCAATAATCCGCTCGGCCACCAACTTGAAAGCCGATCAAGTTGTTCTCGACATCGATGTCATAGTGAACTTCGCGTGCGTCGCCTGTGAATGTGGTGTCGATACCATCGGACGAGTAGAGAAAGTCGTCATCAAAGCGAAGATAGCGAACACCCGCTGTCCAGCCTAACTGCAAAGCTCCACAGCCAGATGCAAAATCATGGCCCAATAGATTCAGTTCGATGTTGTAGACGTTATAGTCCCGTTGCACCCGGTGTCGCTCTGCGTCAAAGAAGAATGTGCCGCTTAGATCTTGGGCGCCTCCGCCAAGACCAGCGTCGTATTGCAATCCATCGAAGTGCAGAATCGTGTCGATACCAACCGCCGTATCCGCTCCGAACGAATTCGCCTCACCTGTGTTGGGGTAGATTCCCCAATAAACGAACTCAGCCGAATTTCGACCGCAGTTGAAATAGTGCCCGATCGTTGCTGCTGCACCGCCCGCGTAAGAGAAGTCTGCGTCGTTGCTATTGAGTGTCCGGTCACGAATGTCGGTTTGATCGACGCTTAACCACAGATTGTTTTCGCGGTCGCGGTTCATAATCACTCCGCCCACGCCGCCGTACCAACCGGATCGGACTCCAAGGGCGACCGGCGTCGAGCATTCACCCGCTTTCGGATCACAACCGTACCCGAACTGTGCCGAATAGCTCTGTGCCGTCTGATCATAGAGAGAATGCTGTGGTGGGAGTGGCGTTAGCTGCCGCGTTGGAGCTGCATCGGGAACGCCGCCAACCGGGTATGGCTCCTCACCTGCAGAAACAGGGTATGCGTTGTACTGCGGCGCAGTTTGCTGATACTGCGCGTGGGGTTGATACTGCGCGTTGCCGTAAGTCGCGGTTACTTGCTGTTGGCGACTGCGGACGTTTGCAAACGGATTGACACTTGGCATCTCGCTGGGGCTATACGCGTGAGGCGCGGGAATTGGTTGGCTCGACGAGAGATGTTGTGTTCGTCCCTGAGATATCGGCGGCAACACGGGATTCCATTGCGGCAGTTCGGCGCGTTGCGACAACGCGGCACCATAGGAAGGTGCAAAATAGCCTCGGTATTGGCCAAAGGAGGTTGCCGTCATCGAGGTGGCAATCGCAATTGTAAAAGCCGCACTCCACATCAACTTACTGCTCATGATCCTATTCGTCATCATTCCGCCTCGCCTGAATTCATCCTGGCACAAACCGCTCAAGCCTCAGAGTTTCGCAAAAACCAATCGTCGATTGGATCACTTGTTCGTCATCGTCCTCGCGCGGTTCGACACTTCGCGCATTCGCTGCTCACATTCAGAATTCATCAAGCCGCTGGTCATGCGAGCGCAACGCTAGTCACAGTCGACATCGTCGGGAGACCGTTGCAGCCGCGAAACTTTCACCGAATGCGTCTGTCGGAACAGGCCGTCTGATCGCGCAACTCGACGACCGTCCGGACTAGGCAAAGATTGAGGGGAACAGCTCGTGATCGCACTCACTCTTCAAGCAAACGGCTCACAACCACTTCGGCGAGTTCATCGAACTTGCCAGAATAGAAGTGGTCCGCGCCAGCAATCGTGGCAACTTTGATGCCAGCCCGCTGAATTTCAGGTGCATCGGATGTCGCCTGATGAATCGCCTCTGGAAGTCCGGCGAACGCGATGCCTCCTTGCTCCAATTCTATGGAACCGTAAGTAAACAGCGTCGGACATCCAACTTGCGAAACGAACTTTAGGATGTTGTAGCGCTCGTCGCCGTACTTATCGACGTAACTCGCTGCGCTGATCAAAAGTGGAAACGGAAACTTGGCTGTGATCAGCTGTTCGGGGCGACCTTCCTTCACCAGTTGCTTGGCAGTTGATAACGACTCGAAGAAGTCGTGACTGCGCGGACCATGCTGAAAAGCGCTGTATGACAAACGTGGAGGAGATGCCGCGATTACAGACGCGACGTCCGCATGGGGTGCATGTGCCGCCGAATAAACCGCTTTGATCGCGCCCAGGCTGTGACCAATAAGTCCGATACGTGACAACCCACGCACGACCAAGAAATCGCACCAAGCATTGATGTCGTAGCGACATTGATCAACGACCTCAAACGCAGCCCCGCCGCGAGTCGCGCCGCCATCGGTCGCGATCATGTTGACTGATCCATATCCACGTGTGTTGACTCGCAACACGGCAATGCCTGCGTCGAGCAAACGAATCGCCAGTGGGTCGAACATCGCCCCGCTAAAATAATTTCCGCCGACGCCATGCAACAAAATGACGCCGTCCACGCTCGGCAAGGCCATCCGCCTCTCTTGCGGAAAGGCCAACGCACCATCCAATCGCAAACCGTCCGACGTCTTCGTACGCACCAACTCGACTAACATTGTTGTTCCCTTCGGCGCAAACAATAAGGACGAACCAAAGGCCCGTCCCGTTGTGAATGTCGCTTTTCGCTCGGCGAAAAGATGTGCGTTCGCAGAGCGAACAACGACCTTGATTTACGTCTGATTTGCCGGAGTGTTAATCGTACTCAGTTGCGAAAGCACCTGGAGCACACCGTTCAGATGGGCAAGTCGGGGGCCAAATCGATCGACAAACTCGTTCAACATAAACTCGCCATCCAGCAAGCATTCCTCATTATCGAGGACTTCGTCGGTCAGATTACGAAGAAACTGAGTCTGAACACGGCTCAACGTCTCTGAAGCCGTACGACAGCAGCGAGCCAAATCTGGATTCGCGTCTTTCCACTGCCCAAGTTCGTTCTGGCGTTGGCGTTGTGTTGCGTTTTGTTGTTGGATGAAATCCTCCAACAGTTTGCTTTGCTTTGCCTGCCCAGCCACCAATTGCCGCATAAGAGCCACAACAACGGTATTGGGGTCGTAACTATCCGCTGGTGTCGCGGAACCGGTGTCAGCCGAGACATCGATACGAAACAGGGGAGGAAACTCGTTCGACTCACTAGACATAATGCAATTTACTCCTCAACTCGATAAGAATCCTCAGTATAGACGATTGTGTTTCGAAGTCGAGCCTTTGAGCGCGAACGGTTTCAATGCGGTGATAATTGTGCGCTCAATCGCTGAGCGAATCTTCGTTTCTACAAACTCGGTGCTTGACTTCTGCGGCTGGCTCGCGCAGCCGATTCTCCCATCGGAACGTCACAATCCGAAAAGCCGTTAAAGTCCGTCTCGCCCGGTACCCGATTCAAACCGAAGGCGAGAGCCTTTCATTGATTTCACTACGTTGATACACAACTCGCCGAATGGTTGCAGAGGGATAGTAATCTATGTCCGCTAGCGGCTCTAAATCTGTGCCGTCAATTGGTTTCTTAACGGTTCAAGAGTTCACCGATATCGGTTTGATCGGTGGATACCTGATCTTGAATGCCGTGGGACGCCCACTCGAGTTTCATTGCACCGCTCCCGTCCACCCAAATCGTGCGCAGGAGATTCTATACGGCCCGACGCTAGCTCCGTTCCTGTACGGCGAGCAGATTGGGCAAACGCTCGTAGCAAAAGGCAAAAGCCGTCCCATGTTCGTCTGCACGGACGTCGAGCCTGTACTGAGCGCCCGCGAGTTCGTCTCGGTTCCGATCGTTCTCATCAACGAGTCCGCTGCCGAACCGAACGATAGTCTTCGACTTCATTCCGCGCACTCTACGCCACCAACTCCAAAGAGCAAACAGCTTGTAACGTTCCAGCTAGCCAGCCAACAAGCCGCGATCAACGAAGCTCATGCCCATGATCGTGACAAAGTCGTCGAACAATGGCAGCCGCACACCGAGGCGATGGACTTGCTTGAACCCTTCAGTCGTCTTCGTGAAGCGATCGACGAAGCACAACGCGGAGCCGCTCGCACATAACGAAGTGGTTCACCTATTCGGATCAATCCGTGACACAATCGGGCTTCACAAACCAACGCGACTCTTCAACGATCGAAACGGCAGCGTTCGACCTGTCGATTCCCGTAAGCATTTTCGCAACGGGATGGGGAGCCGCGATCAATCGAATTCAGAGGTTCGATGTCGTCACAACGGACTTGAGCGCCGAGTCGCCGAAAACCATTTCTCTCCAGCTTCGTCGTCCGGCTGTCAAAACTTTCAGCTACACGTTTCCTGAACTCCCCGAGTGGCAAACAGAACGGTCTGGCAAAGGAGGCCTAGCGACCAAGAAGCCTCGCCCTAAGATTAATAAAGACGAACGCCGCACGCGGCTCAAACCACCAACCGACATCGTCAAGCTCGAAGACCGACTCTACTACATGCTGCAACCGCCGTTGGAGACAATCCTCTCCTCCGATTCGATGCGAATGCCCTTCGAGCCGTTTCCATATCAGTATCAGGGCATCGCCTTTCTCTATCCGCGATTCGCCGCGATCCTGGCCGACGAGATGGGGCTCGGCAAGACGATGCAGGCCATCACGTCCATGCGACTGTTGCTGCGAGCGGGAGAACTTCGCAACATTTTGTTGATCTGCCCCAAGCCGCTGGTATCGAACTGGAAGAACGAGTTCACGATGTGGGCACCGGAGATCCCGTTGTGCATTATCGAAGGCGATCAGACGCGGCGACAGTGGCAATGGCATCATCAAGCCGCACCGTTGAAAATCGCTAACTACGAGCTATTGATGCGTGACCGAGACATCGTACTCGACTCCGGTCTTAACTTTGATCTGGTCGTGCTGGACGAGGCCCAGCGAATTAAGAATCGGTCCAGCACGACCAGCCAGATCACTCGCGCCATTTCGCGTTCGCGCAGTTGGGCGCTGACCGGAACACCAGTCGAAAACAGCTCGGAAGATCTCGTCGGAATCTTTGAGTTCCTCTCGCCCGGCTATTTGCAATCGGGTATGACCGCACGTCGGATGGCAAAGGCCGCCGGCGATTACATCTTGCGGCGCACCAAAGACAAGGTGCTGACAGATTTACCGCCAAAGTTGTATCGCGACGCTGAACTCGACCTGACGCCCGATCAATGGTGTTCGTACAAAAGCGCGGAAGAGGATGGAGTCATTAAGCTCGAAGGCCTGGGCGAAGAGCTGACGATTCAACACGTCTTCGAGTTGGTGTTGCGTCTGAAACAGATCTGCAATTTCGATCCAGCGACGGGTGCCAGCAGCAAGCTTGAGCGACTGGAAGCCGATCTCGAAGAGGTTGTCGCGAGCGGTCGCAAGGCAATCGTCTTTAGCCAATGGGTCGGCGTCCTCGACAAAATTCGCGATCGACTAAGCCGGTTCGGCATCCTCGAATACCACGGTAAGATCCCGCACAAAAAACGAGAAGGTGTTATTAAGCAGTTCAAGGAAGATCCCTCGAAACACGTGATCTTGATGAGCTACGGAGCGGGCAGCGTGGGCCTGAATCTTCAGTTCTGTCGCTACGTGTTCCTGTTCGATCGCTGGTGGAACCCGGCAGTCGAAGACCAAGCCATCAACCGCGCGCACCGCATCGGAGCCGCAGGCTCGGTCACCGTCAACCGCATGCTCACGCTCGGCACAATCGAAGAACGCATCAACCAAGTTCTCGAAGAAAAGCGTGCGCTCTTCGACGCGATCCTTTCACAAACGGACACGCCCCGTAGCCTCGGTTTGACACAGGACGAAGTCTTCGGCCTCTTCGATCTAAAATCTCGCCGCGTCGACCAACGGCGCGCCGCGTAGATACTCGCGGAACATTTAAGAACTGTGTCTTCACGAGAACCTCTTTTATAGGCTACGAATGTTCGTCGGCACCGGGTTCATGAATTCGAACCTACTCGCTTGACCGAACGAACTTTCGTATCGACGGGAGCATACTCGTATCGTCTCCAACAAACTTGGCAGCGGCAGCTTTGACTTCGGCGGTGTAAATACTGCCCACTGAATCGAGGAACACATCGTGCGGCGCGTAGAAATCTTCGGACGTCGTCGGAAAGCCGTTGCCTCCCCAACGAGTCAGTAGATTTCCATCGCGATCAAAGATGCTCATTCGACCGCTTGGCTTGGACGTATCAGGCGAGTTCCAGGGGAAGACGCCTGTGTGGAATCCTAATTCGAAGATGTAAACGAGGCCGTCTGGAGCGACGTGTACTTGGGCCGGTCGTGGGAGGTTGTCCCAGACGTCGAGTAACTCGCCTTCGGGCGAGAATATCTGAACGCGACTGTTCTCGCGATCCGCCACATAGAGTCGCTGGCCGTCGGTGCCAATTCCATGTGGCACATTGAACTGACCTGGCTGTGCTCCCGGTGAGCCCCATGAAGCGAGCAACTCGCCCTCGACCGAGAAACGATGAACGCGAGCATTGCCATAGCCGTCCGTAATAAAAAGGTCCCCACCGGGACCCACGATCAAGTTCGTTGGCAAATTGAACGGCGGTCCGGCTTCCGGGCGGATCGTCCGGTAATCGAAGCCATCTGCGCCGGTATCCGATGGCGTGCCTGATGGTCCAATTGTGCGAAGCAACTCGCCATCGCCAGTAAACTGGCGCACTGAATGGCCCATATCGTCGACAAGATAAAGCGTATCGCCCGCGCCGATCGAGATGCCGTGCGGGCGAACGAACAGTCCTTCGCCCCATCCTCGCAGGAATGTGCCATCCGCATCGAAGACAAGCACAGGAATGTCTGCGCGTGCGAATACATACACGTGATCGTGCGCGTCGACCGCGACACCAATCGCCTCGATGAGTCCGGCTTGCGCTGGCACATCTGGCCAACCGGGAACTGCTTCGAATGTAAGTGAACCCGTACCAACGGTCATGGCATTTCCTCGTCACACCTCATGAAAGTCAATTGATAACAGAGGCCTCGATCAGCGTCTGTTCCACGCCAACCGACGCTGCCGCTTCAACGATCTGGCCCCACGTCGCGTCGTCCATTTCGAGACCTGCGCGACGTTCCGCGCGGTTTCGATTTTCAATTTCACCAGGAAGAATGACTTCACCGCCGGGCGTCGTCGGGCGCGAACTCTTTACAAAGTCGACATAGCGCCGAATCTCCTCAAATAACGGGCCCGGCGATGCCAATTTTTCAGGATCGAGGTAAACCGAAAGCATTCCCTGCTCAAGCAGCGTCTTACCAGGCTCACTACAACCGCCGCCTGTGAAAGCACCGGCAAGGATCTCGGCGACCAACCCAAGTCCGTAACCTTTGTGACCGCCAAACGGCAATATCGCGCCAACGGGGCGTCCTCCCGGCGGTCCATAAAAATCGTTCGCGTCGTTTGTTGGATTGCCTTCGGCGTCGACGATCGTGTTGTCTGGGACAGGTACTCCCTTGTTCTTCGCCACTTTTAGTTTACCCTCCGCCGTTGCTGCGGCCGCCATATCAAGGATGATCGGCTCGCGGCCCTCAATGGGAATTCCAACGCAGACGGGATTCACCGAAAGCCGCGCATCGCGACCGCCGCTCGGTACAACAAACATTCCGAGTCCGGTCGTATTTACAAAGTGAAGTGACACGAGCCCCTCAGCTGCCGCGAGTTCCGCCCATGTTCCAATGCGTCCCAAATGAGCACTGTTTCGCAACGCGACAACCGAGACACCGTTCTGCCGACACCGTTCAACGCCAATCGCTACCGCCTGTCGTCCGGTCCACTGGCCGAACCCCAGTCCGGCATCTGCAACGACCAACGGGCCGGAATCAACAACGATCTCCAACGACTTTCCGGCGACGGCCTTCTGTTCATTCATCCATTGCAGATAGATCGGTGCCCGGATGACTCCATGCGAATCGTGTCCAGCTAGATTCGCCTCGACAAGATGATCTCCAATCACCGCAGCTTCTTCATCGCCGCATCCGGCACGGACGAATATGTTGCTAATGAATGCCTTTAATGCTTCAGGTTGGAGCGTTTTCACGCAGAACTCCTTATCGATTTCAATGGTGCGGCAGGCTGGGTGATGGCCGGGAACGAATCGTCCTTGCAAGAAGGACTGGACAACGTACCACGCGCCGAGCCGTCGTACCACAAGGAGGCAGTTGTGCAGATCGTGCCTCGTTGTGGTATCCGCACCCAGATTACGCCGCGATCGCCACGTGGTAGAATGTCGGCTCGTCGAGTCTGATCACACCCAGGAGATTCCAATGCGACATTACTTCCGATTCGCCGCCGTTGCCCTTGCCGCAATGCTCGTTGCCTCTTCAGTTAACGCCAGCGACAACGAACTGTCCGACAAAGAAAAAGCAGAAGGCTGGGAGCTACTGTTCAACGGCACGGATCTGACTGGTTGGAAGTGCAACAACGGCAAGCCAATCGCGACGAAAGTTGACAGCGGGTCGCTGGTTCCTTACAAGTCGGGCGGGTACATCATTATTCACGAACAACAGTTCGACAATTTCGTACTGAAATGCGATGTACGCTGGGAAGATCCGCGGTGCAACTCAGGCATCTTTTTCCGCGTCGAGGATCCCAAAAACCCCGTGCATACGGGCTTCGAGATTCAGGTCATGAGCGGCACGGAAGTCGGCAAGCACCAGTTTGGCGCGATCTACGATCTCGCATCCTCGACCGAGAACGCAGGCAAAAAACTAGGAGAATGGAATTCTCTCGAAATCAGATGCTACGGTCCCTACATCAACGTCAAAGTAAACGGCACGGCGGTCGCCGCACTGAACTGCGACAAATTCGATCGGCCAGGTATCTGCCCCGATGGCCAAAAGCATAAGTTCCAGCTGAACGGCGAGCCGCGCGCGGTAAAAGACTTTGCTCGCAGCGGTTACCTCGGATTCCAGGACCACGGCCACAAGGTCTGGTACAAGAACGTCAAGTTGTTGAAGTTAGAATTGAAGAAGTAATCGACGTTTTACCAGCCAAGTTTGTCGCGAGGCTCATCGAATCGCAATCCGGTAATTTCGGGCGAAGTCTCTAATTCGCATCGCGTCCTCGTTTGCTCCGGCATTGGCGATGATGCTCTCGCGGAAACGACCAAGTTGCAGATAAGCCTGGTAATCGCGGGGAATACTGAAATTGAAATCGGTGATCTCTTTCGAGCCATCTGCCAGCGCCGTCCACATGCTCGCCTGTGTCGCTGTGTCGAATGAAGACAGTTGATTCCAAAACCATCCCGGATTCGAGATTGTAGTTCCGCTGATCAGCTTCAATAGTTCGCGTTGACGTCCCGTGACCAGTTCGATTCGACCGATCATCACCCGCTCGATCTTGGCTTCGCGCGACACCTCCATCGGCAATATGTGGTCGGTCCACTCGCGAGGCATCGTGAAAAAGAGCCTTGTGCCGGAACTCTTGAAGTAAGAAAGCTCCCATGTCTGGAGCATCGCTTCCGCTTCGTCTTCGTACAGCCCATCCGAGATAAGTGAAGACTTCATCTCGGCCTTCAATCGAGTCAGATTTCCTTCGCCGTATTGCTCTTCAGAGAACTTTGACGGAACAGTCGCAACGATGCCGTCCGCCGACTGCTGGGACGATGTCTCGACTTTGCGGTAAGCCACGACGCCTGGTTTCGGAATGTCCACGAGCCACATCGTCATGAACCGAAGCGAACTCTCCCACGATCCAACCGAGCTATTGCGAACGATGTCGTAGTGTTGCGTTTCGGCGTTTTGCTTGATCCGCAATGGTGCCTCGATATTGGCAACACCTCGATAGAAAAGATACTTCTCCGCTTCCCCATTTGACGTGTGCAGCGTTGGCGCGTGAACATTACGCGGCGCAAGCCAAACATGTTGATTCGTTTCCGGAATCGCCTTCTCGCTGTTAACGGTTACATTGTTCCACGAAATACTGCCTTGCGATTCTCGTGTCAGCTTTCCTAAGTCGTTTCGTCGCGAGTTGAATCCCGGCGCGACGACGTCGGCGCTGGGGAACCATTCGCTGATCCAACCACCTTGAAAACGCGCTTGCACGTCGATGTCAGCGGGTTCATTGTTGGGAGGATAAATGTAAATGATCGGCGTTTCCATTCGCATCGTGGCTCCCGAGAAACTGGAAGGAAGTCCTTTCGAGCGCTGGCGCTGGAGCGGCGCGTGCGACCCGCCTATTCGGACAAGATCCGGATACAATCGATGGGCAAACGCCGGAAGAGGCTCCTCGTTAATGTTGACGCCTCGGAACACAGTTCCCTGCTCGTCTTGCAAAACCGTGAACGTGCCCCACTCGTGAATTACAAACGGCTTCAGCTCTTCAGCCGTCGCCCAACCAGTGAGAGAGGCTACGAAACAGAGGGTCGCGATCACTCTTTGGCACATAACGATTCTCCTGGAAGGGGAAAGTGGGAATATTCAAACTTCTCGGATTGAGTTCTGGTGGATTCTAAGGCAGAATCGACGTTGCGATTACTTGTAAACACTTGAATCTATGTTGGTTATTGTTGTGCATCAGATTCCCCAGCTGTCAACCGATCAAGTGGCCGCCTTTGTCGAGTTGGCTCGAGAGGGGACAATCCGTGCTGCAGCGACGAATCTTTACGTCACCGAACAAGGTTTGCGAAATCGATTGATCGCGTTAGAGCGGCAGCTCGACGTCGAGCTGTACCGCAAGGTTCGAGGGATTCGAAATGCAACGCCGCTGACCACACAGGGCCAGCAGTTCTTACCGCACGCAATTGCTTTCCTCGACCAAGCGGCTGAATTGAGCAGCGTGTTCTCGGCAGACGGTCGCTCGCAGGAAGTTTCCATTGTCGCAAGCCAATACCTTGCGACGTATGTACTCATTCGCGGCATGGGTCAATTTCACCGAGCCCATCCGGACGTTCGCGTTCGTATAAGCGTGAGGACCGAGCACGAAGTCGAAACGATGATGATTGAGCAACCTGAGATACAAATCGGCTTCGCGGCTCCCTACGAGAGTTCGCCTGCGTTGAACTACGAACATCTCTTCTCGATGAGTTGGAGCGTCGTCACTCCGAACAAACACCGCCTGGCCAAGAAGAAGCAAGTGCGTCTGCAAGATCTGGTCGACGAACCGCTGATTGTCTACGAATCAGGATCAACAGGACGGCAACACGTCATCGAAGCATTCGCCCGCCAGAGCATTCGGCCACGAATTGAAATGGAAGCAACAACAACTGACTTACTTGTTCGGATGGTAGAAGCGAATCTAGGTATTGCAGTCGTCCCGTTGCTGCCAGATGGCTCGGTCACACGTGGTCGAAAGGTAGCCGTCAAACCGCTCGGCAAGCAGATCCGAGCGATCGATTCGGACATCCTCACGCGTAAGAACGAGAATCTGTCTCCCGGTGCGACAGCGTTCATCCGGTTCATTCGAGAAAACAACTTTGCTTCAAACTAAACCGCACGGAGCAAGCGTACGCACGCAACCAACTGTCACGTCCAACGCCATCAGGCGATCGTTGCTATTCATGCAATCGCAAAACGAACCACCACTACGTCCACATTGGGCGGTCATCTTTACAATCGTGTCATGTCCGATCGGCCTAGTGCTTGCGATAACGGCCCACTACCTGCTGTACATTCCTTGGCCAAAGTCCCTTGGATGGTGGGCCGTGATGGCCTATCTCGGTACGGCTTTCCCCTGGTCCTCATTGGAGTGGCCGACGAAAAATGCGGCGATTCGAGGACACAATGCATTCGTCATCATCGCGATTTGCGTCTTCGTCATCGCGACCATCACCGGCGAGTCATATTCGGAATTCCCGAAATGGGGAACTTACACGCTAATCATCACTGCTGCGATTGGCTACTCGGTGATGGGCGTCTGCGGTGCGCGTAACTTCATGAAGTGGCTGCGTGGAGAGATTAACGACGACGATCAATAATTATCTCGTCGGATCGAAAACGACCGCTTCCTGTGGCTTGCCGGGCTGAAGTTGTCCGACTCTAATCCAAAAGACTAAATCCGCGAAGAGATTGGAGCCCGTCATGCGTTGTTTGCTTGTCGCAGTGTTGATGTTGGCCACTATCATCGGCGGAATGCGATCGCTTGCTACTGGTACGGGTGGCTAGGACTCGTTGGTGGCATTTTTGGTGGCTGGATTTTACTTTGGTTGCTCGCAAAGTTCGTTCCGGGAGAATCCGCGAAGGCCTTCAAAGAGATGTACCGACACGCTGCGGGAGCAATGTGCGACGCTTCCATCGAAGTTCACGGCATCTGGTTGGCTGACGGAGCAAACTCACTCTCAGAGATCTTACGCGAGAGGCTTGACGGTTGGATCGACGACTCGAATGAAGAATCCGACGCACAGGGATTTCAAATCGAACTGGACGAAATTCTCAGTCACTCCGACGAAAATCTTGATCTTGTTCGCTACTTCATTGACTTTACCGTAACGCCACCAGAAACCGAACCGGATGCGAGTTGGGCGCCTCATGCGATTGGTCTACGCGCGGTCGATTCGGATGAGGGGGGGAGCGTGCGAGGTGCACAGCGCCGACGAATTCGACAACGAGGCAAACGAGTTTCGCCCGTTCTTGGACTTCGCGTACGAAGAGATCTGCGGAGCACGTCGAATCCGGCTATATGTCGGTCTCGACCCATCAATGGAAACCTATCGCTTCGAATACGCCTTTGTGAATCCGTTGAAGGCCACAATTGACATCCCCAATCGATCGCCAGATGGCGCGTCACGGAAGCAAGTGATAAAATCGTTATTCCAACACGCAATCAAACGACGCCCATTGCAGTACCTGTCACTGAGCTATCTTCCCGTCGATGATGCGGATATCGTTTCCGTCTTCGATATTGCCGAGCTACGAACGATTGACCTGAAGGGAACTTACGTCACCGAGAAAGCGATCGAACGACTTCGCGAGGCAATTCCCGACATTGAAGTGAACAAGTGACAATTCACTCCCAATGGATCAAGGAGAAAGCTTCATGGCTCTTGACGTCTACATCGTGAACCCCGAGACAGACGAAGCTGTCTACCAGTTCGGAATCGAAGACGAAGCGCACGCCGTCGTTTTCACCGACGAATACATGATGACTCGCGCCTGCCCGCAACTTCTTAAGGCTCAAGAATACTTTGACGACGCAAAGTTTTCTGGCTTCGAACTGGAGTGCATCGTGCGAGGGATCGATAAGGCTCTCCCACGATTCACCGGTCGTGCTGACGCGATGGCGATGTTACGTCAATTGCGCGCCGCGTGCGCGGAAGCCGATCGTAGCGACCGATACATTCAAATGCGTGGTGACTAGCGGGGACTTATGATACGGACATGGTTTAAGCGAGCTTCGTGGACGAACCGGCTGCAGTTCCTGTTCCTTTCGATAATCGCTTTCCCGGTCGGCCTCTTCGGCTTCATCGAGTTCGCCGCCGGGATTAACGCGTCGACATGGCCAATACGAGCGGGCGATGTCGTTGCTCGTACGGAGACGAATCGGTGGATCGTCTTTCCGTCGTCGCGATTATCGATCTTGCTTGAGAACGACGGCCCGACCGTCCACGCCGTTGTCGCAGGCTCCGAAGGAGAACGCATTCCCAATCAAGTTCGAGTTCACTACTCGGGCAACCCCGACCGGGAAGTCCGGATTGATGGTGAAGAGAGTCCTTGGTGGGGCTTGTTGGGAGCTGTCCTACTTTGGTTGTGTCCCTTGGTCGTTCTATGGCTTGCGGGTACATGGCCCGACTTCGCCGTTGGATAGCACGCATTCGCGACGGAAGTAATTGCAGCGATGAGCGATTCGGTTAGACTGGCACACTCGTTATCTTCTTAGCTTCGTTCCCGCGACAATCGCACGCGGGAACACGAAAGTCGACACGATAACCAAGTCTCGATGCCTGTCTAGGAAACCCATCATGGAAGCTCTCATTCGGCAGCATCTACGTAATGTCGAACGCAAGGCAGGCGAATCGCCGGCGGATAGTTCGAAGTGCCTGGTCATCGACAAGGTAGCGCCGGCATCAGTAGCCGCAAGCGCGGGGATCGAACCTGGCCAACTCTTGACTGCAGTTGATGGCGCGGATGCGACGTCTCTCGACTTCGATAGTTTCATCGATCCTGCGAAGACTCATCGCTACAGATTCTTCTGTCCAACATCGGGAATGCAAACGGAACTCGACGTCTCTGGCGTTCCAATCGGCGTAACAACGGAGAAGACAACTGCCGAGCTGGAGCGCCAAACCAAGGGAAGGGCGATGCACGATTGGCCGCTGTTGGATCCGATCTGGAAACGTGGCGAATGGGAAGTCTTGCGGCGTTGCGCGCACAAGTCTCAGAAAGGCAGTCTAGTTGCTCGGCTGTTAGGGCAAGCGCGGAACACGCCCGCTACTGTGATGCATGGCGCGGCTCTGTATGAATTGGGAAATGAATCGGAGGGACTCCAAGAGATTCGCGAGTACATGAGCAAGTACGAGGATAACTGGACGACGCAATATCAAGCCATCGGACGGTACTACGTCGCCCTTACGATGCTCGAAAACGGCGAAAGAAAATCGGCTTTTGATCTATTGCTTGAAGCCTTTAATTTCTCGCCTCTCGATCGAATTGCCGACATGCTTCAGTCGTTGGCCGGAAAGCGACCCCAAGAAGACAAGCGATGGATCAGCAAGTCGTTCCCGGTTGACTACACATTGCCCACGCTTGATCGCCGTAAGTCGGTCTCGTTTCGCGACACGGTCGCCAATTTGCAACGGGGCCAGATTCTGATGCTCTGCCTGTTGGCGAACTACCGTGCAAATGGTCCGTACAACGACTTCATGAAGCGATATCGACACCTCGCCACGCAATTCCGAGGGACGATCGCCGGGCTTCACGTCATTACGATGGAGTCCGAAACGAACGCCTTTGCGGGCCAATGGATCGGCGCGGAAAAGACAGTCCTCGGCGACCAACTGCCCTGCGAACTTTTGCACGATGCCAGCGGCGAGGCGACTTGGCCGCTTGAGCCTACGCATAGCCCGACGATCCTCGTACTCGGGCCGTCCGGCACCATCGTCCAACGTGCTCACATCCTCGACGACGTTGCACTATGGCAGGCGATTGAGCGATCTTTCTCTGCGGCAATCTGTTAGCGATTAAGGAGTTGAGATCACCATGTTGCCACGACTGTCGTGTCCCAGAAATCGCGTTCGACGAGAGCATCGCGAAAATCCGACCGCGGGTGAAGCTGGAGGACGTTTTTCTGCCTGGTCTTGACGAATGTGACCGCCGCTGGGAACTGGTGATGTCAGGGCGGAAGGAAGCCTTCAAGAGGACTCGCCAGATGCTGCTCCAACGATCGTTGGAGCAGCATCTACGACTTCTGATCGGGTAGATACTGTAACTACGTTGTGAAGCTAATTGAGACTCCGAAAATACCAGCTCACCCTGCTTTTAGGTGAGAAATGTCGTACAGGTTGCAACCAGCTTTAAAATACAGATAATGCGACCTGATTGTGAATTGTCTCACGTCGCTCGTCGCTCACAGGTTTGCGATGCAAACACTCACCCTTCTTCTTTGGTGTGTGCGAAATGCGCTGACTTCGCGCTCCCACATCCCAACTAGCTCTTGTAGCGTCGATTTCGCTATGAGCGGAATTTTTAGGTGCTGGTGTACACCGGAATCACTTCATATCACCATTTAAATGTAGCGGCCTAAGATCGTAAGTCGCTGGATTCTTCTCATGCCGATCATCCATCTCTGGAGCCTGATCTATGTCGCAACATCACTCGCCGCTGAAGTCTATATCAGGAACGCAACGGAAGAAGAAAGCGTCAAGACGCGAACGTTTCCTGCGATTCGAGTCGCTCGAGAATCGTCGAGTGTTAGCGACGACAATCCTCGATTTCCAGGAGTTCACCAGCTCTGCCGATCAAGAATTTCCCGGTGACTACGAGAAAGACGGTTACCGACTGACGACGGGTGTTTCGCAGAACGACAAATTCCGTTCCTTCGGGTCGAGTTCTTCGCGTTACGCCGGATCTGCCGCGCTATCTAGTAAGTGGGCTCCGACCACAATTACGTTGGACCGCCCCGATGGTGAAGCATTTTCGATTTCGACGATTGATATAGGCGGATACTTAGGAGGTTACCTTCCATTTCTCAATTTCACAGGCACGACAGGCTCTGGCGGCACGGTCACTCAGAGCGTGCAGGCGACCCAGTACGACTTCGTTCCCTACGAGCTCGTGGGGATGACAGATCTCGTGTCACTGAGCTGGGCGTTCACAGGTTTCAATGACTATCACCAATTCGACAATATATCGCTCTCAACAGGCGAATCCGGCGGTGACGACCCGACCGCCAACGTCGACTCATATTCGATACTTGAAGGCGGAACATTGGACGCAACTTGGGCCGCGCCAACGAGCTCGCTGCTGGAGATGGAAAGCGATGCAGGTGACTGGGTTGGCCAAGGTGATACGTACTTCTACAACGATGCATCGGGCGACTTCCGCATGTATCAAACGTACCCACAGTACAACAACATCACCGTTGACTATAACGACCCCGAACACTGGTGGAGTGTTGACTTAGATGCTCCCGATACGGATCAACTTGAAGTTGGTGTTTACACAAACGCTACTCGTTATCCGTTTCAAGCTGCCGGAACACCCGGCCTGGATGTTTCGGGGGACGGCCGCGGCTGCAGTCAGCTAAAGGGTGAATTCGAGGTCCATGCTGTCCAGTATGATTCCTCAGGCGAGCCCGTAGCGATCGATGCCAGTTTTGCGCAAAGCTGCGACAACAAGACCGAGCAGTTGCGAGGACGCGTGCGGTACGTCGAACCTGGCATTGAAAGCGGCGTGCTTGTCAATGATACGGACCCTCAAGACGATCCGCTCTCGGCGCAATTGTTGTCTTCAACTAGTAACGGAACTCTCGACTTCCAAATTGATGGAACCTTCACCTATACTCCCGACGCGGGCTTTGCTGGTGTCGACACATTCACTTACACCGCGTCGGATGGGACAACAACGAGTCCCGTCGCGGAAGTGACGATCAACGTCCAGTCAACTAACGTGGCACCTGTCGCCGTGGACGACTCTCTGATAACGAACGAAGACGCGTTCAAGGCGATTGATGTTCGCACAAACGACACAGACGCGGACAACGACACTCTGACCGTAACTTCCGTCAGCAATCCTCCGAACGGGACGGCATTTGTCGGCCAGAGCGGCAACGTGACTTACGTTCCTGACGCAGATTTTAACGGCGCCGACAGCTTCACCTATACGATCGTTGACGGACAAGGCGGTTCTGACACCGCACTCGTTAACGTAACGGTACGGCCGGTCAACGACATCCCCGTCTCCAACAACGAGTCCTATTCACTCTCCGAGGACGAAACGTTAAGCATCATCGCGACGAGCGGTGTACTAGCGAACGACTCAGATCTCGATGGAGACGCATTAACCGCTATTATCGAGACGCCGCCAGCGAATGGGCAGGTCACGCTAAGTCTCAATGGATCTTTCGTCTACACGCCCAACGCAGACTTTTTTGGTACCGATTCATTTAGCTATCGTGCTAACGACGGCACTGCCAGCGGCAACGTCGCAGTGGTCTCGCTTGACGTAGTTGGTGTGAACGACGACCCAAATGCCGTCGATGCCGTGTTCGCTTTGGCTGAGAACTCCGAAAACGGAACGGAGGTAGGGACTATCGCGGCGTCCGACGCAGAAGGTGATGCATTGGCTTACGCCCTCAGCGGCGCACAAGCGGCGGCTTTCCAGATCAATGAGAGTACCGGCGTGATCTCGGTTGCCGATGCAAGTTTGCTCGATTTCGAGACAACCGCTGACTTCGATTTCCTGGTTGAAGTCTCTGACGGCAACGGCGGTCAAGCAACTGCAAACGTCCACGTCGACCTGACCAATGTCCTGGAAGTCGAAATCGACATCCTGCCCGACAACTCGAGTAACGAACTCTCCCTTCGTTCCAAGGAAATCGAAGTCGCCATTCTTGCTAACACTGAACTCGTCCCTCTTGCAATGCTCGACCTTGCCACTGTACGCCTGCAGGTACCCGGATCGGCGACCAGTGCCGGCGTCAAATCACATCGCAAACGCGGGTTTAGCTATGAGCAGCGCGACGTAAATGGAGACGGTGTATTGGATCTGGTCTTGAAGTTCAAAACGTCGGACACAGGCCTTGCAACTGGCGACACATCTCTTCAGCTTGAAGGTACTCTGCTGTCTGAATACGGCGGCGATTCGTTCGTCGTCGAACAAGCCGTTACGGTTGTGAATGGCGGGGGAGGCGGCAAGGGCAAGAAGAAGTAGGTTTTGTTGAAAGTCACAAGATATCGGCCACGATCGGGGCGAATGATGCTCATGCGGATCATGATCGCCGCTGTATCGCTCTCGGAAGAACGAGTGAAACAACAAAGCTTAAATGTCATCTCAGTACCAAGTCGCTGCGGTCAACGCCGGGCACCCGATACGCCAACCCATGTCTCCCATTGCTCAGCGATCCATTTTTCGTCTGGGGCCGTATCCATGACCAGATAGCGATAGTGACCTTCGAATGGATGATCGCGATCGATCTGGAAAGATCCGTCGACACACGGCGCGAAACAAAAATATGGCTTCGACGGATGCAGCCGCGAGGCTTGGGGTGCCCGAAAATTCTCTTCGTGGCTCAAGACGGCGATACTGACTGGTTTACCATCCACTTTTCCTGACAGGGCCACCCACTTCGCGTGTTGGTGATTCCCTTTCACTCGGTCGGAGCCAAGATCGTTCAAGAAGCCGCTCGGTTCGCGAACGAGATCGGGATGCTTGCGAGCACCGCTGTCCTTCGCTGTCAGCCATCGCGTCGGACCTCGCAGAACGATGCCGCCGTAGTGGTATTCACTCAGCTTTAGCGGCTTATCGGTAATGGCAGCTTGCGTGGTTTCCAGATCGAAGCAGTGATACGTTCCGTTGGTCGGGTAAACGGTTATCTTCCATCGCTCGCGCAAGACATCAACGGGCGGCTCCGTTACCACGCGGTGGATCAGGTCGACCTCAAAGCCAGCTGCGTCACCCTCTTGGAACTTGGAAACAACGCGCTCATGCAGAACTCGCCCCGTACGTCCGGCGAGATTCCAGAAATCGATAGGCTGGCCATCATAGGTCGTCTTTACCCAGGCTGAAAAAATCCCATGTTGATGAGGGTGATCGAACGGAAACATTTCCGTAACAACTTTTCCCTGTGGAGAAACCACGGGATGCAAGCATCCGCTGCGCTCGTAGATTTTGTCAATTCCGGAGGGGGCTGGCGGTGACACTTTGTTATACGTCACCACGATATTGTCGCCGCGCGTTACCGTGATTAAGTCGTCGGTCTCAACGACTTCAAACGACTCTGCGACAACCACGCTGGCGGGGCACGCGATTGCGAGCAAACCAATCCACAACAACTTGACACTCCCGGATCGCGACTGATGCGACAGCGGACCTGAGGCTGACTTCGACAACAATTGCATAGATTGGCTCCAGTCTTAATCGTTGGGAATCGAAGGCTTACGGCGCTGCATTAAACCAGTTCGCAGCATCATAACTAGGTTTCAACCGCCTGTCTGAAATTCGCGAGCTATTCTCGCAGGCCACGAACCGCAATGCTAGCAACAGCCAATCCTAAAGATCTGTCGCGCCAACAACCGATTGAGACGATGCCCCTCTGCCTGCGCAAAGTCACGCGATCAATCTTTCTCTTCTCGTCTCCAGGTGGCCGCCATGTCGTTGCTATTTCGAGTTGTCTTTGCCAACGAGTGTACAAGCACGCATCACAAGCTCGCGCTCGATGCACTGCGACACCTGGAAGACGAAGACGCGCAAAGGTGGCAAAATCTGTTCCTGTATTACTTTGATTCGTATCTCGATGGCTCAAAGGCTCCCGACAAGAAGTTCAAGGACTTCAGAAACCACGTACTACACGTCAATCAAAACTACTGGGGCGGAGCAATTAAGAAGGCAGAGGAGTGGTACAAGACGACGGTTCGCGAGTTTCGACAGGGAGCGTGGAGCAAGGCGATCTATTCCGCGGGCGTGCTGAGCCACTACTTCACCGATCCGTTCATGCCCTTTCATACGGCTCAGTCGGAGGAAGAAACGCAGATTCATCGTGCCGTCGAATGGAGCATCGCCAAGTCGTACGACGAACTGCAAAACATCCTGGAGAGCGGGCAAGGTTATCCCCAAGTGGACGCTCTCGAAGGAGCTGATTGGCTAGGAGAGATGATTCGTGGCGGGGCTGAAATCGGCAACATGCATTACCAAACGATCATCGATCACTACGATCTCGCGGCAGGCGTAAAAGATCCGCCAAGCGGGCTCGACCAGACCATCAAGGATGCGATCGCCGAGCAACTCGGCCTCGCATCGGTTGGCTTCGCACGTGTGCTGGAACGAGTCTTTGACGAAGCCGATGTTGAACCGCCAAGGACTGGTGTGACCATCGCAGGCTATCTCGCCTCGCTCACGATTCCCATTAGCTGGGTGACCAACAAGATTGGTGACTCGAAAGATCGGAAGATCGTCAAAACGATGTACAACGAGTTCCAAAGGGACGGTCGCATCGACAAAACAATACCGGCGGACGATCGCGAAGTTCGGCGTCTGTACGCGGAAGAGGTATTGAAGACACCTGTCGCGCAACTTAATCAACAGCCACTTGGTCCGATTGGTCAGAAGCATGGCGAAGGAGAGGCGCCTCGCGAAACGTCGTGTAAGCCAGTCGCAAGCGTCTCGCGCAATTCCGTTGAAACAACCAGGGGCGCGTCGGAGAAGAGAGTTGCAAAGAAGACGCCAGAGCGAGTTCGCTACTATCTAAAACCGAGTGATGATCTTGTCGACGCTCCATCGATCGAAAAAAAGACCGCCAAGCGACTGGCGAAGATCGGGCTCACGACGGTCCAAGACCTGCTTGATTGCAATCCCGAAGATGCAGCTCAGAAGTTGCGAGTGCGTTACATCGACGCAGATCTAGTCGAAGATTGGCAAGACCAGGCAGCACTCGTTTGCAGTGTGCCCAATTTGCGAGGTCATGATGCACAGATCCTCGTCACGTGTGGATTTACAACCCGAGAAGATCTTCGTTCCGCCTCGGTCGGAGAAGTTCTGGCAGCCGCAATCAACTTCGCGAACAGCCGTGACGGAAAAGCAATACTGCGAGGCAATTCGCCGCCAGATAAGGACGAGATCGAAGACTGGATCGAATGGGCAACAATCGCTGGCGTCAAACGTCACGCAGCGTAGCAATCAACAGACTACGAGCCAGCTTTCTCTTGCATCTGCTGCAACGCTTCGACCGGGATCGGAATGCCTTTGATGATGCCCTCGACCGCGATCGATTCGCCGACCACGCCTTGAAAACGGCTGACGAGCATTCGACCCCGGCGCAACTTGGTTAGCTCGCACATCAAGATTAGACGGCTGCCGAGTAACACAGGGTCGCGAAACCGCACGTCTTCCAAGCCGCCAAACCCGACCATTGGCGAGCCAAGCATGTCGTGCTTCTGCACATAATAGCTACAGAGTTGGGCCGCCGCCTCAAGCATGACGACGCCGGGCATCAACGGCATCCCCGGCATATGGCCCCGCACCCAGAACTCGTCTTTGGTGATATCTTTGTAACCTACGCAGATATTCTTCTCTTGGTCTTCGTAAACGACCGCCGTCAGCTGTTCCATCTCGTGGCGCTGCGGGTTCATCGCTCGAATGGCTTCGATGTCCGCGACCGGATTCTCAAAATCCAGCTTCGACGGATCGACGATCAGCTCTTTGCCAGCCAATGCCGCTTCCTTTCGTCTCGTCGTCGTCTAATCGGGCGGCTTAGGTCTTCACTTTTTGGCGACGAGCCTTGCGGGTCTTGCTGTTCGCAGGTCGAGCACCGTGATTCGCTTTCTTGATCTTACGTTGTGGCTTGGCCATATCGATACTCCCTACTACTGAGGTAATTCACTGTTTGGATAGGCCTTTAAGAGTAGCAACAATCTCAGTCGCTGGAAAGGCGGCGAAATCCAAGGAAAACAGGCAAAACAAGGACTGACGACACGAGACAGCAGAAGACACCCAGCGTCAACACTTGTCCAAGGCTTCGCAGTCCCTGATGCGAAGCAATCATCATACTGCCAAATCCGATCATCGTCGTCGCCGATGTCAGAAAGACCGCGGAAGCAGTGGCATTAGAGATTTCATATCGCACACCTTGCCGCAACGCGTCGTGGACGACATGAACTCCGTCGTCGATCCCGATCCCAAGAATCAACGGCAAGACAATCATGTTCGCCGGATTCAGTGGGATGCCAAGCCAACCGAGCAATCCAAGCAACTGCAAGAAACCAAGTCCCATCGGAAGCATCGCCAAGAGAGAGTGCTTGATCGTCCGAAAGTCGAGCACCAATACGATCGCGACGGCGAGCAATGAGTAGATGGCGGCGTGAATGTAACTTTGCTGCATTTGACTCGATGCATAAAACGTCTGAATCGGGTGCCCCGTAATGTGTGGATCAACCGACTCGACATCGTGAACAAACTGCTCAAGCGATTCCATATTCCAGATGTCGCTGTGCCCATAAACCTTGAGCAAGTGTTGTCCGGTGCGCCCGATGTAGCGTCCGACGAGCGGCTCGGGCAAGTCGCCGACAAACGGCGGCGCGGGGCTGGACATCGATCGAATCTGCTTCAATGATTCGAGCAATTGTCCAGCGTTATCCTGCTGCGACCGAGAGATCCGCGCGAAATACTCCGATGCCGGAAGCTGCCTCAACTCAGCGACCAATTGTCGCACTTTCAGCGATACCGGCGAAGAGCCCCCCTGCCCCGCTTGCAATAAACTCTGAATTAACACTTCTTGTTCGACGACCGGCAGCAGCGGCGGCTGTTCCGGAAGCGATGACAGCTGATTTGCGATTCGGACAATCGCTGCTCGCTGGTCGGCACTCGTCTCAGGAGTGAGCGACGCGATCTCTTCCGTCGCCACGACGCTACTCATCAAGTCCAGCTTTGCCTTGCGATCCATCAGTTCGGCACGACTCTCACACAACGACACAGCATACCACACACTTCGTTCTGAGGTCGTCGCCAACTGCCGCTCGAGTTCGACACTCTCCTGATTCTTCGCCTGAAGGTGCAGGAGATTGTGATCGTAACGAAGCCGAGTCAAACCAGTGCCGAGTGCAATCGTCATCAGGACTAGAGCCGTAAGAACAAACCGCGGATAGCGAGCCGTCCATCGACACATCGAACCAAACGGCAACAAGGGCGACTGCGGCGTGACATCCGTTTTGCGTTCGCCTAGATGGAGCATCGCAGGCAACATTGTTAAAGCAGCGATCACACATAGCACGACGCCACCGCCCGCGACGATCCCCAACTCGGCAATGCCAGTGAAGTCCGTCAGCCCGGCAGTAAAGAAGGCCAACGCCGTAGTAAGCCCTCCGATCACGATTCCAGGCCCGACACGCTGCGCGGTTTCGACTAGCGCGTCATCCGTTCCGAGCGATTCCTCACGACGGTCTTGGAGGTAACGGGACAAGTAATGAATCCCAAAGTCGATCCCCAATCCAATCAGAATCACGCCAAAAGCAACACTCAAAATGTTCAGGTGTCCGACAACCAGCGTGATGTAACCCATCGACCAAGCAATGCCAATCAACAACGTAGCAACTGCCAACAACGGTCGCCTCAACCCACCGAATCCTGCGACGAACACACACGATACGCCAAGTAAACTAAGAACACTGGCCCGCGCCGTGTCACGCTGACTCGAACTCATCTCGTCGTGTTCGAGTACCGGCATTCCGGTCAGCCCCATCGTTACATTTGGGTGCCGCAGACGAACAACCTCGATCTGATCGCGCAAATCGGGAATCGCTTGTTCTAGAGGAACTGGCGACTCCGCGTTCGAGAGTCGCAATAGCACAACGCCAGTCCGCCCGCCATTCAAGAGAAGATGCCGCGAAGCGAGACGATCCTCCAGCTGGGGCAGGCCCGCAAAACCGGGGCGTTCGGCAGTTTGGTTGATCGCATTTTCAAAACTCAGCTGGTGCCAGCTACCATCCAGAACTGGCTGGAAATTCGCAAGAAACTGTTCGATCTGCTGTAACTCGTCCAACGAGAGATAATGAAGCCCTTTCGACTTCAATGATGACAAATCCACCTGATTCATGACGGATCGAAACTCGGGCTGCTGCAACAGTTCGGTCAGATCGTCAGATGCAGCGACAATTGCTTGCTGAGACTCACCATTGATGACGACGACAATGTCGTCGACATCACCGAACTCATCGAGATACGCTAGCCAGCGGCGATTGAATGCACTGTCTGGATTCAACAAGTCCAACCGGCTAGTGCGAAACTCCAATAAGAAGACCGCCAGCCCAACACCGACGACTGCCAGAACCAAACCTACGGCTAATACCAAGACCGGAGCTTTCGTCACGCTGCGCGTCACCACAGCCAGCGGTCTCGCTAGCAACGAAGCATGCTGTCGTGCAGTCTCGTCCGTCGACATTTATAGTTGGCTCTTAGTGGCAAAGGTCGCAAGGTTCTATCGTCGTGATCGAGATCGACCAAGACAAGGCGAGAGATTATCATTTCGATGAGGCAACAGCGTCGGATGATGGATTAAGCATGCACAGCACAGTGCATATTAAGCAGCCCAGACCTGCCACACCCGCCAGCGTCCCGTAAACGAACCCGTCACTTTGAAACTCGCCGGCGAAGAGGGCACCGAAGCTTCCTAAACCAAGTCCCATGGCGAAGCTGAATCCGTAACATAAGCTGCGGCGATGACGTGGCGTGTACTTGGCGATGAGGCTGTTGTAGATCGGTTGGTGCATGAAGTGGACGAGGGCCAAGAGACCTGCTGCGGGTACTCGATCCCAAGTTCCGGCGAATGCCATCCACGCAAGAAACGGAATGTTTCCGAAAGTGATCCATGCCAGTTGTCGTTCAAGAATCGACGACTTCGCGAATCGACCAGCGACCGCTTGGCCAGCGCATCCAGCGAACAACACGCCGGCTGCGAGAAAATTACCGTCCCCCTTCGCTGAACCGAACGACTCGGCGGCATCGCTAAGATATCGCGGCAGAAAACTCATCAATGCCGAGTAGATAAACCCCTGCACCGCCGCCATCGCAGTCAGTGTGAAGAACGAAGTCCAGTCAACGTGATCTTGTTCATCTTTATGGGAAGTGGGAGCATCTGACTCACCGGAGGATTTTCGACGAGACTCGACAATTGGTTGCCGAACAGCCTGCCAGACGAATACAAGTCCCAGGATCGCGCCTGGCACCACCAGGACCCAATATATTTGTCGCCAGGTAAAGCTTGCGGCCAATAGCACTCCGGCCAACAGCGGCGCAGAACTGATTCCTGCCGAACCGAAAATGCCGTGCAACCCGAGCGCCTGCGGACGATTGTCGGCGGTTGTTTCGTGAGAAATCAGCGACAGTCCAGCGGGATGGTAGATCGAAGCGAATGCTCCCATCGCGATCATGGCGATGAACAAGGAGTTTTGAGTCGAGGAAGTCGCCGCCAAGGCGCAAGCAGCCGCACATCCCAACAAGTAGATGGCGAGCAATCGTCTCGCACCGAATCGATCCACGAGCAGTCCCGCGACAATCGCGCCGAAGCCCCACATCAGTCGCCATACATTCGACAAGCGACCAGTCATCGCTTTGCCGCTCACTTCATCAGCGCCAAAATACTCGGAGGCAATTTGCTGCTCGACACTTGGCAGCGACAATTCAAAGACATGTACGAGCGAGTGCGCCAAGGAAATCAGCAGCACTAAATACAACGTCGCGCGAACCATCAGGCGTGGCTCGCTTCGGCAAGCTTCGTCAATAAGCTTTCCGCCGCCCCACTGTCAATCGCTTCGGCCGTCTTGGCGGCGCAAACGGCGAAAGATTCGTCGATGCCTGCTGTCCAAAGGGCAGCTGCGGCATTCATCACAACTATGTCGCGCGCCGCTCCTGGCTGGCCGCTCAGGACGTCTCGAATCATCTCGGCACTTGCTTGCGGACCGTCAACCAACATCGACTCGTTACTCGATTCCGGCATATCAAAATCCGCCGGCTGCCAAGTGGTTTCCTTGAGCGACTGCCCGGTGACGACGGTCACGTTTGTTACGCCACCGAGCGTTACTTCGTCGATCCCATCTTCACCACACACTACAACAGCTCGTTTCGCGTCGAGCAATGACAAGGCTTGACCAAGCAATCGGCGGAGGTGAGGTTTACCAACTCCCAACAACTGAAAGGGGGCGGAGGCCGGATTACAAAGCGGTCCGAGCATGTTGAAGATCGTCGGCACACCAAGCTTCTTCCGCGCCGCGGATACGTGCCGCATTGAGGCATGCAGCTGAGGAGCGAAGCAGAAACAGATGCCAACTTCATCGAGACACCGCTCGACCGTTGCCACGGAGGCTTCGATGTTGACTCCCAACTCGGCCAGCACATCCGCTGAACCCGTCTTACTTGTGATGCTCCGATTTCCGTGCTTTGCCACGGGAACACCGGCAGCCGCGGTGACGACAGCCGCTGCGGTGCTGATATTAAATGTTCCCGATCCATCGCCGCCCGTGCCGCAGGTGTCAATGAAATCCGTACGAGTCGTGCGGATCGGAGTCATGTGCTGGCGCATTGCCTGGGCCGCTCCCGCGATCTCCGAGACGGTCTCTCCCTTCCATCGCAGGGCGTTTAGAAACAGGCCGATCTCGTCGTCGCTCCAGCTGCCGTCCATCATCGAGCCGATCACGCCTGCCATCTCGTCCATGGCGAGATCTTCGCCTCCGGAGATACGACCGATCGTCGATTGAATGTTCACGGTAATTGCCTTTGTTACTTTTAGTGAGGGGTTAAGCGATAAAACAGAATGCCTGGTGGCACCGGAACTATCTGGCTTGTCGATTCTCAGGTTGAATCTTACAATCGCTGGCTATGGCAAGGAAGGTGATCATTGACTGCGACCCGGGGATCGACGACGCGATCGTACTTTGCATGGCTTTGTTCGATCCGAGGCTTGAGATCGTCGCGGTAACCGCTGCCGAAGGAAATGTTTCCGCACATCAAGCGAGTCGCAACGTCCAAACGATCATCGAGCAACTCGATCCACCACGGCTACCTCGGGTCGGTGTAGCGGGTGAGATCGAAGACGCACCGGCCACGGACAGTTCGTCTCTTCATGGCGAAGACGGCCTCGGGAACGCAGGTTTCCGGACTTCCGAGCTGCATCATCAACATCCCTCCGACAAGATCATCTGCGACGAAGTTCGTGCTGCGGAGGATGAGGTTACCATCCTTTGCCTAGGCCCGTTAACGAATGTGGCTCGGGCACTCAAACGCGATCCCGAACTGTGCACGATGATCAGTCAAGTGGTCATCGCCGGCGGCAGTATTGGAGTTGGTGGGAATGTCACGCCAGCC
This sequence comes from Planctomycetota bacterium, assembly GCA_014381825.1. GTDB lineage: Bacteria > Planctomycetota > Planctomycetia > Pirellulales > Pirellulaceae. The sequence goes on from JACNKX010000236.1 coordinate 45,202, forward strand.
GCCGAATTCAACATGTATTTCGATCCCGTTAGTGCACGAACTGTTTTTCGCTCCGCGATGACAAAGACTCTGGTGCCGTTGGACGTGGCACGCGAAGTGGCGTTGACATTCGACGTCATGGAAGAACTGCCGGCCGAAGCGACGCGCGTAGGCAGCTTTCTCCGTAAGCTTATGCCGTTCGCCTTTAGAGCGCACCATCAAGTCTTAGGACAAGAAGGGTTTCGTTTGCCCGCAGTCGTCGCGCTGTTGTCGATTGTTCAACCTGAACTATTCCACACCGAAGAGATGGCTGGCGATGTCGAGACTCGCGGTATTCTAACCAAGGGAGCGACCGTCTTCGATCGACGCATCAAAACCCTGTGGCGGCCGAATATGGAAGTTGTCACCGAACTCGACGCAGTCGCTGCGACGGACTGCGTCGTCCGCGGCCTTTCCACAGCCGGGACGAAAGCGTAATTGCCGACGCAGTCTGGGGACTGTGACGAGGATCAGTCTTAGCCACTTCACCGCTCAAGACGGTGCAGATCTGGTCGCAACGCCACGTTGGCAAAGCGTTCGCGTCCGTGCGTACCGAATCCGATCTGTTCGTCGACCATCGCCTGATCCAGAGCGACGCCTCGCCAAAGATGCACTGTCAGGTGCCGTGACGAGCTGATCGCGACGGTGACTTCGCGAATCGGATCGACTTGGCCAAAACAAGCCGCTAACTCTGGCGGAACGGTCGGCCCGCCAGTAACGATCATCGCCGTCCTACTCTCGGACTCACGAGGTCCACCCCAGACATCGTACTGCGTACTGACGACGCCGGAAGGATTCCAGACGAACGCTTCGGGGTGCTGCGGCATGTAAAAGGCAAGTTCGCTGGCGTAAGCGCGACCATTCGTCACGACAAGCAGAGAACGATTCGGTTCAGGTAACTCGGCAAACGCATCACCGACCTTAACACCAAGCTCGGCCCAGCCGCGCAGTCGCACTGCGGGATCGAGCTTCGTTCCCTCGAGACCTAGCCCGAATCCCAGCAAGTACGTTAACACGGTCGCCACGATGCCCGTGCCGAGCGCAATGGAAAGACGCCGGTCAGACCCTTTGGCTTCTAAAACACGAGCATGGCTCTGGAACACGGCACCGACGGCCAAGACAACGCCTGCGATGTAAGCGGGCGCAGCCCAGTTTGGTTCAACTCGCTGCTTAAAGGCTAATGCAAACGCTCCAAGTAGTGGAAGTACACTGAACGTCAATAAAAACTTCGTACAGCGATCGCAACGTTTGAACGAATACACGCCAACGAAACCAGCCGATAGGAACAGCCAGCATGTCACCGGCGAGACGACTCCAAACTGCGATCCAATGAACTCAAGGAATCGCGTGAGCCGCTTCAGCATCGTGACCTGTTCGGCAGAAAAGTGACCACTTGTATGTGCGAGAGTCACCCATCCGTTCTGTACGTTCCACCATAAGACTGGTGTTAGAAAACAAAGTGCCAAGATCGCACAGATCCAAAGCGCAGGCCGCCGCAACTCAATGCGATCCTCTCGACTGATCAACAGGAACGATCCGGCAAGAAGCAAAAACGCCAGCATCGTTTGCTTAGACAGGATGCCTAGGCCGATGGCCACGGTCACACCGACCAGCCATCGAAAGCGAGTGCGATCTCGTTTTAGTAACTGCCAAAAAGCATAGAGTGCAACCGACCAACAAAAGAGAAGAGGCGCGTCGATCGTCATGACTAAGCCCAGTGCCGCGCTGCCGGGAGACGCCAGCGATAACAACGTGGCCCAGAACCCGGCTTTCGAGCCAAACATGTCTCGGGCGAGAAGAAACACGAAGATCGTTCCCCCAGTGCCTAACACGATCGCGGGCAATCGGACTGCAACCGCCGTGTCGCCAAAGATCGACGTCGAGGCGGCAATGAGCCAAGCGACCATCGGAGGTTTGCTGTAATAACACACGTCCAACCGACGCGCCCACTCCCAGTAATACGCTTCGTCATGAACTAGATCTAAGGGCACGACGGCAGCAAACAGCAACCGCAGCAAGAAACATCCTCCGATGACGTACAGCGTACGACGAAGCCAGACATCCCCCGACAACTCGGCGGTTTCGATTGGCGTCGTTTCCATGCTGAAGGTCTCCTGCATTTTCGGGTCGCATCTGGCTCGGGAATTATGATCTGACTTGCCAGCGCATGAGCAACAGCCCTGCGACTAACAACACACCGTCGGCCAGCCAAACGGTAAGACTCGGAAATATTCCGCCACGGGCGAGGTTTTCTCCCACGACAAGCAATGGATAGTAAATCAACAGAATCGGCCCAAAACAGAGAAAGAAGACACCGACGTTGTCTGACGACTTTTGCCATATAGCCACGGGGATTCCCACCATCGCAAAGCAAAGACAGGCGAAACCATTCGAGAACCGCCGTGGTGTCTCCGCCTGCAAACGATAGAGTCGCTGTTGATGATGCTGGAAGTCGATGGCAAATTGTTCTGGGTCTTCCATCACCTGCTTTTGTCGTCGATTTGCGTCTCGAAGCCACGCTTGTTCACGACGGACTTGCGATCCTACTTCCGACACTCGCAAGGCCGCCGGCGAAGCGACGTCGACGTCGCCGCGAGCGCTGGAAGGAAGATCAATCTCGCTGGTCCAAATCCCGTTGAAACTAATGCTCGTTTCGTCCCCAACTTCTACCCAGCCGTGATAGCAGTCAAATCGGAGTGTGTCTTCAAGGTCGGAACATGTGATGCTGGCTCGTTCGGCCGAGAACGTTACTGGCTGGTTCTCGGTGCCTCCTTCAAACACCTGAATGACGGGCTGGACCAGATCACCGTCTTCGACGCCTCTAACGGAGATCGATAGTTGGTGATTGGTGAACGACTTGTTCGAGCTTAAGTAACCATAGATGATTTCGTCCGTCGCATTGATCATTGTCCGCTTGAGTCCTGGACGGGCCCAGATCGCGCACACGTCATAGATTTGGAACGTGATCAGGCTTAACAGACAAGCGACTCCGAGAATCGGCCACACAAGTCGTGACGGATTCACTCCCGAGGCTTTAACGGCCAAGATCTCGTTCGTCGCGGACATTCTCCCAAAGACACTACAAACGGCGAAGAGCAGACAGCCCGGCAGCGCAAAGCGAAGCATCTCCGGAACAAGAAATGGGAGTACCTGCGCGATGACTCGTGGTGGCAAACCGTGGCGAATACCCTGCTGGGCTCCACCAACCATCAAAAGACAGGCGAGTATGGCAAACGCCGCGACGAAGAACGTCTTGAGCGTCTCAATCAGAACGTAGCGAGGAACAGTAGTCATCAAACTGCGAACTTTGCATCATGCGGCTCGTCGTTTCGGGGCATCTCGTATACGCGTTTCCGGCGTGTTGTTCTCGCGATCAACCGACTCGCGATACTCATCCAAGCGAAAAACCGATGGCTCTGCTGCCAGGTCCCGATCGTTCGACGCTTCCGTCGATATCTCCTGACTCGCCGGAGGCAATACGTAGGCCAGTACGAGGCCGGTAAAGTAAACAATCGCGCCGGACCAAAGAACATCGCTTGCAAAATGACTCCCCTGTGCAACTCGACCGACTCCCATCGCGATCCCCAGCGATAGCCCGATCACGAGAAACGTGAGCGACCATCGCCGACTGCTTCGCGTGCGAATGAAGATCGGAGCGAGCAAATAGAATCCCATAGAAGCGTGTCCAGAAGGGAAGGATTTTGATCTGTGTTCGCTAGCTTCACGCAGATTCAGAACGGGAACGAAGTCTTCGCTGCCTCCAAACTCGGTCAGTTCGCAAGGCCGAGGACGATCCCATGATGGCTTAAGGAGTCCGTTCACGAGCAGCCCTGGACCTAACGCTAGCAGCAGGGCCACCAACGCGCATGGTTCGCGAAACGCTCGAAGGCGGTGCCAAGCGAAACTAGCAACGAACATCGCAGTTGCACTGATCCCCATTATCAGGCCCGGAATCGGACCGTAACGGTACAGCACCAACCACTGGCGGGCGTCGAGTTCTGGGAAACGCGATGCTTCCGCGTTGAAAAACAATCGACTGATACGAAGATCGAGATCAAAGCAGCGCACACAAGTAGTGAGAAACACAAGTGCTATAACGGGCAGCACAATATAAAGAAGCAGATGTGTTCGATTGACGACAGTCCAATGCAGTCGCAACGCGATTTCATCCACCGGGTCTAAGGACTCGGCGTCCTCGTTTGGATCTCCCGAAAACACTCTCAGATTTGAAGCGCAGGTAGAGGCTGACATTGGGACGCTAGCAGATATAGGGGCTCCGCAGAACGCGGAAGGACACGAGAAGAGACCACTAATTGGTGGTATCGGCGAGAATCCTCGACCGACTTTAAGTCTGCCCAGAGGCACTTCTCATTTCGCCCAAACTACTGCCCTAATTTTCCGCAATAAGTTCACTGGAGCGATCAATCGCTAGTGAATCCCACGTCTGCGTCGCGTCTGTCATTTTGCTCGTTCACGATGCTGGCCAGCCCTTCGATGTAGCTCGGATAGCGATACGCAAAGCGAACTCTTGCACGAAGCTCCGAGTTGTCGATCCGCTTGTTCGTCGTTGTCGCGCTCCGTGCCGTCGATGAGTCAACACAAGGATCCTCGAAACGTGGCTCTGGCGAATTCGTCAATCTAGCAAGTTCGCTATAGAATGCGCCTCGCGAAACAGGCTGGCCATCCGAAACGAGCAACAACGCTGGCGTGGTCGCTTGCTGTTCGACCGCCAAGACGATCGTCACCGCGTCTTCAACGTGGATCAAATTCAGATAACCGTTCGGCGTGGCCGACAGCGATCTGCCCTCCATCACATCTCGAAGTTTCGGCAATCGGTC
>JACNKX010000157.1 GCA_014381825.1 Planctomycetota bacterium
GACGGCGGCGTAACTTGGAAACGGCACGGCGAGGGTCCGCTGCTGGAACGCGGCGACGCCGATTCGCCCGACGGCGGCGGAGTGTGCGTGCCGGAAGTGCGGCGCATCGGCGAAAAATGGATGATGTGGTACACGGCGATGAAAGTCGCCACGGGCCAGAACATTCACCCCTGCCTGGCGACTTCCGAGGACGGCGTCCACTGGACGAAGTCTCCCGGCAATCCTGTGTTAACCGACGACTTTACGCAGGGGCCGAAACGCAACGTTATCTCCCGCTGCTTCGTGCGCTACGCGGAAGGTGTGTATCAGATGTGGTACTCTCACGCCAAGCCGAACTACCGCATCAAGTACGCGGAGAGTCTCAACGGCATTACGTGGGAGCGTTCGCCGATCGAACCGGTGCTGAACGTTGGTCCGCAGGGATCGTGGGACAGCCAAATGGTTGAGTATCCGGAAGTGGACGTCGTTGACGGCAGATGGCGTCTGTGGTTTTGCGGTAATGGATTCGGCAGCGTCGGTTACGCGGAAGGTGTATCCGAGGTTGCGATTCGCGTCGAAATGCGTTCTGGCCCGACAGCCGCTCCCGATGCTCTCTGGTCGGGATGGAAGCCGATCCAGCGCGCGGCGACAGCCAGGCATCAAGCGCATTTGCAGCTACGCGTGCAACTCACTTCATCCAATCCGCGACTTAGCCCGGCACTGCATGGACTTAAAGTGATTTCGCCTGTGCGGTAGGCGACGTTCGACTACGGTTTCTTGCGAGGTGGGAGACCGATTCGGGGCTCGAAGAGTTGCTTGGGCCATTGAAAAGCGTTCGCGTCCTTTAACAACCGTGCGACCACCTTGGGGTGTTGATCGGCGACGTTCTTCGTTTCTCCCATGTCGGAATTCAGATCGTAAAGCTCCGTGCCATTGGATCCTCGATCGTCCACATAGCCGTAGAATACTTTTCGATCGGGCAGGATCAGTTTCCACTGACCATTGCGGACGCCGTGAAGTTCGTTGCGGCAGAAGTAAAAGAAGTCTTCGCGAGCCCCATCTTCACTTTTTCCTATCAGCAATTGGGTCTGGTCGACGCCGTCGAGGATTCGATCGTCTGGCAAGTCGTATCCGGCGATCGTGGCAAACGTTGGCATGAAGTCGAGAGTTGAGAAGATCGCATCACTTACTCGGCCCTCGGGAACGTGGTCGGGCCAGCGGACCACGCAGGGCACTCGAAGACCGCCCTCGTACGTCGATCCTTTGCCTTCACGCAATGGGCCGGACGAACCCCAGGCGACTGCTCCGTTGTGCCTCTTGGCTAGAACCTCCTGTAGATTGTTCCACGGTCCGTTGTCCGTCGTGAAGATCACGATCGTGTTGTCGCGGAGCCCTAGTTTGTCGATCGCGTCCAATAATCGGCCGGTGTGATGGTCCAATTCCTCGACGGTGTCGCCATACAGGCCTCCCTGAGATTTTCCTTTAAAAGTTGGCGAGGCGGCGATGACCGAATGGACCATCGTGTGCGCGAGGTAAAGGAAAAAGGGCTTGTCCTTGTTTCGCTCAATAAAGGCGATGCCTTGGTCCGTATAGATCCTCGTGAGACTTGCCATATCGGCCGAGCGTCCGACTTGCTCGTTGTTCTTGTGAAAAACGACACGGCCATTGTCATTCGCTCCCAACGTTCCCCAGTAGTAGTCGAAACCCTGCGCGTTGGGCATGCGATCGGTAATGGCCGCGCGGTTCGACACGTCCCATTTGCCGATGCACCCCGTCGTGTAACCGCTCTTCTGCATTAGTTCGCCCATGGTGATTTCGGTCGCGGGCATCGACCATCCGCCGCTGCGAACGGGATAGCGTCCGGTCAGAAGTGCTGACCTCGATGGCCCGCACACGACTTGCGCGTAAAAGCTCGTAAATCGAGTTCCTTCTCGGGCTAGTTGATCGATGCGGGGTGTGTGTATTTTCTCGGAACCGTAGCATTCCAGGTCGCCGTAACCCTGGTCGTCGGTGAACACAATGACAATATTGGGCTTGTCGGCGCCCAAAACGCTGCCCACCAGAAATGGGAAGGACAGGGCGGCCAACAGCAAGCGGTTTCGCATCGGTTCAAGCTCCCAAAGACTTTTCGAATCTGGCTTCTGTTTTCAGGTGGCGCTGGCCAAGGCAGTGCGTGACCACCTCCACATTCTGGCCACGATACTCGCTTGGGGCGTGGTTCGCTACTTTCTCTCGAACCGATATGCGCGGGGCATTCCGGGTCGTCGAAGGAATCGGCCCGATATCGTTAGGCGAGTGGGTCGTGAGCCCGTGCGGTCAAAACAATTCGCCAGGAAACTCGATGCAGCGCAAAGTGCCATCCTCACCTGTCGTTCACACCGCCAGCAGTTTGGGCAGACGAGAGCTGATTTGCTGGCGTTACTCTTAGCGACTAAAATGGGCCCACAGCGGCCTTTTGAAGTTGCGCTATTTCTCAGGAAACAGGCCTTTCCTCCGCGAGGCGATGTCGCAATTGTCCCCGCGGTTGCTTCAGAATTCCTAAACCGAA
>JACNKX010000108.1 GCA_014381825.1 Planctomycetota bacterium
AGTCAGCCAAAATAACCGACCCCGCCCCAAACACGGACTTACATGGATTCGTTATTTAACTAAGAAAGGGGTCGACTTTCTTGGGCTAGATCTGTTGGCGGACACAATGAATAAAATCGGTATATGCGGATTCGTGACCGGCCCGACCGAATAACGTCGCAATCTGACCTCGGTGGTAGCTCGAAGGAAACACGACGTGCATAAGAAGGTCTTGAGTATTCTTGACCCAATCTTCGCCCTGCAAGTTCGTGTAGGCAACCGAATCCGTAAGCCCAGTCGTTGTGACACCTGCGAGATAATCGCTCCACGCAGTCGCCGGTCGCATAGCTGCTCATTGCATTCATCAAGCGTCAAGCCGGACCAAACGACGACGGATTTATCAGATGTTCGTAGCCCCCAAAAGAACTCTTTTGGGCATGACTCACCGCGGACAGGTTTTGTCGTTCCTAGACCGTCCGGTTGACGTTTTCTGTCGCACCCGGAAGCGACCGAATCACCAACCCCCAATCACACAATTCCAATTGCCGTGTGCATGCGTTTCGAAATGACCTGCCAGTCCTCGTTCGAGCATGCCATGAGCGACTGGGAGATCTGCTGAGACGCTACGATCGAAGAGCAGCGTTCGTGCCTGACCGGGAATTCCCAAGCGTTTGTCCGTGTAGCTACGTGTAGTTAGTTGCGGTGAATCGTCTTGACTTTCGTACGGAGCTAGGCGAACAATTCACGGACGACTCGACCATGCACATCGGTCAGCCGGAAGTCACGACCGGAATATCGGAAGGTGAGTCGTTTGTGGTCGAAGCCCATCTGGTGCAGGACCGTGGCGTGAAGGTCGTGCAGGCTCATCGAGTTTTCGGCAACGGCAAGGCCGAACTCATCCGTCGCGCCGTACGCGAAGCCCTTCTTAAACCCGCCCCCCGCCATCCAGATCGTGTAACCATCGACGTGATGGTCGCGACCGACTCGGTTCGGATCCATCGTACCGGACTGCGTCGTGGAGGTGCGTCCCATCTCGCCGCCCCAGATCACTAGCGTCTCGTGCAACATGCCTCGTTGCTTTAAGTCGGTTAAAAGTGCGGCAATCGGTTGGTCCGAGTCTTTGCACAGCTGCGTGATACGAGGGACGATGCCCGAGTGATTGTCCCACGGCTGGCCGCCACCGTGATAACACTGGATGTATCGAACGCCTCGTTCAGCGAAGCGGCGAGCGATCAGAAGATTGCGTCCGTGCGTCGTATCGCCATACATCTCTCTGATATGAGCTGGCTCTTGCGCAAGGTCGAAGACATCGCTGCCTGCCGTCTGCATTCGGAACGCAAGTTCCATGGAGTGAATTCGACTTTCCAAACGCTCGTCGCCGGGGCGGTTGCTGCTGTGTCGTTGGTTTAAGAATTGAGTCAAAGCCACTTGCGCTCGCTGTGAACCCGCTCGAATATCTTTGCGTGTCAAGTGAGGTATCAGTTGTCGTTCGGAGCTTTCCGTATCGATGTGGGTCCCTTGATAGACGCCAGGTAAAAACTCGCTCGTCCAATTGCGAGACTGAGCCGTCGGCAGCCCCTTGGGGCACAGGACTACGTAACCCGGAAGCTCGTCGCTTTCGTTTCCTAAACCGTACAACAGCCAAGAACCAAGGCTTGGCCGCGGGAGCGTCGAATGCCCGCAATTTGTGAGCAACAACCCCGGGCTGTGGTTCGCAATTTCGCCCTGCATCGAACGCACGACGCACAGCTCGTCGATGTGCTTTGCGACATTCGGATACAGCTCACTGACAGGTAATCCACTTTCGCCATGTTGTCGAAACTTGAAGGGCGATCCGAATAGCAGACCGACGCGGTTACGCTGTGTGGTCTGCAGACGCGACTTGATCGAATCAGGAAGCGGTTGGCCATCGAGAGCCGTCACACTGGGCTTTGGATCGAACGTATCAATCTGCGACGGTCCACCGTTCATGAACAGGTGGATGACGCGTTTCACCTTTGCCGGAAAATGCGGCTCACGCATGGCCAGCGGTGAATCAGCGACCCGGCGCGGCGCTGCTTGTGCCAAGTTTACCTTCGCTAAAAGGTTTCCAAGCGCCAAAGAACCGAGTCCACATCCGCTCCGCTGAAGCAACTGGCGACGAGAAATCGAGCTGTTAGCGTTACGGTCAGTCAACATATTGAAACTCGTTACTCATTAACAATGCCTGGGCTGCCAGCGGCCAAGGCGACGTTATCTTCGAAGCCCGCGTTGGCGACTCGTCATAAAACCGCTGTTGCGATTCGACAAACTTTGTGAATCGAGTGATCTCCGGCGAATCGGCGGGGCGTTGGAACATTTCACGGAAAAGATAACCAATCTTCGCTTCGTCCGTTTCACACTGCCGAAACTCTTCGCCGTCCGTCAGAGCAACCGCTTGGTCAATAACAAATGGCGAGTTCATCGTGAAAAGAGCTTGTGGCGCGACGATGCTTTCACCGCGTCTTGGCTGCGTTTGCATCGGGGTCGGGAAATCGAACGCTCGTAGAGTCGGATCGAGATTGAAGCGATTCACATAACCGTAGATCGCTCGGCGACGAGTGTAGTTGTCGCCCCACAACTCAGCTGCGCGTCCACGTGGCGTACGATTCAGCTGGCCCGATACGGCGAGCATACTGTCGCGAATAGCCTCGATCGACAAATGTTGTCGATTCGCCCGCCAGAGAAGCACGTTCTGCGGATCAATCTGCACCATCTCCCCACGCTGTTTGCTGCTCTGCTGGTAAGTCTTCGACAAGACAATCCGGAGGACCAGTCGTTTCAGCGACCAGTCGTTAGAAACGAAATCAGCGGCCAGCCAATCAAGCAGCTTAGGATGAGTTGGCCTGTCTCCCTGCAATCCGAAATCCGACGGCGTATCGACCAAGTATGATCCGATCAACGCTCCCCACACGCGGTTGACGAACACTCGCGCGGTCAAGGGGTTACTTGGATCAACAATCTTCTCCGCAAGTTGCAGTCGGCCACTGCTGTTTTTTGGAAATGCCATTTGCGACTGGTCGAGAATAGTCAAAAATCGTCGCGAGACCGCCTCGCCTCGTTCCGTTGCATCACCTCGCACAAAGACGACCGGCTCGATCGGCCTTGGCCTTTCCTGGACGATCATCGTGTGTGTCGGCGCGCCAGGGTGAAACAACAGCAGCTCAGCCAGATCCGTCTCGCGAATCTTCTGAGCCACCGAGCGGTTGTTGTTCTTCGACTTCTTTCCGCCGGCTCCTGTGATTTGTTTGTCGATTACCGCTCGCTTCTCGGCATAGTCTGCCTTGTCTTCCTCGCTCGGTTTGTAGCCTGATATGAGAGGTTGCTTTGCTTCGTCCAACGGATCGACACGGACAATCGACGAAAAGATACCATGTAAAGCGTAGTAGTCCGTCGTCGGAATTGGTTCGTACTTGTGGTCGTGGCATCGTGCGCAGGCTGCGGTCACCCCCATCAAGCCGCGCGTCGTTACATCAATCCAATCGTCGATCGCTTCGGTAGGATTGCGTTGAGCGTGCGGGCCAACGGTAAGAAAACCAAGTGCCGCAAGCTCAGGGGCATCAGGCGACAACTCCATCAAGTCCGCCGCAAACTGTTCCCGAATGAATTGATCAATCGGCTTGCCGTCGTTGAACGCCGCAACAACGTAATCACGATACGTAAAGGCAAAGGGGAAGTAGTGAGGCGTCTTTGTATCTGGACGATAGAAACTGTCCGTATCGGCGTAACGCGCAACGTCCAACCACATCCGAGCGAAATGCTCACCGAACGCCTTGGAATTCACTAACTGTTCAACAAGCGATTCGATCGCCCCATCGTAGCCATCACTCTCCGAGCGATCAGCCCTTAGAGTTTCGCAATCCGAAACGAACGCGTCCACCACTTCCGCCGCAGGTGGCAGGCCAATTAAATCGAATGTCAAACGTCGAACCAACTGTCTAGGGTCGGCAATACGAGATGGTGTCAGCCCATCGCGACTCATCCGATCAAAGATAAAGCGATCGATCGCGTGTTGATTCCAATTTTCATCGCCAACACGTGGAGGTTCGATTGCCGTGACCGGCTGAAAAGACCAATGGTCTGCCGCCTGCTCGAAGAGATAGGTCTGATCACCGAGTCGTGAGAATTCGGTCTCGCCAAGATCCTGCCGTGGTCCGGGAGCGCCCCTTGATACCCACTGTTCCAGGATTCGAACCTGCTCAGCCGGAAGCTGTTCTTCGGGTGGCATCTGTAACGCTTCGTTGTCGTACCGCACGGCACTGATCAAAAGCGACACCTCAGGATCATTTGGCAAGATAGCTTTGCCAGTCTCGCCGCCCTTCAGCCAACCGGACTCCCGATCAAGGAGCAAGCCACCTTGCTGTTCACTTGCTGCCTCGGAATGACACTTGTAGCAGTGCTTGACAAGAATCGGCCGAACACGGCGCTCGAAGAAATCCGTACCTCCTTTATCTTCCGCAGCACGCGCAGCGGAAACGACAAAGCAAAGACCGGCAGTCGTTATCACGACTTGCTTTAGCATTGTGTGAAGCAACTCCATACTCTAGATAACACGATGTCAGCAACCCAAGCCACCATCACCATCTAGTTTAGCGTGAACCGTGGTCGAAGTCCTACCAGTTCTGGCGTCTACAGATGGGCGACAATCACACAACTGGCATCGCGTTACCATTAAGGCTTCGTTCCGATACAGATCACGTCGCGCATTGTGTGCATATATAGTCGGCTCTCGGAGTAGCTGAATGAACTGAGCGTCCAAGTCTCGCCGCTCGTTCCCAGGTCGTTGATCGATACGATGGCGTTTGGAGTCAGCCGCTCGACGGTGCTATCAATCACGTAGACCGTTCCCGTCACCACCGGAAAGAATAGATGCCGCCCAACGAGCGTAGGGCTCGCGGCGGAGATGTGGCCGAAGCCAGTTCCATCGTGCCCCTTGCGTCCGATCGCAAAGCCCCTGGCATTCACGGGGACGTTCTTCATGCCTTGGCCCCATCGCCATTTGTCGTGGTCGCGATCGTTCTTGCTGGCGTTGAGTTGCGCTGGGACTTCTAGATACTCGACTTTGCCCGTCTCAATATGCACTCGACCGATGTACGGTTTATTGTGAGCGAGGAACCAATGCCAGTCGCCGACAACCATGTTCGCGTGGTTGGTATTTGGATGTCCCTTGCCTGCCGGTACTGCGACGCCTTGGCGTAGCTTCCAATCATCGCCATCTCGTTCCCAGAGATCGGCGGATTTGTAAAGTTGCTGCCTGCGCAACACCTCGCCGCTGACTGTACTCAGGACCACGTGTTCGCCTTTGTGAAACCCGAATACGTAACGCGAGTTCCAGTGGTTGCTGAACGACGGATCGTAGCCGGGCAACGCGGTCGACCACAACGTCGCGCCCGCTGCGTCTTTTGCAAGACTAGTGAGGCTCACGCCATACGGCTTTTCTAGCGGACCGTGGCCACCGCCGCGAGCGTGGACGATTGCGGGCGTGCCATCGGCTAAGCGACCGACCAGAGGCGTGTTGTGTATCGACGTTCCAGCCTGCTCGCGCCACAGGATATTGCCCGTCGCCGCATCGATCCCGTGCAGGTACGTCCAGACTTCCTTCTCGTCGATGCCGTCAGGAAGCTTTGGCGCGATCGTGTTAGACGTGCCCGCTTTGAACTTCCGAATCGTGACGCCTTTTTCTTTGTTGGCGACCTCGACGTTAAGGATCTGGCCATCAACCAGAATCGGTTCGCACTGGCGATTGCTGTGCTTGAAACGCATCGGATACTTGCGAAACCAAACTTCATTCCCCTCGAAGTCATAGCAACCCATCGAGCCACATCGATTGAAGAACCAGACATACTTGCCGTCGGTCACTGGGGCAAATACGGTTGCGTCGCTAAATCCACAAGCTAACTCCATCGATTGCGTTCCAGACAATTCGACGGTCCACCGCACATCACCGGTCTTCGCATCGAGGCAATACCCGATGATGTCGCTCCCCAAAAAACGTTCTTCAAACGAATCGATCGGTTTGTGAATCGTCGTGAACAGCTTGTCGCCCCAAACGGTCACTGCGCTCTGACCACACTCTGGCATCGGGGTTCGCCAGGCAATGTTCTCGTTCCGAACAACGCTCCACTGAGTTGGAGCTGCGCCGACGACCTGCCAATTTGCGTTTGGTCCGGCAGCCTGCGGCCAGTTCGGCGATTCGGCATGCGCAAGCTGAGCTAGAGACAGGAACGCGACTGCAGTGATCGCCGCCGCAACGTTACTAGAGTGTTGCTTTCGCATCGCCGCTGTTTCCTCGCTTCAGAAAATAGGCTCAACAACCACAAAAGGCACTACCCACCGTTCGCACCTGCCACCATGCCAATGATGCCCAAGATCCAAGCGACGCCCCAGACCACCGTCATGAGCCCACCCATCACAATTCCAATCCATGCGTGAACGCTTCCTTTAACAGCCGGATCCTCTCTGCGTTTGCGAAGTCCCTTGATTCCAAGCACGAACGCCGGAATCGCTAGGAACAGACCGATGCACGGAAACAGGGAAAACAGCCCCAGATAATATGCCAACAACGCGGGAACATTCTTATACGGAATCACGCCCCCTGTCGCATCGCCCTCGCTCGATGCAACTGGCATTGGAGCGCCGCCAGTCTGTTGTGGCGCGCCATAGGGATTGTCACCGAAGGGATTCTCTGAGCCTTGAGACATCGCGGATTGCCCTCTGAGGAAATAAGAGTGAGAGACCAGTCGCTGATTGTAGCAATGCGATTCATGCGAGAGTAGTCTCGGCTTCCCAAACGTTCGTGGTCAGATACTCGTGAATCGATTTCGCAGCTTTGCGTCCAGCACCCATCGCGAGGATAACGGTCGCCGAACCGCTCACAATATCACCGCCGGCGAACACTCCCCTCTTCGTCGTTCGAAATGTCGCTTCGTCCACGACGATGTAGCCCCACTTGTTGGTCTGAATAGCGGGCGTCGATGATTGGACCAACGGGTTGGCGCCCGTGCCGATCGCGACAACGGCCATATCAAGTGGTAATACGAACTCGGAATCTGGAATTGCGGCAACGGAGTGTCGGCCCGATTCGTCCGGTTCACCTAGCTCCATCTTGGCGAGCTTCGCTCCACACAACTCGCCATCGGAGTTCCCCACGAACTCAATTGGATTGTGTAGCATCAAGAACTGTACACCTTCATCCTTGGCGTGACGTACCTCTTCTCGTCGAGCAGGCATTTCCACTTCGCTGCGCCGATAGATCAAGTAGGCATTCTTCGCCCCAAGCCGCAACGATGTCCGAACCGCATCCATCGCCGTGTTGCCGCCTCCCACGACGGCGACGTTCCGATCGCGACAGTCATAAACGGGCGAATCGTAGTGCAGCGGATCGTAAGCGTTCAATAAATTAACGCGCGTAAGGAATTCGTTCGCCGAGTAAACTCCACCAAGATGCTCGCCTGGCACGTTCAGGAACCGAGGCAAACCGGCACCCGTTGCGATTAAGACTGCATCGTAGCCCTCTTCGCTGAACAGTTCGTCCACGGTCACGGTCTTCCCAATGACAACATTCGTTTGAAACTCGATCCCCATCGTTCGCAAGTTTTCAATCTCGTCTTTCACAATCTGCTTCGGTAATCGAAACTCGGGGATGCCATAGACAAGCACTCCGCCGAACTCGTGCAGAGCTTCGAACACTGTCACGTCGTGGCCACGCTGAATCAGGTCGCCTGCGCAGCTCAATCCCGCGGGACCGCTGCCAACGATAGCAACCTTCTTGCCTGTCGAACGGGCTCGCTTCGGAAGTCCAACTCGCCCGACACTCCGTTCGTAATCCGCAACGAAACGCTCAATATGCCCGATTGCCAGCGGAGCGAACCGTTTCGACAAGATACAGGCTCCTTCACATTGAATTTCTTGTGGACAGACGCGCCCCGTGACTGCTGGCAAGACGTTATCCTCTCGCAACTTTGCAGCCGCATTCAAATACTCACCTTGCCGAACGAAATCGACGACTTCGCGAATTTTTACGCCAACCGGGCAACCATGAACGCATTTTGGATCGGCGCAAGTCAAGCAACGCTGGGCCTCTTTCTCCGCCACAGCAGCACTGAGCCCAAGATTGACCTCCTCGAAATTATGTGCTCTTTGGGCAGCAGGCTGCTCCGGCATCGACTGCCGAGCAATCCTCGTGCGTTCCTTCGGTGATAGCTTCTCGGCCATGCCTCTCTCAACTCACAACTAGGGAGCGTGCTGTGGACCAACTTCCGAGTATTTGCGTTGCAACTCACACGGCTTCAGGGCGTCCGAATCGATTTCGGCTGCTGCTTCGAAGCGATTAAGTGCCTTCATTTCCTGAGATCGATACTGCCTATTTCGCTGTACGAGAGTCTCGAAGTCGACTTCATGAGCATCGAACTCGGGACCATCAACGCACGCGAAACGAGTCTCGCCCCCAACCAACACGCGACAGCCGCCACACATGCCAGTTCCATCCACCATGATGGGATTGAGACTGACGATCGTCGGAATCCCTTTCGGACGAGTAACCTCGGCCACCGCTTTCATCATCGGGATCGGACCGATTGCCAAGACGTGGTTGATTGAAGTGCCACCCTCAATCAGCGCCTGAAGCTTCTGCGTTACGAATCCATGTGCTCCGTAACTGCCATCATCGGTCATGACGAACAGTTCGTCACTTGCCGCTCGAACCTCGTCCTCTAGGATCACAAACTCTTTAGTTTTTGCACCGACAATACTAATGACTCGATTGCCGACTTGATGCATGGCGACCGCAGTCGGATAGGCGATCGCCGTTCCCACGCCACCGCCAATCACGACAACGGTCCCAAACAACTTGACTTCAGACGGCATTCCCAGCGGACCGACAACGTCCAGAATCTGGTCTCCCGTCGTCAGTCGATTCAGCAACTTCGTCGTCTTTCCAACGCCTTGAACGACGATTGTGATCGTTCCGTTCTCGGTATCCGAATCGGCGATCGTCAGCGGAATTCGCTCGCCGTGATCGTGAACACGAACGATAACAAACTGACCAGCCTGACGTTTCTTCACGATTCGCGGAGCTTCGATGCGAAGCAACTTGATGTTGGGGGCGAGTTCTCGATCTTCTTTGATAGCAAACATGCTTCAGGCTAGTTGCAAAGAGTGTACCAACGGTGGCGCGGAGTCCTCACCATTCGTGATCTTGCTTGGCGTTCGACGCTTCGTGCGATGGAGCGCGCTTCTGCCTCAGAAAGTGTGCGTTGCCGGACGATATTGGCAAGGATCGAGGAATCAAACGAACGCCGCGGCAACTGCGTTCGACAACCGCACGAGACGCCACGGTGCCTTCGACCGAATCGCGGTCGTCAGCAAGATGCAGAACCCATCTCGCTCCCGGTCCATCCAGACAGTGGTTCCCGTCGCGCCCGTGTGACCGAACACTTGTCGATTCAGGCAGTCGCCCCAGCTACCGTGATTGCCGGTGTGATTCATGCGCCAACCCAGCCCCCACGGCTGCGTGCGCCGGGTTGCCTCCGGAAGCTCGGGATAGTCGTCCAGGCGGTTCGTTGTCATCATTTGGACAGTGCCCGGCGACAGAATCTGAACGCCTCCATATTCGCCACCCTTAAGTAACAGCTGGCAGATCACGGCAAAGTCCTCAGGCGAGCTGAACATCCCGCCCCATGGAACACCAAGCTCTTGCCAGTATCGACTGTTCCAGCCGAAGTCGCTACCGGCTTGATACTCCGGAGTCTCAACACGAACCAGCCGCTTCCGTTCAAGTCCTCTTGAGCCTAACCCCGTCGATTGCAAACCAAGCGGTTCGAAGATCTCTTTCTTCAGGAACTCGTGAATCGTCAGCCCTGAAATCTGCTGTACCAACTCGGCGACGATCAGTGTCCCCATACTCTGATAGCTATGGTCCGTACCGGCTCGAAACAACGGCACCGTGTCGCGAATCGCTCCCCGAACGAACTTGGCGAGCGGCGCATGTTCACGACGCAATTCGGCGTTGTTCTCCAGCATGTCAGGAAGGCCGGATGTATGAGTAAACAGATGATGAACGCGAGTTTCTTCCTTATGGTGGGCGGCGAACTCGGGAATGTAGTCCGTAACCAGGTCGGTCAAGCCGAGTAAGCCGCGCTCGACAAGAATCATCGCGCCCATGTAGGTAATTGGTTTCGTGATCGACGCTAAAAGAAACATGCCATCGTTGCGGATCGGTCCCGCATCCGCTTCAGGCCCTTGACGCCCGGAAAAATGCGGCTTGACTGTCTTCCCGCGTCGACCAACCAAAATAGCCCCGCCCGGAACTACGCCTTCACGAGTCCAGCTATCAAGCAGGTCGTAAGCGGCGTCGAGCTTCGTCGCGTCCAATCCGATCGCGTCGGGGGTTACTTGCGGCAAGTGTGCCATCGGTGTTTTCTCCTTTGTTGAGGCATTCATCCTAGAAACCTGCGATCCAGATCACAAGCGATTATCGCCATGCGTTCGCTATCTGGCACCGGGGACCGCGTTTGACTGAAGTCACTACCGGCGAGTATCTTACGATGTGAGGAATTACTTCAGGAGACTCCGATCTATGCGATGGTTTGTAGGCATTTGTGGGCTCGCAATCGCGTTCTGTTCCTTTTCGACGAGCAACGCAGAAGGCGTTGCGCGGGCGAAGAGCTACTCCGCGTTAATTCATGAAGATGGCCCGGTCGCACATTGGAGCTTCGACGAATCAGAGGGAAAGAAGACGAATGCCACATCGAGTGGCAAGGGGGCGTTGGCCGGTCAATTGGAAGGTAAGGCATCGCTCGGAAATCCTGGCCCAACCGGCAAAGAGTATCCGCTATTCGGCGACGCGAACCGGGCGCTGACTCTAGTCGGCGCAAAGAATCTTGTACGGGTCCACGATCCGGGCGACGACAGCTTGCTAGATTTCGCGAACGGCGAAGCTATCACGATCGAAGCGTGGGTCAATCCTTCGACGATCAGCGATAACCAGCAAGTGTATATCATCGGAAAGGGCCGCACACAAAACAAAGGGTTCCCGGCTGACAACCAGAACTACGCATTGAGATTGCGCGGCATCGGCGGCACGGCACGTGTGAGTTTCCTGTTTCGCAAAGCAACGACGGAAACCAGCCCACAAGCATTTCATCGCTGGAACTCAGACACGGGCTTTCTCGTCGATGGCACCTGGCATCACGTTGCGATCGTCTATGAGTTCGGCAAACCTGAGAATGTTCGCTCGTACGTAGACGGCCAACTGTCCGCGGGTTCGTGGGATATGGGCGGCCCGACAACCGATCCGCCGGTTGTTGACAATGACGACGTCTGGATCGGCGCGTCGATGGGGGGAAGCCTCGGCAGCACACTTGTTGGACGCATCGACGAAATCGCGATCTATCGCAAAGCTCTCGACGACAAGCGGCTGCGTGACCGCTACCAAGCCATTAAGCCCGACCCGGTTGAGGCGGAGTTCACGGCGGCGGCCGACTTGCCGGCTGGTACGATCGTGACGCAATTGTTCGAGAAGCTGCCTGAAGGCGCGGCCTGGTTGCTCAAACAAAACACACCTGTGTTCGAGTACACGCAACCGTCGCTTGCCTTCGTCGGCTTTCCAAAGAAGTACACGTCAACAGGCGTAATCGATGATCGATCGAATCCCTTCTTAATGCGAGCGCGAACACGGCGCGTCGTTTCGAAAGCCGAAGCAGGCGAGTATCAGCTTCTTGTAAGGGCGAAGAACGCGGCGAAGTTGTACGTCGACGGAAAGCTTGTCCTGCAAATCGGTGCCACGAGCAGAAACGCGAGCGGTCACGAGGCGGTCCCTGAGCTGGAAGAATCGGAACACTCCGACTTGCGAGAATTACCGCCTGGATGCCAAGAGCAATTCACCAGGATCAAGCTTACCGAAGGTGAGCATGTCATACGATTCGATGCGATGGTCGGAGGCAGTGGGCTACGGCTGGAATTGGACGAAGTGTGTGTCGCGATCGCAAAGTCAGGCGAATCGTTCACGTTGTTGTCGGCCGATGGCGTGCCAACGATTCCGTTGACCGAAGATGCTTGGAGCACGCATCGCGACGAACTTCGCAACCAGCTCGCATCGATCGATCGCGAGAATCGAGAACTGGCGGCACGAGATTGGAAACAATACTGGGATCGTCGCCACACCTCCGCTCGCGAAATAGCCGAACAAAAGTCTGAGACGCCGGTCCCGAAGTTACCGTCAGGCATGCCGGCCCAAAACGAAATCGACCACTTCATCGCGGCGCGTTTCGCGAAGGAAAACGTTTCGCACGCTGAGTTGACGAATGACTACGCGTTCCTGCGACGCGTTACCCTTGATACGGTTGGAGTCGTCCCTTCACGGCAAGAGCTGGCGACTTTCCTTGCGGACACGAGTGGGGACCGGCGCAGTCGGGTCATCGATCGCTTGCTTGATGATCCACGTTGGGCGGACCATTGGGTTGGCTATTGGCAGGACGTACTCGCTGAAAATCCGGGCATCCTGAAGCCCAAGCTGAATAATACCGGCCCGTTTCGCTGGTGGATCTACGAGTCGTTTCTCGACAACAAACCTATGGATCGCTTTGTAACCGAACTCGTGCTGATGGAAGGGAGTAAGTACTACGGTGGCCCTGCAGGCTTCGCGATGGCGACACAGAATGATGTGCCCTTCGCGGCCAAGGCACACGTGCTGGGCAAAGCCTTTCTCGCAATGGATATGACCTGTGCTCGTTGTCACGACGCGCCCTATCATCCTTTCAAGCAACAGGAACTCTTCAGCCTTGCCGCCATGCTGGAGCGCAAGACGATCACGCTGCCAAAGACAAGCACGGTGCCGTTGAGTGAAGGCGCACGCAAACCTCACGTCGATATTTCCCTGAAGCCGGGAGACAAGATCGATCCAACGTGGCCGTTTGCCACCGCTGAGTTGACGTCGGATTCACCTGAGTATTTCCGTAAGCAAGACGACACTCGCGAGCAACTTGCCGCGGCGATAACGTCGTCGCACGATGATCGCTTCTCCAAAGTGATGGTGAACCGTCTCTGGCGGCGTTACCTGGGTCGTGGCTTGATCGAACCGGTTGATGATTGGAAATCGGTCGAAGATGCAGCATCGCATCCCGATTTGCTTCTTTATCTGTCCAGACAAATGATTCTCAGCGGCTACGACTTGAAACACGTCGCACGTCTGATTCTGAATTCACACACTTACCAGCGGCAGATTAAAAGCTCCTCGGACGATACACCTAAGTTGTTTGCGTCGCCCGTCCGTCGGCGAATGTCGGCCGAGCAAGTCGTCGATTCGTTGTTCGCTGCTTCCGGCAAGCAGATTCGGGCTGAACAGTTGACACTCGACCCCGAGGCGCGGCGCCCGGTCGACACGTTCTTAAATCTGGGTGCCCCGACCCGAGCGTGGCAGTTCACTTCTCTTTCGAACGAGCGCGACCGCCCTGCACTCGCGTTACCGATGTCGCAAAGTGTCATTGACCTGCTGTTGGCCTATGGCTGGCGCGACTCGCGGCCCAATCCGCTGACCGTACGAGATCAATCGCCGACGGTTCTTCAGCCCTTGGCGCTCGCCAACGGCGTGATCGGCGCGCGAGCGGTACGTTTGTCAGATGATAGTGCGATCACGCGGCTATGCCTCGATGCAACATCTCCTACGGCATTGATCGAGGTGATCACGATGCAAGTGCTGTCGCGAAAGCCAACCAGCGACGAACAACGGTCATTCCTGAACATGATCGAGAAAGGATTTGCCTCGCGAGTGCTGGACGCTAAGCCGCAAACTCGTGCAAAGAAGCGACGCAATACGGTCTCTTGGTCGAACCACCTCAGTCCCAAAGCCACGAAGATCAAGCAGGAAATGGAACGCGAAGTCCAAGCCGGTGATCCGCCGACAGCACGACTCGTGACGGATTGGCGAGAGCGAATGGAAGATGTCGTGTGGGTGCTGTTCAATTCACCTGAATTTGTGTTCATCCCGTAGTGCTCCACGTTGAACGGCAAGAACTTGCTCTAGATTCTTTAAATCTCGTGATCGTAGTCGTATAAGAACAATAACCATGAAGCACATACCTACTCGGCGGAACTTTCTACAAGCCACCGGAAC
This sequence comes from Planctomycetota bacterium, assembly GCA_014381825.1. GTDB lineage: Bacteria > Planctomycetota > Planctomycetia > Pirellulales > Pirellulaceae. The sequence continues at coordinate 14,108 of JACNKX010000108.1, forward strand.
ATCCGTCGCGGCTGGCGTTCTTGCCAGGGCCTCGGCGGGGCCACTCTTGGGCAAGGACTCCCCAGCGAAGCCGATACAAAAAGCGACGGTCGATAGTTGCATCTTCCTTTGGCTCGGTGGTGGTGCTTGCCACATTGATACTTGGGATCCGAAGGTAAAAGGCGATGCGAAGGCGAAGAAGCCGGGGTCCTATTACGATGCGATCTCGACGGCGATCGATGGCGTAAACGTTTGCGAACACCTGCCGCGGATGGCCCAACTGCTGGACCGCGCGGTTGTCATGCGGACCTGTCATCACGATGTGATCGATGAACACGCGGCAGCCGTCAACCGCGTGCATGTTGGTCGGCCTCCGACAGGTACAACTGTTTATCCTTCGATCGGCGCCGTGACCTCGCATGAACTTGGTGCACGTGGCGAGGGTGTTCCTGCCTATGTCGTCATGGGCTATCCGAGCGCGAGTCGTGGGCCAGGCTTTCTAGGAGCCAAGCACAGCTATCTGTATTTGACAGAGACGGAACTCGGGCCAGCAGGATTGAATCGGCCTAGCGACGTGACAGAACAGCGTCAACAACGTCGCGAGACTCTGTTGGCGGATGTTCGTCGTGAGTACCTCGCTCGCAATCCCGGCCAGCGCAGATTGGAAGAGTATGCCACGACCAGCGTAGAAGGCCTCAAGCTCGCCGGTCCAAAGTTTATGAATGTATTCGACCTGAACAGCGAGGCCGATTCAGTTCGAGAAGCTTACGGCGGCGAGTTTGGCCAGCGTTGTCTGTTGGCTCGAAGGCTGGTCCAGGAAGGCGTCCGATTTGTTGAAGTCTCTTTCAATCTGAACTTCATTAATGGGACTGGATGGGACACACACAACGCAGGACAACTCAATCAGCACATCATGATCGAACAACTCGATCAAGCGCTCGCGTCATTAATCGAGGATCTCGAACGACAACAGCGACTTGACAAAACGTTGGTCGTCGTCGCGACAGAATTCGGCCGACCGCCTGGATTCGACGGAGGAGGCGGTCGTGGGCATTACAGCAAAGCATTCAGCATGGTACTCGCCGGTGGTGGCTTGAAAACGGGCCAAGCCATCGGAACAACTGACGAGTTAGGCGAGAAGATCCTTGATACGCCTGTCTCGATTCCTGATTTCCACGCAACGATTTATCAAGCGATGGGAATCGATCCGGCCAAAGAATTGTACGACGGCGATCGACCCGTGCCGATTACGGACAAGGGAAAGCCGGTTGCCAAATGCTTCGGATAATCGCCAAGCGCTGGATCAACACAACTGCCGAATCGGCGTGGGGTCACTAACGAGATGCGCCGGTCGACCTTGAGGTGTGTAAAGAACTTTGTCGGGGTCGATGCCGAGCTTGGTGTAAACCGTTGAAACAAAGTTCTCTGGCGCGAGAACATTCTCGCTGGCCGAGTGACCTGTGCGATCAGTGGCTCCAACGACTGTACCGCCAGGCGTACCTCCACCTGCCATCAGCACTGACATTGCGTTGGCCCAATGATCGCGACCAGGTTGCGTTTGCCCTGACAATGTTGAGATCTTTGGCGTACGACCGAATTCACCTAGCGCGAGGACCAGCGTCGATTCCAGCAGGCCGCGTTCCTCCAAATCGCTGATCAATGTGGCGACCGTCGAATCCCAATCAGGAAGACGTTTGCCGAGATTGCCGAATAGATTCGAATGACTATCCCAACCACCGTCGTAAACCGTCACGAAGGGGACGCCCGCTTCGACGAGCCGACGGCTGAGCAAGCATCGCTGGCCAAACGAATTGCGACCGTAAGCGTCGCGGACCTTGTCGTTCTCGCGGCTTACGTCAAATGCCGCTTGAGCGTCTTTCGACAGCACAAGGTCATAGCCTTGACGATAGTAGGTATCGAGCGCCGTCACTGGATCGCCAGCAGCTTCTTCGTTGATCCGTTTCATGCGATCAACCATCGAACGCAAATCGGTACGACGGTTGAATCGATCACCCAGTAGATCCTTCGGAACGGCAACATCACGAACTCGGAAGTTGTCTCGATTCGGATCGTCGCTGACTACGAAAGGAGCATACTGTGCTCCGAGGAAGTTCGGCCCACCCGAACGTGACATTTGTGGCATCGAAAAGTAAGAGGGCAGGGCGCTCTTACCACCCAGCTCGTGTGACGCGACACTTCCCATGCTGGGATGAAAGCTGACGAAGGCACCGCACCCAACCGGGATTCGCGGTGGCGCACCGGTCATCATGTAGTGATTGCCAGCACCGTGATTGCCTTGGTTGTGGCGGATCGAACGGATCATCGCGAACTTGTCGAAACTTGAGGCGAGCTTCGACATGTGTTCCGAAAAATGAACTCCCGGAACATTGGTCGCTATCGTGCCAAAGTCACCGCGAATCTCGGTCGGCGCATCGGGCTTGGGATCAAACGTTTCAAAGTGTGTTGGGCCGCCATCCATCCAGATCAAGATGCATGACTTTGCTGGTGCTTCGCGCGTGCCTTGCTGGGCCGCCGAGCCTCGGAGGCGGAGTGCGTCGACAAGTCCACCACCGATGATCGTCCCGAGGCCGAGCCGCAAGCAGTCTCGCCGAGTCGCACCTTCGCAGTTCTTCCTAAAGTTCATACTAAGTTCGCCTGAGTTCACGAGTGATATCCCTGCTACTCAAATTCGACGCACGCCATTGCGATAGATCAGTGATTATAGATATGTTGCGATCTTGATGCCAGACTTAACGCCAATTGCCTTGTCGGTTGTCGAGTTTTCACCCGCTCGAAGCGTGTGCGTGGTAGAATCAGTTTTTCTTTCCCAACTCCGCAAGTCGTTAGATTACATGGACATCCGCCGCCACATCATGGGACTGTTCGGCATCGCCTTCCTCGTTGGTGGCATCAGTTTGCTGCTGATTAAGGGAACGAACGATAGCCAGTGGAGCATGTTCGCGAGCATCTGCATGCGTGTCGGGCTGATGCTGGGAGCGATCTGGCTAGCATTCCCGCAGGTCGTCGGTTTGGCGAAGCGGTTCCCGCCTTGGATGATGGCAACCGTCGCAGTTTGCGGGCTTATCGTCGCGGCTCGACGGGAAATGATCGTTTATTTGGCACCTGTGGTCGCAGTGATCGCTTTTCTGCAATTTGTCGGATGGCTGTTCAAGCCGTTACCTACACCCAAGCCAAAGCGACAAGCAAAAACGGCGACGAAGAACGATCAATCGTAGCAAAAGCCGTGAGACATCAGAAACCAGAACTCTCACGAGTTCTGCTACTGGCAGCGTTAACCGATCTTCTGCTTCAGCTCCGTCAACAAATTGCTCGCGTGGCTGATCTCGGCCTTTTGCCGATCCGGTTCTTGTGGGATCTCGCGTTCGATCGTTAACGGTCCTGTGTAGCCGATCTCGTCGAGCGTGCGGAGATAGTTCTCGATGCCAACGGCACCTTCGCCAAGCGGCACTTCCGCGCCCCACTCTTCGCCCGGTTTGTCCGCCCATGTGCCGTCCTTACAGTGAATACTGCGAACGTATTTGCCGACTTTTTTCAGCGCTTCAATCGGTTCACCCGTTCCGTAAAGGATCATGTTCGCCGGATCAAAATTGATGAATAGGTTGTCGCATCCGACATCGTCGATGAATTGCAACAACCCGTCGGCGGATTCTTGACCAGTTTCGAGATGTACGTTTTGGCCGTTCGATCTACAGTGGTCACACAGCTCGCGAGTCACGGCCAAGACTTCGCCATACAAAGGATCATTCGTATCGTGTGGCACAAAACCCAAGTGCAAACCGACGACGCTGCATTTCAACATCTTGGCAAAGTCGGCAATCTCCTTCATCTCTTGCGTTCGTGCCAATCGCGTCTCCGGCGGAACTAGGCCCACGGTCTTTGAGACGGTTGGAATGTCGGCGTAGCTTTCGCCTTCAAAGCCTCCAAAGACGCAAGTCAACTCGATCCCCAGTTCTTCTAATCGGGCGAGGAACTTGTCGGCGTTCTCTTGCGTACGCGTCTCTTTGGCAGGGGCGTGCAATTGAATCGTGGGAATCCCCAGTTCGTGAGCGACTTCGAGTTTCACACCAAGTCCCGCATCAACGCTTGTGAACACACCAATCGGCCACTTTTCCATCACTGCATCTCCTGTCTTGAACGTAAGCAGTTGCTAGCTCAACGAGCAATCGTGGCGTCTATCGTACACAGGAGCCGAGTCGCTGCCCACCCGATGGGACGCCTCGGCGGTGAGTCGTCAAGAAACGCGACAGCCCGCGGTCAAATCGGCCTCGGGCTGTGCAAATCGTTGAGATGACGAACTCTTCTGCTACGCCTTGTTCACTAGCTTTTCGTACTCGGCTTTGACATCACTGTCGTCAGGTGTCGCGTCGCTGTTGATGTCGAACCATTCTTCCTTAAACTCGACATACCCACTCTCTCCTCGGGCGGATCGCTCGATCGCGATGTTTGACGTCAGCGCGATGATTCCGTCGCCCATGGCGACTTCTGGCCGACATCGCGGTTGCGAATCGACGTCGGTGTCACGAGCGTTCGCATTACGAATCAACCAAGCCCAATGCTCGATCTCTTCTGTATAGCCGCGACTGACCGGGCCAGAATCAGCGGCTTTGGCCAGCGAAGCATCTGCGGTTGGGGCACCGCTTGCTTGCGTATCCAGAACAGGGCCCGCCTTGCTATCCTTCACGCTGATCCTGGAGGACGTGTCGGAATTGCGATAGAGCATCACTTCTTGCTCTTTCTCAAGGACAAGCGTTCCTTTCGATCCCAAGACGATTTCGCCGTAGCCACCGAAACCGTTTCCATTAATGGATGAGTAAGTTACGACAATCTTCTTATTGGGGTCTTTATCATAGCCGAGGATTCCGGATTTCGGATCGGGGTAGTTACTGACCTTGTCTCGATAGCCGACGTCGAACGTATTGTCATAGTGCGGACCTGGGAACTCGAACATGCAGTAAACATGATCGTCCGCATCGCGATCCAAAGCAAACATATGCCGTCCGCCCACCGCGTGTACCGACAATGGATGCACGTGGATCTGATCCTTCCGATCCTTGCCTCGATTGTGCAACGCGCTGACAAAAATGCTGGCAGCGTCAAGTTGGTGGCTACCAAGCTCGGCCATGAGCCCGCCACCAGTTCGCTGCCACAAACGCCAACGACAGAGTTCTTCCAATGCAGATCGCTTTCGAGCGTTGCTGAGTACGATGTCTTCGTATCCGAAGTCCTTCGCGGAAACCTTTCGATCCTCGTTCCACGCCGTCCACTGAGCGACTTTCTTCTGCAAGATATCATACTCCGCCGAGCCGACGTCCCGACTCTTGAGCTTGTTCTCGTACGACCTAAGCTCCTTAAGAACGCGATCTTCAACGACTGTCTTGCCGTTCGAAACAATCTCTTCACCGCCTGGCAACGGCGGCTGCCAGCTGTCGCGTCCGGGTAAATTGCCGCGATGCCATTGCGCGCGAATGTGATGGACTTGGCCGAGGACTCCCCATTGGATGAGGTTGACGGCGTTGTCATAGAGCACGCTGTAGTGGCGTTGGTGTCCGGTCGTTAGATACAACCCTTGCTCTTGCGAGACCCGCGACATGACTTTGCACTGGGCAACGCTGTGCGCCATCAGCTTTTCGGTCAGCACGTGCTTTCCGGCCTTCATCGCATCAACCGCGGCGACAGCATGTAGAAACAACGGCAGAGCAATGATGACTGCTTCGACATCATCGTTAGCGAGCAAGTCGTGATAGTCTTCATAAACCTGAACGTGCTTCTTGGCTTCGTCTTCTGAGCTCCAACCGTACTTTTGCATCAAGCCTGTTCGGATGCCGTGGGTTCGATTCGGATCGGAACCACCCCAGTCACCATGAAAAGCACGGTGGACGTTGTAGGGACGAATATCGGAAATCGCGACGACATTGACGTAATTCGGATTCAAAGCACCGATCAACACGCCGCCTTCGTCACCCGTTCCGATGATGCCGACACGGACAGGGTTGTCCATCGTGTCGCCATAGCCGAAATACGCGGCACCAAGCCCGCCCATCGTGACCGCGCTCGAAGCAACAACGCCTTTCAGCATATCGCGGCGCGAAACGCCGACGGCTTCGTAATAATTCGTTTGGCCAGTGGCTTTTTCTTCGGGAGTCATGCTCTTCATCATTGTGTTCCTTGCTGTGCGCTTGCATTGCCGGAAGTTACTGCGCACTGTTTATCACGACAACACCATGCACGGAGGAGACCGACAAAGAAGTCGACTCCAGCGACGCGACCAGAGGCAGTCGCGGCGATAACGAATAAGGCTAAAGCTTCGATCAGTTGCGGCCAAACAGGCACTGCACCAGAAGTCCCTGGCCACTGCGAGACGACAACACTGCACAGGAACAAGCCAGCCGCGATGGCGGCGCTTCGAGTGAACAAGCCGACCATCAGCAACAAACCGAGTGTGAGATCGAAGTACGGGATAATATTGTCGATGGCCCGCGAATCCAGCGTCCGCCGTCCGGGGCGAGCAAGTGTAATCGGACCACGATGACGTTGGCCTTCGATGGCGAGTGCATTCAATTCGCCTTCGAAGCCATTCCAGATCTGGTCGATCGGACCAATTAACTCGGCGCGTTTTGATCTGAGTTCACTTTCGATCGTGCCGAGCTGGCCACTTAGCGACGCTACCTGCACGCGATCTTCCTGGTTGCGATAGGAGTCACGCCGAGCGATGCCAAGGCGATACTCTTTGAGATCGCGTTCGTAGTTTGCAAAATGTATTTCGAGCTGATGCAAGCGTCGCTTGTAGACCGCTTCAGCTTTTTTAGTCTGAGAATCGTCAAAAGCATAGATCTGGACGACTCGTTCGCGAAAGTGCCCCCAAAGTGGCTCTGCTTCTTGGATATCCAAGCGGGCCAGTCCGTCCGTGTCCCAAACCATGTTTTGAAACGAATCGGCGAACTGTCCTTTAGCATTTCCGAGGAAGCCAGCCGAAGTCCAACCAGGATTCTGTAACTTGTCGGATCCCTCTTTGAAGAAGTGGAAACCGATCCCGACGCGAAGAGCAACCAACGCCACAAGAGCAGCCGTACCTAGTTGACGGGGTGAAGCAGACAGCGCGATGTCTCCTAGCGAATGACGTGAGATGCGGAGCAGGGTGGGAAGCGGTTGATGGCGATAACCCAAAGCCAGCGACGAAGTACCGCTTTGTCTGGCTACTATTATTGTCAAAGTCACAGGTAACGCCAACCGCTGGCGTGGAAATATGTCCGGGATTCGTCGCATCTATTGCCCTGCCTTTGTTTTCCAGTCCCATAGGCCGGTCGGAAGCCCGTTGCTACGATTTGCGAGATGAGAGTCGTCCTTTGCTATCCGGTCGAGCAGCGGCATCGTGATCAGATCGCGGCGGTTTCGCCTGACGTCGAGGTCGTCGACGCTGGCCAAGACCGAATTGCCGAACTTTTGCCGACTGCCGACATTTTCTGCGGCCACGCCAAGGTGCCAGTTCCTTGGGAAGAGGTCGTTGCCGCTGGTCGGTTGCGGTGGATTCAGTCGTCGGCAGCTGGCATGGATCACTGTCTGGTTCCGTCGGTCATTGACTCCGACATTCTGGTGACAAGCGCTTCCGGCTTGTTCGCCAATCAAGTTGCCGAACAGACGCTGGCGTTGCTGTTGGGCTTGCAACGCGGCCTTCCAACGTTTTTCCGCCAGCAACAAACGAAGGACTTCACGCGTCGCCCCACCGGCGATTTGCACGGCAAGACAGTTGGCATCATCGGACTGGGAGGCAACGGGCGACGAATCGCCGAGATTCTGGCTCCGTTTCACGTCCGGCTGCTCGCCACCGATCTATTTCCGCAAAACAAACCATCGCATGTCGAAGCCTTGCATCCCGCCGCAGCACTCCACGACGTGCTGGCACAGGTCGACATCGTGATCTTGTGCGTACCGCTTAACCCACAAACACACCACATGATGGACACTGAAGCATTCGCGAAGATGAAACAGGGTTCGATCCTCATCAATGTCGCTCGGGGCCCAGTCGTAGATGAATTGGCTCTGGTGAATGCGTTAGAGTCAGGTCGCCTCTCTGGCGCCGGCCTGGACGTGACCGAACTTGAACCATTGTCGAAAGCGAGCCCGCTGTGGGAGATGCCCAACGTGATCATCACTCCCCACGTCGGAGCTCAGTCGGCGAGTCGAGTTGACAATTCAACTGCACTTTTTTGTGAAAATCTGGAATGCTATCTGCGTGGCGAGCCTCTTATAAACGTCGTGGACAAAGAACTGGGATTTCCTCGACCTCCATCCGACTAGACGTATTCGAGCCGCTCACGGTAATATGGCAGCGGTTGACTGCTAGTTTACCCGCCAAATGCCGATTGGTCGGTTTCGCGGGATACGGCTTGGCTGTTGGAGGCGAACCACGATGCTGACTACGACGATGCACGACATCAACGTCACCCAAACGCGTGGCGGAAACACTCGAAAGACAACTTCCAACGAGTTAGTCGGTCGCTACTCGACGATCGTCGCTGATCAACGCTTGAGCTGGACGACCCACCTTCGACTGCAACGATTGCTTGGCCAAGGCGGACAAGGTGTCGTTTATCTCACGGAACAGCGTGGGGCAGATCAGTTCACGCTGCCGGTCGCGCTAAAGATATTCTCGCCTGAGAGATTTGAATCCGCGCGGGCCTATGACGAAGCCATGCATCGCATCGCTCACGTCGCGTCGGCGATCGCTCAAATCCAGCACGACAATTTGCTCGACGTCTATAACTTCGTTGACCGCAACCGCATTCGCATGATGGTCATGGAATGGGTCGACGGCTACGACCTGCAACAATTACTTGTGCCAGGAATGCTGCAGCGCATCCGAAGCCGAGTGAGCAATCGACGCTGGAAATATCTGAACCAAGTAATCGTCACGCGAGGCCCAATCCATCCGCGGGTCCAACCGGGTGTTGCCGTCGCCATCGTTCGAGACTGTCTCGCCGCCCTTGCAGCGTTGCATCGTGAAGAACTTGTTCACGGTGACATGAAGCCATCAAACGTGATGCTCAAACGAAGTGGCCACGCCAAGATCATTGACTTCGGCTCGGCGTTCGATCTGGCGGAACCACCGCCGACGCGCAGCTGTACGCCCGCCTATGCAGCTCCCGAAGTACTAGAAGGAAATGATTGCACGCCGCGCAGCGATTTAGCTTCGCTCGGTTACGTACTGATTGAACTGCTTGCCGGTCGCCCGCTGTTTGCAAACTGCACCAACTGCCGCGAGTTACTTGAGGCCAAGCGAGCGTTACCACAAACGATGGTCGACATCTTGCCAGAGGACGTAACGGTCAATGAGTTGCTGATGAACTTCTGTCGCGGCATGATCGCGCCGGACCCAATGCTTCGATTCGCGAGTGCGGAAGCTGCGGACCTGCTTAAGGAAGGTGCCGCGGCGTTTCATCGCCAGCTCGTCAAAGGCGACCTCTCGGTCGAATATGGCAACGAGATTCGCCTCTGGTTGGAAGAGCTGAAGGAAATGGAAGAGGCCGAACGCGAAGCTGGCATGAACGAAACAACCGATCCGTTCGGCACTTGCTAGTTTGTCACGTCCATCGAGTTGTTCGGTAGGATCGATTACGGATCCGGCCTACACACTCAATCGTCGATGAGCACGCGAACGCCAGATTCGGCACTGCGATGAGCGCTCAGCACGATCTGTATCGCGCGATAGGCATCCTCGAGATCGCTCGATTTGCGAACCAGACTCGTGGTCGCGCGATGAAAGCGCATTAACATCTGCTCGCCGACTGGACGCTCGCTTTCAAGCGACTCCATGTGACGCCCAGCTTCGTCGAACCAGATCAACGTCGCTGGCAGGTCGATGAACGCAATTCCGCGTTGACAAGCCACTTGCAATGCAGCGGGAGGTCGAAAGCCGATCGCTTCTTGCCACGTCGCTGGCATATACTCGCCGCAGCTAATGTGCGCGAGCGGCCCCACGCCAGGAGAATCAGGCATCGAGAAATCCAAGCTCATCATCTGATAGTCACTCTCCTCGCTTTCAGCGTCACGATGAGTAACGCCAAAAACACTCGTTGGATCGCGGCCTACGACATATCGACACCAATCGACTAACTCGATGAAATCTCGCGATCCATCTTTCAGTTGCTCATCCGTCCGGCCCTGCTTAATCACCGGTTGCCGGCGATGACAGAACAACATTTTCGGTTGTCCCAGCTGTGTTGCGATCAGCTCTTTCAAACGCACCGTCGCCGGAGCATGCCGGCGTGGAAGCTCGGCCATGAAGGCAACCCCTGACTCTTCGATGCGGTTCTTTACTTCCTGTAACCGTTCGGCGTCCAAGTCCAACGCAGCTGCGCAGTAGATCGCCTTTCCGGCATCACATGCCGCAAGAATTGGGAGCGATCCGTACCAACCTGGGGCCAGCATCAACACAGCGTCGATGTCTTCTCGAACGGACAACGAGCGATATCCATCCACGACGATCGCATCGAACTCGCGAGCGATTTGCTCCGCTCGTTGTGCCACATCGCAGCAAACAGCACGTATTTCGAAGCGGTCCGACAGCGATAGCAAGGCTAGGCGATGCCGCGAATCCCAACCGCTACCGACACCGACAACTCCAACACGCAACTTCATTTCGGTTCGCTGTGAAAGAAGGGAAGAACGTCTTGTTCACGTCTTAGAATAAACACGTCAGAGATCGGACAAGTTGCTGACGAGTAATTGCCCTGATCAACACAATAGGCACCAGCAAGCCACTCATGTACTCGACGCAGCTACGTCGCCAACCCGTTCGATTATACAGCGACCAATTCCAGACTCAATCGGTCGTAATCTTGAGGTTTGTGATGCCTGTAGTGAACAATGTTGCGATCTATTAGACTGCTCGCGTGGACGTTTCCGTCATCATTCCCGCGCTTAATGAAGAGGCATCGATCGCCCATGCTGCGCGTTCTGCTTGGGAAGCTGGTGCGAGCGAAGTGATCGTGGTAGACGGAGGAAGCATAGACAAGACAGGCGAAATTGCACGCGACGAAGCGTGTGACGTTGTCGAGTCGAAGCCGGGACGAGCAATCCAGCAGAATGTCGGTGCGAATCGAGCCAGCGGCGACGTCCTGTTATTCTTGCACGCAGACAACCGCTTAGGATCGTCCGCGATCGAGCAAGTTTGCAATGTGCTAACGAAATCAAAAGTACAATGCGGGGGATTCAAACAACAGATCGCCGCTCGTGGAATCGCCTACCGTTCGTTAGAGCAAGGGAATGCGTGGCGTGTTCGCTGGCGAGGCTTACCTTACGGAGATCAGGCAATTTTTCTCCGGCGAGAGTTCTTCAAATCGCTGGGTGGATTCCCAGAAGTAAAACTAATGGAAGACCTCCTGCTGATGAAGCGTGCGAGGCGGCTCTCTTGGCCCATTTTGCTCGACGGCCCCGTTCACGTCGACGCGCGCCGATGGCAAAGACAGGGTGTCATCCGCCAGACTCTTAGAAATTGGACGATACTAGCGGCATATCAACTAGGTTGTTCGCCAGACAGGCTTGCTGCTTACTACCGTCGACACGATGCTGGCTGATCGCAGACAACGCATGAAACGCAATCCATCCGAACTGGCAAACAAGACTTTCGATCTTGCCATCGTCGGCGGCGGGATACTCGGTGCCGGAATTGCTCGCGACGCGGCGTTGCGAGGCTTGTCGGTCGCGCTCGTCGAGAAAGGAGACTTTGCGAGTGGGACGTCAAGCCGATCCACTAAATTAGTGCACGGTGGCTTGCGGTATTTGGAACACTTGTCGTTGGGGCTGGTTGCAGAATCGTGTCGCGAACGAGGTATTCTGCTCGACATGGCGCCGCATCTCGTCAAGCCGCTCTCGTTCTTGCTGCCGGCATACGACGGCGATCGCCGGTCGCTTGGAATGCTCCGTCTTGGCACGACAATCTACGATTGGCTGACGCCTCGTCGGCATTCCGCCACTCCGCGTCATCGCACTTTATCAGCCGACGAGGCCATCGCCGACGAGCCCTCGCTTCCGCGCGAGCATCTGCAAGGAGCAGTACTCTTCTACGACTGCCAAATGGATGATGCGAGATTGTGCCTGGAAACGGTTCTCGACGCATGTCGTCATGGCGCGGCATGTGTCAACTACTGCGAGGTGACCGGATTTCGGCGAACGCGAGATCGAGTCGAGGCGTTGCAGGTCGTCGATCAAGTCACCGGCGAGTCCTTCGATGTCAAAGCCAAGTGCTTCGTCAATGCAACCGGCCCTTGGGTCGAACGCGTTGGAAGGCTCGCGTCCCGTGATTCGTCTCCGATCTCGCTAAATCCGACGAAAGGCGTGCATCTCGTAGTTCCTCGTATTAATCAGAAGCACGGGATCTACTTTCAATCGAAGCGCGACCGTCGCATGATTTTTTTACTGCCTTGGGGCGACGATTCGCTTCTAGGAACGACCGACACACAATTCACACAACCAGTCGACGCAGTCAGCACTGACGCGAGCGACGTCGCGTATTTGCTCGGTCAATTGCGTGAGCTCGCACCGTCACGAGCGATCACCGCGAGAGACATCATCACAACCTTCGCGGGCGTCCGGGCACTGATCCGTTCCGATCAGCGAAGACCATCGCGTCGATCTCGTGAAGAGCGAATCGTAGTCTCTTGCGAAAATTGTCTGACCGTGGCAGGCGGGAAGTACACCACATTCCGAGCGATCTCCGAGAAAGTCGTTCGACGCGTCTATCGCATCCTTGGCCGAAAACCGGCGAAGTGCCGTACGAGCGTGACTCCTTTACCGAATCAACAATTTGCTGCATCGGGAATCCAGATCGCTGCATCGCCCAAAGTACACGAGAGCGACATCATATTAGCCTGCACTTCCGAGATGGCGATCATGCTGGAAGACGTCATGCGTCGCAGGACGCAGCTCGCGTTAAGCCGTCACGGTGGGATTGAAGTAGCAACGCAAATCAGCCATCTGATGGCAAATCAACTCGACTGGGACGAGACGACCCGCAGCAACCAACTCGACGAATATCTCGACATGCGGGCGGGACCTACCGCGAACGGATGACGACATATATATTCGCGACATGAGTTTCCCAGCGACCGATTGGCGCAGTCAGTATCCGTTTTGCTCGCATCACTTGCAGCTCGATGAACTGCGTTACCATTACCTCGACGAGGGGCCGAATGAGGGTGTCGGCGAGCCGATGGTCATGGTCCATGGAAATCCCACGTGGTCGTTCTACTGGCGCAATCTTATCAAAGCGTTTCGCGACAGTCATCGTGTTGTCGTTCCTGACCATATCGGTTGTGGCCTGAGCGACAAGCCGCAGAACTATCCTTACACGCTGAAACAACATGTTGAGAATCTGGTCTGTTTATTCGATGACCTGGAGCTCACGAATGTCACGTTGCTCGGACATGATTGGGGTGGTGCCATTTCGCTTGGCGCTGCACTGCAACGACCCGATCGAATCTCGCGAATTGTCCTGTTCAACACAGGTGCCTTTCGCCCGCACTTTATTCCTTTTCGCATCCGCATTTGCCGCACTCCCGTCCTTGGGACGATCGCACTACGCGGATTGAATCTGTTCGCTCGCGCTGCGATCACGATGGCGGTTGAAGATCGCAACGTCATGACGCCCGCGGTGCGGGGAGGTCTGCTGGCTCCGTATGACAGCTGGGCCAATCGAGTCGGCGTCAACAGCTTCGTGCGCGATATTCCCTTGACGAAGAAACACCCAACTTGGCGGACTTTAGCAGACCTCGAAGATGGTCTGCCAATGCTCGCAGATCACGCCATTAAACTAATCTGGGGAATGAAGGATTGGTGCTTCGACACGTCGTGCCTTGAACGATTCGAAGCAATCTTTCCGGCGGCAGATGTGAGTCGCATTGAAGACGCTGGCCATTACGTGATTGAAGACGCTCACGAACGCATTGTTCCGCTCGTGCGAGATTTCATGGGCGACTCAAGCTCCTGGCGTCGGTAAAAGACTAGCGAAGCTGGCCTCGAACCAAGTAAACTCAGCAGTGCGTTAGGTTCGCAATTCACACCCTGAGAGTTCTCGAATGCCTCGCCAGTTGTCACGTTATCTCGTTCTCGTTTTGAGCTTCGCCACAACGCTCTTTGGAGCGGAAGACTCTCCCAGCAACCACCGAGTCAGCAATGGGCTCGTCGCGCTATATGATTTCAGTGAAAACGGCGGAAACATCGTCAAGGACCGTTCGGGCGTCGGCAAACCGCTTGATCTGCAGATCGCGGATATCGATGCCGTGCAACGCGCGGCGGCTTCGCTGGTCGTCAAACGAGAGACCACGATCCGTTCGGCCGAACCAGCTGCCAAGATTATCGATGCCGTGAGACGATCGGAAGCGATCACGATCGAAGCTTGGATTGTCCCGGCCAATTCGAAACAAAGTGGACCGGCGAGAATCGTGTCGCTATCAGCAAGCGCGAACGGGAGAAACTTTACACTAGGTCAAGATGAAGATCATTTCGACGTCCGGTTTCGAACAACCAAGACGAACACGAACGGGATCCCTTCCGTCGCGTCGCCAAAGAAGAGTTTGAAGACGAGCCTCACGCATGTTGTTTACGTCCGAAACCGCTCGGGACAAGCCAAGCTCTTTATCGACGGCAAACAAAACGGCGGCCAAACGGTTGCCGGCTCGCTAAGTAATTGGCAATCGAACCATCCACTATCGATCGCCAATGAAGTCAACAAAGGTCGCCCTTGGCTCGGTACATTGCATCTAGTCGCAATCTACAGCCGCAGTCTGTCGCCAGAAGAAATCAAACGGAATTTCGTCGCGGGTTCGCAAGGAAATTACGATCCCAAGGCGTACGCTGCCGCTCAGCTCGCCGCTCGCAACCGCACAGCGTTCGAGACTCGAGTGGCGGCTTTGATATCGAACCATTGCTTGGAGTGTCACGATTCCCGCAACAAAAAGGGCGGACTCGATCTATCGAAGAAGAACTCCGCACTTGCAGGAGGCGACACCGGGAAAGCAATCGTTCCTGGAAAACTATCCGACAGTCTCTTGTGGGAGTCGATCGTTTCCGGCGAGATGCCAAAGGAGCGAACGCCGCTGTCCGACGCAGAGAAAAAGCAATTGCGTGATTGGATCGAGGGCGGAGCAACGTGGTCGCTTAACGTGATCGATCCCGCGACCTATGCGCACAGCGGTCAAGCCAATGATGTTTGGGTGCAACGTCTGACTGTGACCGAGTATATCGAGACAGTGAGAAGTGCCGTCGGTGTTGATATCGCCAAGGAGGCTCGCGAGATCTTACCGAAAGACCTACGAGCCGACGGCTTCAGCAACACAGCCTACAATCTCAACATCGATCTGAAGCACGTCGAAGCTTACGCCCAACTCGCGGAGACGACTGTGGCTCGAATGGACGCGTTGAAGTTCGCGAAGCGATTTTCCAAGAGCGAGAATCTTTCGACCGATGCAACGATGCGTGACTTTGTCGCCGCCATGGGGAAGTGGCTTTTGCGCGGCCCACTCGATGATCGCGAAGTTACAGCCTACTGCGGTATTCCAACTACCGTAGCGAGCGCTGGCGAGGATTACGAAACGGCCGTTAGCTATCTGATTGAGGCGATGCTGCAATCACCTAAGTTCATTTATCGCATCGAGACCCAACGGGGTGACGGTTCGGCTTGGCAGGTTGGCAACTACGAATTGGCGTCGCGGTTGAGCTATATCATTTGGGGCGGACCACCGGACAAGCAACTGATGCGCGCGGCGGACGATGGAAAACTCGATCGCAATGGCGTTCAGCAACAGGTGACTCGGATGCTGAACGATCCCAGAGCGATCGAGCGCTCCAAGCGGTTCATATTCGACTGGCTAGATCTTGGTCGCTTGGACAACCTGCAACCGAATGAAGAGAAGTTCCCTAATTGGACCAAGCCACTCGCGACCGAAATGCGTGAAGAAACGCTCGCATTTTTTACAGAGGTGGCGTGGACTCAAAAGCGTCCGTTGGCCGAGCTGTTGAACGCTCAAGTGACGATCGTCTCACCACGTTTGGCGAGGCATTATGGACTGGCTGCCGAAGGCGATGGTAACCAGAAGTACGATCTGTCGGCGACTCCAGGCCGCGGTGGAGTGTTGACGCACGGCAGCGTCTTGACCGTTGGCGGCGACGAAGCATCCATGGTGACTCGCGGATTGTTTGTATTACACGACTTGCTTCGCGGTGTCGTTAAAGACCCGCCGCCCTGCGTCGATACGCGGCCAGTTCCGACAAAGGAAGGCTTGACGCAACGAGGGATCGCTGAGCAACGAATTGCCAACGCAAACTGTGGCGGATGCCATGCGAAGTTTGAACCGCTTGCGTTTGGCCTTGAGAAGTTTGATGGAATCGGCGCTTATCGTGATCTCGACCACTACGGCAACCAACTGCGAGACGACGGCGAGATCCTATTTCCTGGAGCGGCAAAATCCATTCCTTATAAGAACTCAGCGGAATTAATGACGCTCTTGGCGACAAGTGACCGCATCGCCGAATCCCTGACCTGGAAAGTAACCCAGTTTGCCCTTGGCCGCCCATTGGTGGCGGCAGATGCATCGATTGTTGCTAAGATACACGAATCGGCTCAGGCTGATGGAGGAACTTACTCCAGCCTGATCACCGCAATTGTCACGAGCGATCTTGTTCAAACGACTCGCACGGAGAATACGCAATGACGAGCCCTCGCATCAATCGTCGCACCATGCTCAGAAGCGTCGGAGCAGCGACGATCGGCTTGCCGCTTTTGGAAGAGATGATCGGCTCGACCGCACTCGGCGCAGCGGCGAATGAAGTGCCCGTTCGATCGTTCAACGTTTTTTTCGGACTCGGCATCCCGGCTCCGCTGCAAACAGAAGGTTTCGATGGTGTTCTCGAGCCTCTCAAGCCGCTGAGCGACAAGCTCCTGATCATGCGGAACGTCGATCAAGTTCGTTGCGACGAGTCGGGCATCAACGCTCATTATGACGGAGCCTCGGGAGCGTTTACCGCCGAGCCGCCTGATGGCGAAGCTAGAGCCGGTGGTCCTTCGATCGATCAGGTCGTTCGCAAGACACACTATCCAGACGGCTTACCCTCCGGCATGGTGCCAACTTTGATGGGCGGCACGTTCTTTCGGCGCAGTCGTGTTGGGCGATACGTCCATAGCTATAACCAAAACGGAACGGTTGCTGCAACAATCCAGGAGCGCCCCCGCGATTTGTTCGAACGGGTCTTTGGAATGATCTCTGGATCCGATGGCACGGATGCAGAGAAACGCCAGTTCAAACGTAGCGTCCTCGATTCGGTCGTTGAGCAGTATCAATTCTTCACCGGTGCAAACTCACCACTTGGTTCCGCGTCGAAAGCTCGAGTCGCGGATCATCTGGAACGAATTCGAGAGTATGAACAGCGTGCATACGAGATGAAGGCGAGCCCCAAAGGTGCGCCCGGCTTGCCGCCGCGTTCGAAGCTGGCTCATGGCGGACCGGCAGATCCAGGTGGTCAGGGAATCGACATGCCGCTCGACGACCTGACAGCGGAATGGCGTCTGCTGGCAGATCTCTACGCTTTGGCAGTTCAACTTGATCGCGTCCGATTTGGATCGTTGACTTTCCTCGCGGCAGGCGAACGGCTTCGCGTGAAGGGCGATTACAAGTACGACGGTCGAACCATTTGGCAATTTGACGACGCCAAACAATTGAATGCATCCGGCGACCAAGGTTGTAGTCACGAGTGGTGGCACAAGTTCAACGAGAAGAAGAAGAACGAGCAGCTGCGAGCCCACGCTCACATGAAGATGCGAGAGGTTGCCTACTTCCTCCATCGCTTAAACGGTCCCGACGCGATGGAAACGAACGGTCGCACGATCCTGGAGAATTCATTGATCACGATTTCAACGGAGTCGGGCGACGGGCGTCATAACGACGTCAAGCGAGAACTCTCTGGAGTCTTCCACGCGATCACCGGTGCGAACGGTCACTTTAAGACTGGCCAGATCATGGACGTCGGTGCGGAAGGAATCGACGTCTACAACACGATGCTCGCCGGAATGGGTAGCAAAGATCGGCTTGGCCCGAAGGATCGGGAGTTCAAATCGATTGACGGGATTCGAGCGTAGCTGGAACACGGCTCCGGCGGCAAAACATTCGGGAACTTCTTCGGGAACTTTCCCGCTAGCAACAGCGTCTCAATTACCGTTACGCAGAGTAGAGGAAGCCCTCAACTTCGGCTGAGGGTGTTTTCTCGCAAGTCTTTTCTCTGGAAAGTGTTTCGCAATCGCTCGCGTTCGCCGAGCGTGCCAATTCCGATCCCGCATCACGTCGGTCTACTCGTGGTGTTGCAATGGCGATTGGCGTAGAAGCGACCGTCTCATCTTCGGTTCGAGAGGAGAAGCCATGATTCACCTAACGCATTCCGGTCCCAGCGGTGGCTGCCCCTTGTGCAACTGTCATCGAGCTTCGCATCAGGCGATGGGAGACTCGTTCCTTGCCGTGGTTTATGCTTCGCCGAGTCTGTTGGAGAGCGACGAGTTGTGCCTCGCCTGCCGATCGGTTCTTGATAGTTGGGAAGAAGACGTCGTGATCTCCGCGCCCGCTCCGATTCAATGGCTCGACGTCGAAGAGATAGCACCTTCGTTCGCATCGCCCGTCAATTAGTTCGTAGCGCGAACCGTGCAACTTCGTCATTGCAAGTGCTTCTCTACGAAAGCCCATGCCGATGCATCATTGAATTCGTGGCCTCCTTCAAAGACCACGTGCTCAAAACGATCTCGCAGTCCGAGTTTTTCGAAGAACGTTGCCGACCGAAGCGCGAGACTCTTCCCCTTTTCGCGATGAGAGGCGTTGTCGCGGGATCCCGCCTGAATCTGGTGGGCTCGCGGACAGATCAGCGCGACGAGGTCCCCGTCGTCGAACAGTGTGATGCGGTTCATGAAACGGAAATCCGTGGGGACTGAGAGTTCGTCCTGCTCGAAACGTCCTTCCTGTACACCGAAGTAACAACTCGACACGGAGACCTTGATGCGTGTGTCGATCGCGGGGGTTACCTGAGCGTAATAGCCACCGTAGGACAGGCCGACCATCGCGATGCGATCGGGGTCGACTTCCGGTCGCTTGAGCAACTCATCGATCGCGTAGGCGATCTTAGCAATCTCGACAGCCGTGATGCTCGTACCGACCAGTCGCATCCGATTATCGATCTGGCGCCGAATGTCTGTGGGGAATCCATCCGCACGAAACAGATGCTGAGGCGCATAAACGACATATCCCCGTTCGACCGCACCTCGCACCATGTCGTTGTAGTTGGCTCCGCCGTTGAACAGGGCCACCTCTGGCGAGCCGCCACCGCCGTGCATTGAAATCACAAGGGGCATTTTTCCTTGAGCCTTCTTCGGAATGATGTAGATCCCTTCAGAATGAACGCTGGGAAGAATCGGAATCATGGCTCGGTAATAAGTCCCGATGCTGTCTTCTCCGATCTGCTTGAACGAAGCCGGTTTCTCCGATCGCGCTCCAGGCGGTGGATAGCCGATGGACTCGCAGAACGCCGTTCGTAGTGGCTCGGCGGACGCTTCGAAAGCATGCGTGGACGAATAGTCGGGCGTAAACAGTTTCTCGAAACGAGTCCGGTCTGCGGCGATCGCTTTGATGTACTCGTCCAGTTCCCGCGTCTGCTCGGTACGCAGCGGATTCGAGTCGGCGACCTTCTGGTTGAAGTATCCATCGGCTGCACGGTTCTGCGTCGTTTGCGCAATTGCAATCGTGGGGCCAGTCACGGCCAGCACGAAGGAGAATAGATAACGGGTCGTTTTCATGATCCGGTCACTTATATATGTTGAGTTACGCGCCACGCCGTCGCATCCTCAACGACCAGATATCGACAGACTATTCGCGGCAGATTTTCACGTCGTTCTGCGACAAGAATACCCGACTTGGTCGCGCGGAAGCAAATCACCTCTCGGCTTTCCATTGGACTTTCGGGCGAAAGGTCAGTTACGGCACTCGTCTGGCATACCCCGCGTTCGTCCGTCATACTCGCGAGCTGTACGCCAAGTGACTCGTCGGAATCACGCTTCGGTTGGGAGACTAATGAGATGGGATTGAACGGACGCGTAGCGCTCGTAACGGGTGGTGGTCGAGGTATTGGTCGAGCGATTGCGGCTCAATTGGCAGCCGCTGGAGCGCAAGTCGTTATCGCGTCGCGCAGCAGCGATGAACTAGCAACGGTTGTTCGCGAGATATCCGACGCTGGAGGAGTTGCCGCTGCCGTTGAGTGCGATCTCGCGGACCGCAGCCAAACGAAAACACTCATCGCGCACGGTGGAACGCCATTCGGACCGATCGACATTTTGGTTAACAATGCCGGCGTTGGAAGCAGCGCCGACCCTCGACCACTGGCCGACTATCGCGACGAGTTCTGGGATTTGACGATGGAAGTAAACCTGACGGCTCCGTATTTGCTTTCGAAAGCGGTGTTGTCGCACATGCGCGAGCAAAGCTGGGGCCGGATCATCACGGTCGCTTCGATCAACGGTCGCATCACCGCACCACATGCGGGCGCCTACGTCGCGAGCAAGCATGGTGTTATTGGACTGATGCGTTCGCTCGCCAACGAGCATGCAGCGGATGGAATCACTGTCAATTGCATCTGCCCAGGTCCCGTTCAAACTCGGATGAACGATATTCGCGTACAGTACGACGCGGATCGGCTCGGCCGGGAATTCGAGGCCCATGAAAAGCAACTGACGCCGATTGGCGGAAGACTTTCACCGGAAGATATCGCACCGATGGCAGTTTATCTCGCCAGTGACGCGGCCCGAATGATCACTGGCCAGGCGTACAATATCGACGGCGGCGTTTGTATGGCCTGAGCGCGTCGACGAATGGCGTCAACCCGAACCGCTCGAAACTTGACGTTCACGATCGATGTATCTCAATACTCGTTCACATCGCTCAATTCGTCCTCTCGCGGCCTCGAACGACGACTGCCGAATCAGCGCAGAACACGAGAGTGGTTCAAGTTCGCAAAGCTGGCGAGACAGTTTTGCCGCTTTACCGTTCCCGCGAATCTCCTGAAGCACAGCCTTGGATCGTCCCAAGGGAGCTTGGCCCAAGTTAGCTAACAGTTCCAACTGCAAGCCGAGGACATGATAGGCGTCGCGAGGGGGCGACTCCCATGACGCAATCAATTGATCCAACGATTCGGCGACGACGCGTTCAGCAAGCACCGAGGTCCGCGTCACTTCGTGGAGTGCATCGGTCAGACGGTTCAACTTAATCCAGCCGCCACTAGCAATGTAGGTCAGCGTCTGGCCGAGCGGATCGGGATGTGCTCGGCCATCATCGATCCCGTCGATCATGATGTCGATCCCGAACCCGCGCGCCTGATCGTTACGACTTAAGAGACTCAGCCAAAGAGCAACTCGCCCAATCTCGGACCAGCCGCGATCAGGCGTCGCCAAAGGTGTTAACAACCCTTCGACGGGTTCAAACACAGACCCCCTATCGTCCAGCCGTGTCATGAGTTGGTGACACGCGACGGCCATCGTTGCGTCCGGATTCGCAGGCCACACCGAGGTCATCAGCTCCTGTTGCCAGTTCTGTAAGAACGTCAGTGGCTGGCGGTCGAGCAAACGCGCCGCCAATGCGACGGTCGGTCGTGAGTGAAGTGTCGACAGACTAGCCTCTCTCGGCGTCACACTGACCGTACGACTTACGTGGCCTGAACTCCATCGGGCGTGTTTGAACTCAGCTGGATCAACTTCTGGATTGAATTGAAAATCAGCGTCTGCGGCACTACTGGGTTCTTTGTCACTAAGCCCGACAACGTGAAGTTCGTCGATATCGCCGCGTGGTTGCCTCGCTCGTCCAGCGGCTAACCATAGGTCGGCGCGATCACTGTCCTCTTTGGTCGGCCGGGCGTCACCTCCTAAAGCGTATTGGACGATTCGTCGATAAGCGGATGGCAAGGTCTTCGCAAGTTCCATCGCCTCGTCGCAAAAGTCCGGCACCAACCGCAACACCCCCCCGATCAAATCAAGCCGATTGGGAAGGCGATCGGCCGCGAAGATAGCGTTCAGACGCCTCACGAAGACTCTTGCATCGATCCAACCACCGCGATGCGTGGGTGTTGCCAATGCGGGAATCGGCGCTCGGCTCTGCCAATCTGGTCGGAACGTGCCCACTCGCCGAGAGACAACCTCCAGCGCAGGGAGATCGCTGCTTGAATTCCAAGGGTGTTCAAAATCGATGTGTAGCCAGGCGCCAATCAATTTGACCACGTTTGGCACAGACCACATCAGTATCCCCGCTGGCGTCTGCCCGATCCATTCAGTTCCAACTTTCGCGTGACGCAAGGGCTCTGTTTTCAACTCGAACGACTCGATTGTTTCGTGCCCCAGTCGTAGTATCCCGTCGACGACGCGTTCGATCACCTCGGGTGTATCAACCACCTCGAACATGTGTGCGACGGTGTCGAGCAACTCGTCGACGTCCGAAATTGGATCGATCGGCACAAGACAAGAAAGGACTGGAAAGCAGGCCGGATCGGGGTCGAAGGGCGGCGGCAGCAGGTTCCCTTCCAATATCTCGGCCAAATCAACGATGCCGGATGCTACGCGAAGCCACTCTGGTAACGCAGCCACACGATTCAGCATCGACTCTCTTTGCGTTTCGAAGTCGTCGGTTGATGTTGAAGGAGCTGTCAGCGTGCCGCTCGCGACTTCCGGCCCGTTGTTGGCTTGCGTTTTCGTAAGTTCGTCGAGACGCTTTCGTTATGGGCCGAAAGGCCCGCAGTCTCATCGGCAACACGCCTCAGATCAATCGAGTCGTTCGTTGCTTTCCATCTGGCCAGCAAGTTGACAGCGATCTCCTGGATATCTGGCAACGCGTGTTGCAAGGCGGCGCGGACCGCTTCGACTGCGGCAGCGAGATGCACCGCGTCGTTTGCCACGATCCGTTTGATCAGCGATACAGCACTCTTTGGCTGTGACTTCGATGAAATTGTGAACACGGCGGGAACAGCGGCCAGGAAGGCCGTCGCATCGAGCTTCTTCGCTTTTTGCAACCGAGCGAGTGACTTCAACGCCATGCCAGCAACGGGACCTCGCTCAGTGCGAAGCAATTCCAGTAAGGCGGGCTCGCGTTGAGCGATTTCTTCGTTCGTGATATCGAGGACATCCAGAAATCGAAGTAAGCCCGTACGCATCGGGCTTCGGAAGTCGTGCCACAGCCCGGCCAAGATAGCGTCGATCAGCTGACCGCGATCGATCTTTCCCTCGTAAGCAAGCTGGTACAATGTTCGTGGCCAGCCGTTGTACGGTTCGTGCAGCGGTCCTGGTTGTGTTGGCTGCTCGCCGGTTCGCCATCGATTGCGATCTATCTTTTTTGGATCCGGGAAAATGTCGAATGCAGTGTTTTCGACTTCAAACAACTGCCAAATGTCGTTCTCAAGCGTATCTGCGTCTCGATCAAGATCCAGGCTAAAGTATCCGCTCTGCGCCAAGACGCGAATGTACCCGTCGGTGGCAGGGCGCTCGATCACACCCGCGCGCATTAGCTCGCGGACGTCGTTCCACCGCAAAAGAACTTGCCAGCCCCAGGCATCGGACGAATCGAGTTGCAGGATAATCCAATCGCCCGCCCATGCTGGCCGTCGGTCGGTTAGGATTTGACACGCCGCTTCCATCCACGGCCCGCGGTCTGGAAACATGCCTCGTCCACTAGTTCCAACTCTCTTGGCTTGACTCCACGGACAGCAAGCGAGCATCGCCAGCCTCGCGACGGCTCCCTCTTGGCTTGGCATGCCCCAATTGTCTCGCTCTCCCTGCCGCGCGGACTTGTAGAGTTCTTGGGCCGTGCGTGATAGCTTCTTGCGATCTGCTTCTGAGACTTGGCAAAATGCTTCTGCAACAGCGAGCGGAGTCTTGCACGAGTGGTACACTTGTTGAAGTTCGTCTCGTGTCATCTTCACTTACTCTTCCGTCGCCAACCGCTTAGCCACCGCGTCGTCGCTTCCAACATTTGCGACACCCTCGACTTTCATGCGAACTGCGAGGATATGCTTGCAGGGTCCGCGCTGGCCTTGATAGCGACTGTGCCATCTGCAGGTACACTTGTTTCCGTCTGGTCGCAGTCGCACGAATTGTTCGAACTCAGTCCCTGGAACTTTTGCATCGACTTGCTCTCCATCGCGCAATATGATCTGAACGTTTTCGACGAGTCCACGCGCGTTCTTCAATCTCGGCTGCAACTGATCGACCTTCTCGATATCAAACGGAAGCACGCGATGAAAGTAACGCCCGGAAGCAACGTCGAATCCGGTCAAACCACGGGCTCCGAGCACGGCGAGTGCCGCTTCGACTTCTCCCTCGCCAACGCCTGCACGAACACTGATGTCAGTTGGTTCAATGCTCGACTGCCAGTTTAGAGAATCCGCAACTTGTGGCAGTGCGGTCTCCCAATTGCCGATCGCAAGCCGCTCAAGCATTTGCCCTTCGCCGGAGAAGCCACGATTTAGTTCTGGGCTGAGCAGTGCAAAGTAACGAGAAACGTCGTTCGCAATCTCCCATCCGCTGGCCTGTGAATCAGTGTCGTACCACACCCGCACCGTCTTGGCCGTCGGAAGTAGAGGCTCGAGAATGCGAATTCGATCGGCGCCCTCGATTCGTACCGCACCTGGCTGCTCGCGAGGCGAGAAGCGATACACTCTTCCGCTCTTCAGCAGGAACGAGCCGTGGCGAGAATGGCCCTTCGGCAGCGTGCGAAACAGCTCGCGTGCCTCCAACGCGGTCATCTCGAATTGTGGAACTAAGCGAGGTTGATAGGCTTGGACCTCGCAAAAACCTTTTATCCAGCGAACAGACAGCTTGACCTTGCGTTCGATGATCTGCTGCTCGCCCTTGGTCAATGTTACCCCTTGCCCACCAACACGCAGGCCAGCACTCTCTTCGTCCGCAAGGCGACGCAGCGCCACACGCATCGGTTCATTGAAGTCGACGTTTGTCGTTCCCTTTCCTCGCAAATCGACATCGAACGATTCCGGCGGTAAATCGACGCGAGCATAGACACCGCAACAACTGCTGAAGCCCTCGAATCTCAACATACCGCCACCGCTCGTAACCACTGGATCAAGGACGAGCGGATCGAGAGGTTGATAGAACCTTGTCCTCACCGTATCACACAGCACACCGAGCATGCGACCAACGACAGCTGGACGTCGCAATCTGCCGTCGAAGAAGATGTCGTCCGACGTCTCATCAAGACTGGTCGCTAATTGTCAGCGAGGCTGTGTACTGACTGTTTCGACCGTTGATGCGAAGTTGTAACGGTACGTATAGTTGATAGCGCTAGCAGCCATTATCGTTCTCATTGGAAGCCGAGTATTTCAACGACGTCGATCGACGAGACGGCTCGCATTCTACTCGATCTGATGACACGACGCATCAAACGCTACGTCGCGTTCGTCGGCGGTATCGAAGAGACCGCGGCGCGTTGAGCCGAGCGGCAGAGGTCCATCAATTCGATGGTAAGTTCAAATATCTCGGAGGCATCGTCTGACGCGGTTGCACTGGCGCTCAATTTACCCGCCAGAGTCTCCAGGTCCGTTGCCCCTGCACAACCAGCAGTGGCTTGCAGACGGGTGGCGAGCGCTTCGATCGCACCAAGGTCTTGCTCGTCGAGAGCACGTGCCAATTCTTCGACTTGTGTCGCCATTTGAATGGCGGTTTGGCGGGGAATCTTGCGACTTGACGCTTGCGCAATCTGCGGTTTGCTGGCAACGACTTCGATGAATCGCGCAACGACCGCCGGATCGAACTGCGTACCAGCACAACGTCGGAGCTCAGCGAACGCCTCGTCACGTGTTCGAGCCTTGCGATAGGCTCGTTCGGTCACCATCGAATCGTAGGCGTCGGCGATTGCCAAGATTCTGGCCCCCATCGGCAATTCGTCGCCCGATGGAAGGCGCGTGGCGTCATTACTCGAATCAAACGGAGCCTTGTGGAATCGAATCACGTCGACGAGCGGTTCGTAGTAGAACGCCGAACCAACGATCTCGACGCCGATTCGCTCGTTCATTTTCATGACGCGCCATTCTTCCGCCGTCAGTTCTCCAGGCTTCAACAAGATTGCGTCTGGCACGCCGATCTTGCCAATGTCGTGCAACAACGCCGCAATCTCCAGGATGTAGGACTCGCTGACCGACATGAGACCGCGAGCGACGGCTACACAGAGATCGGCGACACGTGTGCTGTGATCGGCCGTTTCTGCATGCCGATAAGCGAGCGCCGACATCAGCGACGCCACAGCTGGAAATGGGATGTGCGTCAATGACGAATTCTCTTCGCCGTCGGGTTTCGTTCGACGAATCTTGGACTCGTCGACTTCGACCTCTGTCATCTGACGCGTGTACTTAACGACTTGGTTACGCCCGTTCCGCTTGGCGATGTACAGACACTTGTCGGCTTCCTCCAACATTTCCTGTGGGCTGTTGGCACCTAGATGAATCGACGAAACGCCAAGGCTTACTGTGGTCGCAGGAATATCGAAATCGATTTTCGATATCTCGATGCGAATCTTCTCAGCGAGCGCCACCGCGCGGTCCTCGTCGTAATCGGGAAGCAGGACGCAAAACTCTTCGCCGCCAAATCGACAAACCAATCCCTCGATGCCAACCAGTTGACGCAGACACGCCGCAACACCTTTGAGGACTTCATCGCCCTTGGCATGCCCGTGATCGTCGTTGATCGACTTGAAATGGTCGATATCTACCATGAAGCTGCAGAGCGACTTGTTGTTGGATTGCGAATCTTCCCAATGTTGATCGAACAATGGGAAGAATGAACGCCGATTCATACACTCCGTCAACGGATCGATTGTCGCTAGCAGCTTGAGTTGTGTGTTTTGCTCTTGAATCTCTGCGCGTGACGCCTTGAGCGTCTTGAGCATTTTGAGCAACTCGCCCTTCTTGACTTCCAACTCAGTCACGTCGTCGAAGCTCGCCAATGCTCCGCGATTATTTCCATCCTCGCCGAGGATTGGGGCGACGTTCACACGAAATGCACGCTCATTATACTCACCCGTTTGCAACTGCAATGGGACTCCAACACACGGTGAATTTTCCCGCATCGACTCGTGCCACGGGTGCTCCTCGACTTGTTGTTCGCCTGTCCATGGCAGCTCCGACGCGATGCGGCCCTGCAACTGCGCAGGCTCTTGTCCGACGGTTGACAGAAATGACTTATTCGCCATCACGATCCTGCCGTCACTGTCCAGAACAAGCAGACCTTCGGCAAGCGTATCGAGTGCTGAGCGGACTCGCTGCGGCATGACTCGCGACGGGTCCAAATGCATCAGCACGCGGCGAAGCCAAAAGATGAACAAGGCCGCATTACAGGCGGTTATGAATATCGCGAACTCGACGAAGGGCGACATCCATTGCGTCGTCGATCCGACGGACGCCATATTCTGAAAGGCAACCTCGACGTTCCCCCAATGCCTATCTTCTGCCGCAATCGGCACATAGATCTGCGCATCGGTCGATCGACCATCACTGGTCCCCAACCAATAGGCAGTGTGATCGCCAACCTGAACTAAGACCTCACCATCGCCGCGACGGAGTGCGGCCGATCGAACGTCTTCATTGCGCAACACGAATGCTTTGAGATTCTTCTCAATTCCGCGGAAGTCCTGACGGTTGGCCAACATCGAACAATTGATCGCGAGTGACTCACATAACGAAACGCGTCCCTTTAATCGAATCTCTTGAGTGTCCGGAAACAAGCCAGCGACGCGCGCAAGTAAGACGCCGCACAGCGATAGCAGCGCTAAACAAATGGCGATTCGGAATGAGATTGAAATACGTGTCATGCGAAAACTTCGTAGACGGCCAGCCACGCTTCGCTGGAGAAAGCGCGCAGTTGCACCGGAGTGTTACCCAAAGTTAGCACGCACCAACGTGTTAGGAGAATTTCCGCCGAGCGGAAGTCCGCACATCTGCGAAGAATGCGAGCGATACATCCCCTTAACGAAGCAGGCCGGATTTCCGGCAGAGACGGACCGACAAGCTGACGAGTTTACGCGTTGTCTAGGTCCGGACGGTTTTATCGTCGGCGTTGTCAGATGATGATTCGTTCGACGATGCAACCTGGTTCGGCTTGGACTGAGCAATATCGGCGAGCGTTTCATTGTCATCATCGTTAGTAACCGCATTGTGCTCGTTCTCGATGATCGCGAGCGGGTCAAGCGATCGCCAAGCCGGAACAGTCGACAAAAAGCTTGCCAGCAGGAAGCTGCCGCGCAGAGCCCAGATCACATAACTGGTAGAGATGGCTGCCGACACCACCGTCGCAGTTCCGGCAATGTGGGATTCGCGTTCGCTATCCGACTCAAGTTGTTCTTGGAGCGTGTCGAGTTGCTGCCACAACAGGCCACGTTGAATTTCAGTCAATCCAAACTCGCCGAACGAAGTAGCAAGATCGACAGAACCGAATCGCTGCGCCCCCGATAAACCAGTCCTCGAGAATGTCGAACGCCCGCCAATTCGGGCCGAACCGGCACGCAAGGACTCGATGACCGCTTCTTCGCTTGCGTCATCGTCGTTCGTGGAGAGAGCAAAAGTTGTTTCTGCCGGCGCAACATCGTGATTGGAATCAGAACTCGGGCCACTTGGTCCTTTCGGAATGGAGCCAGTATCGCTCGGTCCATCGTCCACGGGTGTCGCTGGAGGATCATCCGAAGGAGTTTCTTCCGTCTCATCCGTTTCATCATCGTCGGGATCTTCGGTCGGAGGGGGCTCAGGAGCCGGGCCAGGATCGATCGGCGGCGCGGCGGTCGCGACGACTTCAATGGTTGCCGTCGTCGGCACGGAGTCAATCGTGCCGTCATTTGCAACGTAAGTGAAGGAAGTCGTGCCGCTGAAGTTTAAATCCGGAAGGTAGGAGAACGAGCCGTCTGCGTTTAGAGTCAATGATCCAGTTGGCGGTCCGCTGACTAGCGTGGCACTGAGCGGGTCGTTATCGACGTCGCTATCGTTAACAAGCACACCGGGAACGGCGACGGTCAGCGTTTTGTCGTTATCAACCGAGTAGTTATCGGCGACAGTCACTGGTTGGTCATTTTGGCGAACTATGGCGACGGTTGCCGTTGCGAGATTACTGGTAACGATGCCATCATTCGCGATGAACTCAATGGTTCGCGCGGTTGTGTCCGGGTTCTGCGATGCGTTCTCGTAGGTAATCGTTCGGAGAACCTGCTGATAGTTGGCAGTCACATCGACGCCCGTCAGCGTCAAGACTCCAGCGCCGTAGCTCGCCGTAATGCTTGTTCCGGTTGTGTCAGCCGCGAGAATCTCGTCCGTTCCGTCGAACTGAT
Organism: Planctomycetota bacterium; assembly: GCA_014381825.1. Classification (GTDB taxonomy): domain Bacteria; phylum Planctomycetota; class Planctomycetia; order Pirellulales; family Pirellulaceae. The sequence continues at coordinate 43,486 of JACNKX010000108.1, forward strand.
TCATCAATACAACTTGCAGCGAGGCAAGCGTCGGACTGTCAAGATCGGACAGTGCCGCGTCGACATCCGCAATCGCGGCGGGACCCCCATCCTCGATAAACGTGTTGGCAAAGTCAGCAGCACCTTGGCCGCTGCTGTTGTCCGCGTCGAGATCAATCTGAGGGGCGTCGTTAACGGCAGTCAAAGTGATGACCGTGGCCGCGACAGTCGCTTGCGGGCCACCGGCGCCTGTGTTGCTTTGATCGTTCACGGTCAGCATCAGCGTTGTGCTGGCAGATGGCGTATCGCTTGCATTGTAGTACGTGATCGTGCCTGTACTTGTTCCGGTCAACAGACTGTCGATCTGCGAGATCGCGCCGTTAAACGTAACGGCTCCTGTTCCATTGCCGCCGGTGATCGCAACTCCGCTGTCACCTGCAACGACCGTAAGCGCTCCCTCGGCGACGTTGAATGTTGCCACGGCACCGCTACCTGCTTCATCAACATCCGAGACGCCGAATCCCGTGCCTTCGATCGACAAGCTTGTCTGCTCGACGGCAGTCAAGCCAGACAATGGAGCAGTGACAACTGGCGCATCGTTCACACCAGTGATATCGATCTGCACAGTATCGACGTCCTGCAACGCGCCACCCGCGCCGGTGAAGCCTTGGTCGTCGGTCGTCATCGTCAGCGTGTCAGCAGCGACTCCGACTACATCCAGATCGCCTGTGTAGAGCAGCGAAGCGAGCGTTCCGTTCACGTCTGCAACCGTGCCCTGAATAGTTAGATCGTTTGTGGCGTTGGTGCCGGCCGAGATCGTCGCCGCACCTGACAAGGTCACATCGAGAACGCCATTCGTAACCTGCAGTCGCGTCGTGATGTTGCTTGCTGCCGCATCGACATCCGCTACGGTGAGTCCAGGAATCGCGGTTTGCGTCTCTTCGGCAACCGTCTGTGTGCCAAGAATTGTGTTCGTCGGAGTGTCGTTCACAGCGCCGATATCGACGTTGACCGTCCCGAACGCAATTGAGCCACCACCACCCGCTCCCATGTTTCCGTTATCGGTGACGTCGACTTGAATCGTGTCGAAATCGTTTCCATTCGCGTTCGCGATTGCATGCAAGTAGGTAATGTTACTCACAGTGTCGAGGAAAGTGTTCAAAGCCGCTTGCGTACCGTCCAGCGTCAGCACACCCGTTCCACTGCCACCAATCGTGACCCCGCCGCCCGAGGTTGCCGTCAAGTTACCGCCCGTCGCAGTAGTAAGCGTAACCGTCAGCGTGCCAGTTCCAGTATCCACATCGTTCAAGTCAACGACAGACAGATCGATATTACTCGCAATGTCTTCGGTAACGGCGACATCCGTTGGCAAAGTACCAGCGTTGATCGGATCGTCGTTGACCGCCGTGATGTTGATGAAGGCGCTATTGGTCCCTTCTTCGGAACTCGCATTACCGGTCAGCCCCGGATCAGCGCCTGTGTTGCCCTGGTCGTTTACTGTGACCGTCAGAGTCGTGGCCGCGCTGGGAGTGTTGCTGGCGTTGAAGTAGGTGACCGTTCCCGTACCACTCCCCGTCAGCAGGTTATTCAGCTGAGCGATCGATCCGGCTAGCGTGACAGTACCCGTGCCATTGCCGCCAGTGACTGTCGCGCCGCTGTCACCTTGGGCAACAGTGATAGCTCCTTCTCCCACGTTCAAAGTAGCGATGGCACCACTGCCGCCTTCATCCACGTCGCTGAAACCAAAACCGGTGCCTTGAATCGCAAGGTTCGTTTGCTCCGTCGCACTCAGCGCGCTTCCCGGGGCGACGACGACTGGTGCGTCATTCACTGGCGTCACGACGATGTTAAACGTTCCCGTGACCGGAATCGAAGCGTCTTCGCCGCCGTCGGCCAAGCTGAAATCAAAACTGTCGCTGGTGGTCTCGCTGCCGTCGTGGTCGTAGCTGATGCGGTTGTTGTCGATGTCGTCTTGCGTGAACGTATCGCTCAGATTGAGGACAGCGCCGCTTAACCGCAACGTGCCGTTGGTTGTCACAGCTGTCACCGTGTAAGTGAGCCCAACTCCCGCATCGTCCGGATCGCCTTCGTTGAGCATCGCCGTCGTGACGAGGTTACTTGTGGATCCTTCCGCGACGGTGAATCCTGTATTGGTCGCGATGGTCGGGGAATCGTTCACTGGCGTCACGACGATATTAAATGTTCCCACGACCGGCATCGAACCATCTTCGCCGCCATCGGCCAGACTGAAGTCGAAACTGTCGCTGGTGGTCTCGCTGCCGTCGTGGTCGTAGCTGATGCGGTTGTTGTCGATGTCGTCTTGCGTGAACGTATCGCTCAGATTGAGGACAGCGCCGCTTAACCGCAACGTGCCGTTGGTTGTCACAGCTGTCACCGTGTAAGTGAGCCCAACTCCCGCATCGTCCGGATCGCCTTCGTTGAGCATCGCCGTCGTGACGAGGTTACTTGTGGAACCTTCGGCGACGGTGAATCCTGTATTGGTCGCGATGGTCGGGGAATCGTTCACTGGGGTCACGACGATGTTAAACGTTCCCGTGACCGGCATCGAAGCGTCTTCGCCGCCGTCGGCCAAGCTGAAATCAAAACTGTCGCTGGTGGTCTCGCTGCCGTCGTGGTCGTAGCTGATGCGGTTGTTGTCGATGTCGTCTTGCGTGAACGTATCGCTCAGATTGAGGACAGCGCCGCTTAACCGCAGTGTGCCGTTGGTTGTGACGGCCGTCACGGTGTAGGTGAGCCCCGTGCCCGCATCGTCCGGATCGCCTTCGTTGAGCATCGCCATCGTGACGAGGTTACTTGTGGAACTTTCGCTGACAGTCATTCCCGAGTTCGTCGCGATCAAAGGATCGTCATTTACCGCCACGATGTTGATTACCTGACTGTTCGTGCCCTCTTCGGAGATTGCGTCGCCAGAGGTGCCCGGGTCGATGCCGTAGTTGCCTTCATCATTGACGGTGACTGTTAGCGTTGTCGACGCACTGGGAGTGTCTGTGTTGTTGTTGTAGGCGATGGTCCCCGTTCCACCGGCGGTCAGCAAGTTGTTGACTTCCGCGATCGTGCCGTTGATCAACACGGTGCCGGTTCCGTTGCCGGATGCGATGGTGACTCCAGAGTCGCCCACGACGATCGTGATGATTCCTTCGCCGACCGCCAGCGTGGCGTTTGCACCTAAACCTGATTCGTCTGCATCGGTAACGGAGAACCCAACTCCTTCGATTGCGAGGTCAGTTTGTTCGGTTGCATTGAGCGTCGCACCGGGAGCCGCCACCGCAGGAGCGTCATTGACGGCTACAACCGATATAGTCGCGGTCGACGTCGCTGAGAACTCGTAGCCATCGTCCACGATAAAGGTAATGATCCGGTCAGTAACATCGGGGTTTTGATCTGTATTGTCGTAGGTCACGGTCCTTAGAACCTGTTCGTAGTTCGCAAGACTCGTCGTCCCAGTCAGCGACAACACTCCCGTACCGCTGACGTAGCTGACTCCGATCCCTGTCGAGCCAGCGTTGGCTGAAAGTGACTCGGAGGCACCGTCCGGGCGGTTGGTCAGCGTGACTGTGAGCGAGTCCAAGGTCGTGCTGTCGGGATCAGCGATCAACGCGTCTGTATCGACCGCGACAACTCCTGGATCGCCTTCGGTGAATGTCGCAACGTAATCGCTCCCGATGGCTCCGCTGCTGTTGTCGGCATCCAGATCCACGACGGATGGTTGAGGCAGTGTGAACGAGACGGTTAGCGCAGGACGGAATGTCGCCGTCGCATGTTCGGATGCGTAGAAGTCCCAACCGTTATTACTGTCAATGATGACTGCCCACCCGTCGTTTGCACTACCGTAAGACCATGACTGAAGGGCTGCTTCCAGGCCATAAAATGTTTGTGGGCCCGAGGAGTCGGGCGTCGCGATCGTGCTATCGGCTGCACTACTTGCCTCGACGTCATCAGTCTGAATACCACCTCCCAACGATCCCCACGTCGACGCTTCGCTCCACGAAGTAAGCATCTGATGCAGTGAAATCGTATCGGAAGCTCCGGCAACATCGAACACTTCAACGGTCAGACTGGCGGAGTTGATCGTCGATCCGAAGGGTATCTGGCCAGCACCGCTACCAAAGACATTGCCGAACTGAATGAGACCCTGCGATTCCAACGAGCCGCCGTTTTGCAAATCGACCGAAATCGACGTTGCCGCACCAAATGACGTGGCCGGATTGTCTTCTTGAAGCTCCGTGTCTTCCGTACCGGAATAGCCGCCAGAGCCCTCGGCAAACCTGATCGATGTTGATCCGACCGTGATCGCTAGATTATCGTTGTCCTCCAGCGCGCCGCCCACCCCGGCGTTGCCTTGGTCATTGGTCTTGATGCTGATCTCGGCTGCTCCGTTGTAGCCGAGATCGGGAGTGAACGTGAGGCCGTTCAGCGCCGTATTAATGTCGGCCTGCGCTCCGGTAAAGGCCATCATATAGTCAGCCATTCCATCGCCTGTCGTGAAGCCCAAGCCGACAATAGTGCTTAAGGTTACCGTTCCGTTGGTCGAGGCGATTACGACCGACAACGGCGACGAACCGGCATCTGGGTCAGCGACGCTGATTTGACTTGCGCCTGACAGTACGAGTGGCGTGTCGACTTCGGTGAACTGCGCGGTCGGAAAGCTATGTACGGGGGCTTCATTGATCGCAGACAAAGTAACATCGTTTCCATCGCCTCCGACGTAACTGATGATCGCGTCGAATAAGCCAACGTTGACCGTCGCCCCTTCAGCCAGCCCCGCAAAAGTCCCGACAACAGCGTCTGCCGCGTCGTTGTCGATGATCGTCAGAACGTCTCCGCCTTCTTCGTAACCTGTGAACAAGTTCAACGTCGCGCCGCCCAGATCCACCGTGCCGTTGACGATCACTTGGTCATGCCCTGTTCCCGCCGCCGGGCCTTCGATTTCAATGTTCAGTGCCGAGCCAGTCGTCAATGTAAGGTCACCGACTGTGATCGTCCCGGGGCTGTTTCCAGGCGCGATAGTACCGCCGCTCGCGACCGTTACCGCGCCGGTGAGTGTTCCGGATCCCCCCAGCGTCCCGCCACTGTTCACTGTCAAGGCTGAGGAGGCATTGCTGCCATTAATCAGCAACCGACCTGCATTGAGTACGGTCGCGCCCGAATACGAGTTGTTGGCGGTAAGGTCGAGACTACCGACGCCGCCCTTCGTCAATCCACCCACACCGCTGAGCGTACCAGCGGTTGTTGTGTCAGTCGCCGGGCTCACGATGACATCATCGATCAAGACGTAGTCGTTCCCGTCGATAATGGAGTAGCTGTTACTGCCTTCTTGAATTAGCCCCGCAACGTTATAGGAGCCCGCCGGTGGCAGATCGGCATCGTCCGCGAACAAAAGAGAATGGCTGGCCGAAGTGTTAAGCGTCAGTCCGACCGCCGACGCCGCATTAAGCCCCCAACCTCCATTGGAAACGAGGTTAAGCCCGCTGACGTCCGCACCAGTAAACGACCGGGCTATGGTCGTATTCGAGGCAGCACCGACATCGATGCCGTCGTCACCAAAGCCGTTAATGACCAAACCATGAACTTCAGATCCGTTGCTGCCGCCGGTGAAACTCAAACCATCGCCAGCTACGCTATTAGTGCCTCCATCCAATTCAATGATCGGCATCGAACTGAATCCGCTTTGCGTCGTCCCGTCGACAACGACGGCTTCCGTCATCGTTGGCAAAGCAGATGCCAATTGAATGCGCCACCAACTGCGAGCCTCGCCGACTGGGTAATCAGCATCAAAGTCGACGATTGCAGGATCTGTCAGTATTGTTGTAACCGGCGCTGAGAATCCCGCGGCACCATTGTCGCGGTAATAAACATGCCCGCTATCGCTCAATCCAATACCAAACGCAATCGAATCGGGCGAGCCGGCATTGGCGGTGTTGTTCGCCGCGATAATCGCTTCGCGAAGCGAAAAGAATCCGTCCGCTCCCTTGTTGGCGAGCAGCGGGGCGGTGCGGGAAGGCGTCCCCCCGGCCGGGGCGCCCGGCGGACCCACAACGCACGCCGGAGCCGCAAACCCCGGCAAACTGTAGACTGTGCCGATGTCG
>JACNKX010000002.1 GCA_014381825.1 Planctomycetota bacterium
CGCGTGCCGGTATTTGGGGGAAACATACCAGTGCCGTGACTCGTCACCGCTTTCTTTTTCAGACGACGTCGCGGAATCGCAACGGTTCATCTCAACGACCAGCGCGGGTATAAAAAAAAGCTCCGACGAATCGGAGCACTCCAAAGAAACGCTGGCAAAGCCAGTGCACACTTTTGTCCTACGATATCACAACCCACCGCGTTGCAAATAGGCAGCCAGGTCAATCACGGGCCGCCGCAAGAGTCTGGTCGACGGCCGAGGGCGAGCACCTCTCGGTGCCGGCGCTTGGCCAGGTCGGGAAGTTGCACGATTGTCGACAACCATTGTCCCTGGCGGCAATGCCAAAGAAAACGTCGATGGTGCGAGCGACTCGAGTGTTTGCACAGCGTCGATTCGCGATGCTTCGAATCGTTGGATTCGGTCACCGACGGATGTCCACTTAAGCATTGCTTGGCCAATCAACATTCCGTTTGGCAGTCGGCGTGGAGCAAAATATCCGTGTCGCCCTGGGGGCGGCGCAGCACCAGTAATTGGACGTCTTTCAATTCGAATTTGCCCGTAGCCGAAGAGCGAGTTTTTCCCAACAAACGTTCGAAATCGGTGGGGCGCCGTCGATTAGTCGAGCCGACGAAAATTTCCGCACCGGCAACCGGTTCGCCCAGATCGTTCTTGGCAACCCCTTGGATCGTCACACGATGCAGCTCCATCCCTATTCCGCCGCCATCTTCGATGGACCGCAGGATCTCGATCTCGGGCGGCCGCTCCTGTCCACGCAAATTGGCGGACAACAACAGTGTCAATCCGATTGTCAGAGTCAGGTTAGTAAGAAATGTACGCATCGAGCGGATATTGGGGCTTGGCATTTTTCGTAACAAGATATAGAGGAATCAAATTCGATCGTCCACGGTTTACTCTATCGATAGAGGCAGCCGAAGTCGCGGAACGATTTCAACGATCGGGTCAAAAAATGACGCGACGACCCAACTCCTTGGCAAGAGCGGGTGTTAAGCCACATGAGTGGATCGAAATTGGGCCGAATGTGGTAACCTGGAATGAACTGCCAATTCGACCGAACTAGCGGAGTAAACTTTGATGAGTATTCGATCTAATTTCACGGCGACACTCCTACTCGTCCTCATGATTCCCCTCGCCGCCCGCGGCGCGAACCAATACTTCATGCCGGGTGACGCGTTCTTCCATACGGTGCTCACCGAAGAATTGTTGGGCAAAATTGACGAACAGGCTGATCCCGTCTTCATCTACCATCGCCCTGACTTTCTCCCTCAGATGTTCTGTGGCTATGCCGGCTTCCAGCAGTTGCAATACGACAAAATGCCCAAGTCGATGAAGGACAACTTGCGAAAAGTCTACGACGACCTACGACTCGACTATCCCAAACGAATCGAAGTGACCGACGAAGTCCGCGTCGAGAAGACGGAAGATGGCGATATCGACGTGCCGACGGGCAAAAAGATCTACACCGAGATCAATGGGTTCAGCGTTTTGTTTTACAACGCGTCCTTTGACCGGACGAAGTTTCACTTGGCGGCCAAATACAACGAGGACTGGGCCGAGAACTTTGCCGCCTTTGGACATGGCCGCGAGCATGCCGTCTTCGAATCTCTCGTCCCCACCGCAAAAGCCGTTAGCCTCGAATGGCGCGACGCCAAACTAGTGAAGCCACTCAACGTTGGTCTTCCCGAGCTGCACGCGAGAAGCTTCAAGACTCCACTGCGTCCCAAAGAAAAACTGGTTGCCATCGTGCTACCCAAAAGAGACTTCCAGCTTGCCTTCGACGGCAAGGAATTGGGTTGGATGCCCGTTTCTCTATACGCCGTAACCGAAGACGGAATCACCGAGTTGATGGGTAACAATGGACACTGGGTCAAAAGAGTACCTCGCGGTTTCGGTGACGATCCATTTGGAGACCCAAAGTAGCAGGCAAATCATGACACGAAAAACGATATCGAGCGGAACTCCCTGGGAGGCGTCGGTCGGTTATTCCCGCGCAGTTCAGGTGGGCAAACATATCTGCATTTCCTTTCCTGCATTTTCCTGCCCTCGTTTTTCTGCCACGGGATCCGCCTGATTTACGGATCCACTCGCTCGCGCTTCGTGCTTGTAACTCGCTCGTAGACCTCGAGCATTTCCCGACCCTTCACGTTACAGTCGAACGCCTCGTGCACGCGTTGTCGAGCCTTTGTGTCGGTAGCCCGCTGTCAATCAACATGATATCGAAATTAGCCGGACCAGTAGTGGATCTTTGGCAAGATCCGGGCTGCATGGGATCTTTGGCAAGATCCACTACCAGGCAAGAGTGCTACCAGGCAAGAGTGCTACCAGGCAAGAGTGCCCGTCCTATTGGGGTGCTAGCGCGCGCCGGCTAATTTCGCCCGTCGATCGAAGTGGTATCCAGCCGTGCAGAGACTGCTCGATCGCCTCATGCGCGTCGGATAACTTCAACCCTGCCGCCAGAGCTTTCGTATTATCGAGCACGCAATTGGAGCGAGG
>JACNKX010000001.1 GCA_014381825.1 Planctomycetota bacterium
AATCAAGTCGTGACAGGAATGTGGTGACAGACACGTGACAGACGAGAGGAAACGCGCACCGACGTCGTTTGTGTTAAAAACCTGTGCACGCCGTGCAAAATGTCTTGTGCACGTAAACCGTATAGACGATGGGCGTTAGCGTTTTGTGCATTTAGCAAAATGCCCTTTTTAGGTTGACGGGCGCTTACAGGAAACTTTGCAATGGGAAGGCTCGCTACCTCACTGGACCAAAATTGATCTACGTGGCAATTTCCCAACACCGGCGGGACATCTCGGCTGAGCACCATTTCACGCCACACTCAGCGACCAGCCTTGGAAATATCAGCGGCCCGGACTTGCAGCACACTGTACGGGTGCAATGCGAGGATATTGACGTTGCCGTCCTTGGTTTCGCAAACACCAAGGATGACGAAGCGGGTGGTCGTCTTGCCATTTGCTAATTTCTTGAAGCCGCCGTGGAATGGCAGTGGCTTGCCATCTTCATCCGTGAAGTCGGTGAAGTCCGGATTGCGAATGGCGACCACACCCAGATCGACGGGTGCTTTGTCGCGGGGGCGATAACGAACCAGATGCAACATGTTGATTCCGTCCACTTGTTCGGTGACCGCACACCAAGCGGCGCCCGACGGGCCGACGCACATGGCGCGACAATCGGTGCTCTTCTGGTTTGCGCCCGGCAGCAACGTTCCCAGGCTTCGACCCGGCAGCGTGTCGCCTTCGACGGCCAGGTCGTACGCAAACAACGCATTACCGCTCATCGGTTGGGCGTAGAGGGTTTTTCCGTCTGGCGAGATGTCCCAATTGATCGGGTCGGGTTTTTCCAAAGCCAAGCGAGTCGCCGCAGTTGGCGGCTTGCCGTCGATCGTTTGCGTTAGCCGTTCGAGCTTGTCGGTTCGCGGGTCGTAACGAGCAATGTCGCCGCCGAGTATCGGGTGGTACGCTCGCCCGAGAGAATCCACCACAATGAAGCCATAGCTATGTTCCGTGTCCATCAACTCGCGATACGAATCGCTCTTCAAATCAAGAACTAGAAAGACAGCGTTCTCGCCGGGGCCGGGGCGGTGATCGGAACAGGTCGATATGTAGGCGACCCCTCGTGATTCGTCGGGCGTGATGCTGTTGATGCCATGGTGCGGAACGGGAATCGGATAGACCTTGGTCTCGCCCGTCCTTGGGTCGTAGACCATCGGATAACCACCGGGATAGTCTTCACGTTTTTCGGTCGCCGTCGGATACCCTTGTTTCGTGCCGAAGTAGATCTTGCCGGTCAACTTGCCTGTGTTGTTTCGCGTGTGGATTTTCGCTTGGGCTCCAAAACCCTTCAGGTCGTTACCGATCGCTTTGTGAGCATCGACGACGATCTTCATCTTCTCCGCCCCCGGATCGAATTCGACCAGCCACGAGTTGACCGCATTGGCGTGCGTGCCAATGTACAGGCGTCTGTTGTGGCCTTCGATGATTGCAAAGTAGCCCTCGCCGTCGGTCGCTGTCTCCTTGGGGATGACGTAGGCGGTGGCGTCAATCCACTTCGTCGGCACAGGTTCGACGGCCCTGGCGTTGATCGACATCACAACGACAACCAGAAAGATGATCTGTTTTTCGAGTTTCATGTTTGAGCTCCAGTGGAGGGTAGCGATGGCCATGCAACTTCAAACGATGTCGGGCAGTTCGAATCCCTTGCGGTGTTCGCGTCCGAGGTATTGATTCGCTTCCTTGTCGTCGAAGGTTTCGGTCTTCGCGTCAAAACGCAACTTCTTGCCTGTCCGCCAGGAGATGTTACCAGCGTGGCACATGGCACTGCTGACGTGCCCCGAGTAGATCTCCTGATTGAGCGAATCGCGTTTGCGGCTGCGGACCGCGTCCAGGAAATTTCGGATATGGGCCTGTTGGCCGACATCGCTACTGCCCTGTTGCACCAGTTTTCCGTCGGCGTCATACGCCTTCCATGAGGAATTCGACAGGAGCATCCAACCGTTCTCGCCATAGACCGCTGCTCCTTCGCCGGCGCCGAACAGTTTTGGCCCCGACCAGAGACGCATCTCGTACTGCAACACTTTGCCTGGATACTCATAGTTGATCAGCATCGTGTCGGGCCACTGTTGGTCGTCTTCAAAGAAGAACTTCCCGCCGGAACAGCAGATCGCCTCGGGCATGCTCGCCAGTCCCATGACGTGTCGGCAGTAGTCGATGCGGTGGACGCCGTCGTTGCCCAGGTCACCGGTACCGTAGTCGAATAGCCATCGCCAAGAGCCGCCAACGATCGACTTGTTGAATTTTCGCTCGGGCGCCGGCCCCTGCCATATCTCGTAGTCGATTCCGGTGGGCGGGTCGCTGTCTGGTGGCAGGTGCACCGCACCGTTTCGGTTCGTCTCCCAGGCCTTTCCGTAAATCACTTTTCCCATGGCGCCGCTCTTCACGTAATCGACTGCCTCGCGCAGGAAGGGAGCACTGCGAATCTGCGTGCCCATTTGCACCATGCGGTTTCGCTTGCGCGCGGCGGCCACCGCCG
>JACNKX010000121.1 GCA_014381825.1 Planctomycetota bacterium
TCCCGAAACTCACATGGAACCACGATGCGAGTGGAAACGGTATTTCATTCCTTGTCGACAGTTCTCAAAAACCACTGGCCGCTCGGCTTTGGTACGCCCGATCCGAGGACAAGGATTTTCGCGATTCCAAGTGGGAGTCACTACCGATGAAGGTTGACGCCGGTAAGTTTATCGCCATCGTCGAAAAACCGAAGTCGGGACACGTTGCACATTATGGCGAGCTGCAATTTCATATCAACGGTGTACCCTACTCGCTCTGCACACTCGTCCATCGGCATTGATGATGAAACACTCCCAAAGCGTCATGTAGGGCCCGTCTTGAGAGGCTTCTGGCTGCGGTGAATGAACGGACGATCTCTCGACACATGAACGACGATTCGCGGCACTTGTTGGAGCGGCTTGAGGCGGGTGATAGCGGCGTGGCGGCGACTATTCACAACCGCTACGTCGAACGGCTCGTCGCGCTCGCTCGTCAACGTCTGTCGCAGAAACTCGCCACTCGACTCGATCCCGAAGACATCGTTCAGTCCGCGTATCGCAGCTTCTTCGCTCGTGCCCAACGCGGTGATTTCGTGTTGCGGCGCGCCGGTGACCTGTGGAGGCTCTTGGCATCCATCGCCGTCCACAAACTCCAACGACAAGTCGAACACCACTCTTCGATCAAGCGATCGGTAAGTCGCGAAACCCCACCGGATCCAAATGGTCTCGGCATCTCGCGCGAACCGACCGCCGAAGAGGTCGTCGGGGCAATCGAATTGCTTGAGCGCTTCATGGCGTCGCGCAATGCCATCGAACGACGTGGCATCGAAATGCGACTGCAAGGCGAATCGACGGATGCCATCGCCCAGCAGATCAACCGGACCGAGCGAACCGTGCGCCGCGTCCTTGAGTCACTCCGCCTGGAAATGGAGTCGCGACTTGTCGACGAGTAATGCAAACTCACCCGACGTCTTCGACCGTGCGATCGAGGAATTGGAATTGGCCTGGCAGGCCGAGGGTGGTGACCTGTCTTTCGTTTGCGAGCGGCCCGGACTACGCGACGAGCACCGGTGCGAACTAGCGCTTGTCGATATGGAATACCGCTGGCGCAGGACTCGTCCAACGCCCAACAACCAAGTCAGCGGTAACCAAGTCAGCGGTAACCAAGTCAGCGGCAACCAAGACCCGCTCGGGGAACGACCGACGTGGCTGGACTACTGTCGATGCTGGCCACAGTGGTTTCAAGCCCAAACACTCACGCCCGCACTGATCGCCGAGGCCTATCGCATCCAGAGGCGGTATGGCGCGATGCGTGCCAAAGAAGAAATCTTGTCGCGTCACTCACATCTACGCGCCGATTTATTGGGGCGACTCGCGACGATCGACGGCGAGCTCGATGCGGACGACTTGCTAACAAGGTTTACGGCGTCCGAACCCGTGCGACTCTCGCCTGCTCAGGCTCCATTGCGATTTGAAGACTACGTACTCGAAAAACATCTGGGCAGCGGCGGCATGGGTAAAGTCTATCGAGCCACGCAGCGAAGCTTGCAGCGGTCGGTGGCCATCAAGACATTGAGAAAGAAGTGGCACGGTGACTTGGAAGCAACTCAGCGTCTCGTTCGCGAGGCACAACTCTTGGGCAAGCTACGTCACCCGGGCATCGTCAGCGTCCACGGACTGGGGCAATTTCCCGCTGGAAGTGTCTTTCTTGTAATGGACTACATAGAAGGAGTCGACCTATGCAGCTACGTTGCACACCAGGAGAATCGCCTCGGTTCCTTGCGGGATATTGCCCACTCTATTGCCGACGCGGTAGCGCATGCCCACGATCGGCAAGTTCTACATTGCGATCTCAAACCGAGCAACGTTCTCGTTGACAATGAAAACCGGATTTGCGTTACCGACTTTGGATTGGGTCGAGCGTTGGGGGCCTCCGGTCGAGTGGAGAGCCTCGGCGAAGGCACTCGCGGCTACATGGCCCCAGAACAGCACCTAGCCGGGGAGGAAATCACAAGGGCGACCGACGTCTTTGGAATCGGAGCGATCCTATTCAGGCTGATGTTCGGCCATATTCCGTCCTCTGCGAATCTTGGCAGCGAGCACCGACTCAGCGCCAACGAGGCTTTACACGAGATCTGCCTCAAGTGCCTCGAAGTGGACCCGAAGAATCGTTTTCCCGATGCCCGCGCGCTGCTGGACGCACTGTGATCTCGCGCCTTCGCGATCAGCGTTTTCGCAATGACATCAATCCACGGAGACACGCGATTCTCAAGATTCTCAAGATTCTCAAGATTCTCAAGATTCTCAAGATTCTTGAGATTCTTGAGATTCTTTGCGGATTCATGTCCGTTGGGCGACCCGTTCCTGATTTAGAGGTGAACACAAAGAATCGTTACTTCTTTCAGGAGTCCAAACCATGGCCCACGTCGTCACCGCCCCCTGCTTTGGCTGCAAATACACCGACTGCGTCGTCGTCTGCCCTACCGACTGTTTTCACGAGGGCGAACAGATGCTTTACATCGACCC
>JACNKX010000105.1 GCA_014381825.1 Planctomycetota bacterium
CAAATCGACGATCGTCACGGCGGTGTCCGCTCCGAGCGAATTGGCTTCGCGACTCACTAGTCGATAACCGAGCCCAATCAGGTAGTCGCCCACATTGATCGCAGTCGGCGTACCCCATTTGCGATGCATGGTCGGTTCGCCATAGCGGAAGGCATCGTCGTCTTCGATGTCGTCGTGCACCAAAGATGCCTTGTGGAATGTCTCGATTGACATCGCAGCGCGACGGACGGCATCGGGAATCGCCTCAGCGTGCTCTTCGCCGTTACGCAAAGTGACGTCGCCACCCCGCAACGCATCGTAGGTCGCCAACGTGATGAACGGCCGCGAGTGCTTACCGCCTTTGGCCAGGAAATCGTAGGCCAACGCCTCGGTCGCCACGATCGGGTCGAGCGAACCGACTTCTGGATCTGGACCTAATGGCTGACTGCCACGCACTCGAGGCACCAATCGGGTCAGCTCGTCCTCGTCGAACATTCGCGATGCCGCTCGCATCAAATGCACGTAGGTCCGCGTCGTTTGAGCTGGAGCCTCTTGTTGAAGCCCGATCATCTCGCTGACCCAGTCCTCGTCGACCGATGTGTTGCGGCAGTCACTCGACAGCAGCGGGATCGCCATGCACGGGATACCCGCCAGCAGGATTTTGTCGATCGCTTTTTCGAGCACGTTGAGACAGGCAACTCCAACGATCGCGTCCACGTAGCCACTGACAATGATCTTGAGCACGACGGGTGAGCCCTCGGCAACCAGCACCTTGTAGCCCATGTCGTCGGCGACGGTGCGGAAGTCGGCGATGCTGCACGCACCACACTCCTTACAGGCCAAGCCAAATTCGTCGTAGTCCGCTGGACACCCTTCGGCATGCTTCAAACAGTGCGGGAGCAGGAAGAGTCGACGCGATGGTGCCGACGCCGCCACTTGATCTCGCCAGAACTCGGAAGCAAAAATCACCATCGTCCAACCCAGAAACGATTCAGGCTGCTCCAGCTCCGTTAAGATCTGGCGAGTAAGCGCCTCCATCTCGTCTTTGGTTGGCGTCTGGTCTTTGTCCAGTTTCGACGCGACTTCATTGCAACGCGCGCGGATCCGCTCACGCATCTCTTTCGTCGCCGGAACGTCCTTTAAATGCGCAGTCCGCCGCCGTCGGCTCTTGCGTTTTGGTTCGGAGGGGGCGTCGTTTTCGGGCGTCGGTACGTCGTTCGCCGCCTCATTGGTCGCTCTATCCTTCGCGCGAACGTCCGTCGCGGTCGGTTCGGTCGAGTTAGGAGTTGTCGGTACAGTTGCCAAGGTCAGTCCTTCCCGTCATTGTTGCCGTCTCAGCGAGCCCTCAGTCAGTCTAGGCCTGCGGAGCAAAGTGCCAATCTCTCACTGCCCATATCTTATTCACGCCGTCTTAGCGCTAGTTTCTTAACAGTCGAGCCTCGATATCACAGTTTATTCATTCTGCGCGCTCAATGCACTCACCATGTACGGAATTTCAACAATTCGCGCGCTATAGGCTTTCGTCTGCCCTACACCTCTCCCAGAGGGAGAGGTTACAAACACGCGGAACTACGCAACTTACAAGGATCTTTAGCAAAATCCACTACATGGCGCGTCCCAAGGCTGAGGCCGCAAAAATCAATGGATAAAGCCTCTCATGATACCACAATTTGGCAAAGTAAAATCCAATCGGCGAGTCGTCGGCAATTCGGCCATCCTCGGTCGCTCGGACGAGCCAAGTCACTCCTGCGTCTACGGTTGAGGCGATTTTTTCTGTGTCATTGGAAGCCAATAACGCCTCCACCGCCAGCGCCGTTTCCTCCACGCTGCTCGTCCCATTCCCCCACCCACCGTCTGAGTTTTGGCACTGCCCCAGATAGACTAAACCTCGCTGCGCCGCAGAAGTCTCGATCTGCTCCAAATCCCGATAGGAAAAGAGAACCTTCGCCGTCCCGTAGATCGGGTTATCCTCAAGCGGGTGATCTTGGTTGCCGAACCACAGGGGCAGCCAGGAGCCATCGTCGCTCTGTTGTCGCTCGAGGTACTTCCAGCCTCGGGAGATCGCCTTCTCTATTTTGCGTAATCCAAAAACTTTACCAAGGGCATCGCCAGTTCCCGGCTCATGAGTCCAGGCATGCATCGCTCGCATCGCGTGTGCGGTCAAATCCGAACCGCTTCGGTCAAACGGTAGCTTTCCCCATCCGCGGCAAAAAGTGGGCCATCCACCGTCTCGATTTTGCAGGCCCAACAGCCAGCCGACACCACCGATAGCGGCTCTCAAGATGGCCTCTCTTCTGTCGTTTTCCTTTGCCTCGATCGATCGCCAATACGCGTGCAGCGCCAGGAGAGCACTCGGCGTGTCGTCCGCGTCAGGTACAGCACCGCTCAAATCAGTCCACCCCCATCCGCCTGGGGCGGCTCCCGTAAACGGATGACGTTCCGTGTGTTGGCACGAGAGGACCCAATCCCAACAAGGCCAGTCGCTCACGTCCTCACCAGCACTCGCACAAGCGTTGATTGTCAG
>JACNKX010000177.1 GCA_014381825.1 Planctomycetota bacterium
GTGACATTCCGCAGCTTTTGTTGATCCCGGCGGTCCGGCCATTGGTTCGGAAGCACGTGTTCGCCGTCCACTACCAGCACGCCGGTGTGCGACAACTGGCGAATGATCGGCGTCATCATTCTGACTTCCCGTTTGACGCGTCCACTGCTCCCGAGAATGTGTCGGACCTGGCGGAACCATCTGGTTTGGGCCCGACGAGCTTCTCGGAAGAAGATGTTTGTGGGCCTCCTGGCTGTGACGCAGCACACCGGGTTGCCGAATGCGTTTGTGAGTTCACAGCTGGCGGCGTCTTCCATGATGAGCTTGAAGACCACTTCCATGTCCTCTTCGTGGCCGGGATTCTGCTCTACCGTCACCAGGTGCGGGACGAGGTTCAGCAACGTGCCCCAGGCCCAGGAAGAATCATCGAATGGGAACGTCTTGATGACGACACCCCGCTTGCTTTGCGTTGAAAGCGTGGTGACTTGCTCAGAAGCTGCCATGAAAATGCCCTGGATGTTGAAGGTGTTAATTCCACCTTTCACCCCGAATCGACTGAAGTGACATTTGATGCAGGAAACAAATCACCCACCGATCTCAACATGGGCTGATTACACTCGTTGCGGCTCCTCTTACGTCGTCAGTTGTCACTTTCGGCTGGCCGCGACCGGATGAACGATCTCAGGAGCACGGTTTCATCCTTCGAGGAGACCCTACGGTTGCTCGCGAGTTCGAGGACGTTTGCTTGTGGCAAGTGGCTGAATGTCAGTGTCCTAGCCTTGTGTCGCTGAATACTTCGAAAGAGTTCGGACGCCGAAACCTCAAATGCACCCGCTTCCAACGCTCGTTGCCCTGGCTTTGTTTCAACGGAGAGTGTTCCAATTAGCTCCGAGAAGTCTCGGCCCTCAATCGAAAGAAATCTGGCTATAGCCTCAACGTGTGGCACGTGCTGGTCCCCAGTGTCGATCCGGAAAAGAAGTGTGGGCCTTCGGTAACAACTGATGAAACCCGCCAGACTTCGTAAGACCCTTGAATCCACAATCACGCTGAGTGCCGGCAGTTCACGGGCAACTTGATTTGAAAGTCTGGGTGGCGTCGAATGCTTCGACCCAAGCACATACAAGACGTGCTCTCGATTCTGAGTGGCGAATACGAAACAAGGGACGTTCCCATCCTCCACCATCGCAATGTCCACCTCGGTAGAAGCGACCGCCCGGTGCATGAGCTTCAACCAACGCATCACTCGGAAAGCGTTGTGGCGATCGATGTTGAACTCGAACGGGATTCGTTCTGCGGCGGACTGAAGGAAGGCTCCGTTGAAGTGTCCGAGGAGTTCACCTGACTTTAGCCAGGCCACTGAGTTGAGTCGTTCTGATCGGCAAGTCGCCCCGGAGGGGGCAACAAACTCCAGTGCTCTGATCAACCGCCGAATCTCCACCGTGGTCCATAGAAGACTGTCCAGCGGAACTGTCGGAACGGGGAATGGAGTCTCAGCAGGAATCTTGAAGAGCGGGAAGCCAAACTGGTTCTTTTCCAGCCGCACGCATCGTCGATGATGTGGGTCCAGGGCGTAACTTCCTCCTTCCGCAAACTCCTGTACCCAATGGAAGCTGTCGTGGGCGATGCGACATGACCACGGCTCATCCGTTCCCTGTACTACCAGATTGCTCATCATGCCGATTTCAAGGTCGGAAGTGCGAAAGCACAGACGGTCTCCGCCGGCATAGGAGAGATCATGGCATTGACGCCTGTTGAGTGGCCCATCGGTGCGTGACGCTTCACGACGTATTCCTGACAGTCGGCGTGCAAAGTCAAGTTGATCGGGGTTGATACGGATCATGGAAATCCTCAGATTTTTCTATTGGTCAAGTCGAAGGTCGTCCAAGCGGTTATTCGCACTCTTGAGTTTCTTCTGCGTCATCAGCGAAAGGATCTGTCCAATCCTGGGATGTCGGGCGACACGGCGGAAGAATCTCATCAATCAACTCAATGTCGAGAACACCACCGTTTACGTTGCGGGCCTCATCCAGGATGTTCAGGCAAGTCCGAAAGCTGCATTGAGAGCGGTCAACGAGTTCGCTCAGGGCTTCCGCAGTGCTGTCGATGTTCCACGATTGCATTTTTCCCCAGAGCAACGATGCCATCTCGTTTGGTTCGGGAAGGGCCAGATAGTACCTCTTGAGTCGATCCAGGAGTGCGGGCCGGATTTGAGTTGACCAAGCACCTGGACGGTCAGAATCTGTCATCGCGATTGCGAGCAGCACGCCATGCTGCAACCCCTCGGCAAACTTCAGCAGAACATCCTGAGCAGACCGTTTGGACAGGCGGTGAAACTCGTCGAGGATGATGAAAGGTGGCCAGATACTTGAGCGAGCCTCCTCAACCAATTGTCCGATGTCTTCGCGGGTGAGCGGTTGGCTGCAATCGATCTCCCAGTGCTGGAAAGTGTGGCTCTCCCCGTTGTAGTCCGACCTGACCGACCGACAATGCGGGCACGTCCCACAAGGATTTCCGGTTTCTGCACCTGGTCGTTGGCATACATAGCTCTTCATCAGCAACTGAGCCAAACTCGTCTTGGCCGATCCATACTGCCCGAGCAATATCCCGGCCAGTGGTTGCCGTTGAATTGCAGCACGCTGAAGACGCTGCACGGTTCGTCGGTTGCGAGCACCGATGATTTCACTGAATGTTGACGGTCGCCAATGCTTAACGCTGTCCATCGGAGTCCTCCAAGAAATGGTGGGCTGACAGGGCAGGTGCCCCATTGGGTGCTACAACCACATCAACCGTCTGGACTTCCGTCTGCCCGTCGGCTGGGCAGACGACGGGCGGACGATGATTGTCGTTTGCGTCTTGTGGTTGCTTGAATGAATTGGGTGAGGGCAACGCTTGAAAAGGCGATTGCCCACTGCTCATTGCCTCCGGCAGAACGTACTGCCACGCCTTGTTACCGCTGGCTCTTCTGGCTTCGATTAGCCCGTCGGTGTGGAGCCGATGGAAATGGGTCCGAACCTGTTTTTCGGTCCAGGGAATGAGCAATCGGGCGAGATGGGTGGCTTCATTGGTCGGCCACCCTTGCCGGCAATCAATCTTGCTGCACGTTCCTATCCCGAGAAAGATCTTGAAACCTGCATCTCCACGTCGCTGAAGCTCTCGAATTAGTTCTTTGACGGTCGCTCCACGCAGGTTTCCCAAGTTGGTCACCTCACGTCGCGTCACTGGACTGATGGCGTCTCGATCCAGAATGTTTTGAGATTCTGCACGAGAGACTTTTGTTTCATCCGTTTCCGTTCGGATTTTCAGGTACGCATTCGTTCGCCGGATCATCGCCAGGGCCAGCGGGTCAAATGAATCGTCGACGGGCTTAACCGCTGCCGATTGCAGGGGCTTGTAAACTTCCTCGTAGTGGTCGGCAGTGACCTTGAGTAGCCCAGTTGCCTGCTGCGAATGAAGAACAGCGACCCCTGCCATCAGCCCCCGAAGAATTTGTCTCTCTCGTAAACCAAACTCGAGGGCGGGTGACGGGACACCATTCCGATCAATGACCGCATGAATGGATTGATCAAACTCGACATTCACCGGAGACAATCCGGGTAACGCTTCTCCGAGTCGACCATCTTCGCTGAGCCACTGTGTGAGTGCCTTCAGTCGAGGCGATGAACCGTGAAATGTGAGCGTGGGCCCCGGGCCCTCCGCCACGCATTGATGATGTTGACTTACGAAGACTGCCGGGCGGGCAGTCTGGGCGACTTTGTTCGACGTGCTGGTCATGGCCAGGAGCCATGAGAGCTGAGTCAACAGCTTTGGATCGAAAAGGTAGATCAATCGCGTGTTGTCGATTTGCTCTTCGATTTGGCGTAGATCGCGTGAACCATGGATGGAGAGAGTTTTCTCCGTTCCAATCCAGGCAGTGAATTGCCGGTAGAGCTCCGCCATCACTGGTGCTGGGTGATCACGGAACACGATCTGAACCGGCCATCCAGCCAATCCGCCAGCCACCGCCCACTTACAAAGAGAGACGACAGGAGGTGCCATCAGGAGGCCTCCCTTCCGTCGCATTTGCCGGGCTGTTCCGTCGCTTTGAGCCGTCGGAGCACCTGCGTTACACGTGCTCGACTAACTCCCAAGTGACGGGCCAAAGCAGCCCGGCTCTCCACGATTTCATTGTCGAGAAGAGACTGGTAAAACCGTGCTCTGGCCAAGGGGTCGTGTTTAGCCTTGGCGGATTTTGGAGACTCCAAACTGGCAGAAAGGTCGCCCCAAGGCAGCAAATGAACGTTTCGTTCTTTTCTCGAAGTCGTTACGAGGCAAAGACCTACCTCGATGAACGAGTTGTTTGCCGAGTGGTCGTCTCGGGGAGCTCTTGGACTCTATGCGAACACAACCCCTCAATCACGCTTGTGGTTGAGGGGTTTCTTTTTGCGCCAGAAAATACATGGTGCGCTGCAGCACCTGGACAAGTGGGAATTCGCAGGCATGCTATCGTCAGCTTCGTCCTGCAATCGTCGATGGTTGGGCGTGAGCAGTGAATTCCTGCGTTATCCTAAAAATGTGGCAGGTTTCGCAGTTGAGAACGGATAAGTATGTATGGACGAACAAGAGAAACGTTTTGAACTCACTGAGCCTGACTTCCTGGCATTGCTGGTAAAGTGCGAGCCCGCTCTGCGTGCCTATGCTCGTGGTCTCGTTCCGGACTGGGACTCGGTGGACGAGGCGCTGCAGGAAGCCAGTGTGACGATGTGGCAGAAGCGTGGCCAGTTGCAGAGTGCCGACGGTTTCGTGCCTTGGGCTCGAGTGATTCTGCGTTTCAAGTGCATGCGGCAATTGGAAAAACTACGGGCCAGACGACCGCTCCTGAGTGACGAGATGCTCGAAACTCTTGCTCAGCGCGGCTTGAATCGCTCAGTTGACGAGGTGTCGGATCGCGAGCGGGCACTGCAGACTTGCCTGAACCAGTTCTCCCTAGAGCATCGCCAGTTGTTGCTCGCGCCGCATCGGTCCACGACATCCGTTGTCAATTTGGCCGCAAGTCTCGGGAAATCGCCAAACTCGCTGTACAAGATACTGGCTCGACTGCGCGAACAACTCACTGAATGCATTCAGCTCCGAATCGCAGCGGAGAGCGCATAAGCATGAAATCTAGTGAACTCATCCATCGTTATCTCATTGGAGGTGCTTCCGCAGAAGAAGTGCGGGAGCTTGAAAGTCGTCTTCAAAGCGACGAAACACTTCAAGATGAATACCTGCTCCAAGCGGAACTCGACGCCCATCTTCGTCAGCAAGTTGAAACTGGCTTGATGGAAGACGACAAGCCAAAGCCCGACGCATCGCCAAGTGCATCGCACGTGTGGAAGTGGGTTTCTGGTATTTCCACATTGGCCGCGACAATTCTGCTGGCGCTGATGACTCTCAACTTTCCGCAGCCGCAAACAGCAATGGCCTATCCGTCGCTGGGGAAGTTGAACGTCGATGTTTCCAGAACCAAACACAACATTTGGGCGGCAGCCGCTGACGGTGATCTGAATGCAGTCGGCAATGAGCTTGAAAACCACGTGTCCGTCAATGCGAAGGCAGAATGTGGACTGACTCCTCTGCACGTCGCGACTCTGTTCGATCAGTTGGCGACCGCCCGACTGTTGCTTGCCAGTGGAGCGGATGTGTCGCTGACCGATGGCGAAGGAAACACGGCGCTGCACATGGCGGCTTTTCTGGGACATACCGACATCGTACGTGCGTTGTTGAAAGTTGGAGCAGATCCAGCGGTTCGCAATCATCTCGGCTTCAGTTCCGTGGACAACGTGGCCGTCAAGTGGAGTTCGGGTTTGGAAGCCTACTACCACAACGTTGAAAAAGTGCTGAACACGTCATTGGACCTGGAACGGATCAGGTCCGAGCGGCCGAGCATTTTGCAACTACTATCCACCGCGAACGTCGTATCAATCAACCGCACGCCCACGATCAGCCTCTGGCAGGCTGCCATCACCGGCAACACAGCAGCGGTCGAACAGCATATCGCGGCGGGCACCGACCTGGAGGCAAAGGAAGACCTCGGCGGCAGCCCATCGCTGATTTTGGCCGCGATTTTCGGGCAGAAAGAAGTCGCGAGCATCCTGATCGATGCCGGAGCCGATCTCGAGTCGCGAAACAATTCGGGCGGGACAGCACTTCACCACGCATGCTTTTTCTGCCGCCCGGAGATCGTGGAATTACTCCTCGACTTGGGAGCAGACCCGAATCAAATCAACAATCGCGGACTTACTCCCCTAAAAATCGTGACGCTCGACTTCGACGAAGATCTTCAAGGAGCGTACCTGCACGCGTACGACTGGCTCAACCTGGAACTCGACCTAGACGACATCAAGAGTGCCCGAATTCAAATCGCAGGCATTCTCAACAAGTACACGTCATCGAAGGATAACAATTGATGACGAGCTCGGAACCAGCCCGCCGACACGATCTTGACGCGTTGCGAGGATTCGCAATGTTACTGGGTATTGTTCTGCACGGCGCAATGTCGTTCATTCCGGGAGTCGGTGTGTTCTGGGGAGTCCAGGATTCTCAATCCAACGGGCTTTTTGGAATCTTGCTGGCGTCGATTCATGGATGGAGAATGCCGCTGTTCTTTTTGGTCAGTGGGTTTTTCACTGCGATGCTTTGGAAGAAACGCGGCTTTCGACCACTGCTTGTCCATCGATTCAAACGGATTTTCCTGCCTTTGCTGCTGGCGATGGTGACGATCATTCCCGTGATGTTGATCGTTTCAGGCTACGTGCGTTCGCGACCCACGTCTGAACCCACATCGACGGCGAAGGAGCGTGATGCGAACGCACTGCGGTCTGGCAGTGATGTACGTGGTGGTGCCGGAATTGATGTCTCGGCCGCTGTAGTGCTCGGCGACCTGAATACTCTGGACGCCTATTTGCGAAACGGAGGAGATGTCGATGCGAAGGATGCATTCGGATCGGCTCCGATGCATGTGGCCTGTCTATTCGGGCGAGCAGATGCGGCAAAGCTACTGCTGGCTAACGATGCGAGTTTGGAAGTTGAGAATAACGACGGTGCCACTTCTGAACAGCTTCTTGCACTCGATTGGGAAACAACTGCGTATATCGCTGGACTGGTACAAGTGCCGGTTGACCGCGAAGAGTTGCTCATGGGACGCCAGCGGATCGCGGCTGCAATCAATGAAAAAACAGGGCGAACGGCTCCCGTGATGACCGCACAGGCAAACGGTTTGGAAGGGCTCATTGGCCTACTGTTTGACGTTCCAGTCTTTCACCACTTGTGGTTTCTGTGGTTTCTTTGTTGGTTCGTCTGTGGATTTGCGTTGCTTGTGAAGCTGCTGCAGACGCTACGAATTCCAGCCGTGTCAGATAAGTGGCTAACATCCTGGCTGCGCTACGTCTGGCTGATCCCGCTTGCCGCCGTGCCTCAGTATTTCATGGCCAGTTCGCAATACGCTTATGGACCAGACACGTCGATCGGACTGCTGCCGCTTCCGGCCGTCTTCGCTTACTACGCGATATTTTTTGGCTACGGGGCGATGTACTTTGGCGCGAACGACCAGGCAGTTACCGTTGGCAAAGGATATTGGTGGAAACTCGCAGCGGCGGTCCTCATTCTTTTTCCGATTGGGCTCGCCCTGCAGGGGCCGGACCGGACCAGCGGTCGAATCCTGTTTGCTGTCATGCAAGTCAGCTACGCGTGGGTGATGTCATTCGCAATGCTGGGCTTGTTTGACCGGCTCTTTCGTTCGCAGCGATTCTGGGTTCGCTACCTGTCTGATTCGTCGTACTGGCTTTATCTGGCCCATATTCCACTCGTCCTTCTCTTGCAGTTTATCGTCCGAGATTGGTCGTTGCCCTCTCTGCTGAAATTCGGATTCGTTTGTTCGGTCACCACCGTCTTGCTGCTTGTCAGCTATCGCTTATGCGTCAGAAACACCTGGCTGGGAGCTCTGCTGAATGGAAAAAGATATCCAGGACGTGACAAGAATACACAGATGCCAGAGCCAAACTTACAGGTTTCATCACCTGAAATACAGGAGTCGAACTGATGAAGATCATACTACTCACGTTGTCCTTATTTGTCGCAGCTGCCTCGTTGGTGTTAGTGGCAGCCGGCCAGCCTGATGGCGGCGTTGGAACTGGTTCAGGCTCTCCAGACGCAAATGCAACGGGCAAGGCGACACCACCGGAATTTCAGGTCGTCGGCCATCCAACGCTTGTGAGTCCGCATGTCAACCCGATTGCCATCAGTGGTGACCGCGTCTTTGTGGCGAATACTCCCGCAGATACAGTTGACGTGATTGATGTCGGAACGAAGAAACTGGTGCATCGCATTCCCGTGGGCGTCGATCCAGTCAGCATGGCTGTTCGACCCGATGGGCTGGAAGTGTGGGTGTCGAATCACGTTTCAGATTCTGTCAGCGTTATCGACAATGATTCGACCAGTCCGACGTATCTGCACGTCGTCGCTACGATTCAGGAGTTCGATTCGAAACATGCCACTACGTTCGACGAGCCAGTCGGGATTGCTTTCGCGAGCAACGACAAGGCATACGTGGCTCTATCATCGGAGAATCAAATTGCCGTTGTGGACGTGGCCTCTCGACAGGTAACTAAGCGGTTGACGATTCCGGCTCAGGATCCGCGAGCCATTACAGTGCGCGACGGCAAGCTGTTTGTCATTCCGTTTGAGTCCAACAACAAGACGCAACTTTCTGGTGGTAAGAAGGACGACATCGACGGTGAACTGGTGACGTTCGATGCGTGGGAACATTCGATCATTCACAACAATGTGCTGTCGCTCGGACATGTTGTCGACATCATCAAGCATCCCGAAGTACCGGACCGGGATCTGTTCATCTTTGATACGGAAACCGATCAACTGGTGGAAACCGTCGATTCGCTGGGAACGCTGCTGTATGGTCTGACCGTCGCGTCGGACGGCACGGTCTTCGTTGCCCAGACCGATGCCCGCAACGATGCGAATGGGCGATCCGGAACGAAGAAGCACGACCTGAGTCAGCTCGAAAACCGAGCGTTTCTAAACCAAATCACGCGTGTCGAATTTAGCGGCAAGGGAGAAACGCGTCAGCCAGAGTTCATCGCTCTGGAGCCTCTTCCTCCTAAGCATCCAGAGCAGGGGCAGGCTCTCGCCACTCCATTTGCGATTCAAATCAGTGACGACGATTCAACACTGGTAGTTTCAGCGGCCGCTTCTGACAAGCTGTTTACGGTCGATGCAAAAAGTGGAGAATTACTGGGACGCGTCGACGTGGGCGCCGTTCCTCGTGGAATCGCGTTGCAGCAGAACGACGGGCGACTTGCTTCGGCATGGGTGCTCAACGCGGTCGCCAACACTGTGAGCCTCGTCGACCTGACCAATCGCGAAGCTCCGCAAGTCATCTCGACCATCACGCTCAGCGATCCAACCCACCCAGCGGTCAAACGAGGGCGAATGGCGTTCGAGACGGCGGCGGCTTCGTCCACCGAGACGTTCTCATGTGCGAGTTGTCATCCCGATGGACATACCGATCAACTGCTTTGGGTGCTGAAGACGCCGATCGTGACTGGCGGTGATCAGATCATGCCCCGCAGCACGATGCCGGTCCGCGGACTGCGCGACACAGAGCCTTATCACTGGGACGGAATTCCCGGCGATCCCTATGGCGGCAACAACAGTGCCAACGTTCACGGTTCTGATGTGCCAAATTCTGATCCAGATGCCCCAGCCAGCAGCGTGCGACATCTGATTGATGGCGGACTCGCTTCGACGATGGCTTTTGCGGACGAGAATTTCAGAAACGACGAAGACAAAGTCGGTCGGCTTTCGGCGGCTCAGCGAGATGACATGGCGACGTTTCTGTTGAGCGTTCCCTATCCGCCCGCTCAACGTCGACCGTACACGAACGAAGTGACTCAGCGGGCTCGCGATGGATTTCGTCTCTTCCACATCGACGGTGACAACGATCCATCCAAGCCTAAAGCGAACGTCTGCGGTAATTGCCATCGTATGCCGCATCTGGTCAGCACCAACACACCGGGCACCGGCATGGACGCTCCGACCTGGCGAGGTGCCTATGATCGCTTCCTGATTCTGCCTCAGGGGCGACTGAACATTCACCAGTTTCCGTTTTATCGTAGAGTTGCCGAACGCGGCCAGCCAGAAGAAGACATCTGGCGTTTTTCATGGGGTGGCCGCGAGCGGTTCAACCCCGTGTGGGATATGGTGCTGGAAATGAGCACCGGCTACTCCGGCGCGTTTGCGCGGCAGGTGACGCTGACCAAAGTTTCGATTGCTGATGAATTGACGTTGGAGCTGCTGGCTGCTCTTGAACAAGCATCGCGAGAAGGTGCTGTCGTGCTCCAAGGCGATGGTGTCCGCAATGGCGACGATTCACCCTCCGCAGTCAACTTTCAGTTTGGCGCGGATGGTCGATACCACGAGCAATCCGGTGACTCGTCGTTCACACGAGATCAGCTCCTTGGAAACATTAACGCGGGGAAATTGACGATCACACTCACCGCTCGCCACGGAAAATACGGTGACGTTGAACATCCTCAGCCAACCATCTGGACGGTCGGACCGATCGAAAAGCAACGAGGATTGCAGAAGTTCCCCGTGCTTAATCCTGGTGAATCCAAAATGCTGGTCAGTGGACGCCACGTTGACCAGCAGGCTCGCATCTTCATCGATGGTCATCGAGTCGATGGCGAAGTTGCGATGAAAAAGAACGAACGAATCGCGATCAACCTGAAGCAGCGACCGAAAAACGGCATGCACTTACTGCAACTGCAAAACCCAAGCGGCCAGTTCAGCAACGACTTCATCCTAACCGTTGCCCAGAAGCCCATTGCCCAGGCCAAATCAACAGAAGAAGACATGGGCGAAGGTGACGCCAAACAGCCAAAGCTGACGACTCTGGCTGGCGCTTTGGAACGGTCGGGCTGGGATCGCCTGATTGGTACATGGGTCGACGAAGGCTCAAAAGGCGAGGGCCTGAAGCTGTCGTTCCAGTGGAAAATCAAAGACCGAGTGATCGAAGCAGAATCAATCGATCCAGGTCGCTCATCGGTCTCGCTGATTAGCGTCAACGCGGCCAATGGAGAAGTCTTTCAAGTCGGCGCCGACAGCACTGGCTCGTCTCACTTGGGCACCTGGACCTTTAAGAAAGATGACGCAGCCGTCCTCAACCTTGGCTACACCGATGGCGACGGCACTCAGGGCCAGATCACGCTTCGCTACCGACTGACCGATGACGATACGCTCGACTTCACGCTTGCGCTTCCCCAGCCAATCCACATTCGCTTGATCCGGGCGTCTGAATGACGCGTTGTGTCAGCTTTGAAATAACCGAAGAGGAAAATTCTCACTAATGCACCAATACTTTGGAATTCTGATGACTGCAGTCGGGCTGTTTATGCTGGTCTGCGGCACAATGAAAAGCGAGTTCATTGTCTACCGGCTGCTGGTCGCCCGATCCCGACTCCTCTGGGGCGACGCGGTTCATCGCTTCTACCAGTTCAGTGGGCTGGTCGTTGCAATCCTTGGCACGGTATGGGCAATGGGTATCATCTGGCGTTCCTAAGCACTTTTCTCCTCTTGGTCGTCGAACCTCCTCAACACCTGCGTGACCCGCGCCCGACTGACGCCAAGGTATCGAGCCAATTCGGCCCGCGATTTTACCTCGGCAGAGTCGAGTAGCGACTGGTAATAGAGTGGCAGCAATTCCCGGCCGAAGGGACCGCTTGGACTCAAACGCGACGATGAGGCAATCTGGGGGAACCTACCGAAAACAAGGACGAATCGGAGACGAATCGCACTTCCGGTCGTGAGGTCCCCTGCCTTGGGAGACGCCGATGTTTACGAAGGCCGATTCGGCGCAACCCTATATTTACAGGCTATTTGCGGCGACCGGGAATTGCTGATAGAGTGGAAGTTTCATCCGATCACGCTTCGGCTTCTTCGGCGGGATTTTAGTGACCGGAATACCAGAAATGGGCTTCCAGCAGTAAAACTCGACTGTCGCAGATCGACGTAACTTGTTGATACGAAAGGCAACTACCTCAACAAGCCCCGATGTTCGCATAGAGTACGGATCGGGGAGC
>JACNKX010000178.1 GCA_014381825.1 Planctomycetota bacterium
GTGACGTCATCGTCCAACGGTTCGAGCAGTTTTCAGGAAAGAAAGCGGAGCGGGTCTCGGCCAGTACGAAAGCGGCGGCGTGACGTATGTCTGTGACAACGTATTTCGATTCCGACGGCATTACGATCTACCAAGGCGACGCACTGCGCGTCCTACGATCCTTGCCGGATGCTTGTGTCCATACTTGCGTGAGTTCACCACCGTACTGGGGACTCCGCGACTATGGCGTCGCGGGACAACTTGGTCACGAACGAATGCCCGATTGCCTGGGCTGGGCGATAGGGATTGTCTGCGATGAGTGTTACGTGTGCCGACTGATCGCGGTCCTAAAAGAGGTTCGCCGCGTGATACGTGACGATGGGACTCTCTGGCTCAACCTCGGCGATACCTACGCCGGGTATTGGGGCGACAAATACGCTCACAAGCCATTTGGCAAGGACCGAACTGCGGATGGGAGCACACCTCCGAACAAGCCGAGCTTGGACTTCAAGCATTCGCGGATCAAGCCAAAAGATTTGATCGGCGTTCCGTGGCGAGTGGCCTTAGCGCTACAGACACAGGGCTGGTATCTGCGGAGCGAGATCATCTGGGCGAAACCGAACGTGATGCCGGAGAGCGCTCGTGATCGCCCAAGTTGTTCGCATGAGCATCTGTTCCTTTTATCCAAGTCAAAGCGTTACTACTTCGACCAGCACGCCATTCGAGAGCCGTGTGAAAGTGGACGCGGGCGACTATTCGGTGGCGGGCTTCGAGCATCGCGTGGCCGTGGAACGTAAGAGCCTCCCCGACTTCGTTCACACAGTAATCCACGACGCGACTCGGTTTGCGGCCGAGTTGCAGAAGCTGGCTGGCATGGACGCCGCCAGCGTTGTGGTTGAAGCCAACCTCGACGACGTTCTCCGTGGCTGCCACGAAGATGTGCTGCGATCAGTCGCACCGCAGGCGGTCTTGGGCGCGGCGCTGCACATCGCACTGCCTTGGGGCATCCCGGTCTATTGGTGCGGCTCCCGCCAGGCTGCCTGCGCGTTCACCGACGCATATCTACGCATGTTCGTGCGGACGGTTGCACAGGGAGGTGCGCTCGATGCCTAACAAAATCAGCGGCACCGTGGACCGCACGTATTTTACGAGCCCGAAGTTTTCGGCCGGCGTTCTCGTATCCGACACTGGCGATCGCGTTCGGTTTCGAGGTCCTTTCTGCGCGAACGAAGGCGACATGGTAACGATGATCGGCCAATGGAAGGTTGATCGAAAGTATGGACCCCAGTTCGCCGCAGACAGTCTGAGCTACGAGTTGCCCACCAGCACCGAGGGACTGATTCTATACCTGGCCAAGCATCCTGCATTCGTCGGCATCGGGGAGGCCACGGCGCGCAAAATCGTGGACCATGCCGCCAGCGCGGCACATTTGGATCGTTTGATCCGGCAGGATATCGACGAGCTGCACCGGGAACTGCGCATCCGCAAGTCCACACTCGAGTCGCTCCGCGAAGCCTGGGTCGCCCACAGTGCCGACAACGAAGTCCGCTCATACCTCGCCAGCTTCGGCCTGACCCACCATCAAATGGAGACGCTGCTTCAGACCTTCGGCAATGCCGTGGTAGGCGTGTTGCGTGCCGACCCATATCAACTGATCCGTTACGTGAAGGGCTACGGATTCAAGAAAGTCGACAAGATCGCCCGCGCCATGGGCACGCCGAAGGATCACGCCGGGCGAATCGAGGCGGGTCTGCTGTATGTCGTCAGCGATGAATTGTCATCGGGGCACACGTGGACGGCGGGTGCGGACCTGCTCGACAAGGCCAACGACCTGCTGCTGTTAGACACGCTCGATAGCCGCGACGTCATTCGGGCAGCCGCTGAACGCTTGCTGCAGGAGGGGTTGTTGGTCGCAGAAGGCAACGCGGTGACGACGGCGCGTTGCCTGGAGACGGAGCAGTTCATTCAGTCCGTGTTCGACCTGCAAGGTTGGGACGAGCGACCGCTCGCCGGAATCCGACTGCACGTTGAGGGACTGAAAGACAAGCAAGCCGAGGCGTACCGAGCCGCGCTGCGGTACTGTATCTCGGTGATCTCCGGCGGTGCCGGAACGGGCAAGACGTATGTCTTGGCTCGCTTGGCGATGACCTTCCAGGATGCCGGCCTCCGCGTGGCACTGTGCTCCCCAACCGGCAAGGCGGCCAAGCGGATTGAGGAATCACTTCGCGCCCAAGGTCTCGATCTGGAAGCTAAGACGATCCACCGGCTGCTGGAATACGACGGCCACGACTTTCATCGCGAGAGCCTGTCGCAGCCAAGCGGTGATGACGATGACGACTCGTCGGATGCCGATACTGGTTTTGACGTCGTGGTCATCGACGAAGTCTCGATGGTGGATGTGCCATTAATGGCTGAGCTGCTGCAGCGGATCGACTTCACGCGGACACGTTTGATCCTGGTCGGCGATCACAACCAACTGCCACCAGTTGGACCCGGCAACGTGCTCCGGGACATCATCCAGCACAACCTCGTTCCGACAGTGATTCTCGACGAAGTCGTCCGCCAGGCCGGCGTGCTCAAAACCAACAGCATGGCTGTGTTGTCCGGCACGATCGCTCCCACGGCAGTCGATGATCCCGCCTGGTCGGTGGTCGACGTTTTCCAGGATCCTCAGCAGATTCAGGTCTATCTGCGGGAGTTGGTCCTGCAGAAGATTCCCGATCGCCTGCGACTGGACCCGATCAACGACGTTCAGATCATCACGCCCACGCATATCGGACCGCTGGGAACCAAGGCCGTCAACCAAATGATGCAGCGGTTGCTGCACGGCGAGGTCGCGCGAAAGTTCGCGGTTGCCGACAAGGTCATTCAGACCGTCAACGACTACGGCCTCGGTGTGATGAACGGCACCATTGGTCGCGTGGTCGAGATCGAGAGCGGGCCGGGCGGCGGATATTGGATCGAATTCGATGGTTGTGGTGTGCGGCACATCAAGGACGAGCAGGTGCTCAACGTCCAACTCGCCTACGCGCTTACCGCGCACAAGGCACAGGGCAGCGAGTTCCCTTGCGTCGTCGTGCTCTGCCACAAGTCGCATTTCTTCGCGGATCGCAATTGGCTGTACACCGCCGTCACCCGCGCTTCGCGCTACTGCATCTTGATGGGCGACCGTTGGGGACTACGCAACGCCGTCAAGAAGAACAACACGATTCGTCGGCGGACGTTGCTCAATCTGTGGGCGTCCACTGCTCAATCCGCCTCGCCGCTGGAGGTGCCCGCATGAACAGCGAAAGCCACAGCGGTCACGATCCCGTTGCGCGACCTCACCACTACACCTTCGGCGCGATCGAAGTGATCGACGCCATCGAAGCTTGGGGATGCGATTTTGTAGAGGGCAACATCATCAAGTACGTAGCTCGGTGGAAACACAAAGATGGCGTGACGGATTTGCGAAAGGCGGCGTGGTATCTGAAGCGACTTATCGACCGGGAGACCAACAATGACTCGGCTGGTTGATATAAGTGGCCAGAGATTCGGCGCACTAACCGTACTACATCCGCACGGCCGCGATGCCCATGGGCGTGCACTGTGGCTGTGCCGGTGCGATTGCGGACAGGTGCTAGCCATACGCTCTAACAACCTTCGCACCGGAAATTCAAGGTCCTGTGGCTGTAAAAAGCACGCCGCGAACCGACGCCTCATCAATCTGGTTGGGCGAGTATTTGGCAGGCTGCTTGTCATTGAGAGGGATACGACCCAAAAGGCGAAGACCTACTGGATATGCAGCTGCGATTGTGGTGCTGTCCGATCAGTGTGGTCGGCCCATCTGCTTCGTGGACGCACCCGATCATGCGGCTGTCTCGTGTCCGAGAAGTCTCGACAGATAGCGTACAAGTATCTTGCCGGAAAGCGAGGCTCCGACCACCCGCGTTGGAATAGCGAGCTGTCGAGCGAAGAGCGAAACGCGCGTAGAACACAAGAGGACAAGGAATGGGCTGCGTCGATTATCGCTCGCAGTAACTATCAGTGCGAACTGTGTGGAGCAACGGGCAGATTGAATGCCCACCACATCAAGGCTTATGCAAGCCGCCCCGATCTGAGAACCAAGCTCTTCAATGGCATAGCCCTGTGCATTTTGTGCCACACGGAATTCCATCGAACTTGTGGCTACAGCGGTTTCAGTGAAGACGATTTCTTCGGCCACTTTCAGTTGCCAAATCCAGGCTGCGTGGCCGGGCTATCGCTGCCATTGGGGGGCGACTTAGCCAACGTCGTCAAGTACGTCGCTCGGGCCGCACACAAGGGAAGTTTCGTGGAGGACTTGCGAAAGGCCCGCTGGTATCTGGATCGGGAGATTGAGCGACGAGCGGATGAGTTGAATCCAAATGCGCACACTCCACGGGAGATCGAGACATGACTTCCGCGGCAGCCGTTGACCTTCATCTGATCCATGCGAATGCGCCAGCCGGCGCACGTGATAGCCCGCAGTGGGTCGCGTGGAAATACATCGAGCGGGATGGGAAACCGACGAAGTCCCCGATCAATCCGCACAACGGCGAGTTTGCCAGTTCGACGGACGCATCCACCTGGGGAACATTCGACGAGGCAATCGCTGCCTGCACGCAGGACGGAAACCTCGCAGGCGTAGGCTTCGTGTTCACGGCCGACGATCCGTACTGCGGCGTCGATCTGGACGATTGCCGCGATCCCGAAAGCGGGCAGCTCAAGGATTGGGCGCGGAACATCGTCGAGCAACTCGCCAGCTACAGCGAAATCAGTCCCTCGGGCACCGGCATCAAGGTGTTCGTGAAAGCCACCAAGCCGGGACCGCGCTGTCGCAAAGCCTATCACGATGGTGAAGTCGAGATCTACGACCGCGATCGGTTCTTCACCGTCACCGGCGAGCGGCTGACAGAAACACCTGCCAGCATCGAGGTGCGACAGGAGCAACTTGACGCCTTGTACTTGGCTGTCTTCGGCGACGATGGCCACAGTGATGGACCGGCGACATCATCTGGATCGCCGGGGCCCCGGCCAAGTAACAACGGCCACGTCCACTTCGCGGACGACGAGATTATCGAACTGGCTTCGAAGCAACGTCGTAGCGGGGCGAAGTTCACGGCCCTATGGTCAGGCGATTGGAACTCACAGTTCAATTCTGCCAGTGAAGCGGATTCATCGGTAGTCTTCACGCTGGCGTACTACACGAAAGACGCCGCACAGATTGATCGGTTGTTCCGCAGCTCCGGACTCATGCGCTCCAAGTGGGACGAAGTGCATGGCGAGCAAACGTACGGTCAGATGACGGTCGCAAAGGCCCTGGGCAAGGTCACCAAACAGTACAAGCCGACGGGCAAGCGATCACGTCCGCCAGCACCGCCGCCGGCGAAACCCGGTTTGCCATCCATCATCATCGACGACACGCAGCTCAGCGATCTGACCGACCAGGCGATGGCCGCCGTGATTCAGGCCAACGAGCCGCCCTCGGTATTTGTGCGAACCGGAACGCTGGCCCGTGTGATATGCGACGAAAACGATGTGCCGAAGATCGAATCGTTCGACCGCGCGCGGATGCGCTGCCGGCTGTCCGAGGTCGCCAACTTCTTCACGCTCCGCAAGGGCGAAGGCGGTTGCTACGAGCAGGTCGGCACCAATCCGCCGTTGTCGCTCGCCGAGAACGTCCTGGCACAGACAACATGGAACTTGCCGCCGCTGGCCGGCATTGCCCGCGCGCCGATTCTCCGTCATGACGGGACCATCTGCACGACGCCCGGATACGACCCAGTCAGCCGTCTGATGTACTGCCCTGATCCTGGATTGGTGTTGACGCCAATCCCGGAGTTCCCCGACGGAAGCGAGGTCCAGGCGTGCGTTGACATCCTGCTCGAAGTGATCAGCGACTTTCCGTTCGCAGACGAGCCGAGCCAAGCCAACGCGCTGGCGATACTGTTCTCGTTGCTGATGCGGCCGGTGCTCACAGGGCATGTGCCACTTGCGATCGTGGATGCTCCTGTGCAGGGGACCGGTAAGTCATTGTTGTCGACCGCTCTGGGCATGATCGCTGTGGGGCACATCGCGTCGGAGTCCATCCCAGCCAGAAACAACGATGACGAGTGGCGGAAGAAGATCACCTCCATTCTGCTGACCGCGACACCGCTGGTCCTGCTGGACAACATTCCGGACAACACCACGATCGACTCGCCAACGCTGGCAGCCGTGCTAACGGCACGAGAGTGGTCCGACCGGCTGCTCGGGCGCAATGACACCATCCGGTTGCCATCAAGAGCCGTATGGATCGCGACGGGAAACAACTTGCACGTGGCCGGCGACATCCCGCGGCGCAGCTACGGCATTCGGTTGGACGCGAACGAGGAGCGTCCGTGGAAGCGTAAGAACTTCAAAATCCGAGACCTGGAAGGCCACATTCTGGCCAATCGTGGTGATCTTCTGAGTGCCGCACTGACCATCATTCGTGCCTGGTATACGCACGGAAAGGCGATGGCGGACGTGCCGACCTTGGGCAGTTTCGACGAGTGGGCTCGCGTCGTCGGGAGTGTCCTGGCGTATGCCGGCATTCAGGGCTTCTTGGGCAATCTCGAGCAGACGCAGATTGTCCAAGACGAGGATACCGAGCAGTGGACCGCGTTCTTCGCAACGTGGTGGGACCACTTTGAAGATGCCTCGGTGACCGTCAATGACTTAGCACGGCTCATGCTGCCTCACAAAGACGACGAATCGCCAGCCGTGCCGGTGTGGGAGAACTTGCCGGAGCCCCTGCTGGTCAACAGAGATCGTGGCGAAGGATCCTTGCGGCGTTCAATTGGACGAAATCTGGCCCGTCTCACCGGGCGCATCTTCGATCGTCGCAAGCTCGTTGACGCGGGCCGAGACCGCCTCCGCAACGTCCGGAGTTGGGCGTTGAAGCCAACAACCACGGAGGCCACATCATGAGATTTGGATGCCCACTCGACGCCACAAACGTACACGGCCGTTGGTCCGGCGATGGCTCAACGTCGCGCGCGCAGACGCCATGTACAACGGCGCGCGCACATCATGTACATCGCGATGTACATGGCCTGTACATGGCCCTGCGCGCGGTTGTACATCGAAACCGCCCAACTGCACGCGAATCGCTGGAAGTTGTGTTGCCAATGAAACTAACGTCGCACAACGACGATTCGCACGTCGGAAGCGCCGGGTTACGTAACCCGGCGCAAAGCCCTAACCCGGCGCTAACCCGGTGCCGGAACACGAACAGTGATCGCATGTTACACCGACGCGCCGGGTTACCGGGTTAGATTCGCCCTTACTTATATATAGGGAAAACATGTACGCGGTTTTTGATGTACATCACGCATATAGGAGTGGGGGGAGAAAAACCCGGTTAACCCGACTAACCCGGCGCTGCGGGAAAGTCACCGACTGCACAACGCACCAATTCGAATTCCTGCAGGAGCCCGCAGCCATGCACAGCCATGAAAGAACGATGCTTGCCAAACTCGGCTTTGCCGACCCTGATCGTCGTGAACCGCTGCACGACGTGGCGTGCCACTACCTCGTAACGCCAGACGCAGTTCGTCGCCTAATACGGTGTCTAGCAATCGAGCACGGACCAGAACCGTACGCGGACAACTCAGGTGACGAAGAGCGGACGTCCCAGTTTCTGCGAAAGGTCGCATCCCACCGAGTGACTCGCGAGTGCGAAATTGCGAAAGGATGGGGCCAGTATCGAACAACCGTCGGGTTCGCTGATCTCGTTCTACAGCTACACATTGAGGAGCACCATCGCGAAGCCCAAAAGCGGACGCGAAACGTCCCAGACGGGCGAGGCAATCTGACTTGGACGGAATGGCACCCTGTCGCTGACTTCGTGTGGCAATCGAATGAAGAAGTCGGCGTCGAAGTGAAGGTGACGCCGGTGGCAGTCAGTGACGTGGTCCGGCAGGTCAAACTCTATCGGTCGTATTCCGGCATCCGAACCTGGGTCGTCGCAACCACCTACCAGATAACCCGAGCAGATCTCGAATGCCTTAGGAATGAGAGGTTTCAGCACGTCTACCTGGGCGAGCATTTTCAGGCCTTCGTTGCGGAACAGCCCACGTCCGATCCTGCCGTCAGCATGGAGGTATGACCTTGCAACGCCCCACGAATAGTCCGTCGTCGCCCACGTGTGCCGTGTTCGCGGCGTGGCCCGCAGCCGCCACGACGATCCCACTTACGCCACTTCACGCGACACGTGGCCACACGGTCGCCCACGTAGCACTAACCAAGGAGAGCGCAGCGCATGACCGAATTGACCAAGCCAGTATCCCGCCGAGTTCACGTCTCCGGCAAAGGCGATTTCGTGGTCACGCTGACCAAGCAAGGCGTGTCCATCCGGAAGCTCCGCAAACGCAAGACCGTCACTCTACCGTACACGCAGCTGGCCATGCGTGCGTTGGAGCGCGACAGGTGGATGCTCAATGCGAAAGAGTGGGACGACCCGCTGGCGACGCTGGGCAAGCTCAGCCGTCTTCGCCGAGCCAACAATTAGGTACTTCCCGTGAATCTAGGCAATCTGAGGTCAGCGGGAACAGTCGCCAAGCTAGACAGAGTTTGTTTTCGTAGTCCGAACTTTGAAGAGGAGAAAATCAATGCAGCAAACGCCCCATGTCGCTTCCGACAAACAGCCTACCCGCGACGAGGTCTGGAAGAGTTTTGTCGTCCCAACAGCCAAGGGCCTGGAGGGCTTCGCGTGGCGCGTTGCCTGGTTCGCGGTCGTCATCAAGATCCTGTTCTTTACCTGATTCACGGAGGTTGCCATGCAAGTCACGTTACGTCCGATCACGGACATTCATCCCTACGAAAAGAACCCTCGGCTCAACGACGACGCCGTCGACGCGGTGGCCGCCTCGATCCGCGAGTTCGGTTTCCGCCAGCCGATCGTGGTCGACACCGATAACGTGATCATCTGCGGTCACACCCGTTACAAAGCGGCGCTGCAACTCGGCTTGGAAAAGGTGCCGGTCCACACCGCGAAAGACCTCACGCCCGAGCAGATCAAGGCCTACCGCATCGCCGACAACAAGACGGCCGAGCTGGCGGAATGGAATTACGAATTGCTGCCGCTCGAACTGGGCGAGTTGCAGGCCTGCAACTACGACTTGGGTCTGCTGGGTTTCGATCCCGACGACCTGGCCAAGCTGCTGGACCCCGGCGTGCAGGAGGGGCTCACCGATCCGGACGACGTGCCCGAACCACCTGACAAGGCGATTACGCAGCCTGGTGACCTTTGGATCCTGGGCGATCATCGGTTGTTGTGCGGCGACAGCAGCAAGTCGGAGGACGTCGATCGATTACTCGACGGCGCCGAGATCCACCTCTGCAACACAGACCCGCCGTACAACGTGAAAGTGGAGCCGCGCAGCAACAATGCCATCGCGGCGGGCAACAGCAGCTTCTCCAACAAGCACCACCAGAAGTTCGACCTCGAGCGGCACCCGGAGAAGTCCAAGCCGACCAACAAGAAGATGAGGGCCAAGGATCGTCCCCTGGAGAACGACTTCGTTTCGGACGAAGAGTTCGATCGGCTGCTGGCGGCGTGGTTCGGCAACATCGCTCGCGTGCTTCTGCCCGGCCGATCGTTCTATATCTGGGGCGGCTACGCGAACCTTGGAAACTATCCTCCCTTCCTAAAATCCTCGGGGTTGTACTTCAGCCAGGGCGTTGTCTGGGACAAGCAGCATCCCGTTCTCACGCGAAAGGATTTCATGGGCGCGTTTGAGATCTGCTTCTACGGATGGCGTGAAGGCGCTGGCCACAAGTACTTCGGCCCGAACAACGCGACCGATCTGTGGCACGTCAAGAAGGTCAACCCACAGTCGATGATTCACTTGACCGAGAAGCCGGTCGAGTTGGCCGTTCTCGCCATGCAGTATTCATCGCGCACCGGGGAAAACGTCCTCGACCTATTCGGTGGCAGCGGCTCGACGCTCATCGCGGCCGAGCAAACGGGTCGCAACGCGTTCCTCATGGAATTGGACCCACCGTATTGTGACGTGATCGTCGAGCGGTTCGAGAAATTCACCGGCAAGAAGGCCGAGCGCGTCGAGGCGGTGGTACAGGAGGCCAAAGCATGATCTACCTGGCCAGCCCGTATTCGCATCCGGATGTTGCGGTGCGTGAGAGACGCTTCCGCGACGCTTGCCGCGCGGCGGCAAAGCTGATGCGGGTCGGCCACACGGGGTTTTCGCCGATTGCACACGGGCACTCCATCGCGTCCTTCGGGCTGCCAACCGACTGGCGATTTTGGGAACCGTTCGACCGTTTCCAATTGGAGCGGTGCGACGAGGTGGTCGTGCTGACGATTGACGGCTGGGAGGCGAGCGTTGGCGTGCAGGCGGAAATTCAGATCGCTATCGAGTTGGGAAAGCCAGTGAGATACCTCGGCCCCGACTGGTCGCCCACGTTGGCCCACGTTGCTAAGGAGGCGGAAGGTTGAACAGATACGCGACGAACAAGAGAACGCCGCACGTGGGCGGCGCGTGTTGCGACACGGCCAATGCTACGGCCTGTCGTGGTGGTCTCCAACCATCTCGAACCGGTCGGGCGGCGACACGAGCATCAGCGCGCGCCCGTTGTCCCAGGCAACATCGATCTGGTGCCATACTTCCCGACCGCCTCCGTGGCGATCAACGTGAACGACGGTCCCCACCGATCCCGGCTGGATCGGATCGGGATCGTCTTGCATGGCGACCAACCGGATTCGGTCGCCCGGTTTCGGAATCGATGTCATCGCTGTTTCTCCTTTGCGAGCATTTCGTGATGCCAGGTCCAAAGTTGGATCTCGTCATCAGTCGCCGCCCGCACCGTGTGGATGTCGATTGGCACATCCTTGCCGAGCCGCTCGCGCACGTCCGCATACAGCTCGTGCAGCGCGGGGCGGCCAAGTTCGCGGGCCTGCGATTCGCTTTCAGCGTCGACCAGCACGTATCGTGCGACCGTCGCGACAAAGTAGGTTCTCATGTTTTCCTCCGATTGGTTTGGTTGCGGCCGTCCTTTCCGACCGCCAACACACAGGAGCCACAACCGCGCGAGAACATCAATAGGCCCGTCGCGACGTTTGTGCCGTGTGACGATCGGCAGCGTTGGTTGCCCAGCACGCCAATCAACGAGAAAACGCCCCAACGTGGCGAACGTGGGGCGTTGGGTCGGAACCCGTCGCGTGGCCTAGCCATTCGCGGCGAACTGGCCGCGTTCCGTTTTCTTGAAACGGGCGTCCTTTCCCTTCGCCTTGATCTCCCGCAGGATGGCGCTGTAAAGCGTGGCGTTCGGCGTCTTTCCGCCAGGGCTGGTCCAGAGCTTCTTCGTGGCCATCGCCTCGATCAGCTCCTTGCAGTTCATCGGTTCCTTCGCCGTGGCCAGCACCTTCGCGGCCGCGTCGATGGCGCTGAGCTTCTTGGCCTTGGCCTCGCCTTTCGGCGCGGCGGGCTTCGTCTTCTTCGCCGCCGGCTTCGCGGGCTGAGCCTTCTTCGCCGGCGCGGCCTTGGTCGACTTGGCGCTGCGGGTTGCCTTCGGGGCAGCGGCCTTCTTCGCGGTGGTCTTCTTCGTCGTGGTCTTCTTCGTTGCCATGATCTGGCTCCTTCTGAAAAACGTTCGCGATGGTTGGGCTGCCATCATCAGGCGACGGGAACCACCCGCCGCGACGCCCGCGTGGGCGTTTCGGCTTTAGTAGGCGACCTCCCAGGCTCGCGTCGATCCGTAGCAGCGCTGCTGGCCCTCCACGATGAAGACCACGCTGTCTTCGTCCACGTCTTCGTCTTCATCATCGCCGTCGTCGAGCTCGTTGATCTCTTCGCCAGAGGCGAGGCCAACGATCTCGTTTTCAAACGGCCAGTTCTGCTGGGTCATCAGGCGGACATCGGATTCGCCGCCGATCGCGTCGCGGTACTCTTCCAGGCGCTCAATCAATTCGTCGATGGTCATGGTTTGGTCTCCCTTGGCGGTTGGTGGTTACTCTTCGGTGCCTTCGAGAAAGGCGACGACCGAAGACAAGCGGTTGTTGACTTCGTTGACGCTGCCAACGTCGGCCCAGTTGATCGGGTGCTCGTCGTTGC
>JACNKX010000170.1 GCA_014381825.1 Planctomycetota bacterium
GTCTGGAACTGAATATCAACGTTTCAGCGCTGGGCGGCGCGTCGGTCGAGATCCACGATGCGGCCGGCAAGCCGATTCCAGGCTACTCACTTGCCGACTGTGATCGAATCCTGATGAACGACGTGGCCCACGTCGTTCGGTGGCGCGGAAATCCCGACGTCTCACGCCTCGCCGGAGAACCGATCCGATTGAAGATCGCGATGCGTGCCGCGAAGCTCCACGCCTTTCAGTTCGTCAACGAATAGCCGGCTTCAAACGATGCGTAATGGGACCAATCAGGGTGACAAAATGACGTACCGATGTTGTTGTACGCTCATCTCGAGAGCGATCCTCTGCCCTACGCTTCTGTTGTTTTACACGTGGTCCGCGAACGGGGCGGAGCCGCTAGCTCAGGACTATCGGGTGGTTCTCCGTGTAAACTCGCCGTTGATTACCGCCGGGCCGGGGCTCGTCAAGTTTTCGGACGGGACCCTGTTGGCAGTGTGCCCGGTTGATGGTTATCGCAAGGGCGGTGAGAACGCGAACAATACCAATTACGCAATCCACCTGGCAGTGAGTCGGGACGCAGGTCGCTCGTGGCGCGAAGCGGCTCCGTCGCTCCCTTACATGACCGCCACACCCTTTCTGGTCGACGATACGATTTACCTTCTAGCTCATCGGCGAGGTCGCCGCGATGTGTTGATTCTCGAGAGTGAGGACCAGGGGGCGACCTGGTCGGAACCTGTGGAGTTGTACCGCGGACCGTATTGGAATGCGCCAACTGGCGTGGCGGTACATAACGGTGTTCTTTACCGCGCTGTCGGCACGGGCGGCCATGGAGCCCGCATCGAGACCGTGGTTCTGGCTCTCGATCTGAAACAGAATCCGATGTCACCGCAAAGTTGGCGGAAGTCGAATCCGGTCAAATACCCCGGCACGCCGAAGGCACTGGACCGCAATCTTTATCCCGGCGGATCAGGACGTTCCGTGTTCGCCCTGGACCACTGGCTGGAGCCCAACATCAACAATGTTCGCGGCCGTTTGATGGTAACACACCGCACACGGATCGACGGTTATGCGACCGCTGGTTTAACCGCGATCTGCGACCTGAATGACTCCGGCGAAGAAATGAAGCTGAACTTTACGCAGTTCTACCCCATGCCGGGCGCGCAAAACAAATTCTTCATCATCTACGACAAGAAGTCGGACCTGTTCTGGATGCCGGTGAATATTCCGACAGACAATCAAAACTCGACGGGTTGGGACAAGGAACTTTGGGGACGAGGCTTTTTGGGCGGCCCCGGCAACGAGCGACGGATCCTGATGCTCCAGTACAGCCGTGATTGCCTCAACTGGTTCCACGCCGGCTGTATCGCCGCCTGGCCGAGCCCCATGCATTCATTTTCCTATGCAGCAACGCTGGTCGATGGCGATGACCTGCTCATCCTCTCCCGCACTTGCGCGCCTGGTGAAGATACCACACGCAACAACCACGATACCAACCTGGTGACCTTTCATCGAGTGCGCAACTTCCGCTCGCTCGCTCTGGTTCTGAAGCCGGACTTTTCTCCCAACGCCGCGGAAGCAGAGCGACCACAGATTCCGGCTGTCCCTCCTCGTTCTGATGGGCGCGTTCTACACGTTGATTTCGAAAAATATACCGATGGCGTTGTACAGGCACTCAATGCCGGTGTGCGCTGGCTGGGTGATCCGTTTTCCGGTCGGAAAGAAGGTGATGTTGCAATTACCAAAGCGAACGCCTGGTCCGGCATGCGAGCAGCACGTGTGGTGACCCGTGAGTCTGACGAGATCGGACGGGTGCGGCTGCAAGCCCGTTATGATGCTCCCAAGATCGACGGCGACAGCGTGAACGAGTTTGTCTTTCGGGGCAACGGCACAACCATGGACGATTTCGTCCTTTGGTCGGCCACATCAGCCGATGGTCGCCGTGCGGGAGTGACGCTATTGGCCGTCGCTGGCGACAAACATGACACATTCGCAATCGACGTAATCCAAGCGGAATCGCCCGGTTCTCATAACACGAAGCGCACACGCGGCGTAGTGCCTGCTGTCGATGATGGAGAGTGGATCCGCGCCATTTTGCACCGTCTGCGCGGCGAACGCATGGTGGAGTTATGGATCGGACGACCGGGAAAAGAGCAGCGGATCGGCAAGTTCAATGACTTAAACTCCGGAGCAGCGGCGGAGAGGATTGAATTGGGGGACACGTCGACCAAAACCATCCGCG
The DNA here is from genome assembly GCA_014381825.1 of Planctomycetota bacterium. Lineage (GTDB taxonomy): Bacteria > Planctomycetota > Planctomycetia > Pirellulales > Pirellulaceae. The sequence goes on from JACNKX010000170.1 coordinate 2,228, forward strand.
GCGGAGGCGATTGGGATGATGTGCTCGTCGGCGGGCGACTTGCCGACGGCGTTGAACCGGCCAAAGCGGAACCGCCGCTGCGAAATGTAAGTGACGAGGTCGCGGGAATCGTGACGCCGATCCAGCTTGGCCGGTCCAAACAACTATTCCTTGATGATGTCGTCATCGACTCGAAGAAGGGACTACGCCGCGAAATGCATGCGGTGCGCAAACACGGTGGCAATCCGCTTGTCACCCCCGACAGCCCGTGGGAAGGACGGAGCGTGCTGCTCTACGGCGGTGTCGTCCGAGACCCCGACACCAAGAAGTTTCGCATGTGGTATCTGGCGTGGGGCAAGCACATCGGGCAACCATCGTTCATTTGTTGCGCGGAATCATCCGACGGTATCCGCTGGGAAAAGTCGGAACTGAACCTCGTGGAATACAAGGGATCGAAGGCCAACAACATCGTTCTTCCCGGTTGGAGTCAGACGTCCGTTTTGCGCGACCCGACCGACCCAGATCCCGCGCGACGCTACAAAGCCCTCCTCCGCTACAAGGGATTGCGCGGGTTCACGTCGCCGGACGGAGTGCATTGGAAAGACGTCGGCCCTTTGATCGATCAAGGCTTCGACAGCACAACGCTGCATTGGGACCCGGTCAACAAACAATGGGTGGCGATGGTGAAGATTTTCAAAGATGGCAAACGCGCCCGCGGGTACGCGACCAGCAAGGATTTCCTGAATTGGACCGACACTTATTTCATGTCGACGGTGGATGGACGGGATGGGTCCGGTGACCAGATGTACTCGATGTCCATGTTCCACTACGAAACGGTTTATCTCGGCCTGTTGCGGATGTATCACACGGATTCTGACGTCGTCGATATTCAATTGGCGACCAGCCGCAACAGCAAGCGCTGGGAGCGGCCCACGCGCAACCCTTTTATTCCCACCGGAAGTGCGAAAGGGACCTGGGATTTCGGCAACAATTCGGTCCCCGCGACGCCGCCCATTCGAGTTGGGGACGAATTGTGGTTCTATTACGCCGGCCGCAGCACTTTACATAATGAAATTCCCAACGACGGCGCGATCGGTCTGGCGACGCTACGTGTCGATGGCTTCGCATCGATGACTGCCGATGACCAAGGGACGCTGACGACGAAACCGCTTCACTGCCGCGGTGGCCAACTGTGCCTCAACGCCGATGCCTCCCAAGGTTCGATTCGCGTCGAGCTGCTCACCGACGACGGTGTTGTGTCGTCAAAACCGATTCAAGGTGACGCTGTCCGCCATGCTGTCACGTGGGATACGACAAAACCGATCCCGCGCGGCGACATTCGGCTGCGGTTTCACGTCGATCGCGCGAAGCTGTACTCCTTCTGGACGGAATAACCGTTGAAGCCAGCATGACAAGGAAAGGATACGCAACAAGCTGATGATGAATCCCCAACTGTTTCCTCGCCTGTTAACAGCCAATTCAGTCCTCTCGTTTCTTGCCGTATTGTGCATTGGCTTTTCGGCCCAAGCCGAAACCTCAAGCCCACGGGCTCACAAGACTCTCTTCCTGGATGATCACCACATCACCGAAATGACAGGCTTGAAGCGAGTGATGCACAGGCCGGAGAAGAAGGGGGCCGTGTTTCTGCCGCGTGGCGAGACGGATGGAATCCGCGTGCAGACGGCCTCCGCGCCGGTTTGGGTACCGGAAGAGAATGTCTTCAAACTGTTTTACATGGGGTTTCCCTACCGCAACCACGGCTGGATTGTCGGGGAGATTGGATCGGCGCTGGCGGTGTCGCCGGATGGGCTGGACTGGAAACGGCCCGTGCTCAACCAGGTGGAGATCGGCGGCTCGACAGCCAACAACCGGTTCTTCGTCGATCCGAATCTCCGCTGGGGCGCTAATAAGCTCATGGAGGTGATTCATGATCCCCACGATCCCGATCCACAGCGTCGGTACAAAGGGCTGCTGGGAGCCAGCGGTCGAAAACCGATTGTCAGCCCGGACGGCGTGCACTGGAAGACGATTGGAGCGAAGACGATTCCGTCCAGCGACACGTCGACGCTGATCTACGACGAAGTGGGGAAACGCTATCTCGCCGTGCTGAAGAACGGAACGAAGTTCGGGCGCAGCGCAGCAGTGGCATTCAGCACCGATTTCAAAACCTGGACGACTCCTCGCACGACGTTTCACACCGATGAGCAGGATCAGGAGATTGCCCTCGAGCGCGTTGAGAAACGTCTCTCGGATCCGCGGATGCAGAATCCGATGTTCAACGACCCACACCCCAAGACGGGCTGGAAGCCGCCCGGTTTCGATCCCGGTATCGGCAAGAGCAAAATCCCCACTTGGCGAGCTGAGACTTACAAACTGGCGGTCTTCCCGTACGAGGGTCTTTATATCGGAATGCCGCAGATCTACTACCCGACCGGTCCGGCCCTGCCAGCACGAAACAACACGGTCGGGTTCCATGAAATCCAACTGGCATTCAACCGCGATCCTCAACTTTCGCGCGAGGGCTGGAAGCGGCTTGGTGATCGCCAGCCCTTCATCGAGACATCGGGACTCGACAAGGGGCTGGCAGGCAACTTCGACCGTCAGCAACTCGGAGTCCTCAATCGCCCGGTCGTGATGAAAGACGAGCTGTGGTTTTACTACACCGGCGCGAAAGGGCGCTCGCTGCCTTACAAGCTGTGGCCTGACGGGACAGTCCGGAACGAGGCAAAGCTGACTCCCGCTGAAAAGGCTGATTTCGACGACGGCTGGATCGCAATCTGCCTCGCCACGCTGAGGCTCGATGGTTTCGTCTCGTTGACTGCGGGCGACAAAGCCGGCCAGGTCATCACGAAACCGTTCGTCGTCACTGGTGATCGACTGCTGCTAAACGTCGATGTCTCCGACGACGGCGAAGCGACGGTGGAATTGCTGGACGAAGACATGCAGACGATCGACGGTTTCGAACTGAGAAACTGCGTTCCTCTACGCCGCCGCTCAATTGAACAGACCGTTCGTTGGACGACCAATGCGAGCTGGAGTCAATTGGCCGGACGAAAGGTGCGATTACGAGTCACGCTTCGCAACGCGAATCTCTACGCATTCTGGACTTCGAAGGAAACCACGTGAGTAGACATCGTCCATACACCGCCTGCTTGGCGCTGCTGTCTTTTTTCGCGATTGAAATCGTCGCCGCGGAACCTGACCCGCGAATCCAACAAAGGCCACCGCAGGAGGATGCGGTGCTGTATCGCAAGCTCGCGATCCCAGACGAGTTTCTCGTTACAAAGCAAGGACACACTTTTGGCGGTGATCTCCGCATCGGCGATCTGAATGGCGACGGGCGATGCGACTTCTTGGTCTATCGGTGCAATCACGGTGCGCCGAAGGGTGCTCACATGGGCGGGATGAAACCGACCTTCATGGGCGCATTCGATTTGGACGGGAAGCCGCTGTGGCAAGTCGGCGAGGGCGGCAATCAGCCCTCCCGGCCGATGTCGGTTGCGGTCAAGGACTGGACCGGCGATGGCGCGGCCGATGTGATCTGCTTTTGGCATAAACCGCAGACGAAGTTGAAGACCGACTGGCAATCGCTCGCCGATGTTGTCGTACAACTGCGGGACGGACGCACTGGAAAGGTGCTTCGTGAGGCGGCGCCCCATGCTATCACCGATCGAAGGCGCAAAGATCCGGTCGGCGCGAACTGGGTTCATCAGCGTTTACTGATCGCGAACTTCCGTGGCGCGCCCGAGCCGCGTGACCTTGCTGTCAAACTCGGCGACACCTATGTCGCGCTCGATGAACACTTTAATGTCCTCTGGACCTACCGAACCGAATGGGTCAAGTACAGCCAGTGCCCTGCCTACATTCCGGCGGTCGGCGACATTGACGGCGACGGGCGCGACGAACTGCTTACGGGGTATCATCTCATCGACGACGATGGTTCGTTGATGTGGAAGAACAAACTGGGATCGAACATGGACTCGGTCACGATCGATCGCTGGCGGAGAAAAACGCGCGCGATCTGTTCGGGCTTCGGCCATGTGATGACGGCGGAAGGCAAAGTCGAGTTGTCGCTTGGCAAACGGCTCGTACCCCACGGTCAGGAAGTCCGCGTCGCGGATTTCCATTCCGGCCATGCCGGCAACGAGATGGTGCTGCGAGCCTTTGGGCATAAACCAACCGTGCATCTGGTCAGCAGCCAGACCAACACGATCATCAACACGATCGAACTCCAGTTCTCTCCTACCAACGTCGGCATGGAGCCGGTCTACTGGAACGGACCGACTGAGCCAGCTTTGCTTTTCAACGGCGGCTGGCTGTGGGACATGCAGCAAGGCAAGGGTGGGCAACTTCCGGACCTGCCTCCGCCAAACGGAGGCGACGTACATCGCATGGGCTTCTACCACGTAATCCCCGCCAACCTTGTCGGAGACGCGCGTGAGGAACTTGTCATCTGGGATCCGACTGCCACGCACATCTATATCTATACGCCGAAGTCGCTGAACGAAACGCTCACCCCGAAATACCATCACGGCCCGCGGCAATACAATCCGCGGCTGATGGATTGACAAAACAATACCGTATGAGATCTGTAGTTCTTCCCGCCTTCGCTCTTTTCATGGCACTTGGCGCTCGAGCCGCCGAGCCGATCGACATCGGTTCGCGGCGGGAACTGTTCACTGATGACTATCTCGTCGAAGGGCTGAGTGGCAGTGCCACGCTGGTCGTTCAGAAACCCGTTTCGCGGGAAGTCGTTCTGGTGACCGACAAACCGTGGGAAGGAAGTAGTTGTCTCTACTTCACGATCTTTCAGGACGGCGACCTGTACCGCATGTATTACCGCGGTTTGCAGATCAAGGATGGCAAACCGGCGCACCCCGAAGTCGTCTGTTACGCCGAAAGCCGCGACGGCGTGAAGTGGATGCGGCCGGAACTGGAGCTTGTCGAATTTGACGGATCGACCAAGAACAACATCGTCTGGGACGGACTCGGTTCGCACAATTTCACGCCGTTCATTGATCACAACCCGGAATGTCGGCCAGAGGCAAAGTACAAAGCGCTCGGGCGAGGCAAGCGGACGCCGGATGGCAAACCCGGCAGCATCCATCAATTGTTCGCGTTTCAATCACCCGATGGAATTCACTGGTCGTTGATGCGCGATGAACCCGTGCTGACAAAGGGTAGATTCGACTCACAGAACCTCGCGTTCTGGAACGCGGAACGTGATTGCTATGTCGCCTTCTATCGCGATTCGCTGGGTGGCTTTCGCGCCATCCGTACGGCGACGTCGCACAACTTTCTCGACTGGGACGAGCATCGGTTTCTCGGCTATCGGGGGGCCGCTCGCCAGCATCTTTACACCAACGCCATCCAGCGGTACGACCGCGCGCCGCATCTGTTGATCGGCTTTCCGACTCGCTTCCTGCCTCGCAACAAGTTCGCGGACCGACCGGACTGGACGGAACCGATTCTGATCGCCGGCCGAGACGGTCGATCGTTTCGCCTCTGGAACGATCCGATCATTCCGGCGAACACGAAAGCCACCAGTGGAAACCGAAGCAACTACGTCTCGTGGGGACTGGTTCAACTTCCCGACGGACCGAACGAGTATTCGCTCTACGCGGCCGAAGATCGTCGGACAGAGACTTCGATGCGACTTCGGCGATACAGCTATCGTGCGGATGGCTTCGTCTCGCTATCGGCACGTGACTCAGCAGGAGAACTGTTTACAAGACCTCTCACCTTTTCTGGAAGGCATCTGGTCGTGAATTACGCGGCACGTCCGGGTGGCTCGCTTGGCGTTGAGCTTCAGGACGCGTCCGGAAAACCGGTCTCGGGTTTTGCACTCGATGACTGCGACGGGCTCGACGGCGACAGCGTTCAGCACGTCGTCCGCTGGGAAAGCGGGACCAGCGTCGAGGCGTTCGCAGGCCAGCCCGTCCGTTTACGCTTCGTCCTGAAGAATGCCGATCTGTACTCATTTCAGTTCGTCTCTTGTGGAGAAGAGCCGTGACACCACTGATTCGAACCGTGTTGATCAAATGATAGAAATCGATCTGACCCCATTCTCCCCCATAAATGGCTATCTACATGAATACGACATTCACTATCGTTAGTGCTTCGGCGCTTGTGTTGCTGACTCTGCGGGCGGAAGCTCAGACGCAGACGCTCGAAGTCAAACCCGGTGACAACCCTCAAAAAGTCCTCGACACCGCGTCACCCGGTAGCAAATTGGTTTTCTTGCCAGGGCTACACCAGCATCCACTCGGCCGACACCAGTCGATTCTCTATGTCGACAAATCAGTCGACATCGAGTTGCAACAAGGGGCTGTGCTCGAGTTGGCCGATCACCAATCAACGCTGAGTGATTCGGCCGAGATTACGATCGACCATGGGGCGCCTAAGAAACTCAACGACCTGATGGTCCGTGGCAAATACGACAAGAAGGCAGGACGGACGTACTTCGCAATCTACATCGACGGAGAAGGTGCAGATGGTAAACCGGATACATTTCGTTGGGCTCTCATAAGTCGGGAGGTCGGCTTGCACGGCAAGTATCCGAACGAGAAGGTGCCAATTACGGGTGATTGGCAGATGCTAAGCAACGGCGTTCAAATCAAGTTCGCTTCGACCACCGGCCATAACAGGAATAGTCTCTGGATTCTCTCTTTTGGTGGCCGTGAATCGTATGGGATCAGAATTGGGCACGGCACTCAGGAGGACTATATCGAAAACGTCCGCATCCATGGCGATGGCGTAATCGACATGAATCAGACTAACAACGCGCAACCGACCGAATGGGTGAAGGACATCTCGGCCTGCGTTCTGATTCACGGGCGAGTTCGCAACGTCACAGTTGAACAGATCACCATGCGCGACGCCATGCGATCCGTGATGGCCTACGGCAAACATACGGGCAAGTTCCTGCGCGGCGGTGGAACGAAGGGGGGTGAATCCTTCGATGCCGAGAACATTTCCGTCTTGCACACCAAAACACTGAATCCAACAGGCAAGGCATACCTGCTCGGCCATCCCTCGCATCGCGGCAGACTCACCAACGTCAAGTGCAACTACAACTTCATGGTGACAGCGGGCACTGCACTGGAACCAAATTTCAACCTCGATCACTACGAAGTAATTGGGAACGTCATCAAGAGTGGGACACTGGCGATCCACTGCTGGCGTCGGTCCAGCAACGGGCGAATTGAACACAATGTGCGTATCGAAAATCGGCCGAATCACCCGGTCGTGAGAGCGAATTCACCCGATGCCTGGGAAGACCCTGAGAATCTCACCATTCGTCACAACCGAGTAGTTAGGGATTTGCAGCCGGACGCAGCGAGGTGATTTGGAACCCGATAGAACTGTCTTCCTTTACGGAAGATTGTCCGATTTGTGCGCGGTTTGCTGAAGGAAGCATCAGAGTAGGCCGGATTAAGAAGCGAAGCGACGACGCTCCGGCAATGGGATGAATGGTGAGGCCGGTTTAAACTGACAGTGCCGGAACGGCGCGCCGCCTGGTCCGGCCTGCGGTTCTGGACTGGAAAGAAATCACGACAATGAACCGAATCCACGCATTCGTTGCGACTTTCATCTTTCTGCCTTCGCTAACGGCTCTGCCCGCTGCTGAGCCGATCGACGTTGGTTCGCGACGGGAGTTATTTGTGGATCGGCATCTGATCGATCAGTTTGACGGAGCGCGTCTGGAAATGCACCGACCTCAGCCACGTGAGGTTGTCATGAAGTTCGATAAGCCGTGGGAGTCCTACTCACCCGGCTACACGACGCTCCTTCAGGATGATGAGCAAGGCGTGTTTCGGATGTATTACCGGGCGACGCATACTCCGCCCGCCTTCGGCAAGAAGCGGGACGTCCCGCGGCGCGAAGTCACCTGTTATGCGGAAAGCAAGGACGGAATTCACTGGACTCGTCCTTCGCTGGGCCTTATCGAATTTGAGGACTCGAAGGACAACAATATCATGTGGGACGGGGTCGGCTCGCATAACCTCAGCGCGATGAAGGACGCGAATCCCGACTGTCCACCCGACGCGCGTTACAAGGCCATGGGACGCGGTAAACCACTGGCCAACGAGCCGAGCCCCTACGAGCATGGGTTGTACGTCCTGAAGTCGCCGGATGGCGTCCACTGGAAACCGCTCCGTGAAAAACCGGTGATCACGCAGGGCAAGTTTGACTCGCACAATATCCTGTTCTGGGATTCCGTCCTCGGCGCGTACCGGGCGTATTGGCGAGATGCGAGGAAACGCGACAGGAGCATCCCCGACGGACGCGACGTGCGCACGGCGACCTCGGCCGATGGCCTGACGTGGGAGAAATCCCGCATGCTTCAATACGAACCTGGTCGTCGCGGGTCAGCCGACACCGATGGCAAGGCGCATCAGTATTACACGAACGGGATTCAACCTTACTATCGCGCGCCGCATCTTCTGATGGGCTTCCCGATGCGGTACATCGATCGCGGCTGGACGGCGTCCACCGACCAGCTTCCGGCGCTGCGTGATCGCAAGCGGGCCTCTAAACAACTTCGCCGCCTTGGCACTGCATTGACCGACACGTTGTTCATGATCAGCCGCGACGGCGTGAAGTTTCACGTCTGGCCCGAAGCCTTTGTCCGTCCCGGCATCCAGCGGCGCGGCAACTGGTTTTATGGAGATGCAGGCATCGCGCTGGGCTTCGCGGAAACGAAATCGAGTTTCCATGAGGTCGGCCCCGACGAACTATCTTTCTACGTCAAGGAAAACGGGCGGATCGAAGAACCCGGACAACTGCGTCGTTACACACTTCGCCTCGACGGCTTCGCCTCGCTCAAGGCCTCATTAGAAGGCGGCACTGCTGTGACAAAGCCGCTGGTTTTTGATGGAGCTCGGCTGGAGATCAATTTCTCCACATCAGCCGGCGGCTCGTTGCGAGTCGAGATTCAGGACGCCGACGGCAATGCCAAACCGGGTTTTGCAATGAGCGATTGCCACCTGCTGTACGGCGATCAGATTGACCGCGTTGTCTCGTGGAAGGACGGGACGAATGTCAGTCAGTTGGCTGGCAAACCGGTACGGCTGAAGTTCGAGCTGAAAGACGCCGACCTGTACTCGTTTCGGTTTATCAAGTGATCCCGCCATGGCCCGCATCGCATTCTGTACCGTCACCGTTCTGTTGCTGATCTTGCCATTCTCTGTCATTGCGGACGAGGGGCACAGGCAGATCTATCTGCTGGTGGGGCAGTCCAACATGGTTGGGCGCGGCGAGTTGACTCGTTGGCCGCCTCACCCGCGAGTTCTCAGCTTCAACAAGGCCGGCAAGTGGATTCCCGCGGTCGATCCGCTTCACGAAACAAGCTCAAGGGACCGCGTCGGGCCGGGCGTCAGTTTTGGACGCGGGATGCTGCACGTTGTCGATCAGGGCATCACGATTGGGCTGGTTCCCTGTGCCGTTGGCGGCTCGCCGCTTTCGCGATGGGAGAAAGGTGGTGATCTGTACGAAGCGACCGTTCGACGTGCTCGCGAAGCGACGAAACGCGGCGAGCTGAGGGGAATCCTCTGGATGCAGGGCGAGAAGGACGCGAAGGACCTGGCGCTCGCGAAGAGTTACGCGAAGCGACTTGATGCAATGATCCTGAATCTCCGTCGTGAACTCGGTTTGCCCGAGCTTCCGTTCGTTGCTGCGCTGCCATGCGTTGAGCTGGCTGAGCGTGACGATCGTCCCGGTGCGGAACTTGTTTCGGAGTCACTCGAGGGGCTGCCCCGTCGCGTTCAGCACACGGCGACGGTCGATTCGGCCGGCCTGAAGAGCACGGGAGATCAGACACACTTCTCGACGCAGTCACAGCGCGAACTCGGCCGACGCTACGCCGAAGCAATGGCGACACTGTTGGGATACGACGGTGTGGAGATCCCCGATTGCTCGTGTCCCTACCGCACGCCGGAAGCCTGGCGGCAGGCTGTCCCGGCCAAATACCAGAGGCGGCCGGAATACGCATTCGTTGAAGCAGATCCGGAACTGCCCAACGTACTGCTGATTGGCGACTCGGTCTCAATGTCCTACACAGTGGGCGTTCGCGAGAAGCTCGCGGGGATCGCCAACGTCTACCGCGCACCCGACAACTGCCGTTCAACCCGGCAGACACTGGACCAGCTCGAGACGTATCTTGGCCACCAGCAGTGGGATGTGATCCACTTCAACTGGGGAATTCACGACCTGACGCATCTGAATGAGTCGGGTAAAGCCGCACCTCCACCTGAGGGCAAAACGCAGGTTCCACTGGATCAGTACCGTGACAACCTGCGAGAGTTGGTGCGACGACTACGCCGGACGGACGCCAGGCTGATCTGGGCGTCGACCACTCCCGTCGGACGCAAGGCCGAAGTCCACGGCTTCCGACGCAACAGCGACGTTGTCGCTTACAACCATGCCGCCAGAGAGTTGCTGAAAGAAGAGAACGTCGGAACCAACGATCTGTACTCGCTAGTGAAGCCGCAAGCCGAACGATTGCTGAACGATGGAGTGCATTTCACTCGTCATGGACAGACTGTGCTGGCAGGGGCTGTTGCGCAGACGATCCGGAATTCGCTCGCGGACGAAAACTCCACAGGGTCAACGGCGCTAAGTCCATTCGCTCGCAAGCTGCTCGCGGCGAACGATGCTGACCTCGAGCGGCTTTCGCTGGGCGCGACTCAGAGATTGATCGAACTGGCCCCGGTCAATCTGCCGACCAATCCGAAGGGTGACAACGACCATTTCGGCTGGCCTGTCGCCACGATGGTGAACGACACGCTGATCGTCGTTCACCGAGCCATGCCCGGTCATAACCGCAAGCTGTCGGGCGACGCCGACTCCGACACCACGTATTCCACTATCGTCCGCTCACCCGATGGCGGCCGAACGTGGTCCGAGCCGTACGACGTCCGACGCTGCATGACGAAAGAAGATCGCAACCGCGGCGGGTCGGTGCCGCTGTCTCATCGATACAAGTTCGATCCAGACAACCACAGCCCGCTCGGTTACAAGCTGCATCTCAACGCGATAGGAACAACGCGTGACGGAGCTGTTATCCTCGTCAGTGATCACGGCGCGTTCCGCAGCGAAGACGAGGGCCGCACGTGGAAACACCTGCGGGAGGCCTTTCGTGACGACCGCCACGAAGGTCCGTTCGTCTCGGTCGGCCCGCGCATCATCGATCATCCCGAGCACGGCCTGCTGCTGTTTGCACACCACACGATCTATAAGAACCATCGTCCTCACGACATCGTGCGCGAACTGGCGATTTACAGCTCACGCGACCGTGGCGAGATCTGGGAGAAGACTCGGCTGACATTGCCTGACTGGTGCAAGCCGGCAGAGCCCGACGTGATCTTTCATGACGACCGCTTTGTCGCCATCGTGCGCAATCAGGCCCCCGCGAATATCCTGGCACAAATGCAGTTCCGCTTCGGCGACGCGAAGATCGCTGATGTCGCCAACACGAACATCAAGACTCGACGCTCGGTCGATACGTCGGCTGTCAGTTTCAACCCGGTCACGAAGAGGTACGAAGTCGTACAGTCGAAGCGCGAGGACATGAGCATCAACCTCTTCAGCATCGCTCCTGAAGACTGGCAAACGGCAAAGTGGCGATTCGAAGGACAACTCTTTAAACGCTCCGGTTCTTTCTACTCGACAGCCGATGGCTTCCACACCGGTGGAGCTGTTGTCGACGCAAAGCGCGGAGTCCAGCATATCTTTTTCTACAGCGGCCATCCCGGCGGACCGGCCGGAGTCTTCCGCCTGACGCGGACTCTCGACACGCCGACACTGACGGAATTTCTGAAGCCGCGAAACCGGCCCGCTAAACGCGACACCGTCCACTGGACTGGCAACGCGAAGACGACCAACTGGAAGGATCCCGGCAACTGGGATCTCGGAGTTCCGGATCAGCACGATGTCGTGATCTTCGACAGGCGGGCCGCAGGGCAATCGATACAAATTGACGATGTCGTCAGGATCGGACGGCTGGAGTTGCGATTCGCGAATAAAACCGGCCGATTGACACTCACGGGCTCCGGCACGCTTACGCTTCACGGTGCGGACTACATCCGCAACAAGTATTCCACAGCGATGATCCAGACCGGCATCCTCGACCTCGGCTCTGAGTTGAATGTGGAGATTCGCAACCAGCGTTTCGTCGCGGGCAATCAGGACGGGACGATCGTCATTCGATCAAACCGAGTCCGCGCCGGAAAGAAAGAGGCGACGAGCAACAGCTACAAAAGCGACGGTGAGAACCTGAAGCTGAGCATTACCGATCGTGGTCGCATTCGCCTGATGACGGAGCATTGGGAACCCGGCATGTCGCTGGATATGTCGTCGAGCCATACGGAAGGCCCAAAGGTCTTTGACTTCGCGTCGGCTGACAGTCAGCAGGGCGTGACGTTCATTCGCCTGAAAGAACACGACGGCGACAAAGTCGAAATTCGCGGGTTTGATGGGGACGACTTTTTCCGCTTCCGCGCCGACCCATTCAAATCCTGTGACAACGGAAAAGAGTTCCAGGTCGACGCCGTAAAGTTCGTCGGCTGGCCCAACAATGGTAAAGCGGAGATAGAGCAGCATGGAGCGTACTGGTATCTCAAACCGGCGACTGCCAGTCTGCCGAAGGAGCTGCCATGAAGAACGTGCGTGTAGTCACACTGCTTTTCATCGTGTCCCGAACTCTGGCAGCTCAGACGGCGACTGCCCAACAGGTTGAAATCGCCGAACCAGTTCGTCGGGATTCCGTGTCCGAGCGCGCCTCACCCGGATCACATCCCATCGAGGGCGCCGTGATCTACGACCACGACCCGGTGACGAGTCTCGGCGATGACGTCTTCGGTAATGTGATCTGCGATTTCGAAAAGGATGCGCCCGGGAGAAACTCTCATGGCGGCCCTGTCTGCATGGAGTATCCGGACGGCAGCCTGGTCGCCTTTCACACAAACACGAGCGACCACAATCTGGACGGCTGGAGCGAATATGCCGTCAGCAAAGACCGCGGCAAAACCTGGAAGAAGTACCAGAAGTTCCGCTACTGCTTCGAAGCATACCGGAAGAATCCGCAACGCGCGGCCTGGGTGCAGGAAGGCCTCGTTACGGACAAGGGAACCGGCGTGGTGTTTGTCAGCCACTGGGAGAACGACAAGCGAGTCAGAATCGTCGTCATGAGGAGCCATGACTACGGCTCGACATGGTCCGACGCTCAACCCGTTGACGGTGACTTTGTCGGTGCTCCGGCCGCGGTCGCCGTTTCGGGGAGCACGAACTACGTGCTCTTCGACTGCGATGGCGCGAAGGGGCCGCACGTGTTGTACGCCAGTACTGATGACGGCAGGACGTGGCGGAAGCGAAGCACGTTACCGCTGGAGATACCCGCTTGGTACGGGGCATTGTGCGTCATGGAAGACGGCGCCCTGTTGGCCGGAGCGTACATCACTGCCGATGAAGATCATCTGCATTACTGCATCAGCCACGATGGAGGCCGTAGTTGGACCAGGCAGAAGCGGACGCGACTCGACAAGAAGATTCGAGATCCAGAACTCGCCTTTATCGGCGGGAAGTACTATCTCCATGGCCGGTCCGGCCACAAAGGCAAAGGGGCCAATCGCTTTGTGCTGTATCAATCCGATGACGGGGTCAATTGGAAAAGCGGTCTCATCGTGAGCGCCGAACACGGAGGATATGATGGGTACAGTCACAACTGCGTCATCAACAAGTATGACCCGGATACGCCCAACGAGTTAATGATCGAATACAGCATTCGATACAAAGGCCGAGACACAAATACATACGTCTTCTTTGTCAGACCTCAGCAGTCACGCATCATCCCGGAATAGAGCCTCCGCCTTTTCTCCGTCAGCTCCATGAAACACTTCATTCCAGTGCTGCTTTGCATTCTGTTCACGCAGGATCTGAGAGCATCCGAGCCGCTGCCCTCATTCGAGCACCGCGAACTCTGGGAGCCGTTGAGCGGGACGTGGGTCTTTGAGGACAACGACACCGTGAGGCAAACCGCCACGGCTGATGACAGGAACACCGCATTCCTGCTCAAGTGGAAAGGCGAACTGCCGAAGGCATATCACCTGTCGGTACAGATCGAGCGGGATACGTCGTTGAAGGACACCGAGGGAAAGCCGCTGGACAACGGATTCGTGGTCGCCAATGCGTCGGCAGATGGTCTGCGGGGGCACGGATTCGGTTTCGACCGGCGCGTTGGGCGGCTGCGACAGTTTCGCTGGATGGTCTTTGATGAAGCCGAACGCCGCAGAACCTTTTCACGGTCGACGACGGCGAACTGGGCGCCCTGGCATTATTTCGCGGTGGCTGTGGACGGACCGTACTACGAAATGTACTACGACCATCGAAACTGGCCGAAGTATCGCCCTGCGGAGGAGATGGCCGTTCCGCGAGAAGTGATGTTCGCAGGCCACAGTTGGTTGTTCACGAACCAGCGGGGGCTGGTGCTGAGGGTGGAAGGCGTGCCTGGCGCGTTTCGTGCACTGAAGGTTATGCACCTTGAGGACGCACCGTTGCCGGAGCGCTTCAGCGAAGTGCAACCCTCTGGCGACGCGCGACAGCTCAAGGCCGAGGGCGCCGACCTGCGTGACGCCAATCGTATCTTCACGCAAACTCGGCCCACCTTTGAATGGAACATGCGCGGCGAGGCGATGCGCTGGCACGATATGGATTTCGTAAACACGATCTACGACAGCAAGGGGCGAGCAGTCGAACGTGGTACTGTCCACGGTTTAGATCGGTCGTGGCGGCCACGAAAGTCATTGGAGCCGGGCGACTACGAATGGGAACTGCAGGCAGGCTACGTGCAAGGCCCGTTGCGCGGCGGACAATTGCGCGAGCCATTTACCATCGAACCGAAAGCACGCGTGGATCCGGACGCGATTGAAGTGATCACGCCAAGGGCGATTCACTTTGCCGAGGTCCGACCGACGCTGGCCTGGCGATGGAAGTGGTCCGGCACGCCGACTCACGTGGAAGTTTACCGGGGCGACGAGCGCCTCAACGGAGAGGGCGCACTGGCGGACGGGTCGTTCACCTGGACTCCCGCCAAGTCACTCGAAGACGGCCTCAACCGCCTTACATTGCGGTTTTACGAGGGCGACACGCGTTTGGCGTCTTATGAATCGCTGGCCGTGCGAACTAAAGTGATCGACCGTTTCACGATTCGCAGCGATGGCGTGCTGCTAAAGAACGGCGAGTTCTTTGTCGCACTCGCCACATTCCGTGATCCGGGTGACCGCGGCGATTATGTGCCGAAGACCGTCACTCGTTTGCTCGAAGGCAATTACACGATCAACCACGCCTATCGCTTTGAGGGCGGCCATTACTGGCGCATCCAGAACCGACCAGACAAAGAGGATCTGATCAAAGAGGCACTTAGCGAAGCGTATTTTCAGAAACAGGTCGACGACGCCCGCACGTTCCTGCGTCTCTGTGACGAGAACGGCGTGAAAGCGTTTCTGGGTCTACAACGGTGGTGGGTGACGCGTGGTGAGTGGGATCATATTGAACGGTTTGTCGCCGCCCTGATGGGCGAGCCCGGGCTGCTGGCCTGGTACACCTATGACGAACCAAACTGGGTCGGCCTCTCGCCTGCACTGATGAGCGAAACTGCCCGGCGAATCCGAGCCATCGACCCGTACCACCCGGTCAAGCTGTATCTAAACAACCGGTGGGAGATCACAGACTACATTCGTGGCATGGATATCGTCGCGACGCACATGGGACCGCAATTGCCGCTTGTCATCAACGAATGGACGCAGATGGCACCGCACGCGACGAGCCTGACCGGTCGGCCGCATCCACCCGCCATCTGGGGTGGTGATCGTTTCGGCAAGACCACGCCTGAATTGGTGTGGAGTGCAAAATACGTGCAACTGATCGGCGGTGCCCGCGGTTGGACAGACTACTACCGCCCGTTCATCCATGCCAACTATCCCGAAACCTGGTCAGCCATATGCGAGGCCAACGGGATGCTCAAGCAGGTCATGCCGCTGTTCCTCCGCGATGGTGAGGAGTTGGCCGTTCCCTCGAGTCAACCCACGGCGATCGACACAAAGGCCTTCACCGACACGGACTCTGCCCGCATCAAAATGGACGACGCGGGCAGCGCCTTCATGGCCCGCGCGCGCAAAGGTCAAGACGGCGACGTGGTCTTGGCGGTATTCAATTACGGTTCCCGAAAGGGAACGTGGTCGTGGGATGTTTCCAAAGACCTTCTGACCGCCCACGTCGAGACACTGGCCGGTGCCGGCATCTGCAACATGCGGGACGGCCAGGTCCGCGTCACATTGGAGCCATTCACAGGCACAGCAATCCAGCTGCGCGTAGAATAGGTTTCCCTGGCCGCCAGCGCGACGTTCCTGCACTCGATGCTTGGTCACGTGGGCGACGCTGCCAATCCAGCGTGGCCCAAGTGCAGGGCCAGCCAGTAGGCTTGCGGTTGGAACTGAGATTCCGAGCCAGGTTGTATGCGTTTCAATTCACGCCGAAAGCAAAATGATCACTACCGAGAGATGACTTCAAAAGCATGAATGCGAACAACTCACCTCGCCCCTTTTTAGTCGTACTGGCGGTCACTTCCGCCGTTTCATGCGTGATGCCCGCGCTCGCCCAATCCAGTGTGGGAGAGATCATCTCGACCGTTGGCAGCGAACGAGCAACGACGGGCAACAACAACAAGATCGTCACTCACAACGGAAAAACCCATGTTGTTTGGCAGGACTCGACCCCGAAGGGTTACTTCAATCGCGTTCGAACCCTGGATCATCGCAGCGGCCAATGGTCCGAGCCCGTCGAGCTGAACAAGGCGCGGGACAATCACGCCCGTCCGAGCATCACGATCGACAGCCGCAGCTTCCTGCATGTCATCCTGAGTGGCCACAGTTCCTCGATCACCTGGCGGCGTTCTCTCCGACCCAACGATTCGTCGCAGTGGGCCCCCGCGGAAGAAGCCGGAGCGGGAACCTACCCGGCAGTGGTTTGCGGGCCCGATGATACGCTTCTCGCGACAGCCCGCGCAGCGGGATGGCGTGGCGTCGAACTGATGACCCGCTCTCCCGACGGCAATTGGGCGCAGCGGCGGCTTGTCGACCGAGGCGACGGCTGGAAGGGATACAGCACCTTCACTTCCGGCCTGGCGGTTGGTCCGGACGGAACAATTCATCTGGCCTGCAACATCGCGCGCGGCAAGGCCGGCCGGCCCGGCCTTTACCAGTCGGTCGGCTATCTCCGCAGTCACGACGCCGGCCGGACGTGGCAGAAAGCCGACGGGACGAAGACGCCTGTCCCGGTGTTGCCACAGGATATGGACCTGCTGGTTGAAGCCAATCTTCCGCCCCGCAAGCTCAAAGACAGGAAACCGGAATTCCCCGAAGTTGTCGCCAACGGCAACATCGTCACCGATTCCGAGGGCAGGCCGTACGTGCTCTACATCTCACACCTGGAGAAGCCCGGACAATTGATCCTGGCCACACCGGACGAGCGGGGAAAGTGGAATCAGCGAACGATCCTCGACGCTGAACGCGCTTACCCGGACATGCGACCGATTGGCAGTTGCTTTCCCGTCACGATCACGGCTGACAACGCCCTGCACATCCTGCTGGAACTCGTTCCCTTTGATGATGGTTGGGAGAATGGCAAGCCGACTCGCCTGATGGTGTTGCGAAGTGATCCGGTCAAACGGCTCGTACGACTGGTCTCGACAGATCGTGGGAAGACATTCTCCGTCAAAAGCCTGATTGAGCCAGGCACGATGTTTAACATGGTCAACATCGAACGTCCCACCGGCATCAATAGAATCCCACCCGAACGATCACCTGCCTGGGTGTACTTTGACGGCAGCCCCAATTATCCAGGGAGCGTCAAAGTCCGGAACAACAATGTGTTTTTCGTGCAACGTCGGTAACAACCCATGATACGATTCAACTTTGTACTGCTGTGCGCGCTGTCGACACACAATCTGTCCGCCGCCGAGCCGCTTGACATTGGCTCGCAACGACAACTCTTTCTAGATGACTTCATCGTCGAACGTATTGACGGATTGACGCGGACGATGCATCAGCCGGTAAAGCGTGGACCAGTTTTGAAGGCCGAGGAGCCGTGGGAAGGCGTTTATATCGGAGTATTTTCGCCGCCAATGTGGATACCGGATGAAGGCATCTTCAAACAGGTTTATGAATGCCGTTACGACAAACGAGGCCAGCCGCATCGCTACGCGTTGGCGACCTCGAAGGACGGCGTTCACTGGGAGAAACCGAAACTGGGGCTGGTTGACTTCGAGGGTTCGAAAGAGAACAACCTCTTCCCGACGCCCGACAATCGACGTCTTGTTCACGTGGTGTTTGACCCAGACGATCCTGATCCGAAGCGGCGTTACAAAGGATTGCTGACGATTCCGCGCGGCCGCGTGCCCGTGGTGAGTTCGGATTGCCTGCACTGGCGAAAGCTGGATGCTCAGCTCCCTTCCGCTGACGCCGGGACGATGGCCTTCGACCGCGACAAGCGACTGTTCATGGCGATGCTGAAGCGGTCCAACCCTAATACCGTGGGCCGATCCTATGATGTCTCGTTCAGCAACGATTTCATCAACTGGTCGAAACCACGATTCATGTTCGGCATGGACAAGGACCGCGACCAGAAGATGGCGATTGATGCCATCCGTCGACGACTGGCCAATCCCGCGCTGGCTAAGCCGCTGTTCATCGACCCCGATCCGGCGATCGGCTGGCGTCGACCGGAAGGGACACGTCACATCCCGACGTGGCAGGCCGAGTGTTACAACTTTGGCGTGATTCCCTACGAAGGCCTCTATCTGGGACTGATCACCGTTTATTACCCGACCGGCCAACGGCTGCCCGAACGCAGCAATGCGGATGGCTTCAATCTGATTCAACTTGCCATGAGCCGCGATCTCAAAGAGTGGAAGCGTCTCGGTCACCGCCAGCCGTTTCTCGAACCGTCTCCCCTGACGAAAGGGCTGGTCGGCAACTACGACCGGCTGCAACTGGCGGCTTACAACGGCATCATCCAACACGAAGATGACGTGCGTTTCTACTATGGCGGATTGAAACGCCGCGTCCCGCAACACTCCCGCTGGCCCGATGGCAGTCCGCGCGATCGGGCCACGCTAAGCGACTCCGAACGTGGCGACTGGCTGGAAGACACCCACAGCGCGATGTGCCTCGCCGTTTGGCGACAGGACGGGTTCGTTTCCTTGAATGCCGGCAAGGAAGTCGGCGAACTGCTGACGAAACTGTTCATCGCAAGCGGAACGCGATTGATGCTGAACGTGGATGTTCGAAATGGCGGCTACGCAAAGGCCGAATTGCTCGACGCCGACAACCAGCCACTTGAAGGATTCCGTCTTCGTGATTGCATTGCAGTCGAGACCGGTGGTATCCGACAGGTCATTTCGTGGAAGCCGACAGCCGATATCAGCCGCCTCGCCGGTAAACAGCTGCGTCTGCGATTCGTCATGAAGGACGCCGATCTGTACTCGTTTCAAATTCACCTCATTGAACAGTGAGCAACGGAATCCACGCCATGAATTCCAGATGTTTTCCGGCTGTCGTTTTGTTGCTTCTTTGTAACGCCGCTTTCGCCCAGAAACTGACGTCCGACATTCCGTATGTGAAGAATGGTCATAAGCGGCATGTGCTTGATATCTACACGCCCGAAATGCAAGCGAAGAAATCTCTGCCGGTCATGTTCTGGATTCACGGCGGCGGGTGGCAAAAGGGCGACAAGAGCGATGTCGCACTGAAACCCAAGGTGCTGACCGAACGAGGCTTTGTTTTCGTCTCGGCGAATTATCGCCTGTTACCAGAAGTGACTATGGATGAGTTGACCGGTGATGTCGCGAGGTCGATCGGTTGGGTCCATAAGAACATTTCCAGATACGGCGGCGATCCAAAGCGAATCTTTGTGGGCGGACATTCTGCCGGCGCGCAGTTGGCGGCGTTGATCTGCACTGATGATCGTTATCTTAAGAAGGAAAGTGTGTCGTTTGATGTGCTCGAAGGTTGTATTGCCGTGGACGGCGGAGCCTATGACGTTCCAAAAGCCATCAAGGCGGCGGAGACTCGGCGAGCGATCTATGGCGGTAAGATGCTGCCTTTTGGCTACCGGCAGAAATTCGGGAACGATCCGGATAAGCACGTCGATTTTTCGGCGGTGACGCATGTCGCGAAGGGCAAAGGGATTCCTCCATTTCTCCTGCTGTTTTTCCGCGGCAATTTCGACAATGATTTTCAGACGCGGCGACTGGAAAGCGTGCTTCTGGCGGGGGAGATCCCTACGACGGTTTATGGAAAGCGGGACACCAATCACATCCGACTGAATGACGACATTGGTAAGCCGGATGATCCGGCGACTCAGGCATTATTCAGATTTCTGGATCCGCTGATTTCTGATGACCGTGAACTGACGGTTCTGACCGACGAGCCCGGAAAGCAACTTCAGCAACTGCTCATGCAGGAATTTGATGACCACGACGCTCGGAGAGTCGAAGCATTCGAGGCACTCAAGAGTCGGGCCGATTGCGAGAAGTGGCAACGTGAGCGACGCGCGTTCTTTGTTCGGAAGATTGGCGGCTTTCCGGAACGCACTCCACTAAATGCAAAGATCGTTGGAGAGCTAAAGGGCGAGGGCTATCGGGTCGAAAAGATCCTTTTCGAAAGCAGGCCGGGACATCACGTCACCGCCAATCTTTATCTGCCCGATGCAAAAGGGCCGTATCCCGCAGTGCTGGTTCCGTGCGGGCACAGCAGGAATGGCAAGGCGGCGGGGCATTACCAACGGGTCAGCAGCCTGATGGCGAAAAATGGAATCGCCGCTCTTTGCTACGACCCGATCGGACAGGGCGAGCGGTATCAATCGCTGGCGGACTCGGATCAAACACACTACCGCACGGCTCCGCAGCACAAGGTGGTGCATCCCCGCGTTCAGTTTCTGCCGACGATCGAACACACCACGATGGGCGTTGGGAGCATCCTGCTCGGATCGAATCTCGCTCAATACCGAATCTGGGACGGCATGCGGGCGATCGACTATCTGCAGAGCCGCAAGGATATCATCCCTGACAAAATCGGCTGCACGGGAAACTCCGGCGGCGGGACGATGACGGCTTACCTGATGGCGCTGGACGATCGCATCGTGGCGGCGGCTCCGGCGTGTTACCTGACAACGTATCGCCGCCTGATCGAAACGGTGGGAGCACAGGACGCCGAGCAGAATATCTTCGGCCAGATCGCATTCGGCATGGACGAACCGGACTATGTCATGATGCGAGCCCCGAAGCCCACGTTGATCTGTGCCGCCACGCGAGACGTCACGTTCGACATCGGCGGCACATGGGATCTGTTTCGGCAGACGAAGCGTTTCTATACGCGGATGGGGTATGCCGAACGAGTCGACATGATCGAGGCAGACGCACGCCACGGTTTTACCATTCTGCTGCGAACGGCGTCCGTGCGTTTCATGCGGCGCTGGCTGCTGGGCAAAGACGACGTGATTCACGAACTCGATCCGCTGCCCGACCCGCTGACCGATGACGTCATGCGCGAACATCAATACACGGCCGACTGGACGGATGAGCAATTGCGGTGCTCACCGGATGGCCAAGTGATGTTGATGAAGGGCGAGCGATCTGTTTTCGACATCAATGCAGGCATCGAACGCGAGTTACGAAAGCAGCACAAGGCTGCATGGGAGAAGCTGAACACGGATCAGCGCCGCGAGTTGGTTCGCAAAACGATTGGCGTAGTGGAATTCGCCAGAATTCCCTCCGTTCGGGATGGGAAACAAGGAATTCTGGCGAATTCCACTACCATCAACCGAGACGGTTACCGAATCGAGAAACTCATTCTCGCCGGCAACGAAAACCAACTCGCGTTACCGGGCCTGCTCTTCGTTCCTGAAACCGTTTCCAAAGCGCCGGTCCTCTATCTGCATGGCGAGAGCATGAAAGCCGAAGCCCAACCGGGCGGCCGTTGCGAACAACTCGTAAAACAAGGCCACATCGTCCTGTCGGCCGAACTCAGCGGCATCGGCGAAACAGAAACCGGCCACGACAAGCGGGACTACGGCCGCGGTCTGTTCGGACCGGATTCACAGGAGATCTATCTGGCGTATTTGATGGGCCGTTCGTTCGTGGGCATGCGGACGACCGATGTGTTTCGCTGGGCGGATTATCTGTCTCATTACAGATCGAAAGAAAAACCGCTCCCGATTCAACTGATCGCGACCGGCGAGGCCGCCATCCCGGCACTACACGCCGCGGCCCTCGAACCGTCACGATTCGAATCAGTTCATCTGAAAGGCATGATTCGTTCCTGGGCGGAAATCGTCGCCGCGCCGGAAAGCAGGAACCAACTGGTCAACACGGTCCACGGAGCACTGAGACATTACGATTTGCCGGATCTGGTTGAACTCGTGGGCAAGGAACGATTGCGGACCGAAGAGCCTGTGGACGCAAGTGGAAAACACGAAGAGTGAGTACAGCACATATGAAAAGGATCGTTGCAATCCTTCTGCTCCTGCCAGCAATTGCTGAGGCACAGCAGGCACTTCCACCACATGAATTAGTTGGTAAACGATTCGTTCCGCTCGATGTCGATTTCAGGCATTCCGTTTACGAAGCAACGTTCGACCATCCCGATGAGTTGAAAGACTGGAAGTTGGAAGGCGGCGACGTTGCTCGTGTTACCGACGACGGCAATCTGCTGTTGAAGAGCGAGAAGCATCAGGTCTTCTGGCTCACTAAACAGATTCCCGCGGACTTCCTGCTGGAGTTCACCGTGCGGCCGCACGATCGGAAGCAGGGGTTGAACATCGTGTTCTTCAACACGACCGGGCTGAACGGCGAGGACATTTTCAAGTCGCCGATCAAGCCGCGGGATGGCTCGTTCAAACAGTATTGGGACGGCGACCTGAAGAGTTATCACGTTTCCTACTGGGAAGGGGCCGGCGCGAATGCGGGCACACGCGGCGGGCGGGCGAATCTGCGGAAGAACAAAGGGAAGGTGTTAATCGCCAGCGGTAACGATCTCATCACCAGCGGCGAAACGGGAACTTTTCAGACCGTGCGGATTTACAAACGCGGCGGCGTGATTCGCGTGATGGTTGATGACGTGGTCGCGGTTGCATATGACGATGCCAGGCCGCTTGGCCAGCTTGGCTGGATCGGCTTTCGGCAAATGGGACACACGCTGAGTTGCCGGTATGGGCATGTGAAAGTCTGGCCGTTGCGGAAGCTCGATGCGACGGCAGGGGCGAATCTGTTTCCCGACCCCGGCCGCACGATTTTGAATGAAAGCCAGAGACGTCTCACCCACGAGATCAAACTGACCGAGTCCGGCCACTATGTCTTGCGTGCCAGAGCGAAAAGCGACGCGATCGTCGCACGGATGTCTGTGCAAGGCGCCCTGGACTACGACACCGCAGGCACGCCGTTCACCCCGCCGTACTACGGCGCGTACACCATGCCGTTCGCGCGATCAAAAGAATTCACACTCCGTGAACTTCCGTTCGTCATCGAGAACGGCAGCGAACCGCGCACGGTCACGGCGTCGATCGAAAACAAAGCCGGCGGCACGATTGAGCTCGATTCGGTCGAGTTGATTCGTCTGGGCGACACGCGGCTCGCTCATCGCTGGGGCCAGAATCTGCCAGTCGACCGGATTCATGGATTACGCGAGCTGAAGGCGTCGCCAAAGCCGAATCAGATCGGATTCGAGAAGTTCGAAGACACGTGGACCGGAGCTGAAGTCTGGCTGGTCACCCAGGGACTTCGGACGCAGTTGCAGTATCCGGGCACACCGAACTTCACCCACGACGGCAAGTACTTTTTCGTCCCCACACCGGGTCATGTTCTGCGCACGGATGGCTCGGCGCGATTCGGGCCCTGGAAGGCTCAGCGGATCGACTCGCGGTACCTCGCCTGGCCCGCGAAGTGGATGCGCGACCATCTGCCGAGCGACCGTGATGCGTCCGACTGGATGATCACCGAGTACCGCGAAAACGGCTACGGCTTGACGAACATTGTTACCAGCACGACCGCGGACATCGAACTTCCAACCCGCGACGGCTGGCGGTTGGTGAAAATGGCGCCGGACGAGCCGGGCACGTTCGTGAACGCGGACAACAATCTGCGATCGCTGTGGATTTCCGACGACCGGCGACTGCTGGCGGTGTCCGATTCGCACGGCGAGGATTTTCACGAACTGAAGCCGGCGACCGATTCCGATGATCCCGCGAAGGACTACCTGAACGATCCGTTCTGGTCGATCGACGACAAGGGACGCTGGTATGTCAGCTACATCATGAACTGGCTGAAGCTGCACAACTCGTTTCCAAAGACGCCCGAGAACAGCATCAACCCCGGTCAAATCTGGATGATTCCGGTCAGCCCGGAGATCGGCAAACCATTGCGAGTGATCAAAGGACTGAAGCCGGGCATCAAACGTCGCGTGCTCTCCAATGGCGTCGCAGTCAGGCGCGCGGAAAACATGGGCGGCGGGCATCAGGCGCTGTCGCCCGATCGCGAACTGCTGCTCGAATCGTTCCAGAAAACGAGCACGATGTCCGCGCAATCACGCAAGACCGGCGAGGTCTGGCATCTCGGCAACTTCCCCTATCTCGATCACCCGGAATGGGTCTGGCATCGCGACTTTGGCACCATGCGCGGCGACCTGCGGCCGCTGCCGTTGTTCTTCTTCGACACGCGGCACGGCTCGATGTGGCCGATCGCTTCCATGAACTACCACGACTACGGCGAGCGTCTGCAGTCGATCCGCCAGAAGCGCGGCGACGCAACCGTCTTCTTCCCCGGACAGGCAACCAGTCCCGACGGAACCAAAGTCGCCTACGCATCGCCGATGCTGTCCGACAACCGCAGAACGAAGGGTGACATCTACTTCGCGATTGCGCGATACCCACTGCCGCCGGTCGATGTGCGAATTGAAATCGGAAAACTCCATTGGAACCCGCCACGTTACGCGGCTGAGATCGCGGGTTATCACGTCTATCATTCGACCGAAAGCGGAACGGCTTTCAATCGCCTGACGGAGACACCAATTGAGCGCGATTCGTTCCCGGTTTCGAAGGCAGGATTCTATGTCGTGACCTCGGTCGAGCATTCCGGTCTGGAGAGCCGCGCTTTCTCCAACGAAGCCTCGTTAAACGGAACCGGCCCGACTCGAATCGTCGTCGAAGCCGAGTTCAGCGACTTCACTAAACCCTTCGAGCCTTGGTTCGACCAACGCACCGCTCGCAACGCCTACGCGGTCGGCATCCTCGACCGCGATCTCCTGTTTCGTGACAAGTTGAAATCCGGCCTCGTCGCCACCGCTACGCAGCAACTGCTGATTCCAAAGGACGGAAATTACACGGTCTGGGCGAGAGTCAAATGCCGCCGCTCCGAAGAGTCCGGCAAGTTTCGCGTCACACTGGGAGAAGCAGTCGCAGGGCACACCACCGTCAAAACAACCGCATGGAAATGGATTCAGTCCAACCGCAAAGCAATCCCGCTTCGCACGGGGAAAGTTCCCCTGCAATTCACGACCACTCATACCGGGATACTCGTCGATCAGTTTTTGATCACTGACGGCGGCGACGCTCCAAACGTGTTGCGGAATTAGATGAGCGATGCGGGCCCTTTCTGATCGTGCGAGAGCTTGCAGGGGCGTCGTGCGAAGAACTCAAGTGGAAGAGCCGCCACGTGGTCCTGACGCCTGTGTGGGCTGTGGTCGACGCGTTCGACACGGGCACGTGATGCGTGACATCAAACACCCGACATGCGAGAATCCTCAAGAGCCGTAACTCTATTTAATGCGGCTCTCATTGAACCCCGTCCGCTTCGTTTGCGGCGGCGTCAGCGTTGCTCGAACACTGGAACCGACGAATGTACCTCATCCTGCTCTTGGCCGCAGCCTTGAACGCTCCTGATAACTCGCTCTCGCAGACACGGATCGAGATCGCCGATCGTGATCACGTCATCGACGGTTGGATCCGGACCAATAAAGCGGCGTCATTTACCGACGAACAATTGGCGGCACATGGTCGAGCCTGGTCGGCTTATGACACGGTGCTGATTCGATTCAAGCTTGATGCCATCGACGCCGCCCGGTTTGGTCGCGTGAAGAAAGCGACACTGCGGCTTCATGCTGTAGAGGTCGACAATCCCAAGCAGAGGCCAACGGCTGTGGCGCCTTGCGCGGTGGCGTGGACGGCTAAAGCCACGTCTTCGTCGCCAATTGGTGACAAGACCACCTGGCCCGTGCGGGCTGCGCATTCCAACATCAACTACGCGATGATCGACGACCTCGCCGCCAAACGTGTGATCACGAAACCTGGCGCTGTTGCATTCGATGTTACCGAAATCGTCGAACGCTGGCTGTACCAGGGATTGCCCAACCATGGCCTGATGGTCACAGCCAGCCCGCCAATCTTCGGAAAGCCCAACGCCGGTAGTTGGACGCTATCGTTTGCTTCGTCAGAGTCGAAGAACAGCCAGATGCGTCCGACGCTGATCGTTGAAATGGAAGGCGCACCGCCATCGCCGGAAACTGCTGCCGAGCGGGCGTTGGCCCTGTATCCCTCAGCGTCGTTGGCTCCCGTCCGCGCTCCCTACTTCTTCGCCTTCTACAACGCCGGCGACCAAAAACAATGGAGGCGTCTGCCGACGATCAACGTCACGACCTATTCCAGCCACGGCAACTGGCTCCAGCCGCGCGGCGTCATGAACCTGGGATGGGCCGAGGGCGGGCCGGCTTCTTGGTTGCCGACCGCCGAGTCATTCTCGACGTACTACACCAACATAGCGAAGAACAACACGATCGGCTTATGCGGCCACGAGTCAAACCTGGGCGAGCGGATGCAGTGGCTGGCCGACGCGTTCCGAGCCGCGGAAACCGCTCACCCCCGTATATTCTCGGCGTATTACTATCGCGGTGAACCTCTGATGGCGAAGACGGCTGGCGAAGGACACATCGACCTGCTGATCCAGGAAGGCTACACCAACGTCAGCAAACAGTTTCCGAGGAAGGGTTTCGCAATCGGGATGGAAGGCATTAAGGCTCGCATTGACACAGCCCGCAAGCACGGTGCGATTGAACGTCACATCGTGATGCTGGGGCATATCTGCAAGGCGGCTGCGTACCACCGCGGCCACGAGCTCTCGCCGGAGAAAGTCGATGGAATGATCACCGAGCTCCGCAAATACGCACCCGAAATGCCGGGCATCGGCTTTTACGGCGCCGGGGGCGATGAACTGGCCGTCGAGTGCGATCGCCTGGCCCGCAAACATTTCGTCGATCCCGCTCCCGAAATCCTGATCACCAAGCCGCGATTCGAGGACACGCTGCTGGCGCCGCATGTCTCGATTGAGGTCGAAGCCAAACCGAAGTCTGATCGCCAAGTCGTCCGCTATCGCTGGTTCATCGATAACCGACTCGTCGCCGAAACGAACGGGCCGCGATACCTCTGGGACACTCGCGGCGAGCGACCAGGGCATCACTACATCACCGTCCATGCGGTGGACGATGCCTGGAACCGCGCGGCGACGCAGATTCCGGTGAGGGTAGCTGGCTGGTAACCCAATCCGGTTGCGGTTCGTCATGAAAGATTCCGACATTTACTCATTTCCGTTTGCTGGACGACAGGGACCCAATTAAAAGGCAGGTTGGACGCCAACACGCATGACAGTTCGGCTATGAAAGAGAGCCATGTACTCCAACATCATCCGATTGACTTTGCGCTATCGGAGCGTCGCCGTCTTCGTCGCCAGTTGCATGCTGGTACACGCCGCCTCGGCGGAGCAACACAAACAGTATCGTCTGCTTCTCAATAGCGATGGTGGCAGCGGGGCGTTGTATGCTCACGAACCGCCCATTACGGAAAAGCAACTGCGCCGAGTGATCGACGCGCTGGAGGGCACTCAGGTTGATGTGTTCATCCAAAGCGTCTCGTTCGGTTCGTACGTGGCGTATGACACGAAGGTGGGTGAGCTCTACGGAAAGGGACACACGGAATTCGAAGAGCCGAACTTCCGACGGTGGGCACACAACGTGAACGGCTTGCTGGAGCGGGGCAAGGACCCACTCGAGATCTGGTCCAAGCGAGCTCATGAACTGGGAATGGAGTTCTGGCCGGCGTTGCGGATGAATGACATTCACAAGGACTGGACCGAGCGCTGGCCGTCGTTGCGAACGAAATGGGAACTGGATCGTCCGCACGTCAAGATCGGCGCGGACTCGACTGATTATTATCGCCGCCGTTGGCCGCGCAAGGGCCAAGCATCGGACGGATTCACCTGGGCGTTCGATTATTCGTTACCAGAAGTTCGCGATCATAAGTTCGCGCTGATCGAAGAGCTTTGTCTGAACTATGACATCGACGGGTTCGAGTTGGATTTTCTGAGCAGCCCGATCTATTTCAAGCGCAACGAAGTCAAAAAGGGAATGCCGCTGTTGACTCAGTTTGTCCGCCGTGTTCGAACACGGATGGATGAAATCGGGAGACAAAAGGGCCGTAAGCTGACACTGCTGGCCCGTGTTCCACCCAGCTTCAAGATGTGCGAGCTGATCGGCATCGACGCACGCACATGGATTAGCGAGGAACTGATCAACCTGATTGCCCCGGTCACGCGCGGCTACCTCGATATGAATGCCGACGTCACCGGATTCGTTGCCGCAGCAAAAGGGACGAACGTACGCGTTATTGGCGGACTCTCCGACATCAAGGTTCGTTACTACGCCGGACAAGCATCGAACGACATGTTGCGAGCCGCCGCTGCCGGGTACTGGCACGAAGGCGCAGCCGGCATCCACCTGTTCAACTTCGATTGCCATTGCAGTGGCGCGGGTCGGCCGGGGCTTCCCATGTTCAACGATGCGGAACGAGAAGTGCTCAACCAGATCGGCGACCCACAGACTCTGATCGGTAAGAACAAACACTATTATGTGACTCGCGACATTGAAGGACATACGCCGGGCGAAGGCGGCGAAATGCAGTTGCCGCTGGACCTGCTCGCGGGTCAAAAGCGACGATTGCAATTCACGGTCAGCGACAACATTGCCTTCGACGCACGACCTGTCGGAGGAGAAGGCACAGGAAACGTTGCCATTGCGACCAGAGACAAGTCGTTACAGACGGCCTTCCTGAAGGTCTCCTGGACCGGCAATTCCACCGCAGCCTCACAAATAGCTCTTTCGGTAAACGGAGAGACGTTGCAGATCGCAGACGGTCCGAGTCCCTGGATATTTCGCGGTGCACCGATCCGACAAGGGAAGAACCAGATCGAATTGCTTCGCCCAGAAAACGCAGAGGCTTCGAAACTTCGAATCGAAGGCGTCGAGTACGTGGTCGTCTTCAAGAAGCCAGAACCAATCGATGTCGGATCGGCGAAACAACTCTTCATCGACCGTCGCTTTATCGAGTCGAGCGAGGGGGTCGAACTGGTCATGAATCCGCCCCGCCGCGACGGGGTTGTCTTGATCAAGCCTGACCAGCCGTGGGAACAAGGAGCACGGATTTCGGTGTATTCAAGTGTGCTCCGCGAAAATGGAAAGACGCGGATTTGGTATGACCTGGTGAAACCAACGGGCGACGGTCCGTACGACCACGAGCGTCGTGTCTGTTACGCCGAATCCGAGGACGGATTGCACTTCACAAAACCGGAACTCGGATTGCACGAAGTCGATAGTTCAAAAGCAAACAACGTCGTCATTCCCGGTGTGATCGGTGGTTGTGCCGTGTGGGTAGACCCAAACGCCAAGGCCGAACATCGATACAAGTCGCAAGCGAAGGTCTATCCAACGGGGCAGTTCCACATCCACAGTTCGCCCGACGGGCTGCATTGGAAAAAGTTCGCTCGCATTGATCCTGGACCGGGTGGCTGGGATACGCAAAGCATCATCTTCTGGGACCCGAATCTCAAAAGGTACGCGTTGTTTACCCGGTTCTGGGCGAACCGTGATGACCGGGAACATCGCTTTCGGACGGTTCGCCGTCTGGAGTCGGATGATCTGCTGAAGTGGGAAAACCAGTCGATCGTCATGCAGGCGGATGCCGACGACCTCGCGACTCACGAAACCCCCACGAAGCAACCGCCTGTCGATTACTACGGAGCCGACGTCTTTCGATATACCGAAGCTGAAGACACGTACATCATGCTGGCTCAGCCGTTCTGGCATTGGTACCGGCGTGAGGGGACGAGTGGGCTGGGGCCCTCAACGTTCGACGTGCGGCTTGCCGTCAGCCGTAATGGGAAGTCGTTTCAACGAGTCGGAAAGCGACGACCGTTTCTTCCGGGCGGACCAGACGGTCGTTTTGATTCTCGCTTCGTGTGGGCTATGCCGGACCCCGTCCGGATGGACGATGAATTGTGGATCTATTATGTGGGCATGAATCGAGATCACGATGGTGTCCTCGATCCGGCGGCGTCTGGCAAGCTGCTTTCGGGGATCAGTCGCGCCGTGCTGCGATTGGACGGCTTTGTCTCAGCCGATGCTGGATACAACGGAGGTACCATCACCACTCCCACGATCCGCTTTCAGGGCCAGCGGCTTGAATTGAACGTTCAAACCAGCGGCGGCGGCAGTGTGCTGGTCGAGGTTCTTGACGAAAGTGGGAAGCCCTTGAGCGGCTTCTCGAAATCCGACGCGCTGCCTGTCGTGGGCGATTCCGTTCGCATGCCCGTGGCCTGGAAGTCCCCTGCGGACGTCGGCACGCTGGCTGGTCACCCCATCCGCCTTCGCTTTCACATGCAGGATTGCAAACTGTATGCATTTCACTTCACGCAGTAGCGGCACCCACTGGTTCTCGATTTGGATGTTGGTCGTTGGATTGGTGTTTCCCCAATCCAAACTCATCGCGGAAGAGAACCGTGCGGTCAACATCGGTTCTCGGTTGGAATTGTTCATCGACGACTTCCTGATCGAATCACGTTCGGGTCTGACGCTGCAACTGCACCACCCTGTCCGCGCGGAAAAAGTCCTGGAACCAGAAGAACCGTGGGAAGGTAAGAATCTAGGCCACGTGAGCATTTTGAAGGATGGCGATCGGTACCGGATGTACTATCGCGGACATCATGACCCAGGATTCTCTTGGTCCGAGAATATCTATACGTGCTACGCCGAGAGCACCGACGGCGTCCGCTGGAACAAACCACACCTCGGACTCGTTGAATGGGAAGGCTCGAAAGCGAACAACATCTTGATGCGAGGTCAACGCGGAGCATATTTGACCCCCTTCATTGACGATCGTCCCCGCGTCCCCGCATCACAGCGATACAAGTCCTTTGCCGGTAACCCGCCAAGAGCTATGGTTGCACCCGATGGACTTCGCTGGTCTCCGCTAAACGACGAGCCCGTCCTTCCAAAACCTCGATTCGGAATCGCATTGTGGAACCCGCAGCGTGAGGAATTCATGGCGTATGTGCGGGCGTGGCGTCCTCGGAGTGATGGCACTCGCATGCGAAACATTGCACTGTCGACTTCGCCCGACTTTCTGAAATGGTCGGAACCGAAGTTGCTTGATTTCGGCGACGCGCCCGACTTTCATCTCTACTGGAACACAGCCTTGCCCTACTTTCGAGCACCCCATCTTTACCTCGGTTTTCCAATGCGGTTGCGAGAATACAACGACGCGTCAACTGGGGAGCGGCGAGACTGGACGGATGCGATCTTAATGGTCACTCGTGACGGTTTTCATTTCCATCAGCACGTCGAAGCGTTTGTGCGACCGGGACTTGATCAGAACAACTGGCAACCGCATGTGAACATGCTGGCATACGGTATCGTGCCGACGAGTGATCAGGAACTCTCAATGTACCTGACCAATGCCGCGGGCGGGCAACGGCACTTGCGACGATTAAAACTGCGTACCGACGGCTTTGTGTCACTACGAGCGAGTGACAAAGGCGGCGAGCTGATCACCAGGCCGATCATCTTCAGCGGCGGGGAACTGATACTGAACTTCTCGACAAGTGCCATCGGCAGTGTTCGCGTCGAGTTGCAAACAACGGCAGGCGAAGCAATCCCCGGCTTCGCGCTCGACCAGTGTGAAGAGCTCGTCGGCGACACGGTTTCTCGATCCGTCCAGTGGCGGGGCGAGAAACAACTACACCAGTTGTCAGGCGCACCAATTCGGCTTCGATTCGTACTGAAGGACGCCGACCTTTACTCATTCCAGTTCGTTTCTGATGGAGTGAAGGACAAATGACGAGTTGCCTGCGACAAAAAAGCAAATGCGAGAGCATCGAATGTGGCGAATGATACCGATGACTGTCGGCCTCTGCTTGTCGGTAGCGATCTCTGCCGTTGGCCAAGACGCTAACGTCGTGCGGTACGGCTTTCCTCGTCCCCAACGCAAGGTGATCGTTTATGGCTGGGAGATGAACTTTCGCGAAATGAGCGAGCTGCGGCGGAGGGCGGAGGTGATGCAGCGTCAGCCGTTCGACGGCATCATGTTCAGTCTGTTCCACGAGGGGAAAAGTCGTGACGAAGCATTTATCCACTCGGCCCGGCTAACTGACAAGGAACTCGCGCCGGTCGTCAAAGAACTCTCGGCGATCCGCTGGACAACGTTTACGGACAACTTCCTGATGGTCAAGGCGGGCGAGCAGTTTCTCGACAACGGCGATCCCGGCCGCATGGATTGGTTCGACGACGGTCAGTGGGACACGATTTGTCACAACATCCGCGTGCTGACGCGAGTCGCCGTTGCCACCCGATGCAAGGGACTGGGCTTCGATCCCGAGCCCTATCACGCCTCGGTCTGGAACTACGATCAGGCCGGCAGTCGCAAGCCGCAATTGCATCGCGACGCCAAGTCGTTCGACGAGTACGCCGCGGTCGTTCGCCGCCGTGGTGCTCAATATATGAACGCGATTCAGGCCGAGATGCCGCGCGTCCGCATCTTCAATCTCTACCAAGCCGTCCGCCTACCGCCCAGCGAACTGGCCGAGACGATCTACTCGCTGTACCCGGCCTTCATCAACGGGATGCTCGATGCGGCTGGACCCGAAGTGATGCTGATTGATGGCAACGAATACGGCTTTGGTCTGTTGACGCGCGGCGACTACACCAATGCGTACGTCAACGTCAAAGAACGCAAGCTGGCTCTGATCGACCCGAAGAACCGCGACAGATATCGGAAGCAGGTTCAAGTATCCGTCCCCATTTACCTTGACGATATCTTTGGCAGCCACGCCAACCGCCGCTGGGTCGGGACGTACCTCGCCACCGACGAGAAACGCCGCCTCTTTGAGCATAGACTCTTTCATGCCCTGGATTCCGTCGATGAGTACGTCTGGGTTTACGGCGAACGACCGTCATGGTTCAGCAACACGCCGCGTGTGCCTCGGTGGGCCGCGGCCAGCGTCGCGACGATCAGGAAACAGGTCGATCAACTCCGGTTGGAGGACCGGCAGGAAGACGCTGCGCTCATCGTTCGCGTCAGTGAGCAGATCGCGCTGCGTGACAACGAGGTAGCCGAATTGAAGCCCGCCGAACGCGCGACACCGCGAGTCGACAAGCCGCGAGCAAACGTCCGCAGTCTCCCGACTGGCGTTGCCGCTCCTGTGATCAACGGCAGGCTCGACGATCCGGCGTGGAAACAGGCCACCGTGTTGAAGAACTTCCAGCCGTTGATGTACTTTGTTCGCGATTGTGTTGCCGTGGAAACCACTTGCCGTGTCATGTGGGACAAGCAGTTTCTCTACTTTGCCTTTGAGTGCGTTGAGCCGCGGATAGTTGAACTGAAGTCTCTTCCCGCCGAGGAACGACGGCGAAACCGAACGACACTCGTCCTATCAACGTCCGCGGAATCCAGTTCATTCGTTCGAATCGACGTCCCGCTGGGAGGAGCGGTGAGATTCCTCGTTCGCAAACCCGGCCAAGAGTGGACTGTCGTTGCCGCCGCGAAAACTCGATTGCAGTCAAGTCATCGCACAACCAACAAAGGCTGGACTGCCGAATGGCGAGTCGCGTGGGCCGGAATCGGTGGCACGCCAGAACCTGGACAAACGAGAAATGCCACTGTCACGCGTGTTCGTAGCCCGTGGGCCGAACACGACAGTTGGGCACCGCAAATTGATCCAAACCTGATCGACGAATCGCTTCTGGGAACGTGGGCCTTCGAGTAGCAATTGGTCTATGGCTGTCGTTTGATCAGACCGGTCGACTCCATGGCGTCCCAACTGCAGACAGGCGAGCAAAAGGAGAAGATCTGGGGCGACCCAACCAACGAAACCGTCGCATTCACGATCGATCGCGATGAAGGCATTCAGTTCCGAGCTATCAGCGTGTTCGACGCCAACACATCGCACTGGCTGCCGTCAATTGAACGCCCCACGGGCCACAACAGCGTTGCACGGTATCCTGGCATTCTGTTCACCGCAGGCCCGGCCGGGAAGGGGAACACCGATTTGTTGAATAATCGCGTTTACTTCAGCCAAGCATGATGCCACGTGAGCCAGGGAGTATCGAGGAATGACGGATCGCGACCCTGTTATCGTTCTCTTCAAAGGTGGTCGGCTGCCTGCATGGCATCAGTTGAGTGACCAAGAGCGAAGTGAGTTTGAACAAACGCATGTTGATCTGATGTTGTCGGTTGCCCGTGAGCACGCGATGGCTCGACTGGAAGGCTTTCGTCTGATCGGACCGCAGGGAGATTGGCAACGCTTCTGGTTGATCGAGTTTCCCACGATGGAAGGCGCCGAGGCGTGGATTCGAGCCGAGATGACTCCTCCGTACGGACTCTACGGCGATTACGAGTATCACCTCTCGCGACCACTTGAACACGAGCCGTATTCGGCGTGGGTGACGCAGCCCGCTCCACCGGTCGTCCCGCTCCCGGCAGACCCTCATACGATTCCGGAGTTGCGAACGGACCCAAACAGCATCGTCGTTTTGATGTTCGCTCGGTATCGACCCTTTGCCGAAGCACTGACTCCTGAACAACGCGGCGATGCACAGCACGTCGACTTGATGAGAGGCATCGCCAAGGAGCACGGTCTGATGCGGCTCGAAGGGTTCCAGCTTGTTTCTCCGCAGACGGACTGGCATCGGGCGTGGGTGATTGAGTTGCCGACATTGGAAGCGGCCGAAGCCTGGATAGAAGGCGAGGAAGCACTCCCCCATGGGATGCACGCCCAGCGTACGATCCACCTCGCGCGTAAATGGGCTCCAGAATACTTTGCGAGCTGGAGCGAATTGGACGGAACACCGTAGGCATTCCAGAGGCCGTGGTCGACGCCGTCACTCTGGACAGTTTCGACACGTCATCGACGCCCGTCGTTCCGCCACCAGCGCACTTCCAGGCTGCCTTGCACGCGCCGTGACCCGTCGTCCGCGCTGGCAATGATGTCGAGGCGCCCGTCACCGTTGAGGTCTGCCAGGATCAATTGATTGGCGGCTCGAAAATCCGTACGGACGACGTGTGTCGACCATCGGTCTTCGCCCCTGTTCTCGAACCAGACAACCCGGTCGCCTTTGGACCAAGCCGTGGCGGCGATGTCGAGATCACCGTCGCCGTCGATGTCTCCCGCAATCGCCTCAAATGCAAACGGCAGCAAGCCAACCCGGTGTCGTTTCCACGTTGGAATGACACCGGGCTTTCCGGTGTTTTCATACCAGAGGACCTGGTGACGATCCACTTTGGGATCGGACTCGATGCGCATGCCATGCGCCATAACAACATCGAGATCGCCATCGAGATCCAGATCGACGGGATGGCCATGAATCGCAGCGGGAAACTCGTTGCTGATGACTCGCCTGGTCCAATTCTGTCTGGCAGGTTCACCTGGATTCTCGTACCAGACCACTTGCGACTCGTGATTCGGCACGTTCGGTGCGCCAACGGCTGTCGCCAGCAGGTCAATCTTTCCGTCTCGGTTGAAGTCGCCGGTGGCGATCGTCCGCGCTTCCTGCATCGCGCTGTCGATCACTCGCCGGGTCCACGGGCGGTCGAATTGATCTTTGCCGGGATTCTCGTACCACGCGACCAGATTGCTCGTGTATCCCGTGGTCGAAGCATCGAGGTCGCCATCGCCGTCGAAGTCGGCGAGCGTTACGTCGTACGCCCTGGGACAGTCGTTACTGATCACATGACGCTGCCACGGCCCTGCCGCCGGCTTGCCGGAGTTCGCAAACCAGACGAAGTTTCCTTTCTGGTTATTGACAATGGCTACGTCGAGTGTGCCGTTACCGTCGATATCGGCGATCGCGTGCCGTTCGAACCATCCGGGTTCGTCTTTGAAGATGACCAGCCGTTCGAACTGACCCTTCCCATCGTTGCCGTACCAGAACAGCGTTGAATGGGTCTTGTTTCGAATGTCGGGACTTGTCAGATCAAGGTCACCGTCACCGTCCAGGTCCGCGGCGGCAACCCCGAAGACGTAACCCAGGTTGCCCGCCAGCAGATGTTCCGAAAACTTCACCGGCCCAGCTGCCATGGCATCGTCTGACTCGCCGGCCAGTGCCATATCGCCGAAGAGTCCGAACGCAAGCAGGGTGGCGAAAACAGTGATGCCTGAAGCGATAAAGGAAGGTGGATTTTTTTTCATCGCGTTGCTCTCCAACGGTTGCAACTCAAGCAGTTCGTATCACAGCTTCCAACACCGGCAGACTGGAAGCCATCTTACACCCTCTTTGGTACATTGGCATGCGGCCAGTCGAACGGAAAACGAGTTACGCCTCGTCCACAACCTGGGCACGCACAGGTGACCGGCCCATCACAAAACAACCGACCGATGACCCGCCACACCATGGATACGATTGTGAAACTGACTGTTATTGCGATGCTCATCTTTGCAACGGTTTGCACCGAGGCTGCCGAGCCGATCCACATCGGATCGCGGCGGGAGTTGTTTACAGATACGGCGCTGATTGAGCGAATCAACGGACAGCTTGAGTTCCGGCTGCACCATCCGACTCCGCGGGAGATCGTGATGTTGCACGACGAGCCGTGGGAGGGCAACAACACAACCTATCACTGCGTGTTCAAGGACGGCGACCGCTATCGCATGTTCTATGTCGGGCGCAACTCGACGTATCAGAATGGCCAGTTAAACATTGGTCCATCCAGTTTTTGCTACGCAGAAAGCGACGACAGCATCCACTGGCGAAAACCGAAACTTGGACTGTGCGAGTTTCAAGGATCGAAAGCCAACAACATCGTGATGGATGCCGCCGCGGCGGCTAAGCACAACGCACGCCTCGGAGCTCCGGCCGTTTTCAGGGACGAGAATCCTGAGGCAACACCCGATGCACGCTACAAGATGTTCCTGAATTCGAGGAGCCCACTCGGCATGTTTCCGATGAAGTCGCCCGACGGCATTCACTGGTCGCCGATGAGCGACAAGCCTGTCATCACCGACGGCGCTTTCGACTCGATGAACCTCGCATTCTGGGACAGTGAACGCGGTGAGTATCGTGCCTACTGGCGCTACTTCACGGGAGGCACGACAAACGAAAAGGAATGGAAACCAGCAGGGGTGCGAGCGATCCGCACGGCGACATCGAAAGATCTGTTGCACTGGGAGGCTCAGTCCGACCTGAGTTATCAGAGTTCTCTCGAAATGGAATTGTACGAGAACGGGATTCACCCCTATCACCGCGCGCCGCATCTGCTGATCGGTTTGCCGGTCCGTTACGTCGATCGGGCCGGCGCTTCCTCTCTAACTTCTTCGGACGGCAGCGACCGAGCCGGGCCGGAGCGCATCCGCAAATGGCCGGCGTCATTACGAGCGCTGCCGGACTTTGAGCAACGCCAGGCACGGGCGGCGCTGAGCGAGAGATATGGCAGTGCCTTGACCGAAGGGCTCTTCATGTCCAGCCGCGATGGCGTGAACTTCCACCGCCGGGACGAAGGATTCCTTCGACCGGGCATCGAACGACCGGGCACCTGGAACTACGGGCACCAGTTCGTGGCCTGGCACGGTGTGGAGACGGCCTCCGCGCTGGAAGGTGCGCCCAACGAACTCTCTCTATACGCGACGGAGGGAGTCTGGCTGGAGAAGAAGGGCAAAACGCTGCGACGTTACACCCTTCGGCTCGATGGATTCGTCTCGGCCCATGCTTCGGCGAAGGGTGGCGAACTCGTGACGAAACCTATCGTGTTTTCCGGCCGGAAACTGTCGCTGAACTTCGCCACATCCGCCGCCGGCAGCATCCGCGTCGCCATCGAGCACCCCAACGGCAAGCCGATCGACGGCTTCTCGCTCGCCGATTGCTCCCCGCACTTTGGCGACACGCTGGATCGTGCGGTCGTTTGGAGCAACCAGCAGGATCCCGGCCGGTTCGCCGGCACACCAGTTCGCCTACGGTTTGTCCTCCAGGATGCCGATCTGTATTCGTTTCGGTTCGGTGACTGACCCATTTACACTGACGGTTCTTCAGATTGAAGGTCGTTTGCCATGAGAGATTTGCTGATCCTGCTCGCAGGTTGCACACTCCAGTTTCTTGCCGCGTTCGCCGTCGGTCAGGAGGACGAACCGCTTACGTTCGACGTAGATCAGCCGCAGTTGTTCATCGACGACTATCTGATCGAGGAAGTCCGAGGCCTGAAGCGGACGCTCCACCAACCAAAAGACGCGACGGAGAATCCAGCGATTCTTCCCGAGTATCCCTGGGAGCACCGGCGAATACCGTATGGATCGGTGTGGTATGATGGCGAGGGGAAGAAGTTTCGATGTTGGTATCTGACCCTGAACATCTACGATTCGCGGCCCGGCTTTCGCGGCTACCGGAAACAGCATCACGTGCCGATTCACGAGGCTGCGTATCTCTGCTATGCCGAGTCGGACGACGGGATTCGCTGGCGAAAGCCGGAACTGGGCTTGCACGAATTCCGCGGCTCCAGGAAGAACAACATCCTCCTCACGTGCCCCGGTACACACTTCGACAGCACGTCGGTCATCCACACTCCTCACGACCGCGAGAGGCCGTGGAAGATGATTAGCTTTATCGGGCTATGGCCCTACAAGCAGGATCTCATCAAAAAGCAGTGGGGCGACACGAAGTTCGGAATCGCGCAAGCTGGACATTACGGCTGGTCGTCGCAAGACGGGATTCACTGGGAACCGATGAACGACGGCAAACCGGTGCTGCGGGCCAGCGACCGCAGCATGTTCTGGTGGGATCCCCGGCAGCAGATCTACGTCGGCGCCGCCAAGTCGAGCCTGAACCGTAAGCGGGCTCAGCTCTACGCGACCAGCCCCGACGCGATCAACTGGATGCGAACTTCCACGTGGCTCCACACAGCCGACGAACGTGACCATCCCGGCGACGAGGCCGAAGCGGCGTACGGGTTTCCCTACGGTAATCAATACGTTGGCTTCTGTGAGATGCGGCGAGTGCGCAAGGGCAAGCCGACAAAGATCAATTGGGAACTGATGACCAGCCGCGACGGCCGCAACTGGATTCGCCCGATCCGTGAGATGTTCTTCGCCGACGGCCCGGAGCAAAGCTGGCGGTATCAGGTCTTCAAGATCTTCGCGAACCCGCCACTGGAGCGCGATGGGAAGCTGTGGATCTACTACGGCGGCAAGTCGGGAACGGTTTCGCTCGAGGAAGGCACGGAACCATTTCAAGCGTTGTGCGTCGCGACGTTGCGCAAGGACGGGTTCGTTTCTCTGGACGCCGACGTGGCTGGAGGCCATCTCGTTTCCAGGCCGTTTGTTGCCGTCGGTAGGCGAATGAGCTTGAACGTTGTCTGCGGCAAGCGTGGTTACGCAAAGGCGGCTCTACTCGACAAGCACGGCAAACCCTTGCCGGGCTTCGATCTCGCCGACTGTCGGCCGATCGAGTCCGACATGATCGACGCTGTCGTCTCATGGAAGTCGGCCACTGACATCAGCAAACTGGCCGGTGAAACCATCCGAGTTCGCATAGAGCTGTCCAATGCACAGCTCTACGCCTTACGATTTCGAGATGAACGGACCGTTGATGAGGTGTCTTCCAGAGAGGCACGCGAATGACGTCAGGACAATGGAGCTGCAACATGAAGCGAATTGAGAAAGCAGTGCTCTGGACCTGGGTGCCGGCATTGGTCTTCGTCGTGAGTCCGGCCGTGACCGCTGTTGAGCCCGAGGGTTTTGAGCAAACGAAACTCGAGTCCGGTGTCACTGTTGCCGATATCGAGCCGCTCAAGGACGGACGGTTGTTGATGGTGCTGGACCACGACGGAGAGTTGAAGGCCTCGTTCTCACACGACGACGGCAAGACCTGGAAGGCATCGTTTCAGCTCCTGCCAAAGCCGGATGGAAATGCCGGCTACCACCATCCCAGCCTGACCCGCGCTGGCAATGGCGATCTGCTTCTGTCTTACCAGTACTATGTGCGGAAGACACGCCCGGTCTACAAGATCAGCTACTACCGCCGATCCAAGGACGAAGGCAAAACGTGGGGCGACCAACTCTGCATGGCCGCCGACGGTCTGTTCAACGACAAGCCGATTGTCCTTTCCACGGGCCGCCTGATTGCCCCGGTTGAAAGAGAAGCCCGGGTCGAAGGAGGCGATCACGCCGGCTACGTCAGCAGCGTGTTCTTCTCCGACGACAACGGCTACAGCTGGACCAGATCCAGCGAAGTCAACGCACTGCCGATCGAAGCGCAGGAGCCGCACGTCGCCGAGTTGAAGGATGGGCGGCTGATGATGCTCTGTCGAACTTATAGCCGATTCGTGTTGCGGTCGTATTCCACCGACAAGGGGAAAACGTGGAGCAGGGGCGAGCCCATCCGGGAACTCGAACTGCCCGCCTGGTCCTCGGCGATGAACGTTAAACGAATCCCCTCGACCGGAGACCTGCTCCTGCTGCGCAGCCTGCGTGGAGAAGACGGAGTGCGTTCACCGTTTGTATCGGTGATCTCCAAAGACGACGGTAAGACCTGGATCAACGAGCGGATCATCGCCGGCGATCCCAAAGAACGTTACGGCTATCCGTGCCTGTTATTCATCGACGAGACCGCGATCGTAGGTTATGGCTCCTTCGCCGGTTCGCGTGTGGCCCGGATTCCTATCAAGTGGTTCTACGAAACGGCCCGCACCGGCCGTGCTGTGCCCACCGCCGAAAAATCACGTAGTCCAGGCATTGCCGGTATCACCAAGGGACCACCCGCGTTGACCATGCCGACCAACGCACCGGCAGGCGAGATGCGTTGGTACGGACTTGGCTTTGCATTCCAAGTCGCCCCCGGAAAAGCGGGACTGTTCTGCAATCGCCACATTGATGATGCCGGAGATCATGAGGACGGTGTCGACCTGTTCCTGTTTGACTCGCTCGAAGCGATCAAACCGGAAGATGCCATTTGTGTGTCGCGTAACGAGAGCCGGGTCAATCCGAAATCCGGACAGCGTGAATTGGCCACGAAGTATCCAATGCAGGGGGGATTCGTGCCCATGGGAGCCCGAAGGGACGACGGATCGCCGCATCCGCATGCGGGAACGGGCTTCGGGATTTGCACAATCATCACACACTCCGTGTCCGGAGCGACCCGAAGAACATACCTGCAACTCCACCAGTTCTCCTTCGACGGTCAGAAGTTTCACGCGCGTGCAACAACCCCCCTGTGGGACGCCGGAAGAGTGAAAGTAGGTCATTCAGCTTGGATGATCGGAAAGCTGGCGATGTCGTTCGCGATCCCGGACGGTGACGACCTGCTTTACCCGGCGGTGGCCAGTCGCGGAAAGGCTGAGGTTTGCGGAGTATCGCGCTGGCAGCGCCACGAAGGCGCGTGGAAACCGGTCGCATTTTGGCCAGTGATTCAATCAGGGATGGAGCCCACCTTAAGCCGCGACATCGACGGCTCACTTCTGTTCTGCGTACGCGGCGCTGGATCGTCAGGTGAGTTTGCGACGAAGAATCCGAACGCCATTCGTGTATGGCGATCCACCGACGCTGCACGAACGTGGAAGCTCATTGTGGATGAGCCGGACCAGGTCGGCTTCAACCCGATTTCAATCAACCGGGCATTAGACGGCACGCCGTATGTTGTTTCGAACGTCATGAAGGAGGACCGTTCTTACTCGCGCGAGGTGCTCGCGCTCTGGTCCTTGAACGGGGAGCGTTCGGGGCTTCTCGCCAGGCGGATCGTTCGAGACGGACCTGGCGAGTTCGGTCCACCTCCGACCGGCCGAACCTGGAAACTGGATCATCCCACTTCGGCAACTGTGCAATTGAGCGACGGCAAGTGGCATCACGTCCTGATCTACCGCGGCAAAGAAGACCCCACGTCGCGCAAACCGATACCGCAAGCCGGTTGCTATGTGGAAGAAGTCACCAGCTTCGGGCCGCCGCTGCCGCTTTGGAATCTCCCGATTAAGTCACCATTACCAGGGAGATAGCGGTGATGGCGTCGTGCTTCATGCCGTGTCTTGTTTTGTATTGCGGCTGAGCTCCCGCTCGTACCTGGCATTCGCCTCGGCGTCCATCGTCGCACCGGCACCATGGTAGACGAATCCCAGGTTGCGCCGATGTCGCGGCGTGTGATTGGGTCCAGTGCGATGAATCACATTGGCGTGGTGGACCAGCACGTCGCCTGCTTCCA
The DNA here is from genome assembly GCA_014381825.1 of Planctomycetota bacterium. Taxonomy (GTDB): domain Bacteria; phylum Planctomycetota; class Planctomycetia; order Pirellulales; family Pirellulaceae. The sequence goes on from JACNKX010000170.1 coordinate 44,797, forward strand.
TTTCCACCATCACCTCCGGGTAGGTCGCTTTATCTGGCACGACGCCCAGTTCAGCGTGAGCACTCGCCTCACCGGCTATTCACGCTACGGCGGCGGCTTCAATTACCTCGGCGAAGGAAACTTCTTCGGGCAGATCCGCGAGATCAGAATCTCCAACGTGCGCAGATACGGCCGTTGACGCGTTGCGTCCTGGTATACTGGATAACGATATGACATCCTTATCGAAATACGTGGTTGCGGCAGCTCTGTGCCTCGCCCCTGTTCTCATTCACGCTGCCGACGTGCCTAATGAGATCGTCTGGACGCTTCCTGGCTCCGCTGTCAGTGATGCCGATCTGGCCAACTCGCGTTCGCTGGTTGACGAACACGGGTACGAGTCGTGGTTCCTGATGCGCACGACGAATTCGAAGGGGCCCGTTGCGTCGCGTACCTGGTTGCGAGACGGAAGGTACGCGCCGCTGGCGTCGCCCGCGAGCAATCTGTTCGGCGTGCCACTTAAAGGTGCGATCTATCAGGCGCAACCACAACTGGCGCCGTTCATCGCGGGTGTCACAGAGACGTACACGATCGATTGCACATTCAAGCAGGGCGAACTGATGCTCGCGCCGGGGCCGGATCACGCCGTCGTGCTCGGTTGGCGCAGCCCCTTCGACGGTTTGGTGTCGATCCATGGATCTTTCAACAATCGCCAGACCTGCTGCGGCGCGAATTCCCAGGTCAACTGGTATGTCGAACGCGGCAGTGCCCCGGATTTGCAGAACAGGTTCAAGCCGAAAACGCTCGCGCAGGGTGTGTCGGACGACAGGATAAACGGCGGTCTCTCTCCGTTCGAGATGAGCGATCTGGAAGTCGCGTCCGGCGACTGGTTTTACTTCATCGTTGACGCCAGGGCCGACGGAACCGGCTCACCGCACCACGGGGATGCCACGGCCGTCATCGTGTCGATCACGATGACCGGATCAACCCTGCCGCCTCCGCCGGAATTTGAAACGGACATTCGACCGCTGCTGACGGCTCACTGCGGAGATTGTCACGGGGCGGAGACAAGAGAAGCGGGCCTCGATCTCAGAACGGTGACGGCGATGATTCGCGGCGGCGAGAGTGGGTCTTCGCTTACGCCGGGTAAGGCAGCACACAGCTATCTCTGGACCATGATCTCCAGCGGCGAGATGCCGCCGGAAGGCTCAGAGCAACTCACGCGAAAAGACCGGTCGCTGCTCCGTCGCTGGATCGACGCCGGGGCTCTGTCGAAGGAAGACATTTCAGACGTGCGACCGAAGCCGTTTGTCACCGCCAGGGACCGTGAGCACTGGGCGTTTCGACTGCCCGAGCGACCGCCTCGTCCGGAGGTGACGCATCCAGACCTGGTCGAAACACCGATTGATGAATTGCTTCTGCATCGACTCGAAGAACGCGGGCTGGCTTTCTCTCCAGTGGCTCCGGATGAAGTCCTTGTGCGCCGCCTGTACTTTGATCTGATCGGACTCCCGCCCACACCCGCGCAGGTCGATGCGTATCTCGCCGACAAAGCCGCGAGTGAGAGCCCGGATGCCGCGTGGGCCAGGCTGGTCGATTCACTGCTGGATTCCCCACGCTACGGTGAGCGATGGGGACGCCACTGGATGGACACAGTCGGCTATGTCGACGTGCGGCTGTACGACGGCGACGGCACGACCGTCTATCCGAACGAAGGCATGTGGCGCTACCGCGACTACATCATCCGTTCGTTCAACGAAGACAAGCCGTGGGATCAGTTCATTCAGGAACAACTCGCCGGCGACGAAATGGTCGACTGGCGAAACGAGCACGAGTGGCCGGCGGACGTTGCGGAAAAAGTCATCGCCACCGGCTATCTGCGAAACATCGAGGACCCCACATCGGAAGCGCAGTACGGCATCGCCAAGCGCTACGACGTCCTGTTCGACATGATGTCGATGGTCTCAACCAGCCTGCTGGGCATGACATTTGAGTGCGCGCGCTGTCACAACCATAAGTACGACCCGATTAGCCAGCGCGATTATTACCGTCTGATGGCGAGCTTCGAGTCGTCGTTCAACGTCCACAACTGGCTAAAGCCGCAACAGCGCTGGATTCCCGACGTCGGCCCGAAGGCCCGAGCGGACATCGATCAGCACAACGCCGGCGTCGACGCCCAGGTCCAACCGCTCCAGGCAAAGATCTCAGAGATCGAGAAAGCCGGCGAGGCAGCCGACCAGACGGCAGACCTCAAGGATCAGATCACGAAGCTCAACGCATCAAAGAAGTCGTACGGAAAAATCCAGGCTCTGTTCGACGTCGATACATCGCACGTCTCACGCGTCCTGCGGCGTGGCGACTGCTTGAAACCGGGCCTCCCGGTTGCGCCCGAGATCCCCGAGATTCTTGCCACGGCGGCTGTGGCCGCCACGAACCATTCCGAGCCACCTGAGTTAAGCCTGCCGCCATCAACATCCGGACGCCGACTCGCGCTCGCGAAGTGGATCACGTCACGCAACAACCCGATGACGGCACGCGTGATTATGAACCGGTTGTGGATGCACCATTTCGGCGTCCCGATCGTGGCGACACCGGGCGACTTCGGACGCAACGGAGCCCGGCCGACTCATCCGAAAGTCCTCGACTGGCTGGCCGTCGAATTCCAGGATAACGGCTGGAGTTTGAAGCACATGCATCGGCTCGTGCTGAACTCGCGGGCTTGGCGTCAGGCGTCCCGTCGCATGTCCGATCGCGCTCAGGAGATCGATCCCCGCAACACGCTGTTCTGGCGACAGAATCTCAACCGACTCGAATCGGAGGTCATTCGTGATTCCGTGCTGACCGTGAGCGGACGCCTGAATCCGGAGGCATTCGGGCCTCCGATCGACGTGACGAAACCCGTCAGCGGTCTGTCGACGGTCGAACCTGGACCGAGCGGTAACGGACACAACCGCCGCAGCGTTTACATCTTCGCTCGACGCGTTTACCCATTGAAGTTCATGGAAGTCTTCGACTCGCCGATCATGGCGATCAACTGCACTCGGCGGATGAATTCCACGACCGTGCTGCAGTCTTTCGCACAGCTCAACAGCGACTTCGTCGTCCACGCAGCGCGGGACACAGGGGACCGTTTGCTCAAGGCGGTCGCTGCAGAAAACGCCGATCCGATTGTGCTGGCGTTTCGGACGATTCTCGGCCGCCGACCGAATGACGACGAACAACAATGGTGCGAGCGCTACATTTCCATGCAGACGGAAACGTGGCAACAAAAAACTCAGGACGAAGCGAAAAACCGGGCGATGGCCGACATGTGTCAGATGCTCCTGTGCACAAACGAGTTTCTTTATGTCGAATAGCAATGTCCCAGTATTTCCGGTCACGCGCCGCACGGCCCTGACATGCTGCGCGATGAGTCTCGGCGGACTTGCCATGCGGGGGTTGCTCCACGCGGAAGCCACTTCGCATTCTTCCGTCGAGCCCGGGCGGATGCGGTTCGACATGAAGCCGCGAGACGCTCATTTTCGCCCGAAAGCAAGGGCCGTTATTCAGCTCTTTCAAAATGGCGGGCCGTCGCAGATGGACCTGTTTGATCCCAAGCCGGAACTGGATCGACAGGCCGGTAAGCCGCATCCGGGTGACGTCGAAACGTTCCAGCTCGGAAACAAGAACATCATTTTCCCGACGCAGTTTGAAATCAAACCGCACGGTGAAAGCGGAATGAATTTCGGGTCGCCGTTGCCGCACATGGCGGGGCTGGCGGACCAGTGGTGCATGATCCGCTCGATGCACACGGTCAACAACAACCATCCGTTCGCGATCAGTATGTTTCAGTCGGGCAAGCCGTTCTTCGGTTATCCGGCTCTGGGCTCATGGATCACGTACGGGCTCGGCAGCGAAAATCAGGACCTGCCGGGATACATCGTTCTGCGAGATCCGGCCGGCTACAACACGTCGGGCAAGGCGGTCTGGTCCAGCGGCTGGATGCCGGCGCTGTACCAGGGCACGGAATTCAACAGCGGCGGCAACGCCGTGCATTATCTGCATCCATCAAAGAAGCGTCCCGCCGGGGCACAGGAGAGATCGCTTGAATTGCTCAGCCGCCTGAACCGGAAGCACGCTGAAATGCATCCAGGCGAACTGGAACTCGACGCCCGCATTCAGAACTTCGAGCTCGCCGCGCGCATGCAGCTCGCCGCAGGCAACATCCTCGACCTGTCCGGCGAAACGCCCGCCACGCGAGAAATGTACGGCCTCGATAATCCAAACACCGCCGGTTATGGCATGCGGTGTCTGATGGCGCGTCGACTGGTCGAAAACGGAGTTCGCTACGTCCAGGTATTCCCACCGCTCAAACCGAGCTTCCAACCGTGGGACTCGCACGGCAGTCTGAAATCCGGGATCGAGACGATCGCCGGCATGGTCGATCAACCGACAGCGGGATTGATCCGGGATTTGCGGCAACGCGGATTGCTGGACGAAGTGATCGTGATGTGGACGGGCGAGTTTGG
>JACNKX010000024.1 GCA_014381825.1 Planctomycetota bacterium
GCTGGCCGGCAAGTTTGATCAACTCCGGTTTGTAATCCAGCAGGTCGAACGTCGATGGTCCGCCATATTGAAAAAGGAAGATCACCTGTCTGGCCCGCGGAGCGATCTGGGGCAGTCGCTCGGCCAATGGATGGAGCGGATCGATGTGCGCTGTGGGAGCGGCCTCGGCCCGGAGTTCGTCGGCGAGCAGCGCGCCGAAAGCGACGCCGGCGAATCCGGCGCCCGAACGAGTAAAGAAGTTCCGTCGGGTGGTTTGGTGCATGCGTGTCAGTCGATGTAGAGGAATTCGTTGACGTTGAACATCGCGCGGCAAAGATCGATCAAGGCCAGTCGCTCGGCCCCGGCCGATCTACCGGCCGACCGGTGTTTTTCCACGTGACGCAGCAGCAGCTCTTGCGCAAGCTTTGATTCTTCCCGATAGGGATCGCGGTTGAGCGCGAGCTGAAAAACCGCCTTGATGATGCGGAGCGATTGCTCCGTATTCCGCGATTCACTCGCTGTCGGGTTGCCGGCCCGCCGTACTCGATCGGCGAACGCTTCAGCGTATCTCAATGCGGCCGGACTGTTCAAAAGCATCAAGGCCTGCGGAGCTACGACGGTAGTATCTCGACGGGCGCACGACACGGTGGTATCCGGGAGATCGAAAGCCTGCAGAAACGGGATCGGCAAGCAGCGTTTCCGCACCAGGTACAGGCTGCGAACGTCTGTCACTCCAACAGGGTCGGTGTACCAGCCCTGCCAGCGCCCACCGTCCTTGCCTTCCAGCGCCTCCAGAATCGCCGGCTGAGCGTGCAGCAGTTCTTCAGGAACTTCGGGCCAGACCGGCTTGCCGCCATCGTAGGTCTTCAGCAGCCCGGATACCGCCAGGAGGCTGTCACGCAGGGTCTCGGCATCCAGTCGTCGCACGTTCTGCCGCCAGAGCAAGCGGTTATCCAGATCGGCCTTTGCCGCCGAGGTCCGGTGTGACGACGCGCGCCGATAAGCTCTCGACGTCACGATGGCCCGATGCAGGCGCTTGATGGACCATCCGTCTTCGACGAAGGCGACGGCCAGCCAGTCGAGCAACTCGGGGTGCGTCGGGCGGGAGCCTGTGAATCCGAAGTCATTGGGCGTCGCTACCAGACCGATGCCGAAGTGCTGCTGCCAGACTCGGTTGACGATGACGCGAGCCGTCCATGGGTTATCGGGTGAAGTAATCCAGTTGGCCAGAGCGAGTCGTCGTCCTGTCGTGTTGCCGGCCGGTGCGCGGATCTCCGCCGGTCCGGGATAGAGCACGGATGGAAAGCCGGGCGCAACCTCGTCGCGCGGCTCGCGAAACACGCCCTGATAGAAGACGTGAGTTGCGGGAGCTGCCGGGCCAGCGTCGGTCGCTCCCATCGCGCACACCGGCTCACGTTTCTGCGATTCGAGCGTCGCCATCTGTTTCGACAATTCCGCATGTCGAGCCTTTTCAGGTTCCTGATCCGTGCTCAGCTTCGACTGCTCGGCTTTGAGTTGTTCGATCTGTTTCGCGAGCGCGGCGTTGTGCCGCTCCATCACCTGACGCTCATCGGGCAGCTCAATCACGAGATCATCGTGGGGCGTCATCCCGGCAAAGAACGCCCGCAGCCGATAGTGGTCGGCCTGCGACAAGGGGTCGTACTTGTGATCGTGACACTGGCAGCACGACATCGTGAGGCCGAGAAACGTGGACGCCGTGGTGTTGGTCAGGTCGGCCATCATCTCGGCGCGGAGGCGATCTTCCTCCTGAAAGATCGACGCTGTGCTATCCCACTGTCCCAGCCGCAAGTAACCGGTCGCAATGAGCGCATCGGCATCAGCAGAGGTCTCAGGCAGTCCATTGACGAGTTCATCACCGGCAAGCTGCTCGCGGATAAACTGGTCGAACGGTTTGTCGGAGTTGAACGAACGGACGACGTAATCGCGATACATCCACATCTTCAGGCGGAACTCGTCGCGTTCGTAACCATTGGTGTCGGCGTAGCGAACGACGTCGAGCCACCGTCTCGCCTGACGCTCGCCGTACGACCGTGATGCCAGCAACCGGCTCACGAGTTTTTCATAGGCATCTGGCGACTTGTCGCTGACGAATGTAGCGACTTCCTCGGGCGTCGGCGGCAGGCCGGTGAGATCGAACGTCAGGCGGCGAATCAGCGTGCGCCGGTCGGCTTCCGGTGCCGGCGGAATGTCAGCTTTGGCAAGTTGTTTGTCGATGAATTCGTCGATCGCCGCCTCTTGCTCCACGAAAGATGCGCCCGCGGCTGCGACACTTTCGCGGAGCGAAAGGCGACCAACCAGCTTCAGCGACCACAGGTCCAGCCTCTCTCCGTTAAACAATCTGTGGATCGGGTTGGCTGGATCCTCGAACGCCGTTCCAGTGGGCTCGATCCGGGGCGCGGGCTTAAAGGCCAACGTACCGCGTCCGGGCGACCACGCCTCGAGATCAGCGATCGAACCTCCCAGCAGCATCGCATCGAACAGAGTTTCGCCGCTGCCGCTGGCCATCAGCGACAGGCCGGTCACGTGACAGTCACCGAGGTCCTTCCAAAGGTCGATGGTGACCACCGTCCAATCGGCTGGCGCAGCCTCCGCGACGACGATCGCATCCATGCCCGTTTCATTGGGCCCGGCGACGTACCGCCCACCGGGCGCGGGCGTTGCCTTCGCCGGCGGCCATTTGCCTTCGCGAGCGACTTCAAGCATCGCTCCGCCGCCGCCAGTTTTCTTCCACGCATATCGCAAATAGCGATACTCGCCAGGCCTCGGCTTCTCGCGAATGGTCAGCCTCCATTCGGCTATCTGCTCGGCAAACTTCTCACGCGGCGAAACCGCCACGGCCAGCGAACCTCGATGCGTGTCGCGCCGCTCAAAACGAGCCTTCGCCTGGCCTTTCGTAAGCGCCGCCAGGAACGGTTCCTCATCGTCAAACAGCACCATCACCGGCCGAGGCCAGACAGCTCCGTCATTGACCCATTGCGTGAGCGCCTCGACTTCCTTGGCAGTCAGGCGATCTTTGGGCGGCATCTGCAGATCAGGATCGTCAAAACGAACGGCCCTCACCAGCAGGCTCCTGGCAGCATCGCCGGGCACAATCGCCGGGCCCGAATCGCCGCCCTCGAGCGCCGCTGGCAATGACTCGAGCCGCAGCCCGCCCTCCTGTTTGCCAGGCCCATGACAAGACACGCACTTTGCCGTCAACAACGGCTCGATAATCCGCACGAACCGATCGGCCCGTTGTGACGCGGAATCTTCCGTTGCGCCGACTTGCTCGCAGAACGAAAGAGTCCATGCGACGAACAGCAGGTTCAGAGGCCAGAAATAAGGTGTCATGAATCTAGTTGTACTCGATGCCGCGCGACATTGCTGTATTCACCTGGGACTCGTTGCTTCGTCGACTACCAGTGGTTCTGGACCCTACGCGATTTCGAACTGATAGGAATACAAATCAGCATCACGCACGACGAATCGCAAGCGAATTGGTTTGCCAGCCAGATGGGAAACATCGGTTTCATGCTCCTTCCACGCGGCGGCAAGATTCAGCGAATCGCCGTACAATTCGTGGGCGTCAGCGAACGTATATCCCGGTATCGGCTTTCCCTTCACATCTTGGATCTCAACGCGAATGCTGCCGGCTGCGGACGTGGAAAGATTGAGCGAGAGCCGATTTCCTTCGAATCTCAGCGGAGCCGTCACCAGTTCTCCGCCGGAAAGCGGAGCTGCGAGCGAAACGAAGCCATCGATCCGCAGCGTATATCGTCGGAACTGGCCTGGGTGATTTTGGAACGAGTTTTCGCTTACGTAGATCGATAGCTCAGGCGGAGCGTCCTCGATGGCCGACTTGGTTTCGACCAGGCCGTGATTCTGGTACGTGTCACCATAGAACCAACTTTGCCGGGTCCGCAGCCCCGGCCGGATGAAGGACTCCGGCCAGACGTGAAAATGTTTTCCATTACGGCTGGCCATGAACATACCATCTGTCACCGCGGTGCCTTCGCGTCGAGACTCGGCGCCGCGCAACTTGCGATATTCGTACTGCGGCAATTGCGTCGCCGAGTACGTCCAGCCACGGTCAATGTATCGCGTCGGGAAGCCGAGATACACGTGCGGGGCGCGGTAATACGGGATGATCTGGTTGGTGTAGAGTTGGCTGACGCGACCGGGCCATTCGTTGTGTGGGTCGGCATCCATGACCGGTGGAGCGTCTTCCGGCTCGCTGCGATCCCGATGTGCTTCGTAGGACAGAAACTCAGGGTCTGTCCAATGGACAAAGTCCTTCGACGTGCCTGTGCGAATGTCCCGTCCCTTGCGAACGTCGCGATGATATTCGCGGTAGACGCCAGCTTCCGTATCCCAGAACGCCAGATTCAATGAATCGAAATTGCCTTTGGCAATCACCGGCTTTTGTCCGACTGGCGTGAATCGCACCCCATCGGCGGAAACAAACGCCTGCAGACCTTTTCTGAAGTCGCCGGCCAACGCCTTGAATCTTTCCTTTTTCGGACAGTCGGGATTCGTGTCCAGGAATGGCGCGAAGTTATGGCTGCCGGAGCCCATCCAGATGATGTTGTTTTTCTTCGAGCCTTTAAACTCGAACAGCTCCAACTCTGGCTTGGTCCAATGAATCCCGTCGCGACTTTCCGCGTAGCAGGCGGTTTGCGGGTGAGGACTATGATAACCATCGATCGTGTAAACGACGTCGCTGCCACGATAATACATGCGATAGAGATCGCCGTCCTGAAAGACTTTCATGTAGGCACACGAGGCTCCTTCCCACGACTTGTCACAGACAAACGAGACTTCGCGCGGTGTGGGCCGATGCAATTGCAACCTCGCGCCTCCGATCAGCTTCGAGATCAGCGCATTCTCGACAAACAATTCGCGTCGCGCCTGAATGTTGGTCACTTGGTCGTCTTGTTTGCCGGCAACTGATCGAGTGGCCACAGCCGCCAAACTAGCTGCACCAGCGGCTTGGATGAATTCCCGACGCGAGAACGATGTTTCGATGCTCATCATTCATTTCCCAATCTTCGCAATTCACGACACGTAGCGTGCCCACCCTAGCGGGCGACAATGGCCGGGTATCTTCCAAGCAGTCAAGCGACGCATCAGGTTAATGGACAAGGCGAGATTGGCAGACTGCATCGTGTGCCTCCCGAAGACGCTCACTTGCCATCGACTGGTTGCCAGTGAGGCCACATGGCAGCGTGGCCGGGTTTCAGGTTGGTCAATTGTGTCTCACTCCCGTGGGTCAGGTCCCTGACAAACAACTGTCGCACATCGTCACGCTTCGATCCATACATCAGCCAGCGTCCGTCGGCCGACGGAGTGATATGATAATGCAGCGTGCCCGGCGCGGATTGGGTGAGCTGCCGGGGGTTGCCGTCGAGCGACACCTGAAACAGCTCGACCTTGTCGCCGACCTTGGCCGTGTAGAAGACGGACTTGCCGTCAGCCGACCAGACGGGGATGTCGCTGCTGCCCTGGTGAAAGTCCGGCACGTCGAGGAACAGGACCCAGCCTTGATATCCATTGAGATCGGCCAGCTTACGGAGGCCCGACCCGTCTCGCCGCACGATGTACGGATTGCTGCGGCCATGCACTCCGCTGACAAACATCAGCCACTGGCCGTCGGCGGACCAGCGGGGAGCGAAATCGAATGGGTTTCCCGTCCGGATGTGCTGGCGATTCGAGCCATCGGCGGCCGCGATGTAGACTTGGTAATTCGAGTGATAGCTGATCCGTTCCCCGTCGGGTGACGCGCTGTATCCGTAAGTGAATCCGGAGCCGTCGCCCGACACGTCGCGCTTGTTGCGGCCGTCCAGGTCCATCACGAATGGCTTCGATACGCCATTGATCAACGAAGTCATCAGCAGTCGTTTGCCATCGGGGCTGAACGACGCGCTGTTGTAGTGGCTCACGCGTTCGACGGCAGTCACGTTCACGATGTCTCCCGTTGCGAGATCGACGAGACTCGAATCGAGCTCCCACTTGCCTGGCAACATGCGAAAACGCCGGTGCTCCTCTTCCCACGTGGCGTTTTCCGGATCCTGCCAGCCGCGCGAGATGATGGCCTGTTTGCCGGCGGGCGACCAACCCGCGAAGGACGTCCAGGCATCCGGGTCGTCGGCCAGATGTTGCGCCACCAGCCGGCGCCCGGAACCATCGCCTCTGATCACGGCGGCTCGCCTCGTCCGAACGTTGGCGTGCCGGCCACCCGGCAGATTCGTTCGCAGCTCGGTATAACCGATCAGACGATCCGCTAATGGTCGTTCGTCGGCGGCTGCCAGGCACGGTATGAGCAGGCTGATGAGAAGGGCCAGAGTCGGCCTTGTCGTCCCGAGTTTCACTGCCGTTCTCCTTGTTTCGTCTTGAAACGTATCCTCGCCACCTTTGGAAAGGGACTGCGTCTCCATCATCGCGATTTTTTGCCCCGTTCCGATTCGCGGGTATGAAATGAACCATCGCCAGACGATGCGCGTCGACTGCCCGTTTCTGTCACCGGTATCCACCCGGCACTCGTTCGGGCGGATACACCCCGATCACTCATCATCCATCGCCCACAAGGCGTGCGGCGTGAAATGAAACATCATGCTGCTGTAGCCGGTCTGGCCGAACTGTTCGCCGATTGCCACTGACTCGATGGCGGCGGGCACCATCGTCGCGAACGCTTCGCGAAGGATGCGGCGATGATTGGCATTTCCGGTCACTTCCGACTCGTAGGCAAATGCTTCTGACGACAGAGCCGTCGCGGAACTCAGCGCGGGCGGCGGCCGGTCACCGAAATGCGTGCACGAGGTCAGATAGAACGACTTGTGTTTTTCGCTCCAGCAGGTGCGGACCAACTGCTCGACGCCCGCCGTGAGACCTGCCAGCACCTCGGGGTCCTGGGTCAGCCGGTGGTACCGGGCCAGACTGCTCAAGGTCAGTCCGAACATGTAAGCGTTCTGGCCGCGACACCGCTTTGCGATGCTTGCTTCGTTGCAGTGGCCGTACGCCATCAGCACGACGAACCCCTTTTCCGGATCATGGTGCTGCTGCATCAGCTTCCACTGACGCCCGGCCGCGTCCAGGTACTTTTTGTCGCCCGTGGCCTCGTAGGCCGCGATGACCAGATTCAGCGGCCAGCCAAGATCGCGGATGTGATCGCTGTAGTGCGTAGGGCAGTCGGCCGCGATCGTGTCAGCGGTCATCGTGGCGACTTCAAGAGCCCGCCGGTCGCCGGTCAGAAGGTAATAATCGAACACGCCGCCGATCCACTGGTGACCCCAGTTGTACAAGCCGACTTGGTAGGGTCCCTTCATGATCAGCGGGGCTTCGTCATGATATTTCTCGCCGTCATACCGCCCGTAGTAGCCCCCCGTGTGACCGACCTGATGCAGCCAGACGTGGCCGGGCCGCATCTTCGCGGAGCCGGGGAATTCGTGCAGTTTGTCATTGACCGCGTGCACGACATCGACATCCAGCGAATGGCGTGCGGCCTGTTCCGCTCGATCGAAGTAACGCCGGTCGCCGGTTCGCAGGTATTGCGTGAAGAAGCACCGGGCGGTGTCGTATTCAAGGTTGCCCCACGAATCCCATTTAGGGTTATACCAGTCACCATAGTTGAGCATGCCGTATTCGCGTATCTGCTTCACATCCGCCAGGTGCTGCTTGAAAAGCTGGTCGAGCCAGAAGTCGTAACGGGCATAGCCACTTTGTTTCTTCGCCGGAGCGATCCGACCTGCAGCTCGTGTCTTGTAAACGTACTGTGGCGACGTTTGAGCCAGCAGTGGTTGCTCGGCAGCCTGATAGAAATCGCTCAGTCGTTGCGCATCCGGCGGCCCGTCGAAAAACGTGGCCCAGAGTTCGTGCGTTCTGGAAACTCCGACCTTGAACGAGTACCTGCCACCTTGCAGATAGTAATAGAGCTGCGACTCCTCCCGGATCGGTTTGCCGTTGTACTGCCCGGCTTCGAACTGCGGGCAGATGCCGACGCGAAGCTCGTCACCGACTGTCAGACTCTTCGGCCAGTTCTGCCAGAAATCTCGAACGCCAACCGCCAGTCCTCCACGACTGCTCCCGATCGCCGCCCAGCCCGTCGCATGACGACCTGCCGGTTTGCCGTTGATTTCGTAGCTACGGTCGTCGACCTGAAACAGAGTGGCGGCATCGCTCGACCGGCCGTCAAGGACCAGCTTCGAATCTGTTTCGGAACTGGTCCCGGTGGCGAAGACCAGATCGAGCGAATCGATGTCCGACATCAGATCGACGGGATGGTCGTTCAGAAACGTGTAGCAGAGTTTGACGAATGGCTGGCCTGCAAAGGCGTGCAGGCGAACGATGTACTGGAACAACTGGCCGTCCCTGGAAGCATGGCTGCCCGAGATTCGAACACACGCGCGGAGCGGCCCGGACTGCTCCACCCGCATGGTGGCGCGGGATAGATCGGCTCGAAATCGCCGCCCGTCCGGAGTTGTCAGCACGATGCCGGTGTCTTCCGCCGCCGTCATCCGTTCATCGTCTTCAAACCGGCCGTTGTTGTTGCAGTCGAGCCAAACCGCGTCGAGCAGACGAAACGATTCCCTGGACAGCCTGATTCGCAGCGGACCGGTTTCGAGTTGAACCTGCTCACCGGCATCTTCGACCCGGAGTGGCCCATCGATCTGCGCGGATCTCCGCGATTCACCGCTCCGAAGCGTGAAATCAGCTCGCTCATCAGGTTTAAAGTCTGCCTGAAAGTCGAGAAGCAACCAGCGAATTGATCCGTCCGGCCAGCGGGATAGGGCCTCGGTCTGAACGGGAATCGACTCACCGGAAGACGAGATCAGGGAGACGTTTCCTGGGTCGGACAATTCACCGCGAGCCAGCGGCACTCCCGAGGTGATTGGCCAATGGGCGCGGGCAACGCCGGTCGGTTCAGTCACCGAGAAGTTGATCTCACCGGTGGCGGCCATGACTGGCAAGGCGGCGACCAGCGTCCAAAGCAGTACCACCATGCCAACGTCGAATCCTGACCTGCTCCTCTCTCGGACGTATGGCATCGATGACCCTCAACTATCGTGACGCTCGACGCGAGAAGCGTGGATGGCGGCAGGCGGCTGATTACTCACTACAAAGCCGCCACCGCGCTGCGTTACGTCAAGGATACTCGACGACCCGCAACTGAAACAGCGTGCTGCCAGGCAACGGCCTCCGCAGAAACAGGTCAGCCTTCTGGAGCGGCCTGCCGGAGTTCTTTGGCCCCCAGGGGGACGGACTTCATCCGCCGCCGGCTTGATGGCTATCGGCTTCATGCGTCCATCGACATCGACGACGAACTGCGCCGGAAAATACGGGAGGTCGCCGCCTTCTCTACCGATCGCGCGACGCGACTCCGGACCGGCAAGCTGAGGCCTGGCAAGAGCCGGTCGGCCGCATCAAAAACGGGAACGGCACTGGACAATGCGGCCGCGTGGTGGCGTTTCTTCGAGCCGAACGATTTCCTCAATCACGGGACAGCAGGAAAGTCACTCGACACCCCAAGTCGCTGCTCGACCGATATATCGTAACGGCGAAAAAGCGCAGGAGGACTGCCCTCTTCAGCAGGCACTCCTGGGTTCAAGCAGGACCAGCTAACGGCGTTCATCGTTTCCTGCAGATCATCCCCGATTCGATTCACGCATTGCAGGCATTCTTTGGCCGCGTGATAATGACTGTCGGCCACTCGTTATCTGCACATGAGGGCCAGGTTTTTTGCCGACAGTATTGCTATGCACGCCTCAATCGAGGGCCCTCGCCAACTCAGGAATCCGGAACAACTCAGTGCTCGATCTCGTAACTGCACAGTCTCGTGCCCAAAATGGCATTACCCGTCGGAATCTTGTGAAAGCCGGATTCCTCGGGCTCGGTGGCGGGCTGACATTGGGCGACCTGCTTCGACGGCAGGCGATGGCTGCGCCAGACAGCGAATATCGCGCAACCCCCAGCGGGCGTTCCGTAATTCTCCTCTGGCAGCAAGGCGGGCCAAGTCATCTTGAAACGTACGATATGAAACCCGAGGCGGTGCGCGATATTCGCGGGCCGTTCTCGCCCATCGCCACCAATGTGTCCGGTATCGATATCTGCGAGCATCTTCCGCTGCACGCGAAGATCGCCGACAGGTTCACGCTGATCCGTTCGTGCTCACATGCCTGGTCAGGCCACAACGACGGCATCCCGATGATGGTCAGCGGCTATCCCGGCTGGTCCAACAAGATTAACGAGTCCACTCACCCGGAACTCGGTGCGGTCATCAGCCGCGTGTTCGGCCAGTGTCACGACGGCCTTCCGGTTGCCTGCGGTATGGGAGCGAAGCACTACAGCTACGTACCGACGACCGCGACCGGCTACTGGAGCGACGTTTTCCGGCCCCCCACCGTTGACGCCCAGGGCCTGAAGAACGCGAAAGCAACCGTTGATGGTCGCCGTCTTGACGATCGTAAGGCACTTCTGGGTAGCATCGATCAGCTTCGTTCGGACATCGACCGAGGTGTTCTCGAATCGGTCGACGAATTCCAGCGACAGGCCTTCGAGATCATCGCCGGTGATAAAGCTCGCAATGCATTCGATCTGTCACAGGAAGACGAACGAACACGAACACGCTATGGCAAAGGCTGGGGCCAGAACGCCCTCCTCGCGCGACGACTGGTGGAGGCCGGCGTCAGCTTCGTCACGGTCGGCGTCCCGGGCGACAGCATCATCTACAACTGGGACGACCATGCCGTGAACGGCGACCTGCCGACCGCCATGCGCCAGCGACTGCCCGGTTTCGATCAGGCTGTGACGGCGCTGATCGAAGACGTGTACGATCGCGGCCTCGATGAGGACGTGATGATCGTCGTCACCGGTGAGTTCGGCCGGACGCCGCGCGGCAACATCCGCAAGGGCAACAGCGACGGCAAAATGAACTGGGGCCGCGACCACTGGGCCAGTGCCATGTCCATTCTGATTTCCGGTGGCGGCAAACCCATGTCGCAGATCATTGGTGCCACCAACTCCAAGGGCGAACACCCGGTTCGTCGTCAGCTCACTCCTCAGGACGTCCACGCCACGATCTACCAGCACCTGGGCATCGACCACACCCAGACCTTCAACGACAACGCTGGCCGGCCCATCCATCTGGCATATGGCGAACCGATTCGCGAACTGGCGTAGATTGGTTCGGGGCCAGTGCCGACCGAGTCAGACAATGTAGACGCCTGCTGTGGAGAGCCGCGCCGTGATCCCGATCTCTGACGCGTAGAGATCAGAACCCCAGCCGAAGCTGAAAGCCGTATCGGGGATGAGTGCGGACGGCCGCCCGTGTATCCGGCGCGTCGACGTTGACGCGTAGCTGATCGCCCGCCCGGCCACCGTCGTTAGCAGGTCCTGCAAACCTACTCATTGGGCACGATCCGCAGGACCAGGCCGCCGTGCGGACGTAACGATCCGCGCCACGTCTGATTCCGGCCTGCGGTGCCGGTGCGGCTCGCGAAGTCCCGTCCGGTTGGTCCATCGGCAATCTCCGTCAGCGAATAGTCGATTCCGGCTCTCAGAAACGCGCCGGGGACGGCGATCGCGCGTTCCGTCTTTTCGCCGTTGATCGCGCCCACGTACCAGCTCTTTCCCGAGCGTCGCGCCAGCACGACGTACTTGCCCGGCTCCCCGGCGACAAAGCGGGTCTCATCCCACGATGCCGGAACCTGCCGGAGAAATGCTTTGGGCGCGGACGGTAGTTTGCGATACGTCGCCGGACTGTCCGCGAAATGCTGCCAGCCTGATTCGAACACCACGGCCAACGCCAGTTCGTGCCCATAAGTGGTGATGTGCGGAAACCGTTTGTCGGAGAAGGTAACCGGGGTGTAGT
>JACNKX010000079.1 GCA_014381825.1 Planctomycetota bacterium
ATTAGCTGCGTAATGCGCTGGTCGTGCCCTGACTCTCCAACGAGCAGCAGCAACGCATCTTCCGGAAGCAGTCGTTTGATACGTTCGATACAGTAATGTCGCAGCAGCGGCGGATCAGCAAGCATCTGGGATGCACTGTTCCCATGCAAATGAACCAGCATCACTTCGTTACCACTTGCACGCCTGGGCTCCAAGTGGGATCGTTGCATGTCCAATTCGTACGGATCGACGGAGTTTGGCAACAACTCTTGAGACCGCAGCGCCTCTTCGATTGATCGATCAAGGCACGCTGTCAGAATCAGTTTCCAATCCAGAAGTCTCGCTAAAAAAGCGACGAATCGTTGGCGTGATTGCTGCAAGTCGGTATCAATTTCATTGCGGTGAAACGAATCGACGAGTTCTTCTTGGTCTCGCGGAGTCAAGCGACCTCCGGCGACCAAATCGTAAAGGTCATCTCGCCAGCGGTGCGCCAGAGTCTCCGCAGTTCGCCGCCGAATTGCGACCTCTGAATGCAATCGATGTCGCTTCGTCCAGCCGTGACGAAGCAACCAGTCTTGCTTGGATTCGGAGGTAAATCGCGATTCGATATAGGATCTTTGGCGTAGCAAATACGCGCACGTCGCGACGTCCGAGACTCCGAAATCAGAACCAATTACTGGTATGATCGTACGACCCTCCCGTTCGATCTCAGTAAGCAGGTAGCCCAGCGCCGTCATCGGAGACTGCGGCTCTTCCTTCAATACCCCCAGAAGTCGTTCCTTAAATTCCGTCGCGACTTGCTTTTTGTCAAAGGTCCGCGCCAGGTGTCGAAACTTCGTTGGATCATCGCTCTGCGGAGCATACCAACGGACAACGAACTTCCCATTCCCAAGCTCTTTGAGGTACACCGACTTGCGAGCCACGATGGTTATACCCCCACAAGGAACAGTGCTTCGACTTGCCTAAACGCCTTCACCCGATCAGTCCAGAGTTTATGATATGGGCACGTAGACGGCAAATCTCCGAAGGCGGGGGGGGCTGTTTATGTAACTCTCGCAGAGCCAACACCCATATAAACACGCATCTGTGTCATCGATCGTTGAACTTTATGACGCAGCTCACGCTTGGAGAACACAAGAGTTCAAAAAAACGTGTCGCAAGCCGTTCTACGTTCTTGTTGACACCGGCAGTGGTCGATACGATACTGGGACTTGGTTTTCGACCGATCGAATTGATCCGCAAACCTCCTATTTTAACGCTTTCTTCGCAGCTTGTTTTCCTTCTGGATTTTCTATGCCCATTCGTCTAACTATCGAGTGTGACTCGGATTCAGAAGTAAAACGCATCTTTCAGCTACTCAAAGGCGAGCAACTGAAAGTTGATTCGGTGCAAGCACCAAGTGATGAGCAATCGCTTGGCTTCAGCCGCGACTTCACCGATGACGACCCGGCCGTCTTGCGAAAGTGTGCGTTTGACCAAATTATTGATCTGCGAAGATCCAACGGCTAGCTGGTGCTGAGTTCATGCACTGCATCGACTAAGGCAATCGCATTATCGACCGGCGTTTGTTGTAAGATGCCGTGGCCGAGGTTGAAGATGTGTCCTGGGCGACCGGCCGCTTGATCGAGAACGTCTTTCGCTCGACGGCGAATCTCATCGCGGTCCGCCAGCAAACTCGTTGGATCGAGATTGCCTTGGACGGCGCGGTCGTACCCGACCGTCTTCCAAGCTTCGTCGAGTCTGACTCGCCAATCGACACCGACGACAGCGCTGCCACCTTCGGCCAATAACGGCAACAACGCTGGGTTGCCCGCGCCGAAGTTGATCACGGGCACGCCTGGCACAATGCCCGCGATAATCTCACGAACGTATGGCAACGCGTAACGGCGATAATCGTCTGGACCCAGGCACCCGGCCCAAGAATCAAACAACTGAACGCACTGGGCACCAGCGGCGATTTGCGCGTTCAGATACAACGTCACCGCGCGGACAAAGCGTTCCATGAGAGATCGCCAAGCACCTTCGTCGCGGTACATCAGTGTCTTGGTATGCAGGTAGTTACGGCTGGAGCCGCCTTCAATCGCGTAGCTCGCAAGCGTGAACGGAGCACCCGCGAAACCGATCAAAGGCATATCCTCCGGCAAGTCGGCTCGCGTCTGCCGAACCGTCTCGGTGACAAAGTGCAGCGAGTCGACGCTTTCCAATTCCAAGACGCGATCGACGTCGGCTCCCTCGCGAACTGGATTGTGGATCACCGGGCCTTCGCCTTGTGCGAATTCAAGATCGAGCCCCATCGGCTCCAAGATCGGCAGTAAGTCTGAGAAGATGATCGCTGCATCGACACCAAGCCGATTCACCGCGGTACACATCACCTCGCTACAAAGCTGCGGATTCTTGCATAGCTCAAGGAATGTTGTCTTAGCACGAACCTCGCGGTATTCGGCCATGTAACGTCCTGCTTGCCGCATCATCCAGATCGGAGTGACATCGGTCGGTTCAAGGCGACAGGCCTTCATGAAGGGGCTGTTGTACCAAGGAGCTTGTTTATCGAGCACGTCGGAACTCGGATCGGAAAAGAGGGTGGAAATACGTTGCTTTCGCTGTCGCAATTCGGCGCTTCGTCGAGCGGCAGTTGCTACGAGCGGTCCCATCTTCGGATGTTCGGGTTCGATGTCGACCGGCAACTCGAAGTCGCGGAGCGTTTCGCTTGTCGTGGGGCCGACCGAGGCAACGACGGTCTCGCGCATCCGCCGCCGCACTTCAGCGACCAAATCGAGGCGTTCGGCGACACGTAACAGATTCGTCGCTTGATTCGCTGATGTAAATAGAATCACATCCAACTCGCCGGCAGCGAGAGCGCGAACGTTCGCTTCTAGGGGACCACAATCTTCGGGCAGCTCCCACGTGTATACAGGGATGCACAACACGTTAGCCCCGCGAGCTTCCAGGCCAGCGATCAGACTCGGGTTCGTCTTGCCATACTCTTGAACCGCCACGGTCTGGCTGCCAACGGGAATATTCTGGTCGATCGTCGTGAGCAACTCGCGCCATGTATTCGGTTCAGGCACTCGATGTGTTGGTGTCAGGCCGAACTCTTTCATCACGACGGTTGGCTTGGGGCCACGACAGATCGTGGTGATGTCGGCGAGAGCATCGAGAAAACGCTGGCGATCGACATGACGTTCAACGGCAGAAACCAGATGTCGGAATCCAACACCCGTCAAAAAAATGACGATGCTAATTTGGCCGGTGATCAATTGATGAGCGAAGTCGATCGCGAGTCGATTTTCAGCCAGCGGAGCTTCGCGCATCGAAGGGCTAACGTGCGCCACACCACCATGCCGCTCGATCAAGCGAGCCATCTCGCCCGCATTGCGACTTTCGAACGCAGCGACATGCAGGCCGTTGAAATCAGGTTGGTCTTCGCTCATCGGGTCCATGCTATCGGAAAGAGAATTCAGGAGTCAGGAGTCAGGAATCAGATTCTGGTTGCTGGCTTCTGACCGCTGACTTCTCCCTTCTTTCTTCTCAAGTCCTTTCGAACTTGCTTCGATAGTATACTAATGTATACTTTTAGGCCCTCATCTCGAAACCTTAGGTAGCGTCGTATGGACCATAAGATAATACAGCTAAGGGAGTTACTTAATCGCAAGGAGAGTGAAAAGAAGCCCTGTCAATCGATTTCCAGCGGCTGTTTACCGTTAGATCGGCATTTGCCGCAACAAGGATTTCAACGAGGCTCGCTGATTGAATGGATTGGCGGGGGAGTTGGCAGCGGAGCCAGTCTGCTCGGGATGCTAGCAGCACGATCGGCATGTCGCGGCGGGGGAGCATTGGTTTTGGTCGATCGAGGGCAGAGCTTTTATCCGCCGGCTGCGAATGCTTACCAGCTCGATCTGCAAAACACGATTGTCGTTCATCCGACCACCGAGAAAGACGAATGTTGGGCGATTGAGCAAGCATTACGTTGCTCGGATATCGCGGCGGTTGTCGCTTGGCCGAAGCGGCTGACGAGTAACGCATTTCGCCGTTTGCAATTGGCCGCTGAACATGGAGGCAGTTTGGGGCTGTTAGTTCGTCCAACAACCGCACGCAACGAATCGTCCTGGGCAAGTCTGCGGATGCTGGTGTCACCAAGTGTTGGACGACAAGGTTGGCGATTGAGTGTCGAGCTACTGCGATGTGGTGGCCTCTTTGGAACGAAACCGATTGAACTTGAAATCGACGATCAGACAGGTGAAGTCCGTGACGCGCATCCTCGCCCTTTGGCTGCCCAATTGGCCGGTACAACGCCTGATCCGCGCAAAGCCCGAGCTTAAACAGCAGCCCATTCTCCTTCATCACAGCGCACGGCGTAGACAAAGCGTCGCAGCTTGTTCGCACGCAGCTTGGCAACTGGGCGTCCGAGTCGATATGCCACTGCCTGAAGCAACAGCGTTAGGCAATCAGTACGATGGACCTCGGCGGTCATCTAGCAAGAAAACGCAGTTTCATATCGAGACACACGATCCATTCGAAGATCATAAGACGCTCGAAGAGCTTGCCGCATGGTGTCACCGCTTCAGTCCTCTCGTCGGTTTGGCAGAGGAAGAGCCGGCTGAAACGTTGCTGCTGGATGTGACTGGCATCGCATCATTGTTTGGTGGCGAGCAGGCGATGAACCAGCAAATCGAAAATTCATTCTTACAGCAACATCTAATGGTGCGAATTGGTTTAGGCGAGACGGTGGGTGCAGCGTGGGCACTGGCTCATTATTCCGGCCTGCATTTACTTGAATTACCCATCGAAGCATTGCGTCTTCCACCAGCAATGGTTGAGGTGCTGAATCGTCTTGGTCTGGAATGCATTGGCAATTTAGTGCCGTTGCCTCGTGATGAATTGAAAGCTCGTTTCGGGGCGATCCTGTTGCAACGTTTGAATCAGGCGTTAGGCCAACAAGCGGAGATTATTCCTCAGATCCATGCGCCAGCTGACTTTACAGCCGAATGGACCTTCGAACATCCTGTGACTCAACAACGCGTTATCCATGAAGTCATCAAACAGTTGATCGAGCGTTTGTGTTTCTCGTTGCTGAAACAAGACAACGGCTCGCTTCAGCTAAGTTACCGCCTGACTTGCCAAGACAGCGAACCGGTTACGTTTGAAGTCGGCTGCTATCGTCCGAGTGCCGATGCCAGCCATCTATGGAAGCTGACCGAGGCGCAACTAGAACGGCTCGTTTTACGCCACCCAGTAATATGCATTTCGATCTGTTCCATCCGGTATAGTCGCTTAAGCCGGCAACAGAAAGAACTGTTCGACGACAGTCACGTTCGACAAGACTCGCCGCTAGTGACTTCTTTGATCGACCGCATGACCAGTCGGCTCGGACGTCAAGCAATCGTTCGTTGTATCTTGCAAAGTGACCCGCAGCCGGAGAAAGCTTATCGCTACGAGCCGCTTGTTGGAGGAAGTAGGTCGTCAAGAAGAGCTAATTCCCATTCACCATTCTCGCTGCTCGATCGCCCGTTGCACTTGCTTGCTAAGCCAGTTGCGTTGAAGAACTACGCAGTTGCAGCCAACGGGTCGCCAAGCTGGTTTCAGTATTCTAGCGAGCAACACACCGTATCGCGTCACTGGGGGCCAGAACGAATCGAAACCGGTTGGTGGCGACAGCGTGGCGTGCGGCGAGATTACTATCGCGTGGAAACAGAAGAAGGATTTCGATTCTGGCTTTTTCGTTCTTTGCAGGATGGACGTTGGTTCTTGCATGGAGCGTTTGAGTAGAGAGAAGGTGGGAGACAGGAGGCAAACTACTAAGCCCTTGGCCCGAAGGACGGTCTGCTTAAATGCCATTCATCCAAGATGCTGATTTAATGAACGACTCGTTCCTAAGTCTTCTGACTCCTGCCTCTCTTCCCATGTACGCCGAACTGCATTGTCGAACGAATTTCTCGTTCTTAGAAGGCGCGTCGCACGCTGATGAACTCGTTAACCAAGCGATTGCTTTGGGATACTCGGCGCTCGCTATCACGGATCGTCACAGCTTAGCTGGCGTCGTGCGAGCCCATGCTGCTGCGAAAGCTCACGCCGAAGAGCACGGCAGCAACTTGAAGCTTTTGATTGGCGCGGAGATCATTCCGACGGATGCACCACCTGTCGTGTTGCTGGCGACTGATCGCGCTGCCTACGCCCAGCTGGCTCGTTTGCTCACGCTCGGTCGCCGGCGGGCACCGAAAGGCGAATGCGAGTTAAAGCTCGAAGATATTGCTCAACATAGTCAAGGGCTTTTGGCAGTCATCAGTAGCCATCACTCTCCGAGTGATGAGCCCTCTTCGAACGAGCTTCTAATCGCGAACAAAGCCCACCATTACCAGCTCCAACATAAAGGGCTCATCACGGTGGAGCGTGATGGCTACTTTGGATATCGCGACATCTTCGCTGACCGCTGTTATCTATTGGCAGAGCTGCATTACGGAACGAATGATGCCGAACGGCTTGATCAACTAATTCAGCTTTCGAAACAAACTCGCATCCCGTTGGTCGCCGCTGGCGATGTTCACTATCACATCGCCGGGCGCATGGTGCTGCAGCATGTACTGACGGCAATTCGTCATAACACGACGGTTGAAGCACTGGGCGACCGATTGCTGCCAAATGCGGAGCGGCACTTGCGAACGCTTGAAGAAATACAACAACTTTTCGCTCGTGTACCGGATGTCGTGCGTCGCACGATGGAAGTGGCAGATCGTTGCACCTTCTCGTTGGATGATTTGCGTTACGAGTATCCGGAAGAGCTGGCTCCCGCTGGTCAGACACCGTTTGAATACTTGCGACAACTGACCTGGCAGGGAGCTCGCCAGCGATATAACGACCGTGTGCCTGACTCGATTAAGCGACAGTTGGAACACGAGCTGGCAATTATCGAAGACCTTCGCTACGAAGCGTTCTTTCTGACGGTTTACGACATCGTCAAGTTTGCTCGTTCGCAGAACATTCTCTGCCAGGGCCGAGGCTCGGCAGCAAATTCATCGGTCTGTTTTTGCCTAGAGATCACGGCGGTCGATCCAACAGACACGGACTTGCTCTTCGAGCGATTCGTCAGCCGCGAACGCAACGAAGCTCCCGACATCGACGTCGACTTTGAACACGAGCGCCGCGAAGAAGTCTTGCAGTACGTCTATAACAAATACGGACGTGATCGTGCGGGATTGGCGGCGACGGTAATCACCTATCGCGCGAGGTCTGCGGTTCGAGATGTGGGCAAAGCTCTCGGTTTGTCACTCGATCGCATTGATGCTTTGGCGAAGAACATCGATGGGCGCAGCGAGGATACCGTGCTGGCAAACCGCTGTCGGCAAAGTGGTGTCGACCCAGAGTCGCGAGTCGGTCGTCGACTGATGTCTGTTGTTAATGAGATCCTCGGCTTTCCACGCCACCTTTCCCAACATGTCGGCGGCATGGTCATCACCCAAGGTCCACTGTGCGAACTTGTCCCGATCGAGAACGCCGCGATGGTTGATCGCACGGTGATTCAGTGGGACAAAGACGATCTCGACACGCTCGGCATCCTGAAAGTCGACTGCCTGGCGCTCGGTATGCTGACCGCGATCCATCGTTGTTTCGATCTGATACAACAACATCACGGACGCGAGCTGACGATCGACAATATCCGACAAGACGATTCGGCGGTCTACGAAATGATCAGTCGGGCCGAGACCATTGGCGTGTTCCAGATCGAGAGCCGCGCTCAAATGAGTATGTTGCCTCGCCTGCGTCCCGAACGTTTCTACGATATCGTGATCGAAGTCGCGATTGTGCGTCCCGGGCCAATTCAAGGCGACATGGTTCACCCTTACTTAGACCGACGTGATCGAGCGCGTAATGGCGAAGAGATCGAGCCGATTTGTTCTGATCCGGCCGTCAACAAGGTGCTCGAACGAACGCTGGGCGTTCCCTTGTTTCAAGAGCAAGCGATGCAGCTCGCGGTTGTCGCGGCGGGCTTTACGCCGGGCGAAGCTGACCGCCTGCGAAAGGCGATGGGTGGCTGGCGGCGTCCGGGTTTGATCGACCGTTTTCGGCAGAAGCTTCACGATGGAATGTTGGAGCGAGGTCATACCGAAGATTTTGCGGAGCGGCTGTTCAAACAGATCAGTGGCTTTGGTGAGTACGGTTTCCCAGAGTCCCATGCCGCCAGCTTTGCCAAGCTGGCCTACGTTTCGGCTTGGCTGCGATATCACTATCAAGCTGCCTTTACCGCCGCTCTGATCAACAGCCAACCGATGGGTTTTTATGCACCCGCGCAATTAATACGAGATGCCCGCGAACGGGGTGACACGCCTGTCGAAGTTCGTCCGATCGACGTTAACTACAGCGATTGGGATTGCACGTTAGAGGATGGTGGCCAGGCATTGCGATTAGGCTTGCGATTGGTGCGAGGTTTGCGACGAGCGGCCGTTGACTCGATGATGCAGGCGAGAACGAGAGCGTTTGATTCGATTGCAGATCTCGCTGCTCGAACGCAGCTTGGCCAAGCCGTCATCGAGCGTCTGACGGCGGCCGACGCGTTTCAATCCTTCGGCCTCGATCGGCGAAACTCCTTGTGGCATGCGCTCGATCAGAACTCGAAGCACGAACAAAGTCCGCGACTGTTCGATCTCCAGGCGAGCGAATTATCGACGCCCATGTTGCCGAAACTGGACGAACAAGAAGAAGTCTTTGCCGACTATCAATCAGCAGGACTCACGTTGCGGCAACATCCTTTGTCGTTTCATCGCGAAGCTCTAAGTGCCATTGGAGTAACGCCGGCAGAGAAGCTGGTCAGCTATCCGCATGATCGAATGGTCAAGGTGGCGGGAATCGTCCTGATGCGACAACGGCCGAGTACCGCCAAGGGCATCACGTTCGTTACGTTGGAAGACGAAACCGGCATTGCCAACCTCGTCATTCATCAAGCCACTTGGCAGCGTTACGATCAGATCGCACGCAAGTCATCGGCGATGATCGCCCATGGAAAGCTTGAGCGGAAAAACGAGGTGGTGCATGTGATCGCAAGACGACTTGAAGACCTTACGCATCAGCTCAGTTCGCTTCACAGCCCATCGCGAGATTTTCGTTAATGCACAAACTCGTAACCAAAAATCGCATTGAAGCCGGCTCCATCCACACCAGATCCAAGCACGCGATAATACTTGTCCGTGATGTTCTCGAGACTGATGCTCACGCGATGCTGCTGGCATTGGCCGAGTGCTGTACCCGCTCGCAGGTTTAGCGTCGCGTAGCCCGGTGTGCCGCCGGGGATAAAGCGAATATCACCGAGATTCGCCGACGCGTAACGATCTTGCCGCCGCACAAGCCAAGTATAGATATCGAAGTAGGAAGCAAGCTCTTTGTCTCGCCAGCGAAGCCCAACGATGCCTTGTGTTGGAGGTATTCGTGAGACCGGTTCGTCGGTCACACGATTGTGACCGTACGTGTACGAAACATTTCCATAGAGCGACCAGCACGGATTGATCAAGTATTCACCGTACGCTTCGGTGCCGTTGAGGTATGCTTCTTGATTAGCCAGGAACTGGTCCGTCCCAACGAACTCGCGACCGATGATGCTGCGAAAGTCAGTCCACCACTCGTAGACCTGAAAGCGAATGCGATCGTTGTCGTACTTGAAGCCCACTTCGTAGGTTCGAGTATGCTCTGGCTGAATCTCCAAGTCGCCTAGCCGCGGAACTGTCTGAACATTCTGAATCGCCGTCTTGTTGGCCGTTAGATCGTCAAGCGTGGGCGCTCGAAACCCCTCGTACATTCCGCCAACCATGCGTAGCTCGTCGGTTAACTCGTACCCCAAGCCGATGCTTCCAATCCAATCCTGATACGTCCGCTCAAAACTAACGGGACCGATCATGTCAAAGTCTGGTGTCGCTGACAGGTTTAAGTTCTCATAGCGAATGCCGGCATTGGCACTCAAGCGGTCGGTAAGTTGCCCATCCCAATTGACGAAGAGGCCGAAACGATCGGCGATAGAATCGTCGGGATACTGCGGAGCCGTCGCCATTGGCATTGCTCCGGGCAGCGCCGGATCGTTGATGCGAATCCGTCGCGCGTCGATGTCTTCATAGAAGTAATCGCCGCCGTAGGTCAGTGTGCCGAGATCAGCAAGCTCCTTGGCCGCAGTGAGATTCACACCGATCATATCGTCGGTGAACTCGCCAACTTCGCGACGCGTCGGAATGGCACTAGGTGCGTTGCTGCTAAAACGATCGACCGTCGTGCCTTCTTTGGTTCGCGAATACGAGACGGTCGCGCTGTAAGTGTCGTATAGACCGTTGTCGAGATCGGCGACCCCTTGCAAGCGGATGTAGGCCAGATCACGCTGCTGTGGATCGAAGTATGTTGGACGCTGCGTCCGCGAACTTCCGTTTGGAGCCGGACCTAAGACGAATGGAAGAAAGCGATCACTCCGTGGCAGATCGTTCTGCTCAAAATGTTGCAGCGCGACCGTTAGCATCGACGTGTCGCTGACCATGCGACTGAATTTGATATCGCCCGCGTACTGATCGTAGCCGGTGCCCGGTTGCCGTCCCAAGCCTCCCCCAATATCTAAGTCGCGAGTGTTCAGGTACGAACCGCCCGCGAAGATGCCCGTCCCACCGACCCATCCTTCGATGTTGCCGCGTGAGTAGGAAGACGAATCAGCGGTCCCGACGAACTGTTGAAACGAAAACTGTGAATAATCTCCTCGCAGCGGATCGGCTCCGCGCGTGACGATGTTGATCGCTCCGCCAAGGGCGTCGCTGCCCCAGAGTACCGATTGAGCGCCGCGGACAACTTCGATGCGTTCGATCATACCGGGATCGATACTAGCAGCGTATTGATTCGGGCCGGCGCGAAGGACACTGTTGTTCAAGCGCACACCGTCGACCAGGATCAACACTTGCTGTCCCGTCAGTCCTCGAATGAATGGAGACAGTTGTCCATTGCCCGTCTGTTGAAGCGTCACTCCAACTTCGTTCTGCAAGGCGCGAAACATGTTGTTCGACATCCGCTCGTCGAGTGTTCCTCGATCCACGATCGTGCCGAATTGCGGCATCTCGAATAACGATTGCTCTGACCGAAGAACGCTGTTCAGACCAGCTGGATCGAGCGCCGCCCGGCCGATTAGCTGATCGGAGAGCAACGGATAGGAATCCGAAAAAAGATTGTCTGGCGAGCCGAAGCCACCCAAGGCGTCCGCCGCCTCGGAAGCGTCTCCGCTAGCATCCGGCTCCTCCGGCGGGCGAACTTCCACAGGAGGAAGTGTTCCTTCCAGCTCCGCTTCCTGCGCTTGCAGCGTCCCGCATAGCAGGACGGTAATGCAAAGTAAGTCGAAAAACCTCCTTAACA
This sequence comes from Planctomycetota bacterium, assembly GCA_014381825.1. GTDB lineage: Bacteria > Planctomycetota > Planctomycetia > Pirellulales > Pirellulaceae. Next base: position 11,338 of record JACNKX010000079.1, read on the forward strand.
TTTCGAAGATTCCCGCTGGTTGGAACTGCTAGATGAAACGTCGCGATCGAGATGAAAGCAAAGAAGACAGTGGGCGTGGGTCTACGTAAATAATTCGGATTATTTCGATCGGAACTTTTGTCGGGATTGTGACGGCACCACTGTCTTCCAAGATTTTCGCTCCGCCGATCGAGAATGTGTGAGCGAGATGCGTAAATCGTGCTAGCACGACCGTATCGATTCGTCTTCCGTCATCCGAGACGTTTTCCTATGATCCTCCCGCGCGCGGAAGTTTCGCGGTGTTTGTGTTCGTCAAGGAGGACGACGGTGGATACGCTTAAAACTGCAGTTGTTGTTGTGCTTTTGTTAGCCGTTTTGTATGGCGTGTACGTCGTACTAAACAAACCAGAGCAGTACCCACACGAACTTGCCTGGGAGACCGGCGCCGCCGATCCCGCGCTTCAAATCGAGTTGGGAATGCCAGAAGCGAGTGACGCGAGTTCTGCCACAGCGGACGCCTCACTGCCGCTCGCGACGTGGGGATCCCCTTCCGCAACCTATGATCAAGCAGGCAGTTCGAGTTCGAATCACTTGAGCGAAGACGCGAACACGATCGAGCAGGATCTCGCTGGCCGCAACGATTTTGGCCATCAACACAGTCTGCCGATTCCAGAACCGACCACACCTGCCGCTCCCGCAATTGCCGCACCCGACCTGCTCGGCGCGACGGACTCACCCACAGCGAATTCGACTGCCGAAACTGCCACTGACGTGAGCTTCGTACCAGACTCTGCACAGGAAACGCCTTCGCTGTATGCCTCGGCAAACGAATTCCGAACACCAGCAAGCGATGCAAATAATATCGACTCCACTGCCGATCGATCAAGCGTCGCGAACCGTTATAGCGACTACGGTCCTCTGCGTGACGAGACCGCACCAGCCAACTCCGCACAGGCTAATGTGAATGACATTGCGGAGTCTGCAACAGCGGGCACGGACACGAACACTTTTCAAGCGGCCATGCAATCGATCCATACAAAGATCGAAGCCGAAGCATGGAAGGATGCGTTACACAAACTCTCCTCCTACTACGGCGATCCAGACTTGAGTCCCGAAGAAGCTTCACAACTGATGGACTTGCTCGATCCACTGGCCGGCAAAGTGATCTATTCAATGGAACATCTAGTCGAGCCGGCGTATCAGTCGCAGCCCGGTGACACGCTAAAAAACATCGCCGCTCGCTACGAAGTACCTTGGCAGCTTCTGGCAAATATCAACGGAATCGAGAATCCGGAAACATTACTTGCCGGCCGCGCCCTGAAAGTCGTTCGAGGGCCGTTCCGCGCAGAAGTCTCGCTCAGTAAGAACGAGCTGACACTGTTCGTTGACAAGTTTTACGCCGGTCGATTTGCTATCACGGTCGGAAATGATCCGGCACCACTTCCTGGTCAGTACCAAATCAATGACAAGCAGGCGGGACGAACTTACTACGCCGGTAATGGCCAGACAATTCCCATCGACGACCCTAACAACCCCTATGGGCGCGTGTGGCTCGATCTAGGAAACAACCTCTCGATCCACGGCAGTTCGCCCAATGGTGCATCGCCCGGACAAGGTTGCATCGCGTTGACGGCTCGCGACGCTGGAGACGTCTTCGGCATTCTTTCGAAGGGTTCGAGTATCATCATCGTGCGATAGGGACGTAGGCTTTCGCTCCGAGGCTGTGGATCTTCGCCAAGACTTCAGGCGCAGTACGCAAATCCCTGAATTCTTGGCGACTTCAGCTACGTAGACTTCCATGCTACAAACATGGCATGGAAAGCAACGCAAAGACGCGCCCCGTGTCCGTTGCCTTGGTCCAAATGACTTGCGCCGAGGCAAAGGAGTCTAACGTCGAAAAGGCCCTCTCGCGAATCGCCGATGCGGCCGATCGAGGTGCGAACGTGATTTGCCTCCAAGAGCTATTCCACAATCAGTATCCATGTCAAAGTGAAGACCACGATCGTTTCGCCGAGGCCGAACCGATCCCGGGACCGACCAGCGAGGCTTTGGCGAGAGCCGCCCGAGAACACGAGGTTGTTATCGTCGGTTCGATGTTCGAGCGGCGAGCCCATGGGCTGTATCATAATACTGCGGTCGTCTTCGATACCGACGGCAGCCAGCTTGGGATGTATCGCAAGATGCACATTCCAGACGATCCTCTTTACTACGAGAAGTTCTACTTCACGCCCGGTGACCTCGGCTTTCGCAGCTTCGCAACTCGCTTCGGTCGAATTGGGGTCTGCGTTTGCTGGGACCAATGGTTTCCCGAAGCAGCGCGGCTGACAGCATTAACCGGTGCCGAGATTCTCCTTTATCCAACGGCGATCGGTTGGTTGCCAGAAGAGAAGGAAGCGTATGGCGCGAGTCAACATTCGGCGTGGGAAACGATGATGCGCAGCCACGCGATCTCTAATGGCGTCTTCGTCGCAGCACCGAACCGCGTCGGACACGAAGGCAAACTTGAGTTTTGGGGTGCCTCGTTCGTCGCCGATCCATATGGACAAGTCGTCGCCCGCGCGTCGCACGATGCTGAAGAGACGTTGATCGTCGAATGTGACCTCAGCTCGATCGAGACTGCTCGCACGTACTGGCCCTTCCTGCGCGATCGACGCGTCGATGCTTACGGAAATCTCGCAAAGCGGTTTATCGACGATGAGTGAGATTCCGTCCGCCCTCGGTTATCGCTGGCCTGCGGAATGGGAGCCACACGTAGCCACCTGGGTCTCGTGGCCGCACAATCGGGAGACGTGGCCGGGCAACTTCGATGTCATTCCCGGATGCTTCGCTGAACTTGTAAAAACGATTGCCCGCTTCGAACCGGTTCATATTCTCGCCGGTGGCGCAGCCGTTATGGCCGACGCCGCGAAACACGTTGGCGATCATCCGAATGTGAAACTGTACGATATCGAGACGAACGACGCTTGGTGCCGTGACCACGGCCCGATATTTTTGGGCGGAGCGCAGAAGGTCGCCGCCCCATCCGCGATCGTCGACTGGGAGTACAACGCTTGGGGAGGTAAGTACCCGCCATTCGACAAAGACAATGAAGTCCCCTGCCGAATCGCATCTCTGGAAGACAGGCGACGGTTCACGCCCGGCATCGTCTTGGAAGGCGGCTCTATCGAGGGCAACGGTCGCGGGACCGTTTTAACAACTGAGTCGTGCCTGTTGAATCCGAACCGAAACCCACACCTGACTCGGGCGAGGGCCGAGTCTTTTCTGGCAGATTATCTCGGTGCAACCAACGTGCTGTGGCTCGGTCGAGGCGAACTAGCCGGCGACGACACGGACGGACATATTGACCAGCTGGCACGATTCGTTAATCCAAGCACGGTCGTAGCGGGATGGGAAGATGATCGGGCTGATAGGAACCATGAACCGCTGCTCGCGAACTTCGAGCAACTTTCGCAGATGACCGATCAGGACGGCGCGCCCTTCAAGGTCGTGCGACTGCCGCTGCCAACGCCACAATTTTACGAAGGGCACCGTCTGCCAGCCTGCTACTGTAACTTCTATATGACGAATGGGGGCATCATCGTGCCGCAATTCAACGACCCCGGGGACGAACAGGCGATACGGATACTCCAAGATCTTTCCCCAGATCGGGAGGTAGTCGGCGTCACGTCCTTGAATCTCGTGCGGGGCCTCGGTTCGTTCCACTGTTTGACCCAGCAGGAACCTGCTTGCTGACGAAGATTGCCTTCGGCTGGTATGCTGATGACAGTATTTATGCTGGCACAACGAGAGCCCGTTCATGCTCGAACGTGAAGAATACGTCGAACAAGCCTACTTCTTCCGGACGCTTGGCGAGCGGTTGCCGAAGAATATGCCGCTCCAGGAGTTACTGCGGCAGACTCGTGAAGAACTCCTGGCGTCGGCGAACTTGCCCCATGCGATCGATTTCCTGCGAACCGAGCTGGAGCATTCTGGCGTGTTCGGTCCAGCAATGTCTCGCCTACCGCACTACTTCACGCCGTTCCAAACATACGTAATTCAGGAAGCTGAGAACGAGCGAGGCCGCTTCGACTTGCGAGTCGCTTTGCAGGTTCTGCAATCAGAAGCCGAATACCGAGCAAAGGGCGTGACGCCCCAAGGGTCGTTTCTGTTCCACTTCGAAGTTCTGTGCCGGAACCGTTTGCGATACGATCAGGGACTCGCGGCAATCGCCAGCGATCCGTTGTATGACGAGGACTGGCGACGGTGGATCCTTTCGGTGCGGCATCAGGTGGGATTCATCGACCTCGCGGATCTGCTGTACATGCGAAGTGAGCAACATGAAGTTCGGCGAGCGGCGCGACACGGCGGGCCGATCGAGCCGGAACTACCTGTTTTGTTTGGAGAAAAGGAAGGAAAGGTCGCTTTTGCTAATCGCGGGAAGGAACCGCTCTACCTGTTTGCGGCTCTACAACGGCACCTCGGTTACCCCGAAGTTCCTCGACCAAAACGACAAGATGACTCCATCGAGGTCTTGCCGATGGTACTACGGCGGCTGGAGCGAATCGAGGCCCGGCTGAAGATCGTAGAAGAAGAGCAACGAGGCGGCCTGGACCTCACCAAGTTCTACGGCGAGCAACCCAAGTTTCCGATTCCGCCGCCCTCGGAGTGATCCGATCTCCTGCGAGAGTAAAAATCTCGCAGAATTTCGAAACACCGGAGTTCTCCAAAACCGACCGGCGCGTTAGATTCTGTGGATTGGTGGACTGAGGTAGGGAAGCAACTCCCCAAAATTGACTTTCCGTCCCTGCTCCAAACAGCCAAAAGTTCAATCACACAACGGATTATAGCAGTTGTCGGGCCTGTGCGTTTTACTAGGATCGACGGCAAACATCGCGGATGAGGTGTGGTTGAATTGTTGGCACCTAACGGCCGGCTCGAACGATAAGAACGGATAGCGAAGAGTTTCGTCCGCGGCTGATTCAAGGAATTGAGGTAATGGCTGTGGATGTTCATTTGACTTTGGATTCGGATACAGTCGAGCGAGTTGCAACTTCCGAACCGCTTTGTGTCGATGTTGGTGCTACCGTTCGCGAAACCCTTCATGCGATGAAGGAGAAGCGTCGAGGTGCGGTCCTCGTCTGTGAGGGCGAGAAGTTGGCTGGGATCTTCACCGAGCGAGATGCATTAAAGCTGATGGAACCAGGAGCGGACCTCGATCTAGCCGTGGGGCAAATCATGACGGGAAATCCTGAGACGATCGCGGATAGTGAAACGGTTGGCGAAGCGATTACGAAGATGTCGCGAGGAGGCTACCGTCGCTTGCCCATGGTCGATCCCGATGGACGCCCGAAGGGTTTCGTCACCGTGTCGAGCATTCTGCATTACCTGGTCGGGCACTTCCCGTCGGTCGTGTACAACCTCCCGCCGAATCCGCACCACTCGACGCAAAATCGCGAAGGGGCATAAGTCTTACTCTGTCTTAAACAGTTCGCCTTTGGGGCGAATCAACCTACCGGCTTCGAGCTACAACGAACTGGAACGTGAACTAGTCATGTCGACAACAACCGAGGGGCAGCCCGCCTCAACCAAAGAAACGATCGTCCTTGAAGGTGCCACCGTTCGACTTGCCGGAGACTCGGGCGACGGTATGCAACTGGCTGGTACGCAACTGACAGGAACTTCTGCGCAAGTTGGCAATGACATTGCAACGTTTCCGGACTTTCCTGCCGAGATTCGTGCTCCTCGAGGAACCTTGGCCGGCGTCAGCGGATTCCAAGTGCATTTTTCGTCGCAGGAGATCTTCACACCCGGCGACTCGTTGAACGCGCTGATCGCAATGAACCCGGCGGCACTCAAAACGAATCTCGCTGATCTCGACGCGGGTGGAGCGTTAATCGTCAACGAAGACGCCTTTTCCAAGAAGGATCTAGAAAAAGCCGGTTACGACATCAATCCACTCGACGACGATAGCCTTGAAGGCTACACGCTGTTCAAAGTGCCGATGACCACGCTCACGCGCGGTGCCGTCGAAGGATTGGGGCTTAGTGTGAAGGAAGCGGATCGCTGTCGCAACTTCTTTGCGATGGGCTTGATCTACTGGCTGTATGGTCGCGATACGAGTCCAACCTTGCGATTCATCGAATCGAAGTTTGGAGGTAAGCCGGACGTCGCCGAGGCCAACCGTAAGGCGTTGAACGCCGGTTGGAATTTTGGCGAAACGACGGACGCATTTGTCAGTAACTACCAAGTCGCTCCGGCCAAGTTACCGCCGGGCACCTACAAAAACATGATGGGAAACCAAGCGTTGGCTTGGGGACTGGTCGCCGCAGCGAAAGCAAGCGATATCGGCTTGTTCTATGGCACGTACCCCATCACGCCGGCGAGCGACATTCTGCACGAGCTAAGCCGTCACAAGAATTTCGGCGTTCGCACAGTACAGGCCGAAGACGAAATCGCGGCCATGTGTACGGTGATCGGTGCAGCATTCGCCGGATCGATGGCAGTGACCGGATCGAGTGGTCCTGGTATCGCACTCAAAGGCGAGGCGATGGGCTTGGCGATGATCTTGGAATTGCCGATGATCGTCATCAATGTCCAACGCGGCGGCCCCAGCACGGGGCTACCGACAAAGACCGAGCAATCCGACTTAATGCAGGTTATCTTCGGTCGAAATGGCGAGTCACCGCTTCCCGTGATCGCACCTCGCAGTCCGGGCGATTGTTTCGACGTGGCGATTGAAGCATGGCGAATCGCCACGCGATTCATGACACCGGTCGTTATTCTTAGCGATGGCTATATCGCGAACGGTTCCGAACCGTGGCTGATTCCCGACGCCAACACGCTTCCTAAGATCGAAGTCAAGCATCCTGGACCGCCAGCGGACGGCGAGGAGTTCATGCCGTACGCGCGGAACGAACGCCTGGCTCGGCCTTGGGCGATTCCCGGTACCGAAGGCTTGATGCATCGAGTTGGCGGTCTGGAGAGGCAGGATGTCACGGGCAATGTCAGCTACGATCCGGACAACCATCAGCACATGACGAACATTCGTGCTCAGAAAGTTGAGAACATCGCAGACGATGTTCCGCTCCAAGAGGTCGACGGCCCCGATAGCGGAGATTTGCTCGTCTTAAGTTGGGGCGGCACTTATGGCGCAAACACGACCGCTGTTAAAAAGTGCCAGAAAATGGGATTGTCGGTCGCGCACACGCACCTTCGATATCTGAATCCGTTCCCAAAGAATTTGGGTGAAATTCTAGATCGATACAAGCAGGTACTCGTTCCCGAATTGAACATGGGCCAACTTCGCCAGTTGATCCGAGCTCGATATCTCAAGGATGCGATTGGCTATAACAAAGTACAGGGCAAACCATTCACAGTCGCAGAACTCGTCATCAAGATCCAAGAAACCATCGGTTGATAAAGAGAAACAAAGTTCCATGAGTACTCAGCTCCCTGTTTTGAAGGCGGCGGATTTCGGTAGTGACCAAGACGTTCGTTGGTGTCCTGGTTGCGGCGACTATTCGATCTTGGCCCAAATGAAGAAGATGCTCCCTTCGATGGGTGTACCTCGCGAGAAGATCGTCTTCATCTCGGGGATTGGCTGTTCCAGCCGCTTCCCGTACTACATGAATACCTATGGCATTCACAGTATTCACGGACGAGCTCCCGCGCTCGCCACCGGCTTGAAATCAGTTCGGCCAGACTTGATGGTTTGGGTAATCACAGGCGACGGTGACGGGCTGAGCATCGGCGGCAATCACTTGATGCACGCCATCCGTCGTAACCTCGACATTAACATCATCCTGTTCAACAACCGGATTTACGGTCTTACGAAAGGCCAGTACTCGCCAACTTCGCCGCTTGGCAAAGTCACCAAAAGTACGCCGATGGGTGCGATCGACAATCCGCTTCATCCGCTTTCGATCGCCATCGGCTGCGAAGCCAGCTTTGTCGCCCGCTCGATCGACACTCACATTAAGCACCTGGAAACGACCCTACACCGAGCCGCCGAACATCGCGGTACTTCGTTTGTCGAAGTCTATCAGAACTGCAACATCTTCAATGATGGAGCATGGGAATACACGAAAGACCGACAAACCAAAGCCGAGAACACGATCGAGCTGGAACATGGCAAGCCGCTGATCTTCGGTACGAATCGCGACAAGGGTATTCGCTTGAACGGCCTAGAGCCCGAGGTCGTTGAGCTTGGCAAGGGGATCACCGAAGACGACCTCTTGTTCCATGACGAAAAGGCATCGGAACCAAGCTTAGCCTACTTGCTCAGCCGGATGCGTCATGAAGACGGTTTTCCCGAGCCCATCGGTGTCTTCCGAGCCATCGACAAACCGCGTTATGATGACGAGCTAAATAAGCAAGTTGACGCGGCTAAGGCGAAAAAAGGCGACGGCGATTTGAACGCTCTCTTCAATTCTGGCGAAACGTGGACAGTATCATGATTGATTGCCCTTTTTGCGGTGCGGAAAACATTCCTGGAATCGATGACTGCGAGGAATGTGGTCAACCCTTAAGTCACGTCCAGAACACAGCCCCAGAAAACGAAATAGAGCGATCTCTGATCAAGGACCGCGTCAGCGCGCTCTCGCCGAAACAACCATGTGTCGTTTCGCCAACGGCGACTGTCGGAGAAGTGCTACACGAGATGGCGACCAATCGAATCGGTTGCGTGATGATCGTCGATGACGGCAAGCCGGTCGGGATTTTCAGCGAACGCGACGCCTTGATGAAGTTGAATACGGAAGCGGCAAGCTTTGGTGACCGTCCGATCTCCGAGTTTATGACGGCGAATCCCGAGACATTGGAAGATTCCGCCAAGATCGCCTTTGCCGTGCAACGAATGGATTTAGGAGGTTATCGCCACCTCCCAATCGTCTCCAAAGACGACCAATTGCAAGGCATTATCTCAGTGCGTTCGATCTTGAACTATCTCACCGAGCGAATGCCAACGTCCGGCTAAGCTTATCGTCTTCGCGAGCCGTCTGCGCCTCCGCGAATGGTTTGTACGACCCTGGGCCGCAAACGTCGAATTGCCGTTAAACGAAACACGCCGTAAACGGCAGACGTTTACGGCGTGTTGAATTGTCGGGATCAAGAGTCGAGTCTTCGAACGGGAGCTTAGTCGCGAAACTCGGTCTTTTTCGAATCGCTTCGCTGGCGATGCAGCCCGGAAGGGCGTGGAGTCGTTGAGCGAGCGGGCTCGTGTCGCTCGAAACGTGACTTGACCAGATGCGGCATCCAGAGGGCTTTGCCTACCAACTCGATCAAAACATCGGGATCGAATGGCTTGCGAAGGTAATAGGTACCACCGGCATCGTGGGTGCGGCGGATGATGTCGGGCATTTGGGCGCTGGAGACGAACAACACAGGCACGTCTTCCTGGCCATGCGTATCACGGAGTTCTTGGACGAGGTCGAGTCCGCTCTCACCTTCGAGGTTCACATCGCAGATGATCAAATCGATTGGCAGCGTTCGAGCGGCTTTCGTGGCGGCTTCGGCATCGCGAGCACAGTGGCATTCGTAGCCTGCCATGTCGAGCACAGCGGCAACGCCAGTGAGGGTCAACGGATCTCCGTCGATAACCAGAACCACTGCGGGAGCTTGCGGAAGGGTATACATCAGCTTCGCCTTTCTGGAAGAAACAGGGCCCGATGCCGCTCCGTCGGCGATTCGATCTCCTCTTACAGTGTTTCTTCGACAGTCCAGCCGCGATGCGTCAAAAAAGCTGTATCAGAGCGCCTGATCGTAATAGCTCGCGACATGCACAAATCTGGAATAACCAGCAACGAGTTGCTGGCCTTCGTCTGCCCGTTCCGAATCGTTTGTACGGGTATTGATGATGTCTCCCTCTTCTCTGAGTAGGGTAAGACGTTTGCTCGCGGATCGAGCGTCCGGTGGTGTACTATCCCGGCGCAGGCAAATTACTGTGGCCCATCAGGAATTTGTCGATGGCGCGAGCGGCTCCTCGGCCTTCGTTGATTGCCCAGACGACAAGCGATTGACCACGACGACAGTCACCGGCTGCAAAGACCTTGTCGACGCAGGTCGTGAACTTGCCGTGTGCGGCTTTGAAGTTGCTGCGTTTGTCGTGGTCGAGTCCCAGCATCTTCGAGACGGTTTGCTCGGGACCGAGAAAGCCCATCGACAGGAACACAAGATCGCACTCGAAGACCTCTTCGCTGCCGGGCACTTCCGTGAAGGGAGCTTTATCGCCCGGTTTCGACCAGTCGATACGAACGGTCTTAATCCCGGCAACATTTCCGTTTCCATCGTCGAGAAACTCTTTCGATAGAACAGCGTAAGTCCGGGGATCGTGACCGAACTTGCCTTCCGCTTCCGCATGAGAGTAGTCAACGCGGAACACTCGCGGCCACTGCGGCCAGGGATTGTTTGGTGCTCGCTCGACGGGCGGTTGGTCGAGCAACTCGAAGTTTACGACGCTAGTGCATCCGTGACGAATCGACGTCCCGATGCAGTCGGCTCCGGTATCGCCGCCGCCGATGACGACAACTCGCTTCCCCTTGGCCGAGATGTGTGACTTGTCCGAAAGTTCTGAATCGAGCAGGCTCTTCGTATTCCGCGTCAGGAAGTCCATCGCGAGATGAATGCCGTTCAATTCGCGACCGGCGATCGGCAGATCGCGCGGCTTCGTAGCACCGGTTGACAGCAATACAGCATCGTGTTCTTCAAGGAGCTCGTTCGGATCGATGTACTGAACTTTGCATCCGCGTTCTTCCATTATCTGTGTCATGTGGCCGGCGGGGAACTCTTCCTTTTTGCCAACATGAGCATTCGTGACGAACGTAACTCCTTCTTCACGAAGCAAGTTCAATCGTCGTTCGACAACGCCCTTGTCGAGCTTCATGTTCGGGATGCCATACATCAGCAAGCCGCCGATTCGGTCGGCTCGCTCGTAGACAGTCACGGTGTGGCCAACTTTGTTAAGCTGATCCGCAGCCGCCAACCCCGCTGGACCCGAGCCGACGATCGCCACCTTTTTGCCAGTGCGTCTTTCGGGAGGCTGGGCGCGAATCCAACCTTCGGCAAAGCCGCGATCGATGATGGCGTTCTCGATATTCTTAATCGTAACCGCTGGATCAGTGATCCCTAACACACACGAACCTTCGCACGGAGCGGGGCATGTCCGCCCCGTAAACTCTGGAAAGTTATTCGTCTTATGCAGACGATCGAGAGCATCGCGCCAACGTCCGGTGTAGACCAAGTCGTTCCATTCCGGAATCAAGTTGTCGATCGGACAACCGCTGTTCGATTGGCAGAACGGAACGCCGCAGTCCATGCAGCGCGCTCCCTGAGTCCGCAAATGCTCCTCATCGGCGTTCGTATAGATCTCGCCGAAGTCTTTAATCCGGACTAACGGCAGTCGATACGGAACGGCTTTGCGCGGATGCTCTTTGAATCCTGTTGGCTTACCCATCTCTTCGTATTCTCTCTTGCTTCGTGAATAGTCGCTGTTCGCGGAGCGAACGGCGACGTTCATGCGCCTCAATCGCTGTGACCTTCTGCACGCACTGTCGATTCCTGCTCTTCGTCGTGCGACTTGCGTTCCAGCAGGACACGTTTGTAGTCCAGCGGCATGACTTTGACGAAATCCTTTAGAACGTCCGGCCAATGTTGGAGCATGCCTCCTGCAACGGTGGAAGCTGTGAACTTGTGATGGTCTTCGATCATCTCCAGTAACTCGCCGATATCGTCGTCTGACTCGACATCCTCCAGTGCGACCAAGGCCAAATTGCAATTCAACCGGAACACATCGCGATCTGGAGCCCACACATAGGCGATCCCGCCGGACATGCCCGCGGCAAAGTTACGCCCGGTTGGTCCCAATATGATCGCGCGTCCGCCGGTCATATATTCGCAGGCATGATCGCCAACACCTTCGACGACAGCCCATGCACCGCTGTTGCGAACGCAGAAGCGTTCCGCAGCGCGTCCACGGAAAAAGGCACGTCCACCCGTTGCTCCGTAGAGACAAACGTTGCCCACAAGGATGTTGTCCTCTGGCTTGAATCCGCTTTCTTTTGGTGGATAGATGATGACGCGACCACCCGACAAACCCTTGCCGACATAATCGTTCGCATCACCTTCCAGTTCCAGCGTGATCCCGCGCGCCAACCAAGCGCCAAAGCTTTGTCCCGCCGAGCCGTTGAATTTGATGTGAATCGAGTCATCGGGCAATCCATCTTCGCCCCATTTCTTCACAAGGTTATGGCTCAGGATCGTACCGACGGTACGATTCGTGTTAATGATCGGCAGCTCAACACGCACCGCGTCGCCCTTATTAACGGCCGGAGCACATAGCTCAAGTAAATGTGTATTGTCGAGCGCCAGTTCTAATCCGTGATCCTGTTTAATGGTGCAGCGGACTTCGACCTGGTCGTGTGGCTTCTGTGCTGGAGCCAACACTGGGGTCAGATCGATGCCATCAGCCTTCCAATGATCGATCGCATCCGCCGCGTCGAGAACGTCCGCTCGTCCAATCATTTCATCCACAGTGCGGAACCCGAGCTGCGCCATATGCCGACGCGCGTCCTCTGCAACCATGAACAAGTAATTCACGACGTGTTCAGGCTTGCCCATGAACTTCTTGCGAAGAATCGGGTCTTGCGTCGCGATACCGACAGGGCACGTGTTCAAGTGACACTTTCGCATCATGATGCAGCCCAACGTGATCAGCGGAGCCGTCGAAAATCCGATCTCTTCCGCACCGAGCAACAGCCCAATCACGACATCGCGTCCGGTCTTCATTCCGCCATCCGTTTGCAACACCACTCGACTCCGCAAATCGTTCATAACGAGCGTCTGATGCGTTTCCGCGATTCCAAGCTCCCACGGGAGACCAGCGTGTTTGATGCTGGTCAAGGGCGATGCGCCGGTTCCGCCGGTGTCTCCTGAAATCAAGATATGATCGGCGTGAGCCTTCGCAACGCCAGCCGCGACCGTACCGACTCCGACTTCGGAAACCAACTTCACACTCACTCGCGCTGACGGATTCGCGTTCTTCAAGTCATGAATCAGCTGTGCCAGATCTTCGATCGAGTAAATATCATGATGCGGCGGCGGGCTGATTAGTCCCACGCCTGGAGTCGAGTGACGGATGCGCGCGATGTTGTCGTCGACTTTGTGACCTGGAAGCTCACCACCTTCGCCGGGCTTTGCGCCCTGCGAGATCTTGATCTGTAACTCGTCCGCGTTGGTCAAATACCAAGCGGTGACGCCGAACCGGCCTGATGCAATTTGCTTAATTGCGGACCGTTTCGAATCGCCATTAGGAAGCGGCTTAAAACGAACGGAATCTTCTCCACCTTCACCCGTATTGCTCTTTCCACCGAGTCGGTTCATTGCAATCGCTAACGTCTCATGCGACTCGGCCGAGATAGAACCAAAGCTCATCGCGCCAGTGCAGAATCGTTTGACGATCTCGCTCACTGGCTCGACTTCTTCGAGCGGAACGGGCCCGCCGTTCGCGTCTTCCTTGAAGCGAAGCAGCCCACGCAGCGTGTACTTCTTTCGATTCTCGTCGTTGATCTGATTCGCGAATCGCGAGTATACCTCTTCGTTGTTCGTGCGAGCGGCGATCTGCAAATCAGCGATTACATCGGGCTCCCAGCCATGCTTCTCGCCTTCTGCCCGCCAATGGAACTCGCCTGGGTTCGGCAGCGATGGCAACGTATCTTCTTGACGTTCGGGATAGCCTATCGTGTGACGCCGGAGGATCTCTGTGGCTAAGACTTTGAAGTCGACTCCCTGCACACGGCTTGCGGTGTTTGTAAAGCAGCGCTCGATGACTTCGTCCTTCAAGCCGACCGCTTCGAAGATCTGAGCTCCCTTGTACGACTGCAACGTCGAAATCCCCATCTTGCCCATGACTTTGAGAATGCCTTTGGCCACACCCTTTCGATACGCGTTGACGATCTTGTCATCGTCGCTGAACTCTTGCGCATCGATTCGGCCCTCAATCCTCGCCTGCCACAATGCTTCAAACGCGAGGTAGGGGTTAATCGCGTCGGCACCGTAGCCGACCAACAAGCAATGGTGATGGACTTCGCGAGCTTCACCGGTTTCCAGAATGATGCCGATCCGAGTACGTTTGGCCTCGCGAACAAGGTGATGATGCAATCCAGCCGATGCCAGCAGCGTACTTAGCGGCACGCGATCAGCGCTGATCGCGCGATCCGACAAGACGACAAGGCTGAAGCCGTCTTCGATGGCTTGTTCGGTTTCGGCGCAAATGCGATCGAGCGCCGCGAGCATTCCCGTTTCACCTTCCGCTCGCGGGAACGTGATGTCGATCGTCATCGACTTCCAACCGCGATGATCCATGTGCTTGATCGCACCAACCTCTTCGTTCGTCAGGATCGGATGCGGAATCAACAATCGATGTGCGTGGTCTTCGCCCGTTTCGAGCAGATTCTGCTCGGGACCGATGTAACATTCCAGCGACATGATGATCTCTTCGCGGATCGAATCGATGGCTGGATTCGTGACTTGCGCGAAGAGTTGCTTGAAGTAGTCGTACAGCATCCGCGGCTGGTCGCTGAGACACGCTAACGCGGAATCGTTCCCCATCGATCCAACCGGATCTCTCTTCTCCCGGATCAGCGGTTGCAGCATGAAGCTCATCGTCTCGAGCGTATAGCCGAATGCTTGCATCCGAGGCAGCAGCGACTCGGGATTGAACCCATGCGGCTCTTTGTTAGGACGCAAGTCGGTGAGCTGAATCCGTTGGTTGCGCAGCCACTTGGCATATGGTTGGCGAGCCGATAGGTCTTCCTTGAGGTCGTCGTCGGCGATGAGCGTACCGTTCTCAAAATCGACAAGGAACATCTTGCCCGGCTGAAGACGTCCTTTCTCCTTGACGTTTGCTGGATCGATCGGCAGCACGCCAACTTCGCTCGCCATCAACACGCGATCGTCGTGAGTGATGTAATAGCGACTCGGGCGCAATCCGTTCCGGTCCAACACTGCGCCGATGTACTTGCCGTCCGTGAAGACGACCGATGCTGGGCCATCCCACGGTTCCATCAAACACGATTGGTACTCGTAAAACGCTCGCTTCTTCTCCGACATCGTGTCGTGCTTTTGCCACGCTTCAGGAATCATCATCATGACCGCTTCTTGCAATGAACGGCCTGACATTAGAAGGAATTCGAGTGCGTTATCGAATCCACCCGAGTCGGAACAATCCGGCTCCATCACCGGGAAACACTTCCCCAGGTCGTCGCCAAACAGCTCGCTCTTCATCACGCCCTCGCGCGCACGCATCCAGTTCATGTTGCCGCGCAGCGTGTTAATCTCGCCATTGTGCGACATGAATCGGAATGGCTGAGCCCGATCCCAACTCGGGAAAGTATTCGTCGAGAACCGCGAGTGCACCATCGCGAGATGCGTCGTAAAGTCGGTGTCGCGCAAATCGGGAAAATACGCCATCAACTGCAGCGTTCGCAACATCCCTTTATAGATGATGACTTTGGTCGAGAGGCTAACGACGTAGAATATCTTACGCTGTGTGAGCGACTCGTCGTTGCGCAGCACTCGACTCGCTCGCTTGCGAATCAAGTAGAGTTGCCGCTCGAACGCATCACCCTCGAGCCCATCGGCAGCGGCGATAATCAACTGTTCCATGACCGGTTCCGATGCCCGCGCCGTCGGTCCAATATCGGCAGCGTCGCTTTCGGTCGGAACTTTTCGCCAGCCGACGAGCCGTTGGCCTTGTTCGGTGATGATCTGCTCAACAACGCGTTTGCAGTGCAACCGCTCGTTGGCTTCTTGTGGTAAGAAGATGATGCCCGCGCCGAACTTCCCAGGCTCTGGCAGATCGGCTTTCAATTCGTCTTTAGCGACTTTGGCGAAGAACTCGTGCGGTAAGGCCGTCATGATGCCGGCACCGTCGCCGCTGTTCGACTCGCATCCGCACGCGCCACGATGCTCCATATTCTTCAAAACGATGTAGGCATCTTGGACGATCTGATGACTTCGCTGGCCTTTGATATGTGCAACGAACCCGACGCCGCAGCTATCGTGTTCGTAGGCCGGATCATATAGGCCGTGCTTCTGGGGATATTCAAATTGGTTTAGAACTGTCATCCTTCTACCGTTTCTTCTTGCGTCCCGAACGTCACCGTAGTCGCTGCTGAAGTTGGCGTATGATTCGATTTGTTTTCATCTTCGTCTTCGGTGGCGGATTGTTCACTCCGCAGTAGCTGCTTAAATCGCTTGGCGGTTTTGCCAAGTTCGGCACCTCGCCGGCAGATAATCCCAACGGGGCGAACCAACTTGACGTCACCCAAGGGGCGCGCAACGAGTGTGCCGGCGGCGACTTCTCGCACGACGGTTGGCTCGGGCAACAAGCTGACACCAGTATTGATCTCGATGGCCCGCTTAATCGTTTCCGTGTTGTCAAACTCCAGGACGTTTCGAATACTCACGCCATGCGATGCGAGAGCCTTGTCGACTTCTGTGCGAATTCGAAGATCTTCGTCAAAGCAGATAAATGGTTCTCCCGCCAATTGTTGCAACGCGATCGTCGAGTGCTCGGCGAGCGGGTGTTCCGGCGCGCAAACAAACACCATCGGTTCGTCTCGCCACGGAATCGCCCGAACTGTTCGGGTGTCGCGGGGATAGCTGACCAAACCTAGATCGACGCCGTCGTTATGCACGAGTTCGTAAACTCGGTCGGGATGCTGATATTGGAGGCGGACGTTCGCCTTGGGGTGCTGCCGCATGAAATCTTGGACGAAGCGACTCATATGGCTGAGTCCGACTGAGTAGATCGAAGCGACGTTGACTCGACCTGCAACTTCTTCATGCAGCGTGCGGACCTCTTCCTCCAAGGCATTGAATCGTTGAACGAGCCGGCGGCAACCGTCGTAATAGACTTGGCCTTCTGGAGTTAGCACGAACGGTCGCTTCGAACGGTCAATCAGCTTGACGCCCAAATCGTCTTCCAAATGATGAACCATCTGGCTGGCCCCGGACTGCGATATACCATTCTCGTCGGCCGCTCGTGAAAACGAGCGCCGCCCGACGACATCACAGAAAACCTTCAGGGACTTGAGATGCATGTGCCAACAGTTAGATAAGAAATATAGATAGAGCGCTGCTGCAGAATTAGCAGAGAACATACCAAGGTATTCACTCCGATGTGCCGCGTCAACGGGCTAGTGGCGGGATTTATCTGCCCAATGGAGGCCATCTTGCAGCTTATCGAGTAGACATCTATATAGTTCGCAAGTGTTTTCTATAACACACCTTATGTAGTTAGGAGGCTTAGCCGACAGCGACAATCACCATGCCGTCCAGCCGCCATCAATGACCAAGTTCTGCCCTGTCATATAGCTGCTGGCATCTGCTGCCAAGAAGACGGCAGCCCCTTTCAACTCGTGCGGCAATCCCATCCGCGCCATCGGGCACTTCGGAGTCAAGCGATCTACTAAACCGTCCGGCACCTTCTTCGGATTCGGAAAGGCTCCGGGCGAGAGGCAATTCACACGCACTCGATCCTTAGCCCAATAAACCGCCAGATGCCGAGTCATATGAATCACGCCACCTTTCAGCGCGTGATAGGCGACAGGACTAGCCGAACAGACTCCGTCATAGGCATCGGGATAGGATCCTACGATGCCATACATCGAGCCGATCATCACGATGCTCGCGCCGGCTTGCCGTTTCACCGCTTGATCGCGGACAAGCCTCGCGAGATGAAAGTATCCAGCGGCATTCGCGAGCTGCGATTTGAACTGGTCGGTATTCACATCCTTTAAGTCGTTCGGCGCACCGTGCTGGCCATTGTTCACGAGGATGTCGACGGCTCCCGTTCGCTCAATCACCGATTGAAATCCCGCATCGATCGAGCCCTCATCCAGCTGGTCCAACACGACTCCGAAATGTTCCTGCGCTCGTTCGCAGGGCAGTTGTGTCGCCGCCGCGTTGGCTCGATCCTGATCGCGACTCGCACAAGCGACAGTTGCCCCGGCTTCAGCCAACGCGCTCGCCATCGCTGATCCGAGATAGCCCGAAGCACCAGTTATCAAGGCGATTCGCCCGGAAAGGTCAAATAGCTCGGAAACAGTTTCCGTTTTCGACAAGTTTTCAGACATATTAAATAGCAGCCAGTTCAGGAGGAGTTTGAGTGAAGTTGTTTCGGGGTATCGCCTTCGCGACGCTTATTCTGGACTTTTGCCTGAAGGAACGCAATTCAGCGCTCCGTCGTTTGATCGCTGGGCTTTCCGGTAGCGCCATTGCGACGCTATATTGCCACATGTTGTCTCCAAGCAGCCCCGTGAAAGACCGAACATGGACTCCGAACTCAAAGACCGAGCCGAATCGATTCAGCAGCAAATTGTGAATCTACGAGACAGTCTTTGACTACGATGAAAAAGTTGCTCAAATCACGAAAATCGAAGCCAAGATGGCTGCTCCTGGGTTTTGGGATAACCAGGAGAAAGCTCAGCAGTCCGTTAGTGAATTGAAGTCGCTCAACGCGATGGTCAAGCCGATGAGCGAGGCGATCGGTGCTATCGATGAGCTGGCTGGGCTGATTGAGATGGCCGACGAAGACGAATCGTTCGTGGGCGAGGTGTCGGGCGAGATTGTACGGCTTGAAAAGGTCGTCGAGGCGTTGTCGCTGAAGGCATTGCTCAGCGGCCCGCACGATTCAGCTGGTGCCATCATGAGCATTAATGCTCGCGACGGAGGCACCGACGCCAACGACTGGGCCGAGATGCTATTGCGGATGTACATGCAATGGGCGCAGAAGGGCGACTACGGCGTTGAGCTGATGGATCGCAGCGATAATGAGGAAGCTGGCATTAACAGCGCAACGATCGCGATTCGTGGGCCAATGGCTTACGGCTATCTCAAAGGCGAAACAGGCATGCACCGCTTGGTTCGCATCAGTCCCTACAATTCGGAAGGGAAGCGACAGACAAGCTTTGCCGCCGTCGATGTATCGCCAGAAATCTCTGATGACATCGAGATCGAGATCGACGAGGCGGATGTTCGCGTGGATACCTATCGTGCCAGTGGCGCGGGCGGCCAGCATGTCAACAAGACCGACAGTGCCATTCGTTTGACACACGAACCAACGGGTGCTGTCGTTCAATGCCAGAACGAACGCAGCCAGCACAAGAATAAAGCAAACGCATGGAAGATGTTACGGGCGAAGCTGGCTCGGTTCGAGGAAGAGAAACGTGAAGCCGAAGAGGACGCGCGTTACAGGACGAAGGCGCGAGTCGGATTCGGTTCACAGATTCGGAACTACTTCCTGCATCCCGACCAGCGAGTAAAGGATTCGCGAACAGGTCACAGCGCCGGCAACTTTCATCAAGTTCTCGACGGTCAAATCCAAGACTTTCTCGATTCATTTCTACGTTGGCGTGTTGGCCAGGATGAATAATCGAGCGACGGCTCGCGTTGAAGGAACAGCATCATGGAAGCGCGCGAGCCAATCTCGTTAAACGCAGTGAACACCGACGGACTCGGCTTGCAAGTTCAGTTCTTTTGGCATCAGGATCGACACTGCCATACGATCAGTTTGCTCGTCGACGATCGCCGCATACCAGTATTCGAGTCGGTCGAAGGATCGAACGTTGAAGACTGGCCACCGAGCCCCGCGCTGCAACAGTTGAGCGTCGAGGAACTGCGACCCGACACATTGGTCGGATTGCTGGTCGGTATGGCAGGAAAGAGCCACTACTCGATTAGCATCGAGCCAACCAGTGGCCGGGCGGCGTTCGTGTTCGACGTGGCGTGTCGTTCGAGCGAGCCCCCGGAACAACTTGGAAGCGGTTATTTGCTCGTCGCCCATGGGCTTACTCCCGATGGAGATCATGATGCAATCATTTCCGTCGAAGGCCGAACGATGGTGATCCGATGCGATCGCGACGGAGAAACGACCGCGAAGATCAAAGATGACCAGTTGGGTACGCGAATCGAGCCCGCGATGATTAACTCAGGCGGCACGACGCGATGGCGCTACACGATTGAACTGGGTTAGCAAAGCCACCGCGCGAACGCCACCAACGGGGTCGTTCAGATTTGGGCATTTAACCCCGTGTGTGGCCTTGATTTCGGGCGTCACCACCGCAAAAATGGCGGCTTGTCAATCCGATGAGATCTGAGGTTTCGAAATGGTCTTCGAGCATATCGAGAAGCTGAAGCAAGAGTATACGGACAAATACGTTACGGTCGACGAGACGCGTCCAGAGCTGAAACGCTTCGGCGGTATGACGGGCACTGTTCGGACCGTGAATATGAGTGGCCGCGCCCTCGTTGAGTTCGACGCTTATGCAAATATCGGCTGGTACGATATCGATATCGACTTCCTAAAAGTCATTGACGAGCCGCTGCGGAAGCCGGATGCAAAGCCTGCAGCGAAGAAGTCCGCTGCCAAAGCCAGCCCGAAAGCCGCGCCCGCAGCGAAGAAGGACGCAGCGGCGTCCAAGCCAGCAAGTGGCGGCGGAATGTCCGTTGCCGATATGTTGGCCGCTGCTCGAGGAAACAAAAGTGGTGGCGCTGCGGCGTCAGCGGCAACGCCCTCGAGTGTTGCCGAAATCATGGATGCAGCACGGACCGAGAAGGGTGGCGGCGCGGCTCCCGCAAAAGCTGATCCGAAATCAATGAGCGTCGCGGACATGCTTGCTGCCGCACGCGGTGACAAGTCTGGTGGCGGAGCGGCTCCTGCTGCAAAAGCCGCTCCAGCATCAGCGGCGGCACCAAAGAAGGATCCCAAGTCGATGAGCGTCGCTGACATGCTCGCAGCCGCTCGTGGAGAAGCGAGTGGTGGCGGCCCGCCAGCGGCAACTATCGCAGCTCCAGCGAAAGAAGATCCCAAGGAAAGTGTTCGGACTGCCCTCGAAGCAGGTCGTAAATCACTTCCGAGTGCTGACAGCGCAGTGGACGAACCGGTTGCGGACGAACCGACCGAGGCCGAGTCGTCCGGCGAAGGCGGAGGTCGTCGTGACGACATCACGTCGGTCGACGAGCAAATTGCTTACTGCCGAAAAGTCGACGCCGGTTAGTTCAGTAACTCCGACGTGGGTCCAGTGCTGTCCGCAAAGCGATCAAACTTCGCTCCCATGACATGCGCCTGCGACAGCCAAAGGTTTGCGAGTGGAGTGCCATCAGCGCAGTTAAGGTGTTGACCGGTCTTCAGTCTTCCTCCACCCGCGCCGGCAACGATGATCGGCAGCTCGCTGTATTGATGTGTCGCTCCGTCGCCCAAGCCGGAACCGTAATTGAAAATCGTATTGTCGAGCAACGTCATACCGTCAGCCTCTTTGATGCCGTCCATTTTCTCGACCAGATACGCAAATTGCTCCATGTGGAAGCGATCGACTTGCAGTAATTGTTCCATAAACTTGTTCTGGTTGTGAGACATCTGGTGATGGCTCATCGGTTTGTCGAATAGCGATTCGTACATGAACGGCGTATCCCACCGCTCGGGGCCGATCATGAGCGTCGCGACATTCGTCAGCCCAGTTTGCAACGCCGCCACCATGAGGTCGCCCATCAAGCGGATGTAAGCTCCACGCGGCAAGTGCGATTGAATTGGCTCGTCAATAGCAACTAGCGCCAGTTCGCCTTTCATCTTTTCGAGCTTGTCCATCTGCTGTTCGATCGTGCGAATGCCATCGAAGTATTCAGAGAACTTCTGTCGATCGGAGCTGCCAAGCTTCTGTCGCATTGACCGCGCGTCCTCAAGAACTAAGTCAGTGATGTTGCGATACGCTTGGATGTCTTGCGTGCCGAACATTCTGCGATAGGCTTTGCGCGGATCGCGAATCGAAGGGGCGACGTGTCCTGTTCCGTACCATGAAATGTTGTCGAAGTAGATCGATTCTTTGTTGTCTCGATGACTGTTGCAGCTGAGTTCCAACGTGCGAAATGGCGTTGCATCGCCGACGTGATCGGCCACGATGTGATCAAGTGTCCGGGACAGCGGATAAACGGACGATTCGACCTCATGCGCCGTGGCGCTGCTCAGAAAACAAGAGGCACATTGAGCATGCACGTCGCTCCCGTGCTGGTAAAAGCGGTCCATGCCAGTGATCAGCGTGACTTTTTGCTTGACCCGTTCCAACGGCTGCTGCGTAGGCGTTAGATTCTCGAGCGGCTGGACACCGATGGGGATCTGTGCGTTCCGCGAGATTTCCTTCTGGTTGCTAGAAAACTTCGGGATCGCGGCATCCTGTTCTCCGGGAAAGAAGCCACGCCGGGCCACGCCGATCGGGACGTAGAAAAAGGCCATTCGAATTGCGGGCTTCGTATCCGCAGTGATAGCGGCGGCCAGACTCTCGAGCCAAGGCAAAGACAGCGTCGCGCCTGCGGCTCCGCGAAGAAACGATCGTCGATTGGTTGTGTCCATCATTTCCTCATGTCAACGGCTGCGACCCCGGAACGATTCGCTCAACACGACTTGTTTGATCATTGTCTGGAATCGGTAATCGTCTTTAGCTGTTTCGTCCACAATATGATCCAGCGCCAATGAATCTTCAACACCGACTTCGCGACCCAGCGCAAAGGCAAGTACATGAGCAGCGAACGCGCGGGCGAACCGGTCTTTCTCCGCGAGCAACGCGTCCTTGAATTCAACGATGTTTTTAAACTCGTACTTGCCGAACAGCTTACCGCTCGCATCGACCCGTCGTCCGTTTTCATAGGCATCACGCCAGATTCCTGCCGGACCGTAGTTCTCGAGCGCAAAACCTAAAGGATCGATCTGTTTGTGACAGCCCGCGCAATCAGCCCGCTCGCGGTGTGCAGCGAATCGCTCGCGCAGCGTTAAGTCTGTCTCTTCCGCAGCTGGCTTGTCGGCAAGCGGCGGAACATCCGCGGGCGGAGGCTCAGGAGGATTGTTCAGGATCACGCTCGCAACCCACGCGCCACGTGTGATCGGTTGTGTGCGCGTGGCGTTAGAAGTCATAGTCATCACTGCAGCATTGGTAATCACGCCGCCCTGCCGACGATCCGTAACCGGCACTCGGCGAAAGCCAACGCTCACTGGAGAACCTGCGTTGCCTTGCGAGCCATCGCGATACCAAGCGCGAAGCAAATCACTTCGATAGCTGAAATCGGAATCAATGAATTGAAGGATCGAATCATCCTCGATCAACACGGTTTCAAACAGCAGTAGCGGCTCAAGCATCATGTGCATGCTCGCACGATACTTGGCGAAGTAGAACTGAGGATATCGCTCTGGATCAGGCGTCGACGAAATGATTCGTTCTAGTTGCAGCCACTGTGCGGGAAAGCTGTCGCAGAATCGCTTCAAGCGTTTGTCGCGGAGCATTCGTTCTACTTGCGCGGTTAGGATCTCGGGATCCTGCAGTCTTCCGTCTGCAGCGACATCAAGCAGCAGTTGATCCGGAATGCTGCCCCACAAGAAGAACGATAGCCGCGAAGCGAGATCGAAATTTTCTAGCTGGTGTGATCCGTCGCTAGGTTCGGACTCAGTTTGATCGTAGAGGTAAAAGAACCGGGGCGACGCGATGGCCGCCGCTGCGGCGCTCTTCATGCTGTCGGTGAACGAATCCTCGGCGCGGATCTGGGCTAAGACATGCTCGGTATAACGATCCAATGTTTCTTCCTCGACCGGACGGCGAAACGCCCGTCTCAGGAAAGTCTGTAGACGAGCACGAACCACCGTTTCGTTTTCCGATTCCTTGCTGTCCGGAGGTGGAGCGAAAAACGATGGCCAAACGTCGCAGTTCTTCTCATTGAAGTCCGGACTTTCGACAATCGACCGACTCAGCTTCATGAATGACTCGAGCAGGAGCGGCGACAGCGTAAGATGGTCTCCCCGGTTGTCGAACCCGTTTTCCGCGCGAAGGTCCTGCGGGAACGGCGTCACTCCTGCGAGCCGTTTCTCGATCATTTGCGATTTACCAAGCGGACGGCTTCCTGCTTTGAGGTTCTCCGGCATCGCTCCGGTCTCGGGCTCGAAGTAGCCATGGTCGCGCAGCATGCGTTCGGGCAACGGGAACACGACGACGTTGAGATCAAACAAGTCCTGCACCGCGTTGTTGTATTGAAAGCGGTTCATCCGACGAATCGGTGTTTGCGGGATCGTCACCCGCGAAGCGAGAGTTTCACGAAGCAGCTTTCGCAACTGTGTCACAAGTTGCTTACGTCGCCCGGGGGCCAAAGGCGGTTCGTCTTCAGGCGGCATCACCTCGGAATCCAAGGCGTCGATGATAGTGCTCAGCAGATCAAGGTCCTCTGTGAGATCATCGAGGTTTTGGAGTTCGGCGAGATTCACTTCGCCCTTCGCATTTTCATTCTCGCCGTGGCACTTAACACAACTCTGGCGGAATGTGGGCTGTAGCAAATCGGCGAAGTCAGCTTCCTTAGCAGCCGTGTCGTTAGCCGCGATCAACATCACCGCAACTAGCGGCAAAGATATGTGAACTCTCCGCGAGCATGAGTTGAAGAGTCGAAGAGGCGGGGTTATCATGGCGAGCTTACTGTACGTTAACATGTCCTCCAGTATAACGTGATCTGCTGGGAACGCTTCGAGGCATGCAGCTTGTTCTCCTCAGCCCATTTTACGCTAACACGTCGCTGATCACTTGCCCATGAACGCTGGTGAGTCGTCGCTCGAGACCGTTGTGATAGAACGTTAGTCGTTCGTGATCGAGGCCCATCAGGTGCAGCAGCGTCGCGTTGAAGTCGTAGACTGTGGTCTTGTCGGCGGCCGTCTTGAAACCGAACTCGTCGCTTTCGCCATAGCTGAATCCACGTTTTACTCCGGCACCCGTGAGGAAGCATGTGAAGGCCTCCGGATTGTGATCGCGACCGGTACCGTTGCCTTGCAGGAATGGCATGCGACCAAACTCCGTCGCCCACACGACGAGCGTGTGTTCCAGCAGACCGCGTTGTCGCATATCGGCGAGAAGTGCGGCCGTCGGCTGGTCCATGATTTCGGCCTGCATGGCGTGCGTCTTCAGAATGTTGGCATGCGAATCCCAATTCGTGATGCCGTTGCCGCCAGCCGGGTCGCTGCCGTTGAACAGCTGTACGACGCGAACCCCTTTCTCCAACAGTCGCCTTGCCAGGATACAGTTCTTTGCGTATTCGCCACGTAGTTCAGTGCCGCCTTCGACTCCGTAGATCTTCAACGTGGATTCAGTTTCCCCGGACAGGTCCATGACTTCCGGTACCGACGTTTGCATCCTGCCAGCCAATTCGTAGCTGGCAATCCTTCCTGCCAGATTCGCGTCGCCCGGATACCTTTCGAGATGCTTAGCGTTCAGCCGCTGTAACAACTCAACGGTACCTCGATCGGCGTTTGCCGACAGTGCCTCTGGGCGGTGCAGATTGTTGGGCGGGTTCTTCGCGTTGAAGTCCGTTCCCTGGAAAGCCGCGGGAAGAAATCCGTTCCCAAAATTGTTCTTGCCACTTCTCGCAAGGCCTCGCGGATCGTTAATGGCAACAAACGCAGGCAGATCCTGGCTTTCAGTTCCCAGGGCGTAGGTGACCCATGCTCCGAATGATGGAAAGCCTTCCATCGTCATACCGGTGTTCATAAAGTTCTCGCCCTGCGGATGCGCGCTCGTATCCGTCGTCATCGCGTGCAGGAAACACAGATCATCAACCTGCTTGCCAAGATGCGGCAACAGGTCGGAGACCATCGTGCCGCACTCGCCTCGGGGTCGGAACTCCCAAAACGGTTTCGCGATGTTTCCAGGCGGTCCCTCAAATGTGACCTCTGGAATAATGGGTGAGGTTTGTCCGTGAAGCTTCGTAAGTTCCGGCTTGTAGTCAAACGTGTCGATGTGACTCACGGCACCCGGGCAGTAAATGACCAGAACTTGCTGCGCGGGCACATCGAAGTGTGGACGTCGCGGAGAGTAAGGATTGTTGGGATCAATTTTTGGACGAACCGGACCAACTTCGTTTGCGAACGCCGGACTCCCGGAAAGCAGACCGTCCGAGTCGAGCATGCTTGCCAAAGCGAGACCAGCCGTCGACAGTCCTGCAGTGCCCAGAAAACCGCGGCGATCTAGGAGGCTTTGGCCTTGTGGTGAAAGCTGTTCGGGGTTGGTCATGGTTTGATCCAGTTGTTGGAGTCCAGCCTTTAGGCTGCTTCTGTTGTTTCGCGATGGCAGGCTAAAGCCTGTACTCCAACGGGCTCATGGAAGGAAGGCAAACTCGTTGGAGTTGATTAACGCTCGACATACCAGCGACAGATCGTTTTCTTTGGCCAGTATGAGACAAGCGTGACGTTCTTGTTCGTCCGGCGATCGACCGAGGAGTAATGCGAAGCAGCGATCGATCGACCCGCCTTCATCGTCTCCGGCTTCGTTACTGGCGCGCTCGGCGATACGTTTCGCCTGCTCGAGCACGAAGTCACTATTCATCAGGTTTAGCGCTTGCAGCGGAGTCGTTGATACCGGTCGCTTCGCTCGAACCTGACCACAGTCTGGAAAATCGAACGCCGTGAACATACGGTCGTCGACGCGACGCATGCGTTCCTGATAGAGCATGCGTCGCCACGTTTCCGGTCCGTGATTATTAAGTACCTCCCACTGGGCGTAGGTTTTTTTCTCGTTGTGAATGCGGTAGCTGCGACCGCCGATCGTACGGTCAAGTGATCCCGAAGCTTGCAAAATCGAATCGCGAATTACTTCCGCCTCGATACGCTTCGGTGGGAAACGCCAGAGCAGCGCGGAGTCCGCGTCAACAGCGCGGCCTTCTTTGCGAGGCAGGCTCGACTGGCGGAAAGCATCGGACATGACGAGCAAACGGATCATTGATTTCATGGACCATGACTTCGTGGGATAAGCTTCCAACTCGTCATCCGGCGCATCCGCAGGCTGGAAGCCTACGCCACTTGGCTGCATGAACTCGGCCGCCAACCAGTCAAGTAGCTTCGGATGCGTCGGCGGCGCGCCGGCGCTGCCGAAGTCGCTTGTGGTTGGCACGATGCCGCTGCCGAAGACGTGGTGCCAGATACGGTTGGCCATGACACGGGCGGTCAACGGATTGTCGGCGCTGCTGATCCACTTGGCGAACGCAGCACGACGCTTGGATCCTGAAGCCTTTGAAGTCAGATTCAGGTCACCACCGAAGATCGCTGGACCGGCGGGCATGACCTCGTCGCGAGGATTCTCTGGACTGCCACGAAGCAGGACACGGGTGACCACCGGTCGGACAAAGCGGCCAACAAAGCTGGGCCGCGGTCCTTCTTCAGCCAGTGTTTCGATCTGGCGTTGGATCTCGGCGAGGGCCGCTTTGCGTTCGGGGTGCTTCTCATTCAGTTTTCTATTGACGTACCAGGTGCCGACCCAAGGTTGCCAAGTGCCATCGCGCTTGAGTACCTCGACGTCGTATTCGTATCTAGGTAGATAGGGCTTTTTGTCGAGATAATCCGTGTCGTAGTAGTACTCGCGGTTGCTGCTGAGACGTAGGCGATCAATACTTTCGGGCTCTTCGAAATCAAAGCGGACCCAAGGCTGTTCCTCTGCGTCCTTGGACACCTTCGCCCGCCAAGCCATCGTGCCAAACTCGCCATCGTTGACGCGCCGCATCGGATTGCGCCCATCGGTCCCCATCTCCGGGAACCCCGAGACCTTTGTGCCGCGTCTCTTGTGCGCAAGGTTTTCACGCCGATCGTCCGGGCCAAACACCTCCAATTCGTCCAACCCCACGTTGGTCATTTTGAAACGAATGCGAATCGCACTGGTGGTTATCGGTTTGAAATGCATTTCTCGGAAGGCACCCCAGTTCTCTTCCCAACCTCCAATTGGCCGGAGGATGCGTCGCTGTCTGGCAATCTCGCTCCACAACTCGTCGCCGCGCTGCCGTCGTGGGTGATCAGGCGAAAATTCTGGGAAACGGCCCCCAAATTCGATGTCCTGAAACACGCCGGTCATCGAGTAGTAATCTTTGATCGTGATCGGATCGAATTTATGGTTGTGACAGCGGGCACAACCAATGGTGACACCCATGATCGACGCACCCACCGTTTGCATGATCTCATCCATCCGGTCAGCCCGCGCTTGACGTATGGCTGCCGGTTCGCGCCCGACGGTCGCTGCGGGGACGTGCGGACCAGCCACGAGAAAGCCTGTTGCCTCGCCCGCGCCCATCGAATCACCCGCGATCTGTTCACGCACGAATTGGTCGTACGGTTTGTCTTCGTTGAACGCGCGCACCACGTAATCGCGATAGATCCATGCGTTCTTTCGATACAGATTCGCCTCCGACCCGTTCGTTTCGGCCCAGCGAATGACGTCCAGCCAGTGCTGTGCCCAACGCTCGCCGAAGTGTGGTGAATCGAGGAGTTGGTCAACGAGCGCCGTATAAGCGTTCTCGGAGTCCTTTGCATAGGCGTCAAGAAACACGTTTGTTTCTTCCGCGGTCGGTGCAAGTCCTGTCAATACGATTGACGTTCGCCGAATTAATGAACGAGCATCAGCAGGTTCGGCGAATGTCAGATCATGCTTCGCAAGCGACTCACGCAAAAACGCATCGACGGGATTAGACGAGCCGCCTGAGACGCGGGAAACGTCGGCGCGTACGACCGGCTGGAATGACCAATGGTCTGACTTTTCTTGCGCAGCAGCCTCCATTTGGCCGGGCCAGACGGCACCTTCTTTGATCCAGCGAGTCAACAGTTCGATCTCTTTCGCCGGGAGCTTTTCTTCATCCGGTGGCATCGCGATGTCTTCACCCGCATGATTGATCGCCTCGACGAGATAACTCTTCTCAGGCTTACCAGGCACAACAGCGGACAAGCCGGAATCACCGCCCCGCAGCATTTTCACTCGGAGATCCAATCGCAGTCCCGACTCTTGTTCATCTTCGCCGTGGCAATACCAGCAACGTTCTTCCAGAATCGGGGCAATGTCGCGCTCGAAGTCGATCTCGTCAGCCTGTGACCGAAACGGCCAGAGGATTAGAACGACAACGATTGCGAGATAGCGTCGACGTTTCCCATTTGAGCATGCCATAAGTGGATTCCGTTTAACTGCCTGTTCCTGAACGTCACCTCCGCAGCGGGGAGCTGACTGGAGTCACAGCGCCTTCTTCCAACCAGCGTCGAGCTGTTCGATCAGCGCACTCACAATTTCGAGATTGTCACTGGCAACGTTCTTTGTTTCTTGCGGATCGGTCTGGTGATCGAAGAGTTCGACGAAGACTGGATCTGCTTTCAAATCGCGATGATCGCGCCAGACGACAAGACGATAGCGGTCCGTGCGCATCGTGTATCCCATGAGATGTTGCTCGAACAGCTCGCGGTTCCAATTGTCGCCTTGTTGCTCGATGATCCGCCCTTCGACTTCTTCGATCAACGGTCCGAACCACGTCTCACGCATTCCGTGCGACAACGGATTCGCGGCCCACTCTCGCAATGCGGGATTGGGATATTGGCTGAAGGCGGCTCTCTTCCACGGTCGTTCTGGATTGTCGAGAAGCGGAACAAAGCTGTGGCCTTCGACATGATGGGGCACAGGCACACCAGCCAATTCGCACAATGTCGGGTACATGTCGACTAACTCGACTAACGCGTTCGTGCCTTGGCCACGCGTCTTCATGTCGGGCGTCCAGATCATCAAAGGCACGCGGGTCGCGACCTCGTAGTTGGTCGCTTTTCCCCAGACTCCCATGTCACCAAGATGCCAGCCATGATCACCCCAAACGATAATGATCGTGTTTTGGCGAACACCAGCTTCTTCGAGCGCTTCTACCATCAGACCGATCTGTGCATCGACATAACTGGTGCTGGCCAGATACGCGTGCTTGAGTGTTCGGGATAACTCCGGACCGAGCGGCCCAATCTTCGGGATGCCTGCGCGGGTGCGAAGCTCAAACGAAGCGTGCAATCCCATGGTGGCTCCGTTTTCTGGAGCATCTGTTTCGGATGCCATCGGAATCTGTTCCGGGTCGTACAGGTCCCAGTATTTCTTCGGCGCACACCAATTCAGATGTGGCAGTTTGTAGCCCATGCCGAGAAAGAATGGCTTGTCACCTCTGCTGGCCATCTCCTTCATCGTGGCGATGGCAATCTGCGTGTTGTAGCCGTCGAGGTAAGCGGTGTCGGCAACATCAGCGGTCTCGTAGGCAGGACCAGCAGCCAGGCCTCGCCGCGCGGCTTCGCCATATTTGGCGAGCATCCGCTTCATGTTGTCGGCCTTCATCTTGTTATTCCCCGGCAACGCGTAAGGACCGGCAGGCTTCTTGACGTTCTTCAGCCACTTCACGCGATTGCGGCTCCATGACTTCCCCTCATCCGTATCGCCTTGATGAAAGATCTTTCCGCAGTAAGCCGTTTCGTAACCATTTGCGATGAAGTGTTGTGGCAAAGTGAGGATGTTCGGCTGAAGTTCTCTCAACGAAACATAGTTGTGGAACAGGCCGGTCGTTTCGGGTCGCGCACCGGTCATCAGACTAGCTCGCGATGGACGGCAAATGGCTTGTTGGCAGTAAGCTCGATGGAAGAGCAACCCATCCTTCGCCAGCGCATCGAGGTTTGGCGAAACTGCAATTCCCGAACCGTAGCATCCCAGTTCTGGACGCAAGTCATCGATCGCGATGAAGAGGACGTTCGGTTTGTCGGCAGCGTGGCTGGCGCATGCTAATGCAAGCAGAAGAGCGGTCATCAAATAGTGTTTCGTTTGACCCATGTGTTTTACTACTTTCTCGTCCGCGGACTGCAGGCAGGCCCATATACACCCCGGCTAGTTATTCCAACTAGCGGTCTTTTTACCGAGTATTCACGAAATAAAGCCTTAGCGAATGTCGCCAAGACTTTCGGCGGTTGACTGGAGGAGCCGAATCTCTTCGCGAGTTTCGATACAACGATCGAAACACACCGGATTCTTACTTCTTCTTGTTTCTGGACTTCCTCTTCTTATTCGAATGGCTAATCGAGGGGCGCGGAACTTCTTCGGTTGGTCCTCGGAAGACATAGGGGCCCCAAGCCTCGCGCGCCTTTTCCCACTCGGCCAATGTTCGGGTGGGGTACCACGCTGGCCAACCGTATTTGTTGAAATCGTATTTCGCGGCGTTGGCCGCAACCCAGGCATCGACGGTGGCAGTCGGACAGGAACCAGCGAAAACATCTTGCGCGCGAAACTCCATCGACACGCCCTGATCGCGAATCACGTTCTTGCGCCAGTTTTCTAACTCGGCCAATAACTCGACCTTGATGTCCGCGTATTGAGGATCATCCGCGACGTTGTTGACCTCGTACGGGTCGCTTCGCAAATCGAACAGTTCGACCTTCGGTTTGGAAGGAGCGAAAAAGGCTGCTTGTTCGGGAGTGAGTTTTCCTTTCAAGTTCAGGATGTTCATCTCCGCCAAAACTGGATAGGCGCCTTCCTTGTAGCGATTGTATTGGCACCATGCGCGCTCCGGCATCAGGTTGAGGATCAGCTTGTGATCCTTGGACCGAATCGCCCGCATGGAGTCATGAGTTTCGTCCATCTTGTCGCGCGCTGCGAATACGTACTCCCGCTCTTTGACATCCTGGCCGAATAGGCTCTTTCCATGTAACGGAACGGGAGGCTTGATGCCAGCAGCCTCCAAAATCGTGGCGCAGATATCAATCGACGTCACTAGATTCGTACTCACTTGACCTGGAGCGACTTTGCCAGGCCAACGCATGATCATCGGGATACGAATGCCGCCGTCATAGAGAAACTGTTTTCCGCGAATATGACAACGACCGTGATCGCCAATGAAGAAGACGATCGTGTTGTCAGCCAGCCCCTCGTCATCCAACCGTTTCAACAACGCTCCGACTTGGCGATCCACCAACTGCATCTGCTCCAATCCATTGGCCCAATCACGACGGACGAAAGGCGTGTCGGCGTAGTAGGGTGGAAGCTCCACGTCATCGATGTTGATCGGTCGCTGTGGATCGCGTTTCCAGGAACGATGCGTGCCACCAAATGTAATCCTAGCGAAGAACGGTTGGTCAGATTTACGCTCGGACCAGTCT
Source organism: Planctomycetota bacterium (assembly GCA_014381825.1). GTDB lineage: Bacteria > Planctomycetota > Planctomycetia > Pirellulales > Pirellulaceae. The sequence continues at coordinate 43,277 of JACNKX010000079.1, forward strand.
TCGCCCGTGAACAGTTCGGACTTCGTGTTGGGTGTGAAGTTGCAGTCCGTCTTGTAACTCATCAGCGCGGTGAAGTATCCCGCTTCAGCAAACAGATGCGGAATGGGTTTGATGCCATAGGGAATGGGTCTTTTGTCATATTCGCGGTGCTGATTCGCGCCGATGTAGTTTTGATGAAATCCGGTCATCATGGCCGAACGTGACGTCGAGCATACCGGCGAAGTAGTAAATGCCGCTTCGTAGCGAATCCCTTGCGACGCCAGTTCATCCACGTAAGGCGTATCAATTCCCTTCGTGCCGTAACAGGACAGATCTGGCGACCAATCCTCGATCGCAATCCACAATATGTTGGGTCTATTCTCAGGTTGCTCAGCGGCCTTTAGCAGGGATGCACAACAAATCGCCAGGATCAGAGTTAGCCAGGTGGCTTTCATAGTTTTGTTTCTCTTCTGTCTCGGGGGGGATGCTCACATCCATCATACTAGGGCATCAACAGTTCTTTGAGCCCTACTGCGAATTTCCCTTTTCAACTGACCTCCTCCCCTAAAACTGATCCATGTGAAGCGGGAGAATCCTTTAAGTGATTAGCAAGGCGGCGCGCGAGCGATTTCTCGGACCGCAACTCGAACGGAATTTATCGCCAGTTCAGCGTCACTCTCGCTTAGTTTCGCCGATTTTGGTTCGGTACGCCTTCAACTCGACCCATGTCAGCTTGCCGTCTTTGTTGGCGTCGGCATGCGGATGCGTGGCGAAGTACTTGTCTTTCCAGGCTTCAGCGTCGCTCCTTGGCTTGGCGGCTTGCTTCGGCTGCCAGACAGGTTGCGTCGGTATTGTGCCTGGCTTTGGAAGTCTCGATTGGAGCTTCTCGCGAAATGCGGCAAGCCGAGATGCTTGCTCTGGCAAGTCCGCGAGGTTGTTCCATTCGTAGGGATCTTCAGTCTCGTCGTACAGTTCTTCCTTGCCGTTGGAGTAGCGGATGTAACGCCAATCCTTCGACCGCAGCGAATAACTTTCCTGCGCCGGATCGTACTTCATTCTCCATTTGTAAAGTGCCGTCAACACTGCATCGGGGCCTGACCATTCACCCGACTTTGGATTCTCCAACAACGGCTTGATACTGTGGCCGTCGAGCGCGTGGCCTTTGTCCGACTCCTTCGTGTCACCGGTCAAGCTGCAGAGATCGATCAGCGTTGGATAAAGATCAATCAGCGAGACAGGTTGGTCGCATTTGCGTCCGGCGGCGGCTGTTCCCGGAGCGCGGACAATCAAAGGCACTTGTGTGCTTTCCTGCCAGAGCGAGTTTTTGTAGAGGTAGTCTTTCTCGCCCATGCCCCATCCATGGTCGCTGGTGAGAACAATAATGGTGTTGTCCTTAAGCGTTGTTCGATCAACGACATCGAGGATTCTACCAAACTGTTCGTCGACCGACGCAACACTCGCTAGATACGCTTGAATAAACAGTCGCAACGCTTCGTCTCGCGACTTGTACGACGCAGCAAGATTCGTAAACAGCCGCGATCCCATGTCCGCCGTACGTGGTGAATCAGGTTCCCTATCGTTTGGGATGCTGCGAACCGAGAGAGCATGAGTGTCTTCGACGTCGCCGGGTCGGATAACAGGCAGTTCGATCGAGTCGAGGGGAAACATTTTGAAGAATCGCTGCGGGACAATCAGCGGCGTGTGCGGGCGAATGAAACCCACTCCCATAAAGAACGGTTTGCCGTCCGAGTCGTCTGCGAGCTGTAGTAGATTCTCGACTGCCCAGTTTCCGTTTCGTTCATCAGGCGTCAAGTCTCTGTCTTCTTGCGAAGCGACACGCAGTGCGTGAGACTTGATTCCCCAGTCCCCGTTTCTCCAAGTTAACGGTTTGCCTTCTGGAGTTTCGCGCCCGGACAGGTTTACGAACGGTCCGAATGAACCATCGACGGCACCAATGTCACGGTACGGTGCCGGAACATCTGGATGGGCGACTTTGTCTGTGCCATCGAATGCAAACGGTCCATAGTCAGCCGGATTGCCGTATTCATTCCACTCATTGCGCACCATGTGGTGCATCAACTTTCCGGTTCCAAGTGTCAAATACCCGTTGGCACGAAAGTGATCCATCATCGTGCGCGAATTCTGCAACACTTCATACTTGTCCCAACGTTCAAATCCGTAGCAGCCTGAGTTGTGAGGATCGATTCCAGTAAACAAACTCGCTCGGGACGGCCCACAGATCGGAATGTTGCAATGAGCTTGTGTAAACGCAACGCCGCTTCGAGCCAGTCGCGCCATGTTCGGCGTTCGCGCATTCGGATGTCCGCCGAAGCCTTCGACATAGTCGTTCAGGTCGTCGCAGATGATGAGAATGACGTTGGGCTGTTCTGCGGCGGCAACCGGTTGACCAACCGTGACAACGCACCAACAGAGTACGCTTAATAGGATGATTTTCGTCAAATTCGGCATTCGGTGTTCTATTTTGGTTCGACCGATGCGGGCTTGAACGTAGCAAGATTGGGGAGAGTTGAATGTACACCGCGTTCTGGCACTTCCAGTTTGGCGGTCCAAGCGATGCCGTTGAGGATGAAGCGACGGAGGTCTTCGATCTTCCAGCTGCGATAAAAGTGTGGCATCACGATGCCAAAGCCACGACCGCTATCAGCACGCTCGATACACCACGACACCGTTTCGGGCTTTGGGTTCTCCGGCGGTAGCAAGGACGATGCGAGCAGTGTAACGTTCGCCGCTTGTTTGTTGCCGTCTTTGCCAAAGTAGTTGTTGATGTATGGTTCGTCGTGCAGCGTAAACGGTTGGCAGCCTTGCCAAATTGGATGCATTGCCGCGGCAGGAGTGATCTTCGCAGCAGGATAGATTCTCGCAATGGATTGATGGTGCGCGCATCGTGTGGCAAAGTAACCGCCCATCCAATGCAAGAGAGGATGCTCGCCATCCGCAGCAACGTCTTCGGCTCGTAATCCCGTCGCATAATGGACGCACACGATCCCGCAGCCACTTTCCATCATCTGCCCGAGCTTCTTTAGCGTGTTTTTTGCGTTCGGCAAACGATTTGGCGGGAAGGTGTCGCCGGTGAACACAATCGTTGATGCTGCATCGAGCACCTTCTGATCAGTCGGCCATTCGTTAAACAAGTCGACTTTTACATCGGGCAAATCGTCTGCGGTCTCCAAACAGTGCTTCATCAGTCTCCCACCGGCAGCGACTTCATGCGTTCCTGGCGGATGGCTGGACGGGCCGACGATGATCACGACTCGCGTTTCGGCCACGACAAGTCGCGGCTGTAGATTTGCCGCGACGAATGTGCCAAGTAAGAGCAAAAGAATCTGTGTGATGGTGTTCATACGTGTGTGTTTCCAAACGAACGAGTTATCCCGGGCCTTTATCGCAAAGCGGTTAAACTCCAAAGCCCGGGGTCGCGACGTTTCGTCGCGCACCCCAGGAAACTTAATCAGCAACATTGTAACGCTTTCAGCGTAATCGAGATCTTGTATTGCTAACCCATGGTGCGCGGCAGACCGCGACCCTGGGCTGAGATGTTAAACCACGTTGCGGTGAAGAGTGAAGATCGGAACGATCCTGCTTCTATCAAATGATACCTCTAACGTTCGATACGACTGATGGAGAAAACCCAACAGCGTATTCTAACTGCCCGCTCCGATCCGTTCCGCCGCTTGGGCGTTCTTTGCCTTCTTTTCCGCATCTCGCTGTTTCTTCTTGCTCGCTCGAATTCGCGCCCGCTCCTTCTCGCGTTCCGTGGGTGGCTTTACCGGCGACTTGACATCAGGACGTTTCTCGCCGCCAGTAATCGGATCTGCCATTTGATCAATCCATTTGTCGAACGCCAGACTTAATTGCTTCACCACATCTGTATTTTTACCCGCTACGTTCTTCGTCTCCGCAGGATCATCAGCCAGATTGACAAGCTCGATTTGGCCGCGCTCCCCATGTAGCTTCCAATCACCTTGACGCACGGCCCATTCGTCCTCCTGCCCCTTACTCCAGTAAAGCGTATCGTGATGCGACTTCGATTCGCCAGCCATCAATGGCAGCAGGCTCTTACCATCGAACTCGTGCTTCACAGGCATACGGTCGATCGCATCAAGTGCCGTTGGCAAAATGTCGAATGAAATCACGGGTGTGTCGACAGTTTTACCGCCCTCGAACCTAGCGGGCCAACTGACAATAAACGGCGTGCGAATACCGCCTTCATCCAGACTGCTTTTGAAGCCGCGTAACGGCGTGTTGTTAGCGCTCATTGCTTTCGAACCACCGTTGTCAGTTAGAATGAACAGAATTGTGTTATCGAACAATCCTTCCTGCTTCAGCTTCCCAACCACCTCGCCGACGCCGTCGTCCAAGTGCTTTAGCATCGCCATCAGGATGGTTCGTTTCCTGCTCAATCCGGGGAACTTCGCTTGATACGCACTTATGTCTTCCTTCGGTGCTTCAGCAGGAGCGTGGACGGCGTTGTAGGCGAGATACAGGAAGAACGGTCGCTCCTTGTTGCGATCAATGAACGTGACCGCTTCTTCAGTCAGAACCGAAGCGCGCTCAGATCACTGCTAAACTCGCGACGCTCGAACCGGATGAATGGTGGCTGCTCGACTTGAGCACTCACCTAGCGGTAGATCGAACCACGCTCGCCCGTTGGTGTCGTCGTGGGTGGGTTCTGCGTACGCCTTCTGTAGCAACGCTGCTACTTGCAAGATGTTGTCAGCGGGAATGCTCATCTTCTCCACAACTTTCTCGCCGTCTTTCTTGTATTCGCGAGAAAGAACGAAGTTCCACTTCGTGAATTCGTGGCCATCTGAACGGCGCGTATGCTGATTCTCCCAGCCCGCTACATCGATCGGATAGTCGCTAACGCGGACCTTGGGAGCGTTACTGGACGAATTGTCTTCATAGGATGGGTTCTGTTTCTCTGGCATTGGATGAAATGGAATAGTACGTGACGAGAATGCCTGCATCTGAGGAGCAAGTCAACTGAAAATGTTGAGCCAGTTGCCGCGATGTCTTAGCAATGCCGATGCGACTCCAGTTCGCAATTACCGCAAGCGCGACTGCAGCAGTAGTCCAATTGTTGGCATGAATGCGAAAGGGTGGAATGCCAAGTTTATCTCGGTAGTAGCGGGCTGTGTCTGTCGGCACTCCTAAGACTTTGGCAGCTTCGCGGTCGACCATCTTGCCGAGCACGCTGCGTAGTTGTTCTTCCGTAATCTTCACTTTGTCTGGCTGGCTGGGCATGGTGGGCCTTCACGAAAAGTAGAGCACCGCCACCACTCGTGCGAAAAGCGAAAGACTGGACAAGATCACCACAACGAAGACCAGGATTAGCAAGCCCCTTAGCTTATTGAGGTTCCCCAAAGTTAGTAGACAGTGAGTCATCTTATGTCATGCTTGTCATGA
>JACNKX010000147.1 GCA_014381825.1 Planctomycetota bacterium
GATGTCGCCGTCGCCGTCCATGTCACCCGCGAATACGGCTTGCACACTGTCGGCCTCCCCGTTGGTTTCATTCTCCTCAGGTGTATTCACGTTGTGGGCAGTAAACCTTTGCCTGCCGTCGTTCTCGTTCCAGGTGATCCTATCGTCAAACGCCCGGGCAGACAAAACGTCAATATCTCCGTCCTTGTCCAAGTCAGTGGCAAAAATCGAAGCGAAATTGGCTACGCTGGAGATCGTATGATGAGTGAAGTTCTGGCTGCCATCATTCTTGTACCATCCCTGACTGGATAACACGTCCATGTCGCCGTCCTGGTCCAAATCGACGGCGGACACCGAGGACGCTAAGTTGGCTACCGTACTGATTGGGTGCTCGGTAAACTGTTGGGTACCATCGTTCTCGTACCAAGCGATCTTGCTGTCGTTCCACGACGCGGAGAGTACATCAATGTCGCCGTCGCCGTCCATGTCAGCCGCGAAAACCGACAAGGCGAAATCGGCTACTTCGCTGATCGAGCGAGCGATGAATTGCTGGTGACCGTCATTCTCGTACCACGCGATTCTGTCGTCAGATTCCGACGCAGAAAGTAAGTCGATATCTCCATCGCCGTCGATATCCGCCGCGAACACCGATGAGGGACTCCGTGCGGTGCTACCAACTATCGTTTCGCCTCGAAACAGTCCTTCCGTTGCTGTCGGCGTCGCTATAGATAGTGTGTAATCTTCAACCTCGCCATCTGCCGCTTCGCCACCTACGCCGAGATTACCCGCTGTGCTTAGTCGGAATCTCGCGTAGGTTGTTCCAGAGACGGCCCAACTCGGCACGTCAAACTCGATCGTATTGTCTCCCGTCTGGACAAGTACGTTGTCGGCGATTTGCTCCCAGGCACCACCCCAGCTTCCGTCTTGATTGAAGTCGATCCAAGCATCTAACCGAGCGGAGCCGCCTTGAACGTTCACAGTCGCTGTGGCGTCGAGTTGACCGACTCGGATCGTTCCGAATGTCACGCCGTCTTCGTCGCTGTCACCGTTCGTGTCATCGTGATCAGCGTTTGCGGAGTGTGTGCCGCCTGCCTCCGTGTCGCGGGTTGTCCCCAGCGTTGGGCCGATGGCAACATGCCTTGCACCGTCTTCGGCGAACGTCGTCAGATAAGGCGCAGGTGCGTCACCAAAGTCGACAGAGAACTCGAATGCTCCCATATCGACAATCATCATTCCATCATTATCACCGTCGACGGTCCGCTCGAAGCCGATTCCTCGCTGGTCATAATCGAGACCGGCGTCCCTCGCGATTGTGCTATTCCCAGCGTCAATTGCTGGGCTACCGGGCAGCAGAGCGTGTGTCTGAGTGGGGCCGCCGTTGTTTCCAAGCGGGCCGAGAAGCGGGTTAATCGGACTGACGGACGTGCCAATAAGGTTCCCGTCGGTGTCCGGTGAGCCAACCGGAGCAGCATTCAATGATGTACCGGAGTTGTCGCCGATAAGGCTGTTGGTCACGCTCAGTGTGAGAGCCGGGATTATAGGAGTTTGCTCGGGAAGGAAGTCTGGACCGACATTGCCGAATGCGACCGTATTTCCGGCGATGATCGAGTTGGAAATCCTCAGGGCGGCATTGTCAAACATAACGACACCGCCACCGTCCGCAAAATCGCCTTCCGTTTTGTTCCCCGAGACCGTGCTGTTGATCAAGGTAACCGAGCTATTCGCGCTGACACCTCCGCCGTCCGAACTTTCACCCGTCGTGCTATTGCCCGAGATCGTGCTATTCGTCGAAACAAGTGGAACAGTTGTTGCAACTCCGCCACCGAATGCACCATTGCCTGCTGTGCGGTTCTCGGAGATTGTGCTGTTGATCAAGGTGAACGCGCCACCTATCGAGAAGATACCTCCGCCGACCGAACTATTACCTCCCGTCCCGTTTCCCGTGACCGCGCTGTTGGTCAATGCGACCGAGTCAAGTGCCAGAACGCCACCACCACCCGCAAAATTCCCAGCCGTGCTGTTGGCGGAGATCGTGCTGTTGGTTATAGAAAGCGGGCCGACTGTGTGTACGCCACCACCGGTCGCATTGCTGCCTTTCGTGCTATTCCCTGAAATGGTGCTATTGGTCAATTCGAGCGCGCCGAGCGATCGGATGCCGCCGCCAAGGGCAAAATCACCTGCGGTACTGCTTTTCGAGATCGTGCTGTTGATCAAGGCGAGCGTACCGAGGGAATCGAAGCGAATCGCCCCACCGCTGTGAGTTGATTCAAGAATACCGTTAATAATCTGATTGCTTCCGGTCGTTCGGCCACCGGTCAGTGTGAGGCCATCTACTGTTACGTCAAAATCACCCGTTGCGATGCCAGGGAAGACATTGAGGATTCGAGACTGCTGCTGCGCATCGATCGTTAGCACATCCTGTCCCGGCCCAGTGATCGTGAGGGCTTCGGTGATTGGCAATTCGCCTAACGCGAGAGTGATCGTCCGCGGCGAGCCAAACAGGTTCTGAGCGAAAGAAATCGTATCGGCTCCATCTCCTGCCGATGAACCGTCTACACTTGTATCCGTATTCGCTGCCAAGATCGCCTCCCGCAGCGTGACTTGGGCATCGACCGTGGTGTCGTCTGCAAGTTTGGTCACCGTAATCGTGGCCAGCATCAAACGGTCTTCAAGGGGCTCGATGAATAGACGAAGTCTTCGCGCTCGCCTTGCAGCACGTCGCTGGCGGCATCTTCTAGCGAGTGTTCCCATTCTCACATCTCCCAATCCACGCATCCTAGTCCGCTTGTGTGGGAGTAGCAATCTGCTGCTGCTTGCCCCACGTTCTCATGGTGAGGTAAATTAGTGCCGTCGTGTGTCCGTCGCGGTAGCGCCGTGAAGGACTTCCAGTTGAGCCAAGGGACGTTTGCGTCGGACAGCATTGCACCTAACCTACCGCAACGTCCTAGGTCGACCAGACGAAGGTAGGTGCAATCAATGCCACATGGCTTCACGATCCGCTGTCTCGTGAGCCCCGTACTCGTCCGACGCAACGCCCCGCAATCCGTGCGCACGGTTCGATGACTTGGCAAGGTTGGCGGCAGTGAGGGGAATGCTCGCGCGGGTCGTTCCAAATTGGCGCACTTCGTGATTCGGCCCGTTGCATCACTTGGAGGGACGCTGGATTTTTCACTGGATCACCTGGACAGCGCGAGAGATGATCGACCGCGCGCATCGAACTACACAAGCACTACACTCACCTAAACGCAGGGGCGTCGGTATGACGCTTGACATTGTCTGAATGATTGCCGATAACGCTTGATAAAGGCAATCGGCTTGCTTCAAAATCCAGTTGTCGCAAGACAGTGTGGGTTCAAGTCCCACCTCTGGTACTAGAAGACGAAGGACTTAGAGCAGAATGCTTTGAGTCCTTTGTTTGCCTTTTAGTGGCGTCGAAGATCCGGTACAAGGTGTTTCCTCGGGCCGACGCTATAAGGTTACGCCGCTCACCGTTTCTGATACGGCGGCCTCACTTAGAGCCTATCGAACGACAGCGCACGAATAGCGAGGGCGCTGCAGCGACGCAAATGATTGAGTAGAATCAAACGCCGTAAGTCCCTGTAGCTCAGTTGGATAGAGCATCGGTCTTCTAAACCGGCGGTCGCAGGTTCGAATCCTGCCAGGGACGCTTTCGCACACAGTTACTTGCCTACTTCAAGTCCTTGGTGAGGAGGCATCCCGACACGGTCCAGCCATCGTCGACGGTTTGGATAAAGAATCCGGCTGGGCCCAGGTAACGCCGGACGACTTGGAACTCAGGAAGCTTCGAGCCGTCGAGCTGCTGCTCACGAAGTTCGTCTTCCTCGGCGTCTTCGGATGTGAACATCGCATTTAGTACCTTGCCAAGTAGCGACTCGGACTCAGGCATCTTGCCCTGACGTAGCAACTCGTAAGTCACGCGATAAGCTTCATCCGTGCGAGTAAAAAGGCGGAAACTGTCTTTGTTCGAGCCGAGAGAGACCAGTGCTTCGGTGACGGCTTTGAAATCTGCAGCCGTGATGAGCGAATCGGCGGGAGGCTGTGGCTCAATGATATCGACGATGTAGTCGACGTGCGTTGATATCAGAAGGTGCCCATTCGCCACAGTGACGGCAGAATTGGGAATGAAGGGCTTGTCTTCTTCCGCTTGCGGTTCGACTGGATCGTCGAACCCGAATCCGCCATCGAAATCGATCTGAACCTCCGCGACTTCCGCTTCTTCGTTTAGCAGCTCCCAAATAACGTGGCCGTTGTGTTCGCGTTTCTTTGCGGCTGGATCGTTCTCCATCGCTTTGTTGACGGTTTTCATAACGGTTGCTGGATCGATGACCTCAATCGCTAACATCAAACGCTCGCTCTTCGGCGAGATCGGTAAGCGGTAGTCGCTCAATAGTGTTGCACTTTCACCTAGGTGAGCGGTGAACTCCTTCTTGATATCGATCTGTGGACCGTGCGGATCAAACTGGATGTTTTCGATCACATCCTTAAACACTTCGTCACCTGCGATTTCGTTGACGAGCGATTCGGCATACCAGAATGCGTCCTTCATCTTCCAGTTAAATGTTAGATGGGTCGCGAGTCCCCTCGGAACCCATGCCCTTGGCGCGATATCGGCTTTGTTCGGAAACTCGAGCATGCGAGCTGCGCGATCGTATTTCGTAACGGCTAGGTCGCCAGGTCCTCGTTTGATCGCTGGTGCATAGATCAAGGTGTGGTGCCGAATGTCGTGCTCGTCCGTCTTGAACGAAATCTGGCCGCCGAGCCCTTTGATCGAAGTGAATCCTTGGCTTTGCAAGACTCGCAGCATGTCGGTTCCGCGTTTTTTGCGACCACCGCTGTATGCTCGCTTAACTTCCGTGTAACCGAATGGCTCAAGGAAGAATCGCAAGTGAGGGTCGGTCCCATCCATCGCAGTTTGCGCGTAGGCCATCGACTTTGCGTAGGGCTCGAAGTCTTTCAACTCGTCCCCGCTAGACTCGGTGAACTTGGCCAAGATCGAGGCGATTACGTCTTCGCGATCAGCCGCAACGAGTTGATCTTCGTGGATACAGTAGAAGGACACGCGAGCGTCCACGTCCTCTTCCCTCTTCGGCTGCGTAAAGACGGCGATGCTCACGCCAGCAAGCTCAATGCTGCTTTGCTCGGCTCCTTTGTCGAGATGATTCGCTGCTACCTTTGCCAACAGTTCGTTCGCTTGCGCGAGATGGTCCGTGACGTCGACGAGCATGGCAACGGCGCGTTGCTTCTGTCGCTCGGCATCGAGAGACTTCTGTACTTTTTTGACTGCTGCATCAACAGCCGCTTCTGCGTCTTCGGCGTTCTTGCCAGCAGCTTTGGCCTGCGCGGTTGCTTCGACCGCGGCAGCTTCCAATGTCGTTGCTGCGGCTTCATGGTCCCATGGCTGCAACAATGCCATGGCAACTTCGCCACCGTAGACGCCTTCCAAGTCGTCCCAGCTCAATCCAAGTCGCACACTTGCTTCACTAAGCCTATTGCGAATCTGGTTCTGGACATCTTCGACGAACGGCTGCATTACGGGATCATTGAGCAAGAGCCCAATCTGGGTCTCGTCGAAATGTTCACGCAGCTTGTCAACATCTGGCACCGAGATATAGACCTTGGTGGTGTTGGGAAGCAGTGTCTCGCTGGGCTTGGCCGCGAACGTCTGAGTCATCGCGAACAAGGATAATGAAAGTGCAACGGCAATTTTGCCCAGGAGAGGATGAGCCACGGAAGGTCTCCTATTGAGGATCGTGGACGCGCGAGTTTGCGGGTGACGGCGGATGATCAGAAGAGGACGGTGATTTACTTTGTATCGTCCGTGGCGGAAGCGGAGAAACACTTTCATAACTCAAGACACGACTAGGTTGCCTTCCCCGCACATCTTACCAACTCGCGATCGTATCAAATCAAGTCAATTTAGGTAAGGGTTTGCCCGCTTTCCCGATTGGTTTCCGACACCTGCCGAGGCGTTCTGCGGCTGCACCGATCGATTTCGTAGGAGCCTGTCCTGGACGCAAGCACCACCCAGCGGCATAATCCCCGCATGCGAGCGTATCATCTGGAAAACCTAAGCCACGACGCAGTCCACGGTTACATCCCTTTCTGTTCTGCCGCGGAACTCTCCGAAGCCGAAACCTCTGAACGTGACATCATCGATCACCCCTGGGTTCAGCGACTCCGGCACATTCACCAGCTCCAAACGGCGTGGTGGGTATTTCCCACGGCGGAGCACACTCGATTTCAACATGTCCTCGGCGTAATGCACTTGGCGAGCCGAGCCATCGAGAAGCTCTATGACAGTCTAGGTGATGTCTGCCCGGACGTGCCGAGTCGCGGTTATGTCGAGTCCTTGTTGCGGATGGCAGGACTCTTACATGATGTTGGTCATGGGCCATTCGGTCACTTTCTCGACACCTATTTCCTGAGCGACTTTAATCTGACGCACGAGACGCTTGGCGCTCGGATCATCGAACATGAACTCGGCGATTTACTGCGTGGTATTCGGCGGAATCCCAACAGCCGGCTGGACGATACCGAGGCGCTCGATCCCGCTCAAGTCGCCTGGCTCATCCAGCGTCCGAGAGGCGACGACGAGGAGCAACCGAAGTGGATGCGATTGCTGCGCGGGTTGCTTAGCGGAATCTATACCATCGACAACATGGACTTTGTGTTGCGCGACGCGTACATGTCCGGCTACAGCCGCGAAGCGTATGACCTGGAACGACTGTTACATTACAGTTTCTTCACGGATGCAGGTCTGACAATTCACGATCGAGGCATCTCGGCGCTCGTTCGCTTCATGGGGGTGAAGTCGGATCTGTTTCGCTCGATCTATTTCCACAGGACGGTCAAAGCGATCGATTTGACGTTGGCGGATCTTTTTAAGGAAAGCAAACGCTTTCTTTTCAAGGGGAATCCGATCGACGACCTGGAAGCATATCAAGGGTTCACGGAGTCCTCGGTCTTGGTGGATGTATCGCGATGGAATAAGAGCGACGATGTGACGCAGTGTGAGCTAGGTAAGAAATGGCGCAAGCTGTTAGATCGGCAGTACACGTGGCACATGGTTTGTGAGCGGAGCATGGTGTTTGCAGAAGCAGATCGCGAAATGAGCAATATATTTAGCGATCAGGAATTGGTCGCTGCTAAGTTACGCGGTGCACTTCCTGACGAACTCGGAGAGTTGCCTTTTCGCGTTGACATCGCGAGGCATATCCATCGACCGCACACAAAAGGTCCAGCTGGCGGACAGAACTTCCTATACGATTCCGCTCGCGATACCGTCCGACCGTTAACAACGAGTGAGTTATTCAGCCACGCTCCCGTGAGCCATCGCGTTTGTCGTGTCTATGCAGAAAGCTTGGAGCATCAAAGGCCACTCGCGGCCGCGCTCGACAGCTTGCTTGGCGGCAGTTCCGAAGACGATCTAACGAATATGTGATAAGGAATCCGTTTGATGTTCCTAGCTTTCGGCGAGATCATGGCTCGCATCGCTCCTCCCGACCATCTTCGCTGGCAACAGTCCATGCCCGGAATCGTTGAGGTCACGTGGGGAGGTGGCGAAGCGAATGTTTGCGCGTCGCTGGCGATGCTCGGAGACGACACGCGTTACGTGACTGCGTTGCCACGACATCCCATCGCGGAGAGTCTCGTTGCCACACTACGCGGCCTCGGTGTCGATACATCTCAGATCCTCTGGAGAGAGCAGGGGAGGCTCGGGCTATACTTCGTCGAGAAGGGAGCGAATCAGCGCGGCTCGACCGTCATCTACGATCGCGAAAATAGCGCCGTTAGTTTGGCGGTGGCTGGCGAGTACGATTTTGAGAGTGCGCTCGATGGAGTTCACTGGTTGCATATCACGGGGATTACGCCGTCGATTAGCGAACAGGCTTGCGAAGCGAACTTGGCTCTCGTGCAGCAGGCGAAGCAGGCAGGCGTGGCTGTTTCATGCGACTTGAACTTTCGCAAGAAGCTTTGGCGATGGCGACCAAGCGTCGAGCCAAGACAGCTGGCTCGTGATTGCATGGCCCAAGTCCTGCCGTATGTGGACTTGGTCATCGGTAATGAAGAGGACGCGTCCGACGTACTGGACATCCATGCCGAAGGCACCGACGTGGCTCATGGCCAAATCAATGCGGCGGCGTACGAAAAAGTTGCAAGGCAGATCATCGATCGCTTTCCCAACATCTCACGCGTCGCGATCACGCTGCGCGAGAGTATCTCGGCTGACCACAACAACTGGGGCGCGATGTTGTTTGACAAGTCGCTAGACCGTGCGTTTCTGGCGCCTTTGAACGCGAGTGGTGACTACGAGCCCTACGAGATGCGCAACATCGTCGATCGCGTCGGGGCAGGCGACTCGTTCGGGGCCGGCCTGTTACATGCCTTGAATTCAAACATGTATGCCGATCCTCAAATCGCGATCAACTTTGCCGTCGCGGCAAGTTGCTTGAAGCACTCGGTTCAAGGCGACTTCAACTATGTGACGGAAGCGGAAGTCGCGTCGTTAGCGGGAGGAAATGCTTCAGGGCGCGTGCAGCGGTAAGCAAGGTCAGGCCCCGAAGACCATGTCAACGGGTACTGCGAGCGAAGGAAGGTGCAAGGGAGAAACCGTCTCGCCTGTGTTGTAGATGCGGATGTCTTCGAAGTTGTTTCCCGCCGGTTGCCGCCGTACCTCAACGCAACGTTCGCGAATGTTGACAATCCAATAATCCGTGACGCCGACTTGGGCATACAGCATCGCCTTCTCACCTCGATCATAGGCGAGACTGCTGTCGGAAACTTCAATCAAGAGCAAGACGTCGGCTGAAGTCGGGCGATGGCGTGTGTAATCCAGGCGCGCCACCCAGGCGACGTCTGGCTCGGGCACCGAGCTTAGTTCCACGAGTCCAATCGAATGCTGAATCCGAACACGAACCCGATCCAGCGGTACGTTCTGAATACTCCACTCGGTCAACTCATCGACAGCATATTCGTGAGGCACTCCGATCGGGCTCATTTCCCGCAGCTCCCCGTTGATTAACTCGATACGACGATTTTCGAACACGCCGCTGTCAATCATCCGGTCGTATTCGCCGATGGACAGTCGAGCTATGGTACTCATTCTCGCTTCTCCGAATTTACGCTTGGAGACGAAAGAGCCCCCTTTGCGGGACGTTCTCCTCAATCCAGAATAACCGATTCACATTGTATTACCAAGTTTAAGTACGTTAGCCTTTTGTACGTTACCCTTTCTAGGCTGACAGTCACGCTAGAAAGTCTGACGTACTCATTTTCCGCGCATCCCGCCGAGACACATTCATGTCGCACGACCAGTACGAAAACCCGCTGATCACTCGCTATGCGTCCAAAGAGATGAGCCACCTCTGGAGCGCGCAACGTAAGTTCTCGACGTGGCGGAAGTTGTGGATCGCGTTAGCGGAGTCCGAGCAAGAACTAGGGCTACCGATCACCGACGCCCAGATCGCGGAGTTGAAGGCTCACGTCGATGACATCGACTTTGAGGTGGCTCGGGGGCATGAGAACCGATTGCGTCATGATGTAATGGCACATGTGCATACGTACGGCGACATCTGTCCAAGTGCAAAAGCGATCATTCATCTTGGCGCAACGAGCTGCTTCGTGACGGACAACACGGACTTGATCCTGTTGTGTGACGCGTTGGAGTTGGTTCGTAGTCGATTGGTTGGTGTGATCGATAGCCTTGCTCGATTCGCTGAACAGTATCGTGATCTTCCCTGCCTTGGCTTCACGCATCTGCAACCTGCACAGCCGACGACGGTCGGCAAACGGGCGTGCCTTTGGGCTTATGACTTGGTGCTGGATCTTGAGGATCTCGAACACCGCATCAGCTTGCTCAAGGCTCGCAGTACCAAAGGAACTACAGGCACACAGGCGAGCTTCCTCAAACTGTTCGACGGTGATCATGAGAAGGTGCGACGTCTTGAGCAATTGGTCGCCGAAAAAATTGGCTTTACGGAATGCTATGCCGTGACGGGGCAAACGTACTCGCGGAAGGTCGATTCGCAGATTGTTGACACGCTCAGCGGTGTTGCTCAAAGCTCCCACAAAACTGCCACGGATTTACGGCTACTTGCCAATCGAAAGGAAGTCGAAGAGCCGTTTGAAAAGGAACAGATCGGCTCGTCCGCGATGGCTTACAAACGAAACCCAATGCGCAGCGAACGCATCTGTTCATTGGCCCGATTCGTAATGAGCCTCCAATCGAGCGCCGCCAACACACTAGCGACACAATGGATGGAACGAACGCTTGACGACAGTGCCAATCGACGTCTTGTTTTGCCGCAGGCGTTTCTGGCGACAGATGCTGTCTTGATTCTGTACCAAAACGTGACATCCGGCTTGGTTGTCTATCCACAGGTTATCGCGAAGAACTTGGGAGAAGAGCTTCCTTTCATGGCGACCGAGGACATCCTCATGACCGCCGTCGCGGCCGGTGGTGACCGGCAAGATCTTCACGAGCACATCCGGCAACACAGCCAAGCAGCGGCGGCCGTCGTCAAGAGCGAAGGGAAGCCGAACGACTTACTCAAGCGCCTCGCCGAAGACGATGCTTTCGCCGGTATCGATCTTCACGCAGCGATGGATGCGCGGCAGTTTGTGGGGCGAGCCCCTGAACAAGTCGACGAGTTTATCGCCGAGGTCATCGAGCCAATTCGTTCGAAGTACGGCAGTGATGCTCCACCCGCAGAAGTGAGCGTCTAGAGTACCGATCTTGCCTAATCGATACAGGTGGAACGAAGACGTTGGTTAACGTAACGGCTCGTGACGATTTTGCCGATCGTTACGGTTCTCGTGAGCCGATGCATTTGTTGGAACCGTGCCATTTTTGAAACCAACGATGCATGTGTAAATGCCTGAACGACTGACGGGCTTGCGCGCTTAACGCTCATCCACGCGAGATCCGCATGGTACGGATGCCCATTTCAACTTGTCTCGTCGCCTTGCTGATATCGGGGCCGCTGGGGTTCATTGGATGTGCTGGGCCAAGATATAACAGGCGCGACCAATCGGCAGTTCGCGATGAATCGCCAATCGTGACAGCGGACGTTGCTCCTCCTACGGCATTGGTCACGCATCAAGTCGCAGACACGCCGCTGCCGGAAACCGTCGTCGCACCTGTCACTTTGCACGCGACAGAATCGTTGGTTGATCTCGAATCTCTTGCCCAGGCGATGAACCCGCGTTTACTGCGGCTTGCGCAGGAGGCAACGGCAGCGGAGGCGAAGACGCACTACGCCGACAAAATGCCGGATCCGACGATCGGCGCAAACCTTTTTGCGCGACCGATCGAGACAGCGGCGGGATCCCAACGTGCGAATATAAGTGTGATGCAGATGGTCCCTTGGCTCAGTCGGCTTGATGCGCAGTCACAGCAAGCATTCTTCGAGGCTTTGTCGATGCGTCAGCGGTACGAAGCCGAGCGACTGCGCGTCGTTGGCGACGTGCGTGCTCTGTGGTCTCGGTTATACGTGCTTGGCAAACAGATCGAAATCAATCGCGCCAATCTCGAAGTACTCGGGCCGCTGGTGGCGGTTGCGAGTTCCCGAGTCGCGGCCGGTGGAGGATCGGCGCGTGATTCATGGCTTGGAGATTTGGAGCTGAGCAAACTTGAAGAGCAACTTCTGACTCTGAAGCAACAAGTTGCCTCGACAAAGTCGGAGTTGAACCGAGTCATCGGCCGCGAGAGTTCTCATCCGATTGAGATTCCTCAATCGCTGACACCGACGCTGCCTGACTGGACACACGAGATGTTGCAACAGATCGCCCGGGAGCAACAGCCCGAAATCACGGCCGCCGAGTTGCAGACCCAAGCAACCAGTTGGGGTATCGAGGTGGCTCGCCTCAAGCGAAGGCCGGACCTGTCGCTCAGTACGAGTTGGTTTGCGATCGACGATAACCGACCAACGCCAAACTTCGTAGATGTTGGCCGCGACGCCTGGTCCGTCGGAGCGCAAGTGAGCATACCGCTGTGGCATCACAAGTACGATGCAATCGAGGAGGAAGCGACTTGGAAGCATTGGGCGTCGCACGCTTCGGTTGATGATGTAAGCCAACGCTACGACTCGCTATTGCGAGACCTGTGGGAGCAAGCCAAGACGGCTGCGGAGACGGCCCAACTGCACAAGGAGACGCTCCTTCCGCAAGCCAAGTTGGCGCTCGACGCCAGCATCGATTCCTACTCGAATAACGCCGCGGATCTTGACAGCGTAGTGCGTGACGTCCGCAGTGTGTTGATGTTAGAGTTTGGCTATCACAGAACAATTGGTGAACTCGCAGTCGCTCTCGCTCGTATTCAACAAGCGGTCGGAATTGATCTCGCGGTCAACCCATCGGAGGCATACCGCTTACCGTTCCCGCTCGACTGACGGTTGGGAACACGAATCACCAGTTGTCGCTGTGTTGCCAATAAACCTGACTAGCTGAAGTTTTTTGACCTGGCTCTAAACTGAATTGCAATCGATAATAGCAGTAGTCCATTTCCGTTATCGTTTGGAACCATAAATGGTTACTTGCGCGTTATGAGCCGCCAAACGTTTAAGCATTCGACAACCCTTCTTACAGGCCTCGTGCTGGTTCTGCAGTCTGTGATTGCAATACCATCTACCTGTGGTTGTGGAGCCGACGCGGCCAGTAGGACGAAGTCGTGTTGCGATCGCGAAGATTCAGCCACTTGTTGCGGACAAAGTGATTCGTGTTGTCAGTCTGGGAACTGTTTACTCGCAGAAGCAATGTCGCATTGTGATTGTGGATGCGGCGAGCAATCGGAGCAGGCTCCATACACTCCCGTCGAAAAGTCGGAACGCGCGCATAGCGATATTGAGATGTCGCTCGCGATGCCTCAGTTCGTAGCGTGGACTTCGGCACCGTCGCCCAAGTTGGTTGATGCGACCGGACTCGTCCCTTACGCTCTCTCCGGGCCGCACTCGATGCAGGTCCTGCTTTGCATCTGGCGCAAGTAAACCGCGCCATGATGCTGATTTTGCCTGACCATTGCGCTAGAGAAGTTGGCGAGTCACTCGCCAACCGCACTAGTCGCGAGTCCTGAAGGCAGAAATATCTCCACGTAGCCTCCACCGCGCGCGATCCGCTCAATGTTGGAAGACCTGTATGCCAAATGGAACGATTTGCCGGAGGACGACACGGCAGCGAAATTCGCCTCACCAGGCGAGAAATACCACGATTACTCTGAGCACAAAACTTAACGAACACACACGAGTGGTCGGCGGAGATGATTGCACTGGCACGATTCCACGTCCATGCGATCGACCCTTTGGCGACCGCTCGACCTTTGTCGAAAAATTCCTCCTTCGTGGAGAGCACAATCATGTCAGACTCAACACAACAACCCATTGCTCCCAAACCTAATGCTCCCAGCGACCAATCAACGGGAGCGGCTAATCGCCAGGTGCCGCAACCTTCACGAAAGACGTTGCATTGGTGGCTTAACAAACTGTTGATGCCGGTAATGATCATTGTTGCTGGAATGCTCGTCATCGTCGCTATGGGGCTTGCTCAACGGATCGGTTGGATTTCCGCCGGCGATGGTACTGCAACGGTCGAGTCATCGGCTGCGGATCAAGTGTTCACCTGTCCGATGCACCCGCAGATCCGTCAGCCGACCGCGGGGCGTTGCCCAATTTGCGGCATGGCGTTGGTGGTTGCCACGGCAGGCGGGGCGGACCTCGACGAATTGTCCGTTAGGATCGAACCTGCTCAACGGCGGCTCGCTGGTATCGAAACGGCAAAAGCGAGTCGGCAGCCGGTCTTCGCAACGATTCAGACGGTCGGGGCGATCGCGATTGACGAAAGCCGCATGGCGACGATCGCGTCTTATGTCGAAGGGCGCCTGGAACGCTTGTTCGCGGACTACACGGGCGTGGACGTGGCGAAGGGTGTTCATCTCGCCGACATTTACAGCCCCGACCTCTATAAGGCGCAAGTTGAGTACGTGGAGACACGTAAGTCCGTTCGAAAGATGACTTCCTCATCGTTGGCGACGGTACGCGAGGCGCAAACGAGACTGGCAAAGAACTCGCGCCAACGGCTTGTTGAATTAGGCATGACCGACGAGCAACTCGCAGAACTCGACGATAGCGAGACGGCCAAGGCACGCTTGACGATCCATGCTCCCATCGGCGGAACGGTAATTGAGAAACTCGCGGTCGAAGGAAAGTACGTCAAGGCGGGTGAGCCCATCTATCGTATTGCCGATCTTTCGACCGTGTGGTTAATGTTGGAGCTATACCCGGAGGATGCGGCGCGGATTCGCTATGGTCAACGTGTCGAAGCGGAGATGCAATCGTTGCCCGGTGAATTGTTTAACGGTCGCATAGCGTTTATCGATCCGCGCGTGGAGGCAAATAAACGTACCGTCGGCGTGCGAGTTGAGTTTCTGAACAACGACGGCGCACTTCGCCCTGGCGATTATGCAAACGCCACCATCTATCTGCCGATTGGTGAACAGGGTGAAGTATACGATTCTGAACTGGCGGGGCGATGGATCAGCCCCATGCATCCGCAAATCATCAGCGACACGCCAGGCGTCTGTACGATCTGCGGCATGGACCTCGTGCCAACTTCCCAGTTTGGCTATTCAGACAAACCCGTCGAGCAGCCAACTTCGCTGTATGTGCCGCGGTCGGCATTGTTAATGGCAGGCAGCAGCAGCGTAGTCTATGTCGAGATTACCCCCGGACGATTTGAGATTCGCTCCGTGGTACTTGGGCCAATCTTACGAGACAAGGTCGTCATTCTCGGCGGACTCAAGGAAGGCGAACTGGTTGCAACCGCTGGTAATTTCCTCATCGACTCCCAAATGCAGCTTGCTGGAAAGCCGAGCTTGATCGACCCGACGCGTGCGATCGTTGCTCAGCGGGAACGCAAGATTCCGCTCGAATTCACTGAGGTACAAGTGACAGCAGTGACCGGTGAGGCAGGCAATGAATTGGAAGCAATGTTCGCGACTTACTTTAGCATCCAACAGACGTTGGCTTCGGACAAGAAGCCTTCTATGTCAGACGCCACCGCGCTGCATCAGCTTGCGATGACGCTCGAATCCAATCCGGATCTGCCTAACGACGCGCGAACTCATCTCACGACCGTTGCAAAGCACAGCGAGCACTTGCATCATCTTGATCTCGATAAGGCTCGGCACGAAGCCTTTCGACCGATCAGCCACGCCGTTGTTTCGTTGGCGACGATCGTTCGAAGCGCAACAGCCCGGCAATCGTTCCATCACATGTTTTGCCCAATGGTCGAAGGAGGAGCCGGCGATTGGCTGCAGCCGACAAGCGATTTGGTCAATCCTTACAAGGGAAGGGAAATGCTCAGGTGTGGTGAAATCATTCACGAATTCTCCGCGAACGGCCACCGTCCAGAAGACAGTGCGTCGAAGCCGCACGATGATGATGCTCCGAATTCACATAAGCACTCGGGAACCTAACGTATGTTGCGTTCGATCATCAACTTCTCGGTTCGCGAGCCGCTGATTTTACTGTTACTCACAGTCATCATTGTTGCCTACGGTTGGTATTGCACGCAAACAGTGCCGATCGACGCGATCCCAAATGTTGGCGAAAACCAGGTGATTGTGTTGACCGCATGGCCAGGGCGGTCCCCCAAGGATGTTGAAGACCAGATTACATATCCGTTGTCCGTCGCTTTGCTCGCAGTTCCGCAGGCGGAAAGCGTTCGCGGCAAGAGCCTCTTCGGCTACAGCTTCGCGCAGGTGACGTTTTCTGATGACACTGACTTCTACTGGGCGCGTTCCCGTGTCTCCGAACAGCTTGGTACAGCGGCCTCGTATCTCCCTGACGGCGTGGTGCCGACACTGGGGCCCGATGCGACGGGACTCGGACAAGTTTACTACTACGTACTCAAACCACCGACGGGAATGACACTCGCCGAACTCCGCAGCTTGCAGGATTTCGTCATCAAGTACGAACTGCAAGCGGTCCCTGGCGTGAGTGAAGTTGCCAGCGTTGGTGGTTACGTCCGGCAGTACCAAATCGAAGTCGATCCCGACAAACTTCGCTTTCACGACATCCCGCTCGACCAACTCATCAAGGCAGTGAAGGACTCCAACATCGACGTTGGAGCCAAGACGGTGGAGTCCAACGGCATGGAGTTTATTATCCGTGGCCGCGGATTCATCGGGGCCGACAAAGATGCCGCGCAAGCCGTTGAGGACATTGAGAAGACCGTGATTCTCTCTCGGGACGGAATTCCTGTTCGCATTCGAGACCTTGGCCATGTGCAACTCGGACCGGATTTCCGTCGTGGAGCCATTGACCTGAACGGATCGGAGGCCGTCGGTGGCGTCGTCGTCATGCGATTTGGCGAGAACCCAAGGGCAGTCATCGATCGTGTAAAAGAAAAGATCGAAGATCTCGAACCGAGCCTCAAGGGCGTGAAGATCCAAGGTATCTACGATCGTTCAGGACTGATCGACGAGACCGTCGGTACTTTGACGGCTGCACTGACCGAGGAAGTGATTGTCACGGCCATCGTGATACTTCTGTTCCTGATGCACGTCCGGGCCAGCTTCGTTGTCGCCGTGACACTTCCGATTGCGGTTTTGATGGCCTTCATCGGGATGAAGCAGTTCAACGTTGATGCGAACATCATGTCGCTCGCGGGAATCGCGATCGCCATCGGAACGATGGTCGACATGGGCATCATTGTCTCGGAGACAATCTACGATCACTTGGCCGACTGGGAGAAGCAGGGAAGGCCAGGCGGACCTCAACAACGGATGGCGATCATTAATCAGGCTGCCAGCGAAGTCGCGCCCGCAGTCGTCACCGCTGTCTCGACAACCGTCATCAGTTTTCTGCCGGTGTTTATGTTAACCGGGCGCGACTACCGGTTGTTTGCTCCGCTGGCTTGGACGAAGTCATTTGCATTGATCGCGTCGATGATTGTCGCCGTCACGCTCGTGCCGATGCTGAGCCGCCTGTTGCTGTCGTCGAGTCAAATGAAGTGGCGACCGAGACTCATCGGATCAGTGACGTTCAGCTTGCTCCTTGGTGGCACCTGTTTCTTCCTGTGGGGCGAATCGCTGGCAAGCCATCTACCGGTTGGTCGCGTGGCTTTGACGGTAATTAGCGCGATCGCAGGTGGACTACTTGTTTTTTGGATGCTGTGCGAACGTCTGCGCCCCGTCGACGAGAACCCGATCAGTCGCGTGATTCTTTGGGCCTACGAACCGACGCTCCACTTCCTGCTGCGGCACAAGGCGGCGTTTTTATCGGTTCCCGTGTTGCTGATAATCGCGGGTGCTGGTGCCTGGTTTGGTTTGCCGACAGTCCTCAAGCCGTTTGATTATCCCGTGCGAGTACTGGGGTGTGAGCCCAACGAAGTGCCCGGTTACGTGAAGCTGAAACACTCGTTTACGGGCCTAAAGACCGACGACTGGATCGCCTTGGACGAGGGAAGCTGGTTCTACATGCCGACGTTGTACCCGGCAGCAAGCTTCTCACAATCGATGGAGATTCTGCAGACGCAAGACGCGCTGATTAAAGAGATTCCTGAAGTTGAGAACGTACTCGGTAAGATCGGTCGAGCGGAATCAGCGCTCGACCCTGCCCCCGCTGCGATGATCGAAACCTATGTGATGCTCAAGCCGTCCGATCAGTGGCGTGAAGGCATCACTTCCCACGACATCTGGGATCAGATTAACGCTGTCGCCACACTGCCTGGCGTGACCCCCGCCTCGCCGCTTCAACCGATCGAAGGCCGCGTTGTAATGCTGCAAAGCGGCATCAAGGCACCTATGGCGATCCGTATCTTCGGCGATAGTCTCGAAGGGTTGGCAGAAGCTGCGTTTGCAGTAGCCGATCAAATCAAGCAAACCCCACAGGTTAATGCAGCAACGGTGAATCCCGATATCGTGCTTGGCAAACCGTATGTCGAGTTCGACGTGGATCGCGAGACAGCCGCCCGCTACGGCATGTCCACCATGATGGTCAATCAAGTCATCGAAACGGCATTGGGAGGCATGAACCTCACGCGCACCGTCGAAGGTCGCGAACGCTATCCAATCCGAGTTCGTTACCAACGGAATCTGCGTGAACAGATCGATGAATTGTCGCGGCTGCCGGTCGTGAGTCATTCTGGCGAAGTCGTCCCACTGCAAATGCTGGCCAAGATGAAGACGACCTGGGGACCGGGAGTCATCAACAGTGAAGACGCTCGACTGGTCGCTCATGTTTCGTTCTCACCTTCTGGAGTTGTTGGCGACCTTGAAACGGTTCAAGCAGTGGAAGACGCATTGCACGAAGCGCAGGCCAGCGGCGAGTTGGATCTACCGCAAGGCTATGCGTTGCAAGCAGTCGGCTCGTTTCAGAATCAAATTGAAGCAAACAATCGGCTGATCGTGATCGTGCCAGCCGTTGTGTTGATCAACTTGCTGATCATTTACTTTCAGTTCCGCAACTTGTCGGTCGCTTTGATTATCTTCTGCCAGATCCCGGTAGCCTTTGCTGGCGGAATGATCGGACTCGGCGTGATGGGCGTTGAGATGAATACCGCAATTTGGATCGGCTTCATCGCTCTGTTCGGAATCTCCGTCGACGATGGCGTCGTGATGGCGACTTATCTGGAGCAGACTTTCCGGCGACGCCGACTCGAATTCACTGCCGATATTCGCAACGCCACGGTCACTGCGGGCCGACGACGCATTCGCCCCTGTCTGATGACTGCGGTAACGACGTTCGCCGGACTGATGCCTGTGATGCTGGCAACCGGCCGCGGAGCCGATGTGGCTCAAGCAATGGCGCTGCCCGTATTCGCTGGAATGTTCATCGAACTCGTGTCGTTGTTCGTCGTGCCGGTACTCTATTGCGGTTACATGGAAATGAAGATGAACTTGGGCATGCAGGACGAGCGTTGGGCGGGGGTAGCAGATCTAGGATCGCACGAAGACGTGACCTCGGTCGCTACATAGTCAACATGATAGACGCTCACGAACATAGAGGCGTTTCAAAACCGTCGCGATATTGAGATTGCGGCTACAGTCCATCATAATGTCGGCCTAACGACGTGCCACATCGAGTGGAGTCAAACAACACGCAATCTTTGTGTTCGTGGGAGCCCGGTCATGCTGAAGCAATTCCGATTTTCGGTTGTCCTTTATGGCCTGCTGTTCTGCCATTCGTCCAGTATCCTTGCCGATGATTCTGCTCTCGACCTCTTCAAACGACGCATCACACCAATCCTCCGCGCGCCGAATGCGTCGAGTTGTACGGAATGCCATTTGAGCGGCGTGGACTTAAGAGATTACATCGGCGAGACGCAGGAGGAGACCTTCGCTTCGCTCCGGTTGGCCGGGTTGATCGACATGGACAATCCGGACCAATCGAAGTTGCTGCGGTTTATTAAGCGGACGCCCGACAAGCCCACTCCGATCGGAGAAAAAGTTCGCAAACAGGAATACGAGGCGTTTCGCGCATGGATTCACGCCGCCGTCAAAGATCCGAAGCTGGCGGCTGCCAAGACCGATAACGATCAGCTTGGTCCGGCAGTGCCGCTCGAAGTGATTCGGCATACGAGGCAAGATCGCGTAATGCAATCGTTCGTCGAGAATATTTGGTCCGAGATGGGACGTTGCGTCAGTTGCCACTCGCCGGAACTGAACCGCAAGAAGATCGGTCGCAACGGCTTTACCAAAGAAGATGTTGATGCGATCTCGTGGGTCGTGCCGCGTGATCCGGCGGCGACGCTGCAAGAGCTTGTGGATACAGGCAACATCGATACGGATGATCCGGACGAGAGCCAAGTACTCACCAAGCCTGCTGGCCTCGAGGAACATGGCGGCGGTCCCAAGTTCGCCGTTGGCAGCCGCACCGACAAGAACTTCCGACGCTTCTTGAACGATTACGCCGCGGTCGTCAGCGACAAGTACAAACAGACGGATCAGCTTCCCAAGGCATCGGACGAACTAGCGGTACTCTCGGGGCAACATCTTCGCATCATCGATTTGCCGGAGCGGTTCCATCAGAAGCTTTTACGAGCCGATATCTATCGATACACCGATGCCGGTTGGTCCGAAACAAGATGGGCAACTGCTGAGAATCCCATCGCTGGCAAGCGGAACATGTGGCAGAGCATGGTGATGGCGACCGCGCCGCGCGATTCTAAGCGAGCCGCTAAAATCAAACCAAACACGCCGGTCCCTGGTGGTCGCTACTTAGTCAAGATTTACATCGATCGTGAAGATAAGACGAAGAAAGACCGGGACTATGAACTTGGCGAGTCCGAGTTCTATGGACAAGTCGAGTTTCGCGGCGAATGGAAGACCGGGTATCAGCCTCCCAGGATCGTACATGCGCCATCGCGGGATTGATGCCTATTCCGCCGCCAGTTGGAGATGTACGTTGGAGTACAGCCTTTAGGCTGCAAGGGCAGGCTAAAGCCTGGACTTCAACATTTTGCGGAGTTGTACCATGGCTTAGATCATATCAAGCCGTTGCCGACGGCGGCGTTTCGCCGCGCGGCACTCTTCGCAGTTGCCGGTAATAATAAACCGATGGCCCGTGACTCGAAAATTGCTCTTCCTGGCGACAGCCTCACGCAGCTCAAGCAACTCGTCGCTCTGGAACTCGATTAACTTCTGGCACTCTTGGCAGTAAAGATGATCGTGCTGCGGATAGCCGTAGTCATGCTCGTAGACAGCTCGTCCATCGAGTTGGAATTCGCGAAGCAGCCCTGCGTCGACGAATTCCTTTAGAGTTCGATAAACGGTTGCCCGACCGACATACCCGTCTTGGCCGTGAGATGGCAGCTGCTCAATCAGTGTGTCGGCATCGAAGTGTTCATGTCGAGCGAAAACGTGCTCCAACACAGCACGTCGCGGCTTGGTCATCCTCATTCCGCGACTTTGCAAATACTCTTCGAAGCGTTGCAGAGGCGACAGGGAGACTTTAACGTTTTCGAGCGAGTATTCTTCCGACATCGTCTACTAGCCAATCTCGTCCAACAACCGCTCTAGCGCGCCATCCAACTTCTCGTCGGTTTCATAAGCACCCGACTCGATTTGGGATCGAATTTCGGCGACCCGATCTTGGCGGATCTCTGGCAAGTCATGCACGCGGCTGACGAGGTCGGCTTCGTGTGAAATGTCTAATTGATCTACCTGTGCCAACGACTTCGCTTGAGCTGCTGAGGCGTTTGCCGCACGTGTGCTGTGATGTGGCGGGTTGATCGCCTGAGCGCCGTGCAGATGTGCTGGTCCGTTAATTTGCATTTTTCATCTCCCCCAACGACAAACGATGGCAAAGTATTGCTGGAAACAATCCGATGTCGCTGGTTACAACCAACAACGACAGCTTAACTCCGACACGACTTGTCTGCTAGTGTCCAGTGGATTGGAAATCAGTACTCGAAAACCAACCGGGACGTGCTTGACTGGGTTGCTCCGCAGAGAACGTATGACGATGCCGACTCGCCCGATTGGGCCCTTGATTGAACATCAGTCGACTCGAAAACAGCACTCTGTTCGCGGACCAAGTTTGTCCGTCCCACTAATATACGTCACGTTTCGTTTTGTGCGTCGCAATCCGTGTCGTATGAGCGCTGTCCATTGCGGAAGAAGACCTTCGCGATCGCACTCCATTCATCGGCTCGCAACACGTCAAGATTCAACGTAAATCGTTAGTGAACATCCTGTACGGTTGATAGGTGCCCGCACCGTTTATGACGGCTGAGGGCGGTGGCGACAGTCAGTCACATCACATCCGTGCTTGACGATGCCGAACGGCAACAACGGATGGTGAATCTTTGCGACTTATGTCGTTTTCCTGTCGTCTTTGTTCTGTTACGTAAACATCTCGGCATTGGTTCCCACGCGTTCAGCGATCCAAATAGAATCACGGCGAATCTTGCGGGCGTGGGAGTGTATGCGAATCCGTGGAGTGGGGCAAGTTCAACCATTACATTAATGTTGGCTCGTCCGGCGCGTTTGCTCGGAAGCGATCCGCGATCAACGTATCGATGAACAGCTGGCTGACATGGTAAGTAACCATAGGCAGGATCGAGACTTGCAAGGAGATGGCCATTAGCAGCCCCACCATCAGCGTTTTTTGACTGCCGGCGAAGGCGACGGCGATCTGGTCTTCCCGCGAGAAGCGAGCCATCTTTGCAAGAAAGACGCCCACGAATAACATCACGGTGTGGACGAGGCAGACCGCTGCTAGCATCGCGAGCAAATCAAAGATGCTCGATTGCGTCTGCGTGGGGTCACTAAAGCCTATCCCTGTGCGAATCGCGCCAAACATGACCATCAAGAGCAGGCCGCACTGAGCCAGAACGCTTAGCATTCGCTTCTCGCGAGTTGCCCAAATCGCCAGCGGTTTATGTAGGCGAAATAATTGCGCGGCTGTCATCGGCAACACGACGAGCAAGCCAAGTTTTAGCGCCATCTTCTCGAGACTCAGTTCAGGACTGCTGACCCTCTCGCCCGTCATCGCTAACAGCCAGAGAGGCGTCACAATAAAACACATCAGGTTAGTGGTTATCGTGACCAAGATCGAAACGGCATCGTTCCCACCGGCTCGCCGTGTCCACACCGATGCCGAAGCAAGCGTGCAAGGCGTAGCCGCCGCTACCAACAGGCCGCCAGCCAAATCGGCGTTGAGTCCGAATGAAATTCCCCACGCAAAGAGAGGTAGCAGGCCGAAATTAACTGCCACCGCGAGCAAAGGCGGCCACGGCCGACGCATTGCTTGCCACATCGCACTGGCTTCCAGCGGGAACGCCATCAAGAACAAGACCGTCGCCACAATCGCCGAACGCAATGGGATGCTTGTTCCCGGCAGCGCGAACGCGGTTAGCGGTTGGAGTTGCCCCGCTAAACAGATTCCCGTCGCTAGCACGGCCACAAGCGCGACCAAAAACCAACGCTGGATCAGAAACTGCTTCATGAATGTCTGAACTTCGAGGAGGGGGACGCAACCACGCAGGGCAGGGGAGGAAGCATTGTTGAGGCTTGCCTGAGCCGTATCAACCGCCCTATCTCGCGATTTACGCTCCGAGTAAGATTGAAAATCACCGTAGGCCGGAACAAGCTGCGCAGTTCCGGTACGCACGAAAACACTGCCGGAACTGCGAAACTTGTTCCGGCCTACCTAACTTTTGCAAATCTCGTTGGCGAAGTATGTTGCGTTATTGGACCGCCGGTGAATCGCATGGCAAGACGTTGCTCGCCATGGTCGATGGCTTTCCGGCCGGAGTGGAACTCGAAACTGACTCGATCGACAACGAACTTCGGCGTCGCCAGGGTGGGTACGGGCGTGGTGGCCGTCAGCGGATCGAAACTGACAAAGTCGAGATCCTGACCGGCATCTGGAAGAACACTTCCCTCGGCAGCCCGATTGCTCTGCAAGTTGTCAACAAGGACTACAAACTTGAACGACTTGGTGATATTGAGCGTCCGCGCCCCGGGCACGGTGATCTGACCGGTTCTGTGAAACACCTCTCGTCAGTTCGTGGCATCTTGGAGCGTTCGAGCGCTCGTGAAACCGCCGTGAGAGTCGCCGCTGGAGCTCTGGCAAACCAACTGTTACGGGCATTTAACATTCGCACGATCGGCTACGTCGTCGAACTTGGCGGCGTTCGTATCGAACCGCAAGTCATTGCGATCGACGAGCAATACAAGCTGCGCGACCAAAGTGAAATCTACTCGCTCGATCCAGAACGAGACGCTGAGATCAAGCAACTGATCGATGACGCTCGAAAGGATGGCGACACGCTTGGTGGCATTGTCGAGGTACGTGTCGAAGGCTTGCCGTTCGGATTGGGAACGCACGCACAATGGGATCGAAAATTGGATGGTCGCATCGCTCAAGCCGTGATGGCCGTACAGGCGATCAAAGGCGTTGAGATCGGCATGGGCTTCGAGGCAGCTCGCCTTCCCGGTTCAAAAGTACATGATCCAATTCAATACGACGAGTCCCAAAAAGGCAGCCCGAACCTCGGCTTCGTTCGCCCAACGAATAACGCCGGTGGGCTGGAAGCCGGAATGACGAACGGCCAGCCATTGGTCGTCCGTGCCGCAAAGAAGCCGATTAGTACACTGGCCAAGCCACTCGAGTCTGTCAATCTGAAAACCAAGCAGCCTGAATCGGCCGAGTACGAACGCAGCGATGTATGTGCCCTTTCGGCGGCGAGCGTGATCGTTGAAAACGTTGTTGCGTTCGAAGTCGCATGTGCTTTGGTGGATAAGTTTGGCGGCGATAGCTTGCAGGAGATGAAGGGACGCTACGAGTTGTTCATGAAAATGGCGGCGGAGCACTAAAGTAGCCATCAAAAATGTAGCCATTACGAAAGTAGCCATCACTCTCCGAGTGATGAGCGCACCGCGTGGCGATCGCCCCGCAGCGACTTGTGATCGTAAAGCAACAGAGATCCAGCAGAAGATACCGCGAAGGCCGATCACTCGGAGAGTGATGGCTGCTATGAACAAGGACGTTCGTAGATGCACGATTCAACACGACGCATAATCTGCCGCCTCGCGTTTCTCGTGTTGTGTTTGGCACCGAGCGGATCGTTGTTCGGCTGGATCGTCTATCGCGCGACACCGATGCGCGATTGGCGCGAGAATGCGGTCTGGACGAAAGCGATTTACGAGACGACGGGATTATTGGCCGAAGTGGACTTCGTCCGACACCCGACTCGATCCAGGACCATCCTTGAGAACGTTTCGCTAAGCGATCCCGATGGCGAACGGTTGGTCGCTCATATCCGAGTTGTCGAAATCGCTGCGACCGATGACGGCATTGTGGTGATCGCATCACAGCCCGAAATCAAGTTAGGCCAGCTAGGACGACTCGGCGAACTATTGCATCAGCGAGTATTGCGAGGCCCCCGACCGGCACAGCAGTTTCAATTGCTGAGCGGCGAGTTGACGTTGCAGGGGGAATTGGGCGCGCTGACCGCAAACGATGTACGATGTCTTGTCGTATCCGATTCAGGGGAAGTCGAGGCAACGGTCGACTTCACGCTCGCCGGTTACGACATGCAGAGCCCGGCCCAACTTCAAATAACTCGCGAGCGAGGCGTCGCCAAGACTTCCACGACGTGGCAAGTTCGGACTGGAGCGACAGCGCTCCCGTGTGATTTAGTGGCGGACTACTTGCCGGCGCTTCGATCGCTGGGCGACCGCTGTCTGTTTCGTGGGACTGCCTGGGTGCAAGAGGGCGATCGAGGTTGGAGCGGTGAAGTTGCCGGACAGTTTCTCGACGCGGACCTCGAAATCCTTGTCGCGCCGTTTCCGCATAAGCTGAGCGGGTCGGCCGAGATAACATTCAGCCATACAAGCTTTCGTCGAGGCAAACTCGTCGAGGCCGCAGGTGCGTTAACGGCAAACGGAGGCGTTATCAGCCGCTCGCTGCTGATTGCTGCGGCCGACTCCTTGAAGCTCGGATCAAATCCAATCCGCGACGAACAAGCCGACACGTTACTCGCTTATCAGCAGCTGGCATTTGGATTTCAGATCGACGGCGCGGGATTACAACTCTCCGGGCAATGCGACGGTAACCAAGAGGGCGTGCTGCTGGTCGGCACAAGCGGCGAGTTATTGTTGAATTCCCAAGCCCAGCTAATGCCGAGTATCGCATTGACGCGAGCGTTGGTGCCGCAAAGTGAGTTTCATGTTCCTGCAACGACAGCGACGGAGCAACTCATTCGCGCGTTGCCATTGCCGAGCCCGGCGCTACCCTCATCGGACACGGCGCGGCGACCCTACACCACGTTACAACTGCGATAACGATTGTGCGCCTCGAGCTACCTCGCGCGTTTACCAAATCGTCAATGATTGCTCAAACAAGCGAGTTAGCTCCGGCTCGTTTGCCGCAATCGGCGAGAGCTTTGTGACGCGATGTTGCGGGAGAGTTCCTGCAACCAAGGCGGGGATGTCGGTTTCGCTATATCCGACAGCCGCAAGACCATTGGGCATCTCAAGGGCTCGCATGAACTCTGTAACTCGATCTGCGAGGATGTTGCCAGCGTCGTCTGCGTCGGCACTGCGAATGTCCGCGCCCAATGCTTTGGCAGCCGTCAAGTGTCGTAGCGGAGATGCCGGAGCGGTGAAACGCGCCACAGCCGGAGTGTGTAAGATCACGGAGATCCCGTGCGGCACGATCGGATGATCCACGGTGTAACCAGCCGGCTGGAAGTCCTTCACCATCCCAGCCACTGGGTACGACATGCCGTGCGGAAGATGGACGCCCGCATTCCCGAAACCAATGCCTGCGATGGCAGCTCCCAGCAACATTTGGCCACGGGCTTCGTCATCACTTGGATCGCGAACCGCCCGCAGCAAAGATTCGTTGACAATTTCAAGGGCTCGCAATGCCCAGATGTCACTGATTGGGTTAGCACCTTGATACGCAGGCCGTTCCAGCGGTCGAGCCGGCATCGGTCTCGCGGTGAAAGGAATGGCCGTATACGACTCCAACGCGTGACTCAACACGTCCAAGCCGGTCGCGGCGGCGACCGCCGGCGGCAAGGTCCGCGTGTTATCTGGATCAACGATGCCCAGCGTCGGCTTCAAGTAGCGATGCGCGATGCCGGTCTTGGCTTTCTTTTCAACGTAATCAAAGATCGCGACTCCCGTCGTTTCGCTGCCAGTTCCTGCCGTCGTGGGAATCGCGATGAGCGGTTTGAGCGGACCGGGAACAGGTTGCCCTTCGCCAATCGGTGCATTGACATAGTGGAAGAAGTCGGCCGGATACGTCGAGTAGAGATTGGCCGCTTTGGCCGTGTCGATGGTGCTGCCGCCGCCAACCGCGACAAAAGAATCGAAGCCACCTTCGGTCGCTGCTTCCGCGGCCTGACGAAAAGTCTTGTCAGTTGGCTCCACCGATATTCTGTCATACAGTTCGAAGCCAACGCCAGCCGCCTTCAGCGAGTCACAGACCATTTGTCCGGTCGGCAGATTCCTCAATGCAGGGTCGATGACAAGCATTACCCGTTTAAGCTGCATGTCTCGAAGATCCATGCCGACTTCAGTGGTCGTTCCCGGACCAAAGCGGATATTCGAGGCAGACATTTGGAAAGCGGTGTCGTTGGACATGCGTGAACTCTCGCGGTAGGGCAACGTAAAAGTTCGTCACATTCTCGCATTCCTGAGTCAAGAAACAAGCATTCGGTTGCAAGTGTGAACGCCGCCCGATACGTTAGCCATCTGTTGATAAGGAGTGGAGCGATGAAGTATGACCCTCTGACCAATCGAATCGGCGGCGAGCACGTTCCGTTTGATGGTGAGCATCTCGATGTGGTCTCACCTGTGGACGGGACTCCGCTGTCGTGCGTTCCCCTTTCGACGGCTGCCGAAGTCGATCGAGCTGTTTCAGTGGCCCAAGACGCGTACGAAGCGTGGTCCGCGTGTACGGTCAAAGAACGCTCGCAGGTCTTTTATCGTTATCGCGAATTGCTCCAGCGACACGCCAATGAACTAGCAGATCTGATTCGCTCCGAAAATGGAAAGACGCACGGTGAGGGGCGAGCCGAGGTTGCGAAGGCGATCGAAATCACTGAATTCGCGTGCTCTTTGCCACAGCTCACCGCGGGCGAGGTCATGGAAGTTAGCGCTGGCGTCGAATGTCGAGTTGAACACGTCCCGATCGGAGTCGTTGCTTCGATCACTCCGTTCAACTTCCCTAGCATGGTGCCGCATTGGACGATCCCCATTGCGATCTGTTTGGGCAACACGTTCATCCTAAAGCCGTCGGAGAAGGTACCGTTGACCGCCGATCGTACGGCGGACCTGTTGCAAGAGGCCGGCTTGCCGGCAGGAGTTTTCAATGTGGTGCATGGTGATCGAACAGCGGTCGAAGCGATCTGTGATCACCAGAAAATCGCCGCGTTGACGTTCGTCGGATCAACGCCGATCGCAAAACAGGTTTACGTGCGGGCTACGGCTAACTTGAAGCGCGCTCTGGCAATGGGAGGCGCCAAGAATCATCTGATCGTTTTGCCGGACGCTGATGTGGAGCAGACGGCTGTCAACGTCACCGCGTCGATGGCAGGCTGTGCCGGACAGCGATGCATGGCGGCAGCGACGATGATTGCCGTTGGCGAGGTCCAAGCGATTATCGACAGTATCTGTGACGAGTCGCGACAGACGATCCCTGGTGAAAATCTGGGTGCCGTGATTTCGCATGAAGCGAAAGAGCGGATCGAGGCATACATCACCGAGGCGGAACGGGCGGGGGCGACAGTTTTGGTCGACGGTCGCGGTGCCGTTGTACCAGGATGCGAAGAAGGGTCTTATGTCGGGCCAACGGTAATCGACAACGTACGACCTGACATGCGAATTGCGCAGGAGGAAGTCTTTGGCCCGGTGCTGGCGATCGTTCGCGTGCAACAATTGGACGAAGCCATTGAGTTAGAGAACGCTTCTCCGTTCGGGAATGCCGCAGCGATCTACACGCAGAGCGGAGATGCGGCGAGGTCTTTTATCGATGCTGCCAGCGTTGGCATGCTTGGCGTGAATGTTGGCGTGCCGGTGCCCCGCGAGCCCTTTGGATTCGGCGGTTGGAACGAGTCACGTTTTGGTGCAGGCGACATCACGGGAACGAGCGCGATCGGCTTTTGGACCCAATCGAAGAAGATTACGACGCGTTGGTAGCCTGAAAGAGGAATGCCCAGTGGCAGGCTTCTGAACTCCCGCGAGTACAGCTACGTGGCGACCTGAGCTCGAACCGGTTTGGCCTTTTTCTGTTTCTCTTCTTCTTTATAGCTCCACCACATTGCCGTTGGCAGTGAACCCATGACGATCACGCAAAGCTGACTGCCGATGAAGAGGCCGAGCCACATGAGTACACCTTCGGTGAAGCCATAGGAGTGGAGTCCGACACCAAGTTCGTTGACACCAAACCAAGACCAGCTTGTCACGATGTTGCCGCCAATTGCGAGCAGCGCTAGTCCGCGGTCCCGAACCATTCCACCCCAGCGGGCATGCAGAACTAACGCGTTCCACAACACAATGATCAGCGCGCCGTTCTCCTTCGGATCCCAACCCCAGAACCGTCCCCACGAATCATCAGCCCACAACCCACCAAGGACGGTACCGACGAAGCTGAACAGTAGCGCGAAACACACGATGCCGTAGATCATGTTGGCAAGAACTTTACGAACGGTCCATTGGCCAACGCTTTCGGACAGCGTCGGTGTCGCGATTCCCGCAATTACGAAGACAATCCCAAGCAGTCCGGCGACGAACGTCGTTGCGTAACCGAGCGTGATGCTGACGACGTGTGTCGCGAGCCAGAACTGCGTGTCGAGGACAGCCTGCAGGACCGTGAACGTATCGCCGTCACCAGCCAGTTGATGGGCGATAACAAGCGTGCTGAAACCAGCGACGGCTGAGATGATGTTTCCGATGCCGAGGCGGAACAACACTTCCAAGCCTAAGCCAAGGATAACTGCCGCCCATCCAATGAAGATTGCCGAGGAGTAGAGATTCGTTACCGGAGGTCGTCCGGAAATGTAAATTCGTCCGACTAATGCCAGTGTGTGGACAAAGAAAGTTAACGCGATCAAGCCGAATGCCGCCCAATTGAACGGACGATTCCAACGAAACGGCCAAGCCAGCCAGCTGAGCGTCGTGAGTACAAAGGCGAAGACGTAAAGAGTTGCGCAATTGTAAAATGGTGCGAAGTTGTTAAAGGAAGCCTCGAAATTCGTCTTGCCGATGTTGAGGGTATCGGGCGCATTTGCCGCGAGCGCCTCGTTGTATGACTCAAGTGCTCGCGAGAACGAGTGCTCGTCGCTATCGCGATACGACGTCAACGTGTTCCACATCGAACGAGCGACGGGATTCTCTGCTGCCGCGATTCCACCGTCTCCTAACGCGGAGTCCAGTGACATCGAGAGAGATGTTTTTACTTCGCGACCGCTGGCTGCAATCTCTTCACGAATGCCGACCGTGACACGCTCGCGAACGTCCGCTGGCATGCGCGCCAGCGCCTCGCGTGCGTACGTATCCAGTTCCTCCTTCGGAATGTTCTGATCGGCCAAGCTCTTGATCATTCCCAGCAGTCGCGTTTCGACTATCTGATCGATATTTTCGTCGCTGAGGATTATGGCAGAGAGCTTCTCTGCAAGCTCATCCGTCGTCACCGCATTATGCTTCTCCGCGATATCCTTTGCCCACAAGCGAGTGACCGATGTAACGAAGGGTTCCCAAGTAGGCTCTTCACTGCCAGTAACGGGAACCGCGTAGGGAACCGGCGCGGTGGCCAATTCTTGACTGACGTTGGCCATACCTGCCAAATACGAAGCTTCCTCGTCGGCAGGTAAGCCTTCCTGCGGCATCCGAAACGCTTCGCGAAGTTTGAAATACAGTTGTAGCTTTTGATCGAGTTCCAACACCTTGCGCTGATAGACGCTCAACTGCTCCGTCGGCACTTCGCCGGCGAGTCGCACCTGCTTGCGGAACTCGTCCATCTGCGGTTCGATCTCGTCCATCGAGTAAAGACCGCCCTTGCGACGAGTCACTTTCAGAGTGTCGAGCAACTCAAGATTGTCGACCTTGAATACTTGGTGCTTCGTACCTGCTTTGGAACCAGAGATGACGTCTAGTAACCAGACGATCGCTGTTAGCTTGTTGCCACTGCCATCCTTGACCTGCTCCTTCGTCGAAACGACGCGAAGGCTATTACGGGCAAGCGTATCGAACGGTTTGATGCGACCTTCGTAGACGAGCGGCAACTTGCCGAATCCGACAATGTCCATTTCACCGGGCTTGGCGTTGGCGGGCCGCGCCTTGCTGGCCAACCATGCGCCGAAGACCAAGACCACCACCGCAGTTAACACGAGTACCGCCGTCGTACTCGCGGGTTGGATTGATGAACGTTGATTTAACGGTTCGGCGACTTCGCTCGCTTCGGCGCGCTTGCGTTTGGGAACTCTCCGCTTCTTGGACGCCTGCACGGGCATCGCGACTTCCGCAACAACGGGTTGCTCGGCGATCGGGTCGCTGGTCGTTTGATTTGCCGCGACGCGATTTAGAAACCGTAGTAGCGTTCCGGAAAAGTGAGCAAACAGGCCGAACATTACCAGCACGCATGAAACGTATGGGATCATCCAGCCGGTATTTTTGACGACCTGAAGTGTCGTGCTCTCGACGCCGCTGGGATCGGCATGGTAACCGCTCTGATAAAATGTTTCTCCCGCGTATCGCAACGGATTGTTCATCCAGATCTTCACTTCGCGGTCGACGCTTCGCGAAGCGTCGACCAACTGGACGTCGGATGAATAGTTGCGGGGCGTGCTAGTTCCGATGTAGTCGTCTTTGCGAACATCGATCAGACGCAACGAGTAAGGTTTGTAAGTTCGTTTGAATCGGAGTTCGACGTGGTAGTCTTTGCCTCCCGCCGACACCGTTTCGTCAAAGTTGAACAGTCCGCCACCGCGACTCCGCAGTACGACCTGCGATAACAAGTAAGTACCGATTTCGTCGGTACTGTCTTTCTCGAAGAAGCGAACGTATGCCGACGCCATATCGACTTCGCCGGATGAATCAGCGCCGCTACCCGTCCGAACTTCTTGAGCAACAGTTCGCAAACCCTTGCCGGCGGTTGCCTTATTGTCTGCTTTGGGACCGACGTCTTTGAGATCTGAATTTCGGTAGTAATCAATGAGTTCAATGTCGAACGGAAGATCTTGGTGCGTGATCTTCTTGCCATCACTTAAAAACGACGACCGTCGTCCCTTCACCCACATTGGAACGACGACGACATCGTCCTTCTCGGAGGTCGAAGAATCAACAATCGCGAGTTCGGTCGAGCGTATATCGATCGCGTGGCTGACGGTGTCGCCTTCATCAACTGCGATGCGCTCTTCGGTGACGAACGTCCCAACGAACAACTCGCCAAGCATCAACAAACCGACGCCGCCATGAATCATGACGATGCCGCTTCTTTTTTTGAAGATCAACCGGCAAGCAACGAGCAGGACGGCCGACGCTGCTCCGCACTTGATCAGCTGCCATAGTATTCGCATGCCCGAATCGCCAAGATAGACTCCGGAAACGAACAGCCATAAGGCGATTATGCCCATCGCTACGGCCGAGACGCCGAAGGCCGCGATCTCAATACTGCGATCGGGTGTCAGCTTAATCGTTGCGGTAAATCCAAGAACCAAGCCGACGGCCGTAACGGCAACGCCAAGCTTGACGAATAACCACATCGTTGCCCAAGCGATCGGTGGTTCGCCTTGCAAACCGTCTCCGCTGTGACCGCTGGCGATAACCGCCCATGTAAACAAGATGCCAACCAGCAGTACGACTAGACCAATCGCGAGTCGAGTACTTCTTGCCTGTGGCTTGAAACGAACAGAATGTGCTGCCAAAAGGTTTATGAACAACACTGCGCCGAGCGTTAATCCACCTGGATACGGAAACTGGCCAGGAATCGACTGGTAGTTTGGTGCCCAAGTCTTCGGCAGGAACACTTGTAGCGGAATCCAGACCAGTACCGAGTGGAAGTAGTTGTTAATGATCTCCCACATATTTTGATCGACTTGTGCGAGTGTGCCGACAAACACAAGAAAGATCGACATGGTGAACAACGAGACAGTCAGCTTGAGCGAAGCGACCGGCGCCAAGATCAATCGGAGCGCCCCCCACGCGGTATCCACGTCCGCGCGTGGGCGAACTTGTCCGACGGCGCTCGGCAATGAGTCAGAAGCCATGATCTACTCCGTGGATCTAGAACTTAATCGAGCGTGCGAACGACTCGAAATCTTCTTGTAACTTCACAGCAAGGTCGTGCTCGCCTTGCAGTTTCACGAACCAAGCCTTGCCACCGTGCGTCGCAATCACGCCCAGAATCGCTTGTTGTGGGCCGATCAAACGAAAGTAGTCGCCCTCCACGCCGTTCATATCGATCTTCTTTGATTCCGTCGCGAGTTGTTCGTTGGTAAAAGGTTCCAACCCGATTTGATTTCGCCAACGATTCACATTCGGAAGAAGTGCGCTGGCACCTGCACCCAAAGCGGTTACGGTGATCTCGGCTTTGCTGTCGCCTTCGGTGACTTCGAAAGCGGCTTCACGCGGCACTGCGAACGCGCTGCTTGAGACGACTCGTTTGCCGGGCTTCCACTCCGGCGGTGCCTCATAAGTAATTGACGACGGCGGGGCGGCCGGCATCGGGCCAGTCCTAGTTTCATCGACGCCAGCGGCTGCGTGCGCAGCAATTCGAGCCGCGTCTGGATCGGCCGCGCCACGGCTGATTGCGCGTGAAGTCATCGGTGCGCTTGCTCCCGATTTACCAACGAGATTGACCATTGTCGCAGTCCCATTCTTGTACTCGACCGATGTGCTTTCTTCGGCGAGTTTACCAGCCTCGATGGGGGCAAGCCCGAGTTGCCCACGCCAACGATTGATGTTGGCGACGGTGCCATCGGTGGGTGGTTTCGGAAGAGGCGTTACGCTCAGTTCCAACTCCTGTTCGTCGGCCGCAATTTTGATTGTTGCAAATCGCATGTCTTTGCCCGGCTCTTGCGTCCATCCTTCCGCCAGTTCCCATTGCGGATCCGCTTCATCACCTTCGCCAAATTGAATTGACTTGAGAAACGCGGTGAAGTTATCGGTTTGGTTTGCTACCGCTTCGTTAGCACCTGTTAGCTTAAAGAACCACTCACGATCGCCTTGCGGGACGATGGCAGCGAGCATCCGATGTGGCGAGTTGGCCCGAGCGATCTGATATCGCGAAATCTCATCCGGGGGATGACAGCCGCAGATAGTGACGAGCGAAAAGAGCGTGAAAAGTCCGAGGACAACGTGTTTTGTCTGGATCGACACAGGTAACGTAGTACGCTTAAGCATCGTAAACTCTTTGGGGCCAAGGCCTAATGTGGTCGCGGACGGCGTGATTCGACGGCCATTTGCGATTTGAAGGCCAGACGTGCAGGTGGGAGAACACGTCGATCGTGCTGTGGATCGAATTCTACACGATTATAGCGCCCGAACCGACGAAAGGTACAGATGGCCGACGAAAGGTGGCTGCTCGAACTGCCTGAACTCTAATCCTTCAAGCCAGCCGCGGCCGTGAGACCGTTCGAGACGGCGGTTGCTACGTCGTGCGCTCCATCCGTGTTATCCCAGGCCCACATGTTCTTCATCATGTCGGTCATGACGATGCCCGAGAGCGAAAGGAACATGATAATGAGCATCAACCCGATCACGTTCCAGATTGAGTAAGGCGTTTCAGGAGGTTCGGCGGCGTAGGTTTGCGCGGCGGCTGCGGCTGGTGCGGCCATTGGAGTTGCGGGAGCGCCGCCATCAAATGCGTCGAGCTGTTCGTCAAGTCCGTCCGTCTCCGCAAGCAGAGCTTGGCCTGGAACCAAAGTCGCAGCGTCTTGATCGAACGCCGCCGAATCTTCCAAAGCGATGACCTGCGAGCCACTGTCCGACTCGTCCATAAACATCTCGTCCGAAGGCGAGAGCAAGAACTCTTCGTCCTTCTGGACTGCACCGGAAGCTTCGTCGACATCACCGAGATCGACGATCTCTTCGTCTTCCGGAAGTTCAAGCGACGAGATCGAGCTACCGCCAAGATCGAGCGGTTCCTCCTCGAGCGAGAGACCGCTGTCGGTTGGCGAATCCAGCTGAATGCCGCTATCAACTTCGAGCGAAAGTCCGCTGTCTGTCGGTGATGTTAGATTAATTCCGCTGTCGCCAGCGCCTAACGACAGATCGCTGCCCGTGCCGCTGCCGCTGAGAACCATGTCATCGTCGTCGCTCAACGCGAGTTCACTGTCCAGCGACATGTCGAGATCGCCCGAACCAAGACCCGTGTCGGCGGAAAGCTCGAGATTGCCAGTGCCACCAGAACTCGGTGACTCTAAGCTAAGCTCCGAGTCGTCCGCGAGTACGTCGCCGATACCCGAATCACTAGCGGACGAACCTAGATCCATGTCTTTGTCGGAACCGGGATCTGGCACAAGCGATACGCCGCTGCCTGTAACACCTGGAACAAGCGTAACGTCGCTGCCGACCGCCGAGTCGCCCTCCGTTGGTTCGGTGAGTGAGAGTTCGCTGCCAATTCCCGAACCACCTGCGATTCCTGAACCGCCAACTAACGATAGATCACTGCCATCACTTGCTAGATCGAGATCGCTGCCGGCTGCGTCCGAGACAAGTGCCAGGTCGCTGTCGGCACTCGTTGCTTCGGTTGCCTTGCCAATAATCGTGCTTGATGTTGCTTCGCCTGAATGTCCAAGTTCTTCTTCGCTGACGAGGATCGATTCATCGTCGGCTAACTCAAGGCTGCTGCTGGCGTGTTCATCGAACGAGAGCGGATCATCATCGAGCGCGTCGCCAGAGTCGCCAAGCTCTGCTTTGACTCGATCGACTTCGTCTTCTTTGAACTTCCAACTGGCTCCGTCTCGAAAGCCACGAATTTCGCCAGCGGATCGCATCTCGACCAACTTGTCGGGCGTGACGCCTAGTCGTTGTGCGGCTTCGTTGAGTTCCAGGAACTGAGACATAAGTGACCTATCTTTGGTCTAGGATGGCGCGAATTTCTTTTGGCAGCGGGCTTTCCGTGTTGAACTCGTCCAGCAGCAAATCCGCATGAATGTTGCGAACGCTCTTCAGCGAGATCACTCCCGTCGCGTGTTCGATATGATAAACGCTCATTACTCGCGACTTAGGATCGATGACGACAACTTGTTGCCGTCCCTCTTCCACTTCGCTGTTAAGGGCAATTAATTCGCCTTGTGGTCGCGCCGCGGGTGGTTGAGCGTGCAAATAGTTTCGCCACGCATCTCCGCCAACAACAATTCCGATCAGGCAAGCTACACACAAAACTCCAAAAACCATACTTCGCATAACCTTGCCTCCTTACAAGACATGCAGAACCTGGGTGTTTTACGCCGCTGACATCCAGCACCGCCACAGCCTGACTTATTTTGTCGAGCGTTGTGTCAGCGCCGACCGCACCGAATGTAAACTCTATTCTAAAAGCTACGTTCCTTGGTTCAAGACTTTTCATCGCAACGACTAACGACGATTATTCCGTTGGGCCGCTACAATCGTAATCGATTCGGAGCCAGATGTCGCGAAAATCGCCTAAGTGCTTACTCTATAGATGTTTCGCGGCAATCTTAAACTGACGACGACAGGCGATTGCCGATCGGTTGACTGGTGCGACTTTAGTAGTAACCGCTACGTCAGGGGGGCACAGCTACTCAGCGATGGTTACGCCAACGCCACTTCCGCCTCGTTAGATTCGCAATTCGAATCCGTCTCTGGTTCGGATTCCGGCGGTTGAACCTGGCGACATCCGTCCGAGTCGGTCATGAACACTAAGTTGCGGCCCGCTTCTTTCGCTTGATAGAGCGCTTGATCGGCGACGTTAAGTAGGTCATCGGTGACGCCGAAGTGTTCCGTGGATGCCGCGCCGATGCTGACGGTTAGATTTAACTGGGACTCAATTCTGCTCCGCACTCGTTCGCAGAAAATAGCAGCCCCTTGGATGGGTGTTTCGGGCATTAGTATCACGACCTCCTCACCGCCGTACCGCGCGACAACATCTGTTTCTCGCGCTAAATCTCGCAGCAGAGTCCCGACCGTTGCTAAGCAGTGGTCTCCGTGCAGATGACCGTGTGTGTCGTTAATCTTCTTGAAGTGATCGATGTCGAGCATCGCCAGCGAATAGTGTTTGCGATAGCGATTGAACAACGCACGAAAGCTATCAAGTGACTGATCGAACATCCTGCGATTGCCAAGGCCCGTCAGCGGATCAACCCGAGACTCCTGGAGATTCACCAATACGTTTGATTGTTGCTTGATCTGGTCGTACGCTCGTGCCACGTCATCAGCAAGTGCGAGAGTTGGTTTCAGGATGCGTTCCGCTTCGACTGAAAAATCCTCCCAGTCCGCGTTTCGCCGTCCCTGCGACGCGGCGTTGAGCCGGTCCTTGAATTGAACGACTTGTTGTTGATGTTGTTGGACGGCATGCCGCAGGTGCGCCGCAATGCCTTCGAATTCCTGAATGATCGCGTTGGCTCGCTGTATATCCCGTTCCACTGACGAGACGTCAACCGCTCCAGTACGCCGCAGTTTTCCGACCAAGAAGCCGAACGCAGCAGTCAAAAAAAGTCCAAACACGTCGAGACCACTAAGATCGAAGAGCATAGGATTC
Organism: Planctomycetota bacterium; assembly: GCA_014381825.1. Classification (GTDB taxonomy): domain Bacteria; phylum Planctomycetota; class Planctomycetia; order Pirellulales; family Pirellulaceae. Next base: position 37,176 of record JACNKX010000147.1, read on the forward strand.
CCATAACCAGTTCGCATTTCGTAACCAATGCGAGTGCTACCCGATCCGAGCCGTTTGTATGGCTTAGATCCCCCGCGACATGGCAACGAGTGATGTTACCAACGGAAGCGTAGGTTACGTGCATGCGGACGACGAACGCTTTACGCTTGAGCGCCGCCTAGGAATGGCGGGCGAACGATCACTTGTAACGGATGTATCAGTTACAACTCTGTTTAGCATCAAATACCAGCGAGTACTGTCGCGCGATGCACACGCCGGATGGCGATGATGTAGGCGGCGGTCCGCAGGCTGGCTTGCCAGTCGTTAGCCTCTTGCCAGACCTGTTCAAACGCTTGCGTCAGCACGTGGTCGAGTTCTTGGCGGACGCGATTCAGATCCCATTTGTAGTATTGAAGGTTTTGAACCCATTCGAAGTAACTGACCGTTACACCACCGGCGTTTGCCAAAATGTCTGGCAAGATCATGACACCACGTTCATGCAGCACGCTGTCAGCGTGCGGATTGATCGGTCCATTCGCTGCTTCCAGAATGATATCCGCTTTGATTTGATCGACATTTTCCGAGGTGATCACGCCACCCAACGCCGCAGGAATTAGCACTTCGACGTCGAGCCCAAGTAGCTCTTCGTTCGAGATCCGGTCCGCTTCCGGATAGCCATTCAGGCTTCGACCGTGTTCGTTGGAAAATCGTAATGCTTTCGCAATGTCGATTCCGTCGGGTCGATAGTAAGCACCGGTGACATCGCTGATCGCGACGACTTTGAATTCCGCTTCATGAAGGAACTTGGCCGCGTGCGTTCCGACATTTCCGAACCCCTGAATGGCAACACGCGTCTCGGCCGGCTTTCGGCCAAGTCGTCCGAGCAACTTAAATGCCAGAATCCCTACGCCCCGCCCGGTCGCTTCCTCGCGTCCTTCGGCTCCATAATGTTCGACAGGCTTGCCGGTCACACATGCCGGATTGAAGCCGTGATATTTCTCCCACTGGTTACGAATCCACGACATGATCTCGTGATCAGTCCCCATATCTGGTGCGGGGATGTCGGTGTGCGGTCCAATGATGTCGTGAATCTGATCAACGAACTTGCGAGTTAATCGTTCGAGTTCTTTGCGGCTGAGCTTGTTTGGGTCGACGCAAACGCCGCCCTTCGCGCCCCCATAGGGGATATTGACCACGGCGTTCTTCCAAGTCATCAATGCCGCCAGCGAACGGACTTCATCAAGATCCACATCCGGATGATACCGCAAGCCACCTTTCATGGGCCCACGTGAATCGTCATGTTGAACGCGATATCCGACCAGCGTTTCAATCTCGCCGTTGTCCATCTCAACCGCAACTTGAACTTGCACTTCGCGCTCTGCCGCTAGCAGCAACTTGCGCATGCTGTCGTCCAAGTCAACTTTGTCAGCGGCATTCTCGAAGAACAACCGCGTCGCTTCCGATGCTTTCATGTTTTATCTCGAATTGAATGGAAACGCTGAAGCAAAGTCAGGCTAACGTAACGCGAACCTGATTGTACGAGAAGATGAAAACCGCGAGCTGCACCTGCAGATTCACCGCCGCTGATGCACGCGCATAGACCTTGCCGGTTCTATTTTTCAAACGACTACGGTAATATACGTGGGTTCACTACTGGAGCACGTTCTTCTATCAAAATTAGAGTGACACCCGCATGTTCAAGTTTATCCATGCCGCCGATCTACACATCGACAGTCCCCTTCGAGGCCTGGAAGCGTACGAAGGAGCACCTGTCGAACGGTTTCGGGCCGCGACGCGAGTGGCCTTCGAAAACCTTGTGAATCTAGCGATTGAGTACGAGGTTTCGTTCGTCATCATCGCTGGCGACTTATTCGATGGCAAATGGCAAGACATGAAGACCGGCTTGTGGACCGCGAACCAATTCCGAAGACTCGACCGCGCAAACATTCCGGTTTACATACTGCGAGGCAATCACGACGCGGCCAGCAAGGTTCGCCAAGCCCTAGCCTGGCCCGATAATGTGCATGAGTTCTCTGTTCGAAAACCACAAACGTTCAAGCTCGAAGAGTACGATGTTGCGTTGCACGGTCAAGGATTCGCACACCACGAGTGTAACGACGACATCGCTTCGAAATATCCCGAAGCCGTTGAAGGTGCATTCAACATCGGTGTCCTGCACACTAGTTTGACTGGCAATGCCGAACACGACACGTATGCCCCGACCAGTGAGTCCATGCTGCGATCAAAGGGCTACGACTATTGGGCCCTCGGCCACATCCACCAACGATCAGAACCGCCGATCATGACGGAACCGTTCGTTGCGTACTCGGGAAACACGCAGGGTCGGCACATTCGCGAAGCAGGGCCGCGTGGGTGCCTGTTGAATACCGTTGTCGATGGCGAACTGACCGCGACAGAGTTCGTCGAGACGGATACGCTTCGTTGGCATCAAGCAACAGTCGAACTCGACGAGCAAGACGACATCGCGAATCTAATTACGAAGGCTCAACGACACATTGCGTCTTGCCACGAGTCGAGCGCAGGCCGTTTCTCGGCGATACGCATTGTTGTTGAAGGAGCCTGCGCCGCACATCACGAACTGGTGCAAACGATTCGACGCGAGGAAACACTAACGGAACTTCGCAATTTGGCGAATGACTTCGATGATGAAGTGTGGATCGAGAAGATCAAGCTCGAAACACGACCGCCCATCGACATCGAACAGCTTCGCCTGGGTTCGGACTTGGTTGCCGAGTTGCTTCGCTTGCTGGACGAAGCTCAAGACGACGAGGTAAGGCTAAAAACATTGGCGACCGACCTAGCGCCATTGGCGACCAAAGCCGGAACGGAACTGAGTGCTTGCGAGATCGACGTGCAAGATCTGGCTCAGCTTCGACGATGGCTCGGGCAAGCCGAAGGAATACTCGTCTCGCAATTGCTGGAGGCTGAAGCATGAGGCTGCGTGAATTGGAAGTCGAACACTTCGGAGTCTTCAGTGACCAATCGCTTGAGTTCGATGCTGGATTTTCGTTGGTCTTCGGCCCAAATGAAGCTGGCAAGTCGACGCTGCTGCAGCTGATCCGAGAAATGCTATTTGGCTTTAAGGCTCAGCAAAATCCCTACGTCTTCGAACAGCATTCCGGCGAGATGGCGGGAATCGCTTCTTTCGACATGCACGATGGCTCCCAACTGCGTTTCCGACGCCGCAAGGGCAAGAAAAACGAAGTTGTCGGTTCGCAAGAACCATCTGGTCGCGAGATCGATGCGTCCGCACTCGGTCAATTGACTGGCGGTGCTAACAAAGAGCTGTACGAACAAGTGTTTGGCTTCTCGCTCAGAGAGTTGGCCGAGGCGGATGATAGTCTGAAGCGAGCGAACTTGACCGAAGCATTGTACGGTGGCGGGCTCGGTGGCCTTGCCAACTTCCAGAAGGCTCAGACGGCGTTACAAGCAGAAGCCGACGCCCTGTTCACAGCTCGAGGCAGTAAGCAACAGATTCATCAACTGCTTAGCGGCATCAAGCGACATGCGAAAGATTTGAAAGAAGCCACCGTTAAACCTCGCGACTTCGAGCAACTGGTGCGCGAGTCAAGTGGAGCGGCCGACGCAGTTTCAGCTCTGCGAACGCGTCGCGAAGAACTACGAACTCGTAAGACGCATCTCGAACGGCTCGCGGCGGCAATTACGCCTTGGTTGCGTCAACAGCAGGCCGAAGCGGAACTAGGAACACTGAACGTTCCCGATTCGTTTCCCTTGGACGGTGGCGAACGCCTCCAGCGGCTGAAGGTTCAGCGAACAATTATCGCGAACGAATTGGCCACGATTGAGCAGGAACTCATAGAAGAAACGGACCAGATCGCTGCCTTAACGCCAGCGCCCGAATTGGTCGCCCGTGAGGCAACGATTCGCCAGTTGGAACAACAAATCACACAGATTACGGGATACCGCAGCGATCTCCCACTTCGACAGCAGGATTCACTGTCTATAAAGTCTCGTGTGCTGGCTAAGCTGCGAGATTTTTCGCCTGATTGGAATTGCGAACACTTGGAACGATTCCAAACGACATTGGCACAGCGCGACGAGATTGATCGGCTTGAGTCGAAACTCGACGAACTTACACAACGAAAGATGTCTCTGGTTGCCGGGCGACGAACCATTCAAGCGGATATCAGTTCACTTGCAAAGCAGCTTGCACAAACGAACGCCGCTGAAGAGTCCGTCGAATTGGCGGCACTGCTCGAGCGAGCGACCGCTTATCAGCGCGACGTTGACCGCTTGTCGGACTTGCAGGACCAGATCCGAGATAACAAAGCCAAAGTACAGGCTTTGCTGGCAAAGTTAAACTCGCCATTTGAAGCTTCAATGGACGGGGGATCAGCTCTATCGTTGCCATTGGCAGCGACGGTCGTGGAGTTTCGCGCGAGGCTGAAAAAATTCGAGGAAGCCGTCGACGAAGCCAGGCGACGACTTGAATCGGCACGTCAGGAGGAATCGGACAAGCAAGAGCAGCTCGCACAGTTCGATGCAAGAGTCGCCGTACCAGATCGTGAGCAACTGGTCGCCACGCGCGTTCATCGAGATGCTGGTTGGCAGATCGTTCGAATGCAATTGCTCGATCCGAAGGCATTCGATGCCAAGGCAGTCACCAAGTGGATTGATAATCCAACAAACGTTGAGGCAACGACTGGCTTTCTTGCCGATGCGTACGAAGAAGCCGTCGCCGATTGTGACAAGTTGGCCGATGAACGGCAGGGCAGGGCGGAACAAGCCGCGACGCGAGATCAATTAACATTCGACATCAAACGCCTTGTCGAACGGGGCACGACACTGGAGCAACACTTAGCAGAGCGGTTGGAACAACGCTCACAACTCGCTTCTGAGTGGAAAGGGTTGTGGAGCCATTGCCCATTTGAGCCCGTGTCTCCCGACGCCATGCTTGATTGGCTGTCAGTGTTCGACGAATTCTCGGAGGCACGCTCGCAGCTTCAACGCTTGACGTCGCGAGTCGACGCTCTGCAGGCTTCAGTGGCCGAGTTCGAAGGGCGTCTTGCTGCGAGCTTTCCTGGCTCCAACGAAACACCGACTCAGCAACTAGCCAAAGCAAAGCTGCAATCTGAAGCGGCTCGCGAGGCCCGTGTGCGCCGGCAAGCGTACGAAGAACAGTTGCCGGAAAAAGAGGAGTCACTGCAGACGATCGACGAACAACTTGCCGACATCGAGCAACAAACGGACGATTGGCAGATTCGTTGGGAGGCGTTTCTCGATCAGCTCTCGTTCCCACGCGAGTGGAATGTTCATCTCGCATCGAAGATTCTCAGCGGTTTAGCGGAAGCTCGCAACGATTGGGACAAAGCAACCGATCTTGACACACGTGTCGCTGACATGGAGTCAGGCATCGAGTCGTTTCGGCAATCCGTTCACGCGTTGTGCGACGAGCTGGTGCCGGATTTGATTGACTTCGTTCCGGAACATGCCATGGATGAGCTGCAATCACGCTTAGCGAAAGCCAAAGCTGCGGATCGCGACCAACATCAACTCGCTATCAGTCGCGACAAACTGCGCAAGCGCCAACAATCGAAAGAGTCGCAACTCGGCGGCATCGATGTCGAGTTGGATCAGCTGTTCAAGCTGGCCGGCGTGGATGGCGAGACGAATTTTTACGACATCGCAAGTGCAGCCACTCGACGCGCCGAGTTAATCGAACTTTGCCGTGAAGCCACAACAGAAATCAACGCAATTCGCGGCACGACGGATGAAGTCGGCTTCACTCAGGAATTGTCAGAACTCGACTCAGATTCTGTCCGTATTGAGATCGAACGAATCACGGAGGAACTGACACAAATCGAACGCGACTACGACACGGCACATGGTCGAGCGACTTTGCTTGAGCAAGATCGCAAGAACCTCGACGGAGTGAGCCGAGCTGCTGAAATCGCCGTCGATTTAGAAAGCACTCGCAGCCAACTCGCTAGTGCTGTCGACCGCTGGGCTCCACTCGTCTTGGCTCAGTCGTTAATGAAACAGGCACTCAAGAAGTTTGAACGCGACCACCAACCTGCAATGCTCGGTGAAGTGGAACGGCTGCTCGATCGCATGACGCTCGGCCGATACACGAAGATCGAGCGTAAACTGGATGAGTACGGGACTTTGTTGGTCGTCGACGAGCAAGGCAAACGCAAGCAACCGCATCAGCTGAGCACTGGCACACGAGAGCAACTCTATCTTGCCATTCGATTGGCGTACATCAATCACTATTGCAACGAATCGGAACCGCTACCGATCGTAATGGACGACGTCCTCGTCAACTTCGACATCGAACGCGCCAAACAAACTTTGCAAGTCCTGGCGGAGTTTTCCGAGCAGGTGCAGATCATCTTTCTGACCTGTCATCAGCACATGATCGAGTTGGTGAGCGACGTCATGCCGAAATCAAAGCCCGTTATTCTACCGGGCGGTAAGTTGGCTGATGGATTAGTTGTTGCTTCGCGAGGGAAGAAGCCTCGGTCTACGCCGGCTATATCATGAAGACGCACAGTGTGTAACGGCGTTAGCGTTTTGGAGCGTGGTTAGTCTCCCAATCTTCACGGCGCAATCGGTATAAGACATGTCGTCGCAGCGGGTCTCTTTCGGGAAGCGCGGGATGCTCGAAGTCTTCTGTTGGGTCATGTGTCATGCCGATCTTTTCCATCACGCGACGTGATGCAAGATTCGCGGGCACCGTGAACGAGACAATTTCGTCCAACGACTTGAATCCAAACTTCAATGCTGCGCGTGCGCCCTCCGGCGCGTAGCCGTTACCCCAGCAATCGGCGGCCAGTCGCCAGCCGATTTCGACATTTGGTGTAAAGTGCGCCTCGAATCTCGTCGTCGCGAGGCCAATGAAGCCAACAAATGGCGCGACGCTCTTGATTTCAACGGCCCACAGGCCGAATCCTTCGGAAGAAAAATGGGCGATGATTCGAGAGGCAAAGTGATCACTCTCCTCACGGCTGAGCGTAGTCGGAAAGTGCCGCATCACGTTAGGATCAGCGTTCATCTGGGCGAATGGTGCTAAATCGTCGTCGCTCCACCCACGAAGGATCAACCGCTCAGTTTCTAGTATTGGCGTTTCCACTGAGTGATTCACAACGGCCTCCGGTTAAGAAATAACTAAAGCCCGTAAGCCTAACGATTTACTAGCTTTTGTCAGGAGAGAGGCCGACCAGTGGGCGAATCCGCAACGCTCGGATCTAAATTCGCAAATCAATGGGTTGCGAGAATCAATACCACAACGAGTTACGGCAATCAATTCCGACGCATGTACCAGTGCTTGCGCCAGCGATCCTGAATTGGAGCAAGTTGTCGGCGATCTACGAATCTCGCTAGCAGCGCCTCGCCGAACTGATCTGGGAAAAGGCGCAGATTCTGCTACAGTTCCGCGCGACTCGGCAGGCCGTTTACCGTTCGGTTACTTTTCTAGGCCTGCGAACACACTCGTCACCACAGTTCAGTCCCTTCGTTTCGTCCGGCGCGGCGTACTTCACCTTGCGACCTTCGATGAGGTCGCGACTTGGTAATGCTGCGCCGGTCCGGTAGGCAAACGAGATGTTGAAACTATTGCCTTGTCGGGGCGTCGCCTCGATCGCGTTCGTAGTGTTTATGTTGTGCGCCGCGCAATCGCGAGCAATTGCACCGCCCGGTTCTGGAGGGCCGTCCTATCAAGAATGGGCCCAGAGGCAAGCCGCCGCGTCTGCATCCGCGATGCCGTCGCAGGCTGGTTACCTCGGTGCCAATCGCCCAGGAACTGCCAACCCTGTTGTGCCAGTTCAGAACATGCAGCCGCTGCCAGGCATTGAGACTACCAACAGACTGCCGCCGCCTTATCAGACAGGCGCGCAATACACTGGCCCTCCGGCAGATTTTTCGAGTATTCCTGGCGGCAACATCCCGACGTTCTTGAATCCTGTGCAGCCGGTTAGTCACTTTGAACAGGTTGCTGACTGCAATTGTGAACCGCTGGGCCGTTACGGCGCCGAGTGCTTGAAATGTACTGAGCGGGCCGGCATGTTGCCGCATGACATGGGTGGAATCCTTGTTGGTGGTTGGCTTCAACAGGGGTTCACGAGCAACTACGGCGTGCCAAGTGATCGTATGAACTCGCCAGTAGGGTTCAACGACAGGTCGAACGACTATCGCCTGAACCAGCTGTATCTGTACGCGGAAAAAGCAGTTCGCCGGAATGGACACGCGTGGGGATTTGGCGGTCGAGCTGATGTACTGCTGGGTAGCGACGCTCGCTTTCTTACCGTGCCCGGACTGGAAAGACATCGGGACGGAACGCCAAAGTGGAACGGTGAGACCAGCGACTATGGCCTCGCGATTCCGCAGGCATATGTTGAGGTTGCTGCCCCGTGGCTGCGCGGCGTGTCGCTTAAGGCAGGCCATTTCTATTCGATCGCTGGATACGAAACGGCGGCTGCGCCGGAGAACTTCTTTTACTCCCACGCCTACACCTATCTATACGGCGAGCCGTTCACCCACACTGGCGCTCTGTTCACGATCAACCCGAACGATTCGGTCACGCTGCATGCGGGATACACCAACGGCTGGGACGTCTTCGATAGTACTTCCAATGAGAACGGGGTTCTGGGTGGGATCACGATCAGGAGTTCCGATCGACGAACGTCGCTGGCGGCAACCGTACATTCAGGCATGGACGTCACCGGCGTTCGCGCCGGAGGTGCTTTGATCGACGAGAACCGGCACTTCTATAGTCTCGTTCTTCAACATCAAATCAACGACTGCTGGCGGTATGTCTTTCAGCACGACTTCGGCTATCAAGAGGATGCCGAGGTCGTTGTAAATACCGGCCCCACAACGATCACGTTCAATACCGGCAAGTGGTATGGAATCAACCAGTACCTGATCTACGACGTCAACGATCAGATGAGTGCCGCCGTTCGCGCGGAGTGGTTTCGCGACCAGGATCACAGTCGGATCGGCATCCCTGTCGTTTTCAATCCGGGAGGCCCAACCTTTCTCGGTGGGAACTACTTTGCCTTGACTGGCGGACTCAATTGGCGACCGCACACGAACGTCACCGTCCGTCCGGAGATTCGCTGGGACTATTCCGACCTGAAAGGGAATGGAGCAGCCCCAGGCGGTGACCCCAACTTTCGGACGTTCGACGACAACCGCAGCAGCAGCCAAGTCACCGCTGCGATCGATGTAGTTCTGTTCTATTGAGCGGCAAGTTTGCAGTTCGCGTCGAGCGAAACAAATCATCAAGTCTTTAGCGAATGGACGCGTTAAGAGATGAAACGAAAAGCACGCCCTCTGCGATCTCGAAGAAACAGCCGTCGACTGTACGCGGAAGCCTTAGAGCCGCGACGCTTACTTGCCATTGACACCTGGATTCTCGACCTCGATGCCGTCGGAAGCCTCGACCTGTTCGATCCGAACGCGGCGGGAGACCTCAGTGACGAGTACGAGCAGAATCCGCTGAGCGAAGGCAACATCATCGCGACCAGCAACGTACCGGGCGTGAACAACCAGCCGCCCACGACCGTCGACGACGACTTTACCGGGACGCCGACGAACGAAGATACGCCGCTGCCGATTGCTGCTCCGGGCGTATTGACCGGCGATACCGAACCAGACAGCGATCCCTTCTCCGCCGTCCCGGAAATGGTGCTGAGCACTCAGGGTGCCTCGGTCGCGATCCTCGCCGATGGCAGCTTCACTTATGACCCGACAGGTTCGGCGACGCTGCAAGCACTTGTCGCCGGCGCAATGACCAACGACACGTTTATCTATCAAGCTTCGGATGACAAGGGCGCAACCGCTCCGGGAACTGTCACCGTTAAGGTCAACGGATTGAACGACACTCCGACGGCCACGAATCTGACGCAGAACAAGCCCTACAACGAAGACGATGCGACGGTCGCGCTGGACGACATTGTCATCACCGATCCGGATACGGGTGACACCATTACGGCCACTCTGACACTAGCTAACACGGCAACAGGCGTCTTGACAGCGGCCAGTGGCAACGGCGAGACGTACACACCAGGCACGGGAATCTGGACGGTCACCGGTTCGCCGGCGGCGGTCAACACTGCGCTGGCGGCGGTTTCGTTTACACCGACGGCGAACAACGACGTCGATACAACGATCACCACGCACATCGAAGACCAAGCTCCGTCGGGACCGACCGACGGCGCGATCACGCTTGACATTACGCCGATCAACGATGAACCGTCGTTCACCAAGGGTGCCGACGAGACCGTCTTGGAAGATGCGGGCGCGCAAACAGTAGCTGCCTGGGCCACCAGTCTTTCGGTCGGACCAGCGGCTGAGGCCGCCCAGACCCTTTCGTTCAACATCACCAGCAACAGCAATATGGCCTTGTTCTCGGCCCAACCGGCGGTCGACGGGACGGGACAACTGACCTATACACCGGCAGCCGACGTGAACGGTTCGGCGGTCATCACGCTGAACGTGATGGACAGCGGTGGCACGGCCAACGGCGGCGACGATACGTCGCCCGACCAGACCTTCACGATCAACGTCACGGCGGTGAACGACGAACCTTCGTTCACCAAGGGTGCCGACACGGCGGTACTGGAAGACGCTGGCGCTCAGACAGTGGCTGGCTGGGCAACAGGTCTCTCGGCGGGCCCCGCGGATGAAGCCGCCCAGACCTTCTCGTTCAACATCACCAGCAACAGCAATATGGCGTTGTTCTCGGCCCAACCGGCGGTCGATGGCACGGGACAACTGACCTACACACCGGCAGCCGACGCGAACGGTTCGGCGGTCATCAAGCTGAACGTGATGGACAGCGGTGGCACGACCAACGGCGGCGACGATACGTCGCCCGACCAGACCTTCACGATCAACGTCACGGCCGTCAACGACGAACCTTCGTTCACCAAGGGTGCCGACGAAACGGTATTGGAAGACGCCGGAGCCCAGACGGTTCCTGGTTGGGCCACCGGTCTCTCTACCGGACCGGTCGATGAAGCCACCCAGACCTTGTCGTTCAATATCACCGGCAACAGCAACATGGCCTTGTTCTCGGCCCAACCGGCGGTCGACGGGACGGGACAACTGACCTACACACCGGCAGCCGACGCCAACGGTGCGTCGGCCATTACGTTGAACATCATGGACAGTGGCGGCACGGCCAACGGAGGCGACGACACTTCGCCCGACCAGACGTTTACGATCAATGTCACGGCGGTGAACGATCCGCCGACTGACACCGACGAGGCCTTCGCTGTGCAAGCCAATGTTGGAATCCAAGTCAACGCGGCGGGGGGGCTGCTCCACCGGGCGGCCCGTCCCCAAAACAACATCCCCCACCTCCCCGCCCCCGCCCCCGTCCGCACCCTCCCGCCGACCGCGGGCGGGGCGTTCACCACCGCCCCCCACGGGGCCCTCCCCCCCCCCCCCCCAGGCCCGGGGGGGTGGCGCCCCCCGCCCC
>JACNKX010000040.1 GCA_014381825.1 Planctomycetota bacterium
GTCATACAGCGCAAAACGATTGAACCCGCCGGCCTTGATCGCCGGAATCCACGCTTCCTGGAAGGTCTGCAAACGCACTCGTTCGGCATTCAGGCGACTGAATTCAGAGCTGGAGAACGTTGTATTGCTCACCCGCGTGATAAGGTTGGGGAGTGACGGATCGATGCCTGCCAGCTCAGCCATTTTTCGCAAGATTTCGTTGAACCTGACGTGATCAAATGGCAGTTGATAACCCCGATATCCCATCAATGTATAGGACCCTTCGCGCAAGGTGGCCAGGTGTCCCGATGACGGCGCAAGCCAGAGCAAGGGCTGATCGCGTTTAAACGTCCCTTTCTCCAACAACAAAGGCGAGAGATCGGCGCCGTCCAGATGGACGCCCGCGGGTTCATCAATGCCGGTCAGAGTGCAGATGGTTGGCAGCAAATCGACAGAGCCGGAAGCCGTGTCTTCAATTCGACCGCCGCGAATACCATCCGGCCAGAAGAAGATCCCGGGCGAACGCAGACCGCCTTGAAAGTTCGATCCCTTGTTGCCTTTCAGTCCTCCATTGCGATCCGCTCGATAACTGCCGTGGTCCGACGAATAGATGATTAGCGTATTGTCGAGTTGGCCCATCGCCCTGAGCTTGGCAACGAGGCGTCCGATAGCTCGATCGGTATTGTCGACCGTTGCGGAATAGATGGCGGCTTCGTCTTTGAGGTCTCCGTAGAGCGACACGATTTCCGCGGGCGCCGCGAGTTTGGCATGGGGCTCATTGAACCAGAGGTTCAGAAAGAACGGTTGGTCCGGATGCTCTTTCTGATCCAACCAACGGATCGCATCATCCACGATCAGCTGACACGAATAGCCTTTCAACGGGCCGACCCGCTTGTCGTTGCGAAGGAAGTTGACCGGATCCTTGTGGCTGGGATGCGCGCCATTGGACAGACCGAACCAGTAATCAAAACCGTGTTCGGTGGGCGACGGTTTTTTACGTTTGCCCGAAGTCATCCCGATGTGCCACTTGCCAAAGTGCGCAGTGCCATATCCGGCCTGCTGGAGCAGTTCCGGGATCGTCACCTCTCGCTCAAGCAGATGCATGTTGTGCATGTGATCCTGCAGGACGCCGTAGATGCCCGTTCGCAGGTGCTGTCGCCCGGTTATTAGCGTTGCCCGCGATGGCGAACAGACCGCTGCCCCGGCATGAAATTCGGTGAAACGGACGCCTTTCGCGGCCAGTTCGTCGAGTGCCGGAGTCTTCACGGGGCCGCCGTAACAACCGATGTCTTTCGAGCCGAGATCGTCAGCCAGCAGGATTACGACATTGGGGCGACGCTCAGCCGCCGCTTCGGCCAGCGAAGTCAGGAATAGGCAACTGCAGCAGAGTAGGAGGATTGATCGCATTAAGGTCTCGCTTAGTTTCTTGTGCCAAACTTACTTGGACTCAACTCGGAAGTGCCGAGCATTCGTTTTGGGCAACCACTTTCGAAGTTCGATTTTCACATCCGTGTGCGCAGGACTACCTGCCAAATTGCGCCACTGATTTGGGTCATTCTGCATATCATACAACTCCTCGCCTCCATCGGAGTAATGAATGTAGTGGTGACGCTTTGAGCGAACCGCGTGATTCACACCGAGCCAGTGCGGCGAATGCGTGATGATTGCTGGATACGGCGAATCGGCGTTCGGGTCGTTGACGAGCGGCGCGAGGCTGCGTCCATCGAGTCGTGGTTGATCCGGTAATCCGCATAACTCAAGCAACGTTGGATAGAGGTCGACGAGACCGACCGGACTCTTGCAGGTCTTTCCACTGGCCGGAATGCCGGACGGCAATTTGCCCGGTGCGTAGATGATGAGCGGCGTGCGGGTCGTCTGTTCCCAGAGCGCCGACTTGGCGATCTTCTTTTCGCCGACGTCATAGCCGTGATCGCCCCAAAGGACGACGATGGTGTTGTCGCGATAACGACTCTTTTCCAATGCATCGAGTACATGACCGACGCAGGCATCAGCGAAGGAGTCGGAAGCGAGGCAACCCTGGACGGCTTCCTTCCATTTGCCGCTCTCACGGATGTGCTGGATGTGACGTTCGCCCATGCGTTTGCCAATGGCGGGGATGTCATCGAAATCGTCTACTTTGTGCGGGGGAAGTTCGATGTCTTCGAGTGGATGCAGGTCGAAGAACTTCTTCGGGGCATACCAGGGCAGATGTGGCAGGTAGATGCCACAACCAAGGAAAAAGGGTTTGTCGTGATCTTGCCCAAGGAACTGAGCAGCGCCGTCAGCGGTCTTCCAATCGGGATTGGCCTCAATGGGATGGTCTGTCGGTCCCCAATCGATCAGGCGAGCGAGAATCGGATTCGACTCGAATTTGGGGCGTAGCCCGTGTTTGTAGCGTTCGTGTTTTGGCGGCGGGACGGCGCCGGTGCGCGTCGAATAAACGTGATCCCAAGCCTCGGCATCGGAGAACTTGCCATGGGCCTGATGATAAAGTTTGCCGCCGCCCCAGGCGAGATAACCATGTTGACGGAAGTACTGCGGGAGCGTCACCCAATCCTTGTACTGCGGCATGTCGCGAAACCAGTTCAAATTGCCATAGATGCCGGTCGTCGATGGACGGAGCCCCATCATGATCGCGGTACGCGACGGGCTGCAGAGTGGAGCGGCGCAATGGGCCTGCTCGAAGAGGACCCCCTTGCGGGCAAGCTTGTCGATGTTTGGAGTCTTCGCCTGTGGATGTCCGCCGAGGCAGCCAACCCAGTCATTCAGATCGTCGACGGCGATGAACAGGACGTTCGGCCTGTCGATCGAGTCGGCGGCATAGGCCCGCTCGTTCGATAGAAAGAGAGCGACGAAGATAGCAATCGCCGAGAGGCCTGCGAGTCGCGCTAATCTTCGCATCGTTGGGTCGAACTCCGTTGGAATTATTGGATTGTCAGAGCAACAGTTAAGATTCTAACGTCGCGAAACTCGTCAAGAGTTTCTGTGATTTTCGTGTGGCCGAAACTCGTGTGAGTTTCCGTTCTGATCTGGCGCCGCCAGAAGGTAGCCGACTCCATGAATCGACTTGATTAACTCTGCGCGATTTTGATCATCCTTCAGCTTTCTTCGTAAACGCGAAACCCGCAAATCGATCGACCGATCCAGTCCATCGTATTTCAAGCCAAGTAGTTCCTGATACAGACGATGGCGACTGACAACGCTCCCCGCATGGATCGCCAGCAGCCATAGCAACTCGAATTCGGCCGTTGTCAAATCAACTTCCTGTCCGCCCAACGCGCAAACTCGTCGAGATTGATCAATAACCAAAGGGGCGACTTCGATTCTCTTCCTGGTGCTTTCCGCAGCTTCATTTCGCCGTTCGCGAACGTGAGGTAGTCGCTGCACCTTGAGAATCTGGGGGGCTATCGTCTTTGTGGAGAGGTCATCTTCGTCATCCTCTTGTTCGCACACATCACGCGTTTCATCTCGGTCATAGGCCGTGATCAAAATAGCCACTTCGGGCCGGGAGCGAACCAGTTGATAACCACTGCGGTTCGAGACTGCGACTTCTTTCACAGAAACATGAACGCCATGTTGCGACAAGAGACCAGCCACAAAGCTAATGAGATCCCCGTCGGCTGCTGTCGTGCAGCTTTCAGACGATAGGGTCATGACTTCTTTCATCAAACTGTTACTCTTGCATTTGAGGCGTCGGGCGACCCTGGCGGGGTGGAACTAATTCAATTTCGGTGACCTCCAGCCCCGACGGGCCGCCAAGATTCGTGAAGGCCCAAACACCGTTGAGCACCAGCCCGTCGGGTTCGCCAGCTAGTTCCTCTTTCCGATCATGAACGCACGGATCGAGTGTAAAGTCGCCGATTCGATAGACGACCTCAAACTGACCATCCTCGTCTGGCTCGGAAATGGGTTGCTGGTGATCAAGGTCCCCGCGGAACTTTCCAGCGAATTCGCCATTGACATCCGACACCGCGATGCCGAAATGAACTTTGGCCGGTTTGTTAAGGCGCCCGCGGACGACGAACTGGGAATTCGACCTGACAACCACCGGTGGACCATTGCTACGGGACACTGGGATCCCCAGCAGATACAGCGTAACACTGGGGTTTTCCCGAGGTACCAGGGGGATCGATTTCTGAGCAGCAGCCCGCAGTTCCGTTGCCGGCAACCATGTTCCATAGCATCCGGGCCGCAGGTGCAGCTGACTCTTCCAATGATTCACCGATTCTGGAACCGGCTGGGGCGTCAGGTCACCGCCACCCTCGGCAATCACACGATGCTTCGCCGGAACGTCGACCTCGCGACCGTCGCTCAGCCGCCTCACCCGAACTTTGCCTTCCGTGACATTCAGCATGGTGGAATCCAGGCTCGCTTCGACGTCGAATTGCGTTCCCAGCACCTCGAGCAACGTGGACGGTGTGTGGATCAACATCGGCTTGCCTTTTGGTTGCGGAACGACCTTGGCTGAAAAGATACCTTCCCTCAACCGCAATTCCTTTTGTCCCGGATCGGCAAACGTCAGCATCGAAGTACCAGCAATCATCACGGTCGAACCGTCGTTGAACTGAAGTTCGAACCACGAGTCGGGCGCCATGCCTTCGATCGTACCGCCCGGCAGTTCCGTCCCGACTCGCACATCTCGAGCGATTTGCCCGCGGTCGCCAGTCCAGATCAGCGATCCACTCAAGCCGGTGATTCTGGCAATAGACACGTCCGAAACGCGACGTTGCGCGGCAATGACGTTGGTTTCATGAATCCCTCCCTGTGGATAAGCCCGTTGGTAAATCAAGCCTGCTGAAAGCACAACGATGACCACTGCGGCGGCGGCCAGCATCAACCGTAAGAATGTGGGCTTCGATGCCCACTGGCCATCTGTCTTTGCTCGCTCTGCGGCCACGATGTCTGCATCGCGGGGCGAATAGCCACTTTCGTGCAGCGCCTCTGCGAACTCGGTATCCCACTGCACGTGCTCAACGAACTCTCTTCGCGCGGAAGCATTGCTATCGAGCAGTTCCGCGAGATGTTCCTTCTCGGATCCGTCCAACTCGCCACGCAAGTGACGGTCGACCAGTTCTTCCCAATCGTTCTTGTCGTTCATTGTGCCGCCCTCAAGCTGGTTTCTACACACGACCGTACTTGTCTCTTGAGTCGAAATAGCGTCTTGCGCACGGCCTCGATCGTCATACCGAGCCGCTCACCGATCTGTTGATAACTCAGTTCGTCCGCGAAACGCGCCTGGAGGACCCCTTGTCCTCGCTTCGGCACTCGCTCAAGACATCGCTCTAATGCTTCTCGTGAATTCTCCGCATCGTCCCGTCGCCGTTCGGTTTGGAATTCGTCGAACGCTGCATCGATCGCATCATCCAGCAATCGTTCGGCCAAAGTCCATTCTCGCTGGTTCTGTTGTCTTAACCGCAGCACTTCGAGTCGCACAATCGATCGACACCAAGCGAGCATCGACGTGCCTTCCTGGAATTGGTCGAACTTCTTCATGACCACGAGCATCGCGTCCTGCACGACATCATCGGCTCCCGCGTAATTGCCGATCAATGAACGAGCGTATGCGATCAATTCAGCGCGACAATCCATCGCTGTTTTCAAAACACGATCTCGTTTTGCGTCTGCACCATCCATCTTCAAGCAACCAGGGGCGTGTCAAAAACGTTTACATCGTAACGAGTACTTTCGTAAAAGTGGCCGACCGCCGCAGATCGACGCTCAAGTGGAAACATGAAATCGCCTTTCAAGCGGCATGCCGACCACCTACAGTTACCACTCAACCTGCGCAATCGTGGACATCTTTTTTCGCCAAGTCTAATGCGGCACTGGGCTGCGGGTTGCGGTTATTTGGCGTAAATCCGCAGGATTACTCCCCCAAGTGCTTTCGATTTGGTACGTCGAAAGCGGTCTAGCTACCCACGCTTGGGCGCGTCGGTGAGTGTGCCGTGAAAGGCGTGTTGATTCTAGCGGGTGCGAATCCCGGCCGGTTACTTGTCGCTCCAACCGGAAGCACCTGGAGCGGGTCAAGGAGGTAACAACTTGGTCTGAAGCACTTTTGGAAAAGGCTCCTTTAGGGAGTCAGCAAACACGCAGGCCATAACGTGAGTGAACGCTGAGCCATCCTCGAAACGCGCAATGCGGGAGCCGACCTGCCGGACCGATGGGGAAGGCCGCCGCCCGTCGAGCAACGAGCGACAAGTCTCGACTGGTCCCGCCGGGGTAATGGCGATGGCATGTGTGTAAGAAGAATCGACAGGCAACACGGGAAGCCTCGGCGGTGAGGGCGCGTGACCCTCAACGAGAACTCGGTGACGAGCAGGCTCGGCCGTGCGAGGTGGCGGATAGGTCCGTAGTCGTGATGACGCCGGGTAATGCCGGTCGAGCGAAGGGGCCTTAGTTCAAGGTCAACGCACGAAGTGACCAGAGAGCTGTGAGATTGGCGATGAGCCTACCAACTCTACCCAAGGTTCAGAAACTGCAGGATGCGTTGCACGCGAAAGCGAAGGGATCACCCGAGTTTCGCTTCTATACGTTGTACGACAAGGTGTTTCGAGACGACGTGCTGTGGATGGCTCACCGTCGCTGCCAGATTAACGGCGGCGCGGCGGGCGTCGATGGTCAGACGTTCGAGGACATTGAGCGATACGGTGTGAAGAAGTGGCTGGGTGAACTGGCGGAAGAACTCAGGACAAAGACGTATCGTCCGAGTCCGGTGCAGCGAGTTTATATTCCCAAACCGGATGGCAAGCAGAGACCGTTGGGTATCCCAACGATCAAAGACCGCGTGGTGATGATGGCGGCAGTGTTGGTCTTGGAGCCGATCTTCGAGGCTGACCTGCGACCGGAGCAACACGCGTACCGGCCTGGACGCAGTGCATTGGACGCGGTTCGCCAAGTCCACTCACTGCTCAACACTGGCCATACGGAGGTTGTGGACGCAGATTTGTCCGGCTACTTCGATTCGATCCCACATTCAGAACTCCTGAAGTCGTTGTCACGTCGCATCAGCGATCAGCACATGTTACGTCTGATCAAGATGTGGCTGGAAGCACCGGTGGAAGAAGTTGACAATCGTGGACGTCGCCATCGAACGACCTGGAACAAAGACGAACGTCGGGGATGCCCACCGACCCACCTGCGGCGTGTGCCCGGCTCCGATCTCGCCACTGCTTTCAAATCTCTACATGCGTCGGTTTATTCTGGGCTGGAAAACGTTGGGACACCAGCAACGTCTTGGTGCCAAGATCGTTAACTATGCTGACGATTTCGTGATCTGTTGTCGCGGCACGGCCGACGAGGCCATGCACGTCATGCGGAACATGATGGATCAGTTGAAGCTGACGGTGAACGAAACCAAGACGCAGCTCTGCAAAGTGCCAGACGAGTCGTTTGACTTCCTGGGTTATACCATCGGCCGCTGTTACTCGCCGAAGACGGGGCGTGCTTTTATCGGCACGCGTCCGTCAAAGAAGAAGATCCAACGGCTATGCCGGGAGATCAGCGAGATGACGAGTCGTCGATGACGCCGGAGAAAATGTGACTGTGAAGTTTGCAGGGCAAGTCAAACGGACGAAGGCAGATGTGGAAGGCAAGTGGATCGTAAGGTTAGATCCGCTCTCAACATCCAATCGGGAACAGCCGTTGTTTGTTGAAGGAATGAATAGCCTCGAACTTTCTGGTGTATTGGTTGGCGAGGTTTGGCTGTGTAGCGGCCAGTCAAACATGGCTGATTCGTTTAACTCGAACAAGAACCGATTCATCGAACCAGAATATTTCGAAAAAGGCTTGACCCGCATGCGAGTCTCCACTCGGCTCGGCTGGACGGGAATCGATCAAAAGACACAGCGAACGATCTCCCGCGTCGGATTCTACTTTGGCGAAAAGCTATACCGAGAACTTGATGTGCCGATCGGTCTGATTCTTCGATACAACTCCGGAACACCGATTCAAGCTTGGATTCCCAAAGACGATTCCGAAGTCATCCGAAAACGGCTCGGCATCCCCCAGGGTTGGAACGACGTGCAGGAGAACCGTAACCCTGGCGTTCAGTTCGCTGACAAGATTGAACCGATCGTTCCGGTCTGTTTTCGAGGCCTGATCTGGTACCAAGGCGAACGTAATGCCAAAGCGCAAACTGGCTACGAATACCTGCAGCTCTTGCCCTTCATGATCGAGAATTGGAGACAACTGTTTGCTAGTAGCGGCGGGCTACCACACCGCAAGTTTCCTTTCTACTACGTTCAGGTTCCAACTCAGGACGCTACAGGCGAATGGCCGTGGCTGCGAGACTCCATGCGACGCGCACTTGAGACAACGCAGAACACCGGGATGGCGGTCTTCTACGACCACGGCCCCAGCCTGCACCCTCATGACAAAAAGGTTGCGGGAGAGCGGTTGGCTCTTTGGGCGCTGGCCAAAGACTACGGCAGATCGGAGTTACATTATTCGGGACCATTATTGAAGAGTGTCGAGTATCGCGGCAACACAGCTGAACTTTCTTTCGACTATGTTGCGGGAGGGCTCAGCAATCCAACCGGCGACAACTCAAGCCTCGACTTCTTTGAAATGGCCGGCGACGATGGCAAGTATGTCGCAGCAAACGCAAGAATTGTTGGCGACCAGGTCCTTGTGACCAGTCTGCAAGTCAGCAATCCGAAATACGTACGGTATCTCTTTCGCAAGCCGGCACCTGATCCTGCCATCAGTCTTGTGAACTCAGCGGGCCTGCCTGCGTCGAGCTTCATGACGGATGAATTCAAGCCGCCACGAGAACCAATCACTCCGCGGGCACCAAAAAGAGAACTCACCGAAGCCGAGTTGTCTGAACGCCGAAAGGCTCGACAGGCAAAGCGTGCCGCACAACACACTTCTTCGGGAAAGCCGTCGCCAGCCGAACCGATGTCGGCAGATGACGTTGTTGCTATCACCGAGTCGAACGGACTCGCGCCGGAAGTTGCGGATTTATCGTCGGATGATGTTTCGTTCGCCAAAGAGCAACACCTTGCCGATCTCAAGCGACCGTTTATCGACTTTGCTCCTGAGGATATGGCCGACGGGATCGAAGTGGGGGAACTTGGATTGGACAGCGGAAACAAGGAGATGATCTTGGCCCTAGCACGAGAGATTGCGGCGGGACAACATGGCGAAGTCGATAGCCTTTTGATTCACCACGATGGTCGCCTGATTTTTGAGTCGTACTATCGTCGTGGACGAGTCAACTATCCTCACTACCAGATGTCGATTACCAAGTCGTACACGGCATTGACTCTGGGCCGCGCCATTCAATTGGGTCATTTGAAGGTGTCCGACCTGGATCGACCGGTGCTAGACTTTCTCAAGGAGATTGATCGGAGCAAGATTGCTGCTGGCTGTGAGACGATCACATTGAACGATGCGCTAAACATGCACTCGGGGATTCGCATTGATAAAGCAACGGTCGAAGATCTTCGGAAGTCACCGGGCGCGCTACATGGCCAAGGTCAGATTCAAGCTTACCTTGAACACACGGCACCGATCACTTCGGAATCCAAGCAGTACAAGTACCAGTCTTCAGACCCGTCAATCGTGATGCATGTTGTTGAAACCGTCGCGCCCGGAACAGCGCGGGAATTTATCAACAACGAATTGCTTCAGCCGTTAGGGATTTCCAATTTCGGTTGGCAAGATGACGTGAGCGGGCTGCCGAAATCAGCCGCCGGCAGCAGCATGAGGTCGCGTGACATGATTAAGTTTGGAATGCTTGTTCAAAATGGTGGCCAGTGGGATGGCGAGCAACTCATACCGGCGCGTTTTATCGAAAAAGCGACCTCGCGAATCCACACAAATCCGCAAGACACGTCATATGGATACTTTTGGTGGCGCCACGACGTTGATGTCGATGGGAAGACCTACGATGTAAAATCCGGTCGAGGTGCAGGTGGACAGTTCATCATGATGATCGACGAATTGAATCTAATCATCGTCATCACCGCTCACAACAAAGGAATGGGCAAGATGCTCAAGACAGCCCCGGATCGAATTATCCCCGCAATGACACCCAGGGTTCGTTGACCGAGAGACCAAAAATGAATTGCAACCAAGTCACCCAATCTACAACGAACAACATGAAAACTATTCTCCAACTGCTCCCCCTACTCTTGATGGCGGCGACCGCTGCTGCCGAACCGCCAAAGAACCTCGTCCTCATCCTGGCGGATGATATCTAAAGCTGGTGCGATGAAAGACGCACAAAACACCGTGTTTTCAGGGGTTTGAAGGCTGTGGCGACCATTCGGAAAATGACTGAAATTGCCCCGGATTCACCCCGAATTTGACGCAGTTGGTGCAATTTGCACTAGTCGCTCGCCGCGTGCCGCGAGCGGATCGCGATCCCGCTCGTAAGGAATGGCTTCCAGCGGAACAAAGCCCAACTGGTCGATCGTCGCCACAGTTTCTCCTGTGGCCTTTGCAACTTCACGGTTCAGTTCACGTTGTTTCATGAATCTCTCTGATGCTCATGCGAGGACAAGAAACGAAAACGGCTCCCAAGAAATGGGAGCCACGGCATTTGTCTGCCAGTAACGAAGAGACAGCGACTTCAGGTCCGACGATCAGCGAAGAGGCAATTACGCCAGCCGATGTTGGACGATCCAGTCGTGTTCTGAATTGAGCGCCTCACTTCGCCGGTCAAACGGCCCCAGGCGGGGACCATCGACCGGCGCGAGATCTGCGTACCACTTTCCCGTCGAATCTGGCTCGACATGGGAGGCACGCATGATCCGCAAGGTACCCAGGCTCTCAAGCGAGAGCGTCTCTTCATACAGACAGCGAACGACACCTTGCGAACTCACAACCAACTCCATCCTGCACCTCCACTTACTGAGGCCGACGAAGGATGTTGCGGCGTGGTCGATCGACGAGCAATTCGTCGAGTGCGTTCTGAACCTCCGTGAGTTGAGTAGCAACAGACCGTCGCAACGTATTATTGTCGCGAAGCTGTTGCGGTTTGCGTCCCTGCACGATGTGTTGAGCCTGTTCGACCAATTCATCCAGTTGGTCATTGCTGCGAATGTTCAATTGGTGAAAGCGTTCGAAGAACTGAGCCAGGTTTCCCACAGCCGAGTCCCGAAACACCTTCGGTTTGCCGTCTTCTTCTCCAGCAAGTCGCTCGGTGAGGTGACTGACCAGTTTGGCAAACTCCTCAACGAAGGCCGCTTCGGTCAGGCGGACCGCCTCATCAAACCTCGCCGCGACTCGAGCGCATTGCTGCTTATACAGCTCTGGGTTCAGTTGTTGGAGATACCTGGGAGCCTCCACTGTCGAAGGACGAACGATGGGTTCATCAAGTGTCGTGCTGCTCATGGGTGAGTCTCGTTTCTGTTAGGAGCTGTAGAGGCGACTCGCATCGCTTGCATGGCGATCAATTGACCGACGGATCGCGTGGAATGTTGCGTCGAGACTTGCGAGGCGATTTACCTTGCCGCGAGTAGATCCCAGGTGCATCGGAGTCGAGACACCGACCGTCAGCCCAGTTTCGTAAGCGCTCGATCGACTCACTAGCTGTGCCCGCCAGCGGAAACGTCCTGCCGAACATGATGACTCCTCTTTGTGGAAACGCAGCCACGGAGACAACACCAAAGCAACTCGTACGC
>JACNKX010000051.1 GCA_014381825.1 Planctomycetota bacterium
GCGAAACCACGAATCGCGGTCTTAGGGTCAATGAACATGGATCTAGTCGTGCAATGTCCGGATCTGCCGCGTCCCGGCGAGACGATAACCGCTAGTTCCTTCACTGAAATATCGGGTGGAAAAGGTGCTAATCAAGCGGTTGCGGCGGCGCGACTGGGAGGCGACGTCTCGATGATCGGACGCGTTGGCGACGATGCTTTCGGGCGTCAATTGCTCGGCAATCTCAACCGCGAGGGGATCGACACATCCCTTGTGAGGGCAACCGATCGATGTCCCAGCGGGATCGCTATCGTTGCAGTAGAACAGTGCGGGGAGAATTCGATTATCGTCGTTCCAGGTGCCAACGGTCGCCTCGACAAGCAAGATGTGTCGTTGGCAGCTGAGAGGATTCGAGCCAGCGACGCCCTTCTTCTGCAACTAGAAACTCCCATCAATACCGCCTTAGCCGCAATCAATATCGCGCGAGAAGCCGGTGTCCGAGTCATTCTCGACCCCGCGCCAGCTCCGACGTTTTTTCCACCTGAGTTGTTCGCAGTCGATGTCCTCTGCCCGAATCAATCGGAAGCCTCTGCAATCCTTGGCTGGAATATCCAATCTGTCTGCGATGCCAAAGACGCTGCCGCTGAACTTAATCGACGCGGAATCACTTGCGCCATCATCACGCTGGGCGATCGAGGCACTGTCGCGAGTGAAAACGAGCGGCCACTTTGGTTTGAGCCTGTCGCCATTAAGCCCATCGACACGACAGCCGCCGGCGACGCGTTCGCTGCCGCGTTCACGATACACTGGGTGAAACATGAGTTGAGTATGGAGGCAGTTCGCTACGCCTGCGCTGCCGGAGCGTTTGCAGCCTCACGCGCCGGAGCACAACCTGCAATGCCCCGTCGCGAGGACGTTCTTGATTTGCTCGAAAGCGAGAAGGAATAGCGGCGACGTCCGTAACAAATCGCTCACCGCTCGTCTGGGCGATGTCGATCTTGGTCTAATGAGCGCACCGCCAGCGCCCCAATCAATAACAGCACGTCGATGACGAGAAGAGCCAGACATCCAAATCCGACCCACTGAAGAACTTGTGCGGCGGCGGCGTCGTGCAGTGAGCTGAGCAGTACCTGGAAGCCCATCAAGACAGCACAAGACACGATAAGAATCGCGAATGCGGCCAACAGAGCGGTAACAACCTTGTTCGAGATCAATGTTTATGTCCGCTAAAGTCTTCTCTGTCTTCCTATTTTCAACTTGGCCAGTCTTTCGGATTGTAGCAGAACTGTCAATGGTCCATCGCCGCCACACATTCCGTAAGTTGTTTCCTGTCGACATTTTCTGTTGACTCTTGCGGCGGCGCAGAGACAATGAGAGTTGGCCAGTTGATCGAAGCGCGGCATTGCCCTCTGCAGGGTGGAGCAAGCCGAAGACCCCTTGGGAGGGCAATATGCTCGCCACTTCGCGTTCGTCACATCTACGACTCCCCGTCATTGCTATCGCGATCCTGGCGCTGTGCACGAACAACGGCGCTGCAACCGTAATCACGATGAAAAGCGGTTGGCAGGTTGAAGGCCGAATTGCCGAGATGGGTTCGTTGAACGAGAACCCTCTGAATCCGGGAACAGAAGGCGGCACCAAGCCGATCATCATTGTTGACGACGGACTACGACGTACCTTCGTCCGCGATCTCGATGTATCCGCTGTCGCCGAAAGTCCACCGACCTCCAACGAGCGGATACGGATCAAGCAACCCGTCGCGGAAGCAGGACGACGCATCGGCAACATCGGCCCGATTCTCGGTGTCACGGAGTTTGACAAGTGGGGCCGCCGGACATTCACGATGCAGGGGCCACGCGGTCAACTCGACGTGATTCAAGGAATTACGGAGATCACTCCGACTTACGCTCGCGTCGAAGGACTGCGCGGAACGGGGTTGATTTGGGACATGCGAATGGCAACCAGCTCGCTGTCGCGCGAGATCATCAGCACCGTCATTCGCCAATCGATGCCGGAGAATAAACCCGACGATCGCCTTCGGATCGTGCGGTTGTTTATTCAAGCAAATCGTTTTGGCGACGCACTCCTTGAGTTGGACTCCCTAATACGTGACTTTCCCGAGGTTGAAGAGTTGCGTGGCCAAGCAGATCGTCTGCGTCAATCGCTCGCTCAAAGAATGCTTCGCGAGATCGAACTTCGGCGCGACGCAGGTCAACATAGCCGCGCTTATACGTTGCTCGGGGCGTTCCCCGAAAAAGGAGTCGCCGGCGTCACGCTGCTGACTGTCCGCGACATGCTTGCTCTCGATGAAAAGCGCCAGCAACAACTCGATCAGTCGCTCGTATTGATCGCAGAGAACATCGGCGAAATTGAAGACGAAACCGTTAAAGAGAAGTTGGCTCCAATCGAAGCCGAGATTAAGGACGAGTTGAACTTCCACGCATTAGATCGCATGGCAGACTTTCTTCGACTCTCGGACGACCCGTCACTTAAACCGGATCAGAAAGTCGCACTCGCCGTCAGCGGATGGCTGCTCGGTAGCGGCGAGGCGATCGACAATCTAGCCGTCGCCGTTTCGCTCTTCGAAGTGCGTAATGAAGCCACGAAGTATCTAAATGCGAAGCGTACTCACGAGCGCGACGAAATCCTCGAACGCATTCGGAGCTTGGAAGGCGGTTCGCCCTCCTACCTGGCGAGGCTGATCGCGCAAATGAAGCCTCCGATTGCGACCGAAGTACCGGAGCTCGAGTCACCCGGACTTTACCAGTTGACAGTTCCAGGGATCCAGCAACAACCCGAGTTCAGCTATTACATCCAACTGCCTCCGGAATACGATCCGTACCGCCGCTATCCGTGTATTGTGACGCTGAACGGAGCTGGCTCGACTGAGATGCAGCAGATCGATTGGTGGGCAGGCACTTACAGCGATCAATCGCAGACTCGACAAGGGCAGGCGGCTCGTCACGGATACATCGTCATCGCCCCCATGTGGCAAAAGGAGTTCCAACGCGAGTACGAATTCACGCTGCGAGAACACGCGACGGTTCTTTATGCCTTACGAGATGCCTGCCAGCGTGCGTCGATCGATACCGATCGCGTCTTCCTCAGCGGACATTCGATGGGTGGCGACGCCGCATGGGACATTGGCTTGTCGCACCCGGACCTCTGGGCGGGCGTCATACCAATCGTCGCGAATGCCGACAGGTACATCCACAAGTATTCCGACAATGGGCGCGGCCTACCCATGTACTTCGTTGGTGGCGAACGGGACGGCGGTTGGTTGAATGAAAACGGGATGGAATTGGATCGTTATTTGAAGGGCTCGAAATACGACGTCACCGTCGTCCAGTATCTCGGTCGAGGGCACGAACATTTTCAGGACGAGATTCAGCGTCTGTTTGATTGGATGGAACTTTCTTCACATCGCAGAGAATTCTTTCCTCGCGAAATCGAAGCGCTCTCGATGCGACCCTGGGACAACTACTTTTGGTGGCTTGAGCTAAGTCAGATTCCGGCACGCGCATTAGCGCTTCCAGCCGAAGGCAAAGAACGTACGGTTCGCCCTATCAAGACCGCCGCTCGCATTTTGGAGAACAATCGCATCACCGTCTCGGCTCGTTCCGGCCGCGGTGTCGTGTGGCTGTCGCCCGAAATGGTAGACTTTGAACAACCGATTACCGTGACCGTAAACGGCCGGAACATTCGAAAAGATGCTGCCACGGACGTCAAGACGTTGCTCGAAGACGTTCGCACCCGCGGAGATCGGCAACACCCGTTCTGGGCCAGCGTTGAATGGCCAGCGAACCGGTAATGGCTTACTCGTCTTTCGCGTTCCACCAAGAATCGCTATCCGAACGCCGTTCCCAACGCTCGCAAGTAATCGAGAGCGTCATCCAACTCCGACGCTTCGACGCCCGCTTGTCGACCGGCGCGATCACAGCGGCTCAATAGCACCAGTTCGTCATAATTCTCTGATCGTTGCAAGCGGCGTTTGGCCCGCGCTCCGATCGTCTGATCTAGGATTCCATGAGCCTCCATGTGGTGTTCAATCAGCCAACTGGTTCGCTCCGTGATAAAACTGTCGAGCGCCTCCATACCCGCCGCGACGTGATCTCTCGGATCGATCGCTTTGCCAACGTCGTGCAACAACGCCGCGAGCAAGAACTCTTCGTCATATGGCAATTCATCGCAGGCCAGATCAAATACTTGCAAACTGTGGTAGAGCGCGTCGCCCTCTGGATGATACTTCTTGCTTTGCTTTACGTTTTCCAGCGGAAGCAACAACGATTCGTAAACCTGAAAGCGATCGACTTGTGCTTCCGCTTCGAGAATGGCGTCGTCGAGATCAAGATCCGCGTACTCGCTTCGAAGAAATTGTTCCAACTCCGACACGCTGGCTCGCTCGATCGCCTTTCCGGTAATCGAACTCTTGAACACATAGTGAGCCTGATCGATGGCATAAACTGTCAGCTCGAAAGGGTAACGATCTTGAACGTGAATGTGCGTAAAGACTCGTTCTTCCCCGTGTTTACGAACGCGTTTCCGCTCGACGTGATACGCGACACCTTCTTCGTCCAAGATCCCGGCTATCCCTTCCAAACTGTCGGAGAACACATGAATGTCGATGTCCGATCCTTCGCGAATATGTCCCGTCAGCACGCTGCCGATCAGTCGTGGCCGATAACGGCTGAGCATTCGCATTAACCGTAGCGCATCGAGTCGCATCTCTCGCAATTTGTTGGTACGCCGATCACCTTCGTACAACCGCGCCAGCGCTTGAATCTCGTCGCGAATCTCCGCGTTGCTTGGCAAATCCTTCGGCTTGACCCAGCCTCTGCAGATCCATCGGGCCGCCTTCATTTTGGCGCGATAGTATTCGCTCTCGCGTCGGTCATACATTAATCGCGCGGCTTCCCAGGCAATCTGCCGCCGCAGCTTCGAAGAACTCATGAAGAAGCGCCGTAAGCCCAACTGATCGGCGCGGGCATCAAGGATTTAGAGGCAGCACTTATTCGCTGCATTGCAAACGAAGTATACGCGGCGCGGTCCGATGTGCAAGTCGATTTCGTTCGTCGTCTCAGCTTCGCCGGGGCAAGCCACTTAAATGCGGAACCTGAAACGAAGGACTAGCCGCGCGGCGGCGGCACGTCCAGCGAGATAGACTGAAGCTTGCCGTTTCGCTCGATTGTCAACTCAATCGGACCAGAAAGGGTCGTGAACTTGTCGTAGAGGTCACGACCAACAGTGAACGGCTCGTTGGCGACTGCATAGATTCGATCGCCCGTCTGCAAACCCGCGACACGCCCTGGCGACCCACTCGCAACGCGCGTCACAATCACAGTGCCCGGTTCGCCAGCATCTTGTCGCCAAGCGATCCCCAGTCGAGTCGGCTTGCCATCCAGATCGACAGCCAACGTCAGCGGACTCTCTTCCCCCTCGCGCTCAACGACGATCTCAATACGCGTTTCAGCAAATAACACGTCCTGCCGAAATGCGTCTTGATTCGTGACTTTTTTGCCGGCAAACTCGATCAGACGATCGTTCACCCAAAGACCGGCTCGTTCTGCCGCCGTACCACGCTCAACGTGAGCGATCAGCAACCCGGGGCCAGCGTCGTCTGCGTACCAGCGAACACCAAGTCGTGGCGGCAATGCGGGAAGCGGTTGCTCCAGTTGCTGCTTAACCGCAAGGGTCTCGCTCTGGGCCGCCGCGCGAAAGCTACCCAGATCAACTCGATCTGCGACTTCAAACGAAACGCCAAACAACAACCGAGACGCCAGTTCCATTCCTTCAGCATTCAGCTTGTGAGTATCGTCGCTCGGTCGATGGTAATCGTCGTGCAATCCCGTGTGAAACATCAGCGCCGGAATACCATGCGAAATGAACGAATGATGATCGCTGTTGGCTTTCAACTCCCAGTTGAATTTCAGATTCAGATTCGAGCCGAAGTTGATCTCGCTGACAAGTCGCCGCAGCCCAGGAGCCGTCCGTGATCCGAAGACCTCGATTTGTTGATTCCTCATTCGACCAATCATGTCGACGTTGATCATAAATGCAACGTTCTCCAAGTCGATCGTCGGGTGTTCAACCCAATGCTTCGAGCCGAGAAGCCCTTTCTCCTCGCCGTCCCAGAACGCGAACAAGAGAGATCGCTTAGGCGGAGTCGGCATCGCGAGACATGCATCGACCGTCTCAAGGATGCCAGCCGTCCCACTGGCATTGTCGTCGGCACCGTTATGAACATAACCGAATGGACCGTAGCTATTTCGTCGCGTTCCGTAACCGACGTGATCGTAGTGTGCTCCGACGACGACAATCTGCCTCTTCAACTCCGGATCACTTCCCTCAAGGAAGCCAAGCACATTCCGGTACCCTTCGCCGAATGCTTGAAAGAAGCCAGCGTCATCTCCACCACCGCGCAGCCCGCGTTCTTCCAACTGCTTCAACAGATACATGCCGGCAGCTCGACCACCTCGACTGCCCGATTCACGACCTTCGAAGGAATCATCCGCCAACACATTGACGTGGCTCTGCAGATCGCTTGCCTTAATGGATGCCGCCGCGCGATGTAACGTCGCCAACTCGGCACTGCGAACTGTGAGCGGCGCAATCACTACGGCGATCAAACACGCCAATCGACGAATCATAGGATTACTCAGCATATTCGGCACGGGACGGAGACTCAGCCACGTTGACTGGAGTATTATAGCCCGCAATTCGACCGCAAGTGTGGGAGCCAATGCATGGTTCGGCGCGGATGATAGATTAGCGCGAGAGCGCAAAATATTCCCTTTAAACTTTGAGCCCGCTTGCAGATACGACGATCATTCTGCAAAATCTAAATGTTGGAGGCGGAAGCCACCGATAGAACGATATCGCGAACTGCCACGGAGAGGTGGCTGAGTGGTCGAAAGCGCGGGTTTGCTAAATCCGTGACCGGGTAACTGGTCCGCAGGTTCGAATCCTGTCCTCTCCGCTCATTACTTTGACGCCCGTCGCAAGTTATTGCTGAGCAACTGTTTGTGACGGGCTTCTTTTGTTTGTCCCAGTCACTGAGACAATCACTGAGACAAACGACGCCAAAACCTAACCCTGCGGACGGGTTTTCACCGCCCAGCATGGTCATGTTGTTCAACGTGGCGTTTGTCCCGATCGGCTGCATCATTCTCATCCTGTTGGCCGTCGGTATTGCAGACGCCAAGGGTTAAGGAATTTTACGCGACGTTAGTATCACCATCTTCCTCGTCGTCGCTGCCGAGGAAGTTGATTTGCTCCATTCGCCGGTGGCTGTCTTCCTGTCGTAGATGCCGGTATAGCTTCATGATTTCTGAATCGCGATGACCAAGCCACTCCAGCAACTCTGCATCTTTGGCACCGTTACGGTACGCCTCCGAGCAAAAGTAATGTCGAAGGCCGTGAATGGTTCCAGCGGCGAAACCGATCTCACCTTCTGGGGTTGGAAACTCATCTTTGAGCGGTTCAATCACGCGACCTTGTAGAGCTTCCAGCGCTCGGCGATCGCTTAGATTGTCCCCCAGTTGGCCACGACAAATGAGAGCGTCACGATGTCGTGGCAAAGCAGCCAGCACGTTCCTAAAGGCTGGATGCATCGGCAGAGCCAGGCCGCGTTTTCCTTTGATCCGCCGCTCCTGACCCGTCTGGTTGCGGCGCGGACGAGCGCGTTCATCTGTCAAGCAGAGGGTGTTTGAAGACAGATCGATGTCGCTCCAGCGTAACTTGGCAAGTTCGTTGATTCGAAGGCCGGAGGTTGCGAGTGCTGTAATGACTTGGGCCAGCCAAACAAGACTTGTCGTCGTGTTGCAGAACTCGATCACGCGTGTAACTTGCCGCTTTGTATAGCAGTAAGTTGTACTACCTTCTGGCTTGCTTAACTTGAGCAGGAATCGGCAGGAAGCTGGTAAATACTCTTCTTCGACAAGCCATTTCACGACGGAGCAGATGACGTTCACTTCTAGGACGATCGTGCGATCCGCGTATTCTTTCTTGGCGAGCCAGACACCATACTCTTTAGTTGTCTTCTTGGTCATTTCGGACCAAGTTGTGTAAGCCTTTGCGCCGCAGAACTTGACGTGTTTATCGCGAACCGCCGCGTATCGCTGACGAGTCGCTGGGCTGACCCCTTCCAAGATCTCCGGTTGCTCACAGCGATCCATGTAAAGTTGCCAGCCAAGTTCAATACTGAGTTCGTGGTTTACGTCTTGTAACTCGGCCTTAGCGAGCCCTAACTCGATCGCCTTCTGTCGGTCAAGATTCCGCAAACGCCGCAAAGCTTCCTCACGATCACGAGTACCAAGCGATGGCTTTCCGAGGCTAAATTTGCTGTTGACACGCCCATCGGCGAGGTAAACGCCGCTTGCATTTCTGCGTAAGTACCAGGTGAAGTGGTCGCACACAATCGGTGCGTCCTTGGGTTGTCTCGACATACAAATACTCCCAATGTGCGTTACGGTTTTTGTTTAGAAGGCGACATCCAACCGGGTTGTGGCCCGGGAAGTCGCTCGGCCAACGAACTTTCGTTGTCGCCGCTTGACGAACGCGGCGTTTCGGATTGGATTGAGAATTCGATCGCGTTTTCGGGAAACTTGACACGGCCACTCTTACCGCCTGGCTGGAAGAATGGAATCTTGCCAGCTTTTTTTCCAATCACCAAATCGTCGATATCAAGGTAAGAACTCTTGTCCTGCGAATCAGCCATCTTTTCGGTACATCGTTCGAGTCATGCGAGCCGACGCTGGCATCAATACGGGCACAACGCCGTGCCGATCACGATCACCTTCCAGCCGACGAATAACAACATGAAGAGCGATGAAACGACGCCTAATACCGGAACCAGCGGAAGGCTGCCGACGTTGCCGGGAATCTTGAACGGTCGCGCCGCCTGCGGCTCGCGAAATCGCAGTACGATAACGGCCGAATTGATGATGACGAACGTGACGAGGAGCGAGAAATTCGACAAGTTCGCAACGACGGCGATGTTTCGAAGCGAAGCAATCATGGCAATGGCGATAATTGCGACTGCGGAAGTGGCGACGTAGGGACTCTGTCGCGACTTGTGAATTCTCGCCAGTGCCTGGGGCAACGCACCATCTTCGGCCATCCCATATAACAATCGAGCCGCCGACATTAACAGGATGAGAACGGTATTACCGGTCGAAAACAAGGCGATGACCGCCAGCAGTAAGAACGCCTGGTGACCCAACGCCACCGCTGCAACATCGGCGAGAGGCGATGCCGACGTTCCGAGTTTCTCCCAGCCCAGCCCCGAGATCGCGCACAGAGCGACGATGACATAGAGCACGGTAGTTATCGCAATCGACAGCAACACGGATCGGGGAATGTTCTTCTCAGGATCGCGTGTTTCTTCTGCAAGTTGGACAATTTCTTCAAAACCAATGTAAGCGAAGAAGACTAGGGCCGCCGCAGCGAACGTTCCCGACGAACCGCTAATCGCAGGCTCAAAACAGTCGATCGCACCTAACTTCGGAAGGCCTATCGCAATGATGATCCCAAGGCCAAGGAGCTCCAAAACCGTGCAAAAGCCAGCGACCCACGCCGACTGTTTGATGCCGTAGATCAGTAACGCGGCGGTTGCCATCACGAGGAAGCTCGCCGTCCAAATCTCGTCAGTTCCGATCAGCGCGTTCAAATAACCGGCGAAGCCTAACGCGACCGCAGCGGAACAGACTGCAATACCGACAAGCAACAACCATGTCACCAGGAACGCGACTAGGCGACCAAACGCTCGATTAACGTAGTAGTACTCACCACCGGCCTTGGGGATGAACGAGCTAAGTTCTGCGTAACTGAGGCCTGTAAAACTTGCGACCACGCTCGCCACAAGAAACGATACCCACACGGTGTTGCCGGCGAGCGATGCCGCTTGTCCCACCAGGGCATAGATTCCAGCGCCGAGCATGACGCCAACGCCCATCAGCGTGCATTCAACGAGTCCTAAACTACGCTTCAGCTCTTGCATGGTTCGTGTTATCGAAGTCCCAGCATCTCGTCGACAGCAACAGCTACGTCTCTGATGATGAGATCTGGTTTGATCCTTGCGTGCATTTCGTCGGACGGTCTGTATTTACGGTAATCATACGAACTTGAGCCAAGTTCCTCAGTACCGCACCTGGACTGATCGACGAGGCAGAACTGCCGATGCGGCGTTCGTTACGTTCGGTTCAGCAACTTCAACCGTCCAGCTAATGCGGATGTTGTACTCACATTTCAAATGAGAAAGGCGGCAATAGCGTTGACAAGCTTGACTGGCGGGCGCTAGTAATGACGCACCGTGAGTAAAATGAAAACACCGTTTAACAAAAAAGGTCTACTGGCACTAACACCCAGAATAGGAGGGTGACAGTCGGCTCATTACGTCGGGCATCTGACATCGTCCGGATGCCCGACGGTTTTCTAATAAGCAGAATCCTGCGATACGTCCGCCAGCGCCAGGGTTGTAGGCCGTCGCGTTTCACAATCCGCTCGAATTGCGTCCTCAGATCGCAATTCCACCGGCCGCTCGAAGTCGGAGCCGCTTGACGATATTCTGCATTCATGCAGTACTTCGCACCGTCGGAGGCCAACTTGAAAGACTTAAGGAGGAACGGTTTCAACCACCCGGAGTTTGTTTCCAGAGTCAGCAACATAGCTTTCTGCGAGGGCTACGCGGTATCGGCCAAACTGAGGTCAAAGCTGCGGGAATTACTGGTACAATGCCATCGTCTTGGGCGGTATTCGCTCACAGCTTGGAATCGAATAATGCTATAAGTACGAGGCTGGCTTTATGTCGAACGATGAGTTTTCTGGAAAACATGTGTTGATAACTGGCGGTACGCGGGGAATTGGCAAAGCAACCGCGATTCGGTTGGCCGGCGAAGGTTCGAAAGTCACAGTTAACTACTTGTCTCGTACAACGGATGCCGAGCAAGCCGTGGCAGCGATCAAAGAGGCCGGCAGTGACGCGACCGCGATCGCAGGTGACGTTTCCACTCCAGCGGGAGCGAACGAAATCGTGCGGCAAGCTCGCGAGGCTTTCGGCCCGATCGACATTCTGGTGCATGCTGCGGGGTTCAGCGATCCGTGCTTTGCCACGGACATAACCTGGGAGCAGTACCGCAAAACGATGAGCATCAACTGCGACGGCACATTCGCGATGGTGATGGCGGTGATCGAGGAAATGATTGAGCGGAAGTTTGGCCGCATCGTTACGGTATCGTCAATTGCGGCGTTGCGAGAACGAGAAAATCAAGTGGATTACTCGGCCTCGAAAGCGGCAGTGATTGCGATGACGCGCTGCTGGGCTCAAGCGTGGGCAAAGCACAACGTGAGAGTGAACTGCTGTTGTCCTGGTTTAACGGAAACCGAGATGGCTCACACGTTGACGCCTGAAGTTCACAAATTGATCATCGAAGCGACACCGATCGGCCGGATCGGCTCGCCCGAGGAACTAGCGGCTGTGATTCGCTTCTTGGCGAGCGAAGAATCTAGCTTCATGACGGGGCAAACGGTCGTCGCCAGCGGCGGGCGCGTGATGTTACCGGGGTAACAATCGTTCACGAGCTTAGAGTCCAGTTGAAGAAAGAAATGAGCAAAGACGA
>JACNKX010000181.1 GCA_014381825.1 Planctomycetota bacterium
CCAACCAACCCAATCGGCCCAGCATGGGATCCTGGATCACCTACGGCCTCGGCACCGAAAACGCGGACTTGCCAGGCTTCATTGTGCTCAGCCACCGCGGCCACCCTGAGCGCCCGGTAGAGCGAACCACTTCGAATTCGCCAGCACGACACCCGTGTAGCCGGCAGCTTTTGCCTGTCGGAAATACTGTAGCGCCTCGTCGAGCTTCGCATCGTTCTCGAACCGCGTGTCCTTCAGCCAGCAGAAGCGTGCGCCCACGCGGTCTGGAGAAATGGCTTGTGCATTTGCCACTGCGGCAATGATTGGTATGAGAATCGTGGCGCCGGTAATCAAACCTACTCGCATGTGTCGCTGCACGCTGATGCCTCCTAATTCCTTCTCGCTCAATTCAAAATAGTGTCGTCCTGCAATTGGTCCAGGTCGCGCGCGTCGCCGAGTGTCGATCGCAGCGCGTCTAATTCACGTTTAGTTTGTAGCCAAATAATCGCACGTCGGCGCTGTGCATAATCTAGTTGCCTCCGGCGGATTGCGACAACCGCATACCCTCGAGAGCGAGTCGATCGATGTTTGGCGTCCGTAGGGTCCGCCGTTGCCATTACCGCGAGCGCCACGATCATTCCGCGTTTACTTATCATTTCAATTTATCTCTTTACCAAATGCATCCACCGGTCCTTCGATCTTCACAAGGGCTTTGCCTGCGAGTTCGATGAGTTCAGGAAGGTCGTAATGTCGCAGTGCGCCGTGGACGGCATTGACCAGTTGGTTCTTGTTTTCCGACGCGGCAACGACTTCCGCCCATGAACGAATCATGCCTTTCAACCGAACGGATTCGAATCGTGAAGGTTCGAGGGACGCAGCGTGAAGCGCCGGAACGGCGGCCTCGCCAGTAGCGATCAATTGAATCGAGAGCGGCTTTTCGTTCGATCCGTGACGAGACAGATAGTCTGACCAGCGAAACACGTCGTCCGTCCGCATGCCCACGAACGAGCGCCCCATCAAATAAGCCAGATAGATCTCCTGTGAGTCCCGCCCGAAAAGACCGCGGCCGTAGTCTCGTTTGTCGTAGCCGGTTTCCGTTTCGCCAATGCCGCTGAGTTCGGCGGACAGGACAAGGTGGCCTTGTTTCGTGAGTTGTTCGCAAAGGCCGCCCGGTTGGGCTTCAGCTTTCATGCTCTCGCCGTGCAGATAAAGGACAGGCGGCTTGGACACAGTTGCAGGAATAAAGAGCAGGCCCGGCAAGGCGAGTTGGTCTTCGTTGCCGGCGAGAATGGTTTTCTCAATTCGATAATCCTTTCGCTGGATGGCATCTGTAGGACGGGCACTCTTGCCCGTCCCGATGTTGCGATTCAGACGGGCAAGAGTGCCCGTCCTACAACCAATCGTTTTGCGAACCAACTCACGGCGCTGATCCGCGTTTAGCTTCTCCCATGCAGCCTCGCGCTCCTCTCGCAACTTGCGTTCGATTCCGGCGTTGATGTCAAACACCGATCGCTCGCCTTTCATCAACATCACTTGGCCGTCCGGTGAGCACTGCAATTGCTCGTCCGTCCAGTCAGCCGTGTACTGATGTTCGCGCATGACTTCGTCGGTCAGCGGGTCTGGCAGCGGATTGATTTCGTGAATCACGTCGTCTTTGCCCAGCAGCCAGCGCCGCATGAAACGCACCGACGCCGTTCGTAGCAGAATGGTAAAGCCGTGGCGAGCATCGGCCTCGATCATGTCGACTCGTTCGGCGTACCCCATCCGCGTATAAAAACGCTTCGACTGCCGAAACAGATCCCACGTGCCGCCGATGTCAAAGGTGACATCGCGCGTGGCGGCACATATCAAAGTGGGCTTCGGCGCTCGCATCATGACATAATCCGGCTCGTCCATGCCGAACGCGATCTGGCCGAAGATATTCTGCTCGGCGTCCTGTGCTCCCACCGTTTCGATCAGGCGGCGAAACGTTGTCAGATAACACGCCGGAGCCGCCGCCACGATGCGATCGTCCAGCGCCATGAGGTAGGCCGTTATTGTCCCGCCGCCGGAGTTCCCCGTGCAGCCGATTTTGTCGGCGATGATGTCCTTGCGACTCTGCAGATAGTCGATCGCCCGGATGCCGTCCCAGATTCGGTATTGAGCGACATTCGATCCCAGCAGGATGCTCCCGACGCCCATCGTGGTGTGTTCGATCGTCGGCAGAAACTGAACGCGAGGATGCACCACCTTGTGCTGCGGAGCCGTGCGGTAGTGTGTTTGATCCGAGTCGGCCAGACACTGATACCGTTCACCCTGTCCGATCGGGTCGTAGCAAAGAGCGGCAATCCCGTTCTTCGCCAGCAAGCTGCTGACCCGCTGGTAATGCCCCGCCGCTTTTCCATTCCTGCTGTGCCCGCACGGAACCAGCACAGCCGGATACGGCCCCTTCGCATCGGGCAGATAAAGATTGACGGTGACGTGATGTCCGGGCCTGCTCTCGAAAAGAATCTTTTCAACCCGATAGCCCTCGCCCTTTAATTCGCCAACGATCTTTGCATTCAGCGGCGTGCGTTGCGGAAAGCCGCCAATCTGCCGAATAAAGAACTTGCGTCGCTCACGTTGCCACTTCTCACAATCGGCCCGGCTCTTGAGCGCATTGTAAGCTTCGAGCCGCCGATCAAGATGGCTGTGGAATTCTCGCATCAGCAACTGCTCCAGTTGCTTGCCGGGCGCGTCGGTCAGAACCGTCAGCTCGTCATCGGCGGCTACGGAATCGAGCGGTAAACACAGCAGGAACGCCGCAATTGTCGTTCTCATATCACTCCTCAATCAGAAACCAGCGTATCCAGAAACTTATAGAGTTCCCCAGTCGCAGGATCATCCGGCTTGCCAAGGTCGTCATTCAGTCGGATGTGGTTGCTGTCGCGTTTTCCATACACCGTCGTCGGGATCTCCGCCGCCAGCAGCACGCCCTCAAGACGCCGCGCCTGAACGGCGTTATCCGGGTTGCCGGGAAAGAACAGGATGAGGAAGGGCGGGATGCCTTTGCCCTTTGCGACATGCGTCGCGGCTGAAAAGTCTACGTGCTTCTTCGGGTCGTTACCGAATTTCTGTCGATGACCAAAGGTAAACATCGTGCCGCCATAGAGTGCTCGACGAAGCTCCGCCGTGATGATGATTTTAGGGATGTCGTAAGTATCGCCGTCGACGGGGATACAGCCCTTGAGCACATCAAACGAGACGCCTTCTTTCTTCAGATAACGATCGTCGGTGCAGATCAACGCCGCCAGTTGTGCGCCAGCGGAATGTCCGCCCACATAGATTCGCTCTGGATCGCCTCCGTATCTGGAAATGTTCTTGTGCACCCAACCGAGCGACCTCGCGACATCACTGGTCAACTCCTCCATAGTCACTTCCGGCAAAAGGCGATAATTCGTCGAGACGAAAACAAAGCCACGTTCGGTCAGCACTTTGGGTTTCAGCGCGACTTCGCTTTTGTCTCCCTTTTGCCACCCGCCACCATGAATCCAGAACATGACCGGTAACTTGTTCCTCGGTGGTGCTTCGCGTGTGTAGATATCGAGGACATGCCGCTCATGACCGTTCTTCACGTATGGAACGTCGGACGTCAGCTTCTGTGCAAACGCGGCGTCACAAAGAAGCAACAAAACGACAACGGAAAAACATCTGGAATTCATGGCGTGGATTCCGTTGCTCACTGTTCAATTCTCCCTTCAGGGCTTGGCGTTTTCTGGCAGGAACCGATCCTTCAGCCTCGCGCCCACATACGGCTCGATGCCTTCCAACTTCCAGCTTGTGTAGTTGCCGGCGCCGAGGCGTTGACAAGTCGAGAGGGCGCGAAGTTCATTTGTTCAGTTGATCCCTTTATTGATACACCGAGCGAGAATTGTCGTCGCATGCGTATCATGGTTTGGCCTTCGAGGTGAATTGAAACGAGTACAGATCGGCGTCCTTCATGACGAATCGCAGACGCAGCTCTTTACCGGCGAGGCGGCTGATATCGGCTGTCAGCTTCCAGGAAATGACCTCTTGGATAGCATCGGTCTCGACTGCAATGCAATCACGAAGACGGAATCCTTCGAGCGGCTGGTTGTTGGTGTCGAGCACTTCGACTTTTGCGTGACCGCCATTTCGAACATCCACGTTCAGCATCAATCGCGTTCCGCTTGCGATGAACGGTTTCGTCAGCAGTTCGCCGACTTCCTTGCCGGCATTCAAGGAAACGAAACCGTCCTGTCGCCAAGCGGCGAGGCACATCGCGCTGTGGGTGTCTTCCAGCCAGTCGGCACGTTCGGAGTCGCTCAGCGTGGCCGAATCGCGCGGGCTGCCATCGGGCCAGCGAGAGTGTTGCGGGACGCGGCGTTTCAATCCGCCATAGTAGAAACGCACGTCATCTTCGTGTTGGATGATGCCGTTGTAAGCCGCCAGTTGCAGCCGGTCGTAGTTGCCGACCAGCCCTTTCGTCAGGGGAGACGGTTCGAGAAACGGCTGGCGGTGACCGAGACGCTTCCACTCTTTGAGATCGCGGCTCATGGCAAGTTGAATCAGATTGAAGCCATCCGCATTGCTGCGTTCGGGCAGCCGTTGGCCGGTCGGGTAATAAACGGTGATCAGTCCCAGATAGAGGCCTTCGTAGGGAATCACGCCAAAGTTGTAACACTCGGCCTGCCACGTCGGGATGTGACGTGTCCCTTCCGGTCGACGCCAGCCGATCGCCGGATCGGGGTCGATGAACAGCGGCTTAGCCAGCGCGGGATTGGCCAGTCGTCGACGGATGGCATCAATCGCCATCTTCTGGTCGCGG
Source organism: Planctomycetota bacterium (assembly GCA_014381825.1). GTDB lineage: Bacteria > Planctomycetota > Planctomycetia > Pirellulales > Pirellulaceae. Next base: position 4,787 of record JACNKX010000181.1, read on the forward strand.
TCCTTGTCCATGCCGAACATGAATCGTGGTTTCGACCAGTTGATGAAATCGTTGCTGAACGAGACATCATAGGATCGGCCCACGGTATTAGGGTTGGACCGCTTCAGCATCGCCATGAACAGTCGCTTGTCGCGGTCGAAGGCCATCGTCCCGGCGTCAGCGGAAGGGAGCTGAGCATCCAGCTTTCGCCAGTGCAGGCAATCCGAACTCACCACGGGCACGCGGCCGCGCGGAATCGTCAGCAATCCTTTGTAACGCCGCTTCGGATCAGGATCGTCTGGGTCAAACACCACATGCGCAAGACGCCGATTGTCCGGCGTCAGGAAGAGGTTGTTCGCTTTCGAGCCCTCGAAGTCAACCAGCCCCAGTTTCGGTTTCTCCCAGTGAACGCCGTCCTTTGAAGTTGCCAACGCGTAGCGATGCGGCTGGCCTCGTTTGTCGTAACGGCATTCATAGACCTGTTTGAAGACGCCTTCGTCCGGAATCCACATCGGCGGCGAGAATACGCCGATATAAACACCTTCCCACGGCTGCTCGGCCTTCAGCACCGGCCCGCGCTTTTCTGGCTGATGCATTGTCCGCGTCAGTCCGTCGATACGCTTAATGATAAAGTCATCCAGAAAGAGTTGTCGCCCGGACCCGATGTCGAGCGGCTCGGCGGCGGACAGGTCGTGCGTCAACAGGATGCAGAGAAGAACTGGAATGAAGTGTTTCATGGAACTGACGGGATCAAGACGAAGGATGACGACTTCATTCTCGGATGATGCTTGATTGGCGCGATTCCGTTTGCTACCAGAATTCCGGACACGATCAACAGTGTGACTGCGGTCACGTTCTTCACGGCAGCGCCTTCGGCAAACTGGCGGTCGCAGGTTTGAGGTACCAGTAATCTCCTCGCTGCTCAATGCCCGCTGTGCCGTTGTCCGGCCAGCCAGTGAACTTCACTGCATCGATTCGGAACTCTTTGCCCTTGTCGCACGACTCGGACGGATTGGCCCGGAAGCGGAGAAAGTCGGCATCGTCGAAGCCGTGAATCTCAACGGGGTCGCCGTCGTGCTCTTTCAGGCGTATGAACGTCACGCCCTGCTGGACATCTTTCAAAGCAAAGTCGAAGACCTTGGGGCCTTCCGTGTGGCTCGCCGACATATCCAGCGACATGCCGGGTTCCCAGTGCTCCGTCATCAGCCGGATCCGCCCGCGGTCGGTGATGCTCAGCTTCAGATTCTCGCCATCGCTTTTGTAGCTGTTGCTCGTCGGCTCTTTCTTTCCGGCGCGGACGCGGTTTGATCGAATGACGATCGTCCCGTCCTGATTACCCGCGACAAAACGCTGGTTACGAATCTCCACATTCAACTCTGCGCCGAGGTCGAGGATACCGGTCTGGATCATCGCTGTGGAATACTTGTTGCGGAGGTATTCCGCGCCGTGAATTGCAAGCGTGCCGGATCCGGTGAGCGTCAATTGGTCGGCCTTATTCTTCAATCGTAGTTCAATCCGTCCGATCCTGACGACATCATCAATGTGTATCGACTGCACTGCGGCCCGCCCGTCGAAGATGACTATGTCGTGTTGATCCGGAACTCCGAGATCCCAGTTGCTGGAATCATTCCAGTTGGCCGACTTCGCGTTGCCTGTCCAGTGGACCGTGTCCCGTTTGTCCGACCGGTTTCGGGGTTTCAGAAACTCCGCCAGTGTCGGCGTGTCGAGAGTCCGCGTCAGACGAAAGACTCCCGCCGGCCCGCCGGGATGGCCGCTGTAGAAGAAGATATGCTGGACTCGGCGTTTCTCGTCAATAACGGCTCCACCGGTGTGGAAGCCGTCGGCGGTCGAATAGAAAGAGCCTTTGCGTTTGAAGAGTTGTCCTTCGAATCGCCACTTCGCCGTTTTCCAGTCTTCCGGCGCGATGCTGAAGAGGTTGATGCTCATGTCTTCGCGTTTCGACTGGACGACTTCGTACCTCTTCGTAACCGGGTTAAAACAGATCGCGGACGTATCGACCGAGCGTCGCGTCTTCATGTTGGTGTTGGCGACATCACTGATCCGCGCATCGCCGAGACGGAATCGCATTTGTGCCAGAATATTTGCCGGGGCCTGATTGCGGACGATGGCCACAAAGTGGTCGTCATGAATGATGACGTCGGGCTCTGCCGGCTTGCACCAGTCCGGCAACGCCAGCCGAGTCTTCTCCCAGCTCTCGCCACGATCGCGTGAGCGGTAGACCGCCAGTTCGCGCACGATGTCGTGGGGACGGTGGTTCCTGTAGATGGTGTGGTGTGCAAACAGGAGCAGGCCGTGCTCAGGGTGATCGATGATTCGTGGGCCGACCGAGACGAACGGACCTTCGTGGCGGTCTTCACGAAAGGCCTCCCGCAAGTGTTTCCACGTTCGCCCCTTGTCTTCGCTGCAGAACGCACCGTGATCACTGACGACGATGACGGCTCCGTCGCGAGTCGTTCCAATCGCATTCAGATGCAGTTTGTAACCGAGCGGGCTGTGGTTATCGGGATCGAACTTGTAGCGATGAGACAGCGGCACCGACCCGCCGCGGTTGCGATCTTCTTTCGTCATGCAGCGTCGGACGTCGTACGGCTCGGACCACGTTCGGCCGCCATCGGGTGAGCGGACGATAGTGGAATACGTGGTGTCGGAGTCGGCGTCGCCCGACAGCTTGCGGTTATGACCGGGCATGGCTCGGTGAACGACGATCAGCGTGTCGTCCAGCATTGTGGCGACAGGCCAGCCAAAGTGGTCGTTGTCACCCTTCGGATTGGTCGGAAGATTGACCGGGGCCAGTTCGATCAGGCCCTGACTCGCGTCGAGCGAAAGCCGCTTGAGATCAGCGTCGTCCGCCGCAAGAAGCTTGCGGGCAAACGGGCTCAGTGCCGGTTTGGAAGCGGGACCACTACGGAATGCCGGGATCGTCACATCGTCGTGTCCCAATAGTGTCGCCATCGCCTGTGCGTAGCGGCGTCCCAGTTCGCGTTGCGACTGCGTCGAGAAGTGCGTCTGATCTCCCGTGCTCTTCAACCCGGTTGAATCGACGGTCGCCGTGTGTCGAACACGACGCGCCAGCTCTTTCAGCGACTCCGTAACAAGTTCCGCTCCGGGACGATCGTCGCGCTCAGCCAACTCAACGCACGGCAGTGCCGCAACGAACGGCAGTTCAGGCATTTCGAATTCACGACGAAAATCGAGAATCATTGCATCGAGTCGCTTCGCATAGCTTTTCGCAAGAGCCAGTTCCTTCGCATCCTTCTCGCCCTGCATCCAGAGAATTCCCATCAGCGAGCCATGCTTCGTCGCTTCACGAGCACGTCGAATGGTCGCCTCGTAGAGATCGCCGCCCTTCTCCCATCGCGAAAGCGGCGAGCCGCCAACGGCACAGGGGACCAGACCAACCGTGACTTCCTGATCGACAACGTGCAGCATCCCGCGTCCAAAACTGACGCCCGGCCCAACGCGATCCCGCGAGCTTGTTTCGTGAAGCGGATCGACCGCAGGAATCCACTTGCCGGCCTTGTTGAAACTGAGAACTCGCGGGTGAGTCGGCCAACGAGTCAACTCGCCCCGCCCAACCATGTTGGACTGCCCCATCAGCAGATAGATATGGCGGTGTTCCTCAGCTGCCCTGAGAGAGATTGGCAAGTCAAGCAACAGAACAACGATGGCACAGAATGTGATGCGGATCATGGTGTGATCACTTGATAAATCGAAACGAGTACAAATTTTGTGTTGTCTGGCTTCTTCGGTCGGCAAGCGATTCCCTTTTCGCCAGTACCAAGGCAGCCTGCGGTTTGGCCCACGTTCCGAAGTTCAGGATGACGATTCATGGCGACTCCTTCTTTGTCCGGGCTTCGACCGGCTCTCTTTCTTCCAGAAGAGCCTGAAGTTCAGCTTCCGGGTTGAATGCTCGACCTTCGTGTATGACTGCTGTGAAGCGGATGCGGAACGGCTGGCCTCGTGGGATGGTGACGGTGCTCTTGTCGCCTTGTTTCATTGCCGCGCGGCCGAACGGATTGGCGACGAACACACCGTAGTCGCGGTTGTGCCACCAGCTTGCGCGAAAGTTGTCTGCGTCGGGGATCAACGTGATGCCAACCGGGTGCGATCCGAGCTTGCCCGAGTAATCGCACCACGCGGCGGCCTGTCCCCAAGTGGATGCAGCCGTTCGCCGGCCAGTGGAGCTCGTGATCACCCCACCATTCTTCTCGGTCAATGGCGTGGCGACCCGTGCGCCGAATCCCATCTCTTCCTGATCGCCAAAGGAGAACTCGCCCGTGTCGGATTGGAAGGTCGCTTCCCAACTCAGCAGCCAACCCACCGGACGCGCGTGCAATTCGAAGCGGCTGCGCATGCGGCACAGTTCACTGCCGTCAGGACTCAGCAGTCGTGACTGCGTCGCAAAGGTCAGCGAGTTGTTTTTCGTGGTCGGCGGTTCGATGAAGCGGAGGTGTTCGATACGGCCTTTGTTGCGCCAGAAGTCGTGTCCGCTGATGTCGCCGAACGCAAGCCAGATGCCGGGGTGCATCGTGTCGTGGTCGGTTGCGTCGACACCCGCGACGGGTGGATGATTGCGTGTCACCTGGCTTCCGCTGGGGGTCCGCACTTGAGCAAAGTAGGGCCGCAGGATCTTCGGATCGGAGAAAACGAACTCAGCAATCGACTGTCCGGACAGCGAGATGATCATCCGATCGCGTTTTTCCTGCACAGAGAATCGTGCGTCGGGATCGGCGACGGGCTTTGACACGGCCGTTTTCCGCAACGCCAGAAACGCGGCGACGTCGGCGACCTGCTGCGGCGACAGAATGTTCGCCATCGACGGCATGGCCGACACGCGGCTGGTGCGCCGCTCTTCAATCTGAGACTTCGGAATGTCGACCCGCTCACCGGTACTCATGCCCAATGACACCGACAGGCCGCTTTCCTCCAGCAGCACACCGGAATACGTTTTGCCGTCATCGGTCAGCACTGTCTGCATCGTAAATCCTTCGGTAATGACGGCGCTGGGATCGATGATCGATTGAACGAGATGACGGTGATTGGCTCGCAGGCCGACGCCGCCGAGGTTGGGGCCAAATGCGTTTCGGGCGTCATCCAGACTGTGGCACTTAAAACATCCCGCTCCGCCGACGTGCCGGAACAGGAGTTCGCCGCGGGCTGCGTCCGCAGTCTCAAGCAGCGCCAGCGCCTGTTCGACGGTCGCCGACGTCTCCTGCTTCTGCAATGGCTGCGGCTGAACGGCGACGATGTAGTTGCCCTTGCCCCCGGACTTTCCATCATTGGTGTTGCCGCCCAGCGCAACCGGGCCGGCGGAGTAATCGCGCACAAAAAGCTGGAACCGCGCGCCCTCGTCGATCGCGACGATGTGCTCGGTGCGGCGGAACTCCTCGCTCAACCATTTGGGCGGAGTCTGCCGCATGTCGTTTCCAACATAGACGCGAACCGGCAGCAAGGCATCAACCGAAAGCCAGTCGTCGCCCTGCGAACCGTCGTCATTGTTTGCCGTTTGAACGATGTCCAGCCCCACCAGTTCGTCCGGCATGGTGCTGAAGCGATAGTTGCGGTCGGAATAGGCGGCCGCGCCGGGCCGCAGCCCGCCGGGCTGAATGCGGTACCTATGGTGGCTCTTCGTCGACAACCGGCCAACAACCGCGACTCCGTCATTCGATGGCACAGCGGACGCCACGGATGGAGCGTCGATCGGCCGTCCTCGAACCACCGGCTCGGCCGCTCCGGCGCCTGCTTTCGCCAACCATAGTTCAGCGATTTCGCGAACTGCGGGTGCGGTACGTTTCGCCAGCACAGCCGCGACTTCCTGTCGGGAAAGAGAATGCGTTTCAAGCAGGGCCAGCAATGCCGCACGTTGCACTCTTTCGTAGTGGTGGCTTCCAGCCGCCGCATTCACAGGCATCGGCGGCTGGAAGCCACCGCTACGAAGCCCGAGCAGCGAACGAAGATCCGCCGTGCTCAGCAACCGTCGCAACGCCTGCCAGGCGGCGTAGTACACAGTGGCATCGGACTCGCGCTGCAGCAGGCTGCAGAGTTCTTCGTGGAGGTTGTCACCTTTGCGTCCGTAACGCAGTACCGCCTGGACTGCTGCCATTCGAACTCGCGGCTCGTCGTCGACCAATGACGTGCGCATCGCATCGTCCAGTCCCGCAAACGATGCGCCACGTCGCGCACGTTCGCCCAAAATTCGCACCGCCTGAATCCGCAGGTTCAGTGAAGCTTTTGTTTTCGAGCCGCCAGTTGAAAGTTGCGCGAAGAACTGATCGATTGATGTGTCGTCGACGGCGATCCGTCCGAGTGCCCATGCCGTCCACGTTTCCTGAATCTTCGTCAGCCGACCGCTTTGAAGTGTTTCGATCAGGGCGTCCCGAATCGGCG
>JACNKX010000117.1 GCA_014381825.1 Planctomycetota bacterium
AACTCAGCGCAACTCGGTTATCAGCCGAGTATGGGCAACCAGCCCTCGACTACCGATTTTCAGTCGGGCACCTCGGAGTCGAACCGAGAGCCTCCTGCTCCCAAAGCAGGCGTGCTTCCATCTGCACCTGTAACGTACGAGCAACACTCCTACATAGGGTTGTGAGTACACCACATCTTCTGTGAAGCGACTCGCGAATTGCGGTGAATTCGTTGCCAAACCAACATTGGTTATCCCCAGCAACTCGTAACCGACTCGCAACGCCACATTGGGCGTCGCCTGAAACAGGTATTCGATGCCGAGTTGACCGATGAGCGATGCTTCGTTACGACACAAGGCATCGGTGAAACCTCCTCCTGCGAATCCCGGACCGACAGCAACATCTGTCCCCGTGATGTCGTTGTACGCCAGCACACCGCTGAGGCTCATGCTCAGGTATCCACCTGGAATTGGCGTCCACGATCTGACACCCAGTTGAGGACCAATCAAACGATTGTCTCTCAGTGAGCTTAGCGTGTTCGTCCCGCCAGCGTTCGTGGCAGAGTACGTGAAATCCTCGTCGATCTCCAAAGCGCGAATGCCATAGAAGAGATTAGCTTCGCCATTGAAGTCGGAGTGGATGAGTTGGGTGAGGCTTAACTGTAAGGATTTCAAATCCGTAGCGTACCTTACGCTCACCACGGTGTTATTGTCCAACAATGGCTTGACCGCAGAGCCAACTGCTGAGAACGGAGACGCCAGCATTCCGCCGACGTCTGATACTGTACCCTCCGTCACCCATTGGTCGGTCGTCATGTACGTAGCTTCTAGACCAAACTCGTCCGCTTGATTTCCCAAAGTGAATCGACCTGCTACCACAGAATCGAGGTCTAACGAAAGCTGACTCTCCGTGCCTACCACGAACATGCCCGTTCCTGCACCCATCGCGTCTAAAACTTCGGTTTGATTTCGCGCGAAGACATTATCGGACGACATGATTCTCGTCGGCACAAGGGAATTGGCGGAGGCGTACCACTGAGCATGACACGCCGCTGGAATGCCCAAACTCGCAACGAATGTGGCGAGCACTAAACGCACAAACATAGGAAACGCTCACATTTGCATTCTTTGGTTCGGCCACTAAACTCCCTAATACATTGACCCTCGGCATAACCCAATCACTCGATCCAGACGGAACGGTGTGATCGCTACGACTGATACAAGCGGCAAATCTTATCGCCAGTTGTCAGCTCCCCATCTGTGCGAGTGGCTTAACTAAGTACCTACAGTCGGACCGGGGTGGGGGTCCGGTTCAGAATCTGGCCGTCGAAACACCCCCCACCCCCTTTGCGATCAACTACGAACGCTGCGGTGCCAAGAGTGAGTAGATCGTCGGGCGGCTCAATCCCGTTGCCCTCGCCATTGCCGACTTGGATTCTCCGTCCTCGGACATTCGCCGAACTGTCGCTACTTGCTCGTCGGTCACCTTCAGTCGTCTCCCCTGCTCCGAACCGCCCCAACGCTTGCCCGACGCTCGCGCTGCTGCCTGGCCAGCGAGAATGCGGTCTGACCGAACTTCGTTCTCGTACGCGGCTACAGACGCCAACACGTTGGCCATTAGACGGCCTGCCGCTGTCGACAGGTCAATCTTGTCTCGCAGCGACTCGAAGCCAACAGAGCGACGCTGAATGTCCTCAAACAGTGCCGTGAGACCAGCCGCCGTTCGTCCGAGTCGATCAAGTCGCCACACGAGGATTTTGGAGACCTTGCCCGCGATCATATCGGCTTCCAATCGCTGCCAGCCCGGCCGGTCCATCGTCTTTCCTGACGCCTTGTCGCGATACCATTTGACCGTTGTTCCATCGGCAAAGGCTTCGACCCAGCGTTTCAAATCAGGCTCCTGGCTGCGCGTGTCTTGTCGTTTGGAGCTAACCCGAACATAGATCGCGATGTGCCTACTCATCTCAAGCTCTCCGAGTGGTGGACATGGATTATTTCCGACGCTTGCATTCTACGCGTATTGCCCTGGGCTAGCAAGTCTCAACATTAGTCGACTGCTTACACACGCGAGCGTCGCTAAGTCGTTTGGACTGGATAGTGAACATTGACCAACTGACGCGAAGGATGACTCTTTACACTTGCGTCCGATTGAAATGTCACTTCGCGCGGGCAGGGCTTGTGTTTGAATGGCTGCGGTTGTCACGCCGTCTTGCGTCTGCGTCGTCGGTATTCAACTACCAAACCGATACCACCAAGTAGCGACCAGATGGCAAGGGTGGTTGGTTCGGGGACGACCTTCGGATTGACGTCAAATTCAATGAAGAACGGGGCGTGTCCGCCTGAGCCGCTCTGCACGTCATTCCAATCGGAGTGATCGCCCCACACAGAACCCATTATCGCGAAATCTTCATCGTTGGTGTTGTCAGGGTTGCCAGGATTCCACCCCGTGAAGACTATGGCCTCGCCAGTTACCCAGACCCAACCATCTGTCCGTGGATTGGCTTGACCGAACGACTCAAACCCACCAAAGGCTTCGCTGTCCGTAAGTCCAAGCCACGCCGGAAGGCGGTTCGCCCCAACGTGCAGGTTTTCGATGATGAACTGGTTTTCCGCAGCACTGCTGATGGTCACGAGATGCCCTTGGATGCCTAAGTGGCTCATGCCCTCTGCCATTGTCTTAGATTCGGACCAGGTCCAACGTTGATCGGATTTCGTGTAATCCCCAACGAGTCCGTAGAAATGGCCGTTGCCGCCATTCTCGACCTTCCACTGGATTGCGGCGTCAACCGGAGGCATTAAGGCGACTGTTAGGATGAAGGAAACCAAGATGACTTGCCGCATGATTAACCTCGTTGAGGTACGTTACTTGATGGCGGATAGTATTGCGTGACTTGATGTAATTCAAACTGCTTTGCGTCTGCGTTTCCTGTGTCCGACAACTAAACCGATACCGCTAAGAAGAGACCAGATGGCGAGAGTGGTGGGTTCGGGGACTGGTGCTACAAACGGGCCATCGAATTCCACGATATATCCCCAACGACTATCTGGCAGAAAAGGACCAGCCTGTTTGTCGTTCCAACTCCACCCGTCTTGATTGGTTCCCTCGTATCGTCGCCAGATGTGGACGAAGTCCTCGTTGCCCAGGTTGTTCGGCTCAGTGGATGCCCAATTGCTGTAGGAAAACGACTCGCCGGTAAGCCATTGATAGTTTCCCTCAGCAGTTTGATCCGTGAGGCCAATCCAGACAAAGTCCCCGGTTGAAGTGGGGTAATTCCTTATTTCAATCTCGTTCTCGAAGGTGGTTCGAAGGAACTCATCCTCGCCGAACGACGTGACTGTTACCAAGTGCCCAGCGGACCCATTGTAGATTGTGGCGGCAGCGGCGTTCCGTGCCTCGAACCACGAGAAGTTGTCGTCAGTCGTCTGAGGACTGTCTGGCATCACGAGCATGTAGTAGTGGTCGTTTCCGCCACCTGCAACCTGCCATTGGTAAGGGCCAGTGGTGATGATGGCAGCGGCGGCCTGCGACACGAAGGCAACTGCAAGTGTGAGCGTGAGTGTTACAACTCGTCCCATGCCCATGGGTTCACCTTGTTGAGAAAAGTCGAGCCTGTAGACACTCGCTGCAGCCTCACTGACAGGCATCATGCTCCCCCGCCTCGCCTAATGCAACACTCGGTCCGCGTTTCTCACCTGATTTGGTAGAATGTTCCTCGCGCGCCCGCGCCCAACGATGAGGCTGAGGCCCACGTGGTGCGCGGCTCGCCCTTCAGTTAACCCCACGCATGTTTCGCTGTGGTTGCCTCTGCTTCCCGAGCTCTCTTGGCGGCTTCTGCTGCTTGTACTTGAGCGGCCATTTTCTTGAGGTCGGCTAAACCGGGGTCCGAGTCGACGTACGCTGGCTCGTCGGACTTTGCCTCGTCTGCTGCTGCCATGACAGGCGGGAGGATCTGGCTGAAGAACTTGTTTGGCTCACCTCGAGCGAAGCCCAGCAATCCCCATGCAGAGAGGCTAGGTGCCGTTTCGATTCGCGGATTTGGATGTGCGAAGTTCGTATACGTCCAACGAACATCGCGATCCCAGTCTGGTGCGACTTCGGCCAGCCGGTCGATCACTTCGGGGTCGGCTCCTTCGAGGCTCAGTGGATCATCCGACTTCGGCTGAGGCTCGCTCGATGGCAAAGGTGAGTACTTGGTCATCATCTCACGCCACGCGAGCTCTGATGCTTCGGCTTTGGGCTTCCCTTCAGCTCGCAGACGCTTAACGGTCGCGTCTTTGAACTTGGATGCCTCGGACCATCGACCCTCTCGTCGCAGTCGATCTGTTGCTTCTATCCGGCTCTCGTTCATTTGTCGAATCCTTGCTTGGTAGTTTAAAGCTGATAAGTGCGCAACTGGTAGTGCAAACCAACCCTGCCCCTCTGTCGTCCCCCCGGTCTTCTTTGCAGCGACTAAGATTCGCGACGTTCGTTAGTGGGCTGCGCTGTCAATGCAATCTAGGGCACTACCACGTAACTCTCATCACCACTTAGCGGTTGGCATCAGTGAATACGATCAAAGGTGCAAAGTCTCTTTTGGATAAAGCGTCTTCAATGCAGCATTACGCTGATCGCTTGAAGGCAGGTATTGAAGTCGAGAAACCAATCGCGATTGGCGTGCTGAAGATCAAGGCCAAGATCGGGGAGCTGTTGCCTGCGGAGAAAGGTGGACGGGGAAAACCCGCACAGCAGATATGCGAGTTTAACCGCAATACAATTTCCGTGTATCGCAAGTTGGCCGCGAACAAAGAGAAGATCCAAGAGTACGCTGATTCAGTTGACGACGTGCCGACGCAAGGCGAGTTTATCCGCTGGACGACTGGCGCTCACGTATCCAAGAATAGCGGCGAGGACGTCGAACTGCTTGATGCGGAGCTGATCGACATTGACGGCTACGAGAAGTTCGGCAAGAAGCCGTTAACCAGAGTCAAGGCGCTGCTGACGAAGCTGGATAGTGACTACAAGCACGACACAGATCACTTTGGACATAAATTAGCATATGCCCCGTGTGATTCAAAAGATTGTTCCGATCGATTTGAGCGAGCCATTCCGCTCGAGTTGATTCAATTGCGGCATTGATAGTACCGGCAGGCAACGACTTGTAGGTGTCGTGGTAGTTGTGCATCGCAACACCCATTTGCTTCATGTTGTTGCTGCACGACATTCTTCTCGCCGCCTCTCTGGCCGCTTGGACGGCAGGAAGAAGCAAGGCCACCAAGATGCCGATGATTGCGATAACCACCAGCAACTCGACTAAGGTGAAGCCGCTGGAATTGCGGCCCGTCCGAACTCTTTTTGACATCAGAACTCTCCTTCATCTAAGGAGAGAAAATATAGATCGCTCAATCGGTAGTACGCCAGCAAACAGAACTCTTCAACTTGATTCTCAGTCAACGATTGAAGATTCAGTTCTGGGCGCCTACAGATTCAGCACTGAAGCCTCCGTTACGTGGGGGATCAGTAAGCGATGCTCAGTGAACACCATTTTGATGCAAATGTCAAGCGTTTTGATGTAAAAGCTGCTTGGTTGATCCCAAGTTGGATTCGTTTCGACCTGCAGTAATTCTCACAAGCGGGCAAGATGAGCTAGAGCGGGCCACGAAGAATCTTGTGATTGCCGAGCGACTAAAGCCCATGATAACCGTGGCTAACATGGCCTTGTTGTTCCTCGCGTCAACGATTGTTGCATTAGGACGAGTTGTGCTTGGTCCCAGCAAGTTGCTGCGACGACTGCCGAGGCCTTCGGCTCCGTTAGCGGAATCGTACATCAAGTGTTTGATGTGATCTCCATGGTTACCGTGGCCGCAACTGAATAATCCATGGTTGCAGTGCACGAGTGACTTGCGAGATTGATTGCCGAGTTGGATTGTGAATGTTGTAGGTCGGGAATGTCTGGCCGGAAAGATTCATCAGAGATGCCAAAGCAATTTCTCGGACGAACATTGGCTCGTTCGGGCGTAAGCCGAGAAGCATATTCTGCGCAAGCGTTTGGCTCATGGGTGTTTCCCCTCGAATCACGGTAATCCAACGAGCGACACTACACTGCGAACCTTGCAACAACGGTCGCAAGCCAAACAAAACGCTCCGTAGCGTTGCTAACTCGACGGACGGATCAATCATCCAGCGTGCGGCAGCGCCTCGACGCGCAGCAATCGGTGATGCGAGCGCAAGTGGGACGGTTCGAGCGGGATCAAGTGACAAGCTCCAATCAGTCGCAGCCATCGCGAGCGCTGCGTTCATGCCTGGCCGGTTCATCATCAAGCCTGCGACGAGATCTCCTTCTTCGGTCGCGATGATTGACAGTTGCCGCTCGGCCGACGACAGCTTTGGAGGTTGCACCAACCACGGAGCCGTACGAGCCAACCGACCTTCCTCCCACCCACCATCGTTGTAAGTCACTTTCGACGGACCGGTGAAGGCTTGCCCGTCGAACTGTAGACTTCCTTGGACGAGTTGCATTTCGGAGGTCGATTGTTGCAAGTCAAACGCGAGCGCCGTGTCGTGATTGCTGACCAGCCATTCCGTTTGATCAGCTTGATGCGTCACAACGACTTGAGTCGAAGCAGGCAACTCGCCAACACTAACTTTTCCTTGTTGAATATCAAGTTGGACTTTCGTGGTATCGCCCATGCTGACACCGACGCGTGCAACGGCGCCTGGTCCCAAGACAACTCGTATCCCTGACTCCGTACGAGCCTCACCCCAACTGTTACCCAACGCTCGAAACAGTTTCGGACTGCCATCGGAATTCGTCGCAGACATCGAATCAACTTTGATAGCGTACCACGAGTCAGATCCTTCAACCTGCGTTGCGACAAGACCGCTAATTCGCTCCCACTTCAAACGCTGCGGAACGACTTGGCGTTCGACCTCTGGATTCATTGGTTCGGGCTGAAAACCTGGCTTGTCAACAACTATCGGCTCGACCAGTTCCGCTTGCGGTCTTTCGTCCGCAATCTGTGGCATCTCGTGCAACGTCGGTTCTGGCTCGGGCGGCACTGCATCGGGAACTTGAACCTCGGGCTCGGGTGAATCATTCACAATGTCGTTAGGTCCTGGCGACGGCAACGAAGATGGCGGGGTGACTCGTTGTGAAGCGAGCGACATGACTAAGATCGTGACAGCAACAACGATGCCCACTGCGACTGGCACGAGATACCACGATCGCGATTTTGCTCGCCGCAAATGTCGCGGTGTTCGCTCTGCAACTTCTAGCTTGACGGCAGTGCCGTTGACGCGAGGCGTTTCTTGTTGCACTTCTTCGCCAAGCTCTTGGCTCATGGCAGCAAGCATCGAACGCGACGCTGCTTCTACGGATGCTTTCGGTATGTCCCTAGTGGCGGCGGACTTAATACTTTGCAGTTCATCAATGTGTCGGACAAGATCACCGGAAGTGGAAACTTCTAATGCCGCTGCCCCATCGAACATCTCGGCTGTTAGCTCGGCATCCGACAGGTCGAGAGCGTGCCACAACGCGTCCGTGCCAATCGATTCTGAAGCGTGCAGGACTAGCCCCAAACGTTCCGCACGAGTACGCAATTCAACATCCTCGGCAATCATTCGCTGCAGAGTCGCAGAATCGACTTGAGTCAATAACCTGTCGGTTAACCGAAGCAGGTCCAGCAGTTTTTCATTGCTAGGATCCATCGTTCGGATTCCTCGGATCGCGTTTTTGGGAAGAGGCCGACTGACGTTGTTGATACAAAGCAACGAGACGGCGAAGACGATTTCGAGCGCGAGTCAGCTTGGGGCCAACCGCGTTTTTGGTAATTCCTAACTGCGTTGCTATCTCTTCGTAGGATTGCTCCTGCAAGAAGAATCGATCAATGATCGATCGGTCGTCCGTCGATAGCTGAGGCAGACAAGCCTGAATCGCCTGCATCTCAGTTTCCAATTGTTCTGCCAACGCTTTTGAGCTGCCACGCTGGGGCAGTGTGTTCAAGTCAACGTCGCGGGTCGCTCGTGCGCCACCTGGCACAGAGCGTTCCTGATTCAACTGCTTCGCAAGACAAACCCGACGGCTGACAACCGTCAACCAAGTTCCGAACTTACTGCGACCTTGAAAGCTTCGTAGGGCAGCGCATTCGTCCTTAAACAACACAAAGACGACTTCAGCACAAACCTCTTCCAAGCCACCCGCCGTCATTGCCACGCCCAACTCGGCAAAACCTCGCGAGATGCCTCGAAGAATCGACTCGCGATACTTCGTGGTAAGTTCACCCCAGGCAGCGCTATCGCGTTGAATTAATCGAAGCACGAAAGCACGATCCGCATCACCGAGCTGATGGCTCGGCGAATCATCCGTCCGCGCAGTCGAACGCCGAGCCTCACTCGAATCGAGTGTGCTCGGCGCTCGCGATGCTGGTTCGTTCGTGGTCAATCAATCTTCCAAGGCATCGAGTATCGCGTTCTTCTCACGGTGCAATATAACACGAAGCGTTTCAACAGCCTCGTCGCACAGATGGTTGATGCGTCGAGCCAATTGCGGTGCGTCAAGCCGCAAAAGCACTTCGACACACTCGTCACAGACGGCGTTCACATAGCGGACGGCGTTATGGGTTCGTTCGGTTGCATTCGTGATGCACTCTCGTGCTACTCTCTTTGCAGCCTCGTCACGCCCTTCGTCTTGCAATGCGTTGATCCGACGCACACACTCGTGCGTTTCATCTTGCGCGGCGTTTGTGGCTCGCTCGACGACTTGCTCGACTTTGTTTGCACAACGCTCGGCGACGTCCTCTGGCGAATGAGCCAAAGCGTTTCCCACCATACACAACCCAACAACCAACCCTAGGCTCAGTTTTCGCAACATGATCTTCTCTCCTCGCAAGTTTTCAGATTTGTGAATTGCAGTGTTAAAGATCCAACACGGTGAAGTGCATGCATGCGGTAACCGTCGGACAGAAGACTAGTGGGGTCTCGCGAGCTTTTCGTGCATCTAAAATTGGAAAATCGAAAGAAATTGTGTGGGTAGGTTGAAGCAGCAACGATTCTGTAGGCCGACACGCAAGGTACGACATCCACTGCCAGCTACACTTCGGCAGCAAACTCATTGCTGTTAAACTGGTTCACTCTGCGCGAGTCAATGTGCAGCCCCGACCGAGTGAATGTGGCTAACTTAATGCGCGACAGTCACACGGAGCGTGCCTGAGTTGGACGTGCACCCGCAGCCATCGACTGGATCTATCCCATCGAAGCATGAGACAGGAAGAGCAGAGCCGCCAGAACTCCTCCGGCAAGCGGCCCCAACACCGGCACCGCAGCGTAGCCCCAGTCGCTATCGCGCTTATCCTTAATTGGAAGAATGCAGTGTGCGATTCGTGGACCGAGATCCCGCGCTGGATTGATCGCGTATCCCGTCGTTCCGCCGAGTGACAAACCAATCGCGAAAACAATTAATCCGACCGGTAACGCACCTATGGAGCCAAGTCCGACAGGTACGTCGGCTTTCGCACCAGCAAACTCGATCGCGAATGACGGATCCACCATTAACAAGACGGCATACACAAGCACGAACGTGGCGATCACTTCACTCAAAAAGTTAAACGGCAACTTACGAACATTTGGTGCTGTGCAGAAAGTTGGTTCAGCGCAAAATGATGTGCGCTCGTTGATAATTGCGGTATGGGTGTTTGCAAAGAGTGGGCAAATCGATTTGATGAGGGTTCAACAACATTCATCAGGAGAATCGAAATGCCCAGCAGCGTATTGTACACAGCGATTGGAATGAAAGGCTACCGTCATCAGTCCTCGTCTCAGGTTGGAGGCGTATTCACTTTGAGAATGGCGGCACCGGAGACAGCGGTGTGCTGTCCTGTCTGTAAGTCGAAGGATGTGATTCGGCGAGGCGCGGTGGAACGAGTACTCTACGGCCCGCCGATCGGCATGAGAAAGACGCGATTGTTCGTGACGACTCCGCGTGTTCAGTGTCGGAAGTGCCCTGGACTGAAGACCATTCGCTTACCAAGTGTTGTCCCGCTTAAGAATCACACGACGAGCTTCGTGCGGTTGGTGGTGGACCTCAGGAAAGTGATGACGATCACGGATGTCGCTCATTACCTGGGAGTCAGTGAAGGCCTGATTCGTACCATCGACAAGACGTATTTGCAGCGACGTTTTTCCAAACCGAAACTCTGCCAACTGAAGGCCCTTGCCATCGACGAAATCAGCGTCCGGAAGAATCACAAGTACCTGACCATTGTGGTGGATCTGAAGAGCGGTGCCGTCGTGTTTGTCGGTGACGGAAAAGGCGAAAAGGCTTTGAAACCCTTCTGGAAACGGCTGCGGGCCTCGCGAGCCAAGATTCGAGCAGTCGCCACCGATATGTCGAGTGCTTATTACAAGGCGGTCTGCGAGAACCTGCCTGAGGCGACTCACGTGTTTGATCGATTCCACATCGTGAAGTTGATGAACGAGAAGCTGACTGCATTGCGTCGCCAGCTTCACCGGGAAGCCGACTGTCTAGAGAAAACCGTCTTGAAGGGAACCCGCTGGTTGTTGCTGATGAATCCACAGAATCTGTCAGCGGATCGCAATGAGCATCAGCGTTTGCAAGAGGCGCTTGCCTTGAACGAGCCGCTTGCCATTGCTTACTATCTCAAGGAAGACCTGCGTCAGATTTGGGAACAGGATGGAAAACGGGAGGCGGGTAAGTTTCTCACGGACTGGTGCCGACGCGCCACCGCCTCGGGCATTGGAGTTTTACAAACGATGGCCAACACTTTACAGAAGCACCGTCGAGGAATACTAGCGTGGTACAACTATCCGATTTCAACGGGGCCTTTGGAAGGTCTCAATAACAAAATCAAGACCATGAAACGCCAAGCCTACGGTTTCCTGGATCTTGAATACTTCAAACTCAAAATCTACGCCCTACATCTCGCAAAGTTTGAACTCATCGGATAACAAAATCCCCCGCGCACATCATTTTGCGCTGAACCAAATTTATGTCCAAAACTGAGTCCACCTTCACGGGTCTTCCCAATCCCATCGAATGGCGATCGTTCTTCAATAACGACCTGCCGCTCGTCACCACCGTCACGCCGGCAGCTCGCGC
>JACNKX010000046.1 GCA_014381825.1 Planctomycetota bacterium
ATGGTCCTCTCTCTTGTGTCTCTTGTTTTCAATGGTTTTGGGGACATACCAGGGGACAGGGAAGTTCCGGAGCAATTGTGGGAACGGTTATTGCAAGCCGATGCTGATGAAGACGGGGCCATTACGGCGAATGAACTTGCCGAGCCTCGGCGTGAGGCGGGCGATGGCTTTCGACATGGGCGAGGACTCGGTGGTCATCAGAGGCACTACCGTCGGTAGATGCTCAACGATTCGAATTGACGTTCCTATCAGCGAGTTCGCTGAAACGCGTGCTCCGTGCCCTGTCGGACGCGAGGGCAATTCGCTTTAATATCCTGCGATGCGTCAGGCTCGCGGCGGACGCAGACTCATTTCAGCCTCGGTCGTTTTGTCGTTGAATCCGCATGCAGCCACTTCAAGTCCTCCAAGAGTATTTCCGCTACGAGAAGTTCCGCGGGCAGCAGTTGGATGTGATCGAGCACGTGATGGCGGAGCATCATGCTCTCGTTATTATGCCCACCGGCATGGGCAAGTCGCTGTGCTATCAGATTCCGGCAATTCTATCGGCAACCGAGAACGCTGGAACGACTCCACTAACGCTCGTCATCTCGCCGCTGATCGCGCTGATGAAGGATCAAGTTGATTCGCTTCGAGCGAGGAACATCCCAGCGACTTTTATCAACTCGTCTCTGACACGTCACATTCGTGAGCAGCGGTACAAGGAAGTTGGTCGTGGCGACTACGCCTTGTTGTACGTGACGCCGGAGCGGTTCCGAAAGTCTGACTTCCTCGAAGTAATCGGGCGGCGAGACGTTCGGCTACTGGCCGTCGATGAAGCTCACTGTATCAGCGAATGGGGGCATGACTTTCGCCCTGACTACACGCGATTGGGCGACATTCGCGAAACGCTCGGCAATCCTACAACGATCGCTTTGACGGCGACCGCGACTCCCGACGTGCAGCGCGACATTGTCCGTCAGCTCGCGTTGGCCGAAAATGACATTCGACTGTTCCACGAGGGAATTGACCGACCGAACTTGCGTCTGGACGTCACCGCCTGTTGGCAAGACGACGAGAAACTGGAACACATTCTGAGGATTCGTGGCGAGCATCCTGGCACGGGGATCGTGTACTTTACGTTGATCAAGACGTTGATGCGTTTCAGCGACAAGCTTTGGGAAATGGAGATTCCGCATCTTGTCTACCACGGCGATTTGGAACGCAGGAACCGCAAGCGAGTCCAAGAGAAATTCATGAACGAGCCGGAGCACTTGGTTCTGGCGACGAATGCGTTCGGGATGGGGATCGATAAGGAGGACATTCGATTTGTCACGCATGCCGACGTTCCGGGATCGATGGAATCATACTATCAAGAGATCGGCCGAGCGGGTCGCGACGGGCTGCCTTCGCAATGCGTGTTGTTGTACGACCAACGCGACCTCGCAACACAGATGGAGTTTATGCGGTGGAGCAACCCAGACGCCGAGTTCTACGATCGCGTGTACGACTTCTTGCAGCATGAACTGGAACAAGTGAACGCGTTCGGCATTGATTGGCTTCGCGAGCGATTGCATCACCGGAACAAGCACGATCGTCGTCTCGAGTCCGCGCTGGCGATGCTCGACCGATACGGAGTGATCGAAGGATCGCAGTCGCCTTTAGATATCAAAGTTGTGGCCGAGTTGCCCGCCTCGCTACGTGATCAAGAACGACTAGACGACAAGCTCCGGCGCGATCAACAGAAGCTGTACTCGTTGGTTCAATACGTCAAGTACGAAGGGGATCGCAAAGCGTTTATCCACGAATACTTCGGCTTACCCTATTTTCCGAAATGATGTCGTTGATGAGCAGACACGATCAGGGCCGCCATCTTCGCTGCTCGCACGCGAAACCGATTGCTCCCACGTCTTCTCCGCCGATTGCAGCCCTATAGCAGGGGTCTCAGTTTCGCAATGTCATCTCGCAACATGGAGGTTGTCGATTCTCCCTGGAGAACCCTATAATGCCAGCTTAAATCGACACTCACCAAACGCCGTCCATTCTCAGAGGAGTACGCCCGTGGCATCTGGCACCTACTTATTCACAAGCGAATCTGTTAGTGAAGGCCATCCTGACAAGCTTGCTGACCAGATCTCCGACGGCATTCTCGATGCCTTGTTCGCCCAAGACCCTTACAGTCGAGTTGCCTGCGAAACGTTGGTGACGACCGGTTTGGCGATGATTGCTGGCGAGATCACCACGAAGGCCACGATTGATTATCCGAGTGTTATTCGTGACGTGATTCGCGAAGTCGGCTACACCGACGACCAGATGGGAATTAATGCTGATACATGTGCCGTAACGGTCTCGATTGATCGACAAAGCCCCGATATTGCTCAAGGTGTCGACGACGACGCCGAAAGT
Organism: Planctomycetota bacterium; assembly: GCA_014381825.1. GTDB lineage: Bacteria > Planctomycetota > Planctomycetia > Pirellulales > Pirellulaceae. The sequence goes on from JACNKX010000046.1 coordinate 2,383, forward strand.
GGTAAGGATGTTGGAGCCGGCGACCAAGGATTAATGTTTGGCTTCGCCTGCGACGATACACCGGAATTGATGCCGCTGCCGATTGCTTTGTCGCACCGAATCCTGAATCGATTGACCGAAGCTCGTAAGAATGGGGAGGTCAACTGGCTCCGCCCGGACAGCAAGAGCCAAGTAACTGTTGAATACGATGGCGACACTCCGGTGCGAATCGATACAGTTGTCGTCTCGACTCAGCATTCTCCGGACGTGACCAACGAGGAGATTCGCGAATTTGTCATCAACAACGTGGTCAAAGGCTGCTTGCCGCCCGAGTTGGTGACCGACGAAATCAAGTACCACATCAATCCGACCGGGCGGTTCGTTGTTGGGGGGCCGCATGGCGACTGTGGTTTGACCGGTCGTAAGATCATCGTCGATACGTACGGCGGCTGGGGGCGTCATGGTGGTGGTGCGTTCAGCGGCAAGGATCCAACAAAGGTGGACCGCAGTGCAGCCTATATGGCTCGCCACGTTGCGAAGAGCATCGTCGCAGCCGATCTGGCGAAGCGATGTGAGGTGCAACTGGCTTATGCGATCGGTGTGAGTGAACCGGTCAGCATTCACATGGACACGCAGGGAACAGGTCGGATCGATGATCAGCGAATTTGCGAACTCGTTCGCGAGATCTTCCCGCTCTCCCCGGCCGGCATTATTGAGTACCTTGACCTTCGCCGTCCGATCTTCCGTCAGACAGCTGCTGGCGGACACTTCGGACGCGCTGGCGAGGATTTCACTTGGGAAAACACTGAGGAAGCTGCTAAGAAGTTGACCGAGGCCGCTGGCGTAGGAGCCGTTGTTTAATCCCGAATTCAGCTTAACGAAGATCCAAGCGACCGCTCCTCGACAGGGCGGTCGCTTTATTGTTTCAGTCGTCGTGACAATTCTGTCTGCTGATTTCTTACCAGTTCAGCTGAGTGAAATAACAAGGCCCGCTGATCCAAGTTGGTTCAGCGGGCCTTGTTTGATTCGGAGTCGTTTCGCCGGAATGCAATCCGGCGACTTCAACATTAATACATGTCGTGGTCGCCGCCGTGGCCTCCCTTGCCGCCGTCCTTTGGCTTCTCAGCGATAAGAGCGTCGCTGGTCAGCAGAAGTGTGGCAACGCTGGCCGCGTTGGCTAGTGCCGTTCGCGCCACCTTCGTCGGATCGATAACACCAGCTTTGACCAGATCTTCGTAGACGTCGGTGAGAGCGTTATAGCCGGTGTTGCCTTTGGATTCAGCGACTCGTTCGCAAACGATGCCACCGTCTTGGCCAGCGTTCTCCGCAATCATCGTGAGCGGAGCGCGGCAAGCACGAAGAACAATGTTGTAACCAATCACTTCGTCGGCGCTGAGGTCGTCACTGGGCTTAACACCAGAGGCGGCTCGCAGCAACGCAACGCCACCACCAGGAAGGATGCCTTCCTCGACAGCTGCGCGAGTCGCGTGCAACGCATCTTCGACGCGAGCCTTCTTTGCCTTCATTTCACTCTCGGTCGCAGCACCAACGTTGACCTTGGCGACACCGCCAGCCAATTTAGCCAATCGCTCCTCAAGCTTCTCACGGTCATAATCGCTGGTCGAGTTATCAATCTCGCGGCGAAGTTGATCGATACGAGCCTTGATGTCGGCGCTCTTTCCGGCACCTTCGATGATGGTCGTATTGTCTTTGTCGACGATCACCTTCTTGGCACGCCCGAGGTCAGTAATTGGCAGCGACTCTAGCTTGATGCCGAGTGATTCGAAGATCGCGGTACCACCGGTCAAGATCGCGATATCTTCCATCATGGCTTTGCGACGATCGCCATAGCCAGGTGCCTTCACGGCGACACATTGGAACGTTCCACGCAGACGGTTGATGACTAACGTTGCTAGCGCTTCGCCTTCGACGTCTTCGGCGACGATCAACAGCGGCTTGCCTTGCTGGACGACGGCTTCGAGAACCGGAACCATGTCCTTGACGTTGGTGATCTTCTTCTCGAAGACCAGAATGTAGGCGTCCTCAAGTTCGGCAGTCATATTATTGGAGTTTGTCACGAAGTACGGCGAAAGATAGCCGCGATCGAACTGCATTCCTTCAACCCACTCGACTTCCGTTGCAAGGCTCTTGCCTTCGTCGACAGTGATCACGCCGTCCTTACCAACTTTTTCCATCGCACCCGCGAGCAAGTCGCCGATTTCACGATCGTTATTCGATGCGATCGCTGCGACGTTCGCCATTTCGGCCTTTTCTTTGACCTTAATCGACATCTTTTGCAGCTTGGCGGTGAGATCTTCCACAGCCTTCTCGATACCTTGCTTCATGTGAACAGGATTCACACCAGCAACGACGCCGCGAAGACCTTCGTTGAATATCGCTTCAGCCAAAACGGTTGCCGTCGTTGTGCCGTCACCGGCCACATCGCTAGTCTTGCTGGCGACTTCGCGAACCATGCGAGCGCCCATATTCTCGTAGACGTCTTCCAGGTCGACTTCTTTAGCGACCGTGACACCGTCCTTCGTCACCGTTGGCGAACCGAAGCTCTTTTGAAGAATGACGTTTCGGCCCTTTGGTCCAAGCGTCACTTTGACGGCACGAGCTAGTTTGGAAACGCCGCGGCGAATCGCTTCGCGGGCTTCCTGATCAAAAGCAATCATCTTTGCCATGAGTTTAAATCTCCTGTTTCTTACCGTAGGGTGGGCTGTGCCCACCATTTGGATTGGTGGGCACAGCCCACCCTACAAATTGCTCGGCACGACAAACGCGTACCGTATAAGTAACTAGTCTTCGATCACCGCCAAAATGTCGTCTTCTCGCATCAGCAGCAACTCTTGGTCGCCAATCTTAAACATTTCGCCGGCATAGCTGCTGAAGATAACTCGATCACCGACTTCGACTTGAAACGTTCCACGAGACCCGTCGTCCAGCAACCGGCCTGTGCCAACGCTGACGATCTCGCCGCGAGCCGGCTTATCCTGTGCCGAATTTGGCAGCAAGATGCCGCCAGCGGTCTGTTCTTCCGACTCTTCACGTCGAAGGACGACGCGGTCGCCGAGTGGTTGGAGCTTCGTGCCTGCCTTCGATTTCTTCTGCTTCTTGGTCGCTGTCGCCATCTGTGGTTTTCCTCCACTGAGTCTTTACTCTGTGCGATCCTTGGACTTTTGAAAGTCCCCGGACTGCGTTGATGAGATTGCCATTGGAATATCGTTTCAACAGGCCTCAAGCCTGCCATTACTGCGCACACCGGTAATAGGAACGCCACTAAAAGCAAGTCGCGCGCCAAAGCCAAAATTCAAGCCGCAAGTGATTATGTCGCCATAGTTTGCAGCCTGATGGAGAGCGGCGCTGGGAAGAGCGGACATCGTTGTCCTGCCAATTTGACAGCGCCGTGCGAATTGTTGCGTCGATCGGCGATTTCCGAACCAACGTGGCAGCACAAGCATGATGGCGCACCGAGGCCGCTGAACGTTAGACTTGTTGGGCCACGAAGGCCTCAGAGGATGGCCGTTCGACGAGGCAGTCGACGCAAAACGTAATCTCGTCGCCGTGACGCGTGGCTAGGCATTTTGTGCAGCAGTAGAGTTGAGTTTGCTCGACTGGCTGCGCACAATGTCCGTTCCCCAACCGACATCACTCAGGTGCTTTACTCCAATGCCAATCAAAGTCGCTTGCCAGTGCGGTGCCAGCTTTGCCGCTAAAGATGAACTCGCCGGGAAAGCCGTCCGTTGTCCTAAGTGCAAGCAGCCGCTGAAGATTCCGGCTCCAGCAGCGGCAGCACCGACCGTTCCAAATGCGATGGACGATCTGTTCGACGAGGTTGGTATCGCCGCGAAGAAAGGGCCGAGCTGCCCGCAGTGCAACGCCGAGCTTAAACCGAACGCTGTTCTGTGTGTTGCCTGCGGATTCGACTTGCAATCGGGTGAGCACCGCGAGGGTGCAAAGATTCACGCTGTACAGCTAGACGGTCATGTGGAAGCTGCAGACACACTGTTGGATCGAGCATCTAGGCAAATCGAGATCGACAAAGAGGAAGACAAGAAAAACATCTCACAGGGTGCTCCGGCGTACGTGTATCTATTTGGTTTGCTCGTGATTGTCGCGTTCGCGACGATGATGTTTACAATGCCAAAGGGGCTGGCATTTTACATCACCGGAATCAGTGTCTGTTGCTTCGCCGGATTGGTGAATTTTTACTACGGAATCCGTTGGCTGATCGTCGCGTTTCAGGAAGGTCCACAACAGGGATTCTTCCATCTCATTCCGATCTTCGGCGTTGGATACCAGATATATTATTTGATCACTCGCTGGGACCGCGTCGGAAAATGGTTTATCGCGCAATTGAAGATGCTTCCTCTCGTGATTTTTGGGGGCTTGCTTATGCTGCTCGGAAGTGCGTTAGGATTTGACTATCCGAAGGATGACTCTCGGCTCGAGCAAGAGCCCTGGTCGCAAGTGGCCTGTGTTTGGGAATTCGAAGCGGAATCCTGGCAAGTTTGTCCTTTGAGGTCCGTTTAATCAGAATGATTTGGGCCGATTCTTCCGGTACCAGATGCGCTTTGACGACACATCGGCGTTTCGAAAGCTAGACTTGTGTTGCCTGAGACTCTCGGTCGTTTCCCGAGAAGTCGTCTCGCCGCAAGCCGTCAATCTTATCTCGACGCGGCTCGTGTTGATCATCTTCGATCCAAGAGGAGACACTATGCTTCCCATCGGGGCAGGGGCGGGCAATGTCACTCGACAGACGCAACAAATTCAGCGAGCCTTCGACCGCTTGACCGAAACGAGCGTAAAGCTTGCGACTTTGAAGCGGATCAATCGGGGAAGCGATGATCCGGCGGGATTGATCGCAGCGACCGAATTGAATCGCGAACTGACCGCGTTGGAAGAAGCTTCCGCTGCGACCGAGCGGACGCGAGCGTTGGTCCATGTCGCTGACAGCGGCCTCGGCCAGGCCGGTGACCTGCTCAATCAAATTGAAGGCAACGTAGTCGCTGCCGCCAACGGCGCCACTTCGCCGAGTGAGCGTGCGGCGATTCAGATCGAGATTGATGCGGCAGTTGACGCATTGGACCGAATTGGCGTTAACACCAGCTTTGCTGGCAGGCGAGTCTTCAGCGGTGAATCAGCGGATGTCTTGGTCGGGCCCAATCCAAGCGATCGCGCATCGCTTGAGATACCGGAATTGAGCAGCCCGGCTCTGGGGGGCAGCGCGGGAACGCTTGCCGATGTGCGATCAGGTGGATCAGCTAGCGTCACGAGCGGCAACGCCGAGGCTGCGGCCTCGATCATCAATGACGCACGACAGCAGGTCGTTTTCTCACGAGCTGAACTCGGAGCGTTCGAACGCAACTCGATCGATGCCGCACAGCGACTATTCGAGGATACCTCGGCAAACCTGAGTTCCAGCTTAAGCCATATTGCGGATACGGACATCGCGTTGGAATCGGCTAATCTCATCAAGGCGCTCACCCTTGCCGATTCCGCAACGGCGACCGCGAGATTTGGCGTGGAGACTCAGCGCGCGTCTGCCAGTCTCTTCTCTGAACTTCTCGATGCTGTCGGGTAGCTGATCGACACCCAACGCAACGGAGTACTCGCGCTGTGCTAGCGTTGCATGCGTTATCGTTCGGCGATGTCGAAATTAGACTCGGTTTCCCCCCAATCTCACTGGCGTCGGACTCCACCTTTTTGGTATTCAATGGCACGCGAGACAGTGAACTTCGCGGCACGCTCTTCCACCCTGCATTCGCTTGATCCTGATCCGAGTTGTTGTATGTCGATGATCCCCATCGTTCGCGAGCCGATTGTCATTACGGGCATCGGACTACTTGCATCCGTTGGGTTGGATCGCGAGACCGTTTGGGATGCCGTTAAAAATGGGGAAAGTCGGTTCGAGTTCTTGAATGGCATGCGTGGCATCCCCGATGACGAGATCGTTGGCGCGACCGTTGATCTCGGCGAGCCGCTTGAAGGGCGGTTAAAGGTTCTTCCGATGTGCGAGCGAGCGGCCGACGAAGCGGTTCGCGACGCCAGCCTTGATCTCTCAAACATCGATAAACGCCGTTTCGGATGCATGATCGCGGGCCACATGGGTGACACTCGGTGGGTCGACCAACAACTCGGTTTACCAACGGGTGAGACCGGCGACTACAACTGGTTTGAGCAGTGGCTTCCTGATACAGCTTGCTCCATGCTGGCGCGACGCTACGGTTCGCTCGGTCCTAGGCTTTCCCACTCGACTGCGTGTGCGAGTTCTTTGGTCAGTGTGCTAACGGCGGCGCGGGCGATTCGCGACGGGCAATGTGATATCGCGTTGGCCGGCGGCGGCGATTCGATCGATCCAATGTTTGTTGCCGGCTTCAATCGAATGCGAGTCCTCGCCACGGATGACGATCCGAATCGTGCCTGCCGCCCATTTGATCGCACTCGCAAAGGCTTCGTGTTCGGCGAAGGTGCTGCGATGTTTGTCGTCGAGCGACTGGGGCACGCCCTCCGACGCGGCGCGAGAATTTACGCCCAGATCTCAGCAGCCAAGTCACTCGCCCAGGCTCACCACATCACTTCTCTTGATGCCGAGAGTGACGCGCTCGTTCATCTGATGGGAGTCGCGTTGGACGAAGCCCATCTTGACCCTGCCGACATTGGTTATATCAATGCGCATGGTACCGGCACCGAGCAGAACGATGCCGCCGAAGCCGCCGGAATCCGCCAGGTGTTTGGTCCCGACATTGGCAAGACCTGTGTCAGCGCGACGAAGTCCTCGCTTGGGCACATGCTCAGCTCGGCCGGTGCAGCTGAATTGGCGATTACCGCCCTCGCAATGCGAGACGGTTTTGCCCCGCCGACGCTGAACCTGAACGATCCCGATCCAGTCTGTAACTTTGATTGCCTGCCACTTGTTGGTCGCACCAACCAGTTTCAGCACGCTATGAAGCTGTCACTCGCGTTCGGCGGACATCTGGTTGCGGTCCTGCTGAGTCGATGGGACGATGCCGGTACGGGCTATGCCTATCCAGCGATCAGGCGTGCGGCTTGATTTCGATCCTTCGTTTAACGGCTAGCCGCAGGCGAAAGTGAATCGGTTCGCGCAGTCGCCGGCGGCTAGCCGTTATACGAAACTGCGGTCGAATGCACTAGCGGCGATGAGAAGCAATCACTCACCGATCGCTAAGCGAACTCAATCGACGCATCCGTTGGCCTCAAGACGATTTGGAACTCTCCCGTGATTCCCCGCTTCGTTTCCTGACGACTGCTGGTCGCCGATTTGGCGACCTCGTTGAACAGACTTGCTAGTCCTTCGTCGCTGCCGATGATACCCTCGATGAGCACGCGATCCGGATGATCGCCTTCAACAACGATCCGGTCGCGGCCATCTTGTTTCAGACGCAATGGCGTCGAAAGGTCGATGCCGAACGGCGAAAGCCTCTCTCGCAGGCGATCAGCCAGCTCAGCGAACTCACTTTCCAGCGTGCTCGTCTTCACCGATTGCACTTCCTCGGCCTCGCCACTCTGTTCTTGCTTGTGCAAGACATCCAGAAACGACAACCTCTCTGAAACGCTCTCGATTACCTTCCCCAGAACGGGAGCGATCGCAGCACCAGCGAGCGGCAACAGAGAAGGAAGTGTCATCAGAGTCCTGTATCCCAAGAATGCTAGCGTATGTGCAGGATCGACCCCGCGTGTTCGATTGATCGGCTTACCGCCAAGCGAAGTTGAGCGCGAATCGCGATTATTTGTACACGGCATTCACGGGCACACACAGCACACCGCCGGGTGGGCACCACAAACGTGTGACCCACGCATCAAGAAACAACAACGTCGCCAGAACGCAAGGCTCTGACGACGTTTCGTTTCAATTGGCTCGTGATCCGGTTATTTTAGGCGAACAACCCGCCAACCGCTTGAGCCTTCACCAATTCGCGTGGCTGGTTCAAGTGATTGTAGACGATTGTTTCGGGATCGATCCCGAAGGTGTGATAGATCGTAGCTAGGAGCTGACCGGGGTGGACCGGATCTTCTAGCGGGGCGGAAGCAGTCTTGTCGGACTTGCCGTAGACTTGGCCGCGGGTGATCCCGGCCCCGGCGATTACTGATGTGTAACAGTATGGCCAGTGATCACGTCCGTCGTCGTTGTTGCTGTTTCCGGACGTGCTGACGCCACGCTGTGGGCTGCGACCGAATTCGCCAACCGCGATGACGAGCGTTTCGTCCAACATGCCGCGTTGATCGAGGTCGGCGATCAGGCCTGAAAGACCGGCGTCTAGCATCGGGCCGGACTGATTCTTCATTCGGTGAGAAAGACCAGTGTGATGGTCCCACGAATGATTGTCCGAGTTCGCGACCTTCGGCCAGACCACTTCGACGACGCGCGTGCCAGCTTCAACCAATCGACGAGCAAGCAGGCAACTGTCGCCGAACGTATTGCGACCGTACATCTCGCGAGTAGCAAGCGATTCCGATTGATAGTCGAACGCTTCGCGAGCTCGACCGGAGACGATCAGATTCAAGGCCTTGTCGTAGTAGCCGTTCAAGTCGTACGACTCGACCGCCTTGTCGACCGTCGGCATCCCTTTGCTGATCAGATCTCGAAGCTTCGCACGGCGATTTAATCGCGTAGCAAAAACTTCGGGTCGCAACTGCAAATCATCGATCTTGATCCGCGTCATCTTCTCCATGTCCAAGTCGTCGCCAGACGGATAGAGGTAATACGGATCGTAAGCTCTGCCAAGGAAGCCCGCCGTGCCACCTTTGCCGACCACGTTACTCTCTTGCAGCGGACGAGGAAGCATCACGAATGGCAACATGGGCTCGGTTGGAGGACGCAAGCGAACGATGTTCGATCCGTAGTTCGGAAAGTCCTTGGGGCTAGGGGGTTCAAGCTGACCGGACGGGCTGACTTTATCAGTCGTATAGCCGGTCATCATCTGATAGATGGCGGCGGTGTGATTGAACAAGCCGTTCGGCGTGTAACTCATTGAGCGGATCATCGTAAACTTGTCGTTGATCTGCGCGAGCTTCGGCAGGTTCTCGGTGAAGTGAACCCCTGGCAGCTTGGTTGGGATGTTGCTGAACACGCTCTTGACGTTGTCCGGTACGTTCTCCTTGGGATCCCACAGATCAAGATGGCTGGGGCCGCCCTGCAGGTAAACCATGATGACGCTTTTAGCCTTACCCCAACCTGCACCCCCTATCGCTTCCGAATTGGCGGAGGCAGCTTTCAGTTGCAGCATCGATCCAAGCGAGAGACCTAACACCCCCGAACCACCGATTCGAAGAACGTCACGTCGGCTGACGCCCAATTCCTTATCGCAAAGATCTCTACCGGCTGGGCCTTCGATCCTAAGCATGGCTGTCTCCTGGTACGTTTCGCTTTGCCACATCAATGGAATCGAGTGGCCGAAAGCAGATCAATCAATGTTGGTTGATTTGTTTAAGTGTTTTACTCGTTTATCGGGACTGATCGCAAGGGTTCTTGCGTTGTTGCTCACCTATTAAACAGAAATGATGGGTTATTAATCAGTGCCCACGTCAAGTCCTGGGCCGCCGTAAGTCGTTTGTTGGCAACCTGCTGTTTGCTGAACTCGATGTCGGCTCGAAGCCGAACGACGCGAGAATCCTCTGGCACCGCCTGGGTGACGAACTGAACAGTTGCCTTCCGTTTCGTGACTCCAGGGTCTTCCGCAAGCGGCTGCTTGGCGACACCGACCGCTGTCCGTTTCGCAAGCAACGTAGGGTCAGTCTTGTTGAAATAGGTTGTCAGCAGCTTTGTTTGCGTTTCGTTACGTTGATCGACGGGTGTTGAGGCGATCGACTTCAGGGCCTCTGGCAGACTCAGCCCAATCGCCTTTTCCGTTGTAACGGAAATGCGGAAGCGACCTACTAAATGACCCTTCGCGCTATGGTTCTGGTGAACCACAAACTTGAACTGCGTCCCGCCCTCGTTGGCGATGGCAGCTTTGGCTTCAAAGGTCGCCCAATGAACCACTCCGCCGGCGTTGGAAATGGCCCAGCCGTTCTGGTTACCGGCATTGCCGTCGATCGTCAATGCGACGTTGAATGCGGCTTGAAGGAAGTCGGCCTTTGCATTCTGTAAAGCAACCTTTTTCATCTCCGTCGGCTTCGCGAGCGGAGCGGCCTGAACTTCGAACTCGGTAACCACAAAGTTTCCACCCTCAGGAAGGCCTGGCCCGCCGCTTTTGATTGTTTCGTCGGTCATGGCTTCCACACGAATGCCAGTGATGCCTTGTAGTTGTGTGTTGGCGGTGATCGTATATGCGCTGGTATCGGCTTTGCCAGATGCAAGAATGGAACGATCGTCGAGGCGTCGCAGCTGAATGCCGTTTGTTCCGGTGAGGCTATTCGGTTCGAGGAAGTGCCATTCGACCTGGCTCTTGTTCTTCGCTTCCCAAGCGGTGATGTGCGTCGGCAATGCATCGGTGAATTTCTTCAATTCCGCTTCCGCCGCAGCGATGCCAGCCTGTCGTTTCGTCTCTTCGGCAGCAATGCGAGGAGCGATCTCCTTTTGATAAGCGGCCAAATCGGCAGTTGCTTTGGCGATGGCATCGACTCGCTCCTTTTCGAGTTGCGGCTTGCGTTCCGTCCACCACGTCTCGCGCTCTTGCAAAGCTTTGGTGACTTCTGCGTGATCGGCATCAATCCCGTTCATTGAATCGATCAGCGCGGCAATCTCGTCTGCCGTAGCGGTTCGGTTCACAACCCGAAGGAACAACTCGTTGACAAGTCGAGCGTCGTTCGACTCCTCCGCAACGAGTTTGGCAATTGCGTTGTTTGCATCGCCCACTGCATCGCCGACGGTCGGTCCGGCGACCAACGCCATGATTGGCCCAAGTTGCAGGCTGCTTACTCGCTCGCATTCGCAAGCGCTTTCGCGAGGCGGACGTCCTAAGTTAGCGAGGAAACCATCTGTCAACTTAATCCCTGAATCGGGAATCGCCGCCGCTCGAGTTCCCGGGGGAACACCTGGAATCTTCGACTGGGAACCCGTCACGCGATGGATCGCATCGTACAGCACCTCAGCCGGCAATCGCCGCGCGATCGCGTGTGAGTAGTTCAGCGTATCGTCTTCGTTCCAACGGTTTGTTCCGAGTGAAAGCTGATACGTTCGCGACTTGCAGATCAGACCAATGACGTGGCGAACATTGAAGTCGCTCCTGATGAACTCTTGCGTCAGATGATCGAGCAGCTCTGGGTTTGTTGGCGGATTGCCAGCACGAATATCGTCGATTGGCTCCATGATTCCGACGCCAAAGAGGTATCCCCAAAGTCGGTTGACGTAACTCTTCGCAAAGTATTGATTGTCCGACGACGTAATCCAAGCTGCGAGTTGCTGCCGGCGGCTGGCGTCTTCCGGGGCGGTGAAATTGCAGTCATAGGGGAACTCAGGAGCGGTCTCTTGGCCGGTTCGGTCATGGGTGACCTCGCCCTTATCGTTCTCGAAGACGATCTCGTAGAACGGCTTCGCACCTTCAACAGCCGTTCCACCGATCTTCTTGTTGCCTCCGGCGGGATCAGCCTTCAAGCTGACGCGGGCGAAGTAAGCCGCAGTTTCGTAGTACTGGTCCTGCGTCCAACGTTCGAACGGATGGTCATGGCACTTGTTACAGTTGAAGCGCACGCCGAGGAACAGGTGGGTGGTGTTCTCCATAATGTCGACTGGGTTGCGGAGGATCTTATAGTACGACGCGGCGGGATTGTCCTTGTTTGACCCTTCGGCAGTCACGATCTTGTTCACGAATTCGTTGTAAGGTGTGTTGGCTGCGACTTCGGCGCGAATCCACTGGCGGAATGCTGCCGAGCCTTCAGGGCCGAGGAACTTGCGATTGACCTGTAAGAGGTCGGCCCACTTGTTCGTCCAGAACTCAATGAAATCGTCATTCCCGATTAATTGGTCAATTAGTTCCGATCGTTTAATTCGCGGCTCGCGACCATCGGCGAGGAACGCGCGAACCTGTTCGGAAGTTGGTGGCAAACCAGTTAGATCAAGTTGCACTCGGCGAATGAACTCGGCATCCGTGCAAACCTCGGACGGCCGGATCTTCATGCGTTTCCACTTCGAGGCAGTCAATTCGTCGATGCGTCCCCATGTGTCCGGCTGCTTCCAGACGAATTCGTTACGGTTTCCCATGACGGTCAACGTGGTCGCGGCGTAGGCACCCTCGTAACGAGCCAACACAGGCGCTTCACCACGTCGCAACGCGGTCATGACCGCCGTACGGCTGACCTCAGCGATGTCCGTGTTGCCACTGGTGAGGTAAGCTTCGCGAGTCACATCGCGCTGCATTCCGTCAGCATAGGTTGCGACGACACGGATCTGTTGCTTGGCGTTGATTGCCTGGATCGTCGGATTCTTCGGAAATACCTCGATTGCGGTGACGCGCGGCGTGTCTTGCTTCAGCTTCGCTCCGCTCGCAATCCAATTGCGAATGATTTGATAGTACGGTTCACCTGGACCCACCACCTGCCCGCCAACATGCGGTACGGCACCGGTCGACTTGAGTAACATCAGGCTATCGTCTGGCGATGCGATATTCGTTCGGCGAGATGCTAAGTCGTCTGTAAAGGCTCGAACATCGAAAATCGGATCATACCCACGTAACGAGAGCTTGAAGCCGTTCTTTCCTTTCAGCGAGCCATGACAAGTTCCTTGATTACATCCAAGTCGCGAGAGAACTGGACTCACATCACGCACGAAGTCTGCGGCGAAGGTGTCACCAATGCCAGACACGGTGACAGGGACTTCGCTGATATTCCCCGCTACATCGACCATCAGTTTTGCATCGCCATTTACCTTTGCTCGTACGAACCCAGCCGAGCTGACTTCGATGACGGGCGCCGAGCTTGTAAGTTTGGCGATTCGGCTGACGTCGAGTAGCTCGCCGGAACTGAGCGTCGCCGTGACGATTAGTTGGCTGTAAGTGAACTGGTCGGTTAGCACAATCGACGCAGGCTCAACTGTAACCGCAGTGATCTTGGCACCTTCGGGCAGCGATTCCTCGGCCGAAGGCGTGTCGTTGACCGACAGAGGGGCCGTTGATTCGAACGCCTGTGCCACCTCGCTGGCTTCGGTGACCGGAGCCGGTGAAAACTGCTTCACGCCCTTGCCGGTTTCCGTCTCGACAATGCGAACGATGCCATCGCCACCGGCTGCCGCAAGTGTCTTACCGTCCGGATTAAACGCGACCGTGTAAAGAGCCGCCTCGTCCAACATCTTCTGTGAAATTCGACTGATGTTCTTTGTGCGGTACGCGTCGAGCTTCGTCTGCTCAGCAGCATTGCGCTGCTGCACTCGTTTCTCGTTAATCTTCTTGATATCATCTGGCAACGCCGTGTCGAATTCGTAGGAGTAAACCGCGAGCTCACCTTGACCATCCAGAGCGCTCACGGCGGCGATACGTGTCCCGCTCTTGCTCACCGTGACGTCGAACACACGCCCTCGCATTGGATTAAGTGTGCGCACCAAGTTGGCGTCGTCACCGATCTTCCGAGCCGTGATGCGAAATGTCCGATAGATTTTCGGAACGCCATCGGCACCACCGACAACGAGTTCATCTCTTTCGGGATGACGAGCGATCGAATTAACGCCTCCCTTCAACGCACCTGGTGTGATCGAAGTCACGTTGTCGATGAAACGTTCTGTGGCAACTTCCGTCAGCTTTACTGTCATGTCGCGACTGACGGTCGACAAGTGAGTTCCTTCGTGAGAGAACACGGTGTCGCGCACCCAGTCGGTGTGGGCTCCCTGAAAGAGAACTTGCTCACCAGTCTTCGCATTGATGGCGCGCAGAGCATTGTCAGCACAACCGAAGGCGATCAACTTGCCGTCCGGCGACCAACTGCCTCCGTATACGGTGTCGTAGGTGACGGGCACGGACAACGCCAACTTGCGTTCGGCGACATTCCAAACTTGAATCTCACCCATTCGCCCTGGCAAGCCACCGGTAACGAGCAGTTGCTTTCCGTCCGGCGAGAAGCTGACGGATTCGATCCGCTCCGACACACCGATCAATCGAGCGACGAGTTCCGAGCCATCGGCCTTGCTGAGCAGCACTTCATGGAAGCCAGCGATGGCCAGGAGCTGGCCGTCGGGCGAGTAATCGAGTGACGTGATCACCGGCGGCAGTGTATAGATCGGCGGATGTTCGGGGTCGAACTGACGCTTGGCACCTTCGGGCGTATCGTCCTTGGCGCCTTCGGCAATCCAACGTTTGATCAAGTCGATCTCCACTTCGCTGAGCGGCTTCTTGCCTTTTGGCATCTCGGCTTTCCCGTCGGCGGGTGTAATCAACTCGACGAGATAACTTTCGTCTACTTTCTCCGGAACGACTGCCGCTGATTCGCTCTCGCCACCAGCGACTAACTTGGCGAAGTCCGTCATGACGTACTTGCCGCTGTCGCGAGCCGGTTGATGGCACCCGTGACATTGAGCTTGGAAGATCGGTCGAATCTGCTCATAGAAGCTGACCGGTTGTTGGTCATCCGCGTTCGCCGCGGCACCAATGAAAAGTGACAGGACAGCAGCCGCGAAGAAGGGGCGTCGAGAGGCGGAACGCATCGGCTTGATCTCCGAATCGATGATTCGTTGGTTGGCGGGGCAAGAGCCTATAGGCTCGGCAACCGTTATAGGCGGGGCAGGGCCACAAAGCCAGTCGTCGAACTGGTTGGTTAGTCGCTTACTATCTTAATCGAAAACGAGGCGAATGTGGAAACCTGACCCGATTCGACGTCCCCTCTGAAGAGTGGACGCCTCGGCGGTTGGGTTTTCCGGCGTTCATGCCAGCAGAAGGGCTCAGTCGCGAAGCTTGAACCGAACTGGCAGAAGTTCGATCGTTGGTGCCGCTCGACCGTCTAGCATCGCGGGTGTTCCGCTCCATCGTCGCACGGCGTTGACCGCAGCACCATCGAGAACCGGGTAACCGCTGCTTCTGGCAACTTGGATCTCCGAGACATCCCCTTCCACGTTGATGTACACACGGAGCAGTACTGTGCCTTCCCAGCTGTTCTGAATCGCAACAGAAGGGTAAGTCGGAGGTGGGCTGCTCGTGAAGCTCGGTGCCGTTCGAGCGGTTCCGATCCGCTGCGGCGGTTGGACCACGGTCGTTTGTAACTCGCGTGGTTCGGGCTGTTGTCGAGGGAGGATAACGGCTGGAGACAACGACGGATCGGCGGCTGAAACCGTTGTTTCGCGTCGTGCTCTCTCGGCGAGAACGAAATCAAGATGAGTCACCGCCAGCGTGGTTTCGCTGGCTATCGAATCGAATAATGGTTCAGTCGCGGCTACTTGTTCGAATATCTTGCGAGCAATCATCGCCTTTGTCGGCTCGACCGTGACGGGGACTTCCTCGATCGTGGTGTACTCGAACGTCACTGGCTCTGGCGACCAAGTCGATTCGGCGCGCGTAACGATCAACTCGATTGCCGCGTTCTGGCCGGCGAACTTTGGAGAAACGACGTGCGACGATGCGCTCCATGCCGCCAAGCCGGAGATAGCGGCAAGATGCAGCAGGCACGAAGCCGTGAGCGAACGTGTTGTTAAGCGCTCTAGGTGCATAAACGTGTGGCGGATGAAAAACGTGGGATAGGCTTCCAGCCTGTCGTCATAGAAACCACAGGCTGGAAGCCTATCCCACTTGCTTACTCGATGATCATGTCGTCGACCGTGTGGTTAGATGGAATCATCGGGAGTACTTGTTCTTGGTAAGGCACTTGAACATCAAGCACATACGGTCCGTCGTGATTAATCATTTCTTCGAGAGCGGCAACGAGATCCGCTTTATCGCGAACCGTCGCGGCACCGATGCCATAACCTTTGGCGATCGTCACAAAGTCTGGGTATCGTTCCTCGGCGTACTTCGTATCTCCGTCGCCGGTCGCTTCCGCGTGATGTGTCGGGCCGAGATAAGTGTGAGCGCGATTGCCCTTGTGAAAACGATCTTCCCACTGAACCACCATGCCCAAATGCTGGTTGTTCAGCAACAAGACTTTCACGGGCAAGTTTTCGCAATAGCAACAGGCAAGCTCCTGGATGTTCATTTGTAAGCTGCCGTCACCGTCAATGTCGATCACTAACGCGTCAGGGTGAGCGGCCTGCGCACCCATCGCCGCTGGCAAACCGAATCCCATCGTGCCGAGTCCAGAACTGGACATCCACGTACGAGGATCTTTGAATTTATAGAATTGCGCGGCCCACATTTGATGCTGGCCGACGCCGACACTGATGATCGTCTTGCGATCTTGAGTCAGTCTCGACAACTCGCTGATTGCGTGTTGTTGCGTGATGCCTTCAAACTGGGTGTCGTACTTAAACGGGTAGTCACGCTTCCATGTTTGACATTGTTCAACCCATTCTGCGATATCTTCTTTGGGCTCGACGATCTTGTTCAGTTCTTGGAGGGCAGGTTTCACATCACTAACGATCGGAATATGCGCTTCTTTGATCTTGTTGATTTCTGAGGGATCAATGTCGATGTGAATGATCTTCGCGTGTTCGGCAAACGCCGCGATCCTTCCGGTTACTCGATCATCGAAGCGTACCCCTAACGCGATTAACAGATCACAGTCGCGAATCGCCCAGTTCGCGTACGCGCTGCCATGCATTCCCAGCATGTCCATCGACAGTGGATCATCGTTGGGAAGGGCTCCCAATCCCATGACGGTCATCGTCGTGGGAATGCCTGTCTTGTGGACAAGCTCGCGAAGCTCGTCGCTGGAGTCGGACGAGATGATCCCGCCGCCCGCGTAAATCAGCGGTCGTTTGGCGAGCTTAATGGCTGCGGCGACTTGCTTGATTTGTTCTGGCTGAGCGGTGCGCTCTTCGACGAAGTAACCCGGGAGCTCCATCGGTGCGTCCCAGTCTGGAACACACGCACTGTTTTGGATATCCTTCGGCATATCGACTAGCACAGGGCCCGGTCGCCCGGTCGTTGCTACGTAGAAGGCTTCCTTCATGACTCGCGGAATGTCGTTGATGTCGGTGACCAGGAAGTGATGTTTGGTAATCGACCGGCAGATCTCGACGATCGGTGTCTCTTGGAACGCATCGAGGCCGATATTCGCGGTCGGCACTTGGCCTGTAATCGCGATGATCGGAATGCTGTCCAGTTTCGCATCCGCAATTGCGGTGACTAGATTCGTTGCACCCGGCCCACTTGTCGCCATACAGATTCCGGGCTTGCCGGTCGTCCTGGCGTACCCCTGAGCCGCAAACGATCCACCTTGTTCGTGCCGAGGAAGAATCGTGCGAATGCGATCCTTGTATCGAGTCAGAGCCTGATGGAGGGGCATACTGGCACCGCCCGGATAGGCGAAAATGACCTCAACATCGTGGTCCACCAACGACTTAACGAGGATGTCGGCACCATTCATGAGTTGATTGTCAGTCGCTTGATCAGCAGTAGCCACAGTCTTTGCTCCAGAACTTCGCGGGAGAGTGAGGATAGGTAAGTGTTCGGCAAAGGCGTAGTCGTGGTGGCTTCCAGCCGCCGCTTGCCCAAATCGAGCAGTGGCGGCTGGAAGCCACCACGACGGGAATACCAACGGAAACACTGATAACATTTCACTTTATGTCATGAGACAATACCTTTCAAGCTAAGTTCACCTCGCCAGCACGATCGAATACAAAAAAGGCTTCGCCGGGTGCGAAGACCTTGATTTCTCGCGTTTCGCCGCGCGGGATAACGGGAATGGGATAGAATCGCAATGCGCCGAAAGGATCTTTGTCGTTTTTCAAAGGCTTCCTTTGCGGAATGACTATTCGGAATCGTCCTCAAGCTGGCGATTGCGAAGCGTATGGTCGAGCGACATGGAGCCGCAATATGGATTGGACTCACAAATTAATGAAGGAAACACGTTCCTATTCGCAATTCCAAAGACAAACCATTGATGGTCAGAGTGATGGACTCGGGACGTCCGATTAATATCTTGCACTTCCAAGGAACGCAATCGCTCAGCCGCTTCGCTTTGGCATGGGTCCGGTTGGGCTCGCTAAAAGAACGGGATCAACAGGTGATGGAATGAGTGACACGTCTAGCCGCCCGCCGACGAGCCGAGCCGCGATTATCGGCAACTTGAATGAGGCCGTCGCTGACGCCTTGGGTGCGGAGTCTTTTCAGGAAGCCCTGCACGAGCTGGCGTTCCAAGCGCGCGTGATGGTCGGAACGCATCAAACAGCGATCAGTTACATTCCCGGCGGTGATTTCCAAGCCGCCACTCACACGCATTCCTTCTCGGAGAAATACGAACAATACAACACGTACGATGTCATGCCGACCGGCGAAGGAATTTGGGGCTTGGTCGTGAACCAAGGATGTGCCGTTTGTATGACGCAGGACGAATTGAACTCGCATCCTCTCTGGAAGAACTTCAGCGGTTTGAAGGACGACCGCGGGTTGGAACACCCCCCGATGCGAGGCTGGCTAGCCGTGCCTATCTTTCGCCGCGATGGAGGCTTTGTCGGAGTCTTGCAGGCCAGCGACAAATACGAAGGTGAATTTGACGAGAGGGACTTGGAACTCTTTCAGCAGTTGGCGAGATTGATCGCTCCGACGTTCGAGCTACAGTATGTCAATCGAGAACTCCAGCGACGAACGGTGGCACTGGCCCGCTCTAAAGATGAGCTACAGTTCGCTCACATTGGGGCGGCGACCGGCGTTGAGGGGGCGTCACAACCCGCAGAAATTATCCGCAAAACGGGAGATGATGTTTCCGGCATCGAGAGCTTTGACGACGCGCTTAACTTGTGGGCCCAGCAGGCCCGAGCCGCGATTGGTGCCCATCAGAGTGCTGTCAGCTTCATACCGCACGGCGACTTCAAAGAAGGCAAGCATGCCGTTTCGCTGTCCGATAAATACGAACAGTACCGGACATATGACGTGTTGCCGACGGGCGAAGGCATTTGGTCGCTCGTTGCGACGAAGAAGCTCAGCTTCTGTTTGACCGACGAGGAACTTCAATCGCATCCAGCGTGGAAGAACTTCAGCGATATGAGGGATGATCGCGGACTGGAACATCCCCCCATGCGCGGCTGGTTGGCCGTACCGATTCTAAGTCGCGATCGCGAGTTCGTCGGCGTGTTGCAACTCAGTGATAAACTCGAAGGCGAGTTTACGGAACGTGATCTAGGCTTAGCGCAGCGTTTGGGGCAGCTCATGGCACCCGCGTTCTCGTTGCAGTATCTCAATGAGGACGCGCAGCGGCGGAGCGAGGAGTTGGCCGCGGCGAACCAGCAACTGGCCCGCGAGCAGTACCTGCTGAATTCACTTGTTGACAACATTCCCGACCCCGTGTTCTTCAAGGATCGGGAGGGCCGTTTCATTCGTGCGAACAACGCGATGGCACACGATGCTTGTCAGGCGACTCCCGACGAGTTGATTGGCAAAACCGACGCTGAGATTTGGGCTGGGACGTTGCCTGTCGAAACCGCCAAGGACGAGCGGACGATCCTGGAGACCGGCAAGCCGCTGATCAACAAGGAAGAACAGGTCATGACCGAACGCGGGCCTGACCGTTGGGTGCTCGTGACGAAGATGCCACTCCGCGACGAAGCGGGAGCAATCACCGGAATCTTTGGCGTGGCACGCGACATCACCGAGCGCAAGCAGCAGGAACGCGAGCGCCAGGCGGCGGTTCTCGCCAAAGCCAAGCAATCGCTAGAACGGAGTAACGATGATTTACAGCAGTTTGCCTATGTCGCCTCGCACGATTTGCAAGAACCCTTGCGAGCCGTGGCCGGCTACTGCCAGCTCTTGGAGACGAAGCTGGAGGAAAGCCCAGACGAAGAGGTTCGGACGTTCCTGGAACACGCCACGAGCGGCGCGAAGCGGATGCAGGCGTTGATCAACAGTCTGCTGGACTATGCACGCGTCGAGACACGCGGCAAGGAATTTGAACATGTAGACATGGACGAAGTGATCAGCGGAGCGCTATCTAATTTGGAAGTCGCCATCGACGAGAGCGCTGCCGAAATTATGACTTCCGGGATGCCGACTGTCTGCGGCGATCGTGACCAGCTGGTGCGGCTGTTTCAGAACGTGATTGGCAACGCGATCAAGTTTCGCGGACAAGAGGCTCCACGAATTCAGGTCACCGCGAAAGAGAATCCACATTTCTGGCAGTTTTCCGTTCGCGATAACGGAATTGGGATTGAACAACAGTACGCCGAGAGGATATTCATAATCTTCCAGCGACTGCATACTCGAAGTCAGTTTCCGGGGACCGGACTTGGGCTGGCGATCACGAAACGGATCGTCGAGCGACACGGTGGCCGGATCTGGGTTGAATCGGAGCCAGGCAAAGGAAGTACGTTTATCTTTACACTTCCACAGGCGGTGGAGCGTGGGTAGTTATCACCGATCTATAGGGAGAGATTGATGCCAAACGGAAAGAGCTTGGGCCGAATCGTCGAGATTCTGCTCGTGGAGGATAGTCCGAGCGATGCGCTGCTTACCAAGCAAGCGCTCAAACTCGGCAAGGTCAAAAATAAACTGCATCACGTCGAAGATGGTGTCGAAGCGCTGGCATTTCTACGTAAGGAGGGCGACTACGCCGAGATGGCGCGTCCCGATGTGGTCCTGCTTGACTTGAATATGCCAAGAAAGAACGGGCGTGAGGTCTTACAAGAGATTCGCGCAGACGAGAACCTGAAGACGCTGCCTGTGATTGTGCTCACTACATCGGACGACGAACGTGATGTGCATGACGCCTATGGCTTGAGCGCGAACTGCTACATTACCAAACCGGTCGACATGGCGCAGTTTACAGCCGCGATGGTTGCCCTTGACCAGTTTTGGCTCACGTGGGTCATGCTTCCTACGCAACAAGTACAGGGCTCGAACGATGACAAGCATTTTAGTGGTTGATGATTCCCCGTCCGACTTGGGCTTGGTTGTCGCGCATATTCAGAACGCTCGCCCTGATTGGGAGATTCACTCCACGGACAACGGCGCCGACGCTCTCGTGCAAATCGGGACCATCGACTTAGACGTACTCATCACGGATCTGCGGATGCCGAAAATGGACGGCATTCAGCTGATCGGAGCGCTGAAGCAACTGCGGCCCGAGTTGCCGGTCGTTGTCGTGACCGCTCGGGGGAGCGAGGAGTTGGCCGTCGAAGCATTAGCCAAGGGCGCGGCGAGTTACGTGCCAAAGAATCAGTTGGTGGAACGACTCGTCGAGACGATTGAACAGGTTCTCGATCGCGTGCATGCAGATCATGGCTATCAGCGAGTGATCGGCAGTCTGGATCGTACCGAATACGAGTTTACCATTGAGAATGACCTCGCGCTGATTCCGCCATTGGTCGATCTGTTGCAACAAGTCGCTTTTGGCATGGACCTTGTCGACACGACCGAGCGGCGGCGGCTTGGAGTTGCCCTCGACGAGGCGATCTTGAACGCCATGTATCACGGCAATTTGGAGCTGCCGGCCGACGACCTGCCCGAGATTCGTCCGTCGCTACGCGGCGAGCAGCGTGCCATGATGTTCGAGAGCCGCTCGAAATCCCAACCGTACAAAGATCGTCGTGTACGAGTCTTCGCGTTGATCACACCGAACGAAGCAAAATTCGTTGTCAAAGATGATGGCAAAGGCTTCGACCCATCTCTTTTTCCTGACGCCAAAGACCCGCGTACGCTGGAGGAGGAAGGCGGTCGCGGACTCGTGCTGATGAAGAGCTTTATGGACGAAGTGAGTTTCACCGATGCGGGCAACGAGGTGACTCTGATTAAGCGCAGGAGTCCTTGATCCCATTCGCTCCGGATAATACTTGCCTGCAATAGGAGCCTCACCCAATCGCGAAGCTCCTTGTTGAACCGTCTGATACGAACTGCTCTAGAAGATCCCCATTGCCATTAAACTGTATCGGACGACTAAGCCAGCAACGACAACGCTGACCATGCTCATCAGCTTAATGAGAATGTTCAGGCTAGGGCCGCTGGTGTCTTTGAAGGGATCACCCACGGTGTCGCCGACCACGCCGGCCTTGTGGGCCTCGGAGCCTTTGCCGCCGTGATGGCCGGCTTCGATGTATTTCTTGGCGTTGTCCCACGAGCCACCAGCATTGGACATGAAGATCGCCAGACAGAAGCCGCAAGTCAGCGTACCAACCAGCAATCCAAGGACGCCGCCGACGCCGAGCAAGATGCCAACGACAATTGGTGTGACCAGTCCAAGCGTTGATGGCAAGATCATTTCCCGTTGAGCGGCGACCGTGCTGATCGCCACGGGTGCTGCGTAATCCGGCGTTTCGGTTCCTTCCATGATCCCTTTCTTCTCACGGAATTGACGGCGGACTTCTTCGACCATGCCTCGTGCGGCGCGCCCGACCGCCTTCATCGTCATCGCACAGAAGACAAATGTTGCCATCGCACCGAGGAACACGCCGACCAAAACTTTCGGATTCATTAGCGACGCGTCGTAGTAAGTGGTGAAGTCCGGGAGAGTTGCCTCATGCACGTCAATCAATCGGGCACCTGTTTTGAAACTCAATTTTCCATCTGAACCAGCGTCGAACAAACCGTCATCGAGTTTCTTGGGCCATTGTTCAGGGCTAACGGCTTCCCAGGAGGATTTCACCTCGGGATGACGAACGTCGCTAGGCATCGCCAAGTAATAGTGCGATTCAGTTCCGTGCTTCGCGACGACGAAGCCGGTCGAGACTTTGTAGACGCCGTCCACCGCCTGCGTCGCTACGATCTCGTCTCCCCATCGCTCGAAGCCAACCCGAACTTCTTCAATGTACGCGGCAAGCAACGCGAGGGCGGTTAACGCCGCTGAGCCAATGGCGAATCCTTTGCCAGTCGCTGCGGTTGTGTTTCCGAGTGAATCGAGCGCGTCGGTTCGTTCGCGGACAATAGGTTCGAGCCCTGCCATCTCCGCGTTGCCACCAGCATTGTCGGCGATCGGGCCATAAGCGTCGGTAGCGAGCGTGATGCCGAGCGTACTGAGCATACCAACTGCCGCGATACCCACTCCGTACAAGCCTAGAGCAAAATAGCTCACGTCCCCGAAGTTCCAACCGGCAGCGAACCCGAATGCGAGCAGCGTTGCTGCACATACGACGATCACTGGTACCCAAACACTCATCATCCCATCGGCGATACCACCGATAATGAGAGTCGCAGGGCCTGTCTCGGCTTGTTCGGCCAAGTTCTTTGTCGGGGTGTATTCATCGCTGGTTGCATATTCAGTCCACTTACCGATCAGCCATCCTGCGGCCAGTCCGACCATGATGCTGAACGCCACTCCAGGAATGCCGAGTATCACTGTTCCTTCTGCTCGTGGCATCAACCACCAGGCGAGACCAGCGGCAGCAACAACGACAAGGATGGTGGAAGCGTCGATTCCGCGAGCCAGTGCTGCAAGCAGATTCTTTTGCGTTGCGTCTTCATTCGTACGCACCAAGTAAATGCCAAGGATCGACAAGAAGATTCCGACGCCAGCGATCGCCATGGGCAACAGCAATGCCTGTAGCTGCGCGTCGACAGACGACAACACGATACCGGACCGGTCGGTTGCTTCGAGAGATCCCGATGCAAAAGCTGCAACCCCCAGGGCGGCTGTCGCTAAGATCGAACCACAATACGATTCGTAAAGGTCGGCTCCCATGCCCGCGACATCGCCCACATTGTCACCAACGTTGTCAGCGATCGTTGCCGGGTTGCGCGGATCGTCTTCCGGAATGCCTTGCTCGACCTTGCCTACAAGATCAGCGCCGACGTCCGCGGCTTTCGTGAAGATACCGCCGCCAACACGAGCGAACAGCGCTTGGGCGCTTGCTCCCATTCCGAAGCACAACATCGTCACTGTAATGTCGATCAGCGAGAGTGGATCAAAGTGGAGTACGTTCGGCCAGATATAGTATAAAAAGCCAAACCAGAGCGTGATATCGATCAGCCCCAGGCCAACAACAGTCAGGCCCATCACGGCTCCCGAACGGAATGCAACTTGCAACCCTTGGTTCAATGACTTTTGAGCGCCAGCCGCGGTTCGACTGCTCGCCCAAGTCGCCGTCTTCATACCGAACCAACCTGCCAAGCCCGAGAAGAAGCCGCCAGTGAGGAATGCGAACGGCACGAATTCACTTTGTACCTTCATTACAAAGGCGGCAATCGACAGCAGAATCACGATGACGACAAAGAATACACCGACGACCTTGTACTGTTGCTTCAGGTACGCATTGGCACCTTCACGAACGTAGCCCGCGATCTCGACCATGCGAGGCGTGCCTTCATCGGCGGCCATCATTGTCTTGAAGAACAGATAGGCTTGGACTAGGGCTACAACCGAGCCGCTAAACGCAATTACCCAGACAATCAGTGTGGTGTCCACTTTATTCGATCTCCGTGTTTCGAAATAGCTTGTTTTGTCTTAGTGAGTTGAGTCGAAATAACAGAACTGTCGAGCGGCCACCGGTGGATGTGCCCGCGGCGCACAGTAAATAACGCTGAACCACAAGGATACAGCGGGTTGGGTCAGCCGCCAGGAGGGATGGAAGCGGCGTCTATTGGAGAACTTTCGGAGCCAGTTCATGCTCCCAATCAATCCCTTGACAAGTCATCATCGAGCAGCGAATGACGACGATTTTCAGTTCGATCCGTCAAAGTACGGCAGCCTGTTAAGTGACGGAGTGTACTTAACCTGCGTGGGCTCTGTCAACGTGGCTGCGAAAAACGATCCTGGATCAGCTGTGCGACTATCCACCGAGAGGCGAGCTGACGAAAGCTATCCTTCGTTTAACCCGATCGCAACGCGGTGAGTGAAGTACATCCGAGGTCGCCGTCGCGTTGCGATTGGGTTAAATTCCATCGCTTTGACTTATGCCGGTCGTTGCAAATACCACATGCTACACCAGGAGATCGGTGACGACTTCACCATATACATCGGTCAGCCGAAAGTCACGTCCCGCATATCGATACGTTAGCCGCAAGTGATCCAATCCGAGTAGATGCAACATTGTCGCATGAAGATCGTGTATGTGGACGCGGTCCTCGACGGCGTAGTAACCGTATTCGTCAGTGTTGCCGTAGGTCAGTCCGCCCTTCACACCACCGCCTGCCAGCCAAGTCGTAAAGCCTTGCGGGTTGTGATCGCGACCGTTCGTACCTTGAGCGATTGGCGTCCGGCCAAACTCGCCGCCCCATACGACGAGCGTGTCCTCGAGCATTCCACGAGCCTTTAGATCCGCAAGTAGTGCGGCAACCGGCTGGTCGGTTGCGAGCGAGTTCTTCTCGTGGCCGCTTTGTAGGTTGCTGTGTTGGTCCCAAACATTGCCGGTGGAAACTTCAACATAGCGAACGCCAGCTTCGACCAAACGGCGAGCGAGCAGGCATTGTCGCCCATAGTTGTCAGTCTCTTTGGTCCCAATGCCGTACAGCTGTTGCAAGTATGCGGGCTCGCGCGACAGATCGAGCACGTCGGGAGCAGCGGCTTGCATCCGGAATGCCAAGTCAAACGAGTCGATCGCGCCGCTGATCTGTTCATCGCGCCGGACTCGTGCCAAATGATCTCGATTGATGGCTTGGAGCAGGGTCAATTGTTCCGCCTGCTCCTTGTCGGAAAGCCGCTCGTTGCCGAGGTGTTGGATTTTCGCATCGCCAAGTTTTCCGGAGTTACCAATTGCTGTTGCTTGATGCATCGCCGGAAGGAATGCGCAACCGTAGTTTCGTGGTCCACCATGGCCGCTGGCGGGGCTGATCGAAACGAACGCAGGCAAGTCTGGATTCTCGCTGCCCAATCCGTACGAGACCCAAGCGCCCACGGAAGGTCGCACGAGGTTGTCGCTTCCTGTGTGCAACATGCTAACGGCTTGGCCATGCGATTGACCGCGGCTGTACATCGAACGAACGACGCACAAGTCGTCAATATGCTTTGCGGTGTGTGGCAACAGTTCAGATACCCAATTGCCGCTTTGGCCGTGTCGCGAGAACTTCCAAGGTGAACGTAAGAGTTTTGGTTTCGCGTCGATGTTCATCGCCGGAGCGAACGGCAGCTCTTTGCCGTCGTCAGCATTCAGACGTGGTTTGTAGTCGAACGTATCGACTTGGCTCGGCCCGCCATGCATAAAGAGAACGATGACTCGTTTCGCGCGTGGCGCGAAATGAGGAGCCACCGTGCCCATTGCCGCCTCTGACGATCCGCTCGGCAGACCCGTCAACGCGATCCCACCGAGACCGGCAACCGAGACTCGTAAGGCGTCGCGTCGTGATAGCGTTCGTTGTGTAGTCATAGGAGCAAACTCTTCGTTTAACGGCAAGCCGGAGCTACCACCATCTAGTCAATTGGTCATTCGGAATTCGGTCGATGCAAACAATACGTGGATCAGTCGTGTCAGTCGTTTTACAGTGTGCTCGCCTGAAGTATTGTCTTCGATCTTAAGAAATGCGATGGCTCGTTCGACTTCTGACCTCGTCGGCGCGCGAGATAGTGTGACTCGATACGTTCTGGCCACAAGTTGTTCCGGCGTTCGGCCTTCAGCAGTCATCACCTGCTTGGCTGTTTGTTCTGCGCAATTCATAACGAACGGGCTGTTCATGAGGAGCAATGCTTGCGCCGGAACGTTAGTCACCGGGCGTTTGCCGACCACGAGGTCCGGATCGGCGAAGTCAAACACGGTTAAACTCGGGGGCAACGCGTTGCGAATGATGGGCAAGTACAAGCTGCGTCGCGCAGACTCTTTGCTCTCGTAGGTGTCGCCATCGGCCGAGTTGTTGTTGACCAGCGTCCCAAGCCCCGGCACGGGCGAGCCGCCTGGCGAGAGGTCGAGCTGGTTGCTGATCGCCAGCATCGAATCGCGAATCGCTTCGGCGGGTAATCGTCTGCGATTGGCTCGCCACAGCATTCGATTCTCTGGATCGGTTTGCCAGGCGGCCTCGTCGTGATCGCTGCTCATTTGGTAAGCGCGACTAAGCGTGATCTCGCGGACAAGACGTTTGATCGACCAGCCGAATCCCTGCTCGCTGCTCGGCGTGACGAAGCGATGAGCGAGATAATCAAGCAGCTTGGGATGCGTTGGTCGCTGCCCGAGTTCCCCAAAATTATCGACGCTGCGGACGATGCCTTCACCCAGCAGATGATACCAGACGCGGTTGACGATCACGCGCGCGGTGAGCGGATGCTGCGGGTCGGCGATCCAATCTGCCAACTCGCGACGTCCACTCGATGTTTTCGGGATCGCGGTTGGGTCGCTTGTCAACGCGACCTGAATGAACCCGCGTGGAATTTCGTCACCTCGATTTCGATGCTCGCCACGAACACAGAGTTCGCAGTCACCGAGTTCTTTGAACTCATCGACGGCAATCGCTTTCGGGAGTGGTGGCGGCGCATCTTGTTTCAGCGCCTTGATCTGCTCGTCCAGCGAAGTAAACGCAGTCTTGAACTGTTTGACGTTAGCTTCGGCCGCGGCACGTTGTGTCGAAACGTCCGTTGAGGCAACTGCGTTGACGACGGGCTTGCCTTGCTCGTCAACTTCGACCAGTCGCACCGCATCGACGATCACATAGCCGTTCGTCCCGGTCGTAGAAATGGTCAACGAGCCTGTCTTTCCGCCTTCGAAACGATAGATTCCGACTGCCGCGAACAAATCGTCGATTGGCGGCTTCTGCGTTTGGTCGAGCTTAATTCCCGAACTGCCGTCCGCGTGGCGAATCAGCAGCGGAACATCTCTCGCGCGAGTCGAACCGGGCGTGTACGAAACACGCACTTCATATCGTCCGGTCGTTCGCGGCTTCAATGCGAATTCGACTGACTTCTCGCCTTTGTCGGTATCGCCGTCATGAATGTATCCCTTTCCGACGAACGGTGGCGTCAGCTTGGAGGAGTTCCAGCTTCCGGTGACTTTTGCGACGGTGTCGTCGAAGGTCAGCAGGCTGGTCGCCGAGAAATACTCCTTCAGTTCCTTTTCCGCCTCGTCGAGTTGTTTCTTCGCGGCAGCAAGCTGCTTGTTGAGCGTTTTCGTTTTCTGTTCATGTTCCTTGACCGCCGCGACATGCTCGGGTTCCGCTGGCAGGTCACGACGCGGCCATGTCGAGACGTATTTCTGGCTTTCACCTTCGAGCGTACGCGTGCTGCGAAAGATCCCAGCCAGCGCGTAGTAATCTTCGGTTGGAATCGGATCGAACTTGTGGTCGTGACATCGGCAACATCCTAGCGTCATCCCCATGAACGCGCTGCCGACGGTACTGATCTGCTCGTCGATGACGTCCATCGTCAATTTTTCTTTATCGCGTTCGCTTAACATTTTTGTGCCGAGCATCAGGAAACCAGTAGCGATCAATTGTTCCGTTCGTTGCTCGTCTGTTTCGAAAGGAAGCAAGTCTCCGGCGATTTGTTCTTTGACGAACTGGTCGAAAGGTTTGTCGTCGTTCATCGCGGTAACGACGTAATCGCGATAACGCCACGCGTTGTGAAATGTTGCATTGAAATCGCCGCCGTTCGAATCGGCATATCTCGCGACGTCCAGCCAATGCCGCCCCCAGTGGACTCCGAATTGCGGCGAATCAAGCAGTCGATCCACTAGCGTTTCGGTGGCATTCGACGACGGATCATCGACGAACTCGCGGACTTGTTCTGGTGTAGGCGGTAGACCGAGCAAGTTGTAGTAGAGACGACGGGCAAGTGTCGCGCGATCGGCATCGGGCGCAGGCTTCAGCTTCGCTTCTTCAAGCCGAGCCAATACAAAGGCGTCGATTTCGGAGCGGGGCCAATTCACATCGACGACCGCTGGCGGTGTGTGCGACTGCGTTGGTCGAAAGGCCCAAAACTCACGGCCCGCCTCGATATCGATCTTCGAGCGAACCGCCGGTCCCGCGTCGCCACCTCGCGGATCGACTGCGCCCATTTCGATCCACTCTTGAAAGTCGTTGATCACGTTCTTAGGCAATCGACCGGCAGGGGGCATTTCCAGACTCTCGTACCGCAAGGCCTCCAAGAGCAAGCTCTCGTCAGGCTTTCCCGGTACGAGCGATGTTCCCGAGTCGCCTCCTTTGAGGAGCCCGGCCGCCGAATCTACGATTAAACTTCCCTTCACTTCCTTCGAGCCAACAGAATGGCACTCATAGCAATGCTCGACCAGGATCGGGCGAATGCGAGTTTCAAAGAACGCGAGCTTCTCTGCATCTTCGGCTTGCAATGAACTCACGCAGACTCCGAACAAGCCGACGAGGAGGGCGCGGAGTAGGCGGCTAGTTAGTGGAACGGTATCGCTCGAAGTCGTGGTAATGGGCTGCATTGGGGCGACCAGCGACGGAATAGGTAGGATTTCAGATGGCTCATCCAGGCAACGCGAGCATTGGGGCGGTGCGGCCTTCATTGTATTACGTAATGCAGTACTCAGTAAATGCTTTGAGTTCAGGTTTGGCGGAGATTCAGGTAGTCTGTGGCGAGCAACTTACAACAGATACGCCTCTATATCGCGGAGCGATCGTACGGTTCTGAGACGCGACTCGGTCGAATCTCGATTCAGCAGGAGGCTGTGCCAGCCTGCTTGCGCCGCGCCTTCGAAATCATTCGTCATGTCGTCCCCGACCATGAGTAGTTGTTGGGGCGTCAACCGCAACTTTGCTTCGATAGCTCGGAAGAACTCGATTGACGGTTTCGTGTAGCCGACTTGTGAAGAGACGAAGATCTCCTTCACTCGATGCAGCGCCGTTAGCTCGCCGGCGAGAGAAAGCAATCGATCGTCGAAGTTCGATGCAATCGCCGTGGTAAAACCTTGCGCGTTTAAGTCAGCTAAGACATCGGTAACTTCTTCGTAGACGGCCCAGCTCGTTGGTTGTGCGAAGTGGTTCCAGAGTTCGTGAAAGAGTGACTCCGTGTCGCTTAAATCGGCCAACACCTCGGCAACGATCTCGCGCCATCGGTCGCGTTCCGATTGTTCGTTAGTTTGTCGCTTGTAAGGCCGTTGAATTAGTGCGCGGCCGAAGTTAGTTGCGATGTCGTCTAGAGATAACTTCGAGCCATGCTGCTGGCCCAGTTCGCAGTACACGAACGCCGCAGACGGATCGGGATAGATGAGCGTTCCGACGGCGTCAAATACTACGGCGCGCACCGATTTGTATTTTGTTGTCACCGAACTGATCAGAAGAAGAGTCGGTTGATGTCCAGGCCCACGACGAAGATCATCAAGCACAACAAACAGCCGACACCCGCCAACGTTAACGCGATCTGTACTCGTTCGTTCACTGGTTTGCCGGAGATGCCTTCCCACATGAGGAAGATGAAGTGACCTCCGTCCAACGCAGGGATAGGCATAAAGTTGACGACCGCAAGGTTGGCACTCAGGAAGGTTAGGAAGATCAGTAAGCGAGGCAATCCCTCGGAAGCTTCGGACCCAGCCACCACTGCGATTGTAACCGGGCCGCCAACGTTAGTAATTGCGATCTCTCCCGTGACCAGCTTTCGCAGGAACATGAATACTCGCGACGCATCTTCCTTCGTCCGTCGCGCACCGAGAAGCAAAGCTTCACTCCAAGTTTGCGCAATTCGCTTGTCTTGCTTGGGAGCGAACACGAAGCCACGTTCCGGATAAAACTCACCCGAGGGAGCGGCCTTCAGCGGCACGTCCAGGGTCTGCCCGTTACGCTGGACCGATAACACCAGACTGTGCCCGTCCTTCATCCCCTGTATGTTTCTGAAGACAAAAGGCCAACTGAACGACTCGTCCCCGATCGGCTGCGGTTTTTCCTTGTTGGAACTTCGCTCGGCGCGAGTCGTTGGATCGTCCCAGATAAGCTTGAACGCGGAAATCACATCGTCTGGCTGCATCTTTGCCTTTTCAGCGCTGCTGCCCGGGATGACGGCGAGCACTTTAGGCTCAACGGCGACGGCTAACCCCAACGATTCCGTCGTCATCGGCGAGTTGTAGCCTGCATTCCATTCATACACGGCGGGCGTCGCGACGTTCACTTGCAAAGCAACTTCGTCCTCGCCGCGTCGTACTGTGACTTCGATCTTCTGGCCGTAATACGGAACTAACAAGCTCGGCAATAATATTGGATCCTTAAACGGTTCACCGGCGATACTCTGGATCAGGTCGCCGACTTGAAAACCGGCAGCATCGGCGGGCGATTCAGGGGCGATTCCGACGACAGGCCCAGCGCGCATCACCAATCCAACTCGCCGCAGTGGATTTGGTTGGATCGTGATCTCCTCTTCCGTTGTCTGAAAGGTACCACCTTCGTTCACGTGCGAGCGTTCCACTTTGACGAGAACAGGTTCGTGCGGGCGAGCGGCAAGAGCGGCATCCAGTTCGTACGAATCTTTGACGGACTGACCGTCGATCGCCACAATCACATCGCCACTCTGAAATTCGGCTGATGACTCGGCGATGATTGTTTCGTCCGCCAACATCGTCTCTGATGCGGCAGCGATTCCGATTGTTGGGATGGCCCCCTTGTTGGTATTCGTAATCGTGGGCTTGATGCGAACTGTCTTCTCTTCTCCTTCAGGTCCTCTGACGACCAACAACAGCGATTCGTCATGATTCGTCATTCCGACGCCGGCATTCCGCAGATCCCAAGTAAAGCGAAGATGCTCGCTTCGCCGTCCTTTCTCCCCGATCTGAATGATGCGGCTTCCGGGTTGAATATCTGCCTGCCAAGCAGGCCCACCTGCCACGACCGAACCCACTTCGCAAGGCGTATACGGTACACCGGCACGAAACGCGAACATCGCGAAGATCACGGCGAAGATCAAGTTCATGATCACGCCAGCGGAAATAATGCACATGCGCTGTGGTACTGTCTTCGCAGGGAAGCTGCGCGGGTCGAGCTCGTACTCTTCTTGGCTGGATTGCTCGACGCTTTGACCTTCGGTCAGGCCTTCTGCGGCAGTTCCTTCGCGTAAGGCTTCGGCGCGATCCGCGTCGGCATTCGCGGGAACGGTTTCGGATTCGTCTGTAGCTTCCGTGTCGGAATCCTGGGACTTCTTGACTCGAATGCGTTCCATCTCGGCTTGCGCGGCGCGTGGATCATCGTCTTGACCGAGCATCTTGACGTAACCGCCCAGCGGAATAATGCCGACACCATATTCGGTCTCGCCCCATTGAAAGTGAACAAGCTTCGAGGGGAGCTGGAAGCCGAAGATCTTGATCGGAACATCGAAGCCGACGTAGAACTTTTCGCACTTTACACCACACCACTTGGCGATGAGGAAGTGGCCGAGTTCATGAACGAAGATGACGAAGCCCAGACCAGCCGCAACGCTGCCGATCTGCCACGCTTTCTCGCCGAGTGCTTGCATGCTAAAGGCGATTAAGTACAAACCCACCGTGTAACCTCCTGACGAGCCCAGGTATCGAGCTCGATAAGTCTTTCCAATGTTGGATTGGCGTCGAATTGATGGTTTTCGAGTACCGAGCGGCAAGCCGGAACGATCTCGATGAACGAAAGTTGACCTTCCAGGAAGCCAGCAACGGCCGCTTCGTTTGCCGCATTCAAGACGGCACCCGCCGTGCCACCAGCTCTGGCGACTTCGTGTCCCAAACCAATCGCCGGGAAGCGATCGAGATCCGGCGGCTCGAAATCGAGACTCATCGCCGATGCCAAGTCCAGCTTCGGCGATGGACAATCCCACCGATCAGGATATGTCAAAGCATACTGAATTGGCAGCTTCATGTCTGGCGGGCTAAGTTGAGCCACGACCGAACCGTCACGAAACTCGACCAGCGAGTGGACAATCGATTGCGGATGCACAACGACGTCGATCTGGTCAGGCTCGAGATCGAACAGCCATCGAGCTTCGATAATTTCCAGGGCCTTGTTCATCATGGTGGCGGAATCGACAGTGATTTTCGGCCCCATCTCCCATGTTGGATGCGCCAACGCCTCGTCGACGGTGACTTGAGCTAGCTGGTTGCGTGTATGTTGCCGAAACGGCCCACCGCTGGCAGTCAGTATGATTCGCTTGACATCCTGACGTGCGCCAGCTTCGAGGCCTTGGAACACCGCACTGTGTTCGCTGTCGACAGGCAAGATCTTGGCGTTGCGTTCTCTTGCTAGCCGCATGACCTGCGGCCCGGCCATGACGAGCGTCTCTTTGTTGGCAAGCGCAACGGTCTTGCCAGCTTCGAGTGCCGCCCAGGTACCCGTCAGGCCAGCGCTGCCGACGATCGCGGCCACCACAATGTCAACTTCGGGCCGGGAAACCAACGAGGCGATGCCTTCCGGTCCGAGCAATAACTCCACGTCGGATGGCTTTGACGACCAGTCGAAGGCACTTGCGTGATCGGAATTCGACGCGACAATCCACTTTGGCTGGAACTCAGTCGCCTGTTCACAGAGCTTTACTAAACGGCTGTTTGCGGTCAAGCCAACGACTCGCAACCGTCCGTTGGAAGCGGCGACGACGTCCAACGTACTCTGGCCGATACTGCCGGTTGAGCCAAGAATCGCGATATTACGGACGCAGTCACTCATGAAACTCGGAGGTATTATATCGTTGCCGCAGGTCGGCGTTTGTCTATAAACCTACTTTACGACAACGTTGGGACTGGTGAGGATGCGGCTGCCATTGGCAACCGCCGATCGCTGTTGTGCCAGCGAATTTGGAACGGCTAAGGTATTGTGCTGCTGGGACTTCGGTGAGGACAGGGCATTCTATTTAGCTGTACTTCGACCGGCAAGCCGGATCGTCGTCCGAACCGGGTGTATAATTGCAAACTTACGACATACAAAGTACGTCGTGAATGGTTAAGAATAGGCTTCTGGGTAGATCGATTCACAATAATTAGACACGTCAGTCGAAACGGCTGAACTAGCTACCCGAAATCTGAATTTCGAAAGCGCACAAATCACGTTTAGCGTGGAGTAACACGAGATGAGCCAAGACGAAGGTCCAAATCGAAGACAAAATGACGGAAGAGGCCCGTCTGGGGGGCAGAACTTTCTGTGGTACATGGCAATCGCTGTCCTTGGCATCACGCTGGTGGCTCTCTACGTCTCTAATCTAAACGTCCAGGTAATCGACTATCCCGATCTCGTCGAGCTAATCGAGAACAGCAAGCACACAAAGAAGTACGGGCCGCTAGAAGAAGGCATGCGCGGAGATATTGTTGTCCAAAGAAAGGGCAGTGGCGGCACTCAAAAACGTGACCGTTATAGCGATCTTCGAGACGTGACGATTTCGGATCGAACGGTGACTGGAAAGGTCAATCATCAGCGGATCGCGCCGGCTCCCAAGGACTCGACGCCTGTTGAAAGATCCTTTCGGACGAACATCCTGCCGAGTGAAGAGACGATTGACGAACTGAAGCAGATGCTGAATACCAGCAACATCGTTCATGGTTTCGATGCTCAGCCGAGCATTTGGGAGACCCATGGGCTGCTGTTTCTGTTAACGGGGATGATCATTGTTTTCTTTGTGATCATGATGCGACGACTGGGCGGAGCTGGTTCGCCGATGTCGTTCGGTCGCAGCCGCGGCAAGCTTTACGCCCAGGAAGATCTTGGCTTGAGTTTCGATGACGCCGCAGGCATTGACGAAGCCGTCGAGGAAGTGAAAGAAGTCGTCGACTTCCTTCGTAATGCAGACAAATATCAAAAGGTCGGCGGCCGCATCCCAAAGGGCGTGCTGCTGGTTGGACCTCCCGGAACAGGAAAGACGCTTCTCGCGAAGGCTGTTGCTGGCGAAGCGAGCGTCCCATTCTTCAGTCTTTCGGGTAGCGACTTTGTAGAGATGTTCGTTGGTGTCGGAGCGGCTCGCGTTCGCGACATGTTCCAGCAAGCTGAGACGAAAGCTCCCTGCATCATCTTCATCGACGAATTGGATGCGTTGGGTAAGAGTCGTGGTTCTGGAATGGTCGGTGGTCACGACGAACGAGAACAGACGCTGAATGCGTTACTCGTCGAGATGGACGGCTTCGCATCCAACAGCGGTGTGATCGTCATGGCCGCGACCAATCGTCCCGAAACGTTGGACTCGGCCTTGCTGCGACCCGGCCGTTTTGATCGTCACGTATTGGTCGATCGTCCCGACATCCGAGGCCGAGAAGCGATCCTGAAGGTTCACGTCAAATCGGTGAAGCTTGATGACTCGGTCGATCTAGCAGATGTGGCTGGGATCACGCCAGGTTTCGTTGGAGCCGACCTTGCGAACCTCGTGAACGAAGCCGCTTTGTTGAGCGCTCGTCACGAGAAAAACACAGTCGGCATGCTGGAGTTTAACGAGGGCGTCGAGCGTGTGACCGCCGGTTTGGAAAAGAAACAGCGGATCATGAACGAAGACGAGAAGCAGCGGGTTGCCTATCACGAATCTGGTCATGCGTTGGTCGCTTACTCGTTGCCGAACACTGATCCCGTTCACAAAGTTTCGATCATTCCTCGCGGACTCGCGGCGCTTGGCTACACCATGCAACGTCCTGACGGCGATCGATTCCTCATGACGCAATCAGAACTCGAGAGTCGCATCCAAGTTTTGCTGGCCGGCACGATGGCCGAAGAGATGATCTACGAAGATATCTCGACAGGTGCTCAGAATGATTTAGAACGAGCCACCGGTATTGCTCGCAGCATGGTGATGGAATATGGCATGAGCCGACTTGGCCGCGTCAACTATTGCGAATCTAATCGTTCGCCTTTCTTGGCTGCTGCTGGCGGTGAAGAGACGCTGCGTTCACACAGCGAGCAGACGGCTCGCGAGATCGATGAAGAGACGACGCGTATCATCAATGAATCACTTGAGAGAGTCCGGCACATTCTCGAAGTTCGCCGCGACGCACTCGTGGCACTAACGGAACTCTTAATCGAAGTCGAGTCGGTGGATGCCACGGAGCTGAAGCGGATCATCGACGATACTTCTCCAGGGCCGGTCGTCGTCCCAGGCACGCTGCCCAAAGCTCGCCCCGAAGAGCCTGGAGTTGTCGAACGAGCCGAAAGTGGTACGACCGAGCAGAGCGGATAGACGTCAAGCCAATCTGGTCGCAGCTCGGAGTGTCCTTATCGATCAAACCACTTCTTGATGGCGTGGACCGTCGTTTGGCGTCCGGCTTTGGCGATCGATGTGGTTAGCGGAATCTCTTTGGGACAGACTGCTACACAGTTCTGGGCGTTGCCGCAGACTTGGATTCCACCTTCGTCCATTAAAGCATCGAGCCGCTCGTCGGCAGTGTTCTTGCCGGTTGGATGCCCGTTGAAAAGAACGGCCTGACTGATCGCGGCGGCGCCGATAAACGAACTGTCATGAGCATCGTCTTTGCGCTTCTGGAAATCAGCGTCACTTTCGTCGTCACGTTGAGTCAGCTCGACCTTCGTGTATTGTGGGCAGGCTTCCAGGCAGCAACCACAGCTCATGCATTCGCTCAGCGGATACGCGACTTCTTGCTGCGCTCGTGTTTGCTTTGGGCCGGATCCCATGTCGGAGTATCCATCGACAGGGACCCAGGCCTTGACCTTCTGTAGCGAACGAAACAGACGCGATCGATCGACCATCAGGTCACGAAGGACCGGGAACTTGGTCATTGGTTGCAATTCGATTTCTTTCGAATTGTCTTCCAGTAATCGATCGACGAGTGCGGTACAGGCTTGTCGTGTGCGACCGTTGACTACCATGGTGCAGGCACCGCAAACTTCTTCCAGGCAATTGCAGTCCCAAGCGACCGGCGCGACTGCTTTGCCATCGACCGTTTTAGCCCCGGCCGCGACACGTTGCAGCACGCTGATGACGTTCATGTCGAGTTCGTATTTAACGCTATGGCGTTCCCAGTAACTATTTTGCCCTGGGCCACCTTGGCGAAGAACGCGAACCTCGAAAGAGTCCGGTGTCCGCGGTCCGTTTTGCGATGTATCAGCCATAGAATTGTTCAGCTGGTGTAGAGGATGTCCATTTCTCAGTTGTGCTAGTCCACGCGTCTGCTTAGGAAGCAGCACCTGCGACTTCCGGCTTCGCGGTTTCCTTTGCCGCCTGGCGTTCGTTCCATACTTCTTCAATCACCTCGGCTCCAACCAACCCGTACAAACGCGGTCGGGGAGTGATCAGCGAAGTATCGACGTCTTCGTACGTGATGTCTGGCTCATTGTCATTCCAGGTCGCGATCGTTGACTTGAGCCACTTCTTATTGTTTTCGTCAAAGCGATCACACCACTGTTCCGCTTCGCGGCGTCGATCTGCAGGAGTTTCGCTTTTCAAGCTTGGCATCTTGAATGCAGGCTTGAAATGAGCACCACGACACTCGTCTCGTTGCAACGCGCCTTTGACGATGGTTTTGGCCAGCGGGAACATGTCGAGGAGAGCTTTGGTGAACACGACGTTTTGATTCGTCCAGTTTCCGGTGTCTGAGAGCGAACAGTTTTTTGCTCGCTCGTGTAAGTCCATTACACCTGAATAAGCCTCTTCAAGCTGGTCATTGCGACGAACGACGGTCGCCGACTTGGTCATCAGATCGCCAAGTTCCTGATGGATCAGGTACGGATTCTCCTTGCCGGCGGGCCGCTTTAAGAGGGCATCGTGTTCGGCTTGATGACGCCGGACTTCTCGCTCGAACAGCGAAGACTCAAGATCCGCCGCGGCACCACTCTGCTGATCAAACAGGGACTCGATTCCAGGTGCAACGATCAGTCCACTGAAGATACAACTGAGCAGCGAATTGGCTCCCAGGCGATTACCACCGTGGTACTGATAATCGCACTCGCCGATGGCGTAGAGGTTCGGAATGTTGGTTGCTTGGTTGACAGGCGAGCCGAGCTTCAGGCCGCCGTCCGATGCTCGCTCGTAATCCGCCCACAAACCGCCCATTGAATAGTGGACGGCGGGGAAGATCTTCATCGGCGTGAATCGCGGATCGACGCCTTGGAATTTCTCGTAGATCGCTAGGATGCCGCCCAGCTTTCTAGTCAACTCTTGGGCATCGATATGCGTTAGGTCGAGATAGACGCACTGACGTCCGGCTTCGACGCTCAAGCCTTCGTTCACACATATATCGAAGATCTCGCGAGTCGCGATGTCACGAGGAACGAGGTTGCCGTATTCGGGGTAACGCTCTTCGAGGAAGTAGTATCGTTCCGCCTCAGGAATGCTCTTGGGATCGCGCGTGTCCTGCGGTGTTCGCGGCACCCAAACACGACCGCCTTCGCCGCGAGCTGATTCGCTCATCAGACGCAGCTTGTCGGCACCGGGAATCGCTGTCGGATGGACTTGGATACACTCGCCATTGCCATATTTCGCACCGGCTTGAAACGCGCGGCTGGCGGCACTTCCGGTGCAGACCATCGACATCGTTGATCGACCGTAAATCAAACCACAGCCACCGGTCCCAAGGATCACAGCATCGGCGGGGAACGAGCGGATCTCCATCGAGACAAGATCTTGAGCGACACAGCCTCGGCAGGTTCCGTTTTCATCGAGCACAGGACCAAGGAAATCCCAGAACTCGTGCTTGGTAATTTTTCCTTCTGACTCCCAGCGACGGACTTGCTCGTCGAGCGCATAGAGCAGTTGTTGGCCCGTCGTTGCGCCGGCGAAAGCGGTTCGCTTATACAGCGTTCCACCGAACCTTCGTCGGTCAATGAAGCCTTCTGTCGTGCGATTGAACGTAACGCCCAAGCGATCCATCAAGTCGATGACTTTCGGTGCCCAATACGCCATTTCCTTGACCGGCGGTTGATGCTGAAGAAAGTCACCGCCGTAGACCGTATCGTCCAAGTGCTTCCATTCGCTATCACCAAGCTGTCGCGTCTGGTCGTTGCAGGCGTTGATTCCGCCTTGCGCACAGACGCTGTGCGATCGCTTTACCGGCGTCAGGCTCATCAGATCGACATCGATGCCTAGCTCGGCGAGCTTCATCGCCGCCGCTAGACCGGCCAGTCCACCGCCGACAATCATTACCCGTTTCTTTGCCATGATTCGTACCTTGCTATTTGGCCGACTGATGTTTGACTCGATTCGACGGATTCTCTATTCGGCCGCAGCGTGTCCGCCGCCTTCGTCGGATCGCTTGTGATCACCTTGCGTCTTGTCAATTTCGCCGGATTCAGTCTTTGCCTTATACATTTGACCTTCGACCGTTTTGGCTGCGTCGACATCAATCCGAACAGCTCCCCCGATCGCACTTAGGCCGACGAAGGCCAAGGCGATTCCGAGAGCTATACAAACGCGATCAGCTCGCTTCTGAGCCGCTGGGCTGGTCCACACTCCCCAGGTGATACCCATCGTCCAGAGACCGTTGGCCAAGTGGAACACACAGGACAACACGCCAATTCCGTAGAGTATTGGCCGGGCGACGCCTGACATCGCAGTTCCGAGTGAAGAGGCGGCGTTGTAGGGTGCGAACTGGGCACCTCCGAGCGGCTTGGCAACGCCCTCTAGCCATGCGTCAAAGTGGAACCAGCCGTGCATGTGAAAGACGTGCCACATGATGAAGACAAACGCGATCATTCCGCTGGCACGTTGCAACGTGTACCGCAGATTGCTGGTGTATTTGTAACTGCCGTAGTTTGGCAAGCCGCCGCGAATAATCACAACGCCGATGATGCCGTGAAACAAAATCGGGATGAAAATGAACACCCATTCGACGATTGGCAACAAGCTGCCAAGACTGTGAATCTGGTAGACAGCTCGTTGAAAGGTCGCGGAACTCTCGAGGGTGCTGGCGTTCGTTAGCAGGTGAATGCACATGTAAGCGCCGACAGGAATCAAGCCGCTCAGAGAGTGCAGTCGCCGGATTAGAAACTCATGGCGAGCAAGGAAGGAAGGGTTGGTTTCCACCGAGATCCTCTCTGTGAATAAGGGCGATTGCACTAGCGAGGGGAAGTTAAATCCCGCATCTGCAATCAAAACCCGAAAGTCTCCCGGTAGTATAAGGTTACGTACCGCGCTGACAACCCGGCACGGTGCCGCCGATTCTTCGTGTAAGTGTACGACGGCGCAAGCTTTAGAGACTTGACTTCTATCAAATTGCCATCTTTGATAGAAGTAGTGTCACTAGCTGTTGATTGCCGATCGGAATCGCTATGTTACCCGACATGCCTTCCATGCTGATTACCGACGACGACCGCGCCTTTCGCGAGACGTTGGGCGGTTTGTTCGAAGAGCGTGGCTTCCATACGATGTTGGCGGAAGATGGGCAAGAAGCGTTTGAGATCGTGCAGCGCGAAAGGATTCACGTCGTCCTGCTCGACATGAACATGCCGCGATTGACTGGCCTCGAGACGATTCGCCGCGTCAAGCGAGTCTACGCCTTCGTCCCGTGTATCCTCCTATCAGCGGAAATGGACGAGACGCTCGCCGAAGAAGCCCGGCAAGCCGACGCATTCTCGACTCATGCCAAGCCGATCAGCCTGCCCGAAATCACCCAGACGGTAAGCCTCGCGATGCGTGTCGCCTACGATTGGCCAGCGGCCTGATTGGCGTTGACCCTTGATAACGGCTTGGATAAAAGTAGCCGCTCGCTGGGTCTTTCGTTCTTGTAGGTTGGAGTTGTACTCCGACCGGGTCATTGTGGGCGGAGTGCAACTTCGTTCTCCCGACGACTTCGAATGAATTTGCCTATTAGGTTGCACGAAAGGAACGCACGATGGCGTCGGTAACAAAACCGAAGAAACGCCTCACGACGCCGTGCGGTCACCTGCCTCTTCAGATTCGAGCGCTCTTCGTTACCGGAACAACTCGCGCGAGCGGTTGGCTTGCCGATGCATTCACAGCCGACACCGCGAGCGAAGTGTTGCTCGAAGAGACCGCCGGGATGGCCGGCGGCCTGACTCGTTTGCGCGACGAAATATTTGACGTTGTATTGGTCAGCCACGAAGACGGTCTCGACTCGCTCGAATTTCTGGATGCACTGCGCGGCGGTGGCGGAGATGTGCAAGCGATCGTCGTCCTCGGCGAACCGAGTGAGCAAGAGATGGCGGCTCTCTGTTACGAGGCGGGTGCTGACGCTTACGTGTGCCTCACTACAGCGACGACTCGGGCCTTGCTGTGGATGGTTGGACGCGCAATTGAACGGGTGCGATTGATTGCCGAGAATCGGCGATTGGAGCAAACCAAGCGGAGACAATTGCAGACCGAGCACGACGAGGCGGCTCGCTCGATTCGCGAACAACGAGCGATAATCGAAGAGACCGTCGCTGCGATCGACGACGGCTCCGCGAACGAGGCAGCGTCCACGTTGACAGAGACAGACTTTCCCGCATCCCTGACGGTTCGCTATCGTGAGTTGCTCCGGACGTACATCATCATGGGAGCTGGTAACCTTTCTAGCGAGATCAATCAGCTTCTCGATCAAATCGTTGCTCACGGGCTGACATCACAGCAGGCCATGCAACTTCACGTAAGTGCAATCGAAGAGTTGATTGATGGCCTCGGCAATCGCAGCACGCGCCACGCAATGACCCGTGCCGATATGCTCATTCTCGAAGTGCTGATGAAACTCGCCGATCAATACCGGTGCCGTGCGGTGGAGTAGCGTCGAACAAGGACGGTTGGCAGACTCCCTGAAGCGTCGGTAAAAAACGCCGCCGTACAGGGAGTACGACGGCGTATGCGTGGCTGGCTTCAGTCAACATCGGAAGTATCGTTGGTGGAAATTACGACCGACTACTTCTTGCCTTTGCCTTTGTTGGTACCGCCGTTTCCGTTTCCGTTCGAGCTGGCGTCCGTCACATCATCGTTGGCGAACGCAAAGAACAAGTCGTCTGCGGAACTGCCGGTCAGTTGATCCGCTACTCCGCCATCATCGACGAGTTCCAATTCGAGGCCCGCGAAGAAGTCATCAGTACCAGCAACCCAATCGTCGATTTCGGTGTCCGTCGCATCTTGCAAACGAGCCTGCATCGTTAGCAGGTTGTCCTCGTCACCGATCGAATCCGTCGCGGTTGTCGACGAATTCTGCAAGACACCGCCACTGATCAGATCGCTCTCGGGATTACCAACGATGCGGTCTTCTCCCAATCCGCCGATCAAGATGTCACGGCCCGATCCACCGTTGATGTGGTCGTTGCCTTCGCGGCCTAGAATCACGTTCGAGCCGTCGCCGCCGTTGAGATGATCATCGCCGGCACCGCCATCGATGATCGCGTCGAGGGTAATTCGGCCAGAGATCGTGGCGTGGTCGTTACCGTCACACAGCAACATGAAGATGCGATTTACATCGGCAAGCGGGAAGTCTCGCGTTTCGCCCAAAGCGTCTTCTGGAATGAAGTCGGCGTGGACCTTCAAGAGGCCGTTACCGGTTTGGTTCAAAGTGACATGATCGTCGCCCGCGGTCCCGATGATCTGCAGAACGCCGCCGTTCAGCCCGACGCCACTGACCACGGCCAGCAGTGAAGTCTGGTCGAGACCGCTGTCGTCATCGGTCACCGTGACGATGATCGTGTAGATGCCACCCGTGTCGTAATCGTGGTCGACCGATAGCGTCCGATCACCGGCCGTGAGGACAATCGTGTCCGTTTCATTGTCGCCCCAGTCGATCTCGACGGTATGGACATCAAGCGACCCGATGTCGTCGAACGACAAGTCGAGCGTGATCGGGTCATCCTCGTGCGCCGTTCCACACTTCTCCGCTCCACTGGTGATGTCGGTGATGGCTGGAGCGACGTTGTTCACGGTGATGTCGAGTGCGTCAGTGTCCTGACCACTGTCATCGTCGGTGACTGTCGCGGTGATCGTATACGTGTCGCTTGACGAGATCGAAGGATCGTCGTCCAAGTACTGATGCGTCGCCGTGAATGTTGCACTTCCTGCACCCTGGATCACCGTCGCGGCGCTCGTTCCTTCCGAGCCACCCCAGTCTATCTCGACGGTGTGAGTGTCCTGAGTGCCGACATCTGAGATGGAACCCGAGACGGTTACCGATCCGTCTTCGTTGATCACGGCTGAATCGACCGTAAACGAATCAATCACTGGATCGACGTTGGTAATCGTGGTCGTCGTGCTGTCGGAGTCACTTCCGCCATCATCGTCGTCTAGCGTGACGCCGATAGCGTACACATCGGACGGCGTGATCGTCGGATTGTCGTCCAGGTACTGATGCGTGACGCTAAAGCCGCCGCCCGAGACGACAACGCCCAAAGACGCGGTTTCTCCAAGTCCCCAATCGATGTCGATGGTGTGCGTGTCAAGAGAACCGGCATCATCATACGTGCCCGTTAATGTGACCGTTCCGTCTTCATTCACCGAAGTCGCGGAAAGTGACAGAATTTCGGGGTCGACATTATTGACGCTGATTACTGAAATGTCGGAATGGACGCCTCCGTCGTCATCAGTAACGGTGTAGGTCACTGTGTAGGTGCCGTTATCGCCCGGCGTAAAGCTGAAGCTGCTGCCACCTGAACCGTTGCTGTCGCCAGTCAGGTTGTTGATCGTCAGCGGAGCGATAGACTCGCCATTGCTCGCGACAACTGTCCACTCCTCTTTGTGACCGTCGTCAGTTCCTTGATCGGTGAAGCTACCGTTGAGAGTTACCAAATCGCCTTCGTCTACTGTCTGGTCGGCATCGGCATTAGCAACTGGATCAACATTGTTTACGGTTACGGTTAGCCCTCCTCCGGCGTCGTGATCCACGGCTAGCAAATGGATACGAGGTTCCGAACTGCCACTAAAACGTACGCCTTCGTTTCCAGTGAAACGCGTCAAACTGTCGACAGAGAGCCCAACTGAGAAAAAGTCTGATACAGAATTGAAGTCTGCCACCGCTTGCAAAGTCAGCGGCATATCGACGACCGTTCCGACGTCTGTTTGCTGAATAACGACGCTCGCGTAGGAGTTGCCGGTTTCCAAGTCGGTGTAAATCCCAACGTTCTGCCCACTCGCCTCCAATGTAGCAGCGGGCGTAGAAACATCAGACACTCGCACCGTCTCACTTGAATCCGGACTGTACCATCGCTCCACTTCGAGGCGCAACACGAGGTCAGTAGCTGGCGCTACGCTCGAAATGTCAAACGTAAAGTAAGAGTTGTAGTCATATTGGGAGCTGAAGTGTGAAGTGGACCCCAATAACTGGACAGGGCAATAAGGGGTAGAATCGCCCGAATTC
>JACNKX010000109.1 GCA_014381825.1 Planctomycetota bacterium
TTTGCATATGTCAGTTCGGCTCAGTGACTTGTGACAGAACTACGTGCCATTCGACTCGCAGTCCTGTGTTGGTTAAGTGTCAGCCGGCAACTGCCCCGCGAAGCTGGTCGGAAGCGAGCAGCCCCGGCAATAGCTGAGTTCTCCTAGATGCCTCAACTTCGGGCCGAAGGATGCGAACCGGATCACCAAACCACGTCATTAGCGCAGCAACTCAACAATCGCTGGGGCAGCAACGTCCGCCGCAGTCTTGCCGTCGCGGTCGGTCAGCGATGGGTCGGCGCCGGCATCGAGTATCAGCTGGACGATTCTGGAACGGTTCCGCGAAGCCGCCAAGTGCAGACTGGTCTTGCCGTCAAACCGCTGAGCGTTCACGTCGGCACCGGACTCGATCAAAGCCGAGACTACTTCCGGAGAGGCATGCCAGACGCAATCGAGCAACGGCCTGTCCTGTCGCGTGGCCAGAGGGTCGACGCCGACCCCGTCGCTCACGAGCCGTCCTTGCCAGTCGGGAGCTCCGCCCTTCTCGGCGCGATGCACCGTGTTGGATGAGCTTCCCTCGCGCACGCCCATCTGCGCTCTACCCCCGACCAAAAAGTACGCGATCTCGCGATGGCCATGCCAGAGCGCCGTGCCTAGCAGCGTCGGGCCCAGCCCTGGATCAGTTCCATAAATCGGCGAGAAGCGTTGCCTAAGAATCTCCGGATTCTGCTCGACGATCGGCCGCACTTCGTCCAGCCGATTGAAGGCGACCATTTCACGCGGACCATAATCCAGACCGTGCTTTCGCAGTAAGTCGGCGATTTGTGTGTTGCCTTCCTTAACGGCGTGAGACATCCCACTCCGACCGCCAATGGTAATCAGTGGATCGGCGCCGGCATCGATCAGCATCTTGAGCATGTTCAGCCGCGTCGTGGTGGGTTGTGGCGCGACGATAGCCGCGAAT
Source organism: Planctomycetota bacterium (assembly GCA_014381825.1). Classification (GTDB taxonomy): domain Bacteria; phylum Planctomycetota; class Planctomycetia; order Pirellulales; family Pirellulaceae. Next base: position 944 of record JACNKX010000109.1, read on the forward strand.
AGTGGCGGTCCGCCGGCTGTCAAGCCGCCCTGCAGCCGTTCATTCGTCTCCAAATCGGCACCCGCGCTCAGCAACAAGGCCATCACCTCCAGGTGACCACGTTCGATGCAACCTCTGAGGTAGCTTTCCCCTCGTTTCATATTGGGATCTGCGCCTGCTTCGATCGCTGCTTTGGCCAACCCCGCGTTGCCGTTTCGGACCGCCGCGTCTAAGTCTCGATAGGTCGCCTCCAGCTGGCGACTTCTCCGGTCGATCTGCACTGATCGATAGGCCGTCCGAATCCTGGGCGCGATCAGCGCCGCCAGAATCGCCAACACGAAAAACAACACAAAAATCTGGCCGAGACCGAAGCGGAGATAATTCGGCCGGTCTTTGACGGATTGGTCTTGCTCGGTCGCAGTCACGGCAATCCCGCTCGAGTGTGTCGCGATAGTTCGCCGCCGCACGATAGACGGGGATGACAACTCGGTGCGCTGAGTTGATACAAGAGGGTTGTCAACGCTCCCAGGAGCAACGAGTCATGTCAAGTTTAGAGGCATTTGTTGGGCTGGACTGTCACCAGGATCGTGCCACCCGTCGGAATTCTAGCAGTGCATGGTAGGCGTCGCAAACTGGCGCGGACTCCGACTCCATCGCGCACAGGTCTTAAACTCCGGTGAGCAAAGCTTTCACGCTGTAACACACAGCGCAATGGGTTTTGCTGCCGAAAACCATTCGGGACAGATTGTGGGCTTGAGGCCAGAGGCGGGGATCGTGAGGATGCAGACGGGGAGCCGGTCTTCTGAGTCGTCTTCAAAGTCGTGCCAATCAATCGATCCTGAATTCCGCTCGATCGTCTTGCAGATGCGGGTCACGGCTTGGCGAGATACACTGTTGGCCGGGTTCGAGATACACTGTTGGCCGGGTTCACCGTGTCAACCGGCGCATAGAGCAGTCTCGGACTATGCAGCGTGTGCAGCATGAGGTGCGACGAATCCGGCCGAACAACAATCAAGTTTCGTTTCCCCGAAAAGACGACCGTTCCGACTCCCCACTTGGCCGTTTTGGTTAGAGCTGCGACAACCGTTGCGTACAGTGGACCCGCGGCCGCATGGCTTGGAGCGAGCTGCAAACTACGGCCAGCGAGTAACGTCAGATTGAGCGACGTCGCGCCGATGAATTGCACAAGAACGATCTTCTTGTCATCCATCGGCCTGATACTCTGTAGGTCGGATGCGTTGAGTTCGACCATCTCATCGGCCGAATAGGCAAACGCCTTCCCGATTTCGCGCGGTTCGAGCACACCGTGCTTCGGACAACGCTTGGGCTGCTCAATTCTGCATCCGCATCCAGCATGTACTTGGCACAGTTGCGTGCCCGCAGAACTCTGGAAGCAGGAAACGCCTTGACTGGCACCATCAGCCGGTCCAACCGCAGCTCACCACACCAACTCGCGCGCCGCGGGCGCGGTCGTTCACGCCCACTCGCAGTAACTTCCACGTTCTTGACTCGTCTTTTCACGTTTCCCCCTTTCGTGGATGAAATTGGCACGACACAGCTACTCGACTTCGACGACGCCGACATGCGCGCAAGCGGATCCGCTCTCGCCAGACCGTGACTCGCGCCGAAATGATGCGAAATCAGCCCCAGAAAACGTCCCTCTGAGAGCTATCCCAGGACCACCATCGTATTCTGACGTCCTTTTCCCATTTATTTAGGAATCGTTGGCCAGTCGTAGGACGGCAGTCCTCATAAAGGACGAATCAGACACAGGCCGGGGTTGCGAAGCGTCTGAACCTGCTGAGTCTTCATCGTGCCCGCATGCTCAAACTGTCGAATGTGGCACACGCCTTGGCGCCTTGCTCGACGCCGCTGGTGCTGTGTAGCTCGACGATGACGTCCAGCTCGGTCAACTCCTGCAGTTCGTCAGACGGCACGACTAACGTAAGCGGTCCGTTGTGCCGACCCATCGTAGACGCGGTCCACTTCGGTTCGCCTCCGCGCGGCCCGATCTTCAACGTCGCCGTGCCGCCAAGGTCCGTCGAGTTCGCCATCACATTCGCAGTGACCGTCAGTTCTTTCATGGGCCGAGGAGCGGACACCCGCTGCAGCACTTTCGTCGAAATCGCATATCCGCCCTTCAGCCCGACCCAGAACCCTGATCCACGATAGCCGCCGTGTGTCGGAGCCGATGCCGTGGCTTCGCCGAAATGGTGCCAACGCGATGTCGAGAAGTCGTCGTCATAGGACAGGTTGCCGTATTGATCCGCGGCCAACTTGATCGCAGCGCCGGCCGGGGGCGGCTCGTGGATGCATTCGATCTGCAAGTTGTCGAGGAAATGGCTGAGCGACTGCGGGTCGCCGGTTGCCTGTCGCGCCCGCACGCGGACGTAGACGTCGTGAGTTCCTTGAAGATCGTCCGGGCCGGCTTCGATGACTAGCGGCTTGACGTCATCCGTGTCGACAAGTTCCTTGGCAACCGGCCAGTCGTGTCCGAGTTCATCGCGCGTCAGCGCAATCTCGGTTCGAGCACCCAGCGCCAACGGCGCGGTGGCTTCGAGGCGAACGCGGACTTGCTTCAGCGGGAAATAAGAATGCAGGTGGTAGGTCAAACTCGCGTCCACCTCGCCGGGGCCCGCGGGTCTTGCCTCGCTAGGCCGTGGGCGAACGACAAGGAATCCTGGTTCGGCCGGCCGGCTGGTCAGCATCAGGTCCAGAAAACCGGTGACCGTGGCATCGTCGATCCAGGCGAATCCGGAAAACGGCTCCACGTAACGGCTCGGCTGCCCCCGATCGCCGCCGACGGGGATCGCGCGAGTTGCGGCGGAGAAGTTCGCAGTCACCAGCGGCAAGTCACCCGGTCGCAAGGCTCGCATCTCGCGCCGCTTGCTTCGCAGCGCATCGCGCAACAACCGCATGTCCGGAGTGTCGCCGCTGAGCCACGGGTTCATGGCTCCGGGGCCGGCGACGCAAAACGGCGCGGTCGAAACGTTGAACTCCAAGCAAGTGCGGAACTGATGCCACTCGCGGTTGATCAACTCATCGGTCGACGGATATTGCGTCCATTGCGGCCAATGTGGGTCGCTGGCCCACGGCACGCAAATCGCCGGCTTGCCCGTCGCGACGAATCGCATGACGTGCCGACGAAATCGCTGCGGGCTCCAACCGTAAGAACCCAAATCCAACCGTCCGCCGTCAGTGCCGGGTTCGGCCCCAAGGGGTCGCTGTACCATTGGAAGACCGGCACACCATAGTTGTCGCGAATGTGTCGCGCCAAACGGTCGAGCACCTTCGTACGACTGCCGACGTTCTCCTCTTCCAGGCAGATTGCCGGCAGCAATTCCGGATAGGTGGGCGCGTCAGCTTCGGGCTTGAGCCAGACGTCGAGGCGCCGTCGACACGTTTCAAAGTCTTTTCCTTCACGGACCCCAACGTAGATGGTGTAGATGTTGTGCTTGTGAGCGGGGCCGTTCTTCTTCAAAGCGGCCCACCACTGGCTTTTATTCGGAAACGTTTCACCAAGAGACATCTTTGCGAGGCTGTAATCGAAATAGGCATCAGGCCCACCCGCATAAACGCCCATCAAGCGGTAGCCAGGATCCGGATATCGCCGCACAGCGTCTTGACGGACAGCGCGAGTTGCCTGATTAGGCTCCTGCGCGTCGGACGAGAGCGGCATGAGTGCCGATGCAGCGAGAAGGACTCGAAGACAAAGTTTCAAGACAGCGTTACTGCCAGGTGAATGATGATTCATGGTCGCGTCCACAGTCTTGTTCGTTCTCCACTCGACACCCAGTGAGCATTCAGGGCCCGGTTGCTACCGTTCATGGTGTTCCTTTACGGTGTGTGGTTCAGATTGACACCTCGCGTCCGTCTCGGCGGTCGCGAGTGGCGGCAGTTCGAGTTCATGGCCTTTTACTTCCCAAGTCGCAGGTAGGCAAGAAAAATGTCCGCCTGTTTCGGCACGCCTTTCTCATAGTGCTGCCCGTCGTACCAGGCAATCAGTGCACGCTGATCGTCCAAGGGCAGGATGTGGGGATACGAGACGTCTCCACCCCACTGCGTCACCATGTTCATCTGCCACTGAAGAGTCATCGTCTCCGGATCGATCAGGAACAGACCGTTCCGGCGCTCACCCTGTTGGGAATCGGGAAAGTTACCCGCTGCCACACGCCCGGACGCCAGAATGGCATCACCGACGCGTGCCAGAGCGGGGCCGTCGAGCGTCGGGCAACGCTCAGACGCCCAGTCGGTGTACGGCGGGCGACACTTGAAAACTCTCCCCTGCCGAGCAACGGCGAGTAATGTGCCGTCGGCAAGGAACACGAGGTCCGTTTCGGTCAGCGGTCCCTCGGCGATTGTCGATATACTTTTCCATTGGAGGCCGTCGCGGGAACTCAACAGCTCGATACGTCGCTTGCCGGTCATCACGTCGGCGACGACATAGTGCACGCCGTTGTGTGACCTCGGTTTCCAGAACGACCAGCCGGGCTCATAGACCGGTTGCGGCTTTGACCAGACTTCGCCGTCGGCCGTATGAATCACGTGCGTCCCGATAACGGTTTCATCTTTAGGATCCAAGAGCACGACGTAGCCAAACAGCCGATCCGGAGTCGCCAGCACGTGCATTTCGGATTCGTCACGCGGGCTGTCGATGACAAGTGTGGCCGCCGGGCCGGGGCCAATCGGATCCACTGACTTTCCCGCCTTGATAATCGCCCGATAGTTCGCCGGTGCATACGGCGAAGTCGACCAGTGCCGAGGCTCGTTCGAGGCAGATCGAATCATCCTGATTGCCCCATCCTGATCGTGCGCGACGCCTGATCGAAAAAAGATGAAGTACCGGTTCTTCCAATGGACCAGGCTCAGTCGGCCATTCCATCGCCCGTCGGAGTAGATCTTCTCCACCCGTTCAAGCACCACCCGTGGCCCAGGCCGCTCGATGGATGATTGAGCCCTCACGGAACGGCCTGTCATCCCTGCGGCAACCACCAGCAACGCCACACCCGTGACCAGATACCTGCGACACTCATCGCGCATCAACTCAGTCAGTAGTTCCAAGTTTGGGTATCGGGTGCCTGGGGTCGAGCGCAGCGAGCCCCCAGAAGGGTCGCATGCTGGGGGCTCGCTGCGCTCGACCCCAGGCACGCATTGCTCGGACGCTAAGAACTTGGAACTACTGTCAGTCCTCATTCAATCACTTTCCTTGTTCACTCGACGGTCAACACAACCACATGACGTAGCAGTTCCTGATGCGCCTGATCGGCAACGCCGACGTCATCACGATGCTTGAGCACTTTCCCCGTCCACTCTTGTAGTGACTTCCGAGCGGCCTCGCGCTTTGACGCCGTTGCATCCCCCATCTTCTCCGCCGCGGCGACAGCCTGCCGCAGCATTCGGCAGAGTTCGTAGTCCTCGACGCCCGCTCGATACGCTTCCCAGCGTTTGCCAGTCGAACAAATCGGCCCTGCTCCTTGAGTCCGTCGAGCTTGAAGGTATGCACGACGTACGCGGCCTGACTGACGGCTTCGTTAATGATGTTTCCCGCAAAGCTGTACGACTGGCCGTCATCGCTCACGAAGACCAGCACGGCCAGCGGGAATGTCCCCTGCGATCGATTATCGGCCGCCGTCTCAAACGTGACGCCCTCCACCGAGCAGATCTGACCGAGATCAATCTCGATGGTCTTCAGCTGTTCGCCGAGCGCCCAGCCGACAGTTCCCTTCTGAGTCCACAATGATGTCCCGCGCGGGTTGTATCGAGCGCCGTCTGTCAAATCGGTCGCATCGCCATCGTCCGTGCAGTACGGGTAATTGGGCGGATGACTGAGCGCGTAGGGCCGCCCTAAAGCGACGTTCTCCGCCACACAAGCGGAACCACTCAGGACACTTGCACCGGCCAAGACGAGCAATTTCAAAAGTCGGCGGTCTTTCATGTTGTTCCCATTTCCGTCATTCCAGCGTGCAATGGCACAACACTCACTCAACTGGCGTCGTGGCGAGCAGTTACCAACAACCAACCCGCCGGCCGCGCCCATCCCTGATAGGTGGAAAAGTCCCCGTTCTTCAGCGGATAGCGGGGCAACTCGCAGGGCTCGCGCGAGAAGACCAATTTCAATGGCAGGAACAAACGAACGGTGAATATTGTGATCTGCTTGAGCTTCATCAATGCTGGTCCAGAGAATAGAAGCTGTTGGTTTTCCCAGACTATCGTATCCCATCGAGGCAGGCGGTACATTGCCGTCAACGACTTAGCGGAACGACCGATTTGAAAGGCGCTTTTACCATGCGGCGTGTAATCCTGCCACGCATACGACTCACAATCGCACTGGCGGTTCTCGCCGCAACTTGGCAGCTCCATGCCGACGAGCCAACAGCCCTCGTCATCAAGGACACCACGCTTTTCGACTCAACGTCCGCCAGCATGCTGCCCAACCGCACGATCGTGATCGAGGGCGACACCATTCGCGCGGTCAGCTCGCAGCTGGAGCCAATCGCCATTCCGCAGGACGCCCACACGATCGACGGCAGCGGAAAGTTCGTGATCCCGGGCCTGATCGACGCGCACGTGCACCTGGTTCACTTGGCGCACTTCATACACGTGACGGGCGACGAGTTTCTGCCGATGTTCCTTGCGGCGGGCGTGACCTCAGTGCGGAGCACGGGCGATCCGATCGTGGCGCAGGTCGGAGTGCAACATTACGCCGACAAGCATCCGCATTTCTGTCCGCGAGTGTTTACGTGCAGCCCGCTGATCGATCGCGAGCCGCCGATTCATCGCGATACGGGTTACGCGCTCACGGATCCGGCCAAGGCGCCGGCGTTTGTGAACGACATGGTCCGTTGGAAGGTGACGACGCTGAAGATCTACGCCGGTACGCCACGTGCCGTCGGTCAGCAGATCATCGCGCACGGCCACAAGCATGGGCTGAAAGTGACAGCCCATCTTGGTGCCTACTCCGCGCGGGATGCGGCTGCGGATGGCATCGATTGCCTGGAGCACATCGAGTCGGTGTTCGACTTCAGCAGGCCTCCCGGCTTCGATCGGGCTCGCGTCAACGGCGGCAATCTGGATCTCAAGAACCCGCAGTGCCAGGCGCTCATCGAATTGCTTGCCCGGCAGAAAGTGGCTGTCGATCCGACGCTCGTGGTGTTCCGCAACATGCTGTACCTCAACGACGAACAGCGTTACTCCGAACATCCCGACGTGGCGCTCTGCCCGGCTCGCATGCGCGAATACTGGAACCATTACAGCCACACCTATCGCCGGCAGGACCCAAAGACGCTGCCGCAGCGGCGACGGCTGATCGCCAAGTACCAGGAACTTGCGGTAGCACTGCATCGCGCGGGGGTGAAGGTTCTGGTGGGCACGGACGCGCCCGAGCCCTTCGTGCCGCCCGGCTATTCGATGCACCAGGAACTCGAGATGCTGGTCGAAGCGGGGATGACCCCGGCGGAGGCGCTGCGTGCCGCCACGGCTAACAACGCGCGAATCCTCGGCCAGGAAAAGAAGCTCGGCCGCGTCGCCGCCGGCCACGTGGCTGATCTCGTCCTGCTCACCGCTGACCCGACCAAGGCGATCCAGAATACGCGGAAGATCGACACGGTGATCCGCGGCGGCATAGTCTGCCCGCCCGCGGAAGTGCTCAAAGCTGTTCCTCGCGAGTAAAACGCCAGCCGATCGAATCGTGGGGCGGTCGGGAGACCGCCCCACGACAGAGTCCATTCCGGGAGTCACCATGATCCAACGACACACTTGTTTGACAGCGATACTATTTCCTGGCCTTGTCAGCATGCTCAGCGCGGGCGTCAATGCGGAATCCATCGAGATCGGTTCGCGACGCGAGCTGTTTGTGGATTACCATCTGATTGATGGCATGAAGAATGTGCGGCTGGAGCTGAGTCGGCCGCGCAACGAAGGGACGGTGATCTGATTTGACCAGCCTTGGGAGTTTCCCTTCGCCGGGGCTCCAACGGTCATCCGGGACGGAGAGAAGTACATCCTCATCTACCGCGGAATGCGCGGCACGGGCGATGGCACGAATGTGGAGAGCACGTGCTACGCGGAGTCCAAAGACGGCATCCACTGGACCAAGCCGAAGCTCGGTCTGTTCGAGGTCCTGGGTTCGAAGGAGAACAACTGCATCCTGGCCAATGATCCGCCGTTCTCGCACAACTTCACGCCGTTCCTCGACACGCGGCAAGGCGTGGATCCCCAGCAGCGGTTCAAAGCCGTAGCTGGCACAGCGGGATCGGGCGGCATGTTTGCCTTTGCTTCTCCCGACGCGATTCATTGGCGTAAATTGCTGGACAAGCCAGTGATCACCAAGGGCGCGTTCGACTCGCAGAACCTCGCGTTCTGGTCGGAGGCGGAGCAAAAGTACCTGGCCTACTTCCGCACCTTCAAGAACGGCAAACGCTGGGTCTCCCGGTGCACGAGCGACGACTTCCTGAACTGGGACGAGCCGGTGTCGATGACCTTTCGTCATGGCGATGGCCCCGCTCCCGACGAGCACATCTACACCAACGGCACGCATCCCTACTTTCGCGCCGCCCACATCTACATCGCGCTGCCGTTTCGGTTCATGCCCGGCCGGCGAGCGCTCACCATGCGCCAGGCCCGGGCGATCCACGTCCACCCCAACTACGCCAACGACTGCTCCGACGCGATCCTCATGACGTCCCGCGGCGGCTCCGTCTACGACCGCACGTTTCTCGAATCGTTCGTTCGGCCGGACCTGGGTGCCGAGAACTGGGTGTCTCGCACGAACATGCCTGCGCTCAACGTCGTGCAGACTGGCGACGAAGAGATGTCGCTCTACCTCGAGTGCAACTACGCGCAGCCGACAGTGCATCTGAAGCGCTTCTCGCTCAGGCTTGATGGATTCGCTTCCGTCCGGGCGGGCTACGACGGTGGCGAGATGATTACCAAGCCGCTGATCTTCCAGGGAGAACGGCTCTTCATCAACTTCGCCACATCCGCACCAGGAAGCGTCCGCGTCGAGATTCAAGACGCCGGCGGCAAGGCCATCCCCGGCTTCACCCTTGACGAGGCCGAAGAACAGATCGGCAACGAGATCGAACGCGAGGTGTCCTGGAAGACGGGCCGTGACGTGAGCCCCCTCGCCGGCAAACCAGTCCGACTACGATTTGTGATGAAGGACGCGGACCTCTACGCCATGCGCTTCGGCCCCAAAACGCCGCCATCCGCAGATGAGAAGCTGCGCGAGGGGCTCTACACGTTCGACGCGGACAGCCCGCGGATTGAGGTCGATGGTGTGCCCATTGTGTCGGGCGCAAGCCACCGAATCCGGTTCGAGAATGGGCCGAAGATTGTGAACGACAAGGCACAAGCCGCCGTCGGCAGCGGATCGGTCTCCCTCGGCCCCGGTCGCGCGACGCGGGAACGAGTTGAATTCGTGGGAACTTGGAATCTCGGCTCAAGCTTTACCCTGGCCGCATTCGCGAAGTTCGAGGACCTCCGGTGGACGCGCCTGCTGACCAACTATCGCGGAGGCGGTCCAGCCAGGCCCGATGAACTGGCTCTTTCCTTCGATCCCAGCGGCGCGGTTGCGCCGGGTCTCGTGCTCAGTCTGAAGACAAAGCAGATTCGTTCCAAAGCCCTCACTCTTAAACCGGACCACTACTACCACTTTGGCGTCACGTACAACGATGGGGACGTGTGCCTCTATCTCGACGGCGAGCAGGTCGGCAAGGGTGCCGTTCCGCCCGGCCCGGTCGAGTTGAACTGGGACCTCGCCATCGGCGAAGACCTCGCCGGCGGCCCCAATGAGCAACTCCGTGGGAACGTTGACGATGTTCTCATTCTGGGCAGGACCCTGAGTGATATTACCCGGAAAAAGTGGACAGTGAATCGGTGTTATTGAATGGGTAAAGTT
>JACNKX010000085.1 GCA_014381825.1 Planctomycetota bacterium
CAACCTCGGCAGGCTACCAGAACCAGAATTCACCCACAGATTCTTTTAGGGAAGCATAAATTAAGTCATCGCCAGCACCATACCCCGAAGCAAAGGCATCGTCGGTATCGCCGTGGATCGTGTCGAACCCAGGGCCCCCGTATAGCTTGTCGGAGCCCCATCCTCCGTTGATGAAGTCACCACCCCCACCGCCATAGATCTCGTCTACGCCGGGACCGCCGCGCAGGATATCGTCGTCGTTTTCTTCGGGTTCGCCACCAACGATGAAGTCATTCCCGAAACCTCCATCAATAGTGTCGATACCCTCGTGTCCCCAAAGGAAATCATTTCCGCTACCTCCTTCGATTATGTCGTTTTCGCCTCCGCCGTAGATCGTTTCACCAAAAAGACTCCCCTTAACTGTATCTTCATCGGGACCGGCATCGATGGTGATACTTCCGTCCAGGTTGGCGAACCCGCCGAAAAACGAGTTCACGTCTTCAAGGTCTATCGAGTCGTCTCCATCAAGGCCATTGACCGAAATCGAAGTGACTGCGCTTGTGACCGCGAGATCTCCTGCCGGCGTGTCGTTCAGCCCGTCCCAGTAAACCGACCCGCTTACTTCGACATAATTCACTCCATTGATGGAGACATGCCCGACGTCTATCACGTCGTCGTCCTCCGTCCCAGTGATCACTAAGCTTCCGCCCCCCCCACGCCACGTTCACGGCAAGTAGTTGGCGAGATTCCAATGTCTCGAAGAGAATCGGTCGACTACGGTACTTCGCGCGTGAGCGCCGCTGGATACGTATAGACGAGAACACAGTCTTGATGTGCGAGCGACGTGACATAGCTGCCTCCATTAGAAACGCGATAAGAATCAGTCAACAATTAAGGTTGATCCCGGGGCAATCGTGTGGATGATGTGATACGACGTGGGCTTAAGTCCCGTCAGTTCGCGCAAACCGCTCAGCGTCTTTGAAAACGCGTAATCGGTCATCGCCTGACTGTACCAACGCGCCTTCTCGTTTGGATTCAAGTTGGGCTGGTCACGGCCATAAGGGACTTCAGTGACACGGCGTTCGCCGCGGAAGACGTCGGCTGAAGGCATGTCACCGTGGCAGCCCGGCAGCGATGCGGCACCGTGACTCTCCCCATAGCGCCGCAGGGTTCTGGTGCTGCGCACAGCCTCAATCAAGTCCTGCCGTTCATAGCCTCCCAGGATGACCCCAGCCAAAGTCGTGCCCGGCGCAACCTCAAGATCCCAACTGAGTGGATCGTAGGCCGACAGGAACAAGACGACCCGCTTGCCGGGCCGGCTGACCTTGATCTTCACGTCAGCCTCTGTCTCGCCACGCGGCACTTGTTTGCCGCCCAGTTGCCGAGCGATGTGAAAGCTGACGAAGTGCAGTTCCGCCGCCGGATCTCCTTTCGGAATCCAATCCTCCATCAAAACAATCGGCACATCGGCGAGCGCAGCGTACTGCGCTGTGTAGGAGGAGAAAGAGAGACCGGTGTGCTCCCGCATCCGCCGGGCCAACTGCGTGAATTTGTAATCTGTTTCTTCCTGCAGAAATGCCTTTCTATCGGTATTGGCACGCAGCTGAGGCCGCTCCGACACGAGACGTTTTCCTTCGAGTACGTCACGCGAGGGCATCTTCCCTCTTGTGCCAATCATCGTACTGTCCATTGCATCTTTGTACGACAGATGCTCAATGGGGACAGCTTCAATGTCGCCCATCACTTCCTGGTGGTAATATCCACCGACAATAATCCGTTCCAACACCGTTTCTTCCCGCACAGTGAGATGCCAGACCGTTCGTTTGCCAGCACCTAGAAAGAGCACAATGTTTGTCCCTGGGTGATCGACTACCACTCGCGCACTGCCCGCCCGTTTATCCCTTGCAAGCCGGCGCTCACCGGCGGGAAGTCCGCCGCGACCGATGCTCACACCGTGCAATTCCGGCTTTCGACTGACATCCGCTTTCAATCCCTCGAGCGACTGCGGTTCGGCCCCCAGGGCGACCGCGATCAACTGCATATAAACGACGTGGATCAACGTCAGCGTTCTCTCCCATCTTGGGGTTGGTCGGCAGGACTAACGAGCAACGGCGCTCCAGCCACTAAGATTCCGGTCTCGTCCTGAACCTCATGAACCGCGACATAGGAGGCAAAATCAAGGTCCGTAAGTTCGTGCAACACCCGTCCGATCTGGCAAAAGTAGTAGTCGTACTGCGCCTGCTCGTAAGCACGATACTCTTCGGGTCGCAAAAACCGCCCATGGGCAAATCGAAGGTCTGGCTCTCGCTCGACGATGCGTTTCCCCGCCAACACGTCGGCAGAAGGCATGAAACCATGAGTCCCAGGAATCTTTCGTCGGCCAGGGCGTTGCCTGGACGCGTCGATTACTCGCGTCATGCCGACTAACCTTTCGGCAACGCCTTGTTCGTTGTAGCCGCCTAACACAATTCCTTCCAGAGTCGTTCCCGGTTCCAATCTCACATCCCAAATCACGGGCTCGTACGAGGACAGAAACAAGATCACACGCTTGTCTGGTCGATCCAAATGAATCAGACCAATGCCGGGCCTTTGCTCTAACCTGCGCCTTGGCACTTTGCCATAGCTGCCGTAGTAGAGACTGACGCCGTGCAGTTCCGTCCCCTCGGGAATGTCGTCCCACGCCTTGAGATTTGCCTCGGGAGCATTCGCCGAAGTAGGCGGCGTCGCTTGGGTTCGATCGCGACCGTCTGCCGACTCCGGCGGTTCCGCCGCGTAGGCTACGCTTGCGATCAAAAGCAATTGCAGTCCAAGTAGCCAATAAAGATTTCGGCCCATAAATCCAGCCCTCCTGCCAAGCACTCACAGATGTGATGCGCCCCCAACGTAGCAGCACGCTTCTGGTTCTGTCAAGAAATTACTTCTGCAATTCGACACGTCTCGGTGAACGCCACCGCGATCCGCGATATCCCGAAGGGATGCGAGCGATTAGCCGGTGGTCGAGCGCAGCGAAAACCACCGGAAATGAGAGCGAATCGTGTTCAATCCCGAAGGGATTGCAGACTGCTGGCATCCCGTTCGGGATGCTGTTCGTCGTTGGATATCCGTCCAGTGGTCGCGCTCCGCTTACCACCGGCTAATTGCTGTAACCGCTCCGCGGTTGGTTGCAGCTCATGGTGGTGTTCATCGAGAAGTGTCTGCAATTCCAGACGTCGATAACCGATCGTCATTAATATCTCGCCGATAGACCCGCGGCACAGAGTTCCGCATTTCGGATCATCGCCGGATTGGCAATTGAAACAGTACTTTGCCAACAGCGGCTTGATGCCCGTTTCGAAAGCTTGGGGTGCGTGTTCGTCTGCGGACAGTTGTGTAAAGGCAGAAGGCAGCGCGCAGAGCAGTAAAACTGACTGCATCAATGGCGAACGGTTCAACGAATGTGCGGTTGCGGATGACATCAGGTGGAACGGCGTATCTTCGCGAGGTTCGAAATAGAAACAGGAGGCTTACGTCTGCTGTTTCATGATCGACTGAACTGCTGACTTTCGCAATGCTATCGGTCAACTTCCGCCATCTCGACCGATTTCGTCGACCCTTCGTCGTCGACGTCAAGTTCCGACACTTGCGTCGAATCAACTGCTCCGAGCGGTCGAATGCCCAGTGCTTTTGCCACAATAAAGGCAGCAACGGCACCGAAGAAGCTCAATAGCGCTCCCATCTTCACCGAATCCTGAACCGGGCCTGGTGTCCTGAACGCTGCCGTCGAAACGAACAACGCGACAGTGAATCCTATCGACGCGATCGTACCGAGCGTGATGATATGCCGGTAGCCCATGCCCTTGGGCATTTCGAGCTTGAAGACTTTTTGCGCCACCCAAGTTAGCGCAGTGATCCCCAGCGGCTTACCGATCAACAACCCAATCACAACCAGCCAAGTGCCGACTCCGATCGAGCTGAGCACGACGCCAGCGTTGGCCAAGCCAAAGACACCCAAAACTAACTCGACTGGATTCTTCCACCAATGTTCGAATTCGTTTAGCGTGTCGTGGCGGTTAAGTTCTTCGCGCGCAAAGATGCCGAGATCGGTGTGAGCGTGCGGCAATAACGGGATGATCGGCACGAGCCCTAGAGCTGCGTGAATACCCGCCAGATCGAACGAAATCCAGCTAAGAACTCCAGGAACCAGCAAATAGGCCCAGAAGCTTTGCACTCGCATCTTTCGTAATCCATAAGCCATCGCCATGGCGACGGCCGTAATCAACAACCACTGCAGCTCCAGCGGCTTGCTTGGATAGGCAACGGCGAGGATCACCAAGCCAGCGGCATCATCCGCGATCGCCAGTAACAACAAGAACGCGATGGCAGGATGTCCGCTACCAAAGATCAATCGAGCAACCAGATAGCTAAAGGCGATATCCGTTGCGCAAGGAATCGCCCACCCAGGGGCAAGTTCTCGAACACCCGCTGCATTCGGGCTGCTAAACAACATCATTCCCAACAGATACAGTCCAGCGGGCCCGAGAATTCCGCCAAGGGTTGCCAGCAACGGGGTCGCGGCCTTGCGTGGATTCGACAGTGCTCCGCCGGGCAACAGCGATTCCCAAACTTCCTTGGCCGCGATCGCAAAGAATAGCGCCATTAAGACGTCATTAATCAGAAAATGGATCGTGATTCCATGTCGTTCGATCGTTCCGTTGGCATTAGGCATCGGACGATTAACGAGCTTGTCGATGATGTTTCCAAAGAAGCCGGAAGGGGCCGCCGGATCTACATGTGCAAGAGCAGCCGGTGTCGCATCAGCATGGTCATGACTGGTCTTCGCATGCACATCTCCGTGCTCTGCAGCACTGGGATGTGCGTCGATATGCGAGTTATGGGTTGGATGTTCATCCGGATGCAATCCCGCCTCGTGACTATGGCCGTCGCCGTGCTCATCCCCGCCAAACAAACGGTGATGGACAAAGCTGTTGTAGCTGCCGTGATGTGTGATCTCGCCGGCGGGATTCCGCACATCGGGGTCCGTGTTCGCCCAGAGCAGGGCACCGATAGCACCCGCGATAAGGAAGACCGAATTCTCAAATAGAAATCGGATCGGACGTGGTGTTTTACTTGGCTTGGCGTCGTGTGACATGCGTAGATTCCGTTGCGATTGTCTCGTAGTTCCTGACTGCCCTCATCGCAAGTTCGCCAGCGTACCGAACGCGCAGCACGTGAGATGAGCCCCGAGAGAAGATAGGTTGGCCAGTTGGCGCAGCACGAACCGGAACCGGTCAGGAAACAAGAAACTCGCCGCGCCAGATCACCTATCGAACGAATGTACGGATTGTGAGGCCAGATACCGCTCGCAGGTACCGACTCTCAACTTCGCCAACCCCGTGCCAACTCGACGAGCGTGCGAACAAAGGCACCGCTGCCACCGGCGTCAAGCCAGGGCTTCGGACTGTCCAAGAATGCTGGTCCTGCGATATCGATGTGGACCCAGGGTTTGTCTTGCACAAACTCCTCGAGAAACTTGGCCGCCGTGATCGACCCACCCCAGCGACCCTCTCCGATATTCTTGATGTCTGCGACCTTGCTGGCGATCTGTTCACTAAATTCCGGATACATCGGTAGCTGCCAAGCGGCTTCGCCACAGAGCTGTGCTGCGTCGGAGAGTTCATCACACCAAGCCTGATCGTTCGTCATCAAGCCGGCGGTATCCATTCCAAGTGCCACCAAGCATGCTCCCGTCAGCGTCGCGAGGTCGACGATCTTCGCGGCACCCTGTTCAACCGCAACGTCGAGTACATCCGCCAAAACGAGTCGACCTTCGGCGTCGGTGTTTAACACTTCGATCGTCTTTCCGCTGCGAGCAGTCAACACGTCGCCGAGCTTAACAGCATCGCCGTTGATCATATTCTCTGTTAGACCGACCAGTCCAATGACGTTGACGGGAAGTTGCAATTCGGCGATGGCTTGCATCGCACCGACAACGGTCGCCGCGCCTGCCATGTCACACTTCATGGCCTTCATGCCATCACTCGGTTTGATCGAGAGCCCACCTGAATCAAACGTCACGCCTTTGCCGACCAGCGCGAGTGGAGCGTCGCCTCTCTGTCCACCGTTGTGGCGAAGTATCACCAGCCGCGGCGGTCGTGTCGAACCTTGGGACACGCCCAACAAGGAACCACAACGTTCGGCCTTCAGTTTGTCTTCATCCCATACTTCCACTTCAAGCCCGCACTTGGCCGCCACATCAACAGCGACATCGGCGAACGATTCGGGATAGATTTTGTTGGCTGGTTCATTGACCAGTCGCCGCGTCAACGCAACCGCATGGCCCAGAGTTTGGCCCGACGAAAGTACCGGCTCGCCAGCCGCCGCCCAACTGATTTTCTCGAAAGGCAATAACTTCTTTTCGGCTCGATACAAATCTTGTCCTTGCGAGCCCGTCATTGATCCGCAGATTGCGGCCTCGACGAGATCCGCGTCCCAATTGTCGTTCAAGTAAAACGCAACATGAGCCCGCTGCTTCGAGGCCAGCAATTTCGCGGGAGCCGCCGCCGCACGAAACGCTCCACGCCGATCTAGTTCATCGCGAGCCCCAAGCCCCACGAGGATCACTTGCGTCGCAGCAATGCCGCTGGGCGCAAGAATTCGAGTAAGTTCGCCAGCTTTGCCAACGATCTCCTTTGCTTCGATAAGCCCCGTGATCGCGCCAGCGGCAGCTTGATCGATCGTCGTCGCGGCTGGCTGTAATTCGCCATCTGCGTAGCAACCGACAACAACAGCATCTGCCTGGACGGATGCAGCAGACTCGTTCGTAGCACTAATCTTCATCGGAGTGACCTCATGGGCGAATCGTCGTGAACTAGGGTGGTGAGCCATTCTAGCCGTTCGTCGAAGCGGCTCCCAGGTGCGGCTGTCGACATGCTGTCCGCCTTTGCAGAAGACTTTCGCGATGCTGCTAATGACAAGACACGCTTACTGTCTAGAATGTGTAAGTTGACGGACAACTCGTTACTCGGATTACAAGGGATGTGGAACATCGTGAGTGGTCGCGGCAAAAAGATAATCATCGGGACGATCTCTATTATGGTCGTTGTGTACGGCGGCATCGTCGTAATGAACAGCTTGTCGTCTCCGTCGACAGGTGTCGGTACGGCGCTGGCGGAACTCGCTCCCTGTCCCGATAGTCCGAATTGTGTATCAACTGATGCAAGCGATTCTGCACATGGGATCGAACCGTTGCCACTGGCCGACTCCGAGCAGCAAACGGTTGCGATACTTGCATCGTCGGTCAGCGAGTTGCCAGGAGGTCAGAGCGTTCTGACAAAGGACAACTATCTGCATTTCGAGTTTCGCAGCCCGTGGCTTCGGTTTGTTGACGACGTCGAGTTTCTTGTCGACACGGACGAAAATGTCGTTCACATGCGTTCTGCAGCACGCGTTGGCCGATCGGACCTTGGCGTGAATCGCGAGCGGCTTGAAGAAATACGAAGGCGATACGAATCCGCGTTACGCGCGAATGTGAAACCAGAAATAGACGAGTTCGCAACGATCGAGAAAAGCGAAGCGGAATGGCAACGGCAATTGACTCCGGAACAGTACTATGTGGCGAGGAAGCATGGCACTGAGCGAGCGTTTACGGGACCGAACTGGGACAACAAAGCGTCGGGCACTTACTTGTGCGTGTGCTGCGAATTGCCGTTATTCAGCTCTGAGACGAAGTATGAATCGGGGACGGGTTGGCCTAGCTTTTGGAATCCACTTAAAAAGACAAGCGTCGAGATGCAATCTGACGATAGTTTCTTCTCTCGACGAACCGAGGTTCACTGCCGTCGCTGCAAAGCGCACCTAGGGCATGTTTTCGAGGATGGTCCCGACCCAACCGGGCTGCGCTATTGCATGAACGGAGTCGCCATGCAGTTTGAGCCGACGAAGAAGGAGTCCGAAGAAGCTGGCGGCGAAGAATAGCTCGGCTCGAGCCCCATGCACTCGAAATCGGCGTAGCGGTTAAACAGAGTCGGTCGCTGCGGTCATGTAAGTGTGACACACTTTCAGCATTCGAATCGCAACGAACCCCCTAAAAAGACCCAATGAGCTGCGAGGTATTCAATCGACGCTTGCTCTTGCCGGTTCAGGCCAGTGAAGCGTTTGCCTGGCATGAGCGTCCCGGAGCCCTAGATCGATTGATCCCTCCCTGGGAGTCGGCGCAGATTGTTGAGCGCGGTGACGGTATTCGCAATGGCAGTATCGTGAAGCTCGTCACAGCACTCGGACCCCTAAAGTTACGCTGGCTCGCGGAACATCACGATTACAGCGCGGGCCGAAGCTTCCGAGACACACAGCGTTCCGGGCCGTTCGCCTCGTGGGAACATCTCCACAAGTTCGAGTCTGACTCCAGCGGACAAGGGACTTTAGAAGACCACATCGAGTACCGATTACCAGGTGGTCCCGTCGGGTCGCTGCTCGGAAGTAGTTTCGTGCGAGGCAAGATTCAGAGACTGTTCGACTATCGACACAATACGACTCACGCGGATCTCGCGGCACATTCCAAGCATCAAGGAATTGGACCAATGCAAATCGCGATCACAGGTTCTAGTGGGCTGGTCGGTTCAGCCCTCGTTCCATTTCTAACAACTGGCGGCCACTCAGTGACCCGTCTCGTACGTCGCGAAGCGGCCGAAGGCGAAGTCACCTGGGATCCACAGGCTGGCTCGTTTGACGCTTCACCTCTCGATGGTATCGACGCAGTCGTCCACCTAGCGGGCGAAAACATCGCCGCTTCGCGTTGGAACCCTCGCGTAAAACAACGTATGCGAGACAGTCGCGTCGTTGCCACTCGAACGCTCTGCGAAGGGCTTGCCAAGATGTCCGCTCCGCCGAAGGCCCTGATCTGTGCTTCGGCAATCGGGTTCTATGGTGACCGAGGCGAAGAGTTCTTGGATGAGAAGGCACATCCCGGATCCAGCTTTCTGGCTGAACTTGTACAAAATTGGGAAGCTGCAACCCAACCGGCCGCCGAAGCGGGAATCCGTGTCGTTAACCTCCGCTACGGTGTGATCTTGAGTCCCAAAGACGGCGCCCTCTCGAAGATGTTAATGCCGTTCAAGCTCGGAGGAGGCGGACGAGTTGGCAGTGGCAACCAGTATTGGAGTTGGATCTCGATCGACGATGCGGCCGGAGCTGTCCTGCATGCGATAATGACGGACGAGCTCTCCGGCCCTGTAAACGCGGTTGCACCGAATCCTGTTACGAATCTGGAGTTCACCAAGACACTGGGGCGAGTTCTCCGGCGACCAACGATCATTCCGATGCCCGCGTTTGCAGCGCGGCTCGCGCTCGGCGAGATGGCCGACGAGTTGTTACTGGCAAGTAGTCATGTCGACGCAACGAAATTGATCCGCAGCGGCTACGAGTTCCGTCAGCCGACGCTCGAAGAAGCGTTGAGACATCTGCTCGGTCGCACTTGATGGCTCTTCGCCCCACCTGCTGTGAACTGCCCTTGGTTTGCTATCATGCCGATTGACAGACGACAGTCGCCACTTCGTCCGGCAGCAACCATGAGTGAATCTTACGACGCAATCCTTGTTGTTTCCTTTGGAGGCCCAGAAGGTCCTGAGGACGTCATGCCCTTTCTTGAGAACGTATTGCGCGGCAAGAACGTTCCCCGCGAGCGAATGCTCGAAGTCGCAGAGCACTATAAGCAGTTTGATGGCGTCAGTCCGATCAATCAGCAGTGTCGCGAGTTGATGGAGGCTCTCAAGAACGAATTGGCGGAGTACGGGCCCAACCTTCCGATTTATTGGGGCAATCGCAACTGGCAGCCGCTGCTGGCCGATACATTGCGTCAGATGAAGGTAGACGGAGTCAAACGTGCTTTGGCGTTCATGACTTCCGCGTTCAGCTCGTATTCCGGCTGTCGTCAATATCGAGAAGATGTCGCCCGCGCCCAAGCCGAAGT
Source organism: Planctomycetota bacterium (assembly GCA_014381825.1). Taxonomy (GTDB): domain Bacteria; phylum Planctomycetota; class Planctomycetia; order Pirellulales; family Pirellulaceae. The sequence continues at coordinate 9,923 of JACNKX010000085.1, forward strand.
TGGTGAGGGAGCCTGCGAGATCCATAAGCTTCGAATGTTTTATAACCACCCAGGCTACATCGAGCCGGTGCGCGAACACGTCGGAGCGGCACTAGATAGAATTCCTGCCGACCACCAAGCGACGACTCAAATCATTTACACCGCGCATAGCATTCCGAACACAATGGCCAATGGTTGCGATTACGAAAAACAACTCAAAGAGTCATGCCGCTTGGTAAGTGAAGCCTTCCCTGAACAGAGCTGGCGACTCGTCTATCAAAGCCGCAGCGGTCCACCTTCGCAGCCATGGCTCGAGCCCGATATCTGCGACTATTTGAAAGAGTTGCACGAGGCCGGCGAGGCGACCGATGTCATCGTTTCGCCGATCGGATTCATCTCCGACCACCTGGAAGTCCTGTTCGACCTCGATACAGAGGCCCAAGACCTTTGCGGTGAACTTGGATTGAATATGATCCGTGCGGCGACAGTCGGGAATCACCCTCGATTCATTGAAATGATTCGCGAGCTGATCTTCGAGCGGGCGAGCGATGGCCCGAAGTCTTGCTGGGGCGAACTTGGTCCGAATCATGACGACTGCCCAGAAGATTGTTGTTTGCCGGAACGCCCGATGCGACGAGGTTAAACGCACACGTAATGCTAGAACCTGACACGAGACAGGAGTAACAACATGTCGAAGATCGATTGGAGCTATCACCGCCGTGGCTGAGTGACCTGCGGAAAGACGCAGGAGTTTCTTGCGAATGCCGATGTCGAAGTCAAAGAGGAACAAAACGCCACGAAAGAAACGATCAAAGCCGCAGACGCCTTGGTGTTGGCCCGAACGGTGAACGACATCTACGCCGCTAAAGGCAAGAAAGTTGTTCACGTGAATATGAAGAAAGACAAGCCGGACGACGAGACGCTTGCAAAACTGATTGTCGGCCCGAGCGGAAATCTTCGGGCCCCGACATTGAGAAAGGGTAAGACCTTGATCGTTGGGTTCAATCAAGAGACGTATGAACAATTGTTTGGTTGACCTACGCCGAGGAGTACGAGTGTGAAACTATCGTTATCGGTTCGCATTGCCGAAGCGGCGTGTAAGACGAAGCTCAATGTGGAACTCGCGGAGATCTTACGCCTAGCCGTCGAGAACGGGTACGAGGCGGTTTGCATGCGAGCAAGCGTCGCAGGCATCCAGACTTCCCAAGATAAACTTGGTCGCATTCGAGAGCAGGTTGCGCAAGCCGGACTCGTCGTTTCGATGGTGACCGCTGACTCTGATGTCCCGTTGAACAATGAGAACGGGCCAAACAGCCTTCGCGACATTACGCCAAGTCTGGATGTTGCCTCGGCTCTGGGCTGCGACTTGATTCGCGTCTGTCTGAAACAAGATTCGGACATTCCACTGGCGCGCGAAGCGGCGGACCTAGCTGCGGATCGCGGAATTCGATTGGCGCATCAATGTCATACGACGACGTTGTTCGAGCAGATCGATCGTTCGATCGAAGTCTTGCAAGCGATCGATCGAACGAACTTTGGACTGATCTACGAACCGGCGAACCTCATGCTGTGCGGCGAGCCTTATGATGTGACAGCACTGCAGCGTCTACAGCCCTATCTCATGAACGCCTATGTCCAGAATCATCGACTCGACGCGCAAGGCCCAGACGAGCTTGAGACTTGGTGTCACGGACCAGTACGATTTCATCATCTCCCGCTTTGGGAAGATGGTGGCGTCGACTTTCGGGCTGCTGTTGATGGCCTAAAAGCCGTCGGGTATGACGCTTACTTAACCGTGCATCAGCACTATGCCCACATCATGGGACCAGACGAAGCCGCGATTGAGAGCGGACGATATTTGCAAAAGCTTATCGGTTGATACGTTGCTCGCAACATTAGACGCCCGTTAAACGACGAATTATTACCTCTTCGGCCAGTCCAAGTGCTTATGCAAGAATTCGTACGTCCCCTTACCGTTGATCGTGTGCGGGCCGACGAACCATTCGATTTCCGTGCGGTCGCCGATCCCTAACTTCGCCTGATACAGATGGCGGACCTTGGCAAATTCGTAGGCGACCCATTCGTCTTCGCCGACGCCATCAAAATGCCCTCGCTCGACCATGAAAGGACGCGGGCAAATTAATGCTGCCATCTCGGCGTAGTTAAACGTGCTGCCGAGATCGAACTCGAAGATCTCGTATTCACCGGTCCACATATAGCTGAAGTTGTGGCGCGTGCTGGCGTTCTTGAGAACCCATTCATTAAAGTCCGCTGAACATATTGAAAGGCAGTAGTCGGTGACCAGTGCCGGAAGCCGCATCGCGGACTTACCGCCATAGCTCAGGCCATAGAACGCAATTCGATCGGGATCAACATTCGGCTGTGTCTGTAACCAATCTACGATCTGTTGATGCTGCGGCACCATGACGGAGAAGAGCGTCTTGCCCACCGAGTTTGCTTTGCGTTGAAGCGTGCGGAAACGGTCCTTGAAGATGTAGATGTTCTGCGGAGAAAATGTGATGAAGCCCCGCTCACAAAGCTTGGCGGCAAAGTCGTGGTAAGCACGATGGTCGTTCAGGAAGATATCCGTTGGTCTTCCTTCGAGACCGTGCTGGCAAACTACAACCGGTCGCTTCTCACCTTCCTTCAAGTCTTTGGGAACCAGCAGTACGCCATAAGCGAACACATCTGGGAAAACATCGAGCATCACCTCATATCCGGTCCATTTTTCTGTTTCCCAAGACTTGCGTGATCGCGCGTTGAACGGCAGTAAGTCTTGATCGAAGTGACCAATCGTTTCGTTTCGGAAGATATCGCGGTACGCTTCGGCGCTCTTCTCGTAGGCCTCGACAGACGAGGTGTCGAGCTTGTTCATGAACTCCTTGCGAACGAACGGACTTTCGCGAAGTAGCCATTGATTGTGGCGATCAAGTTCGTCGAGTTGACGTTGTTGGCGAGTTGCCGAATCGCCCGACGTCGCTGCCGGTCGAACTGGATCGTGATCACTGAAGACATCTTCAGAAACGTGGCGGAACGAGAATAGCACATATGGCTCGATCGCATTTCCAGGGGAGCGATCGGTGTCGGAGTTCGCAAAATGGAAACTTGCGTCCAAGTCTGCGTCGCCGAAGGTTGCACGAATTCGCTTCCATTCAGTCTCCGCTCCTACGGGAGATACCAATTCCGCCGGTGCGCCACCTTCGCTCGGCAACGTTAGCGTTGGACCATCCGAATTTTCGACCATCAGCGCTCGTGGTGCGATCATTGTCGCCAGCTCGGCGTCACCAAACTCGCTCAACAGGCCATATACATTTCGCGCGAGGGGAGCACTCCAATTTCGTTGCCTGGAACCGAAGTAGCCGCTTACGAAGACGGAATCAATTCGTACATCGAGAGCGCCGGCGTGCAAGGCAAGCATCCCACCTTCGCCATAACCCGCCACACCAATCTTGGCGTTGGCATCTCCTGCATCTTTCTCAAACCAGTCGACGCACGCTAAGACCTTTTGTACTTCGTAACCGATCAAGTGCCTTCCCATCTCGAATGCCGATCGATAGATGTATTCACGATTCGTCATGTTTGCGCGTCCACCAAGTCCTGGAGGTGCGCGACGGCTCCTCTCGCGACTGATCAGCGTCGGCACAATCACTCGACAACCGGCCTCGGCCATTCGTCGCGCAAATTGCGATTCGGCCGGTACTCCTTCGGCGAGGCCCACGATCTGCTCGGGTGTTTGATCAGCGTCGGGGATCGCGACGACGTCGCCGATTGGTTTGCCGTCGGTCGGTACGAGCAAAAGCCCTTCACCATGAACGTTACCAAACGCCGGCCAGCGGACGGCAAAGATGTCGAACCCATCGCCTTTGCCAACGAGGGCCGGTGAATCAGTTGTGGCAATCAGCTCCGGTGCGTCGAACGGAACGCGCGCGTCGCGAACTCCTAAGATGTGGGCCAAGCGTTGGCGGTTCGGTTCAATCGACTTGTTGTAAGCTTCCGGTGATGAGAAGTCTCGATTCCAGTGACGAGCGCGTTGCTCCACCGACTGTTCAATCTCGCGCAACAGGAAGCGATCAACGCCGTCGATCATCTGCGACGCGATATCACCTTCGACAGTTAGCGGCTGTGTTCCGCGATACGGTTCGGCGGACTGAACCATCGCTGACGTGATCGCGATGGAAACGAATGGGACCATGAAAACTAACGAGCGCGGCATGGGTGAGAATCTCCGGCGTGTAGGTCGAAAGGCAGGGGCCAATGGCGACTCTCTTATAGCCGATCGCGATTCGAAAGCCAAACAATTCCGGCCCACTTGCTAGGAATCGGCGTTCACTTCGACGGGCGGATGGAGCCTCTGTTCAGCTCGTTCAACGAGCGACTCGAACTCTGATTTGTTGCCGTAGAGCTCGATGATGCCTCGCCAGATCTTCTTGGCGTCGAGCTCCTTGCCCTTTGTCGAAAGTTGATCTGCGTCTTGCAATCGTGATTCAATGAAGTCAATTCGGTCGTTGTCGGAACCTTCGGATTCGATCTCGGCAATATTGCGGCGAGCCAAGTTCACGAAGGCCAATCGATTCGCATCTTCGTCTCCATCGACAAGGATTGCGACCATGCTGCGATACTTTTCTAACGCCGCGATGCGGTCACCAAACTGCTCGAAGTCCCAAGCGTCTTTGTACAATCGTTCGGCTTCGGATTTCGGCTCGCGACTATACTTCACATTGAATTCGAATTTCCGCTTCGCGCTGGCAATGTCGAGCGTCTTGATGTGCTCTTCCGCAGCATCGGCCAACTCGCCGTTGGGATACAAGCGAAGCAACTTTTCGAGATAAGGGCGCGCGTTCTCGCGTTGGATACCTTCCTTCGACTCGATGACGGCAACCGCACGGCGCAGCAAGCCGGCTTCGCTTGGTGGCCACAGCAACCAGGTCCCGATACCACCGATCAAGAGGACCAGGCAAAGTGCCAAGAACCATGCTCGTTCGTAAAACGGTGTCCCATCTTCGGTATTCTTTTCCTTTCGAGTCGACCGCTGCGCCTCTTGAAGTAGCTCGCGAGCAGCGTCCTTTGTGCCATAGGATTGCAAGGCGCTGAAGCCACCAGCTGCGTGGGCGATGGTCGATGTCCCGGCGGCAACTTGCCGAGTTGTTTCGCTCAACGCAAGCGAGACCGCACCGGCTCCATGGGGTCGCTTCGCGGGATCCTTTTCGAGCAGCTGTGCGATGATGGTCGACAACCATACGGGACACTCGAAAATGATGCCGTCGACGCGAGGCGCTTCGTCCTCGCGATGTTGCCGAACGAGGTCTTCAACCGTATCACCGACAAACGGCGGTTTGCCAACCAGCATCTCGAACATGATGCAACCAAGCGAGTACAGGTCGGTCTTGTGAGTCGGTTCCTGATTGCCAGCGAGTTGTTCAGGCGCACGGTAGGCGGCGCGTTCGAGCGTCAGCCGAGTCGATGTTCCGCACCACGGATTCCGCGATCGATCGATACGAAAGTCGGCAATCTTGACCGTCCCATCCTCGGCGATCAGGATCTTGTCTGGATGGAGATCCTGGTGAACCACTTTCTGTTCATGTGCGCACTCAAGTCCTGCCGTCATCTGATACGCATAGTCGATGACCGACTCCCACGCTAATCGATCACGTCGCTCGAGTAATTCCTTGAGCGACTCGCCTTCGATGAATTCGGACGCGACGCAACCTCGCATCTCTTCGAGGATGCCGCCATAACATCCAACGATGTTCCAGTGCTTGAGTTTCTTAAGCCGGTCCATCTCCTGAACCAAGGCTTGTTTGGCTGCCGAGTTCTTTGCAACGAGGGGCGCATCAAACACTTTGACCGCTACCATGCGGCTCTGTGCGACGTGAATCGCGCGATAAACGGCTCCACTCGGGTCTTCGCCGAGCTTTCCTTCCAAAGCGAAAGGGCCGAATCGGGACATTTCCTTCACGGGAGTGCCTTTAGCACAAATGCAATCACTGGATTAACAACACGCGAACCCGGGAAGAAGGCAGGACATCACCGCCTGAAGCTCGTTGTCCAACCAGTATTCTACGCTGGGAGAAGCGTGGATTGAAAGTGCCGGGGCATGCTCCCAGGCGAATCGTCTTTCGTTGTCGGAGTTGCACTTCATCTATTAACTGGCCGGAGTGCAACTCCAACCTACGAAAAGGCCGGGAAAACCAGAATCGTGCCGACCTCGTCTAATCACCTGTCTGATGATGCGCAGCTACAATTGCAATGACAGAACGGGCCGACCGATATCGAAGGAGTTATGACAATGAATCGTTTTGCAGCACTTGCGATCACCCCAGTAGTCGCGGCAGTGATCACGCTCGCGACGAGCCTCGAAGCGAACGAAATCGGATTTATCGAGGACTTTGCACTGGCGAAAGATCGCACCGAAGCGTTGAAGCGACTGATTCCTGGGTCGGAAGAGTATTACTACTTCAACTGCTTGCATCTGCAAAATACGGAGAAGTTCGATCAAGTCGAGGAGCTGCTCGCGGCTTGGATCAAGCGATACAACTACACCCCGCTAGTGCGGCAGATTCAGACGCGGCAGGCGTTATTGACTTACGAACGCGAGCCCGAGAAATCGCTCGAGTTTATTCGCCGTCAATTGGGCATCGAGTTCAATCACCAGCGCGAGACGCTGGGCGAGAAGCCGAATCTACCGACGCAGCTCAACCAGAAATTGATCAGCCGTGAACATCTCTCCCAGATCGCAAAGGTCAACCACAAGGATCTAAGTGGTTTCACCGACGCGGCGCTCGATTGGCTCGTCGCAACCGATCTCGATCCAGATCGCCGACGTCATTTGTTACAGCGTCTTGCGCGGCCCGACCATCCAAATCTCGCGAAGCTGATCGTCGACGACTTGAACTATCGGAACAGCAAGCCATTTGGATCGATGGCGATTCACACTCAGCTCCTGACGGAACAGCTTGACGAGTGCTTGCGACTGAAGCCGGATTTGCTCAATCAAGCGAACTTCGTAAACGCGTATCTCAGTAAGCTGCATCCGAGCGACGACGTCGAGTGGCAACATGAGACGGACGAGTACGAAGCGTATCTCGATCGGATGTGGCGATTCGTGTCGCGATTGGCTCCGGTTCATAACTCGTTGAAGACGCACGTCCTGTTCCATCGCCTGACGTTTGATCGCGCGAGAGGCAGCCACGACAAAGACCGCTTTATGACGTACATCCGGCTGCCGCGAAACGTCGCGTACATCGAGCCAAAGTTTTTGCAGTCGAATGAGAATCGGCGTTACGCTGCCGATCTGAACGCAAACTTTGAAGCGTTCACGTTGCTACCACCTGTCCGAAACGACGAGCCACTCATTCGGAGCTACTTTCACCACTTTTTTGTGAACGAGACGGCGACGAAGCCTTACGAACCGTTTATCAGCGATACCTACCTGCGTCACAATCTCGCCGAGACGAAGATCGTGAACGGGCTTGGCGAACCAGAGCAATGGTACTCGCTGCTGCCGCCAGATCGTTATCAAGCGTTAAAAGATCGGATTGACTTGGACTTCGCACCGACGAATCCCAAGTTCTTCACCGCGAACGACCCGGTCAGTCTCGACTTGCATGTCAAGAACGTCGAGACGCTGATCGTTCGTGTCTTCGAGATCAACACGAAGAATTACTATCGCGAGCATAAACGCGAAGTGAACGCCGATATCAACCTCGACGGGATGGTCGCGAACAACGAACAGACGTTTGCGTACAAGGAACCACCGCTCCGTCGCGCTCGCCGACACTTCGACTTTCCCGCATTAACCAAGCCGGGCGTCTACGTCGTTGACTTCATCGGCAACGGCATGAACAGCCGCGTTGTCGTCCGCAAAGGACAGCTTCGCCATCTGGTCCAAACCACGAGCTCGGGCCAGTTGTTTACCGTGTTGGACGAGAAGAACGAGCGCGTGCAAGACGCTTCGATCTGGCTGGCGGGGCATGAATACCTGCCCGAGGAAGACGGCAGGATTCTGGTGCCTTTTTCGACACAGCCCGGTCGACAGCCGATTATCTTATCACGAGGTGACTTTTCCTCGTTGGCGTTCTTTCAACATCAGGCGGAAAACTACCAACTTGCCGCTGGTATCTATGTCGATCGCGAGTCGCTGCTGAAGCGGACCATTGTGCCTGTCGTGGTCCGACCGGGTTTGTACTTGAATGGCAGTCCGGTTGGCATTGCTGATTTGGAAGATGTTCGCTTGACGATCGCGTCGGTCGATCACGATGGTGTTTCGTCGACGAAAGAAGTGAAAGACTTCAAGCTGTTCGAGGATCGCGAATCAATCTATGAGTTCCAAGTTCCGCCTCGGCTCTCGCAACTCACGTTCACACTGCAAGCCAAGATTCAGAGCTTGAGTCAGAGCAAGAAGATCGATCTACAAGCTGCAGACACCTATCAGCTAAACGAGATCGATAAGAGCGAGAAGGTTGCCTGTTTGTACTTTGCCAAGATCAACGATGTCTACGTCGTCGAGTCACGAGGAAAGTCCGGAGAATCGCGGCCAGATCGACCTGTGGTCCTATCGTTACAGCATCGGGATTTCAGCTTCCCGATGACCGCGACGGTTCAAACCGATCACACGGGCACCGTCGCACTTGGACCGCTCGAAGGCGTCGTGTCGGTCACGGCGACCGATCCTGACGGCACAGCGCAATCGTGGAGCCTGTCGCGTGACGAGTACTCCTATCACCAATCGATTCACGCTGCTGCCGGTGCCACGATTGAGATCCCTTACATGGGCGCGCGTGACAAGCCAGCGCGTGATGAGCTTTCGTTGCTGGAAGTTCGCGGCAAGACTTTCGTGGCCGATCGTTTTAACGCGATACGGTTCAAGGGTGGCATGCTCCAACTGCGCGGCTTGCCACGGGGTGATTACGACCTGCTGCTGAAAGATCGCGGCCATAGCTTTAGGGGGCACCGCATTCGTGTTCGCGTTGCGGATGGTAAGGTTAACGAAGGCTATGCGCTGGGAAGTTCGCGTCATCTCGAATCACGACGCGCGAAGCCATTGCAAATCGCGAGTATCGAACGTGCTGAAGATCAGCTTCGAATTCTTGTCAACAACAGCACGAAGTTCTCGCGCGTCCACATCTACGCGACGCGATATCGGCCCGCCTTTTCGGTGTTCAGCAAACTCGTTGGCGTCGTCGATCCCGAACCGTACCAGGTCGATCCAGGGCAGATGACTTCATTGTATGTGGCGGGAAGGAGCATCGGAGACGAGTATCAATACATCATCGATCGCCGCTATGCGAAGAAGTACCCCGGCGTGCTCGTCGAGCGGCCGAGCGTTTTGTTGAATCCGTGGGCAGTGCGCAAGACGGAATCGGGGAAGCAGGATGCTCAGACCGGCGACGATTTCGCCCCGTCTGCTGAACCATCAAGCGAGATGTCGCAACGAGCTGCGGCTGCAGCGGCACAGGTTGCTCGGCGTGGCGACTTCGCCAACCTCGACTTTCTCGGCGAAGCTTCGGTAGTTCTCGCGAATCTGCAACCGGACAAGGACGGAATCGTCGTGATATCGCTCGACGAACTAGGATCGCATCAGGACTTGCATATCGTAGCCGTCGACCCGCAAAGCACCGTCTATCGGAACGTGTCATTAGACGAGAAGCCGATGAAGCTTGTTGACCAGCGGCTGTTAACCGGACTTGATCCTGAGCGGCACTTCACGCAACAGAAACGCGTTAGCGTCGTCGCGAAGGGTGAGCAGTTCGTGCTGCCCGACATCGCGACATCACGATTCGAAGCCTACGACACGCTTCCTCGCGTGTACTCGGTGTATGCGACGCTAAGCGGCGATCCGAAGTTGGCCGAATTTCGCTTCATTCTCAACTGGCCGAATCTCAAGACCGCTGAAAAGCAGGCATTGTACTCGAAGTATGCCTGCCACGAACTGAACTTCTTCCTGCTGAAGAAGGATCGCAAGTTCTTCGACCAAATCGTACGGCCCTATCTCACCAACAAGCGTGACAAGACGCTGCTCGATGATTGGCTGCTGCAGTACGATCTTGAGGAGTACTTGCGAGCGTGGAATTACTCGCGGCTCAACATCGCCGAGCGAATCTTGCTATCGCAACGAGTCGCCGACGATCGGCAGCACACAACGCGCGACGTCCTTGATCAGTTTTCGCTGCTCACGCCCGACACGAATCGACTGAACCAGCTATTCCTCACCGCGGTTAAAGGACGTGCGCTGGAAGCGAGCGACCATTGGGGCTTTGAAGCTGCCAAGGATGGATTTATTTCTAACCTGATGGATGTAGATATGGATGTAGATGTAGAAGCGTCTTCCGTGCCGTTGATGCGCGGGCGAGCCGGTGTGGCCTATGGAGGTGCCGCAGCACCTGCAGGTGCTGCGGCCGACAAGCTATTCGGAGCCGTACCTGCCGCTGACGATTCTTCCGAAAGCGAATTGATCGCGGGCAAACCAGCAGCGAAACGTCGCGCTCTCAGCGTTAGACCTCGCATTGCGCGCGAGAGAGCGTCAGTCGCTGGTGATTATTTATCTTACTACTCTCGCTTGGGTCGTAAGAGCGGCAGGGTTCGCGCTCTGTATGAATTGCTCGACAAGACCCAGGAATGGGCCGAGAACAACTATTACCACTTGCCGATAGAACAACAGCTCGCCGGACTCGTGTCCGTCAATGCTTTCTGGCGCGACTATGCGGAGCATGATCCTCGTCAACCGTTCCGCTCGACGAACTTCGCGGATGCCTCGCGAAACTTTACAGAGATGATGTTGGCGTTGTCGCTTCTCGATTTGCCATTTGAGTCGGCAGAGCATGCCACAGATTTCGCCGATGGTAAGATGACGCTGACGGCTGGCAGCCCGATGATCGTCTTCCACGAGGAAATTCGAGAGGCGAGCGAAGTCGTCGAACAAACACCGATTCTGGTCAGCCAGAACTTCTTTCGTCACAACGATCGCTATCGGCAAATCAACAACGAGCGGCTGGACAAATTTGTGACCGACGAGTTCCTCGTCCACACGGTCTACGGCTGTCAAGTTGTCCTCACGAATCCAACATCGTCGCCTCAGAAGCTTGACGTTCTGTTACAGGTCCCGCTCGGTGCTATCCCGGTGTTGAACGGTCACGAGACGCGCAGCGTGCAGCTCGATCTTCAGCCTTACAACACACAAACGGTCGAGTACCACTTCTACTTCCCAGCCGCAGGTCGCTATCCACACTATCCCGTTCATATCGCGAAGAACGAACAATTGTTGGCTCACGCTGATGCGACGACGCTGACAGTTGTTGAGAAGTTGAGCCGCATCGATCGCGAATCGTGGCCTTACCTCTCGCAGTATGGTTCTGCAGAAGACGTTCTGGAGTACCTTCGCCAGAACAATCTTCATCAAACGAACTTGGACAAGATCGCGTTTCGTATGGGAAACAAGGCGTTCTTCCTAGAAGTTGTCGAGCTGCTCGAACGACGGCACGCGTACAATCACACGCTGTGGTCGTACGGCATTAAACACAACGACATGCCGGCGATCAGCCAATACCTGCAACACGCTGATGGCTTCGTACAACTATGTGGTGCCGCAATTGATACTCCGCTGCTTCGCGTCGACCCAATCGCCAGGCATTCGTATCAGCACCTGGACTACCGTCCGTTGGTCAACGCCCGAGCACATCAACTCGGGCGAAGGCGTCAGATCCTGAATGCTCGACTGCATCAGCAGTACCACCAGCTGCTTACGATCCTGAGCTGCGGACGAGATCTCAGCCAAGACGACTTGATGGCCGTTACGTATTACCTGTTGCTTCAGGATCGCGTCGCCGAAGCGATGGACTTCTTCAGCCGTGTGAACGCCGCCGACCTAACGACGTCGCTTCAGCACGATTACTTTACCGCTTACTTGAATCTATATCGAGCCGATACCGACGCGGCGCGAGAGATAACGTCACGCTACGCAGGCTATCCCATTGATCGCTGGCGGAACGCGTTCGTTTCGATCGATCGACAGCTGGACGAGATCAGCAGCGGCGACGTCGAACTCGTTGATCCGGAGAATCGCGACCAGCGTCAGGCCGAGTTAGCTGCAACCGCGCCGTCGTTCGACTTGAAGGTCGAGGCGAAGAAGGTTCAACTAGACTACCAGAACTTAGAGCGCGTGCTTGTCAACTACTACCTGATGGACATCGAGTTGCTATTTAGCCGCAATCCATTTGTACAGCATTCGTCGGGGCAGTTTTCACAGATTCTCCCAAACTTGACCGACACGATCGAGTTGCCCGCGCGCGGCAAGAAGTTCGAGTTCGCCTTGCCAAACGAACTTCTGAACCGCAACGTACTAGTCGAACTTGTCGGTGCGGGACAAACAAAGTCGCAGGCTTATTTCTCGAACTCGTTGTCCGTACAGTTGATCGAGAACTACGGTCAGTTGCGAGTCACCGCAGCGGGCACTGGAAAACCCTTGTCAACGGTTTATGCCAAGGCGTATGCTCGGATGAAGGATGGTTCGGTACGTTTCTTCAAGGATGGCTACACCGACTTGCGTGGCCGCTTTGATTACTCGTCGCTTAACACGAACGAACTTGACAACGTCGAGCGATTCGCCCTGCTGATCCTGAGCGAAGAACACGGAGCCATCGTGCGAGAGGCAACTCCGCCGAAACGGTAAGCGTACCATGTGGGCCAATAGCCGATCAACGCACAAATGGAGTAAAAGGATACGAGAAGTTGCGTGGCGGCAGTGCTTCGTTGCCTTCTGTTCGAATCAAATTCAGCGGTCTACAGAGGAGATTGCTGGACCGTTTCGATTTCGTCTTCGGTGATCGCGTAGATGTGAAAAACAAGGCGGTCGATCTCTCGATCCGCCTTCGCGTCCATCGGTCGAAGTCTATCAACCAACTTGATGATTCTGTCTCGAATGATCACGGACTCCTGATCATCCTCATCCACTCGACGAATTGGCAGCTTCGCCAACTGACTCTTATTGATCGCCAAGTACCCGCCGGCCAAACGTTTTGCTTGAAAACGCGTGCGAAGCAGGTAGGACATGAGTTTCGAGTTCAAGATGCCTAATAGGTATCGCCAGTCCTCTGCCAGATCTGCGACCGCGTAAACTTGTACTCCTAGTGCCAATCCACCGGGATCAAACGCGGCTTCCAGACGGCGACCCATTCCCGCAATGACGATCTTCGGACTAGCGAACAGACTTCGCTTGTTCGTCGAGATGATATCCGTATCGACCGCGAGAACTGGTTGCGTGAATGTCCGTTTCATGAACCTGACGTTGCCAAGAGTGATCGAGTAACGATCGACGTTGCCGCTGACAACGAAGTCGAACTCGCTGTCTTCATTCTCGCGATTCTGTTCACGCAACGTCTCGGCCAATTGCTCGGCGCAAAATCCCGTCGTTCCACTGTGGATCGAACCACATCGGTCCAGCGGTCGCGTCGCCACACGAGCCTCGACGTCGAGCCCGTTGTAGAGTGCTATTCCCGTTTCGGCCGACCAGGCGGCTTGCCGAACGACGTGCGAATATCCCGTCGTCGCGAGATCGTCCGCTTTAAGAATTTGAACCGTGTGTTCTTGCGCAGCCAGACGTTTGGTCCAAGTGACGATATACGGATAGACGTTGGCACCATTGAACAGCTTTAGATCAGAGACATCGGTGATCGTATCTATCGTCGTCTCGGTTAGCAGTAACTCGCGACATGGTCGAGCGTAGTCGAGTGTCGCGATCTTGTTCGGTACGATCAGGCCCGCGCGCCCTCCTTCGCGAAGTAATTCGTGTGACCGTTCGATGAACAGCACGTACAAGTCAAAAGCTCCACGTGCGCAACGATACTTCTCTCGATAATACTGCTTAACCGTTTCACCCTGTTCTTGCTTGACGAGTCGTGCATTTACGTAGGGCGGATTTCCGACGATGACGTCGAAGCCTCCGGCAGCGATCACCGAAGGAAACTCCGTCTCCCAATCGAACGTATGGATATCGCAGCGAGGTTGAAAGTCGGAACTGATTAAGCTGTTACCACAGCGCAGATTTTCCAAAATTGGCGATGCCGATTGCATCTCGGCATGCATCTTTCTGAGAAGGGACTGTTTTGCGAGGCCCAACGCATGCCCGTCGATGTCGACTCCGAAGATGTGGTCGCAAAGAATCCGTTGTCGTTCACGGATCGTCAGTTCGAGCCGATCTTCGACTTGGCATATCGTAGCGTGGGGTTGGTTCGACCATGTCTCAGGTTCATGCTCGGAGTACCATTGCAAACACCAATCGAGCAGAAACTGATAGGCGCCAAGCGGAAAATTCCCAGTGCCACACGCTGGATCCAGGATCGTCAGCGGATGCGAGTCATAATCACGCTCCCAGCTGTGCGTTCGACCAGCGAGTTGCATGGGCGACTTGCCTTCGAGCAACGGACTAAGCGTGGTTCGCACGATGTAATCGACAACCGGACTCGGCGTGTAATAGACACCTTTCGCCTTGTCCGTCATGGCGTCGCGACCTTGCTGCGACGAGATCGTCCTGCTTTTGCTCGCAGCAGAAATGCGAGAAATGCAGGTACGAGGATGGTTCGTACAATGAACGTATCCAGCAGCACGCCGAGTGATAGGGCGAAGCCCAGTTCCACGACACCACGCAACGTACCCGTCGTCATCGAAACGAACGTGCCAGCCATGATCAAGCCGCAACTGGTGATGATTCCACCAGTTTTGACGACGCCCTCGCGTAAGCCAGCGAACGGACCTCGCAGCTTTTGCTCTTCGTTGATCCGCGTAACGAGATAGATGTTATAGTCCTCGCCGACGGCGACCAGAATCACGAACAGGAAGATCGGCACCTTCCAATCCAAGCCTTGAAACGTGTCGCCGTACTGCCACGAAAAGAACAACTCGGTCGCACCAATCGTGATGAAGTAGCTGAACAGCACAGATGCGATCAAGTAGAGGCAAAGAACTGGCTGACGAAGGATTACGACAAGGACGATATAGACGGCGGCAACAACTAGGACCTGAATGCGCCAGCGATCCGAGCGAGTGACGTCTCGCAAGTCTCGGATCCCAGCGGTCGTGCCCGCGACTGAGAATCCTGCGTTCTTCCAAAACGAACCGGCCTCCCTCGATTGCGCTGCCAAGAACTCTTCGACGCGAACCAAAGTTTCGATTGATCCACTCGAAAACGGATCGTGGTTTAGTATCAATTCGAACCGTGTAACGTTGCCTCGATGCTCTGGCGATTGAGCCAAAAAAATCGATTCCGTGAGGCGATGCTGCCGGAGGGAGTTCTTCTCTATATCTGTCAGTGACCATCGCGGTGGATCTCCCAAGGGCTCGGCAAGGCTTCGCACTGCGCTAACTCCATCGATATGAGTCAACGCCTCAGTCAGATCAAAGATCGCGCCCATTGCAATGGCTGCCGTACGTTTGTCGTCGCTGTTGAACCCAGCGTTCTGTTTGTGTGCGAGTACAACGATCGGACTTCCTTCGCCGATCGGAAAATGCCGCTTTAACACAACGCTTCCCCGGAAGCTCTCACGTGAACGTTCGAGAGCATTCAGTAAGTCGAATGTCGTATGATCTGCTGAGAATGATCCGAAGTACGCAAGTGGAGTAAGTAGCAGCACGCTCGCGACGAGAACCTTGCCGGGATGACGTACGATGTTGCGAGAAAGACGAAACCAAAGACTTGCGAATCGTCCGCGTCGCGGCGGCACATCTACGCCAACTTTCACCTTAGGATGAAAAGGCCAGAAGACGACCGAACCCAGTGCTCGCAACAGCGCCGGAGCCAGCGTCAGACATGCACACAGTGTGACCAACAAACACAATCCGATCGCTGGACCACTGCTCCTGAACTTGCCAAAGTCGGCGAAGAACATCATTCCGAGTCCGACGATCGTCGTCAGTGCACTCGCGGTCAAAGCATCACCGACGCCTGCGAGTGATCGCGGAATTGCGGTTTGGTGTGGAATTCCCTCTTCCAACGACTCACGAAACCGGGCAATTAGGAACAGACAGAAGTCTGTCCCCGCCCCGAACAAGATCACAACGATAAATATTTTTGTCGTCTTGAAGACCTTAAAGGTCCACCACTCGAAACCGGGCGTCCCCGCCAACTCGGCAAGCATCGAAAGCAAATTGATCGAGACGGAGAGCGATACACCGATGGTGGCTAAGGGCACGATCACGATCAGAGGAGCGCGATAAACTGCCAAGAGAATCAGAATTACAAGAGTGATGGTGAAGAGCTCTGTGTTTTGAATGCTCTCGGCGGCCGACTGCAGCATGTCGCCCCCGATCGCGGCTGAACCTGACAGATTCACGTTCAAGCCATTGAGATCTCCGCCTTGGATCTGGCTTCGCAAGAGGTCGACCTCTTGCTTGACGAAATCGAGCGCCGCGATGTTCTCGGTCGCCATAAACTCGGTGTCGAACTGCAAGATGATCAGTTGAGCTTGCTTGTCGACGCTGCGAAGTTTGGAACCGACGACTTTGTTGTGTCGAGTCCAAACATCCGTCAGGGGAAGCGGGCTTTCAGCACGTGGCGCGAATGTGTTCGGCGAGGAGCGAAGCGTGGGATTCAATTCCCAAGCAATCTCGCGATCCATCTTGGCGTCGTCATGCTGTTTGAGTCGCGAACGAATAATGGCTCGGTTATGAAGCGAGTCAGCGCTCTCCGGATCGAGTCGAAGGGCTTCGTCGAGTTGTTCGAGGGACGCCTCCGCATTCCTTGCCGCCGCGAGTTGAATCGCCAGGTGGTTATGAAAGCGGCTAGCGAATCGATCAGACGTCTTGAGGTCGGCTTGTGTCAGCGGTTGGCCATCTCGCGAGAAGATCAGAACAAATTGGCTCTGCGACCGATTCTCGGGAAAGGCTGCCACCTTGAGTTGCTCGCCGATGACACTAGGCATATCGCTTGGTAAGAACGCCAAATCGCCATCGCGAGTAATATCGTCCCAGCGCGGTGCCACGAGGCGCAATCCAACGACCACACTGAACCAAATCAGTATGGTCAGCCACCAATAGCGGGAGACAGCATTGCCAAGACGCAAGAACATCTGGCAATTATCTCGCAGACGCAACCGTATGGAAAGGGCGTGCGAAAACTAACGAACGCAACTCTTAACGCTGAGTGAGTTGCTGGCGGGCAATTTGAAGGCTGGCCGTCAAAGCAGCATCATGGTGTTGATCAGCGACCGGTAACAGCTCTTCGATCGGCTTGGCGACAACCGTTTGGTCCGATGCTTTCACCTCCACATCGGGCGAGACGCCGCGTTGGCTGATCGCTTGCCCGCTGGGTGAATAGAACTTTGCGGTCGTCAGACGTACGCCCGCATTCGCCAGACTGAGTGGGAAGATGCCTTGGACACTCCCTTTACCGTAGCTACGTGTGCCGACTAGCGTGCCGCGTCGGTGATCGTGAATTGCCCCGGCAAAGATCTCGCTGGCACTCGCTGAATCGCCATCGATCAATACGATCAGCGGAACTCGCCAGGTACCAACGGCGTGAGCTTTGTAATCGAAATCTTCGCCTGAGCTGCGGCCACGTGTCGATACGAGGGCTCCTTGCGACACAAATTTGTCGGCAACTTCGACCGAAGCGGTCAGTAATCCGCCAGGGTTGCCTCGCACGTCGACGATCAAGCTGCGCATCCCTTGCTCGTGGAGCTTCCACAACGCCGCGTCAACATCGCGGTTCGTCGTCTTCTGAAAACTAGTCAGGCGAAAGTAACCGATGCCATAGTCCTTGTCGACAAGTTCAATATTATCGACACTCGGCACATCCACTCGCCGTCGCGCGAGACGCATTCGCCGGGCGTCATCCTTACGATCGAGCAGCACGAGATTGACAAAGCTTCCTTCGATGCCCTTCAGCATATCGGCTGCCACGTCGGTCGAAATGTCTCGCGTGGATTGGCCGTCCACCTCGACGATTCGATCACCAGATCGGATTCCAGCTTCGCCAGCGGGTCCGCCTGGAATGACGCTGACGATCCGCAATGCTTGGTCGTCAGCCTTCAGTTCGATTCCCAAGCCGACGAAGTTTCCTTCGATTTGGGACAGGACATCGTCCAGCTGGTTGCCGGTCAGAAACGCCGAGTAATCGTCGAGTGAAGCAGCTGCTGCGCAAGTAAACTCAGCGATAATGACTGCTGCTGGTATTCGAAACCGTTGTTCGAAAGCGTCAGCCACTTCGCCAACTCGCTTCCGCGCGTCGTGCCGCGAATAGACAGGTCGCGATTCCAGGTGTTGACGGATTTCGCTCAACAGCAACTGCGAATCACTTTCGCGAACATTGATTCTGTGCTTCGCCCGAAAGCTCGGTTCCGCAATTGCAACTTCCATCGCGATGAGGCCACGCGTTAACAACTCGTTCCAGTCGGCTCGCTGGACGTGATGAGCTTGAATCTTGAGAAGCACTTCGCCGTACAAATCGAGCGCACCTTGTTCACCAATCGTCTGAACGGTCTCGATAAAACTCGAGTCCGAGTACCGCCTGACGACTTCGTAGTGAAACCGGGCGACGGTTAAGCGATGTTCAAGTTCTTGCCTCCCCGGATGTTCCTTGCGCGCCTTTTCATAATGCGACAGAGCCTCGCCCCAACGTTGCTCTTGTTCTAACTGGTCACCGACACGGAACACGTTTTCCAACTCGGCAACATCAGCTAGCGCGGCTGAGGGAATACGTACTTGTGCATGAGCCCAACTGGGGAGAACGGCAGCGACGAGCACGATCGCCAACGCCAATCGGCGCAGAAGTGAAGTCCTACTTCGCATGGTGAAGTTCCATCGGTGGGGAGGGAACGTCCGCCAACTCCGCGGAGCGATTGAGTCAAGTGACTCAAACGATGGGGATCACGGGAGTAACGGACGCAGTCTGGATTCACATAGATCTGGCTGAAGAAGCAAGGGACGGAGTTCAGCCAAAAAAATATAGGTCACGTTTTGCCCATCGTCAAAAAATCGTTGCGAAGTTTTTGCACGTACGACCCGGTTAACCGGCAGAGGCTAAACAGAGGGGGTTTGCCTGTCCCGTTTGGTCGTAATCTCGCGTGAAAACTCGTTGCGACGAATGCGCGTCCTGGCATGTCGCTGCCTGTTGAACCAGGCCTCGAAGGGCGTCGAAGAATACTACGCACACTCATCCGTTCGGTCAAATCGACCGAAACAATAGGGGAGAGTTCACGTTTCGGTGAACCTTTGCAGTCTGTCTCGATCACATGCAAGACGCCTAGCAAATGTAAATGGCGGCCCTCGTTATCGACTTACTGTGGCTTGCGACCCCGTTGCTGGAGAACTAGATTAATGGCCACCGAAGCCCTCGCATCCCGGAAATCCCTGGCTCCACGGAATTGTGGCATGAAAGTAACCGTCCAATCTGAGAGCGGTGACCCAGTCCTTCTTCGCGTCGAAGGTCGTGTCTCGCAGCGAGACGTAGAAGTCGACGACCCGTTCGTCGATAGCCTCGGTGAAGACGCGTACAGTCGTCAACTAGTCGTCGATCTAAGCGAGGTGGCATTGCTCGATTCAAGCGGCGTGAACTGGCTGCTCGTGTCGCAAAAGCGGATGCAGGAACAAGGTGGCAAGCTCGTACTCCATTCGCTGTCGCCAATCGCGAACAACGTCCTTAAAGTTCTCAACTTGCACGCTGTATTCCAGGTTGCTGAAAGCGAAGCTGCCGCCGTTCGACTGCTCGGAGGAGAAGCCTAATGAGCCAAGCACCCACTGGTAAGTTCCGAGTTACTGATCTCGTCAAGATGGAAGCCGGGGAAGCTGTCAACGCGCTGCTTGAACAAGCAGCTCAGCTGCGCGCGAGCGACCTCTTTTTGCTCAGCGACGAGCGGTTCGTGACTGTCAGCATTCGCCGTATGGGTTCCATCGAGAAGCTGGCGGTTGTTTCGTCCGAACACGGTCGTCAGATGCTTTCTCACATCAAAGCCCTGGCAGGCATGGATATCTCCGAGCGGCGACGGCCTGCCGATGGTCGATGGATTCATGAAGCCGGAGAACGCAAACTAGACTTGCGGATCAACTGCACGCCGATGCTGCACGGCGAAGACATGGCCTTGCGCATCTGGGACCACTCGATGGGGTTGTTCGGTATCGATGAACTTGGCATGTCGCGCGCCGATATGAATAAGTTGTTGTTCATGCTGAATCATCCCAGTGGCCTGATCCTAGTGACCGGACCTACCGGAACCGGAAAAACGACATCGCTGTATGCGTGTCTCCAGTACCTGAACGATGGATCGAGAAAGATCAACACGCTCGAAGATCCTATCGAGTACGCGATCGATGGAATTCGACAATCGCAGGTGAATGCGAAACGCGGCTTGGACTTTCCCGAATTACTGCGTAATGTTTTACGTCAAGCTCCCGATGTCATCATGATCGGCGAGATTCGCGATGAGGAGACCGCGATGACAGCCGTTCGCGCAGCGAACAGCGGACACCTTGTTCTGGCGACGCTTCACGCACCGACCGCCTCGAGCGCCGTTCACAGTATGTTGGCGCTCGGATCGCAGCCGTACTTTTTGTCCGGATGTTTGCTTGGCGTAATCGCGCAGAGATTGGTGCGAACGTTGTGCCCCAATTGTCGGTCCGAGTACGATATCAGCGTGTCCCCGCAGACATTCCAAGAGATCGAACCGCTGCTTGCCGAGGGCGAAGGGAAGGCGATCTACGGACCGAGTGGGTGCGAAGAATGCTTCCACCTCGGCTACATTGGTCGGTCAGGTTTATTTGAAATCTTGTCGGCCAATCAAGAGATTCGTCGCCTTGTCTCGGAGGCCGCTTCAAGCCAAGCTATCCAAGAGGCAGCGATCCGTTCCGGCATGACGGTTTTCCGTCGCGGAGCGTTGCTCAAGGTCGCTCAAGGGATCACGAGTACCGAAGAGATTCTTCGTGACGTCCCAGCCGAGCAACTGGGATTGGAAGATTAGGCTAGAGCGATCGCTCCTTGTGAACGACGGTTGCCAGTAACTCGTATCAATTGACTGTCTGTACTTCGACAGCACTTCCGCACGCCGCACTGTTGGCAACCGCCTCGGTGAACTCCATATATCGAACTCCCGTTGCAAAGTCCGTGAACTGCACCGTTTCGATCCTACGGATGGCGCTGATGAACTCCTCTTCTACTCGCCAGCCTCCCGCTTTCTCCGGCGGTATCACGACCTCGCGAAGTGACGATTCGTCTTTCATGCCAATCGCGAGGTGGTCATCCCCATCAAAGCTGTACTTGAGCGTCCCTTCGCTACCGTAAAGGTGAATCTGCATTCCTGGGCCGTGATGGATCGCTCCACTGAGATGATAGACGCCTCGGGTGCCGCCCGGAATCTCCGTGAGTATCTGGACAGAATCGGGAGTGCCAACTTGTTCGGCACGACCCACCGCTGGATCATGTCGTGTGGCTGTATAGATGTGTGTCTGGGCGAGAACTCGCGTTGGATGGGCGACCCAACGCACTAAGGTTTCATGGAGGATACCGAGGGCAAGCATGTTCAGCCCGCTTAGCTCAGCCGATTGACGCCAGTGAATTGGCAGGGTCGCATCAGCCACAGCGTTGTTGACGCCCAAGACAACTACCTCGCGCAGTTGTCCGAGGAAGCCTTCTGCAAGCAATTCCTTAACGACTTGATGCACTCGCAACCCGAGAGGGCTTGGGACGATCTGCGCGACCAGTTCGGGATGGTTCTTGCTAGTCGCATGCATCTCACGAGCTTCGGTTGCATTGCGAGCCATTCGCGCTTCTGTCAGCACGTGCTTTCCCAATTCGAGCGACGCGACGGTAATGTCACGGTGAAGGTAAGGCCACGTTCCGACCATAACCGCGTCGATCGCAGGATCTTCAACGAGATCCTGCCAACGCGAATAAGTCTTTGGAATTCCGAATTCGTCAGCAGCAACCTGTGTGGATTCGGGGCGGCGGTTACATACGCCAATGATTTCAACGTCCGGGCACGCTCGAAAACCGGGGACGTGCCGGAGTCGCGTATTCCCACCTAGGCCGACGATACCTATTCGAATGGTGCTCATGGAAAGCCCTTCTCATTTGAGGTCTGATTGAAATCGTCGAAAGTCGTCGATCACTTCTTGCGATATGCGACGTGGAACACGGTGTTCAAAACCGATAAAGGCCCAATTCGTCTCCGCCTCGGCGAGCAATGTCTCGTCGATACCACGAAAGATCTTATAGCGTCGAAGCGATGTCACCTTCTTGAATCCAGCCACCCACGTTCTGACGATAATGCGATCGTTCGCCAAAGCCGAGTTAAAGTACTCGATCTTGTGCGAGCGAACGACCCATCCTGCGCCGGATTCCAGGTACCGCTCGGTCGTCCAACCACAAGCGGACGAATGCGCCATGGCGGCGGATTGCATCCATTTTAAGTAAGCGAGATTGTTGACGTGGCCTAGCGCATCGATCTCGTCGTCGCGAACATGATGCTCGAAAACAAAGACCGCCGATTCGCGTGACTCTTGGGATTCGTCATCCATGACTATTTCACTCGGCCTTCTTCGCTAGATTCTCGTACCAAACGACGTTTTGGCTGAGCTGCCCCGCAATCAGCAAGTCAACATCATTATCACCGTCCATGTCGATGGCACGGATGTCGTAGGCAGCTTGATTCGTTCCGATGATATGTGTCGTGAAGTTTCCTCTCCCGTCATTCTCGAACCAAGCCGCGATCTGATCGTCCTTCGCGCAGGTCGCTGCGTCAACATCACCGTCACCATCGATATCGGTCACCGCCAAGCAGTGCGGGCCTTCGAATGTCGTTTGAATGTCATGCAACTTCCAGCTAGGCGCTTCGAACCACACCAAGCCGTGTCCGTGACCTCGTGAAGCGACAAAATCCGTATTCCCATCGCCGTTCACGTCCGCTGGATGAATGTTCGTCGCGCCCGACTGCTTATCGGCAAGCAAATGCTTCCTCCAAATACCCGTGGGGTCTTGCGGAGCTTCCCACCACGCAAACCATTCACCCAGGCCGTCGGCGTCTTGTGGCCCCCCCTTCGCCGCGCTGGCTGCATCCGGTCGTCCATCGCCGTTCACGTCACCAACACCGAGGTAGTGACTTAAACCCGGCGCATCTCCATCTGCGATGACATAACGCGGCCATGTTTGGGCTTCAGTCGCGTTCTCCGGAGCACGATACCAGACGAGCGAATTCGCGAACGGTCCCTTCGGCTGAGCACTGTTGGCGAGCAGATCAGGTTTACCATCCACATCGACGTCACCAACCAGCAAGCCGTGAATCCCATCAACTTTGTCATCGACCAGATGATAGGTCCATCGATCTTTCAACGGATATTTAGGTCGTTCGAGCCAGAAAATGAGCCCTGGCTTGTATCGCGTGCCGATGAAATCGGGATCTCCGTCCTGATCGACGTCCATGGTTTCGCTATGGATCAGCCCGAGTTTACTCTCGCCATCGAGTATGACTTCGGTCCAATCCGGCGCAACCAGCAATCGGGTCGCACCGCCTGCATTGCAAATAATATCCACCAACTTGTCGCCCGTGAAATCGGCTGCAACCGCCGTGTTGCAATGTGCGCCGGAGTAAACAGTGTGCTTGCGCCATTCGTTCTCCGCCCCAGTCGCTGGCATCCAACTAGTTGAAACGAACAGCAGCGTTGCGGATACAACCGCCACGCGAAGCCAGTCGACGGATCTATTGTCTTGCATCTTCTTCTCCCGGGCAAAGCAAGGTGGATAGGAGGGCCGACGCTCGACTCGCATCGGCATAATCGAACGAGTCCACAAAAACAGACTTAACCATAGTCCGAGTCGTGACTCAAGGTGCCTGATTCCCATCACGTCGTATCCAGGCCCAGATTAATGCCAACGGCTCGTTTGACTCGGACTAGCCACGACCTATCTATCAGGTAAGAGGTTTCGTCAGGCTTCTATTTTGCACCCGGGCAGGGGCGATTTCTACAGACGACACGGCCAACTGTCGCTGTGAATCACTATTTGGAGACAACAACGATGGGCGCGTTGCTATTCAAAATCAGCTTTTTGGGATTGGCTTCCGCCATGGGCGCGGTCGCGGGTTGGTGGATTCGCGGGGCCAGTTCAAGTACCACGCCCTCGTCGGAATCCAACTCCGAACCATCCAACAGCAACTCGCCGACCGAAACCGCCGAGGGGCAAGCGGATTTCGACGATGTCGAGATCATGATGGCACAATTACAGCAATTGACCGCCACCGTTGCGGCTGACGTTGGTGAACATAGCAGCAAAGTTCAAGAGATTAACGATGAATTGACCGCCGCATCTGCCGACGGAACGAACGTATTGACTGTGGTCGAGAAACTGGTCAAAGCAAACGAGGCCATGCAGTCGCAGTTAGTACAAGCGGAAACGCGACTCAACGAGCAAGCCACCGAGATCGAAACACACGTCAAAGACGCTCGGACCGATGCCTTGACGAAGCTCTGGAATCGGCGTTATTTCGACGACGAAATGCAAAAGTGTAAGGACGCTCTCACGACGTCTGGTCGGCCTTCTTGTGTGATGATGCTCGACGTTGATCACTTCAAGAAGTTCAACGATACCTATGGTCATCAGGCCGGCGACGAAGTCCTCCGAGGAGTCGCTCGCACGTTGAAGAAAGCGGCCGGAAAGAATGTCGTCTGCCGTTACGGTGGTGAAGAGTTTGCGATCATCTTCCCAAATGCGGATATCGACGCAGCCATGTCGATTGCCGAGAAGGCTCGAGCTGCGATCGCGGAACAAGTGTTTGAGTTCGAAGAGTTGGATCTCAAAGTCACCGCGAGCGGTGGGTTGGCTCAGCAACAAGAAGACGAATCTGTGTTGGAAGTTGTCAAGCGGTCTGACGAGGCTTTGTATGTTTGTAAAGCGAACGGTCGGAATTGCGGCTACTGGCATGACGGCGAAGATAGCAAGCCACTGAACGCGTATCGGCCACCTGCCTCCAAGTTGGATGAACCAATTGAGTTTGCGTTTGACGAACCAAAAGAGGATCATCGTGATCGGATTAGTGGATTGTCCGACCGCACAAGCTTCCTCAGTGACGTTGATCGACGGGTGGCCGAATGGAAGCGAGATGGATCAACCGTATCGGTCTTGTTGGTCGAAGTCGACAAGTACGATGCAATCATCGATTCGTATGGCGACAAAGCTCGCGAAGTCGTCCTGCGTGCGGCCGCTCAATTTCTAAAAACGGCGATGCGGGAGATGGATCACATCGCACGATATGAAGATCACGTCTTTGGGCTGCTGTTGCCCGGGGCGGACGTGGCAGAAACGTGCTCGGTTGCGGAACGGTTGCGTGCCGCGATCGCCCGCTGCACATTGCCACTAGATGACGAGAAGCTGACGTTCACTGTAAGTCTCGGATCGGCGGAAGTTGCGACAAACGACACCGAAACAACATTGCTGTCGCGAGCTGGATCATCACTTGAAGCCGCCAAGGGTTCAGGCGGCAATTGTTGCTTTGCGGCAACGGCATCGGGCGAGATCCGCTCCATGGAACTTGCGTCTTAAGACTCCGATTGAGAATCACCGCGGGATGGAACGTACTTCCATCCCGTTTTCGTTTCTTGATCGCTAGCAAGACTCTTTTTATTTTCGCGGCAACAAGAAACGGCCTTGACCCTCTCCGTCGATTCTCATATTCTGCCGCCTCGTTGAACAAACGAGCCATCGAGCAGCGAGACAGGGAGGTCACAAAGTCGATCCGCTCTCGCCTTGCTGGCAACAAGACACTGATCGACGCGGACGAGCCCGCATTGGGAGAATGTTATCATGCATTTTTCTGCGGACCGACTGAGTATCCCGTTGGCACGGAAGCCGACGATTACTTTGAAACGCGTTTGTCACCGCGCCGGATGACAACCACCGCATGGACGCACCGGTTGTCTACCGTCCAATCGCTCCCGGAAAAGATGCGAGTCCTCCGCCCCCCTGGGACCCGTGGATTCCGGGAGCCTTTTTTTGCGCTCACCGAACGTCTTCTGACTTCGATCCTTTGATACTGCCTTTCCATCCATCTCACATCCGTTGCTTCGATCGGTAATCAAATGAATGCGATTTGGTTTACAACCGCTCTCCTCGGACAACAGTCGCCTGCAGAAACGCAACCAGGAGGCGAGACCACCGAACAATTTGAGTCCACTTTTGGTGAACTCGTACAGCGTGTTCAAGATGTCCGCGCAGATTCGTCCAACCTGCCGGAATTGCTCGAATTCATCGCCATTCAATGTCTCGGTCCGATCGTGATTAACTTGTTAATCGCGGGAGTGATCTTTCTAATAGGGCGTCGGGTGGCTCGCGCCCTCACTAGAATAGTCGGAAAAGTCGCGAGTAGAGCGAAGCTTGATGAAACGCTCATCAAGTTTCTCGAGAACATCGTCTATGCAGTCCTGATGGTGATCGTCATCATGGCGGCACTCGATCGAATTGGTGTACCAACCACTTCGTTCGCCGCAATCTTGGCAGCTGCAGGATTCGCCATTGGCATGGCTCTCCAAGGATCACTTGGTAATTTCGCGTCTGGAATCATGCTGATCATCTTCAAACCCTTCAAGGTCGGTGACTTTGTCGAAGCTGGTGGCTCGTCTGGCGTCATTGAAGAGATCCATATTTTCAACACACTCATGCGAACGGGTGACAATATTCAAATCATTGTCCCAAACGGTTCGATCACCAGCGGTACGATTACTAACTACTCAGCGAAAGCCACGCGTCGAATTGATCTCGTCATCGGTTGCGGATACGACGACGACTTGAAGGCCGTGAAGCAGTTCCTGCAAGTAGTTGTGGAAGCCGACGAGCGAGTACTCGATGACCCAGAGCCACTCGTAGCGGTCACCGAACTGGGCGACAGCAGTGTGAACTTCATTGTTCGCCCATGGGTCAATAGCTCCGATTACTGGGCAACTCGTTGGGACTTGATCGAGGCGATTAAGCTTGGCTTCGACGAACGCGGTTACAGCATCCCCTATCCGACTCGCGACGTGCATGTGTTGAAAGACACCGCGTAGCGTCTGCGAGTGCTTCGTTTAACGCGAGCCGACGGAACTGTTACACCACGAGATTTCGAATCACCTTGCCTTGGCTAATAATCATCGGGCGCCCCACTGGTGTTTGTAGTTCTTTCTCGAACTCGATGCCTAGCGAATGCAACACCGTCGCATGAACATCCGCAATGTTATGCGGATCGCTGAGTACCTTCGTCTTGTCTTCAGCATCTAAATCCGGCTCAGGGGAGGTTTCGCCAATCACGCGTCCGCCAGCGATTCCGCCTCCGGCCAGGGCCATGGTAAATCCATGTGGCCAATGATCGCGACCGCCAGCTGGATTGATTCGCGGAGTTCTACCAAACTCGCCGCCACAAATCACGGTTGTACGATCGAGCAATTCGCGCTCGTTCAAGTACCGGATTAGCGCTGCAAACGCCGGGTCAAGTGTCTTCGCGTTTTCACGATGATTCTCATGGTTGTTTGCATGAGAGTCCCAACCGTTCAGAGTCACCTCGACGCAGCGAACGCCGACCTCGACTAATCTTGCCGCGGCAAGGCAACCGCGGCCGAACGAAGTATCTCCGAACTCAGCGCGAACGCTTTCGGATGCTTCTTTCACGTCGAAGGCCTTCAGTTGCTCTGACGCCATCATCTTTAAGGCGGCCCGTGTCGAGATACCCTGCAACGTCTTGCTTGAATCCAATTCGCGCAGCCGACCGCGAGCGAATTCTCGCTCGACGACCGCCAAGTCGCTAATCCTACGATCGTAACGCTCGTCGGAGACTTGTCGCGTGATATCGGGAATCGGCCCTTGTGGGTCGTTGATTTGAAAAGCGTCAAACTGATCGCCGAGATAGCCGCCACGAGCTGGCCACGGCCCCGGCAAGATCGATACGTGACGAGGGATCTCGACGTTATCCGGTTGCTGATGACAAAGGATCGAGCCGATCGATGGATGCACGAGCGTCGGGTCAGGTCGGAAGCCAGTCTTGGTGTTGTAGGTCGCTCGCTCGTGATCGCCTTCCTTACTCGTAATGCTTCGCACGAGCGAGACACGCTGCATCTGTTCTGCCAGCTGTTCATAACCTTCGGCAAGTCGAACTCCTGGCACTGCGGTATCGATCGCCTTTGTTCCACCTGCGATGCTGCTGCCTGGCTTCGGATCAAACGTCTCGAGCTGGCTGGGCCCACCCGCGAGCCAGAGAACGATTACCGATCTCGGAGGCTTGCCACTCACGTCCTTGTCACTGGCGCGCGTCAACGCCTCGGCAACTGGCGTTAGCCACCCCATACCGCTCAGCCCAGCCGCCTTCAGCAAGGTACGCCGGTGAAAGTGACTCAAAGTCCCGCAACTTGATTCCAGTTCGTCTTTCATTTGTTGAACTCCTTAACTGACCAGCTCGCGGACCAACTGCCCGTCGCGATTCACTTGAATCGGACGACCACCAGGTGTGTGCAATAAATGCTTCGCATCGATCCCTAGCAGATGATAGATTGTGCAGGCTAAATCTGCGGGTGTCACCGGTCGATCTTTCGGACCTTCGCCAACAGAATCACTCGTTCCAACGATTTGTCCTGCCGCGACCCCACCGCCTGCCATCGCGACGCTAAAGACACGCGGCCAGTGATCACGTCCACCGGACACGTTCAACTTCGGCGTTCGACCAAACTCACCCATCACGACAATCAGAGTTTCGTCCAGCAGGCCTCGTTGTTCCAAATCCTCCACCAGCGCGGAGAAAGCAACGTCGAGTGACGGTATCAATCCAACCGGCACTTTCGCGCCGGTGTAGCCTTCCTTCAGGCGTGTGTACGCGTTTTGATGCGTATCCCAGCCCGGATTATTCACGGTGACGAACGGAACGCCACGTTCGACCAAACGTCGAGCCAACAGACAACTTTGCCCGATCGTCTTCGGGCCGTAGCGCTTTCGAATCGCTGCAGGTTCACTTTCAAGATCGAAAGCTTGCTTCGCTTCAGCTGAAGTGACGAGTCGGTAGGCTTGTTCAAATGCTGGGTCGGCAGCTTCGCTCGACGATTCGATCAATCGCTCTGCGTCGCCGTGAAAACGGTCGAACGCATTTAGAAAACTGCGACGGCGATCGAGTCGGTTCGCGGTCACCGATGGATAGAGGTCAAGGTCTCGAACCTGGAAGTCGCGTTTTGCTGGATCGCCACCCACTGAAAAAGGACGATTCTGCTCTGGCAAGAAGCCTTGCCCCGACAACTTTCCGCCGCCGACCCGAAAGCGCGGAACAGCGATGTTGTTCGGAAGGACGCCTTGTTCATTGTGGAGATGCGCCACGACGGACCCGAAACTAGGGTAGTCGATTACCGGACTCGGCTTGTAACCCGATAACAGATAGTGCGCGCCAAAGTTATGCTCACCCAGCGGCGAAGTCATCGAGCGAACGATCGCAACGCGATCAAGCACGTCGGCTGTACGCGGTAACAGTTCGCAGATTTGCGTTCCGGGAACTGCGGTCGAAATCGGTTGAAAAGGGCCTCGCACCTCCGAAGGCGCATCTGGCTTCAAGTCGAAAGTCTCCAGATGGCTCGGCCCTCCATCCAGCCAAATCAAGATGCACGCTCGTGCCTTGCCGGAAGCCTTCTCGCTTGCACCAACAGCATTTCGCAGCCGGAAAAGATCTGTCAAACCAAGGCCCATCGCAGTTAGGCCTCCGACACGCACGAAATCGCGTCTCGTGACACCGTCGCACCGATCGTTCTGTCTTACAGGCTCGTCCATCTTCCAGATCCTTGGCCAAGTGCGTATTAAACCCCGGACTGTCGCCCATTGTTTCAATAACTCTAAATCGCGCATTCGAAGGTCAGTGATTCGTGAGAAATTCCTTCGAGTTTAGCAATCCCCAAACGAAATCCTCAACCGCCGCTCGATCCACTCGATTTTCTTCGGATTCAAGCCTATCGCGCCAGTAGCCAAGTTCGTCATCGCTTGGGAATCGGCTCATCGCAAGAACGTAAAACTCAACGATGATTTTCCGCGTGTTAGCGCCGGATCGGATGAGCTGATTGAGCTTCCCTTCCTTGTCTCGCAACCGTCGATTCAGCAGCGGTCCATTCAACAGATGCAATTTGGTCGTTAAACCAACGGTCGATGATTCACTCGTCTCGCACGAGTCGACGCGGTCGCATCGTCCGAGTAGCTCCAATGCTTCCGATTCGGGAGGTGTAAATAACGTGATCGCTCGTGTACCTAGAGGTTGGTTGCCATACGATTCGGCGATACCCGTTACATCGGCGATTGCGTCGGCGAGGACTTCGGCCTCTAAGCCTGTTGAGAAGGCATGCGAATAGAACTGATGGTCGCCGGCGTTATCGCCGGTAGCGCGACTACTGCGTGCGTAAGCGGCAGAAGTCACTATCGTTCGGATCGTTTGCCGGATTGAATAGCCGTTGGCGACAAACTCGCTGGCAAGTCGATCTAGTAGTTCTGGATGTGTTGCCGGATTTGTAGCACGCAAATCGTCGGTCGGCTCGACGAGCCCTCGCCCCATCAACGCCTTCCAAATTCGATTGACCATCGCACGAGCGAAGTAGGGGTTGGAATCTGACGTGAGCCACGCCGCGAGAGCGCGACGAGCGTCAGGCTCCTCCGAAAGAAATCGCGTACCGGGAATTCGAGCCACGGCTAGATCGCCAGTGACCGGATGAATCACTGCTCCGCTGGTTGTATATCGCACTCGTCGACCGCGCTCAACACGCGCGAAGATCGCTGCCAATCCGTGATAGTCATCTTGCGTCCAGCGGTCGAGCGGGTGGTTATGGCAATTCGCACAACTCAATCGCACGCCCATCAGCAGCTCACTCGCGTACTCCGCTTGGGCTCTCGCATCGCCGCCAACAAGATAAAAATTCGCTGGTCCAACATTGTGCGTGTCGCCTTCGGCCAACAATAAGTCGGTGGCGATCTGGTCCCAACCAATATCCTCCTCCAGCTGTTGCCGCAACCAGCCGTGAAACGCCTTCGTCGCAGGGAGATTAGTAGGCTGTGGACGAATACGAAGCAACTTGCTTAGCCGGTACGTCCAGTACTCGACAAACTCGTGCGAATCGAGCAGTTGATCGACGAGTCTGACGAACTTTCCCGGATCGCGGCTCAAAAAATAGGGAGAGATCGTGTCCGCTCGCGGCAGTCGTCCGGTCAGATGAAGCGAAACGCGACGGAGCAACGTTGTATCGTCCGCGGAGTCCGACGGCGAAAGATGCAGCGCCTTCAAAGTGCTGATGATTTCTTCGTCTACCCAGTCATGTTGCGACGCTTCGCTGCGTTCAATAGGCGCATCAGTCAGCGGTGCAGTCACTTGCACGGATTGGACATCCGTGAGAAAGCGGACCAAGACATGGTGCCGTCCGCGACGTAATAGTTTAAGCAGACCCGCATCGCTTGCCTCGACCGCAGCTGGGTCAGACGAAGTGAAAACGGAAAGATCTGTCACGTCTTGCTTCCTGTTATCGTCAAATGTGGCCGTTACTCGCAACTGGACTTCGTCGTTCAACATGACTAACGAATTGCGAGGCTCGATCTCTATCTCGACGAGTCGTCGCGAACGGGCGCGACCGGCGCCGCCTTCGATCCAGCGGGAAAGCATTGCTGCTTCGGGGCCATCGTAATCAAAGCGAGTTCCACCCTCGTGAGCTAACTGCTCGGTGGGCTTTGCGATGACGAGACTTGTGTCTGGAGATTTCGGGTTAATCCGGCGGCCTTCGAGTCGATGAACGATCTCGTCAAAGTCCCACGCCGGATCGCCACCAAACAACGAAAGCTTGAACCCTCCGCGCCCAGCGGCCGAGCCGTGGCACGATGCCGCGTTACAACCGGCTTTCGTCAGAATCGGCACGATCTCGGTATCGAAGTCGACTGGTGCCGCTTCAACTACTAAGAGAGTCATCATCACGGTAATAAAGTTCATCATCACCTCGCATTGCTCTATTGTGCCAAAAGTCGCTTCATGAGGCTACGAAAAACGCGGCCACGCCGAAATCCGACGGGCCGCGTTTGATATATGTTTCTTGTTATCGCTTGATTACTCTTCAAATGCGGCGTCAAACGCGCGATTGCTTGCAGTAAAATCCATTTTCCTCACAAAGGCAGAAGCCTCCGCTGCTCCGAATTCGCGATCCATCCCGCAATCTTCCCATTCGACCGATAGTGGACCGGTGTAGCCGACGTCGTTCAACGCGCGAATGATCTCTTCGAAGTTCACCGTTCCTCGACCGGGACTGCGGAAGTCCCAACCACGTCGATGATCACCGAACTTCAAATGGCTGGCGTTGATACCGCTTCGACCGTTCAGTGTGACAATCGCATCCTTGACGTGAACGTGATAAATGCGTTCAGGGAACGCGCGAATGAACTCTACCGAATCAACACCCTGCCAGTGCAGATGGCTGGGATCAAAATTGAATCCGAACTCCTCGCGGTGATCGATCGCTTCCAGGGCTCGTTGGGCCGTGTAAATGTCGAACGCAATTTCCGTCGGATGAACTTCCAGCGCGAACTTGACGCCGCATTCTCCAAACACATCCAAGATTGGATTCCAACGCTCGGCGAACAGCTTGAAACCGTCATCAATCATGTTGCCAGGAATCGGTGGAAAATCGTAAATCAAATGCCAAATGCTTGAACCCGTGAAACCATTTACGACACCGATGCCAAACTTTTGTGCCGCACGAGCCGTGTTCTTCATCTCTTCGATGGCTCGCTCGTTCACGCCGGCAGGATCTCCGTCGCCCCAAACGTAGGCGGGAACGATTTGTTTGTGGCGTTCATCGACGTTATCGCAAACGGCCTGGCCAACCAGATGAGCGCTGATGGCGTGGCATTGCAAGTCGTGACGATCTAGCTGCTCGCGTTTCTGCGCACAGTAGTTGTCGTCGGCGAGGGCTTTATCGACTTCGAAATGGTCGCCCCAGCAGGCGAGTTCGATACCGTCATAACCAAACTCTTTGGTCTTACGAGCCATCTCTTCAGACGGCAAATCCGCCCATTGGCCGGTGAATAATGTAACCGGTCGAGCCATACCGAACTCCTTGTATCGAGATTCCAACTAAATGACAGACAGGAAGAATAGCGATCTTGCACACTCCTACGCCCGCGTCGGCGCAAGTCGAACCATACATTCTGGCGATTGAAATACGGTGCCGCAACCAGTGCTGCGCCGCTCGGCGTAAGTAATCAGCGGTACGATGCCCTCGGAAGGCCATCGTACGAAGCAAACCGTGTGATTACCACGGCTTCGGTCGTCCAGCGGCTCAGTAAATTGACGCCAACGGAGCCGGAGTTTACGACGGATCGACGTAAAGGGGGCAGGCGTCTTTGTTGGTTTCTTTGGCTTGCGGTCGTACTCGTTGTCGGCCACGCGGACGTATGGTTGATTCCAGATTAAGTCGACCGGCAGTTGATTTCACCCATGCTTCATCTCCTAGCGGGCGGCCTCGTTGGGCGGACAATCGAACTGCGTCCAGTTCCCTCTTCGTGAGCGGCTGGTTGACTCGTTTCACCCACTTCGGCAACCTTGCAATGGGCCATGGAGATAACAGTTTCGGATCTGGCTCGGGTGTTTGAAGCCATCGCCAGAGCGATCCCCAACGCCAATCTTGGGCACGTTTCACCAACTCGGCACGCAATGCATTTTGTTCCACGTAGCGACAAACGACGATAAAGTGGCTATCGTCCTGAATAGGAAAGCTCTTGTAACGTTGCTGGTAAACATGTCCCAGTCCGCTGGTGTGGTAGTGCGCGTGATACCGCATGGTGTGAGTGCCACCAATCCAACCCATAAACCGACTCATCTCGCCATCCATCAAAGGACGCAGAACTAAATGATAGTGATTGGACATCAGTTGATAGCTGAACAGTTCAATCTCGTAACGCTGTAAACCCTCATGCAAGATTTGTTCAAACGCGACGAAGTCAGCTTCTTTGCGGAAAATGTCCGCTCTGAGGTTACCGCGATTGAGGGCGTGATACAGTCCACCAGCTTCATCGGCGCGGGGTGGTCGAGGCATTTGATTTGACTCCTGGGAACACAAATCATAAATCTACCACAACCGAATCGTCAATCAAAGACGCCTGACCCCTTTGAGTTATCCTACCCCTTATTGCCCTGTCCAGTTATTGGGGTCCACTTCAGACCCGCTTCTTTTTCTTCTCTGGGGTGAGCAGGCGTCCTCGACATTCATCAAACAAAATAGTCGCTCCCAACACGCACTCAGTCAATATCATGACCAACCCAACAGCAAGAACGCCGTCACCCAAGCTGTTTGGAATCGTACATGCAATTGAGATTATCAATGGCGTAATCATTAACACTACCAAGCCAACTGCAAGACTTACTCTAGATTGGCGATAAAACGTTGCCCAAATTCCAATCAAGAATAACGCTGGAACGACCACAAAGTCGACAAAGAACCCCTTCCAATAGAACCAAGGAAACGGCGTTGGCGAGACGCTAATTGAGCCCATTTTAGGAATGTAGATTACTCGAAGTTCCAATTTGTACGTTAGTGGCCAACCGTAAGATCGATATTCATTCTCCATGTCCAATGTCATGGACCCGCCTCCCGGTAATCGCTCTATGCGCGGAATCAGAAACGCGCGATATCCAAAACAAATGACGGCATACATTGCAATTACCGTCACGAGGACTCGAGACACTCGTTGTGAAAAGCTAGGGTTGGCTCGCATTGAAATGCTGGTCATTTGGTTGATGAGCCAGGAGTGAATTGAAACTTAGGCGCGTGAGTGACGGGATCAAGCCACAACTTGAAGCTTTGTGTTAACGTGGCTTTAACGTTACCGTTAGTATCAAGTATAGAGATCTTTTGGTTCACGGTCATAGCTGTAATAAACGTGTGCTGCGGGCTGAGGTACTGGTTAAAGTGCGGCATGTCGAGGATTATCATTCGCGTGTCGCAAGGTTGATGAGGAACTGGATCAGGAATCTTTTCCCAAAGAAAGTTCGCTGTGTTGTCCGCGGAAGCGATAGGTCCTAGTGTCTGGGTCTTGGAGCTTGGTTGCTCTAACTCTATGTCTTCGTACGTAACCCACTTGCTCGTGGCAGGGTCCCAGATATGCATAATGCGATCGTACTCATGGTGAACAACAGTGCAATCTCCGCAAACGTCTGCTGTGTTCACTATCAAGGCTGAAATTACCCCGTATTCGCCAGGCTGAAAGACGACTCCATTTGGGCCCGTAAACGGTTTTGTGTTGGTATTAAAGACAGGCGTTCCCGTTGCT
>JACNKX010000057.1 GCA_014381825.1 Planctomycetota bacterium
GAACAGTACCTACGTACGCCGTTCTTTGGCTCGCGTCAGATGGCGACCTGGCTGATGGAACTGGGAGACTTCGAAGCTCAAACGCCGGCGCAAGTGCTCAGTAGGCTTCCGGGCGAAGCCGCGTTTGCTGGAAGGACGTGCTGTCGGCGCTCGTCGGATTCAATCCAGACCGCTTCACGCTGATCTTAGAATTCCAGCGCATTGGAAGTGCATAACATCGGGTTTATTGGCGTGGAGTCGCTCCGCCTGGCGGTACGTCTTTACGTATCCGCGCTCACTTGGAAGTCTCTGACCTTGAGCGATGCATGGGACGTCCCGGTAGCCAAGACATCCAGGCTCGGTGACAGTATGGAAAGGTGGCTGAAAGTTCTACGCCAAGCAACTCCAGCAGTGGTTCCTATCTATGTTGGTTGAATCCGCAACCGCTTTTCCAAAAAAATAATGAGGATTCTGTCAAACACCGACTTTGTTTCGGAATTCACCTTCCAGAAGAAACCGGCAATCACCATCGAACCGAAAAAGAACAAAGCTAGGATTAAAGAATGTGCAAGTATCCAACCCGACGGGCATTTCTCTCGACAACTGGCGCAATCGCATCTGGGATGTTGTTCGCCCCAAGTAACTGCTTGGCGGAAAAACAAGGTTGGTCCATCCACTACACTTTTGACGGGTTTACTTCACCTCAGGAGCGTCTCGTTCGCGATTCGCTCGACTACGCGGTGACGCGTATGCTTGACTTCTCTTCGATCAATAAGTTCATGACTGAAAACAGGGGACAATGGCACTTGGATCTGAATTCGTGGTGCCGCTCGAACCTCCCTGAACAACGTCCAGCCGATCGCCTGGACTCCCTTGTGCCGGGAAAATCCAAACTCCTACCATTTCAGTTGATTGCACTACGCGAATTCAATGCCTTACCAAACATGAAGGTTACCGCATTCCATGAACGAAGCGATGTCTGGGGTCGCGCCCCCGTAGGAACACTTGATGTCACCTTTGACCCTAAGAGCAGAGTCAAAGGCAACTTCGAAATTGAATTGAATACGTACAACATGAACCGATCTAATCCGAAGACCGCCAGCACGAGGACATGGGGTGCGGTGATTGCCCACGAGTTCCTTCACAACCCTGGCCATAAACGCGCTGTTGATAACTATCGTGATGATGAGGCGATTAACCTCTTCGAAAACTTCGTTGCCTACGACGGCCGCTATCAACGTGGTAATCCCAGGCACTTTCAGTGGCGTTGCGAAGGCTGCTACTGATTGCCCCTTGGAACGTCGTACGACAATCCCTCTTCAAACGCCGAAGTGGCCGTAGCCCTTCGGCGTTCTTGCGTGCCACCGCGCACGGTGAACGTTGGATCAACTGACTACAGGACTCCGTCAGCATTGGCGTCGAACTGTACTACTTCCATTACGGTCGCTTTGTTCCCCTCGTTCCAGCAGCACAGTCCGGAAGACTGTTCACCACGCATGACCCAAAACTTACTCTCAGAACTCCAGGACAGAAAGCCGCGACATTCCAACATTGAGGCTGGTTGAACTCGATGAAAGAAATCTTGAATCTCTGTCAATGCCGCGCCGGAAGCGCAATTTACCGTGTGTAATCGATCGCAGTTGACTCAACACACGTATTGGAGAAAGCCATGAAGACTACTTCTAATCGCGAAGCGGGCAAGTCTGAAGAGGCCGGAAAATCAACTGGTTTCATCACCGCCGGCATGGTGATGTGCGCCGCCACCTTGGTGAGGTCGCTTTTGTCCTCTCAATACTCGCAAGAGCTGAAAGAGCCCAGCACCCCTCAGCAGATTGAGTTCTTGGATGAAGAAGAAAGAGCTCCGCTTGTGATTCCCTGGTCGCGTCTTGATGTGCCAGACCGTTCCAGAAGCTAGGCCTCTGTGTACCACCAGGACTACCTACAGCGCTGCCGTCAGTTCTTACAGATCGCCAAACCCGAGGCCGAACCGCGGTCACAACGCGAAGCAGCAAAGTTCAACTACCGGACGGAATTTCCACCAGCAAGGTTCCTACGAAGGGTCTCAAAGCTGGTTCCTTACATCTCATCCGCCTTTCCTCAGCTTTGCTTGGCACAATGAAACAAACCGAAAGCAGGCAATGCGTGAGGTCATTCTGATTTCCGCACCCTTTGATGTCGCCTGATCGAGTGTGGCCAAGGTGAAGCACTCGCGAATCGGATAAGTGACTCAGGTGGACGGGCGGACGATAAAAGTCAATTTGGTTAAGTAATGAATCGCGTAACACCTAACATGGCCTCGGTAGTCAAGAGAGCGCACCGAAAGTTTCTCGTGTTGTTTTTGCTTTTTGACTTTTTTCTTTCGTGGCCCCGGGAGTTGACGTGGCTCCACGACCGAACGTTGTCGTAAAGGGTGTGGGGCGAGGATTCGCGGGATCAAAACGGTTGTCGATTGCGCGAGCGTTTCACGGAGCGGTTACAGCACGCCAGCAGCGAGGATCGCGTGATGCACCAAACACCTACCTGACGGTCTGCCTCGGGCGGCGCGTACCCGTCGTGATGGGGCACGGATTTCCTAACACGATCCGCCACGACTCGCTCGATCCGAGCGGGAGTCGATCGTATGGCACGCCGTAGAAGCTCATCGTTTCCCTGAACGCCGTCCAGGCAATGGAGGGAACTCATCCCACAAGTGGGAGTCTCAGTTATGTCGGGGCTAGGGGCAAAGCGGTGAACTCGAGCGGCTGATCGGGCGCGTTGTGAAATAGAAGTCCCTTGGCCGCCACCGGCTAACTTGATTGTAAGCTCCACCTTCGGGCGTATGGTCGGCACAGATGGTCAATTTCCGACTACACATTTCCAGGTCGTCTTACAGAAGAGGGCGCGGAAGCGTCGCCCGATGGTTAGAATTATCTCAATGAGAACTATACTTTGCATACCACTGGCCCTGTTGTCAGCCTGTGTTTCTAACCACGCCGTCGGTGACGACCGTATCGACTTCAATCGCGACATTCGGCCGATCCTGTCGGACAATTGTTTCTATTGTCACGGACAGGATGCAAACAAACGGAAGGCGGAATTGCGACTCGACTTGCGCGATGCGGCTGTCGAAGCGAGAGTGATCGTACCGCGTGAGATCGCAGCGAGCACGTTGATCGAGCGAATCAACTCGGATGATCCTGATGAGATCATGCCGCCACCGAATTCCAATCGCCGATTGACGACCGACCAGAAGAACACACTCCAGCGATGGATCGCCGCGGGAGCTGCGTACGAATCGCACTGGGCGTTCGTGACACCCGTGCGTCCGGTCGAACCGAATGTTCAAAATCAGGAGTGGGCACGCAATGCGATCGACCGGTTCGTGCTGGCAAAGCTGGAAGCGAACGACCTGTCGCCTTCTCCAGAAGCAGATCGAGCCACATTGATTAAGCGGCTCTCGATCGACCTGACCGGTCTGGCGCCGACGCCTCAGGAGGTAGACGCCTTTGTGGCCGATCCCGATCAGCAAGCATACGAAACCCTGGTTGCGAGCTTGCTCGACAGCCCACATTATGGCGAGCGGTTGGCGCTGCCGTGGCTCGACGCGGCCCGCTACGCCGACAGCAACGGATTCCAGCAGGACGGTGATACTTGGCAATGGATTTGGCGGGATTGGGTCGTGAGAGCGTTGAACGACGACCTTCCCTTCGACCAATTCACGATCTGGCAGTTGGCGGGGGATCTGTTGCCAAACGCGACCATCGATCAACAAATCGCCAGTGGATTTAATCGCAATCATCTGCTCAACGGTGAAGGAGGCGCGATCCCTGAAGAACAGCGTTTCGTGATTCTGTTCGATCGCATCGACACCACGGCGACAACGTGGCTCGGGCTAACGATGGCGTGCGCGCAGTGCCACGATCACAAGTACGATCCGATTACGCGACGTGACTATTACGGATTGCTCGACGCGTTCAACCGTGTCCCGGAGAGCGGTACGCCGCAACGCCAGTCGACGCGCATCCGCGTGGCCGCGCCGTTCATCGAACTGCCGACCGAAGAGAACAAGGCTCGCATCGCTGAGTTCGATGTACAGATCGCGGCGACCGAAGCCGAAGTGAAAGTCGCTACGACCGCGGCCTTCGTCGTCTGGCGCGCCAGCATCTCCGCCGATGGCAAACCAGCCGAAGGGAAAGAGTTGCCCGAATCGCTGGTCGAAAGACTTCGCAAGCCAGAAAGTGACCGGACGGAAGAGGAGAAGAAGAGTCTCGAATCCGACCTGCGAAAGCACTTTGACGAAAAGGTAGGCCCTGAGCTTCTCAACAAACTACCCGCCGTCAGCAAGCTCGATAGCTTAAAGAAACAACTAGCTAATTACCGGGGCGATCAGATACCACGCGTCATGGTGATGAGCGACGCCCGACCTCGGGAGACCAGCATTCTGGAACGGGGCGAGTACCTGAAGCCAACCGAAAAGGTCTCCTTCGCCACACCCGAATTCCTCCCGCCGCTTGCTGAGGGTGCGCCCGCCAATCGGCTGGGGTTCGCACAGTGGCTGGTCTCGCCCGAGCATCCGTTGACCGCGCGCGTGCAAGTGAACCGCATGTGGCAATACTTCTTCGGCACGGGGATTGTGAAGACTTCAGAGGACTTCGGAGTCCAGAGCGACTATCCGGTTCACAAAGACCTGCTGGACTGGCTCGCCGTCGAATTCCAGGAGCGTGGCTGGAGCATGAAGGAGATGCACCGGCTGATCGTCACCAGCGCCACGTATCGGCAATCCAGTCGTCTGACCGAGCAGGTGCGGCAGCAGGACCTGGAAAACCGTTTGTATGCGAGAGCGGCCCGATTCCGAATGCCGACGATGATACTGCGTGACTGGGCACTCACGTCTTCCAATCTGCTTGAACCTCGCGTCGGCGGAGCACCTGTT
This sequence comes from Planctomycetota bacterium, assembly GCA_014381825.1. Taxonomy (GTDB): domain Bacteria; phylum Planctomycetota; class Planctomycetia; order Pirellulales; family Pirellulaceae. Next base: position 4,892 of record JACNKX010000057.1, read on the forward strand.
TATCCGTACCAGCCCGGCGATGTGTGGGAAGCGCTAGCGATTACGAAGGAAAGAGATTTCACTTATCCCGCATCGTCCGGCGAAGATCTCTATCGACGAAGCCTCTACACATTCTGGCGACGAACGGTCAGCCCGGCGAATATGTTCGACGCATCGAATCGGCAGGCGTGTCGAGTGAAGCCGGGCACAACCAGCACGCCACTGCACGCCCTGACGACGCTCAACGATCCGACGTGGGTCGAAGCAGCGCGCGTGCTTGCCCAACGGAGCATGAAGGCCGGCGCGACGCTCGACGAGCAACTTACCGACGCTTTTCGCCGCGTGATTTGTCGAGTACCCACCGAAGCCGACATGGCGATGTTGCGTCGCGCCTACGAGAAACAGGTGGAGATCTACAAGACCGACCTCGACGGTGCAAAGGCTTTGCTAGAGGTGGGGGCCACTCCACGCGATGAAGCACTGAATGCTTCGGAGTACGCTGCGCTCACCGCGGTCTGTCTCGGAATTCTGAATCTCGATGAGGCTCTCACACGCGAATGACCGTGGTTTTAAGTGGCTCGCCTTAAACATTGACGAGCCGTCTGGGCTACAAAAACATCAGCAGGAACTATCATGATGCTCGACCTCCACCGTGAAAACGTCGCCCGCGTGACTCGGCGGCAACTCTTTGGTTCTGCGGCCAGTGGAATCGGGGCTGCGGCGCTCGCGTCGCTGCTGAAACCGGAGAACGCCCAAGGCACGGATGCACACCAAACGCCACGGCGTGGTAGTCCGGGATTGCCGGGACTTCCCCATCACGCGCCGAAAGCGAAACGGGTCATCGTGTTCTGGCAAGGCGGAGGACCCTCGCACGTCGATCTATTCGATGATAAGCCAGTGATGAGAGAACTGGCCGGGAAAGACATTCCCAATTCCGTGCGTGGAACCACTCGTCTGTCCACGATGTCCGCTGGTTACGGGAAATGGCCCTGTGTGCCCGCAATCAAGCCACACAAGGCTTATGGTGAGTGCGGCATGACCATGAGCGAGATGCTCCCAAATGTCGGCGCGTTGGCGGACGACATCTGCCTCGTCCGCAGCATGCACACCGAGGCCGTCAACCATGCTCCCGGCGTGACCCTGTTCATGACCGGAGCACAAGTTCCCGGCCGGCCAAGCATGGGAGCCTGGCTGTCTTATGGTTTGGGGAGTGAGACCGACAATTTGCCGACATTTGTGGTGATGACGTCCAGCGACAAAGGGAAAACTTGCGGGCAACTGTTCTTCGATTACTACTGGGGCAGCGGCTTTCTCCCGAGCCGATTCCAAGGCGTGCGATTTCGAAATACGGGTGACCTTGTTCCATATCTCACTAATCCACCTGGCATCAGCCCCGCCGGGCGGCGAGCATTGTTGGACGACATCGCTGCCATGAACAGCGCGCATCTGGCAGACTATGGAGATCCCGAAATCGACACTCGCATCGCCCAGTACGAAATGGCCTTCCGCATGCAAACCAGCGTCCCGGACCTGGTCGACTTCTCAGGAGAAACGCAGGCCACCATCGAGCGGTATGGCGCAGACGCGCTGAATAAAGGGACGTACGCCAACAACTGTCTGATTGCCCGTCGATTGCTGGAGCGCGGCGTTCGCTTCGTGCAGTTGATGCACTCCGGCTGGGATCAGCACGGCAACTTGTTTACGCAACTCCAGCAGCAATGCATTGACACGGAAGGCCCATCGGCGGCGCTGGTCCGGGACCTGAAAGACCGTGGGATGCTGGACGACACGCTGATCGTGTGGGGCGGTGAATTCGGACGCACACCGTTCGGTCAAGGCGACCCGGCCAACCCCAAAGGCCGCGACCACTTCGGCAAAGCCTACAGTTGGTGGCTCGCAGGGGGCGGAGTCAAGCCCGGTACCGTTTACGGGTCGACTGACGAGTTCGGCTGGAATATTACAGAGAATCCGGTTCATGTGCATGACATGCAAGCCACGATGCTGCACCTCTGCGGCGTCGATCACACCCGCCTGACATTCCGTTACCAGGGCCGCGAATACCGCCTGACCGACGTGCATGGGAAGGTGGTCGAAGGCATCCTGGCCTAGCCAGAGGGCTCGTCTGGATGCATGACGCTCTGGCAATTGTGTCGATGGCCAGCAGAAAGGGCGCGCATCGCCATACCGACTCGGATTGACACAGCTCACAGGTAACTACGCACATTTCTCTCCAGACTATCTTTTACCAGCCAGCTAGCGCTACAATCAGGCGAGTTCCGAGGCCGAGCGACGCAATGCTCACACCAAGCGCGGCTTCGGAATCGAAATCAAACTGTTTTCATGTAACGTGTTTGCGTTCTTTTGGAATAGCGGTGATCGGCTCACGACTAATGAGTGATCGCTCGAACTGGCTGCATCTACCCAAAACAAGGAGATTTCCATGACTGCTCCGAATCGTCGCGCGTTTCTTTCAGACGTCGGTCGCGGCATGCTGGCCGCCGGACTAGGTGCTTCGCTGGCCAATGACCTCGGGTTCTCGACGGCCTTTGCCGCGCAGGGTTCGGATTCAATCCCGCTCGGTGAGTATACAAGTCTTGTCGAGTTGATGCGTAACACGCCCGCCGAAAAGCTGCAACCTGTACTCGCCGCGAAGATAGCGAAGGGTGAAACCAATCTGAAGCAACTTATTGCCGCCGGTGCTCTGGCAAATGCGGTCACATTCGGCGGATGTGACTACGTGGGATTCCACACCGCGATGGCAATGCTTCCTGCACTAGAGATGAGCGGCCAGCTTCCATCGGGTCGCCAGCCGCTGCCTGTGCTAAAGGTCTTATACCGCAACTCGCAACAGATTCAGAACGTTGGAGGTGCCTCGCAGACAACGCTCCACGCGTTAGACGCGTTGGAGGCAGTCGAGCATGCCGCGGAAGGGGACGTCGGCGAGCAGATCCGTGATGCCTGTCGTCAAGTCAATGTCGACTTGGGAGAAAACCTCTTGGCGACGGTTGGCGACTCGCCGCTCAAGGCGTTTAACGCGTTGCAGCCCGCGATGCAGGACGATCTTAACGTCCACCGCTTTGTATTTGCTCATCGCACCTACGGGCTCGTTGGGCTATTGGGCAAGGAATACTCCTATTCATTGTTGCGGCAGTGTGTACGGTTTTGCGCCAACCATGAGCAGATGCGGATCGATCACGATCGACCCGAGTCTCCAATTCGCGCGCTGGTTCCGAAACTGCTCGACCAATACAAACTTGCTGGAAAGAAAGTCGGTAAGCGCGATCCCGGTGATGCCGCCGTCGATGAATTGAGCCGCGCGATCTATCAGTTGCCGCGCGATCAAGCCGCCGAGGCTGCCGCTGCGGCGATTGCCGACGGTATCGATCCCGAAGTCGTCGGCGAGGCGATCTCTCTTGCCTCGAATCTGTATGTGCTTCGCCAGGGGACAGACAAATGGCGTACGCATGGTGACTCAGCCGGCGTCCATTCGTCCGACGCAACCAATGCCTGGCGGAATATGGCGCGAGTGGCCGAGTCGCGGCACGCCATATCAGGGCTCATCGTCGCAGCCTACCACGCCGGCATTCAGTCGGCTCCTTTCCAAACACCGGCCTATCCGACGGACGCGCATCGTGCCCTCGTCAAGGTCTCGGATGCTCCGGGCCTACTGGCAGAAACCGAAGACGCGATACGCCACAATGACCAAGGACGCGCAGCTGCCGCGATCCAGATCTACGGTGATCGCGGCTATGCAGTCCAACCTGTGTTCGATCTGATGCTGAAATTCGCGGTTAGCGAGGATGGTCGCCTACACGGTGAAAAGTATTACCATACCGTTCGCGAGGAATACGCCACGATCCGTCCGGCATTCCGGTGGCGGCAAGTCGTGGGGTTGGCACGCGTGACGACCAGCGCCTACGGGTACAACCGTGAAGACAAGCACGGCTTTCGCGCTGCCGGCTACGAAGATGCCTGCAAATTGCTCGGAGTCGAAGCCTAGTGATTTGCCAAAGCTAAGATGCGCATCTTCGAGCGTCCGGAATTCTAGTCGTCGGGTGCTGGCGTCAGCCGCACCAAGGGTGTTTCGGATGCAAGGTGCGGCCAGCGCCGACACCCTACCTACCGCTTCGTTCCTACCCAAAATCAAACTCCGGCATTGCACTAGAAGAACCAAGCGTTCGTCTCGATCCAGCGCTGTCTTTCCCGGCAACTGAGCCGCCTGGGGCGCTATTGCGCGCTGCGAAGTTATCGTTTATCGATCAATCGCACCAGCGCGAGATCCGCGGAGGACAGCATTGATCGCCCGTGGCTAGTTGTCCGGTACCGCGTGCCCCAGGTATAACGGTGCGGTCATCTGTCTTTTGCAGCCTCATGACCAAAGCTGAACCTTTGGAGCATTAGCATGTGCGGGATCGTCGGACTCTTGGTTAAGAGAGACGAATTGCGGGACCAACTAGGCCAACTCGTAACTCCAATGCTTGATTGCATGGGGACGCGAGGGCCGGATTCCGCAGGCCTCGCAGTGTTTCATGAACCGGTCGCCGAATCGCATCGCCGCTTCGGTTTGTTCTCGCCACAATTCGGCTTTGACTGGCCGCAGTTTCACCAGCGTTTTGTGCGCGACACGGGAAGCGATGGTGTAATTCGATGTATCGATAGCCACGCGACCGAGACGGCAACGATTGCGGTGAACGACTTCAAGGAGTGGTTGAAGGATACGTATCCGAACGTGCATCTGATCTCTGTTGGCCGTGCTATCGAGATGTACAAGGACGAAGGGCATCCAGGTGAAATCGCCGCGCGGTTTCACTTCTCGGAACTCACCGGCACGCATGCGGTCGGCCACACGCGCATGGCAACCGAATCCGCCATCTCGCCCGCCCACGCCCATCCCTACACAGCCGGCGAAGATTTCTGCCTCGTCCACAACGGCTCACTTTCCAATCCCTATAGCATCCGGCGAAAGCTCGAAAGGCGCGGGATCGTTTTCGAAACCGACAACGACACCGAAGCCGGGTGCCGGTTTTTGGAGTGGCGGATGCGCGAAGGCGATACACTCGAGCAGGCGATCGAAACGTCGTTCGACGAACTCGACGGATTCTTTACGTTTCTCATGGCAACCGATGACCGCATGGTGCTCGTGCGAGATGCGTTCGCGTGCAAACCGGCGGTGGTGGCCGAGACGGACGATTACGTGGCTGTCTCTTCCGAGTTCCGCTCGCTGGCACACCTCCCCAACATCAACGCGGCGAACGTCTTTGAGCCCGCGCCGGAACAAATCTACTCCTGGACGCTGTGAACCATGGCTCGCGCGCTGCAACTTGATTTGGCGAAGCTGAGTGTCCGCGAGGTCAATCAGTTCTTGCACGACGAACTGTCGGCAAGTGGTGCGGATCGGATCGAGATTCTCAATCCTGATGGCAACCATAGCATCGCGGCTGGCTTGGATGCCGACGTTGTGATCGATATCCTCGGGCACGCGGGCTATTTTACGGCTGGAATGAACAAGCGTGCTTCGGTCACCATCCACGGAAATGCTGGCTGGAGCGTGGCAGAGAACATCATGTCTGGCGTTGTGCGCGTCAAAGGATTTGCATCGGAAAGCGCAGGCGCATCGGGGCACGGCGGACTTGTTATCATCGAAGGAGACGCGTCCTCTCGATGCGGGATCTCCATGAAGGGTTGCGATATCGTCGTCGGTGGTAGTGTCGGGCATTTCTCTGCGTTCATGGCACAAGCCGGCACGCTCGTCGTGTGCGGGGACGCGGGGCCGAATCTTGGCGATTCGATCTACGAGGCGACGATCTATGTTCGCGGTAAGATCCACAGCCTCGGAGCCGACGCCCAGGAAGAGGAATTGAAAGGCACCGACGTGGAGCATATTTCGCATTTGCTGGCCGCTGCCGAGATCGACGGCGACGCGCGCGAGTTTAAACGAATTGCTTCAGCGCGCAAGCTTTATCACTGGAATGCCGAAGCACATCAGGAGTATTGAGTTGTCTCGTCCCATTCACCGTGAAGAGAGCGCTTCGATCGGCCGCAACGCGATCAACTACATTCGCGAGGCGGCGCAGCACGGTCTGTACGACATTCGCGGCATGGGGGCCAAGCGTGCGGTGCCCACGTTCGACGATCTTGTCTTTCTCACCGCATCGGCCTCGCGTTATCCACTGGAAGGATATCGCGAGAAGTGTGAATCGAAGACGCTGCTCGGCACTCGCTACGCGAAAAATCCTATCGAACTCGACATCCCGATCACCATTGCCGGGATGAGCTTTGGGGCTTTGTCCGCAAACGTGAAGGAATCGCTCGGTCGAGCAGCGACAGAAATGGGCACGTCGACGACAACGGGTGACGGTGGAATGACACCGGAAGAACGCGATTCGTCAAAGACGCTAGTCTATCAGTGCTTGCCCTCGCGTTACGGATTCAATCCGGACGACTTGCGAAAGGCCGACGCGATTGAGATGGTTCTCGGTCAGGGTGCGAAGCCAGGCGGCGGCGGCATGCTGCTGGGCCAAAAAGTCAGCCCTCGGGTCGCCGAGATGCGAACGCTACCTGAGGGAATCGACCAGCGCTCCGCGTGTCGGCATCCGGACTGGACAGGCCCGGACGACCTGAAGATCAAGCTTGACGAGTTGCGCGAAATCACGGACTGGCGAATTCCCATCTACGTGAAGATGGGAGCAACGCGCGTGCGATCAGACGTGAAACTCGCGGTTCAAGCTGGTGCAGACGTTGTCGTCATCGACGGTATGCAAGGGGGAACGGCCGCGACTCAACAAGTCTTCATCGAACACACCGGCATCCCTACGCTCGCGGCGTTGCGACAAGCCGTTGAAGCACTTGAGGATATGAATGTTGTGGGTGAAGTGCAATTGATTATCTCGGGTGGAATTCGCACTGGAGCGGATGTGGCGAAGGCGTTGGCATTGGGAGCCGATGCGGTCGCGATCGGGCAAGGTGTACTCGTTGCCTTAGGTTGCAACCACCATTCGTATGTCCAAGAAGGCGCGAACATCGACGCCACGGAAGACTATACGACACTTGGTACTGCACCTGGCTATTGCCATCATTGCCACACAGGCCGGTGCCCCGTTGGCATCACGACACAAGACGCCAATCTCGAACGCCGATTGACGCCAGACGTTGGCGCGAAGCGATTGAAGAATTATCTGCAAGTGCTGGACATGGAAGTCACGACGCTCGCTCGAGCTTGCGGCAAGTCGAACATTCATCATCTCGAACGGGAAGACGTTGTAGCACTGACGATCGAAGCCGCCGCCATGGCGAAAGTGCCGCTGGCGGGGACAGATTGGATTCCGGGGACGTTACCTTCCGAGTAGGTCACGTTCGGCAAAAGTGACCTAGTAAGAACACGAAACGCGAGAGTATACAACATGGCCGATCCAGAACAAATCCGCAAACAGATGAAGAAGGATGGCATCGAGTTCATCTTGGCCCAGTTTGTTGACATCCATGGTGCCGCCAAAGTGAAAATGGTCCCCGCGTCGAGTTTGGACAGCATGCTTGACGACGGTGCCGGATTTGCCGGGGCCGCCGTGTGGGGTGTGGGACAGGGGCCGCATTCGCACGACATGATGGCCCGCATCGACCTCAACAGCTACACGCCGCTGCCTTGGATGCCGAACACCGCCCGCTTCGCCGCCGATCTTTTCGTTGATGAACAGCCTTATGCCTTTTGCCCACGCACGAATCTAAAACGAGTCTTGCAAACGGTTCGCGACAAAGGCTACATCTTCAACGTCGGCATGGAGCCCGAACATTTTTTGGTTACTCGAAATGAAGACGGGTCGATCGCGCCGTGGAACCCGGACGACGTCGATCAATTGGCCAAGCCTTGTTACGACTTTCGATCGATGGCACCGGCGATGGCGTACCTACAAGAATTGACAAGTTCATTGAATGGACTCGGCTGGGGCGTTTATCAGACGGACCACGAGGACGCGAACGGTCAATACGAAGTTAATTTTGACTACAAAGACTCGCTGACGACGGCCGACCGCGTTACTTTCATCAAGATGACGACTTCGCAACTCGCCAAGAAGTACGGTGCCATCGCCACACACATGCCGAAACCATTTAGCGATCGGACGGGAAGCGGCTTGCACGTTCATTTCCACCTCGCCGACGCGGTGACCGGCAAATGCGTGTTTGATGACGCAGCGGATGCGCGGGGGCTTGGATGTTCCGAACTGGGCTATCACTTTGTGGGCGGCGTCTTGAAGCATGCTCGTGCTTTATGCGCGGTGACCAGCCCTACCGTGAATTGCTATAAGCGTCTGAAGCTCGGAGCGGGTCTGCAAGAGACACGTAGCGGCTTCACCTGGACACCAGCGTTCATCACTTATGGCGACAACAATCGCACCCAGATGATTCGGACCGCCGGGCCGGGCCACTTCGAAGATCGAACCGTCTCGGCAGGTTGCAATCCCTACCTGGCACTTGCTGCATATGTGGCCGCTGGGATTGATGGAATTGAGAACAAGATCGATCCCGGCGATCCCAATCTCGAGAACATGTACGAGAAGTCGTTGGGAGAACTCCTCGCGCAAGGAACACAAATCCTGCCTCAGTCGCTGCTCGAAGCAATCGGTGAACTTCGTCAAGACGAAGTGATACAAAGCGCGCTCGGTGTCATTGCCCCCGAGTTCATCGATCTGAAGACCAAGGAATGGGAAACGTACGACGCGCAGGTTTCGCGGTGGGAAGTGGATCAATATCTAACATTCTTTTAGTCGCGTACACCACAATTATCGGCTTGACTCTCACCCCTTGATGCGTGACTCCGATGCCCCATCGTCTGCTGAAGTTCGCGCTGAGCAAGAAGCATCCAGAGCCGCGGATGTTTCGCGCGCCCACGGAACTAAAGAGTGAATACGATGCGGTGATCATCGGCGGTGGCGGTCACGGTTTGGCGGCCGCGTACTACTTGGCGAAGGACCACGGAATCACCAACGTGGCGATCCTCGAAAAGGGCTACATTGGCGGCGGTGGAACCGGACGCAACACTGCAATTATCCGCTCGAACTATCTGACGCCTGAAGGAATCCGGTTCTATCAGGGCAGTGTCGAGCTGTTTCAAGATCTCTCGCGAGAATTGAATCTCAACCTGTTCTATTCCAAGCGAGGTCACTTCACCCTCGCGCATTCACCCGCGTCGCTGCGAACGCAGCGTTGGCGTGCCGAGGTCAACAAGCATCTTGGTATCGACAGTCGCGTCGTTACGCCCGAGTTCATTAAAGAGACAGTGCCTGAGATCGACCTGCATGTCGGCGGGCATCAGGCTCCGATCCACGGCGCTCTTTATCATCCGCCAGGCGCAGTCGCGCGGCACGATGCCGTCGCCTGGGGCTATGCTCGAGGGGCCGACCGCCGCGGAGTCGAGATCCATCAACGAACGGCTGTCACCGACATCGAAATTCGTGACGGTGCGGTGGCTGGTGTTCACACGGACAAGGGGTTCATTAAGACTCGAAAAGTGCTGTCAGCAGTCGCCGGCTGGACCACACATATCACGCCGATGGTCGGACTTCGTACACCGTTGGTGATTCATCCATTGCAGGCTATGGTGACCGAACCGCTGAAGCCGTGGCTCAACAGCATCGTCGTTTCGGCGAGCTTACACCTGTATGTCAGCCAGTCGTCGCGGGGCGAACTGGTGGCTGGTGCATCGCTCGACCCCTACGAACTGATTTCGATGCGGTCGACGCTTGACTTTGCCGAAGGTATGAGCACGGGCCTGTTGGATCTGTTTCCCTGTCTGGGCGATATCAAAGTATTACGGCAATGGGCAGGTCTATGCGACATGACACCCGACTTCTCGCCAATCATGGGAGTCACGCCGATCAAGGGGTTTTATATCGACGCTGGTTGGGGGACGTGGGGATTCAAGGCAACGCCCATCAGTGGAAAGACGATGGCCTTCACCATGGCTGAGGATCGCGACCACAAACTGATCGAGGCGTTTAGCCTCTCGCGATTCAAGCGGCTTGAACTCGTAGGTGAGAAGGGTGCCGCTTCGGTCGGGCATTAGCATCATGAAGATAATCACCTGCCCCATCAACGGGCCCCGTCCGCTGCAGGAGTTTCACTTCGGGGGCGAGGTGCGCACGATGCCGGATCCGAACAGTGCAACCGACGAACAGTGGGCCGACTATGTGTTCAATCGCGAGGGCGAGCCAGGCCTGAAACGCGAGTGGTGGTATCACGTGCCGAGCGGAACGTGGTTCATCGCGGAACGCGACAATCGCACCGACGAGTTTGTGCGGACATTCCTTTACGGCGCGGAGGAATGTGATGGATAGACGTTTGCCGCCGCGCGACGGCGAATGGATCGATCGCAGCCAGTCGGTTGAGTTCCGATTCGAAGGAGCAACTTACCGCGGCTTCGAGGGTGATGTGTTGTCGAGCGCCCTCTGGGCCAACGACGTGAGATTGCTCGGTCGCAGTTTCAAGTACCACAGGCCACGGGGCGTCTACAGCCTGGCCGGCCATGATGCCAACTTGATCGTCGAAGACGGCATTCGAACCAATATGCGAGGCGACATGCTGGCCGTCTCATCGGGCCTCGACGTTCGTTCGGTCAACACGCTCGGAGGACTCGACCGCGACCGTCTAAGTATCACCGGACGGTTCGGCGAATTTCTCCCCGTTGGATTTTATTACAAAGCCTTTCACACGCCACGACGGCTATTCCCGTTCTACGAAAACCAGATGCGGAAGGTGGCCGGCCTCGGTCGTATCAACTCGGCAAATCAACGCGCAAATTCGCCGAAGGACTATGCGTTCTGCGATCTACTCGTTGTCGGAGCGGGACCGGCGGGGCTAGCGGGAGCAATCGCTGCCGCGGAACAGGGATTAGATGTGCTAATTGTCGACGAGCAACAGCGCCCAGGAGGCAGCTTGGTTTGGCAATGGGCGGACGCTGCGACCGCGCGCGAACATCTCGAAGGTCTGTTGGAGCAACTCGCCGCGCATGACAATGTTCGCTTGTGGTGCGGAACGCAAGCTGCCGGATATTATGGCGATTACTGGGTTGCGCTGGTCGATGACACGCATCTCACAAAACTCCGCGCCAAGTCAATGCTCGTCGCGACGGGCTGCTTCGAGCAACCGGCTGTGTTTCAGAACAACGACTTGCCAGGCGTGATGCTCGGCTCGGCGGCACAGCGATTGATTCAACTCTATGCCGTCAAGCCATTCGATCGAGCTATCGTGCTTGCCGCCAATAGCGAGGGATATCGAGTGGCGCTCGATCTGAACGAGGCTGGTGTTGATGTTGCGGCAATCGCCGATTTGCGTCGCGACGGCGAAGCTACGGAACTAGCCCAGCGAGTCGATGACGCTGGAATCAGAGTATACCGTGGCTATTGTGTTTACGAAGCCGTTCCAGCCGCAGGAAACAAGCGGATTCGAGGCGCGACGATCTGTGCATTGGACGAGAAAGGCGTTCCACGCTCTGAGGCGCTGACTCGTATCGATTGCGACGGAATCGCGATGAGTATCGGCTGGACTCCCAACGGTGGGTTGATCTACCAAGCGGGTGGCCGATTCACGCATGCCGAACACGTCGAGCAACTGATACCGCAAACTCTTTCGCCGGGCACGTTTGCCGCCGGTCGTGTCAACGGGGTGTTTGGCCTAGAGAGCCAGATCGATGACGGATATCGAGCCGGGTTGGCTGCCGCTGCACACTTAGGCAGCTTCACTGGCGACGTGCCACCGTCGCCGAGCCATTACGAATCGCCTTCAAGTCATCCTTATCCGATCATCGCACACAAGGGCAAGAAGAACTTCGTCGACCTTGACGAAGATCTACACCTCGCCGACTTCGAAAACGCTCATCAGGAAGGGTACGACAATGTCGAGTTAATGAAGCGATTCTCGACGGTTGGAATGGGTCCAAGCCAGGGCAAGCTTTCGAATATCAACGCAGTACGAATCCTGGCACGGCTCAACGGCGCAACCATCAACCAGACCGGCACAACGACCTCGCGGCCATTTCACCAACCAGTCCCGATCCGTCACTTGGCTGGCAGGTCGTTCCATCCGCAACGCCGCACGCCAATGAACCACTGGCACGTGCGACACAATGCGGAGATGGTGTACGCGGGCGCGTGGCTCCGCCCGGAATACTATCGAGTCGATGGCGAATCTCGCGACGACTCGATCCTCCGCGAAGCAACCCACGTGCGCAATAATGTTGGTCTGATCGATGTCAGCACGCTGGGCAAACTCCAAATCAGCGGCCCGGATTCCGTCGAGTTTCTCGAACGCATCTACACTGGTCGCTTCGCGAAGCAACAAGTTGGTCGGCTGCGTTACGGATTAGCATGCGACGAGACCGGTGTCATTATCGACGATGGTGTCATCGGTCGATTCTCCGAGGACCGGTTCTACGTGACGGCCACTAGCAGCGGGGCCGCCGCTCAATATCGGGAGATGCAACGGTGGGCGCAGATTTGGAACATGGACGTGACGCTCGTCAACGCCACCGGTCATCTCGCGGCGATAAACCTTGCGGGGCCATGTTGCCGTGACGTGCTACAAGAATTGACTTCAACGGATCTTTCGGCTACGGCATTCCCTTATTTGGCTCTCGGCGAAGCAATCGTCGCGGAAGTCTCAGCCAAGTTGATGAGAGTTGGTTTTGTCGGCGAACTTGGCTATGAAATACACGTCCCGGCGTCGCAAGCCATGCACGTCTGGGAGGCTCTAATGCAGGCAGGCGAGCGATTCGGAATCCGGCCATTTGGCGTGGAGGCGCAGCGTTTATTGCGTCTCGAAAAAGGACATCTCATCGTCAGCCAGGATACGGATGCTTTAACAAGTCCGTTCGAAGCAGATGTTGCCTGGGCGATCGGAAAGAACAAGACGTTTTTCGTCGGCGCGCGCAGCTTGGCCATCCTTCGCAAGAAACCGTTAACGCGACGTCTCGTTGGTTTGATGTTTGCGGCAAGCGATGCAGGGACGTTGCCCGAAGAATGCAACCTCATCATTGCCAACGACGAACTCGTCGGTCGGATCACGAGCATCGCTCCGCGATCGACGCTCGGTTACCCGATCGCAATGGCGCTGCTGAGTCCCGACTTGGCAAAAATTGGCACGACCGTGAAGATTCGCGTCGATGGTGGCAGTCTCGTCGAAGCCGTCGTCGCCAGTATGCCCTTCTATGACCCTGAGAATTCCCGCCAGAACGTCCAAGCGGAGTCGTAATGCCGAACGCTGTGACACGAAGTAGTCCAATTCAACACTTGCTGGAATCACGCGGTGCCAAGTTCCGTGACGTTGGCGGCAGTTCGTACGCTGTACATACCGATTCGGAGGAAGATGACCTGCGAACTTTGGAACGCTTGGGGCTTTGCGACCTAAGCGGACTGCACAAACTCGGCGTGAAGGGCCCCGACTCAGAAACTTGGCTCACCAGCAAGGGGCTCGATGTACCGAGCGACGTCTTCGCATCTTGCTCGCTTCCTAACGGTGGAACGATCGTGCGGCTAGGCGCCGGCGAGTTCTTCTTGGAAGACGACATCAACAACACGACCTTGCTCGCATTGGCCGACCGGCTCGACACGCACAAAGGCAAGTTGGTTCGCGTCGAGCATCAAGAGGCGACATTCTTACTGACCGGTCGTCGCTCTTTGGAAGCATTGGCGCAAACTTGCGGAATCAATTTTCGCGAAGTGACAAGTCGCAAAGTCGTCTTCACGCGCGTAGCGGGCGTCAGCTGTGGGATCCATCCGGAAACTTTCCGCGAAGTACCCGCGTACCGTCTTTGGGTCGATCCAAGCTATGCCGTCTACGTTTGGGAAACAGTTGCGGAGATTTGCCAAAGTTTGGACGGGGGTGAAATCGGCGCTGGATGCATCTATTTTGAATTGTTGTAGTGAGCGTCTTCGCCGTCGCGCGAATGCATGACTTCGGTTACGAAACCACCGTACACCTCTATCGACTACCAGTTCAACCCAACGCCTTCACCACCGGTGGGTCGATCGAAGCCGCCTTTGAGCGGGCCTTTGTGTTTAGCAACCGCAAGTTCTCGCGGTCCTTCTTCGGCTTCCTCTTCCTTCGTAGCCTCCGGCTCTGGCAACGTTGCCTTCAATGACAGGGCAATGCGCTGAGCCTCACGGTCAATTGATAGTATCTTGACTTCAACGTCTTCCTCCTCGTTGACGACGTCACTGACAGCCCGAATTCGCTGGTGTGCCATTTCAGAAATGTGGATCAGTCCCTCGACACCGGGTGCAACCCGCACGAACGCGCCGAATTTGGCGATTCGCGTCACTGCTCCTTTCACAACCGTGCCAATAGGCAGCTTCGCCTCGATTCCGTCCCAGGGATGATCGAGAAGGTCGCGATACGAGAGGCTGATCTTACCCGTCTGTTGGTTAATCTTCTCGACTTTCACTCGGACTTTCTGACCGACTTGGACAACATCACTAGGATGCTTAACGCGTTCCCAGCTCAGCTGGCTGATGTGAATCATGCCATCGACGCCGCCAAGATCGACGAAGCAACCAAAGTCCTTGACGTTGCTGACCACACCGTCGCGGATGTCGCCGGCCGAGATTTCTTCGAGAATCTTCCGACGAGATTCCTCGCGCTCTCGTTCAAGCAGCGCGCGATGGCTAAGGACGAGATTTCGTTTGCGTTCGTTGACTTCCATGACGACACATTGCAGCTTCTGGCCGAGGTACTCGGAAAAGTCTTCGACTCGAAACATCGCGACTTGGCTGGCCGGCATAAAGCCTCGGATGTTGTTCACCATACATTCGAGGCCGCCCGTGTTGACCGCAGACACGCGAGCTTCGATGACAGTGCCTTCGGCCAAGTCGGACCAATCGGCAACATCTACGGACGCTCCGGGCACGGCAACTTCGTACAAACCATCGTCGGCATTGTAGCGTTTGAGGACGACTTCTAATTGTGCACCAACCGCAGGGGGTTCTTTGAAGTTGCGAATCGATGTGAAGCCCTGGTTGCGTCCGGTCAAACCGAAGAACACATTGTCGCCTTCGACTCGCATTACCGGGGCACGCACCTTCGTGTCCAGCTCAATCATCTTGCTGGCTTGCTCGGTTGCATCCTCTTCGACGACACCATCGAGCGAAACGGTGGCCATTGATGCCAGAAGTTCGGCTTCCATTTCGGGAGTTAGCGGGTCGCGTCTTGAAGGCTTTGGAACGTTGGCGCGTGTCGGTGCGACGACCTCGATCGGAATTGATTCAACGATCGTCTTCGGCAGACTGTCGGCTGCGACCGCCGCAGCTTGAGCAGTTTCGTCCGCGATGGGCTGATCCTTGCGAGCGACGATCGGCTTGCTCGATCTGACGGGCGTGGCGAGGTCGCTTCGACGCGACCCCACCTGAATCTTTGGCCGTATTGGCGCGACGACCGCGGGTTCACTGGGTGTCGCATCATTCGTCGTTGGCTCAGCGGGTTGCATGTCGGTGGAGTTGTCTTGCGGATCGGCAGGTGGCTGAGCGTCCGAAGGAGTCGCGGCTGAATCACTATTCATCAGGTCAGGTCCAAGTGCAAATGTCGTTAAATGAAGCCGGGGGCCACTATCGCGTCCTCCCTCACACTTTCAAGCCTTACAGTGTAACAATCGCCTGCGAAAAACGGTAGACTCGCCATCCGAGTGTCCCGATATCGCATCGGCTGATTTGGCAGCCTGTTCTACCGATAATCTCCATTTCACCGTTGCTGCAATTACTCACGAAGGAAGTTGAATGGTGTTTTCTTTTAACCCACGATCGTTTGGACCGGTGTGCGAGGCGCTGCTCGACTCTGATAACGCTTTCGATCTCGGCCCCGGTCGGCCGAACCAAGCTGCCGCAGAGCGGCTGCGCGACCTAAACGAAGTCGCTCTCTTTAGCGGACAATCAATTGTAGATCATGATATGGCGGCCTGCTGTATATCGGGATTGTGGCTTCGACATGACTTTCTCGACGACTCGCACACGATTAGCCAGGATATTCACACCACCACGGGGAGCTACTGGCACGGCATTATGCATCGTCGCGAGCCGGACTTTTCGAATGCGAAGTATTGGTTTCGGCGAGTCGGTGACCACGAGATCTTTCCTGTATTGCGAGACGCGGCACGCCCGATTGTTATCGAAGCGAACGCGGACAACGCATTCGAATTTCTTGCGACCCAGGCCGCTTGGGACGCCTTTGCGTTCGTGGACCTTTGCGAAGCAGCGATACGCGGTCAGGCGGACGAAGCTCTTTGCCGAAAGATCTCGCGACTGGAGTGGCAAGTGTTGTTCGAGTACTGCTATCGCCAGGCAATCGGCGAGTGATGACAGGCTATTCACCCGCCTGAGCAACGACCGCTTCAGCCTTCGCGTAGTGCGGATTATAGATCAACTTCGAGGCAACGAATGCCTCCGGATTGTCACCGTAGAACGGATTTTGAATCACTTTTGCGACCGAATCCGTGGCCTTAGAAATCTGTTGTGGGCCTTCATCCTCGACTGGATCGGGGACGAAGGGATTCAAAGCGAATTGCCGATTTGTCTGCGGGGCCGGACGTTGTGGTAGATAGGCGAACGGGCTATCGCCAATTGGACGACGACGAATCTCGTGACTGTAGTACACTGGTGGATGCAACGCGAAGTACGGAGGAACCGGGACATAGCCGAGACCATATACCGAGCCCCCAAAACCAGAATTGCCGTAACCAAACCCCTGCCCAAAATGACTTCCGCCACGATATCCGTATTGTGCTTGCGATTCATTGGTGAACATCAGGCTCGCAACTAACAACGTCGCACAAATTATCACAGCTCTCATCGTGGCATCCTCTTAAGCCGACACGGATCGAAACACGGTTGTACTTTCACCTTCCACACTAATTGCCGTCATTAAGCATTACAACTGTCACCATCCGACAACTCCGCCAATGGACGCCAAGCAACTGACCAAGGATTTGAAGCGAGAAGCTCACAGCTTGGGCTTCTCGCTGGTTGGCGTCTGTCCCGCCGTAAATGCCAGTGGTTTCAGTAAGTTTCAAGAGTGGCTAGCCGCAGGGTATGCCGGCGAAATGCGCTACCTTAACGAGCGAGAATCGGCTTACGAGCATCCTCGTTCAGTTCTGGAAGGCGCACGCAGCGTCGTGATGCTGGCGATGAACTACAGAAACGAAACGCCCACTGAGCCAAAATGTGGGCAGGGTCGAGTGTCGCGGTATGCCTGGGGGGAAGTGGACTATCACGACATAATTCACAAACGACTGAAGCAACTCGCAGCAGCGATGTGCGATTGGATGCCCGATGCGAACGTCCGCGGAGTAGTCGATACAGCTCCGTTGCTCGAACGAGAATTTGCGGAACTTTCGGGACTCGGTTGGATCGGCAAGAACACGTTGTTATTGAACCAGACGTTCGGCAGTTGGTTCTTCCTCGCTGCGTTGCTCACCGATCAGGAATTGGATTACGACGAGCCTCATGAGACGGATCACTGCGGCACCTGCCGAGCGTGTCTCGACGCCTGCCCCACCGATGCCTTTCCGCAACCCTATGTCCTCGACGCGACGAAGTGCATCAGCTACTTGACCATCGAGCTTCGCGAGCAAGTGCCCGACGCACTGCGCGCGGGAATCGGCGATTGGATGTTTGGTTGCGACGTGTGCCAAGACGTCTGCCCGTGGAACAATCGAGTTCCGGATTGCGACGAGCCCGCGTTCACGCCGCGCAAGGATAACAACCCGATCGAACTAGCGGAACTATTCTACCTAACCGACGAGCAGTTTCGCACTCAATTCCGCAAGACACCTCTGTGGCGTTCCAAACGAAGAGGCATCCTGCGTAATGCCGCAATCGTACTCGGCAATCAACGCGCTACGCTGGCGATCGCGGCTCTGACTCGTGGTGCATGCGATTCTGAGCGGATAGTGCAAGAAGCTTGTAGATGGGCGCTCCAGCAGATTGGCGGGAACGGCGAGCGGTCGTTGTTGCCAGAGAGGCGCGACGCCGAGTAGAATTAACGTTAGTCCGGTTCTGTTCGAGTACAGAGGAAGATCATGCAAGTTGTTAAGATTGTGGTTTGGCAGGAAGACGATGCGTGGTTGGGCTACTTGCAGGAGTACCCTGATTACTGGACGCAAGGATCGACGCCGGATGATCTCAAAGAGCACTTGAAGGATCTTCATGCTGATCTATCCTCCGGTGCTATTCCTGGTGCCCGGCGTGTCGAGGATCTCGTGTTGTCATGAAGCGGGTCGAGTTGATCAAAGCAATCGAAGCTTTCGGATGTGTCTTGATCCGACACGGTGGAAAACACGATTGGTATCGCAACCCAAGCACTGGCGTTTCACAACCAATCCCACGCCATCGAGAGATCAAAGAACATCTTGCCAAGCGCATCATCAAAATGCTTGACGACAAACCAGGCCAGCCGGGTTCATGAATGCCGCATTCCAGCGTTCTGGAGAATCAGCCTCTACGATTGTTTTCGCAACTCTTCGAGTGACTTCTGAACTGTCGCAAGTTGTTCTTCAAGTTGCGTAAGGCTTTTGCGTTCTTTCTCGACGACGGCGGCTGGCGCTCGATCGATAAAGCTCGCATTCTCGAGTTTTTTCTTCTTACTTTGGATCAAGTTCTGCAGCTTGGGTCTTTCCTTTTCGAGACGTTCGATCTCGGCCGAAACATCAATCAAGCCCGCGAGATCAACGAAGACGTCAATGCCTTGCAGACTGATGTGTGCGTTGGTCGTCGGAGGCTCGGCCTCCGGTCCCCAAGCGGCGACGGACGCGTTCGCCATCCCGGCGAAGTACGGTTTCAACGGCTTGAGGAGAGCGATCGTCTCCGAGTCTGCTCTTACCTTGAATTCGATCGCCTTCTTCGGCGCGATGTTCTGACGACTCCGGATCTCGCGAACTGCGCCCAGCACCTGTTGGAACGTGGCGAATTGCGATTCGATCTCGGCGTCACGTCGAGCCGGATCTGCGACCGGCCAAGACGCAACAATGATCTTCTCCACGCCCGATGTCAACTCGGTGAGACCGCGCTCGGGAGCGAACTCGTTCAGCAAGCCCCAGATCTCTTCCGTGATGAACGGAATGACCGGATGCAGTAGTCGCAGCAGCGTATCAAGCGAATGAGCTAGTACTCGTTGAGCCGTCGCGCGAGTCGCATCGTTCTGCAATCGCTCTTTCGCGATTTCGATGTAGAAGCTGCAAAAGTCGTCCCAAGCGAAGTCGTACAAGGACCGCATCGCATCGGCAAAGTGATAAGTTTCAAGCGAATCCGTCACTGCTTTCGTTACTGTTGCCAGGCGGCTAAGTAACCAACGATCTTCGACTGCCAGATCCTCGTCGGCGACAACGCCCGCCTCGTAACCTTCGAGATTCATCAACGCAAAACGAGAGGCGTTCCAAAGCTTGTTACAAAAGTTGCGAGACTGCTCGAAACGCTCACTAACAACCGGGCCGCGAGGCAACGTCTTGTCCTCGTCCTTGCGAGCCCATTGCGTCGAGAACTCTTCGCCGCATTTCTTGCACGCAACGCGAGCCAGTTCACGATTCTTTTTGGTTTGCTCGGTTAACGACTCGCAGTGTGGGCATTCAAATTGAACTGGCATCCTAACGTCTTGCGTTTCTGTCGTCAGATAAGCCAAACCGAATCGTAATGCATCGGGGCCGAACTTCTCAATAACGTCCAGCGGATCAACGCCATTCCCTTTCGACTTCGACATTGTCTCGCCGTAGCCATCGAGGATCTTCGGGTGGATGAATACTTCGTGGAACGGAATCTCGTTCATGTTGTTCAGCCCAGTCAGCACCATCCTCGCCACCCACAGAGTGATAATATCGCGGCTGGTGATCAGCACACTCGTCGGATAGAAGTAGTCGAGTGCTTCGTTGCCATCGGGCCAACCTAGTGTGGAGTGAGGCCAGAGCGCCGAACTGAACCACGTGTCGAGGACGTCTTCTTCCTGGACGAACCCTTGCTCCTCGATCGTCTTCTCATGGGACTCGTAGCCCGGAGCAATGGAGACCAGGAGCATGGCAGGCTGCTCTTCGGTCGCTTCAAGCTTGTGAATAGAGACCTGCGCTGCGTCTCCGAAGGCGGCCGACGCTTGGCTCTCTCCTGCTAAACTCCATTCCTTCGACCAGATTGGAATGCGGTGCCCCCACCACAACTGGCGTCCGACAGGCCAGTCCCGTTTCTCTGACAGCCAGTCGAGATAGCTCTTCGTGTATCGAGATGGAAAGATCTTCACACGCTCGTCGTCAACGGCATCCATTGCCGATTGGGCCAGGTCTCCCATCTTTACAAACCACTGATCTGCCAGCAGTGGCTCGATCGGAGTCTTACTGCGATCCGAGTGCGCGAGATCGATCTCACGGTCTTCGATATCGCCGAGTAATTCCAGCTCTTCCAGATTCGCGACAACTCGTTTACGAGCCTGCTTCATCGTCTGGCCTTGATACGGGCCAGCATGTTCGTTCAGCGTACCTTCCGGATTCAGGATGTTGATCATCGGAAGTTTTTGTCGTAGGCCTACTTCGTAATCGTTCGCGTCGTGCGCTGGTGTGATCTTCACGCAGCCGCTACCGAGTTCCGGCTTGGCCCATTCGTCGGTGACCAAGGGAATCTCACGATTAACCAACGGCAGCATCAACATGCGTCCATCGCTCGCCATATCACGAAGCTGCTCCAACGCGGGCAGCATCTCCATTCGCCGCTGCTGGACATTGTCGAGCTGCTTTTGCACGGCGTCTTTCTCTTTGGCTGGAGCAGCGGCGAGCCGCTCCTTGAGTTCGGCTTCAACCTTATCCAACGCGCCCGCTGGATTAGGATGTACCGCAACCGCTGTATCACCAAGCATCGTCTCGGGGCGCGTCGTGGCGATCGTGACGTGTGTGGGCTCGCCGGGCTTGGGATCGATCACCGGATAGCTGAAGTGCCAGAAATAGCCTTTGACAACTTCGTGAAAGACTTCGTCGTCGCTAACCGCTGTTTGTAAGAAGGTGTCCCAATTCACCAGGCGTTTGCCGCGATAGATTAGCCCCTTGCTGAACAGATCGTAAAAGGTCTGTCGCACGGCCTTCGCACAAACTTCGTCGAGTGTGAATCGCGTGCGCCGCCAATCGCAGCTGCAACCCATTTGCTTGAGCTGGCCCAGAATCCGCTCGCCGTACTCTTCCTTCCACTGCCAAATCCGCTCGACGAGATTCTCGCGCCCCAGATCATGTCGCGTCAGACCCTCCTCTTCCTTCAATCGCCGCTCGACAACCGCTTGCGTCGCGATCCCCGCATGGTCCATTCCCGGCATCCAAAGCGTCTCGAAGCCCTGCATCCGCTTCATGCGAATCATCGTGTCTTGCAGCGTGTTGTTCAACGCATGCCCAAGGTGCAATGCTCCTGTGACGTTCGGCGGGGGAATGACGATCGAGTATGGTTTGCGATCCGAATTCGGCTCGGCGTTGAAGTAACCACCCTCTTCCCACGCTTGGTAGATGCGCGGTTGGGCTGTTTGATAGTCAAAGCGATTAGGGAGTGAATCAGACACAGTTTGAATCCGTTCGCGACTTGCCGTCACGTTCTATTTAGATCGAATGGAGTAGGAATGGTTTCCGCCCAGCAGCGTTAAGACGTCGCCTTCACGATCCGCTACAAGAGTGAACATGTCGATGATATCGCGTCCCAGGACGCTCATATCCAACAGCTGGTCGTCGGCACAGGCGGCGACTTCCGCCCGAAAAATGACCATTTGCCCGCCGTTTCGCGCAAACGCGAGTATCACTCGGAGACGAACGGCATCGATCAGGCCACCAATTCCTCCCAGCTTTGTTTCTGGTTCGCTTGTTCGCAGACTGAGTGACTTCCAAACATCGGCACTCAAAACCGTTCGATCCGCGCCGGTATCGACCAGCATCTCGAAGCCGTGCCATTCACCACTCTCAGCTTGGATTTCGGCCAGCAACAAGGGGCGTACAACGCCGTCCTTGCATTCTTCCCACCTACCGTCAAACCGCATAAATCCTGGGCACCTTTTCGCGGGGAATGATTCGCGTAAACCAGCCCTTGTCCTCCGGATGGGCCGCCCGCGCCGCTGCGATGGCGGCTTCGGCAGAATCGGCGACAAATAGCTCTTCACCGGCAACACAGATTACTTTGCCGCGACACTTGTCAAACAAATCCGGCACGTTGTCACGTAGCCATTCACGATTTCGGTCAAACTCGCGTCGCCGCTGCTTCGCCTCCCGGATTTCGTCGGGGTCCGTCACTTCAACCAACTCAATTTTCGAGGGAATCGCTCGGATCATGCTGTATTACCTCCATCGCTAATCGCATCCTTGTATAGTTTATACTCAATCGCGTCATTCAACGCGATCCAGCTGGCTTCGATGATGTTCTCGCTGACACCGACAGTGCCCCAAACATCATGTTCATCAGCGCTTTCGATGATGACGCGGATGCGAGCGGCCGTGCCAGCTTCGGAGTTTACCACGCGCACCTTGTAATCGACTAGCCGCATCCCTTGAAGGTTCGGAAAGTTTCCGTTCAGCGCTTTGCGCAGAGCTGCATCCAACGCATTGATCGGACCGTCTCCTTCTCCGACCTCGTGTCGCAACTCGCCGCCGACATTCAATTTGACTGTGGCTTCGGTCACAACGCTTTCGTTTTGTGCCGCACCAACTTCGACGTGGTATTTGAGTCGCTCGAAATGAGGCTCGAATGTGCCCGCACACTTCTTGACCAATAAGTCAAACGAACCTCCTGCGGCTTCGAATTGGTATCCACGATTCTCCATCTCGACAACTTGGTTCAAGATACGGTCCATCAGTTCGCGGTCTTCCTCGATGTTGTGCTTCGTCGTCAACGCAATGATGTTGGAACGGCCCGAGAGTTCGCTGACCAAGATCCGACGTTCGTTGCCGACCAGCGCCGGGTTCATATGCTCGTAGCTCTCGGTCGCCCGATTGATCGCGTGGACATGCATCCCGCCTTTGTGAGCGAACGCGCTCTGGCCGACGAATGGTTGGTTGTTGCGATAGAGCATGTTCGCTTCTTCATAGACGTAGCGAGATAGCTCGGTGAGATGGTCGAGATTCGTTCCACCGAGAACTTCATAGTCGCTCTTTTTGAACGCGAGATTGGCAACGACAGAGATCAGATCGGCGTTTCCACATCGCTCGCCAAAACCGTTAATGGTTCCTTGCACTTGGACTGCGCCGGCATCTACTGCGGCAAGTGAGTTTGCTACGGCGAGATCACAGTCGTTGTGGCAGTGAATCCCGACCGATACGCCATGTGGCTGTAACGCGGCTTGAGCTTCCTTCACGAACTTTGCAATCTCTTCCGGCAGCGAACCACCGTTTGTGTCGCACAGTACAACGAGTTGCGCCCCTGCCTTGGCAGCGGCCTGGATTGTCTTGGCAGCGTACTCGGGATTTGCTTTCCACCCGTCAAAGAAATGCTCGGCGTCGTAGATCACCTCGCGACCGGATTCAGCCAGGAACCCAACGCTGTCCGCAATCATGTCGAGGTTTTCTTCGAGCGAGACTCGCAAGACCTCTGTCGCATGAAAGTCCCACGTTTTGCCGACGACTGTACAGACAGGGGCCTCCGATTCGTAGAGCGCTCGCATCCCGGGATCATCTTTCGCGGCCATGCCGCGTCGGCGAGTCATGCCAAACGCACAGACTTTGGCATGCTTCAATCCAAGTTCGCGCACGCGCTGAAAGAACTCAACATCCTTCTCGTTCGAAAGTGGGTACCCACCTTCCACATAATCGACGCCGATTTCGTCGAGCCGCTGTGTGATCTGCAATTTGTCCTGCAGAGACAGGCTAATGCCTTCGCCTTGAGTACCGTCACGGAGCGTTGTGTCGTAAATCTGGATGGATCGCATGAGAGTGGAAGGAGTTTTCAGTATTCGATGTTCGATGTTCGACGTTCGATGTTCGACTCACCTTCAATAAAAAAGCCCCGAAACCCGCTTGGGCTTCAGGGCTGTAAAGTTCGTTTCCGACACTCAGTGCCCTAAGCCCGTTCCTCCGTAATGCTAATAATCGCGACGCCGACGATTACGTCGCGGTTGGAACTGGCTGGCTGGGACATCATCTTAAAGTTTCCTAAAGGCAGTTAAGCCTCAACGATAAGCAGAGTCGCGGTCTGTGTCAATTGGAAGTCAGAACTCCGCGTTTCCGGGAGTTCGCGGGAAGGGGATGACATCGCGGATGTTGGTCATCCCGGTGATGAATTGGACTGCGCGTTCCAGCCCAAGTCCAAAGCCGGCATGCGGCACGGTCCCGAACCGCCGTAGATCGCGATACCACCAGTATTCGTCCAGATTTAGATCCTGTTCTTGCATGCGATGTTCGAGGACATCGAGTCGCTCTTCGCGTTGGCTGCCGCCGATGATCTCGCCAACTCCCGGCATCAGCACGTCCATCGCACGAACCGTCTTATCGTCGGCGTTCACTCGCATGTAGAACGGCTTGATCGAACGTGGATAATCGTACAGGATCACTGGGCAATTGAACTTCGTCTCGGTCAGATAGCGTTCGTGTTCGGACTGCAGATCCGTACCCCAAGTGACTGGATACTCAAACTTCTCGCCACAGGTTTCGAGAATCGTAATCGCTTCTGTATACGGTATCCGGATGAACTCGCTGTCTACAATCTTCTCGAGTCGCGTGACGGCTTCCTTCTCGATCCGCTGAGCAAAGAAGTCCATGTCTTCAGCACAGTGTTCCAACGCGTCGCGGAACAATCGCTTCAGAAATCGTTCGGCAAGATCCATGTTGTCCGTTAGCTCGAAGAAAGCCATCTCCGGCTCGACCATCCAAAACTCAGCGAGATGTCGCGACGTGTTCGAGTTCTCGGCGCGGAAGGTTGGTCCGAACGTGTAGACTTTGCCTAATGCAGTGGCATAGATTTCGGCTTCGAGTTGGCCACTCACTGTGAGGTAGGACGGGCGGTCAAAGAAGTCAAAAGAATAGTCAACCTTCTGGTCCTGCGCGGCGAGCTTATCCAGGTCGAGCGTCGTCACGCGAAACATTTCGCCTGCACCTTCGCAGTCGCTAGCCGTGATGATCGGTGTGTGAGTGTAGAGGAATCCGTCTTCTTGGAAGAAGTTATGAATCGAGGCGCACGCCTGGTTCCGCACGCGGGCGACCGCTCCAAACGCGTTGGTCCGCGGTCGAAGATGAGCCCATTCGCGAAGCTTCTCGAACGAGTGGCGTTTCTTTTGCAGCGGAAACTCGTCTGCCCAACCGTGAACAACAACGCTCGAGGCAAGTAGCTCCGTCGCTTGTTGGCCGCCCGATTCTTTGATCTCTCCTTCGATCGAAACACTACACCCCGTAGTAATTCGCTTGATATCAGTCTCGTAGTTCGGCAACTCGGCATCAGCAATGACTTGCAAATTACCTAACGAACTGCCGTCATTCACTTCGAGAAAGCTGAAACCGCCTTTCGAATCGCGGCGAGTCCGAATCCAGCCCTGCACACAAACTTGCTGTCCAATAACGTTCGCAAGTCGGGCTTTTACAACCGAGAGTTTCTCCATGGCTCAGCTCGCTGATTCCACATGTTTTCGGTGCTTTGCAATGAACGAGGCGAGACCAAGGATAAATAGTACGAGCAATGCAACAATCGCGACCTTTCCGATTGGGAACCCGTATAGCGACTTGTCAATTAGACCCCAAGCCGACGCAAAGGAGGCGACCAACGTGGCGAACAACATCAGAATGTTCCATCTCCAGCGACTAGCGCCCCGGGGCATCGCTTCGCCGAGCAAAGAACGGCAGTTCATGAGCAAGAAGAATGACACGTAAGCGATTGGTAGCATTGCCCCGCCAAATACCGAAGTCGGGGTTGCCAACGCAGGTGCTGCTTTGCTCCAGACGAACGGCCCGAGAATGCCTATTGCCGGAAACAGCGAGCCGATCCGATGATACTTACCCTCCGCCGGTACACCGAGCATCTCGCAGAACGCAAAGCCGTTGATCAACATCAATATGATGATCGTCGACAGCGCCATCCCGACGACTCCTATTCCAAAAACCTTTTGAGCTACCTGCTGTCCAACCAATGGTTGCAACGTTTTTGCCAATGCCAGATTGTCACGTGCAGCGAGCATCCCGGCCATGCGGCGATCCGCTTCCGGGAGATTCTTCCTCGCATCAGCATGTCGGCCTACGTCTTGTTGCAACTCTGCGAATTCCGATCCCATTTCGTGCGCAAGACGTTTGTCAAGGAGCTTGTTGTAGGCACCGACTTCTTTACCCTTGCCCGTTTCAAGCATGGCAAACACGTCTTCGGGATGCCCGTGAAACTGACTTGCAGAGGCAATGACTACACACCCCGTGGCAAGAACAAAAGGCACGATAAGTCCAATCGAGAGATCGAAGATCGCAAGCCCTCGGTGATCGCGTCCCCAGCCTTTGCGCAACATTGAATACGGCAGTAAAAACGTCATATTGATTCCGACGGCGGTCGCGAATGCTGTAATGATATTGTCCTTCTGAGTCGTCGCAACGAGATTGTGCCACCAACCCGCATGCGCCCCAGTCGCGTTGATATGAATTTCGAGCGAGGGGACAGGATTAAACAAATAGGATGGCCGAGGGACCAAGCCTCCGAGAATATTTCCCCACGGGAGCGCGCCCTCCAACGTCATTGCGATTACCACACCGAAGAAGCTAAGTACGACAACACCAACGAGTAGCTTCAGGATGATCTCAAACAGCTTGATCCCCCAGTTGCCCGAGTTGTAGAACCAAACAACTACCGTCGCTACGACAAGAAGTCCAACAGCCGCGGCCACCTTGCCAGCACTGTTATTCAACGACGGGGCGAGATTCTGCTGAATCGCCGCTGTTCCCAACGCAAACTGAGGCAGGCACCAGACGATATTTGCCATAACTGTAGCGATCAGCCAACCCCAGCCTAGGAGCGGGCTGATATGTTCGTTGATGGCCTGAAAAGGTCGCTGACCAGTCGAGAGCGTGACATAGCTGATTGCACTGAGCATGATCACACCGAGGATCATCGCCACAGGCTGTAACCACATCAATTCATATCCCATCACGACACCCAGGTACAACGATCCAGCGAGCGAACCGCCACCCAGCGTTATTGCTCCTTGGAGCCAACCGGGGCCCGAGAGCTTCGTGTATGTGGCGATCGTTGCGGCCGTGCCGCTTTCGCGAGCTTCAAGGATGAGTTTGAGTTCGCGTTCAGCAGATGTTGTCATGGTTGTCCTAGCAATGGTGTTGGGATCGATGGCCGAACCCTTACAATCCCAACTCGGCGATGTAGCGTTCTGAGTCAAGCGCAGCCATACAGCCGGTTCCGGCGGACGTGATCGCTTGGCGGTAGTAATCGTCAGCAACGTCCCCGGCGGCGAACACACCTTCGGCACTCGTATTGGTCCGGAACGGCTTGGTCCACTTCAGGTATCCCTTCTCGTTCATATCTAACTTGCCGTTCAGGAACGCGGTGTTCGGTGTGTGTCCGATGGCAGCGAACATACCGCCGACTTCCAGCTCGCGAGTCGAGTCGTCGACCGTACTCTTCAGTCGCAGGCCTGTAACTTTCTCGCCATCGCCGAGTACTTCATCGACGGTGCTATTCCACACGAGTTCGATGTTGGGATGATCGAACGCCCGTTGCTGCATAATCTTCGAAGCACGAAGTTGATCACGTCGATGAATGATATAAATCGTCGCTGCGTTCTTGAGATTTGCGAGATAAGCCGCCTCTTCTACGGCCGAATCACCTCCACCGACGACGGCAAGCGGCTGGCCGCGAAAGATCGGGAGCGCTCCGTCACAGACGGCGCACGCACTTACCCCCTTGTTCTTGTACTTCTCTTCCGACTCCAAGCCGATGTAGTTAGCACGCGCTCCCGTCGCCACAATGACGGTGTGTGCCTCGACCGGCTCACCACTTGCCGGGATCACCCTGCGCAGGCTGCCATCGAAGTCGACATCAACGATATCATCGCTGATCACACGAGTGTCGAAATTGAGAGCCTGTTGCTTCATCAACTCCATTAACTCGACGCCCTGAACCGCGTAATGGAGCTGGCCGTCTCGCATGTGATCCGGCGCGGGCGGAAGATTGTAATGGCGATCTTTGTCGACAGCACTCTCGATGAACGCTCGGACATTACCGAACGGAAAGCCGGGATAATTCTCGACTTCGGTCGTGAAGGCGAGCTGACCGAGCGGGATCATTTCTTGGCTGATTGTGCCCTCGAACAACAATGGTTCAAGGCTCGCGCGCGCCGCGTAAATTGCGGCGGCCCATCCCGCGGGACCGCTTCCGATGATGACAACCTTTTCTGGCACCAAAAACTCCTCTCGCGCAATCCCTTTTGCGGATTGTTCAAACGGCGGCAAACGCCGTGATTGCTTACAGTTGCGATGATACGAAGCGGACATTATAGGCAGCCGTTGGGCGAAGTCTACTGTAGCGCAGCGGACATTGTGGCACGGGGCGCGGTTGATATGATGGAGCCCAGACTTACCACCGGCCTTTGCTAATCCATTACTTGGTAATTTGGCCGCAACTGCTTTCCCAACCATCGGACAAATGCATGACCACTCTACTCGTGGCGATCGGTTCCTTCGTCGGCTTCATCATCGCGTACCACACGTACGGCCGTTGGCTCGCGCGGAAGATCTTTGGACTCGACAAGGACGCAATCGTTCCGAGTCAACAACTTCGCGACAACGTCGACTTTGTTCCGACAAAGAAGGAAGTGATCTTCGGCCATCACTTTACGAGCATCGCAGGAACCGGTCCGATCGTTGGCCCCGCAATCGCTGTGTTTTGGGGTTGGCTGCCAGCGTTGATTTGGGTCGTACTCGGCTCGATCTTCATCGGAGCCGTTCATGACTTTGGAGCGCTGGTGGTTTCGCTGCGAAACCGTGGCCAGACGGTTGGAGAAGTGGCGGGACGACTGATCGCGCCGCGAGCCCGTGTCCTCTTTCTGTTGATTCTATTTTTCTCACTCACGATTGTCTTGGCGATCTTTGGGCTCGTGATTGCGTCGATCTTCAAGATGTATCCCGAATCGGTTCTGTCGGTTTGGATCGCGATGCCGGTTGCCATTGGAGTAGGGTTTTGGGTCTATCGGTGTGGTGGCAACTTGCTAATTCCCTCGCTACTCGCGTTAGGTGCCCTCTATGGAGCTGTGTGGACTGGAGTATATGTGATGCCGATCGAGTTAAACGTCAGCAATCCCATCATCGTCTGGACGCTTTTGCTGATGGTCTATTGCTTCATTGCGTCAGTGCTTCCCGTGTGGGTCTTGCTTCAGCCACGTGACTTTATCAACAGTCATCAGTTGGTCGTCGCGCTTGTATTGCTAGTGGCCGGCCTTGGTGTCGCGGGACTGACCGGAAAGGCCGATTTAGTTGCGAGCGCGCCCGCGATCGCCGAAACGCTTCCTTCGCATGCACCACCGATCTGGCCGTTCTTATTCATTACGATCGCTTGCGGCGCGTGCAGTGGGTTTCACTGTCTCGTCAGCAGCGGTACGACAAGCAAGCAAATTGCGAACGAGGACGATGCGCAATACGTCGCCTACGGATCAATGCTTCTCGAAGGAGCCCTCGCCGTTCTGGTGATCCTTGCCTGTTGTGCGGGATTGGGAATGGGAGTTACGACGGAGGAAGGCACATCACTTGTCGGACGCGAAGCCTGGCTATCTCGATACAGTGCCGAGGGTACGTGGGATTCGTTCAAGCTTGGGGATAAGGTCGGTGCTTTCGTCGACGGTGGTGCAAACTTCCTAACGGCACTAGCAATCCCACAAGAGTTGGCGGTTGGCATCATCGCAGTGCTCGTGGCTTGTTTCGCGGCCACGACTCTCGACACGGCAACTCGGTTACAGCGATATGTGATTCAGGAACTTGCCGGAACTTTTCGTATGACTCCGATGACTAATAAGTATGCTGCGACTGGTCTCGCGGTTGGCCTTGGCTTAATGGTCGCCATGATTCCGGCGAAATCTGGTGCCGCCGTCGGAACGGGCGGCTTGATTCTCTGGCCACTGTTCGGGGCAACAAATCAATTGCTGGCTGGCTTAGCGTTTATGGTAACGGTCTTCTACCTTTGGCGTCGCAACAAGCCGATCTGGTTCGCCGCGATTCCGATGGTGATCATGGTCGTCATGCCAGCTTGGGCGCTGATGTGGCAGATGTTTAACGACGCGACCGGTTGGTTTTGGCCGCTGGCGGCGATGGCGAAGGGCGATGAAGCGTGGGCTTGGGCCAACACGCATCTCCTCTTTGCAGTTGGGCTGACGACCTTTGGACTGCAAATCTGGATGGTCGTCGAAGCGATAAATATGTTCGCGAGAGCGAAGGGTGTTTTGGAAGAAGGTCTCCCGCCGCTGCCGAGCGATTCGCAAAACGTAATCGCCGGAGTTGGTGCCGATGCTCGTTCTTGTTGATTCGGCGCACAGAATTCGTGCTAACTACGCCATACCGGCATCGACTTTGCGAGAGTCGACTGTGCCTTCGACTTCGATCGCCTTCTGGCCTTTAAAGGCACCGGGCTTTGCGAGAAACTTCGTGATGCCTTCGACCGCGACTTGTAACGACCGGTTGCGATCGTGATCTGTCGTGATGATATCACCAACACGAAGGCCAATTAGATCGGCTGTTTTGATCGTACTTTCTGCGAGTGTTACAACGAGTTCGACGTGAGAGCGATCGAGGCGATTACTAATCGTCCCGATACTCTCGCTGGTTGCGCCACCTCGCGAATAGCCGACCCAACTGTTGGAAGTCAGCTGACCGCTAAACCGTTCGATCGCGTTAAACGGAATGCACAGATTCATCATTCCGCGAACATCGCCAAGCGTCAGCTCGAAACTCACCAGGACAACGACTTCGTTCGGCGGCACGATCTGTACGAGTTGTGGATTGCTCTCCACGCGTTCGACGCTGAGATCAAGATCGAGAACATTTTCCCAGGCTCGCCGCAGCTCGATCATAAACAGAGCCGTGATGCGGGAGACCAATCGAAGTTCGATCTCGGTAAGCGGGCGTCGCGAGGGTGGCCCGGGTTGCTTGCCGCCGCCGAGTAATCGGTCAATGATCGGGTACAATACCGCAGGATTGATATCAAGAATCAAATTGCCTTCAAGCGGCTCGGCTCGAAGCAAATTGAAGCAAGTCGGGTTCTCGAGGCTAAACACAAACTCGCTATACGTCAGTTGATCGACACTCGTCAGCTTCACTTCTACGATCGTCCGCAATAAGGCCGACAAAGCCGCGCCAAAGTTCCGACCGAACCCTTCGTGCAACGACTGAAGAGCCCGCATTTGCTCTTTGCCTACGCGTTCTGGGCGTTTGAAATCGTAGGGAGTCACCTTCTCGCGCGAACGCGCCACTGCAGCGGGCGGACGATTCTGCCTTGGGGTGGGTGCCGACGCCGCTGCAGCCGCTGGGTCCATAGCACTCAGCAGGCTTTCGACTTCGTCTTGACTTAGGACTTCGTCTGGCATCTGTCACTCCATCGACATTTGCGATTTGGATTATCGATTTGTGATCAGGTACGACCTCGATCACGAATCTACCGTCCTTGCCCCTATTCTCGTATGTGACCATCTCCGTAGGCCACGTACTTGTAGCTGGTTAACTCCTTCAGCCCGCATGGACCACGAGCGTGGAACTTATCCGTGCTGATCCCAATTTCCGCGCCCAATCCAAACTGGCCGCCGTCATTGAATCGTGTACTCGCATTGATCATCACGGCCGCGCTATCGACGCACGCAGCAAACCGCCTTGCCGCTGATAAATCGTTCGTAACAATTGCGTCGGTATGATGTGATCCGTGACGATTAATATGCGCAATCGCCTCGTCGACGGAACTGACGACTTTGACGGAAATAATCGGACCGAGGAATTCTGCACCAAAGTCTTCGTCACTTGCGGCGATCGCGTCGGCGACTAATTCGCAAGTCTGTTCGTCACCTCGAACTTCGATACCGTTGTCCAGCAATGCCTTTGCCAATCGTGGGAGGTACTCGGTCGCGACGTCGGCATGAACTAACAGCGACTCGCACGCGTTGCAGACTCCCAGCCGATGGCACTTTGAGTTAACCGTCACAGCTTCCGCCATCTCGATGTCTGCGGCTGCGTCGACATAAACGTGGCAGTTTCCTTCAAAATGTTTGATCACGGGCATCGTTGCTTCATCGCTAACACGCCGGATCAGCCCTTCGCCGCCTCGCGGAATTGCAACGTCGATCAGATCGGCCAACGAAAGGAAGTGCCCAACCGCCTCGCGGTCCGTCGTGCTGACGAGTTGTACCGCGTCGCACGGCAACCCGAATTCCATCGCTACTTCATTCAGAATATCGACGATCGCTCGGCTCGAGTAAGCTGCTTCCTTGCCGCCACGCAAGATTACGGCGTTGCCGCTCTTGATGCAGATGGCTGCTGCGTCGGCAGTGACATTCGGTCGCGACTCGTAAATAAAAAACACCACGCCCAAAGGAACACGAACTTTGGAAATCTCCAAGCCGTTCGGACGAATCGAGGATTCCATTACTTCGCCGGTCGGATCGGGAAGTGCGGCGACCTCTTCGAGCCCAATCGCGATGCCATCAATGCGGTCGGTCGTCAATCGCAGTCGATCAACTTGCGCGTCGGTGAGTCCAAAGCCGGGCGCGGCAGCAAGATCCTGATCGTTCGCTGCGGTGAGGTCCGCCTCGCGTGCGCGAAGACGTCGCGCTGACTCCTTGAGCCAGTCGTTCTTGGCTGCGCCAGTGACCATCGCGAGTTCAGCGGAAGCAGCTTTCGCGCGCCGCGCGGTATCGAGGCAATAGGCTTTGAGGTCCTGCTTTTCGACGACGGACATGCGCAATCACTCTGGACGATAAACAGCTGAGACAATTCACGGAAGTATCGGCCAAAGTGCGGCCCGAGTCAATCTCACTCGGTGGCACTGAGATAACCGGAATTGCGTCGTAAGTAACTGCAACAAATAACTTTACGGGCCATTACTTTCGATCAACTCACTCCAGTTGCAACGGTTGGCCGTCGAGGCCGCCAACTGCCGCGAACAACTTCAGTGCTTGCATCGTTTCAGCCACATCGTGGACACGGATCACTTGGATACCCTGAAGCGCAAGAGCCACCGAGATCCCGACTGAAGCGGTGGCGCGATCGCTCGCCTTGTCATCCAAAACGCGTCCGATGAAGCCTTTCCTGGAATGTCCGACCAACAGCGGACAGCCAAGACCGTGGAAACGATCGCAGTTGGCTAGCAGAGTCAGGTTGTGTTGATGTGTCTTTCCGAAACCAATACCTGGGTCGAGGCATATCCGCTTCGGATCGATTCCGGCGGCGATTAAGCTGTCTCGGCGCTGGGCCAGATAACCGTGAATATCGGCGACGACATCGGCGTAGGCTGGCGCGTCTTGCATCGTTTGCGGTGTGCCTTGCATGTGCATCGCACAAATGCCCGCGCCACTCTCCAACGCGAGCGGCACCATGCGGTCGTCGCCCTCGAGCCCCGTGACATCGTTGATAATCTCGACGCCCGCTGCGATCGCTTCTCTAGCAACTGTCGCCTTCGAGGTATCAATAGAGACGGGCACTTCGACCCGCTCGCAGATGGCTTCGATGACTGGGAGGACGCGTCGGCGCTCTTCGTCAGCCTCGACCGGTGTCGAATAGGGGCGAGTGCTCTCGCCTCCAATATCGAGAATGCCAGCACCAGCATCGACCATTAGAAGTGCTTGATCGACCGCAGCTTGCGTATCGAGAAAGCGACCGCCATCCGAGAAGCTGTCGGGTGTCACATTGATGATTCCCATCAGGACGGGCAGCGAGCCAAAGGTCAACTCGCGAGTACGCAGCTGCCAACTTGTCGCTCTCTGTTCGTTCAAGGATCTCGCCGTGGGTTCAGACATCGAATGACTCGTCTTGAGTCTACCAGCGGCTTTCCATTTGCGAAACAATCTGCTCGGCGAGACGCTGGATGGCTTCTTGGTGAGCCGTTGCGACAGACTGACCACCCTCCGGCGTGAAGTCCGCGCTTTGCGCGACCGAGAATGCAACGGGCGAGAAGTTGAACTGCGCGTCTTGCATTAAATACTCGCCGCGTCGATCGTACCAATTCACTTGCACGGCCAAATCCGCTTCAAGATTGCGCGGAATGTCGTCGACTTGTTCTGACACGACGCGTTTGGTCTCGGAGGTGATACGAGCGCTGAGGACGCTGTCCGCATCGGGGCGATGGACGACTTTGTAAGGCGTCTTTAGTTCGATCTCTTTCGCGACGGCTTCCGTTAGCCGCTCGCCGAGGTTACGACGAAAGCTGTCCGACTCGAACATCGGTACATAGACAGTTTGGATGTCAGGGCGATAGAGCGAACGCGTGCCGATTTGATACCCGGCGCAGCCTGTCGCAATCGCTAAAAGGCCAAGAGCAAGCGACAACCCAAACTGCAAGCGTTGTGCCACGAGTAACTATCTCCGCAAGGTCGGCGTGCTACTACTGGCATTCATCAACGTCTTGACGACGTCGTCTTCGGGGAACATTGCGACAACCCAGCCGAGAGGAGGCTCAGGAACGTCCGGTTCACCGCCGATCTCGCGAATGCGTTGCTCAGCCCGCTCGCCAAACGGAGTATCGGGGTACTCCGCGATCAATGCGGCGTAGTAGTGCTTCGCAGCACCGTATTCCGCGCGGCGGTCGAAGCGTTGAGCCATCAACCAATCGCGTTCTGATTTGAGATAGCGAATGCGTGCGGCTTCGCGATCAAGATACTCTCTCTCGCGCTGAGACTCTTGAGGGAACTGTTTGCGAATTTGATCGACGAGTTTTTCTGCGTCGATGATTGCGACGGCAGAATAGTCAGGGCCTTGGTACGCTTCCAGCTTCGACTTCAAACCAAGGAAGTGAGCTTGAAACTGATGCTCGCTGCTCGGAAACGTCTTTCTAAGGTCGGTGTAGTACTCGTCCGCCTTCATGAATTTGCCGGCAGCAAAGTAAGCGTTACCCAAAGCCAGCGTCGCATCATCCGCCAACTCGCCTGTCGGATCGTCGAGCCGAATACGATCAAAAACGCGCATCGAATGCCCAAACGCATCGCGAAGCGGAGTGCTTTTATCAAACAAGTTCAGCTCATAGAACGCCCTCGGATTCTCGCGATGGAGCGCCAACCAGTATTGTGCGATTGCAAAGCGTCGTCGCTGGACGGTGTCAATGTGTTTTGAGTTCTGATACTTCTTCAGCAGCATCTCGTAGCTCTCTTCGGCATCCCAGTAGTGGTCAGCGAAGAAATAGCTCTCACCGGCCATGTGCAGCCCGTCCTGCTCCAACTCTGAATCAGGCCAACTCGCTGCAGCCGACTCGAACAACTCGCCTGCCGCCGCAAACTGCGATCGAACGTCAGCGTTGGGATCTTGTTGCTTTAGCTGCGTGGCGGCGGTGTAAGCTTGCTGAGCCAGCGCATACAATTCCTTTGCTTCCGGCGGATCGGGGCCATTGCCCGAGAGCGTGCGCACCGTCGAACCGATGTTGTCTGGAGAAAAATCGCTTGCTGTAAATCCTTCGTCAGCGACTTCTTCCGCGTATTGCGTGGCTTCGACCGAGGAGCCGGCTCCCGCAAGCTCTTGGCGAGTGCGTTCGTAATTTGCCAGCGCGCTCTCGCGCGGCTTCATTAACGAACAACCCGTGCCCGCAGCGACCAGTTGTGCGACCGCTAGCAGCGACATTGTGTGTAAGACTCGTTGCATCCGCGACATCCTTGTCGAAGTTACGACATCATTTCCTCGGCTCCCGATAAAATCGAGTCCGAGCTATTCAGCAAGCACTCCCAAGTATCGGTGCATGCGCAGCTTTTTACCCAACATATTCGTTAAGTAGTGGTTCAATACGCCACGTAGCTCCCCGCGTAAACCCCGATCTAGTTCCGTACGTCGCCACGATTCACTTGGGTCAGCGAATTCTCGAAATGCTCGAATTACTCCCGAACTCACGCTTACCACCTGCCGCTGACCGGCTCGGCACTCACGACACAACACCCCACCAGCAAGTTGACCAAATGCGATTCGTCCTTCCGCTGGTAACTCGCCACCACACCCAACACACCGATCAAACGACGGCAAATGCCCAAGCTCACGCAACGCAATCATCTCGAAACGTAGGATGGTCCTCGCAACATCGCAAGCATCGTCATCGCAAGCATCGTCCAATTCGGTCAAGGTTTGATTCGCAGCCTGAAACAGCTGAGGATGAGGGTCACCGTCGTCGGTCAGATCTTGCAAAAGCTCCGCCACATAGTAACCCGCGTAAAGATGAGACAAGTTGCGAGTCGCTGCGCGAAACCGCCGTTCGAGTTTTGCTTCAGTGAGCAAGTCGAGGGCGTCGGAGGATTTGTGAATGAACACTATTCGACAGGCAGCCAGCAGGTCAAGAGCAGCCTCGAACGGACCCTTGGGTCGGCGAGCACCCTTGGCAAGTGCCGTGATCTTGCCAAAGTCCTCTGTGAACAGCGTCGCAATGACGCTCGTTTCCGAAAACTCGACGAGACGCAAGACAATCGCAAGTGATTTTTCAGATGACACGAATCGGCTGCTAGCGGGTTGGCGGGCGAGTCTACAGCGAGTTACAGATTGTGACCGCAGTAGAAACGTTCTGGCAAGGCCGGTAAACGATCCACGGATGCGTGGCTAGATGCTGCCAGCTTCTTCTTCGCCAGACTCGGTGATCTCGTACAGCAATCGCTTGATCACCCGATCCACGGTAACGCCAGTCGAGCTAGCATTGCGATTCGTAACAATTCTGTGCCGCAAGATTGGATGTGCAACGCGGCGGACATCTTCGGCGGAAACTTGCTCTCGGCCGTACAGAGCCGCGCGAGCTTTCGCGGCCAGAGTCAAATGATGCGTCGCCCGAGGTCCAGCGCCAAAGTCGACCCACTCGTAGATAAAGTCCGGCGTCTCGCCTTCGTGAACCCGCGTTGCGCGGACGAGTCGAAGGACGTAATTGATGATCTCAGCGGACGCCTCGACTTGAGCTACTAAGGGACGAAATCGGCGAACTTCGTCCGTGCTGATGACTTGCTCTAGCGGCTCGATTGAATGGGCTGGCATCGAGGGCGACATCGATTCCGCGAGCGCGAACTCATCGGCTTCGTCGGGGTAGGCGATCTTGATTTTGAACATGAATCGATCTTCGTGATACTCGTCAACGACCGTTCGTTCGGCGCTGAGTTCGACTCCGTCATGCATCGGATATTGGGTCGCCACGATCATAAACGGCTCGGGCAATGTATGCCGTCTGCCTTCCCATACAACCTGCTGTTCTTGAATGGCCTGTTGGATCAACGAATCTGTTCGCGGCGACAAACGCTCCAGATCCGCCACCATAACCAGATTGGCAAATAGTGGGCCAGGAACGTCAGTATTGTTCTTGGGGCGGGCACCAAGTCCGATAAGATCCGCTGGGGTGAAGTCGGGCGTACAGCGCACTTGATCGAAAGAGAGTCCAGCGACGCGAGCGAAGCTTGCGGTGGCGAGAGTCTTTGCCGTGCCTGGTGGTGACTCGACCAAACAGTGCCCGCCCGCCAACAGCGAAATCATCAGCTGTTCGATCAGCGCATCGCACCCGACGAGGCACTTCGTGAGTTCGCCGCGAATTCTCTCGAATGCCGACTGTAGGAGCGCGAATTCCGATTGCGTACTCATCGTTGAACAGCCTCGATGTCTCAATCAATAAGCGTTGACAAAGAGAGCGTCGCAATTTGGCGAAGCGACCGCGAATCGACATGTGATGACGAACTACAAGTAATCGTCGTCATCATCATCGTCGTCGTCCGGGGGTGGAGGTGCGTCGAGATCTTTTTCCATGAAGACTCGATTGCCCTTCTCGTTGTAGTCGACCGTCGTCATGAACGTCTTCATGAGCATCAGGCCGCGACCTGACGGCAACTCGAGATTCTCTTCTAGCGTTGGATCCGGAACATCGTTCGGGTCGAAGCCATCACCCTCGTCTTCGATGACCATTTGCATGATCTTTGCGTTAGATCGAAACTCGACCGTGACGTACTTCTCTGGATTCCGTTGGTTACCGTGTTTGATGGCGTTCATCAACGCCTCCTCCACTGCCAAGTGAATCCCGAACGTATACTCTTCACCCCATCCGTTGTCGCCCAAACTTGCCAGAATCTCGTTAAGAATCTCGCGAGCTTCCGCCGTGTCACTGGCGGTCTTCCATTCTTTCGAGCAAATCCAATCGTGTGACATTAGCTTAATGCAACGCTTGTATCGCGATACTCTCCAAGGTCCGCTCGCCCGTCACGCCCTGTGACTGGTACCCCGCTAGATTGCGGAACGATCGGTTCGACAAGTGAAGACTGTAATTTGTTTAGATCTACGATCAATGCCCAGTCCACGAAGCACATCTACTTTTAACACAATCCAATCGACATAACACCCACACGCTTAGGGGATCATCAGTTCGACCCCGACTAGAACTCTGTTAGTGCCGATTGTTCGGAATCGGAGATGGTGAACAGTTGGTCGAGCCGAGTAATTGCGAAGACTTCGTTGATCTCTTGGCGGAGGTCACAAAGCGCGAGCTTGCCGCCATTCGATTTAACTTTTTTGTCCAAAATAATCAACTTGTTCAGCGCCGCGCTGGAGAGGAACTCGACGCCGGTAAAGTTTAACAGCAGGTTTTTTTTACCATCGTTTTCGACCAATCCAAACAGTTCGTCACCGAGTTCTTCGATGTTCGAGGCGTCGAGAATGCGTCGATCCACAAATCGAACCACGGAGACCTCGCCAACTTCCGAAACATCCAGCCGATGATGACTAGCCAT
Source organism: Planctomycetota bacterium (assembly GCA_014381825.1). Classification (GTDB taxonomy): domain Bacteria; phylum Planctomycetota; class Planctomycetia; order Pirellulales; family Pirellulaceae. The sequence continues at coordinate 43,718 of JACNKX010000057.1, forward strand.
GAGCCCAACTTCCTGACGTAACACGTCTTAAGTTGAATGAATTAACGTTCCAACGTCGCGGTCTCCATGATATTCGTCTCGTTAACGGTGTCAACCAAGCGATTGGATCGATGGCTGATTTGGGGTTTCAATATCTGGCGTTCCTATCATTTTTCCGGAAAATGTTAACTTTTGCGCGCAAAGTGGATAGGGTCGCCGGTGCATTAGATCGTAGGAGGCAAATTGCCCCTCATACCTCATTGCACTTTGCTCAATCTGGCCGGCGAGAGACCATGATAAAGCTGCGCTCCAAGTCCGCAAATTCCTAACGTCTTCGGAAAAGGCAAACACGCAGATATGGGTTTGAACAGTTCGAAGACCGACGAAGGTTGGCGATAGGCCAGTGACTGGCCAGCCTGTGGATATTTCGCAGCGAGAGCATAGGGCAACCAAACATTGACTGTGCTCGTTGCCAAGTCCTTGGCGTGCAGATCGGTCACGAACTCCACTTGCCGCTTCAATGCCGACATCAGTCGTTGTGGCAACGGAACGGCGCGGTCCTTCGCACCCTTCCCATCACGGACCATGATTTGGCAGCCATCGAAATCAACATCTTTCACCCGAATGCGGCACGCTTCCATCAATCGCAATCCGGCGCCATACATCAGTCCCGCTGAAGTGGACCCCATGCGCTGGGCGCAGAACGGGGTTGTATAGTGAGTAGTGC
>JACNKX010000183.1 GCA_014381825.1 Planctomycetota bacterium
GCCGAGGCCGGACGTGCCGCCCGTGGTGCTTCGCTCTTGGAGGATGCGGGCGGTCGAAGTGGCGCATCCCGTGCGGTTCCTAGGCGGCGTCTTGTAGTTCACCGGCGCGGCACCGGCGGCGGGAGGAGACGTTTCCTTCTGCAAGTAGCCGTTGATCTCGTTGACCACCTCCTCGGTGTCGGTGCGTTTCTTGCATCGCACGTGAATCACCAGCGGCAGGTTGTGCAGCTCGACACTGTCGTTGGGCGACATGACGCCGACGGCCCGACAAATTGCGGAGAGGTCCGCCTGGGCGATCTGCACGGCAGTCGCGTTCGGGTTGTACAAATTCAATCGTGCCCAGAGGACGCGATGTTCGAATTCGCCCTCTGTGATCTGAAACGTCAACTTCAGGAATTGGCCCGTGCCGGCCTTAGTCGGCGTCATCTCCGACTCGGTGATGACTGCCACATATTTGCCGGCTGGAATCGGATCAAATCCGCTGTTGGGTTCCACCGCGTTAGCATCAAAGCCATTCAAATCAGCCATCGTTGTTGGCTCCTTGTTCTTGATTACTTGACATTGCCTGAATAAAAGCCGCCCACTCGAGCGGCAACTCTTCCGTGATTGAGTAACGGTTCTTGGCCACGCAAGACGGGCCACCAACGCACCGCAGAATGCGTTCGCCGCCGTTCTTGCCGAGCGCATGGGCGATGGTGCGTTTCTTGTTGAATCCGGCGTCTTCGGATTGAGTGCGAATCTTCCGCGTCGCGAATAACACGGCGTCGCACCACTCGCTCACCAGCGCCGACGCATGTTTGTGCAGACGAGGTGAGTAGCGGTCGTAGGAGGACGACTCGGGATCTTCAAACCGCTCGACTTTGGAGTGTGCGATGAGCAGCACGACCATGCCGCGCACGTTGCGGAGTGCGTTGAGGTGGTCGATAATCTCGCGCCAGAAAGTCAGGGCATGCGTGTAGCCACGGGCGTAACCACCGTCGACCTTTTCGATAGAACTCACGCCATGCTGCTCGCACAACTTGTCCCAAATCAGTCGTTCGAGCCAGTCCAGCGAGTCGATGACGACGGATTCGTAACTGTGTTTCTCGCGACGCAAGTCCATCAGCGCCGCAGCGACGTCGTCGTAGCTATCGGCCAGGGGAAATTTGTCGCAATCGATTTCATCCAATCCATCTTCGCATTGAACGAAAATCGGCTTGGGTGCCTGCGAGCCGAAGGTCGATTTGCCGACTCCCTCGACGCCATAACAAAGAATGCGGGGCGGCTTGGGGGTTCGCCCGCGCTGAACGTTGGCAAGCATACTCACGCGGCCGCCTCCTGGGGTTGATGGTCGTGGTCTTCAATACGCTCGACAGTGAACGCATCCGGACCGAACTCGCGGTTGATGAAACCGATGAACAGGCGGTTCAGGTCGCGGCCAACATACGTCGAGGCGTCGATCACACACGAGTGCTTCTCGGAGTCGATGGCATGCGCGGCGTCGAGGCGGACTTGCGGTTGACCGTGCAGACTTTCGGCGGCCATGATCGCCAATACCAACGACGACTCGACCTCTTCGAACGGCACGCTGCTCGCGAACGTGTAGCGGTAGACTTCGGCGCTCATGGTTTGCACTCCAATGAAAAAGGCGGCGAGCGGCAGATACTGATGACCTACCGACTCGCCGCCCGATCTGTCGGAAACTACTTCAGGTAATCGCGCAGGTCGTCGTTCTCGAACCTCGACAAAATGCGTTCGAACATCTCGTAAATCGGAAGCGATTCGGTTTGCGATTTCCAGTGAGTCGCTGACACTGAGCGAGGAGATGTTCACGCGTTTTGCGCCATCGAAGAACTGCAGCACGATCCACTCTGGACGGTGCCCATGAACGACTTCGCTCCCTCGCAAGATCAAGCTGGGTTTTTCACATCGCCGAATGAATACGTGGCAATGATCGTCGTCGATGATGATGTTTTTGAAACTGCTCGTTCGGCCGTCTGCCTTGGACTTGTCAAAGGCGCCGAGCAGTTGTTCGACGGTTTCTCGTTTCAGGTAGTCCTTAAACTGTTGATTCGGCCGGCGCGGCCCGCCTTTCATCTTCATGCGGGCAAATCCGGTCTTGTGGATTCTGTCCAGATGTAGGACCGAACCAAGCTGCCTAGCGTCGTGGTGATAGATTGCGTAGCAAAGAGCCAGGGTGTCATAGTCATCATCGCCTTTGGCGCAAATGTCCATGACATTTGGCGGCAGTATGCGCCGCGCGGCCTCGATCGTCGCCAGCTTCGACTTAAACCTTGCGAACTCCTTCACAAGCACGTAGGGAAGCAACTCGTCGTCGTCGGAACGAAGCTCGTCCTTCTTGGCCTTCAATTTGCCTCGGCCGGTCTTGGCGCCGGTCATACCGAGGTTTATTCGCAGAATATCGATCTGACGCCCATTGTGCTTTTCGAGCCACTCATCCATGAAGCCCGATTGGATGGCCTGTTCCAGCACTTGGTCATAGGCCACTTCCAGTTCGTTGATCCAAAACTCCCGAAGATCTCCGTTCGTTTCGGTCGCTACGTCATCGCTTTTCACCGTACTCAATTCTCGATCCGTCATTTGTGCATTCCTGTGTAAGGTCACGCATCTGTTATGTCACTCCGATGTACCGCGATGAACCGCGCCGTCGCGAGTCCATCGTCCTGGCCGGTGCTTGGGCTTCGGACAAGTGATTGCATGGCACGATGGTGGCCTGCAAGTTCGCGTTCAAGGCCGCGTTCTTCCGTGGCCAACTCATCTACCCGCTGTGTCGCCTGGCCGTGGGCCTGGCGGACCGTCTCTGCGACGAGTTGCGGATCGCGGCCAATGCATTTGATCTGCTCCACCACGAACCGTTCGATCTCGCCTGCTGGAATCGATCCCGACGGACATGCATTCCGGCCGCGCTTCTGGGCCGCTGTGCAGACATAGTAGCGGTAGCGTTTTGTTCCATCCCGTGTCGCGTGCGTCGGTGTCATGGCGCATTCGCAGGGCGAGCAGTGGAGCAGCCCCTTGAGCAACGCCCCGAACTTGTTCCGCACCATCGTTCCGCCGGTGCGGCCGTTCCGCTTCAGCTTGGCCTGCACTCGCTGCCAAAGATCGTCGTCAACGATGGCGTCGTGTTCGCCGTTGTGAACTTCGTCCTTGTATTTGATCTTGCCGACGTACGTGACGTTGGTCAGCAGTTGCCAGACGCTGTTCTTGTCAAACGGCCTGCCGCCGCGCTCGATTCCTTTCTTCGTGGTCCACTGCTTACTTCGCCAGTTGCGACGATCGAGTTCCTGGACGACCGGCAGCAGACCCTCGCATTCGAGGTACAACTCGAAGATCGCCCGAACCTTCTCGGCTTCACTCGGATCGACCACGAGCTTCGTATCGACCACGTCGTAGCCCAACAGCGGCATCCCGCCCGACCACTTTCCCTTGCGGCGTGTGGCGGCGATCTTGTCGCGGGTCCGTTCGCTGATCATTTCGCGCTCGAATTGCGCGAATGACAGCAGCACGTTCAGAATCAGCCGTCCCATTGATGTGGCCGTGTTGAACTGCTGCGTTACGCTTACGAACGACACGTTGTGCCGCTCGAACGCTTCCAGCATCCGTGCGAAGTCGAGCAGCGACCGGCTGAGGCGATCAACCTTGTACACGACCACACAGTCAACGCGGCCAGCCTCGATGTCAGCCATCAGGCGTTGGACCGCCGGGCGATCCATATTGCCACCGGTGAAACCGCCGTCGTCATAGTGGTCTGGCAGGCACTCCCAGCCTTCGCTTGCCTGGCTCTTGATGTATGCCTCGCCGGCTTCTCGCTGTGCGTCGAGCGAATTGAACTCCTGTTCGAGCCCGTCTTCGCTCGACTTGCGCGTGTAGACGGCACAGCGGACCCGATGGGCGATCTTGCCGACAGCGTTTCCATTTTTCGAAGTCATCGGTCACCTCCATTCTTCTTGAGGCGGAAAAAGAGGTAGCCGTTGCAATGCGATCCGGTGATCTTCTTGGCCACGGCGCTCAGGGACTTGTAGAGTTCGCCCTCATACTCGAATCCCGCCGGCGCCACCTTCACCTCAAGTGTCTCGCCCTTGTAGACGCGGGTGATCGTGCTGCCAGGAAGCGGAACCCGCGTGTCTGCGTTCGTCTGCAGCTTGGCCGTCTTCGTTCGCGACGACGATTCAGGTTTGGTGGTTGGCGACTTGGGTGGCTTCCGTCGCAGATCAGCGTCGTTGGCCAGTTCGGCGGCTCGCTGGCGAGCTCGTTCCGACAGGTCGCCTTCGGCCAGTGCCTGCATCCTGTAGATAATCCGTTTGATCAGCCACTCTTTGTGCCGCCCGTTCGTCGTTTCGCCGAAAACTTCGGCGTAACGCGAACGTAGGCCGTCGACCGACATTCGCCGCAGTGCGGCCAGTTCTTTTCCAACGTTCATGTTCTTGGCTCCAGTTACGAGACTCAGAGATCGTTAACCAACACGCACACTGAGCCTCGTTTTCGTGGGAACCTCAAGGCCATCGGGCGGAGATTCCGCCCTGTTTTTCTCCGTATTTTCGGACGACAATGCGGAACTTTGGCGGAGCCGCAAGACGCCGGCCGCGAGAATGGCCGCCACCTCGCGGAAGCGTTCGTCTGGTGATAGGCGCGTAGAATCAGCGCAGTTGGGCATAAGAGGATGGCTCCCAAAGAGAATCTCGCTCGCGTGGCCGCGTGCGCGAGCGACGATTGTGGGAAGGTGAATCGCGCGGCCGTATGCTGTTAACCTACCGGACGCGGATTCGAGTTGTCGGAAAAAGAAGGGGTCGCGCCGTGTGTCCAGGGGAAACGAGTTGCATCATCAACCTCCGCCCCGAGCCCCGACGACTTCTCGGCGTCTTGTTTTACGAGATGACTTCTCCGAAACGTATAGGAATGAGCGCCGATGACGTGGATCGCTCGCCTTGCCAACTTCGGTGCCGGCCACCGACGAAGAGAATGTGATGGTCCGAACTGGCATCGGTCGCCCGAATGTCGCGACACCGACGCTGTTTCGGGGTTTACCAAAACGACCCCGGTCTTTTCGACCGACGCGCGCACCGATCCCATCGAAGAGCCTTGATGTGTTGTCGGATTGACGGCGCGAGGATGGCCGAAAAACCATCGAATTTCGGCGCCCGCTAAGTCGCGGAGGTTTGTTTCACCGACGCAAGACTGGACCCGGTGTGCCAAACCGAAGAAGGATTGCACATCCCATAAGCGGCGGTACAATATTTGCACGTGTCTATTGTAACCAAGTAACCTCCACCCGACTCCTGCTGCGGGTACGGGAAGCCAGTTTTGGCTGCCGACGCAGGACACACGCAGATGCATTCCGAGATTAAAGTGATAGGTTTTCGATCGAGGAGTCACGGGTGGTTCCTGCCCGATTGGCAACGACAGAGTGACGCTTATGGAAAAACTGCGACTATTCACACCTGGGCCGGTTTCAATTGAAGAACACATTCTCGCCATCGGTGAGGAACAACCACCGTATAATCGAACTGAAGAGTTTTCTAAGTTCACTCACGTACTGCTCGATGGTCTGAAATACGTTTTTCAAACTGAGGGTTCCGTCGCGCTTCTCACCGGATCCGGTACGGCGGCCATGGAAGCTTCCGTTCTCAATTTTCTCGACGCGAAAGACAAGGTCCTCGTCATCAATGGCGGAACATTTGGCCAAAGATGGTGCGACCTGTGTGACGTTCATTCGATTTCCTACGATGAAATTGAAGTGCCGTTGGGAGCGGACATTGACCTAACTCATCTGAGCGACCTTCTTCTAAACAATCGATACACGGCGTTGTTGGTCAATGCTCATGAGACCTCAACCGGTCATTTGTTTGACATTCGCGCCATTGGAATGATCGCCCGTCGCCACCGGGTCCTGTTTATCGTAGATGCGATCAGCACCATCTGTGCCGATCAGTTTTCCATGGATGACTGGCAAGTTGATGTGGCGATCCTAAGTTCGCATAAGGCGCTTGCCTTGCCACCGGGGTTGTCGTTTGTGGCGATGAACGAAAGGGCGACGGCTCGATTAGTCAGCCGGCCGCCAAAGAGTCTGTACTTTAATCTCAACGAATACCTGGCCAATCAGCAGCGCGGGCAACTGCCCTACACCCCGGCGATTGGCCTGATGATGCAACTGCATCAACGCCTTCATGATATTCGACAGGAAACGCTTCCCGCGATCGTCCTCCGGCATGAACAGCGGGCGGAGTCATTTCGGCACGCGATCAAAGATCTTGCCTTCGAGGTGTTGCCGTTGCGGCCGTCCAACGCCATGACGGCCTTGTCGTGCAATGGTCTGGACGCTTTCCAGGTCGTTGAGGAGTTACGCAACCGGCACAACATCTTTGTCGCTCCCAATGCCGGCAATCTGAAATCAAAAGTCTTTCGTATCGCACACATGGGCGCTCAGGATGAAGCCGACATAACGAGCTTAATTTCAGCGATTCGAGGCATCGCCTCTCAAGGCGCCTGCACATCCGTTGAAAGGGTTGAAATTTGAAAGCAATCATTATGGCTGCGGGAGTCGGTTCTCGGCTTAAGGAGATCAACGGAGATAAGCCGAAGTGTTTGATCGAGGTGGACGGGGTCACCTTGATTAGCCGAGCCGTCACGCTTCTTCAAAGACAGGGCATCTTGGATATCACCGTGATTACCGGTTACAAGAGTGAACTCATTCATCGGGATCTGGAATCAGGCGTTCAGTATCTTCACAACCCGTACTTCGAGGTCACCAATAGCATTGCGTCCTTATGGCTGGCGAAGGAATTATTGTGCGATGACGTAATCCTCATGAACGCCGACCTTTATTATGAAACGGCAGTTCTGGACATCGCCCTTGCCCAAACCGATCATGCAGTGATGCTCTCGGATTGCACAAGAATTGACGACGCGGATTTTCGTTTTAGTGTGCACGAGAACCGCATCCTGAAAACAGGCAATAAGCTGACAAATCAGGAAACCGATTGCGAGTATGTAGGCATCGTCCGAATTGACCAAAGTTTCATTGGTGCCTTTAAGAACCGCCTCGAAGAAATGATCGTCCAGGGTGATTTTCGAAACTGGTGGGAAGGTGTGTTATACGCGTTTATCGACGACGGGATCGACGTCTTCCACAAAGACGTTGAGGGGGCATTTTGGACTGAAGTGGATCATCTCGGCGATTACGATCGATTGGTGCAATGGAATCGCTCACATGGCCCCGAAACGATTCCAGTCGATGTAGCCCCTGAACGGCATATTGATGTTTTGCCAAAAAACGCTGAAACAACTCAGGCGGCAACATGAGTGAGAAGCTTCAGCGTTTGTGGGCCACGAAGAATAAGAATGATGAGTGGTGGTCGTCCTTTGTGACATCGCCATTGGCGATCGCTGCCAACTTCATCGTTGTCGATTGGAAGTGGTTGACCCCGAACCGGCTCACGGTGCTCTCCTTTATCACTGCGGTTGCTTCCGTGGTGCTGATCATCATCGGCGGTCACGTACAGTTCTATGTCGCGGCGGCGCTAATTCACGTCAGCCACATCCTGGATTGCATGGATGGACAGATGGCCCGTTACCGGGGCGTGACTTCACGGTCAGGCGGCTTCTTTGATAAAATCACCGACCAGGTTCAAGTGTTCCTTTGGTTTGGAGCAATCGGTTATGCGGCGTATGTTCAGACCGAAAACATCCTGCCGGTTTTCCTGGCGTTTGCAGGCGTTGCCTTCTATGCGCTTCGTGGATACATCAAATATGTCACCATTTATATCTACATGGGCGACGACAAGGAGTATCTGGAAAAAGCAACTCAGGAAGTCTCAGAGATTGAAAACAAAACAAAGGATACAGCGGGGCTGGGGCATGGTGTTTTGGCAAATCTGCGGTGGTTTGCCGGCGAACAGCGGAAGCTGCTTTCCTTTGATGAGGGCGTGTTTATTTTCATGCTGTCCGTCTCCTTGATCCTCAATGCTTTGACGCCGATGCTTTGGATTTTCGCGACCAGTCAGATGTTCTATGGCCTTGCCCGTAGTTTGCAGCGAGGGCGCCAACTTCATCTGAATCAAGTTCGCCAAATCCTAACCACAACGGAAAAATAGCCCTTCAGAAATCATCACGTAGAAACTCTGGCACATGGCATCGTCTTTTGCCAGTTGAATCGATAGAATTTCGCGATTGCAGTGGAGCAGCCTGAACGCCGTGTTTCCGGCAACGCTGCAAGACACTCTTTTGAGGAATTGAACAAATGGCAGAAGGCACAATCAAGCGGCTCACGGACAAGGGCTTCGGATTTATCGACACCGGGAGTGACAAGGACCTGTTTTTCCATCACTCAAGCCTCGAAGGGGTGGACTACGACGATCTCCAAGAAGGACAGCGAGTGACCTACACCGAAGGACGTGGACAGAAAGGGCCATGTGCCGAAAACGTCAAGCCGGCCTGACTGAGCCGAAAGGAAAATTCGTTTTCAATCTCGGAGAAACAATCAATGACTTTGTTGGTTGGAAATAACAATGAAATTCGTCATCGTATTTGGCCCGTTGGCTGTCGGAAAAATGACGGTTGGGCAGGAACTGGAAAAAATAACGGACCTGAGGTTGTTTCACAATCACATGACCATCGAAATGGTTTTACCTTTCTTTGACATGAAGTCCCCCAGCTTTAAGAAACTTGTAAACTCATTTCGCATACAAATGTTTGAGGAAGTTGCCAAGAGTAATTTAGCAGGATTGATTTTTACTTACGTCTGGAAATTAGATCAAAAAAAGGATTGCGATTTTATTGACAACATCGTGCGAATCTTTGAGAGAGAAAACGCAAGTGGTTATTATGTCGAACTTGAAGCTGACGTTGAAGAAAGGCTCAAGCGAAACAAATCGGCCAACAGACTGAAACACAAACCATCCAAAATAGATCTAAAAGCTTCCACAGAGGAACTGCTAGAAACAGACCGGAAACACGTTTTGAACTCAAAACTAAGTGAGTTTCAAGGTAAAAGAGATTATTTCAAAATCAATAACACAAGAATAGACGCGAGCGAAACCGCAAGAATGATCAAAGAAAGGTTTGATTTATGAGCGGCCAATTGGACGTACGAAACCGGTGACGCCTCGCGTTGGTTTTTCTCAAAACGGCAAGTTGGTCACAATGTTTGGGACACTCTTTTCGACATGACGCCGATGCATGGCGTTTGCGACTACAACACCAAAACGTGCACCGAGATGATTAATTCAGCGGACGGCAGATTTGACGGGCACGCCACAGACGGCGCAAAAATCCTGCCCGTTCCAGCGTCGGACCGACACCGGATCTTGATTATGGCTTTCTTGGCAAGCCATCGTGAGCAACCGGTGGATCGGATTGCTGATGGAGTTGGATTGTCACACGACATCGTCCAGGGTCTTTTGCAGGATCTGGTGGACGACGACTCAATTGTCGTACACGCTGACAAATCGACACCTTGCTTTTCGATTCATCCAGATTCACAGATGTCGACTAACATCTTTAATCACACGATGATCCAACGCAACCGTGCGATGTACGGCGGCTAGCTGCCACACTTGTCCGGCGTGCCGAGAACCCATGGGAACGGGTTTTGATTGCTGGAAGTCACCGTTAAAGGACTCGTTTCTCGGACTGCGAGGCCGTCGTTTAGAACCGAATCACAGCATGCTCAGGTCACGGCGCGCTCAGGTCACATCGCCGTCACATCGCCCTCGGCGCCCAACGCGTCTTTGGAAGCTCTCTGAACAGCGCGTCGGTGCCCACGACCTCAGCAGTTTCGCGTTCGTCGATGCTGACCGCTGGTGTATCAACATGATGGCGCGCAGAGGAGGGCTGAATGGTCGAATCGCCTCGCCGGCCACGCAGCTTCGGTGGGCGCAACCCGTGCTGTTTCGAGAATCTCCCAAACAGCATCGGTCGACAATTCGCCGACAACACCGACGCGCGCTGGCGGACGTTTGAGCGAACAGTCGTCCCAGAAAGTCGTCGGGCGTGAGACGAGTCAAAACCGACCGAATTATCGGACTGCTAAAAGCCCGAGGCGAGCCGGTTGCTTCCGCCCATCGGAACCAACCGCGTTGTTAACCCGCGACCCCTGTTAAACCGAGAGTCCGAGAGTTTCGGGCCGAGATTCTAGGGTCCGGAAGCAACCCCCACGGTTGCGTTCGGACCCCGGTTTGTCTTTCTCGAACCGGAGAGCGCCGCGGCGGCCTGCGGATCGGCGTAAACCCCTGCGGGAAAGGCAAGAAACGCGAAACGCCGAGAGCGTGAACTCTCGGCGTGGTGCGTTAACTGGGTTGTCGGCCGGTTTCGTAGCCGACAAACGAGCTCCCCGAAAGGAACCCTCTTCGTAACAATACTCTCTTTTTGGAATGACGGAA
>JACNKX010000187.1 GCA_014381825.1 Planctomycetota bacterium
GTGGATATCACCATCTGTGCCGCTCCCAAGACCGTTTGTGCCGCCAGCGCGGTCGTCCCAATCAAGTTGCCTTGAATTATATTGCCATTCGCCGAGCCAGTATTCTCGTTGATCCAAATCCCATGTCCGTTGTTGCCCGAGATCAAGTTGTCCAAGATGAGATTATTCTGCCCGCCGCCGATCTCGATACCTCGATTGTTTCCAATCGCCGACATTCCGGTTGCATCCGTACCGAGGTAGTTAACTTGGATCAGGTTGTTGTTCGAGAGAAGCTCGATTCCCTCACCCGAGAATCCGCCGATCGCAAATCCGCGGATCGCGCTGCCATTGGCGGTGGGTCGAATCGAGAAGCCATCGCCACCCGCGGCCAAGCCATCGAGTTCGATCAGAGGGGTCCCGGAGTAACCTGGCTGCGTCGTCGCATCGAGGATGACAGCATCGGTCACATTATCCAGTGGCGTAGAAACCGAGATCGCATGCACGCCGCTCCCAGCGATGTTAAAGTTGATCTCGTCGGGTGTCAGTCCGTTCGTCGTGTTGTTTGTCGCGGCGATCGCTTCGCGTAACGAAATGAATCCGTCGATGCCTTTGTTGGCACGTAGCGCGGCAATCGACGTCGTGTCACCATCTGAAACATCGCTACTGGTGTCCACCACCAGCGCTGTGAACTCAAAGGCACCGATATCCGGCGTCGCGTCGCGAGGAATGCTGCGCTGATCTACCGCTGGCGCGCCGGTCAGTCCTGCAGGGTCGATTGCGGTGCTTCCGCTTAGCAACCGGTGTGTTTGAGTTTGCCCACCGTTGTTCTGTAACACGCCGAGCAACGGATCAACTCCATCCTGATCGTTGGCTCCGCCGAGCATCGCAGTGCCGTCACTATCGATGTTGAAATCGAATGAGTTGATGTTGGCTGGGTTGCTGACGTTCTCTGACACCATGCCTGACAACAGATTGTCAGCCAGAATCGTATTTGCCAGCGAAACGGTCCCATTCGAGAAGATACCGGCACCGCTGCTGTCAGCTTCGTTGTACGCAATCGTGCTGTTCGTCACGGAAACCGCGTGGCCCGCGTGCAATCCACCTCCCTCATCGGATGCGACGTTTCCGCTCACTGTCACGTTCGTTAGCGATAGCGATGCGCCTCCATGCGTAAAAATCCCAGCACCCTTGGATGCTGTGTTTCCGCTGATCGTAACGCGGTTTAGCGTCAAATCTCCGTCGTTGTGAATCGCACCTCCCTTCCTGCCTGGCGCGCTGTTGTCGGTGATCGCAACGTCCGTCAGCACGGCAGTGGCGTCGTTATGAATTCCAGCGCCGTCTTGCCCGCTCATCCCATTTCGTAGCGTCACTTGCTCAACGGAATTCGTCCCCGAAAGGATATGTAGCACCCGATCCGTACCATTTGCATCGATAAATGTCGTCGCCGCGCTGGCACCAGTAAGCGTAAGACTGTCGGTAACGTCTAGGTCACCGGTCGCTGAGTCGTCTTCTCCCGCACCGACTAGTGTTAGCGTGTAAGTTCCCGCCGCCAAGACGATCTGATCCGCCCCGGCGGTGTTATTCGAGGCGATAATTCCCTCACGAAGCGAGATCGCCCCATCTCCCCCCGGATTGAAAAGGAGAGAACTGATCGACGAGGTGTCACCATCAAGGACGTCTGCGGTGGTATCCACAGCCAGCACTTGCAGCACGCCGGCCCAACTCTCTTGCAGTGGAGCGCTGAATGCTACCGTTGTGTCGACGGAACCGATGACGTACTCCAGCTCCCAATCACCACCCAATGAGTTGCTGCCGGTATCGTCAACGCTTGCCGCGACGTCACAATCGCAAGTTGTGCCGAGGGAACTCAATAGCTCGCGTCCCGCTTCACTGCTCGCGAGATCACAACCGTAGATCAAGAGATCGGCGTCTTCCCCTAGCGCGAGCTTCCACTCTTCGATTTGCCACGAGTATCCGTCCACGGTGTCAGCTGTCAACCAATCCGAACCCAGCCGTACTCCGGTGTCACTACCATGCGAAACGAAATGAACAGCGTCGATATCTTGTCGCCCGCTGAGCGTCGCCGCGATCCTCGCAATTCCGCTGTGGCTCTCCCTTAACACCACGACTTCGTATCGTGTATTCGAATCGCCGCGTTGCTGAATATCCTGCACGAGCAACTCGTAGTCGTCAACGCCTTCATCCACAAAGACGATTTCATGCGATTCGAGTGCAGGTTGCGAGAGGCTTATGTCGTCGGACGCTACCGAAGGACTGTCGTCCAGAGTGCTCTCGTTATCGGCGTCGATTGATAGGTCAACCGCTTCATCGATCGCTGCGAGAACGTTCGCCTCGGCTCCCTGAGGCTGAACGGCGATATCGATCATGTTAATGACATCGTCCACCTGCTCGCTAACGATCTCGACGGCATTCGGAAAGACATCACCAATCGGAGCAACATTGAAGAACACGCGATCTTCGAGTGACAACAGATCGAGTGGCGTGCGCAGCTCCACCTCGGCTTGCGTCACGCGCGCAAACCAATCCGACACTGCATCAAGCAGCGATCGAACTCGGTCGCGCCGAGCATAACGTTCTGTTTTCTTTAGGCGGGTTGTCATCGAGGTAGGACGCCAGTGGGCCGCGAAGGACATGGCGCAAAAAGGGCGGGCGCGGATTTCCACCGCTACGAAAGCTTATCCCAGGGGTAAGTGAGAAGACGGCGTAATAAATGCGGAACACCGAATGTCTAACGGTCGCAGCGCCAAGAATGCGCACTGGCGCAAATGTACGGGCATTCAGTTCGAGCCCACCGTTTTACGCTCATCGCCAGAGGTAATCGTGGCGCGATTATTTCGCTCGTTCGGAATGTTTGGATGGTGCGGAGTGGAGCGAGGCGTCCGTTCTCTGTCCGTTTCGACGCACTCAATATTCGCGATCTTCAAAACATTACCGTCCCACTGAGCTAGGGTTATTTTGGAAATACAACTACCCGCAATTCGCTTTGCAGGCGCTGGCTTATGTCGCTAAATGCTCTCATTGTTGATGACGAACCACACATTCGCCGTGTTGCCGAACTGGCGTTGAAGGCCGTCGGCTGTACCGTCATATCGGCGACCGACGGAGAACAAGCGTGGGAAGAGATTCAGGCCAATCGCCCGGATATCTTAGTTTCCGACGTCCAAATGCCCAAAATGGACGGCGTTCAATTGGTGCGTCTAATTCGTTCCACGCCGGAGTTCGCCAAGCTGCCGATCGTGCTGCTCACGGCCAAGGGATTCGAGCTGCAACAGTCCGAATCGGAAACGCTCGCGAGTTGCGACGTCGTATGCAAACCGTTCAGTCCCGCCGCTCTTGCGCGTCACGTACACAGAATCCTTACTGAATGCGCTGCGGAACAAGTTCCAGTCTCCTAGATTCCGCGAGGCAACCGAGCGTACGTTCACGTCCATTTAGTCCATTTGTGACGTCCGCGCCCGTCGCAGGGCTTCTTCCGTTGATATGACGCACAAGGTCGATAGCGAATTTGCGATGTCTCCCTCGAATTCATGATGCCATGAACATGAATCGATGCCATCTTCGACACATGATCGACCGAAGAGTGGCTTAGCCGGTCTCTGCGCTGTGTTGCGCAGGGAACAGGATTGTCCGGCTTAATCCGAGGAAACGGAAGTATCGGAACTCAAATGCGTATCGTGTGGCAGGCAACGATCGTAGCGATTATCGCCTGGAGCTGCGTCGGTTCGACGTCAGCCCAGATGCCGATGCTTCGTCTGCCAGCCATGGAACCGAACGCTTCCCACGCCTCGCGATTCACGCGTCTGCCCCCTGTAACACGCGTCGCATCCTCACAAACTACTGCAATCGAGCAAAGGCTGGCCAACGTCTCGGCATGGTGGGAGCACCATATCGGCGAACCCCACCGTCAAGGAACTGAATCGGTTGCCGTCTCCGCGAACGAACTGATCGCGCAAGCACTTGCTCAATCCGATCACGTTCTTGCCGTCAGCCAAGGACCTTTGATTCAACAGGAAGACGTATTGAAAGCGATGGCGGACTTCGACCCAGCCGTCTTCTTCGACTCGCGATGGGATGATCTCAATAACCCCGTTGGTAACACGCTTACGACAGGTGGGCCAACTCGTTTTAACGATCACCACTGGGTGACGCGAGGCGGAATGCGTCAAAAGAGCCAACTCGGCGGCACCCTCGAGCTGGCCCAAGAGGTGGGATTGCAGGACACGAACTCACTGTTCTTCCTGCCTGATCAGCAAGCCGCAACGCGAATGACGCTCAGCCTGAACCAACCTCTGCTCAAACGAGCTGGACGCGAGTACAACGAGAGCGCGATCTTGCTGGCCGAAGTCCAAACTAACATCGCCGAGCATGAATTGAGTCGCGAATTGCAAGACCATGCGTTTTCGGTAATCCAGGCCTATTGGGATCTCTACCTGCAGCGGGCTTTGTATTTGCAACGCCAGCGAGCCTATGATCAAGCAGTCAAGATTCATTCCGAGCTAAAGAGCCGCGAGCAACTCGACTCGCTGCGCAGCCAGATCTCCCGTGCCCGCGCCGCGGTCGCAATTCGACGAGCAAACGTCCAACGAGCGCTCCTCACGACTCGAACGGCTCAGTCCAGGATCGTGACGCTCACAAATAACCCATCTTGGCGAAATGCGTCGGTCGTCGAGCTAACTCCAGTGGAAGCTCCGGCGACGGCCCAAAGCACCGTCGATTTACACACCGCGTTTCAAACGGCGCTTCATTATCGCCCTGAAGTTGCGAAACACATGGAGGAAATCCGCCAAGCGCAGATTCGACTTGGCATCTCCAAGAACGAATTGCTGCCGACGTTGGACTTGGTACTCGAAACTTACGTCGCAGGCTTAGATGGAAACTACGACGTCTCGGACTCGATCGGCAGTCAGTTCGCGGACGGTTCGCCCAGCTATAGCGCGGGCATCGTGTTCCAAGTGCCGCTTGGCAACCGCGGTGCGAAAGCCGAATATCGTCGACGCGAATCTCAGATCGCGCAATTGATGTATGAGTTAAACGCAGTTCTCAGTCAGGTCTCGCTCGAAGTCGAAATCGCGATCACCGAAGTCGAAGCGGCCTACCACGAATTGCACGGCCGTTACGAAGCGATGTTAGCAACGGACGAGGAGCTAAAGTACTTGTTTGATCGGTGGCGATTGCTTCCCGGCGACGACCGCGCCGTCAGTTTTGTGCTCGAGGAATTACTCGATGCCCAAGATCGCCAGATGGAAGCCGAGTCGTCCTTCGTCCGCGCTCAAATCGCTTACACGCTGTCGCATTTCAGTTTGCAACGTGCGTCAGGCTCGCTCTTGAGCGTCGGACAACCAATGCATGTCGCCAACCCGATCGAATACACACGGATTCCAGCGGTCGGACCTCCGCTGCACAGGCCTGCACCCTAACTCTGGTTGAGGATGGTATCATGAAACTCCAAATCAATTGGCTCACGAGCATAGCGATTGCCCTTGCGACCTGCGGCATCGCGTCGCATGGATTCGCCGCGACAGTCGAAGGCTTCACCGAACCCTTTCGAACGATTCACGTCGCCTCACCCGAATCAGGCATCGTTTCTCGAGTCTTCGTTCGCGAAGGCGACACCGTCACCGCCGGCCAACAGCTAGTCGCACTCGATGATGAAGTGCATCGCATGCTGCTTGAGATCGCTAAACAACAGATGGATGCGACGGGCCGGATCAACTCGACACGTGCGGAACTCGAACTGCATCGGTCTCGTTTCGCCAAGCTCTCCGAATTGCGGCGCGCGGGACAGGCCTATCAGCAGGAAGTCGATCGTGCTCGAGCGGACGTCGAGGTGGCTCAAGGCAGGGTCTTAGCGATCGAAGAAGAGCTGACATTACGAAAGCTGGAACACAAGAAGATCGCCGTCCAACTCGATCGTCGAACGGTGACCGCCCCCGTCAACGGTGTGGTCACGATGCTTACAAAGAACCCGGGCGAATATGTCTCGCCGGTCGACCCTGAAGTCCTCACGCTCGTCCAACTCAACCCGCTTCGAGCGACTTTTTTGATGGATCGCGAACTGTCGGCAAAGGTTCGTGTAGGGTCGCAAGTGACGATTGCATTCACCGATTCTGACCTCAAGGCTTCCGGTGTCGTCGAACAAGTATCGGAGCTGACCGACGCGGAAAGCGGAACGGTTCCGGTGCGAATCCGTGTCGACAACCATGAAGGTAAGTATCGCAGCGGCGAACGTTGCACGGTTGAAGTGAAATGATGTTTTCGATTGTCTCCTCGTGATTCGAAGCGGAAGTGAGGAGCTCTAATTCGCTGCTCGCTTGCGCTTTGGGTTACGAGTCGAACTACGCCAGGCCCTTGTCTAATGGAAAAAGTTATTCCACGTCGCGTTGATCGATCACCCCAACCGCTTCACCAGCGGTTGGATCGACCGGCTCCTGCGCCAATCACCGCGGCTCCAGTTGCAACCGCAACACGCCCGACGACCCCGTTGTCGAAGAATCCGGCCACCGACGCACCAAATGCCAATGGCCTCCTCGCGTTACTCGCAGATGTGCAAGCGGCGGATGATTTCGAGTCGGCTGTACAGCAACTGTGTAGCCGATTGACGGATTGGAGTGGTGCGACGCGCGGTGTACTCGGGGTTTCAAATGCACATGGAACGGTGAAAGTATCCGCGATCTCGGATGCAACGAACTTGGACCAACGCTCTGAATTGATGCTCGCGTTCGAAGCGACACTCGACGAGGCGCTAGCGAAGCAAGAGTTGGCTTCTTGGACATCCGCGAGTTCCGACAATGCTCCAATTTTCCGGAGACTGACTCGTCTGGCATCGACCGATGCCGTGATCGGCATTCCGCTGCGAAAAAAGAATGGCGATCCGGTTGGCGCGCTTTTGCTCTGTGGTGACATCGCATGGCACGCGCAGTTGCTGCGGTCAACCGCATTAGAGATCTGCCAAACTCCGATCGCCAGTTCGCTCGATCTGTTACGAAACACTAGAGAAGGCAGGTGGACGAAGTTTCGCGCAGCATTGAAAACTCGCATCGGTCAGTTGCGATCCCGATTGGCCATTGCAACGTCGATCCTTGTCGCATCCATCCTGCTCTTCCCGACTCCCTTCAAAGTCAAATGCGACTTTACGGTCGAGCCCGTCACTCGGCGCTTCGTGGCAACGCCCTTCGACGGAACGCTCGATAAGACTTTCGTCGAGCCCGGAAACATCGTGCAAATGGGGCAGGTGCTTGCGGTGATGGACGAACGCGAGCTGCAGTTACAACTCGCTGGTTACGAAGCGGAATATGGCGCAGCAAAGAAAAAGCGAATGGCTGCGTTGGCAACCCGCGAGGCAGCGACCGCTCAGTTGGCGGCGCTTGAGTGCGCTCAACTCGAAACGAAGCTCGAGACCATCAACGAACGACTAAAACACTTGTCGATCAAGTGCCCAATGGATGGCGTTGTCGTAAGCGGAGACCTTAGAAGAACAGAAGGCGCGCCGCTCTCGGTCGGTCAATCACTGTTCGAGATCGCGCCTCTCGATCGCATGATCGCCGAGATAGCTGTGCCGCAGGAGGAGGTCAGCCACGTACGGCGAGGGATGTCAGTGGATCTTCGTTTCGAGGCTTTTCCCGGACAGAGTTGGAGCGGCGAGTTAGTCAAAGTCCATCCTCGAGCCGAGCTCCGCGATCAGTCGACGGTTTTTATCGCGGAGGTTCACTTGGAGAATCCCGACAATCGCCTCAGCCCCGGCATGAGCGGTCGGGCAAAGATCCAATCGAAGAGACGATCCGTCGGTTGGATTCTGTTCCACCGATCGGCCAACGCCTTGGCGCAACGAATGGGATGGTGACGGGAGAACGACCCAAATCCAATGACCAATGACCAAACTAATGCGCCACCCGATCTAACTCAGGTCGTGTTACGGCTTCGCGACGACCTCTCAATCGTGCCCCAGACGACGGGCGGCCAGCGACTGTACGTCATCGAAGATCGATTAACCGGCAAGTGCTATCGGCTTGGCAGCATCGAGTACACGGTCGCATCTTCGCTTGACGGGAAGAAGAGCCTGGCGGAGATCGTGGCATCGGTGCCGATCGACACAGATGATGGAGAAGGCGCGGCAGACGTCGCCGGAAAAGCGACGCTACAAGTTTGTCGGTGGCTCCTGCAAACCGGGCTCGCTCAAGTAGCGGAAAACCAACAGCTCACGCCAGTGGCGAGAGTTCTCCCCCCATTGTGGACACGGTTCAATCCTGTGTTCATTCGAGTTCCTCTCTTAGCCCCCGATCGTCTTTTAGATCGTTTAGCACCCTGGACGGGTTGGTTGAACTCGCGAGCGCTCGCCGGCGCGGCGGCACTACTTGCAACTGTCGCCTCGATCTACCTGATTGCGGATTGGGCGAGGTTCACCGAATCAGCGGGCGGAATCTTGGCCGTCGAGCAAGGGTTCTACTTGCTAGTTTGCTGGGTCGTGTTGAAAGTCGCGCATGAGCTCGGCCACGGCTTGGCGTGCAAACATCATGGCGGTTACGTTCGCGAGGCAGGCGTCGCTTTCTTGTTGTTCGCGCCGATACCCTACGTCGACGTGACATCCTCCTGGCGCCTTCGATCGAAGTGGGCGCGAATCCACATCGCGGCTGCAGGCATGTACGTCGAAGCCATCATTGGCTCGATTGCGGTTCTCGTCTGGAGCCATACGTCGGCGGGAGTGCTCAATCAGCTCTGTGTGAACATTGTTGTTATGGCCACCGCAACAACGATTCTGTTTAACGCGAATCCTCTAATGCGATTCGATGGCTACTACATACTCGCCGACTGGCTTGAAATTCCGAATCTCTATTCACGGGGACAACAATTTACGACGCGTCTGTTTCGTCGTTGGGTCCTTGGGGAACAATTCGCCGACAGCGCGATTCCAAGCAGCGCTACGGCATCCCGAATCATCAAAGGATACGGGCTCGTTGCGTGGGCGTGGCGTATCATGGTTTGCCTTTCTTTGATTTGCGCGGCAAGCGTTTTGTTTCACGGAGCGGGAATTGTGCTGGCTGTCTTTGCTACTGTCTCGTGGTTCTTGGCTCCTGCGGGAAAGTTCTTAGCAAGGCTCCTGCTCCGAGACAATTGGTCTCAGCTTCGTCGATTATGTCTTGTGACAGCAGCCGTTGTTGGCGGCGCAACGCTGTTTCTGTCGTACACGCCTTCGCCTTTCCCGCGACGTTCGCCCGGTATCATCGAATACAAACCGATCACGGTTTTACGAAGTGACAGCGCAGGGTTCGTGCGAGATATTCTCGTTTCACCTGGTGATTCGGTTGAAATCGGCGACATGATTGCGACGCTTGAAAATGTCGCCTTGCTAGATGAGTTACGGCTGGTCGAGCTCGCGATCAAAGAGTCTGACTTGCGCAGCCGTTTACTTCGAAAACGTGGCGAGATGGCGGCTTATCAAGCTGAACAAGACAAGCTTGTCGCGCTCAAGGCACAATTCGAGGCCAAGCAAAAGCAAGTCGATGGACTTATCGTGCGAGCGTCGGCATCGGGGCAAATCGTCGGTCGAACATTGCCACTGCTACTCGACTCCTACATGCAAGTAGGTGACGAACTTTGCCGGATCGGCAAGGAAAACGAGAAAGAGGTTCAGCTGTCCATTCATCAAGATGATGTGCAAGCGTTTCAGGCCAAGATCGGAGCGAGGGTTGCTGTGAGAGCATCTGATGGCGTGATCTACGCCGATCTCACTTCGATCACTCCACGTGCAACCGATCATCCAACACACCCAGCACTTTGCTCATCTCACGGCGGGCCACTTCCGGTTCGCGCGGACCATGACAACAATTCGCGAGAGGGCATTCGGCTTCTCGAACCCCGGTTCGTCGGCCACGTCACTCTCAGGACCAACGACAGCGAACAGGTTCGCGCCGGCCAACTTTGCACGATCTCGATTCGATCACCAGACGATTCGATCGGTCGTGTGCTAGTAAGTCACGTCGATGATTGGTTTGCAAGCAAGCTGCGCTAGCCGGTAGGATGGAGTTGTACTCAGGAGGAAGAACAGGGACAGTTATTGACAGAAGTTAAGACCGTCGCTGTCCCCGTTTTCCGAATCCATGATACGTGCAACGATGACAGTCACTCTTTGATTTTTTGCTTCCCTAAAAGAATCTGTGGGTGAATTCTGGTTCTGGTAGCCTGCCGAGGTTG